>NZ_JALDUR010000009.1 GCF_023109675.1 Streptococcus parasanguinis | reverse complement strand
GCCCACTCAACCACTGCGTCTTGCTCGACAATCCAAAAATAATTGAGAGGCTAGGACTTTTGTCCCAGCCTCTTTTTATTCTGCTTTATGGATATCTTCTTTGACCTCATCGACATTGAATTTGGCAAAGAGGTACTGACGGTCTTGGACTGGGAAACGTTGATCCAGCTGATCGATAGCCCCCACCTCTACAATCCCTTCTGAGATGACAAAATCCATTACATGGCCACCAAAGGTATGGTCATCTGAAATAAAGTGCAAATGGTATCCTGCCACACTCACGCCATGGAAAATTTCTGGTGTCCAAAAACCGACGATGGTCCCTGTGACATTTTCCCGTGTATACTCTGGCTGATGGGTTGCAACCTCTGCAAACTTCATCTCTGGTGTTGATTTTGGAATCATACGGACATGCATCTTGACAAAGTCACCACGAATCTTAATGGAGCGAAAAAGATTTTCGCCATCGTAATAAGACTCAATACGAGCTTCCAATTCCTCGTCCGTCATTTCAAAGCGTTGACGGAAAATCACTTCTGCTTGGTGAGGAACAACTGCTGCATAAGGAACCTTGGCATCAGGAGAAACTTCGACAATTTCAGGATGGTCGCCTGATCCCTTAGCCTGATAAGCCTTTCCATCTAATACGATCAACTCTCCATCAATAGAATCAAGCGTTCCAACTCCTAGATCCCCATGTTCCAAGAGTTCTCCAATCGTAAATGAACCCCCGTACAGACCCGCCATTAGGGCACCCAAGGTATTGTATTGAAAAAGTTTCACTGGTTCCATGTTTTTCTCTCCTCATTCTATCTTCTACCAGTATACCACAAACTGTTCCGAAACTTCACGATATGGTTTTATTAGAGGCTATCATAGATGGTTTGCATCTGCACATCGTCTGGTACGATCGCCAAATACTGGTTGGCTACTTCACGCGCCCTTGTCACATCGCCAGCTTCACGCAACAGATAAACATACGTTTCGAGGAATTCTGGATTGTCCTTCAAGTCCTCATAGAGCTCTTGGTAGGCTGATACGGCTTCTTCTGTTTTCTCTAAGGCAGCCAAAGCACGGGCAATGTTCCAACGGGTGACAACCGTTTCGACTTCTTCATTTTGCCAATCTAAGACTTGGTCAAAACGCTCCTGTTCTAAATAAAGGGTAGTGAGGCGAAGAGCAATCTCTTCGAGATCATCTGCCACTTCTTTAGCTTCCAACAGATAAGTTTCTGCCTGTTCAGGCTGGTGGAGCTCATAAGAAAGCTGAGAAGCAAGAAGCTTCAACTGTGCGTCAAATGGATTCTTCTCAATCCCTTGTTTGGCGATTTCAAGCGCTTTTTCACGGTCATTTTCTGCCTGTAAGGCCAAGGCATACCCGTACTCATACCCTTCAAAATCAGGCGACAAGGTGTCAATTTGTTTGTAGTAGATCAGGGCTTTTTGGTATTCTTCTTGATCAGACAATAAGGTCGCCAATTCGTAGGCAATCTGGTCATCAAACTCAATCTCCAGAGCTTTCTCTAAGAAGGGCACAGCTGCTTCAAACTTTCCAAGATTGGCATAGGCAAAACCAATCCGTTGATAGGTAGAAATCCCTGTCGCTTCCAAAATCTCCCGATTGTCCAACTGGGCATACTCTTGGATAGCCTCTTGGTAGCGTTCCAATTCCAGATCGATTTCAGCTAACCCTAATTGAATGATTGGATCATCAGACAGATTTGCTGCTTCAACTAATTTTTCACGCGCCACATCTGCGAGACCTTCCAGCTGATAGAGATCAGCCTTGACCAAGAGACTGGCTACATACCAGTTAGACTCAGGGCCAATTTCTTCTAAATATGCAAAGGCCTCTTCCGTTTGCCCTTCCTCTGCAAGGATGGTTGCCAAACTCAGATATACTTCTGGATAGGTTTCTGCAATCTGTTCATAAACCTCTTTTGCCTGAGGGTAAAAACCGATACTTTCAAGATATTGACCCAAATCCAATAGTTGCGCTTCACTATCTTCTAACAAGGCCTTTTGAAATTGAACTTCTGCTTCTTCTAGCTCTTGCTGATCAAGAGCCTCTACCATTTGTTGACTATGACTCACTCTGTGTTTCCTCTTCTACTTCATTGTGTTCTTCATACAAGCCACTGACGACCTTATACCATTCAAAGATAGCTCCAATAACGACCTTAGCAGACGCATAGACCGGAATACCAAGGAAAACTCCCCAGATTCCAAACATAGATCCTGACGTCAAGAGCACAAATAAAATGGTAATTGGATGGATATTTAACTGACTTCCCAAAACCAAAGGTGATACGAAACGTCCTTCAATGGTTTGCTCCACTGCAAATACAATTAAGACCTTGATAAACATCTCTGGTCCTGCTACCAAGCCCAAAACTAAAGCAGGTAACATGGCTAAAAAACTACCCAAGTATGGGATCAAATTCAAGATCCCCGCAGAGATCCCAAGTGTCACTGCATAACGTAAGCCAATGATCTTAAAGAAGAGGATAAACATAATGGCGACGACAATGGCTACTGTAATTTGCCCTCGAACGTAGTTGGAGAGTTGGGTATTGACGTCTGAGAGAACTTGTTCCGCCGATTTACGAATCTTAGTTGGTAAGAAGCGAACAATGTGGCCCTTTAAATTTTTTCCATCTCGAAGAAGATAAAAGACAATAAAAGGCATAATGATCAAGGCAACAATAACTTGCGAAGCCACTCCGATCAAGTTGCTGACCCAATTGACAGCCCGCCCAGAGATCGAACTGGCCCAAGTAGTAATATTTGCAGACAATTCTTTGGTGATCTCATCCAACTGGGGTTTGATATCAGAAGAGACGCGATTGTCTAGAAAATCGTCGATGGTTGCATTGGCCTTCTCCAAATAAGTTGGCAGGTTATGAAAGAAACTCACCACTTGTCGTTGGACAGCTGGAATCACGACAGCCAGACCCCAGATTAAGAGCACTGCAATCAAGAAAAAGACGAAGGAAATCGCAAAAATCCGCTTAAGACCTTTTCTTTCAAGAAAGTCGACAATAGGATTGAGCAAGTAATAGAGCAAACCAGAAATAATGACTGGCAACATGACAGCTCCTGCAAACTCAAAAATCGGAATAAAAATAAAGGTGATCTTACTCAAGACCAAGAGGTTCAGACCCAAGAGCAAGGTAACTAAAAATACGGTAATAGCCTTGTTGTCTAAAAACCATCTAAAAAACCAGGACATACTAAACTGTTTTTCTTTATTATCCACGGAAAACTCCTTTTCATTTCAACATGTATCTATTTTAGCATTTTTTGAGCGTGAAGTTACGAAAAAACTAGTAAAATCAGAAAGACCATTCCCTTCTTCAACTAGCAATTGCCTTCCAATAGGACCTTTGATATAATAAACCTAACAAATCTTGCGAGGTGACCTATGTCTCAATCTATTTATTTCGGTACCTATACCAAAAAAGAATCCAAAGGAATTTACAAGGCACAATTTGACCCTGAAACAGGGGCATTGAGCCAACTTGAACTAGTGGCAGCTGAACCCAATCCAACCTATATCGCTTTTTCTAAAAAAGGCAATCTTTATAGTGTCGGAGCTGAAGATGGAAAAGGGGGAATCGCTAGTTTTACAGCCGATTTTCAGCCACTCAATCACATTGTCGAAGAAGGGGCTCCACTCTGCTATGTCTCTGTCGATGAAAAGCGTCAACTAGTCTATGGAGCCAACTATCACAAAGGGCAAGTTCTCGTATACAAGATAGAGGCAGATGGGCGTTTGTCTTTTGTCAATGAGGACACTCACCAAGGAAGTGGTCCCCACGCCAATCAAGCAAGTCCACATGCCCACTATGCAGACCTTACGCCAGATCAGTACCTGATCACGTGTGACCTAGGAACAGACAGTTTGCATGTCTATGATGTCAGTGAGGAAGGAAAACTTACCCTGATCAATCAGTACCAAACAGCTCCAGGTGCAGGACCTCGTCACCTTGTCTTTCATCCCCACTACAAGACTGCTTATCTCATCAATGAATTAAATGCCACAATCGACGTCCTATTTTATGACGGTGTGGGTGAATTCGAACACTTCCAAACCGTTTCCACACTTCCATCAGACTACGATGGTCAAAAATGGGCTTCTGCTATCAAGCTCTCAGCCGATGGAAAATTCCTTTATGCATCTAACCGTGCTCACAATTCTATCGCTGTATTTAAAGTTGTAGCAGATGGCAGCTTAGAACTCATTGAAATTGTTCCAAGCCAAGGGCTCAATCCACGTGATTTCACTATTAGTCCCGATCAAAACTACCTCATCGCAGCCCATCAAGATTCACCTAACGCAAGCGTCTTCAAGCGGGATCTAGCTAGTGGAAAATTGACCCTCCTATCCCACGACTTCTATGTCCCAGAAGCTGTTTGTACTGTTTTTCATTAAGTCGTTTTAGTTGTCAAAGCTCTAAAAAAATGATTAAATAAATGAGAAAAAGGCGCGAGCCTGATTTCATAACTTATATTTTAGGAGATCCAAGCATGAATCCAATGGACTTATTTAACCAAGTAAAAGAAATGATCGAAAAGAAAGATTTTGACGCTGCAAAGAAATTTGTTGAAGACAACAAAGACAACCTCGGTGACTACCTTGAACAAGCAAAAGGGCTTGTTTCTGGAAATGAAATGGTCAGCGGTGCCTTGGACAAAATCAAAGGCTTGTTCTAATAACACTACTCCTCAACGCTGTAGTTGAGGAGTTTTTGTTTGAGCTGATCGCAAAAAAAATCCTTGAGAAAACTCAAGGATCTTTTTAGTCTAGTAAACTAGATTATTTCTTAAGGTTGTAGAATGATTTCAATCCACGGTATTCAGCTACTTCACCAAGTTGATCTTCGATGCGAAGCAATTGGTTGTATTTAGCGATACGGTCTGTACGTGAAAGTGAACCAGTCTTGATTTGTCCTGCGTTTGTTGCAACTGCGATATCAGCGATTGTTGAATCTTCAGTTTCACCTGAACGGTGTGATACAACGGCAGTGTAACCAGCTTCTTTCGCCATTTCGATAGCGTCGAATGTTTCAGTAAGAGTACCGATTTGGTTAACTTTGATAAGGATTGAGTTAGCAGCACCTTCTTCGATACCACGTGAAAGGTAGTCAGTGTTTGTTACGAAGAAGTCGTCACCAACCAATTGAACTTTACCACCAAGACGTTCAGTAAGAGCTTTCCAACCGTCCCAGTCGTTTTCGTCCATACCATCTTCGATAGTGATGATTGGGTATTTGTTTACCAATCCTTCAAGGTAGTCGATTTGTTCAGCAGCAGTGCGGACAGCAGCTCCTTCACCTTCGAATTTAGTGTAATCGTAAACTTTGCGTTCTTTATCGTAGAATTCTGATGATGCACAGTCAAATCCGATAAATACGTCTTTACCTGGAACATAACCAGCAGCTTCGATAGCAGCGATGATAGTTTCTACACCATCTTCAGTTCCGTCGAAACGAGGAGCGAATCCACCTTCGTCACCAACGGCTGTTTCAAGACCACGACCTTTAAGGATTTTCTTAAGTGCGTGGAAGATTTCAGCACCCCAACGAAGAGCTTCTTTGAATGTAGGTGCACCAGCAGGTACGATCATGAATTCTTGGAAAGCGATTGGAGCATCTGAGTGAGATCCACCATTGATGATGTTCATCATTGGAGTTGGAAGAACTTTAGTGTTGAATCCACCAAGGTAGCTGTAAAGTGGGATTTCAAGGTAGTCAGCAGCAGCACGAGCTACAGCGATAGACACACCAAGGATTGCGTTTGCTCCCAATTTACCTTTGTTAGGAGTACCGTCAAGAGCGATCATAGCACGGTCGATAGCTTGTTGATCACGTACATCATAGCCGATGATTGCTTCAGCAATAATGTTGTTTACGTTGTCAACAGCTTTTTGAGTACCAAGACCACCGTAACGAGATTTGTCACCGTCACGAAGTTCAACTGCTTCGTGTTCACCAGTAGAAGCTCCTGATGGAACCATACCACGTCCGAAAGCACCTGATTCAGTATAAACTTCTACTTCAAGTGTTGGGTTACCGCGTGAGTCTAGGACTTCGCGAGCGTAAACATCAGTAATAATTGACATTTCTTACTCTCCTTATTGAGTTATATTTTTTACTCCTCTATCATATCGTAATTAGGCTATTTTTTCAAGAAAAAACAAGGAAATCTACGAAAATTGAGAAGTTTTTAACAAGAAAACGGTTCCACTGCCTTATTTTCTTCCATTTCCCCTCCTTATTTAATTTTTTAGCATTCTTCTACTCTTCTGCTACGCTTTATGCTATACTAAACTTATGACAGATATTAATAAAACAATTTTAGAAAAAGCTGCTGGTCCTACTCGGTTCAATCCTGATGAACAGCGTCGATTTTTGGAGACATATGAGGAGCGTGTGATTGCTTCATGTACCTTGGAGGAGGCAAGGGACAATCTCTATTTAGAGCACTATTCTTCAATTCTCACGAACATTTCAGAACGCTTTGAGCCTGTATTAGTCAAGATTTCGCCTGCCTTGGATGAAACCAGCCAACTTCAATATTTGAAAAAAACAAAGGATCTTGGTCTTGTGGCAAGCATTGTTTCAGATGACTGTCGCCATTCCCCCTTTGGTCTCATCATCCATACTGACCACCCATCTGGAATTTCTCCAACAGATATGAGTCTCCAGTATCCAAATTTGTTTGAAAAGAAAGAAGAGACTGCCAGTCCAGAAAAGAAATCATTTTGGAAACGTCTCTTTAGCTAAAGAAAAACCAATGGAAGGGAACATCTCCTTTCCATTGGTTTTTTAGTTTGCTTTTATTTTTAAAAGGTTCCCAATATTTCGAGCACAGGAAATCAGATTCCTTTCAGCATGAGCGAGTGCATCTGCTACCTCACAAGAACCAGGTACGATAGAGAAGGCAGCTTCAATGTGATGACTAGGAAAAGCAGGCAAATCCTCCGCTAAGCTACCACAAATAGCTATCACTGGGATCTTCTCTGGTGTTCGTTTGGCCACCCCGACAGGTGCCTTCCCAGAAAGGGATTGGAGATCCATCCTACCTTCTCCTACGACGACCAGATCCGCTTTTTGAACCTTACGATCGAAGTCGATTAGATCCAAACTTTTCTCAATTCCTGAGGAAATCTGACCTCCCGCAAAAGCAACCAAGCCAGCAGCCATCCCACCTCCAGCTCCGGCGCCAGGCATAGACAAAATTCGTGCATCAGCTAGCTGGTAAAAATCCTGCATAGTCTGATCAACAGCTGGAAATAGAAGGGGATTCAATCCCTTTTGCCCACCAAAGATATAGGTCGCTCCTTGACTGCCACAGAGAGGATTGGCTACATCCGTTAAGACTTGGAGCTCGATGTCTTCTAAAGCTTTTGGAACCGCACTGGTATCTATTCTAGCCACACGACCGAGCGAAGCCCCTACAGGACGAAGCAGATGGCCTTGATCATCATAGAAGGCTACACCTAATCCAGCTGCCATCCCAATCCCACCATCATTCGTTGCAGAACCGCCAATTCCCACACAGATCGTTTTAACCCCTTGGTCAACCAATTGCAAAATCAGTTCACCAATTCCTCGTGTTTCCAGTTCAAGAGGATTTCGTTTTTCAGCTGGAATGGTGCCTAAACCGACAAGTGAAGCCATCTCAAAAAAAGCCATCTCATCTTTTTGGTAGTAAGACATTGAAACAGGCTGTCCAAATGGTCCGGTTACTTGAGTTTGGTACTCCGTTACATCCAGAACTCCAGCTAGGGTTTCCATGGTGCCTTCGCCTCCATCCCCTATGGGAAGGAGGTCAAAAGTTGCATCTGGTAGAGCCTCTTGAAATCCTTTTTTTAAGGCTTCTGCTACTTGTTTGGCGGATAAGGATTCTTTAAATGAATCCGGGGCTAGTAGGATATGCATGCTGTTTCCTTTCTATGCTGGTCTAGAATTTCAAGAACAAGGCTTAAATCCCTCTTCTCGATACGATATGGGGCTCGCTCAGCGACGATTGGCTTGGCCATAAAGGCAATCCCGATACCGGCTGTTTCAATCATCGGAAGATCATTGGCACCATCTCCCATCGCAATCGTCTGACTTCGTGGAATATGATTTTCTCTCGCCCATGTCAGGAGGGAGTCTTTTTTCATTTCAGGAGTCACAATCTCACCGAGGACTTCTCCTGTCAAACGGCCATCAGAAACCTCTAAACGGTTGGCTCGGACCAGATCAATTCCTAAAGACCTCGCGATAGGATCGATGACTTCATGAAATCCCCCTGAAACAAGGCCAACCTTGTAACCTCTTTGATGAAGTTCCGTGATTAAGGTCTTAGCTCCCGGTGTAACGTCCATCTGCTCTATAATTTTCGGAAAGATAGATGTCTCCAAACCTTTCAATAAAGCGACACGCGCCTGTAAAGATGCTGCAAAATCCAGCTCTCCATTCATTGCTTGTGCTGTTATCTCTGCTACTTTTTGTCCCACGCCAGCTTCTTGAGCTAGTAGATCAATCCCTTCCTGTCGGATCAAGGTTCCATCTACATCCATAACGAGGAGACCGGTTACTTCTTTCATCGCTTTCCTTTCTTATTTCTCCCTTACTATACAAAAATAGGGTTTAAATTTCAAGTTTCAATGATCATTTGAAGATAAAAAAACGACCTCCTAAGAAGTCGTTTTTTTGTTATTAGAAGCGAATTTGCTCCCGAGTTTTTTCATACGAAGTAACAAAGCGATCGGTCACTCCAGCTTCTACCATCTCCAAAGCATCTGAGATGACTTTGAAGGAAGCCGCATAGTCATATTCTCTTTCGAAAATATAAAGGGATTCATCAAAAGCTGCTTGCACATGATCATCAAATGAACGGTAACGGTTTGAGTATTGCAACAACTGCTCCGTTAAAGTAGCATTTTGTACAATTCGATAAGTCGCTTCTTCCAATTCATTCATATCATTTGTCAAAATATCTAACAAACGATTGGTTGATTCGATGTTGATTTTATCCCCTTCCAACTCATCCATCAAAGCCTCTGTATTGTTGCTTGCTGTGAAGAATAATTCCAAGAATTCTTGAGGGATTCCTGGCAAGTTTCGCTTGTCCATATAGCGTTTAATGGCATGCAAACGGTTGGCATAGATATTGACTTTTTGGCGAGCATTGGCATCGTCTTTTTCAATTTTTGAAAGGGAATCACTTAAGCTGATTTGCTCATCTTCGATTTCTTTCAAGCGAGCCTCAATAGCTTCTAACTCTTCTTCTACAATAGAATAAGCTTTTTGTGTTTCAGATGAATCTTTCAAGGCATCTTCTACCACATTTTCTTGTGAAGATAGCTCAGCTTCTAACTCTTTTAATTGTTGACTGAAAGCTTCATTCAAGACGAATGTTTTACCAAGGCGTTCCACTTCTGCTGCAAGGTTGCTATTGTTATCTTTTGCGTGTTTCAAATAGCCAGGCAGTTGTTTCACTAACTTCTTCACGACTTTTTGTGATTCGATTTCACGAGTAAAGATGTGATACAATGCATCGATTTCCTCTTGAATTTGCTCATTTTCGTAAATAGCATTGTCCAATTCAAGCACGGATACATTTGCCATATTGTTCTTCAAGGAAGCATGCAACTGTTGGAAACGAGATTCAATATCTGTTTCAGTGAAGTGGTAGCCAGATTCCAAAAGCTTGCGGTAGCCACTTTCCAAATCCTCTAATTGGTCTGGAAGTTTTGACTGAAGAGCGGTGACAATTTCTGGCACTCGCTCAACAATTTGTTTTAAGGCCACAATATGGTTCTCAGCTGTATCAAGGATTTCAGCTGCTTCAACAGGGTCACCTGAAGAATTCAAGGTTACAAATTGTGAGAACTCAGATTGAATATTTCCAATTTGTTTTTCAATTTCAGGAAGCGCACTGCCATAACGATCTGGGTCTGAAGTGACTTCTTTTTGAAGTTCTTCAAACATATCCAAGGCATGAACCACACGACCGCTATTCTTTTGTTCCTGCTCTTCCAGATCAGAAAGGGCTTTGCGAATCGCCTTGATATCTTCGTCGATCAATTGGATCTGACTTTCGATATTGTCAATGGCTTGTTTAGCCTTCATGAAACGGAAAGAATTATTATAGCCTTCCGCTTCAAACAGATTGTTTTCAATATCAGCAAATGAATTTAAGGATAAATCTACCCATTTTTGATTCCATTCACGAAATGCAACTTGACTTTGACCAATCAAATGCATGTTTTTTACGGCCTCTACTTCATCGTTGACCGGAAGGTTGTATAACTTTTCTTTTCGTTCTTCCAGTGCTGCCAGTAAGGCTTCATTTCGTTTTCTCAAAATGACTGCAACCACATATCCTACAATCAAGATAAGGGCGACAATAAAGATGAGAACAATTAGTCCACTAGACATATAAAAACTCCTTCATCGTATTACTTGAACGTAATCCTAGTAATTATACCATAAAATATCCATTAATGGGAAGCGTTCGTTGAATTTTATACATCGAGTGTACTATATTCAGCGTTTTCTTCGATAAATTCCCGACGTGGTTCCACGCGGTCCCCCATCAACATATCAAATATCTTATCTGCTTCCGCAGCATCGTCTACTGATACCCGTGCCATCAAGCGGTGTTCGGGGTTCATGGTTGTTTCCCATAATTGGTGATCATCCATTTCCCCAAGACCTTTGTAGCGTTGGATGGTTGGTTTTGAGCGACCTTCTGAATAGCGTTCCAAGGCTGCAGCTAATTCTGCTTCTTGGTTGGCACCAGGTTGGATATATTCTTTGATCTCGCTACCGACTTTGACCCCATAGATTGGTGGTTGCGCAATATAAACATATCCCGCTTCCAAGACTGGTTTCATATAGCGATAGATCAAGGTCAACAGAAGGGTTCGAATATGTGCGCCATCGACATCGGCATCAGTCATGATGACTAATTTTTGATAACGCGCTTTTGTGACATCAAATTCAGCACCAAATCCAGTTCCCATAGCAGTAAATAAACTACGGATCTCTTCATTGGCAAGAATCTTGTCCATACTTGCTTTTTCAACGTTCAAAATTTTACCACGGATTGGAAGAATTGCCTGAAATTCACGATTCCGACCTGATTTAGCAGATCCTCCAGCAGAATCCCCTTCGACGATGAAGAGTTCTGTTTCATGTGGGTTGTTTGAAGAACAGTCTGCCAATTTACCAGGCAGGTTAGAAATCTCAAGTCCCGATTTCTTACGGGTCACTTCCCGTGCCCGCTTAGCTGCTACCCGAGCTTTAGCTGCTAAAATCCCTTTTTCAACGATTTTCTTAGCGATTTGTGGATTTTCCAAAAGGAAATCAGAAAAGGCATCACTAAAGAGTCGATTGGTAATTTTTACAACTTCTGAATTTCCAAGCTTTGTCTTGGTTTGTCCTTCAAACTGTGGGTTTGGATGTTTAACTGAGATCACTGCTGTTAAACCTTCCCGAACATCCTCACCTGTTAAATTGTCTTCATTTTCTTTTAAGAGTTTATTTTTCTTAGCGTAATCATTGATGACACGAGTGAGGGCTGTTCGGAAACCTTGCTCGTGGGTACCACCTTCATGGGTATGGATGTTATTAGCAAAACTCATGACCGTTTCATGGTAGCCCGTAGTATATTGCATCGCCACTTCAACGGTAATATCATCCATTTCGCCATCTGTATAGATGGGTGTTTCAAAGATGACATCTTTATTTTCATTGATATATTCAACGTAACTAGAGATCCCACCTTCGTAGTGGTAATGCTTTTCCTGCTCTAAGCCTTCGCGCTTATCCGTCAAGGAAATACGCAAACCACGATTCAAAAAGGCTAATTCTTGAATCCGTTTGTTTAATTTTTCAAAATCATACTCAGTCGTTTCCGTAAAGATTTCTGGATCTGGAATAAAGTGAACAGTTGTCCCTGTCCGATCTGTCTCACCGATGACTTTCAAATCATCCACAACTTGTCCACGACGATACTCTTGGTAATGGATACTGCCATTTTTGTAGACGCGAACATCGAGGGATGTGGAGAGGGCGTTGACAACGGATGACCCTACCCCGTGAAGACCACCAGAAACCTTGTAGCCACCTCCGCCGAATTTTCCTCCGGCGTGAAGCACGGTAAAGACAGTTTCAACGGCAGGTCGACCTGTCTTTTCTTGGATATCCACTGGGATCCCACGACCATCATCGACAACCGTGATCGAATTATCTGCTTCAATGAAAACTTCAATATGGCTAGCAAAACCAGCTAAGGCTTCGTCAATCGAGTTATCTACGATTTCCCAGACCAAATGATGAAGACCTTCTTTTGAGGTAGAACCAATATACATCCCCGGACGCATACGAACGGCTTCTAGTCCTTCCAAGACCTGAATCTGACTGGCATCATATTCTTGCGCCTGAATTTCTTGCTGTTTATCCTCTGTCATAATTTCCCTTTTCTATTCAAATATAAACTGGTGTAAGCGTGGCATGGAATCAAATAAATAGGTCGAAAGTCCTGCAGCCTTCCCAGCTTCTATATCGATCGGACGATCTCCGATGACCAGACCGTCTTGAAGGCCATATTTTTCCTTCAAATAAAGCATAGAGGCTGGGTCTGGTTTTCGAGGAAAGCCCTCGTCTGCTGTTACAATCTCCGTAAAGTAGGGTGCAATGCCTGTCTGTTCAATTAGGGTCAAAACTTGGCGATCCCGATGAGATACCAAAAAATGGCGTCCTCCATGTGCTTGGATCTCTTCTAGTAACTCTTTTGCTCCCTCAAATAAGACCGGCTCTTGCAAGCCCAAGGCTTCTTTTTTCTTGTATTCCGTACGAAAATTGGAAATATGAGGGGCAAAGGTTTGAATTGCATCCTGTGTTGAGATTTTTAATGCTGCATAAACAGAATCATGATCGGCTTTGATGTGAAAGTCCTTCAATGTCGCTACAAAGGCATTTGTGGACGTTTCGTAATTATCCAATAGCGTCCCACCAAGATCCCATATAAAATCATGATAATTCATAGTCAATATTATACCACAAATGGACAAAAAAAATAAGCTAAAACCCTCATTTAGGGGGGATTTTAGCCATTTTTTACGGTCATTTCATTTTAAATCAAATAAAACTCATTTCACACTATAAAAAGTGATCTATCACCAGAAACCGTTGTGTCCAAAAGAGCCCTTTTATGCACCTCCAAAGACGTCCTGATAGAGCATTCCTTGCCGAAGGCTTTGGGCATCTCCTCCAAAATGATCCACCAAGGCATAAGCTAAGGCTAGGGCTGTTGAAGGACCACGACTGGTGAGAAGATTACCATCTTTCACCACTGTTTCTTTCTGATAATGGCCATCTTGAATCTCTTCTTCAAAGCCATCGTAACACGTATAGTGTTTATCTTTTAAGAGACCTGCACGCGCCAAAACAATGGGGGCAGCACAAATTGCAGAGATGGTTTTTCCTTTGCCACTTTCTTCCTGAAGGGCTGTGATCAATTCTGCATTGTCCCTCAAATTCGCTGCTCCTGGCATCCCACCTGGTAAGAAGATTCCATCATAATCTGAAAGATCTCCACTCCAAAGGCGATCTACTTCCACTGTAATTTGGTGAGAACCTGTGACTGTTTCTTCCATGCCAATGAGGTCGCAGTCAATCCCAGCACGTCTCAAAACATCGACAATGGTCAAGGCTTCAATTTCTTCAAAACCGTTTGCTAAAATCGTTGCTACTTTTTTCATTTTCATTCCTTCTTTCTAACTATTGCGCCTTTTTAAGGACTACTTTTTTACGGATTGGAACCTCTTCTTCTGGTCCTTTCTTTTTACTACTATGATTATATATTGAGAGTACTAGGCCAATACCAATCAGATTACTAATAATAGAGGAACCTCCTTGTGAGATAAAGGGGAGAGGAATCCCCGTCAAGGGGAGAAGGCCCGTTACCGCTCCGACATTTTCAAAAATATGAAAGACCAGCATCATAATAAATCCAATGGAAATATAGGTATAAAATTGGTTGTTGGACTGGAGGGTGATTTTTAAAATACGGTAAATCAGGGTCACATATAAAATCAACAGCACCAGAGCTCCAACAAAGCCAAAGTCTTCTGCGACGACTGTAAAAATCATATCACTTTCCCTTACGGGAACCAATAAATTAGATACATTAAATCCTTGACCAAAGAGTCCACCACTGGCAATGGCTAGCTGTCCTTGCGCCTGCTGGTAGGTGGTTGTTTGTGCATAGTCAAAAGGATTTAACCAGGCTAAAATACGGTTCATTTGGTAGGTTGGCATCCCTACTTGCTGGTGCAGAAAAGCCCGACCCCCTTCTGATAGAAAGAGAAAGAGAAAGCCTGC
This sequence comes from Streptococcus parasanguinis, assembly GCF_023109675.1. Lineage (GTDB taxonomy): Bacteria > Bacillota > Bacilli > Lactobacillales > Streptococcaceae > Streptococcus > Streptococcus parasanguinis_I. The sequence continues at coordinate 65,377 of NZ_JALDUR010000009.1, read as the reverse complement.
TAACCCACCTGCCAGAAGCAAGATGACCGGCAAGATTATTTTCCAAGAAACTCCTGAAACGAGCACTAAGCCCGCAAAGATGGCCAAGAATACTAAGGCCGTTCCCAAGTCCTGCTGGAGGGCCAATAAGGCAAAGACCGGAATTGTATAGATGGTCAACTCTAGAATTAAAAACCAATCTTGTCGTAACAATCGCTCACGCCCCTTATTTCTTTGTAAAAATCGAACAATAGAACGTGACAGCATCAGGATGAAGGGAATCTTCATAAATTCTGAAGGCTGAAATAAGGTGATGTTTCCATAAGCTACCCAGTTTTTTGCACCTGTTGAAGCCACCAAGTTTGGATTATAAAAAACAAGAGGAAGAACCATCAAGGCCAAGCCTAGTAGGTAAAGAAAGGGAGTGATTTTCCAAAGAAATTTCGTACTAAAAATCGTCACAATCAGGCAAATGATACATCCCACACCAATCCAGGCTAATTGCTGCCCCAAAAAAGGCCACACCATTTGGGGATAATCATGAGAAACTGCCACATAAACGGATAAGATCCCTATTATAAGTAGGGTGAAGACAATTCCAATGATCGAATAATCCAGGTGGATCGTCCAAAAATGATGTTTCTTCATTCACGTTCCTTTCTGTGAGAATCATCAAATTAATTAATAGAACAACATCTGTAGAATCAAGCTAGATCCTGCCACACAGAACCAAGCAATCAAACCTACCAGAAGGGGGGCTGCTCCTGCCGCTCGGAACTGTTTCCAAGAAACCTTGCTTCCGATTCCAACCAAGGCCATGGCCATAAAGAGGTGAGAAAGGTCATTTAGGTAAGGTAGGACCACTTTAGGTACCAGGCCAATAGAAGAAAGAATGGAAGCCACAATAAACCAGATAATAAACCAAGGAATAATTTTCTTTAACATTCCTTTGTTTCTTCCTTGTTGTTTACTCCGATACCATTTTAAACCGATCAAGCCCAAACAAACTGGTACAATCATCAGGGCGCGTGTTAACTTAACAATTGTAGCCATTTGCCCCGCTGCTTTACTGTAAGAAAATGCTGCTGCTACAACAGATGACGTATCGTTAATGGCTGTTCCTGACCAGAGGCCAAATTGGAAATTAGACATATGCCATAAATGCCCTAATACTGGAAAGATAAAGACAGCCAAAATGTTGAAGAAGAAAATAGTTGACATAGATAGGGCAATTTCCTCTTCGTCTGCTTCAATGATCGGCGCTGCTGCTGCAATAGCAGATCCACCACAAATAGCTGTACCAAACCCAATTAAGGTCCGTAGATGAGATTTCAGGTGGAAGACTCTCCCAAAAATAATAGCTGCAAGAAAGGCAACGGTTATCGTTGGCAGACTAATCTTTAAAGAAGACAAACCTGTAGAGGCAACTGTCGCAATGGGCAAGCTAAATCCCATGAAGATAATCGAATACTGCAACAATTTCTTACCGGACCAGTTCAAGCCTGGTCGTGAATTCTCCGGCAAATCCACAAATTCATTAAGGACAATTCCTAAAATTAAGGCAAAAACACTGGAGCCAATAATGGGAAAGAAAGTTCCCAACAACATAGCACAAAGTGCCAGTACAAATGCAATTGCAAGTCCAAATCCTTTATTTTTCATTTTCTCAATTCCTTTCAAAAAAGTCAGCTGCTTGCTCAACAAGCCGCTCTCTCACTGTCGTGTGAAGGGGCAACACTTGTTGCAAACCATCCAAAATTTGTTTTCCATATCGCTTGGTTACCACCCGCTGATCTAATAAAAGCACCAAAGATTCCTGATCTTGAAAACGGCTGGTTCTCCCAATAGCCTGTTTTAGCCTTAAAATCGCGACTGGAAGACTATAGTCGTAAAAGGGATTTTTCCCCTGTTCTCTGAGTTTTGTATTCAGCTTTTGAACCATATAATCTTTAGGATTGTCAAAAGGAAGGCGCGTGATGATTTGAATCACTTCTTTTTGTTGGGAGAAATCGACTCCCTCCCAGAAGCTTCCTGTTCCCAATAAAATGGAGCTTTCTCCTCGGTCAAATCGTCGCTTAATATTGGCTGCATCCCCATTTCGATACTGGGCCAAGTGAGGAAACTTCAATGCGTTTGACGTCTCCAGTAACAATTCTTTTGAAGTAAACAAAAGAAAAATTGGCTTTCGTAAAGGAAGGAGTTCACCGACGAGCTGACAAATCTCCCCTGCGTATTCCACTGAAGATAAAGAAACAACATCTGGAAAATCAATCGGCACCAGCAATTCCTGGTGTTGTTTGACTGTTATCGGTACCCGATAGATTTGCTGCTTTTGATATCCTAAAAGAGCAGGTAAATGCACTTTTTTACTGATAGCAATCGTCGCTGATACAAAGAGCACGGTCACTTCTTCAGGTACAAATTCCTTAAAGGATAGTAAGTCCTCCACTCCTCCATGGAGACGAAGAATCTGGTGGCTTTCAACCACTTCTTTGTCTATCCAAAAGGTTTGGTAGCGCTCATCAAACAATTCCTTTAGATTCTCTAGAGATTCGGTTTTCAATTCCGATACATCCTGCCGAATTTTTGCCACCGTTTGATCTGATAAGACTGCCGTTTTTCCTTGCACGACTTCTTTGGAGCAGGCATTTAACTCAAATTGAATACTCTCCAGCAAACGTCGTTGTAGAAGATCTTTTTCCTCTTCAATAGCGTGTTGCAAGTTTAAAAGAAGAGATTGCAAGGTTTCTTCTCTCTGTGAAAATTGCTCTAAAGCAAAGAAGAGTTTTTGCGCTTCATCCACGACCAGAACAGACTCTTGAAGTAGACTCTTATCATCTTCTAGACGGGTTAGCAGATAAGCATGATTGGTCAAAATCACCCGGCTGGTTTTCACTTTTTCCTGACCAAGACGCCAAAAATCTTCCTGATAAAATAGTGAACGTTTCGACAATTGACCATCGTGGCAAATGTCAGCTACAAAATGAAGATGACGATAGAGTTGACCAATTTCACTGAACTCTCCCGTTTCCGTCATCGTCAGCCAAACCAACAGTTGCATTTTAAAGCGTCGAATCATCCCATTATCTGACTCAATCTGTAAGGTCTCATAAAATTTATCGAGTTGGATATAATCCTTGGGACTTTTAAGGCTATGAAAGGGAATTTGGAAAAGATCCTGGATGGTCTTTCCTTCTTTCTTCATAATTTGATCCTGAAGAATTTTAGTTGGAACACTCACAAGAATGCGCTTGGAGGTTTTCGCCAAAAGCGTTAACAGATAAGCGTAGGTCTTCCCAATTCCCGTTGGCGCCTCGATAAAACTTGGAAGCGGCTGGTGCAAACTGTCCTCGATATAGGCAACAAATTCTCTCTGCTCCGGATAAGCTTCCATTCCCAACAACTGCATATTGAGTTCAAACTGTTCAGACAAATAGTGACTTTCTAAGAACTGCTGTGGCTTTCGCAGGTAGAGTCCATGAACTTCTACTAAATGAGCTGGTAAAAAAAGACTACTGTCTTCAAGCGCATCTTCTATTAAGAGTCGCGATTCATAAATCAAACAATCTGCCATCGAAAGAAGTTTTTCGATCAATCCTCTTGGTAAGCTCGCAATTTTCTCTCTCAATTTCAACAGCAGCTGGGCTGTTGCCATGGCATCCGCTAGAGCGGAGTGAGCATGGTACAACTCAATTTCCAGTTCAGCCGCAAGCGCTCCTAAATTGTAGCGTTCTAAAGTCGGATAGAAAATTTGAGACAATTCAACCGTATCAATCCGAGGAGTCGTTAGCTCAAATCCTTCCCAAAAGAGGGCTTCTGCCAATAAATTCGCATCAAATTTGACATTATGGGCCACAAAGACGGCATCTTCTATTAATTCAAAAATTTCTTTTGCCACTTGTGCAAACTCTGGAGCTTTTTTCAAGCGAGCATCTGTCAGGCCAGTCAATTGTTTGATATGCTCATCCAATCGTTCATGGGGATTCACATCCGTCTCATAGGATTGCGTAATCCTCCCATCTTCGACGATGACAATCCCAACCTGAATGATCTTAGCATTGCTTCCAGCACTGGTCGCTTCCAGGTCCACAATGGCATATTTCCGTTTCTGTCTTGTCATAATACTTAAAATTATATCACGTTTGAGCAAGCTCTGCAGATTTTTTTCTCCTTTCATGCTGACTTCAATCCTGTTATTTTCCTCGCAATTTGATACACTATTCTAGAAAGGAGTCCTTATGAAAATCTATCGCACTGTTAATCCTGTAGCTTATGAAAACACCTACTACCTTGAAAATGACCACTCCCTCATTCTTGTCGATCCAGGTAGCGACTGGGCGACTATTCAAAAACAAATAGATCGCATCGGAAAACCAATTGTAGCGATTCTTTTAACCCATACGCATTATGATCACATTATGAGTCTTGAAAAGGTTCGTCAGACCTATCATTTCCCACCTGTTTATGTCCATTCAGCAGAAGCCAGTTGGTTGTCTTCTCCTGTCGATAATTTATCTGGTTTGGATCGTCATGCGGATTTAGAAGATGTGGTATGCAAGGAGGCCGACTTCCTTTATGACATTCGCTCCGATTACCAGATAGCTGATTTCCACTTTTATGTTCTGGAGACACCAGGCCACTCTGCAGGAGGAGTCTCCATCGTCTTTCCTGAGGATCACCTGGTTCTATCCGGTGACGCCCTTTTTCGCGAAACCATTGGACGGACCGATCTTCCAACAGGGAACGCGACACAGTTGCTTATCAGTATAAGAGAAGAACTCTTTACCCTTCCATCTTTCTACACTGTCTATCCCGGTCATGGCCCTGAGACTTCTATTGGTCACGAGAAGATGTTCAATCCCTTCTTTAGACAATCCTAAAGAGTCCTTATCATCCTTCCTGTCCTCATAAAAGTAGACAAAAAAAGCAAGTGCGAACTTGCTTTTTTATTATATCTTAAGAAAACGTCTCATGGAGATTGAAGAACCAATCGCTCCAATCAAAATTCCTAATCCAAAGAGGCCACCAACCATGATCGGTACCAAGAGATGAGGACTATAGAGATACAAGTTTTGGTCTGCCAAGTTATTGTTCATTGACGTATAGACAACATTATAAACATAGAAGACCAAAGCGGAAGGAACCAAGGCTCCCAAGAGACCGATCCAAGCACCTTCTAAAAGGAATGGTGCACGAATATAGCCATTTTTTGCTCCTACCAGTCGCATAATCTTAATCTCACGACTACGTGAAATGATGGTAATCCGAATGGTATTCGAAATCAAGAAGACTGCGATGAAGATCAATAAAGCTACACCAATCAAGCCCCAGTTTCGGATGAAGGTTCCAAGAGCAAACAAGCGTTGGGTATCGACCCCACCATCTTTAACCTCAGAAACTCCTTCAATTTTTTTAGCATCTGCTGAGACTTTCTTCACATATTTTGGAGCAGTCGTCTCTACATAATAAGCATCATAGAGAGGATTGGCATCTCCATCAAAAATCTTCCAGTTGTTCCCAGCCGTTTTGATCAGTTTATCATACTGTTCTTCCTTGCTAGAAAAATCAACCTTATCAACATGCTTCATGGCTGTCAGAGCATCGTAGACCTTATGGTAGTTTTCATTGGTCACGGTTTGACCGTCTTTTTCAATCTGCTCGCTCTGATCTTGAATATCCTTGCGCATGTATACTACAACCCGCACACTGTTTTGAATATCATCTGAAAGCTTGATGGTATTGGCAATAACTGAGGCGAAAATAGCAACCAAGCTAAGGGTAATCATAACCGAGCTGACCGCTGCAATCGTCATCCAACCATTTCGTTTCAAGCTTTTAAGCGATTCGATTAAGTGTCGGAAAAATCTTCTAATCATCGTATCCGTACTCTCCTTCCGCTTCATCACGCACTACACGACCATTTTCAATCGCGATGACACGGTGACGTAAAGTATTTACAATCTGGCTATTGTGGGTCGCCATCAATACTGTGGTCCCTTGCAGATTAATCCGCTCCAAAAGATTCATGATTTCCCATGAATTATCTGGGTCCAAGTTCCCCGTTGGCTCATCCGCAATCAAGACTTTCGGATTGTTGACGATCGCACGAGCAATCGCAATCCGTTGTTGCTCTCCCCCTGACAATTCATTCGGGAATGAGCGGACCTTGTGTTTCAATCCGACAAGATCCAAAACTTCCATAACACGCTTTTTAATATTGCGACGTCGCTCACCGATAACTTGCATTGCGTAGGCAATATTTTCATAAACGGTTTTCTTTGGAAGCAATTTATAATCTTGGAAGACCACTCCCACATTGCGTCGCAACATAGGAATATCGCGTTTTTTGATTTTATCCAAATCAAAATCAGCTACTTTCAAACTTCCTTTATCGTGTTTGACTTCACGGTATAAAAGTCGAATAAAGGTCGACTTCCCTGCACCAGAAGGTCCTACGATGTAGGCAAATTCTCCTGGTTCAATTTGGACAGAGACCCCGCGAAGGGCCGTCGTCCCGTTGTCATACTTTTTGACAACATCTTTCATTTCAATCATTGACATGTAATGAAATTCCTTTCATTCTTTTCTGGTTGATTCCCTCGAGGTTATTGGAGACGCCATTTAAGGTAGGCATCGATAAAGCCATCGATATCTCCATCCATCACCTTGTCCACCTGCGCTACTTCGTAGTTGGTCCGGTGATCCTTAACCATGGTATAAGGGGTAAAAACATAGGAGCGGATTTGACTTCCCCAGGTGATTTCTTTTTTATCCCCTTTTAGAGAATCCACTTCTGCTGCTTTTTTCTCTTGCTCTAATTGGTAGAGTTTAGCTTGCAACATCTTCATCGCACGATCACGGTTCCCGTATTGGGTCCGATCCACGGTGGATGCCACTACAATCCCTGTCGGAATGTGGGTCAAGCGCACCCCTGTAGAGACCTTGTTGACGTTTTGTCCACCAGCTCCACCAGAGCGGAAGGTGTCCATCTTGATATCATCATCACGAACTTCGACTTCAATGGTATCGTCTAATTCGGGCATGACCTCAACAGATGTAAAGGAGGTATGACGACGTTTAGCGGAGTCAAATGGAGAGATTCGAACCAAACGGTGTACCCCCATTTCAGATTTCAGAAGACCGTATGCATGTGGCCCTTCAAAGGATAGGGTCACAGACTTGATTCCAGCCTCATCTCCAGCCTGATAGTCCAAGACTTCAACTTTAAAGCCGTGGGCATTTCCAAAACGAGTATACATCCGAAGAAGCATGTCGCCCCAGTCCTGAGCTTCTGTCCCTCCTGAACCTGGGTGGATTTCTAGGATGGCATTATTATTGTCATAGGGTTCAGACAATAGCAAGGTCATCTCATAGCTGGTCATACGTTTATCCAGCTCCTCCAACTTCTCGATCAATTCTTCTTTGACCGAATCATCTTCTGCCAAAAAGTCCAGTAAGATTTCTGACTCATCAAAGAGATCCACCATTTGATGGAAATTTTCATAGGTCTGCTTGAGTTCATTTAATTCTTGAGATGTCTTTTGCGCAGCAATGTTATCATCCCAAAAATCAGGTTCTGTCATTTTATTTTCTAAAATGGCAATTTCTTCTTCCAATGCCTCTAAGTCAAAGAGACCCCCTGAAAGAAGCTAATTTTTCACGATTTGCGTCAATTTTTTGACGAATTTCTGAAATGTCCATAAGTACCTCTTTCTATGTATCTAGTCTATTATATCATAACCTTCACTATTTGCCCACCTTCCAATATTGGATCTACTGGTTGACCACTGCCAAGCCAGCTGATTTTCAGCATTTTTTCTATTCATTTGTAACCTAATTGTTAGAAAAAAAGATCCTCTTATGCTAGACTGGTAGCATGACAACAGTAGCTTTTATGTCCGATTTACATATTGATTCAAACAACTTCGGCAAAGAAGAATTAGAGACCCTGATCACTCTTTTCAAGGACAAAAAAATTCAACATCTCCATATTGCAGGAGATATTGCCAACGGCTTTGAAAAGACGTCACAGGAATTTTTAGACCAACTCCGATGTCACCTTCCAGTGACCTTTAGCCTAGGAAATCATGATATGCTGGGCCTATCAGAAGAAGCCATGAGACCTTTTGAATTTCAAAAGATTCCCTTCTCCAATCATACGCTTCTTGCCTTTTCGGGCTGGTATGACTACAGTTTTGTTCCTACTATCTCTCCCCAAAAACATCTCCAAACCAAAAATCTATTTTGGTTTGACAGACGCCTCCAACGAATGGGATCTGATCCAGCCATTACCAAACGTCTGTTGCAAGAGCTGGAACAAGAGCTCATGCGAGTAAACCAACCCCTGATCATCGCCATGCACTTTGTTCCTCATAGTCAGTTTCTCCTGCGCCACCCTTATTTTGAACGCTTTAATGCTTTTCTAGGGAGCCAAGCCTTTCATGAGCTTTTTCGGCAATTCCCTGTCAAAGATGTCATATTTGGACACAGCCACCACAGAATTTCAGATAGGAAAATCGACAATATCACCTATCATGCCAGACCTTTAGGCTATGTCCGAGAATGGGATCTTTGCAAACAATTTTTCGAAGCTTTTCCTGAATATGATTTTCCAAAACGATACGATCCCTACAAACGCTATCGCAGAATCAAAGACCTTCCTGAATTTAAAGCATACAAGAAAAAACAACTGGCTCATGAATTTTCTCAAGCCATGACCATCCTTGAACTATAATAAAAAATTGGTCCCTTTGGGACCAATTTTTTTACTCTTCTGTATCTAGGAGATTTTTTGCAACAAGAGCTGCCAAGACACCGCCAACAATTGGAGCAAGGATAAAGATCCAAATTTGTTGGAGGGCTACACCACCTACAAAGAGTGCAGGAGCCAAGCTACGAGCTGGGTTAACAGAAAGACCTGTAATGTTCAAACCAACAAGAATGATCAAGGTCAAGCTCAAACCGATGACAAGACCAGCGATTTTCCCGTTTCCTTTAGAAGCTGATGTCACTGTCATGATGACCAAGATAAAGATAAAGGATGCAATCACTTCAAACAAGAAACCGCCAAATGGAGTCACACCCTTCGCTAGGGCGTTTTCACCAAGGCTAGCTGTTGACATACCTGAATTTGACAAGAGGAAGAGTACTGTTGCAGACGCGAGAACCGCACCCACTACTTGCGCTGCAATATAATTAACCAAGTCCTTTGAAGACAAGCGTTTGTTTACAAACATGGCAATCGAAACAGCCGGGTTCAAGTGGGCACCAGAAACAGTCCCAATTGAGTAAGCTGCTGCAACAATGGATAAACCGAATGCCAAAGCAATTCCTAAATGTCCCAGACCTTCCGTTCCATTTCCAAAAACAACTGCGCCAGTCCCGATAAAGACAAGCATAAATGTGCCGATTACTTCAGCAAAAAACCTTTTCATAACTAAGTTTCCTTTCTTCAAACTGTTGTCTAGTTTATCAAAAATCCACACCTACCTCAAGAAATGTGCCCAGTCTATTTTGCCCGAAAAAAAAGCCATCCGGAGATGACTTCTTTTATATTTAAATGGCGTTTTTATCTTTTCCAAGTGCACGTTGAACGGCTTTAACAATCTCAACGAGAACAACAATCAAGAGCGAACCAATCATAACTGCTAACCATTGTGTCAAGCTTAAATGAGAGACATGGAAGAGTTTGTTAAATCCAGGGATAATGATGGTCGCCATCAAGAGAACAAAGGCAACTGGAATTGACCAGTTAAAGGTCTTGTTCTTGAAGAGTCCCACTTTAAAGATGGATTGGTAAACCGATTTAACGTTAAAGGCATGGAGCAATTGGATCAAACCAAGAGTTGCAAAGGCCATGGTCAAAGCATCTGCATGGATTTCGGCACGAGTCGCATGTTCTGGAGAGAGTAAGGCCCAGCCATAAACACCAAGAACTAGCATGGTTTGGAAGATTCCTTGATAAAGAATGGCTCCAAAGACCCCACCGTCAAAGAAGTTAGATTTACGTCCACGAGGTTTGTGAGTCATGACACCGGGCTCAGCTGGTTCCACACCAAGAGCGATGGCTGGAAGAGTATCGGTTACCAAATTGATCCAGAGAAGATGCACTGGTTGCAACACATCCCAACCAAAGAGTGTTGCAAAGAAGATGGTGAAGACTTCAGCCATATTGGCGGACAAGAGATACTGAATAGATTTTTGGATATTGGAGAAGACCTTCCGTCCTTCTTCTACCGCTACGATAATAGTGGCGAAGTTATCATCGGCAAGGACCATATCTGAAGCTCCCTTAGAAACTTCTGTACCTGTAATCCCCATACCGATACCGATATCAGCTGTCTTAAGTGATGGTGCATCGTTGACCCCATCCCCTGTCATGGCAACAACTTTGCCTTCATTTTGCCAAGCTTTCACGATCCGAACCTTGTGTTCAGGTGATACACGCGCATAGACAGAATATTGCTTGAAGACTTTTTGGAATTCTTCGTCAGAGAGTTCATTCAACTCAGCCCCTGTGAAGACATGGTCTTCGGTATCATTTGGATCGATGATTCCCAGACGTTTGGCAATAGCTTCTGCTGTATCTTGGTGGTCACCAGTGATCATGATCGGACGGATACCCGCTTCCTTAGCGACACGGACAGCTTCTGCAGCTTCTGGACGCTCAGGGTCAATCATACCGACCAAACCAGAGAAGATCAGGTCAGACTCAACAATTTCAGACTCCAAAGTTGGAATTTCCTTGCTTGTCTTATAAGCCATCATCAAGACACGAAGGGCTTGTTTAGCCAAGTCTTTGTTGGTAGCAAGGATAGCTTTCTTATCTTCATCCGTGATAGGACGAACTTCCCCATTGACTTCAATACGCGTCACACGTTTGAGCAATTGGTCAGGCGCACCCTTCACAGCGATAAAGTAAGAACCGTTTTCTTCTTTATGGATGGTAGACATAAGCTTACGGTCTGAGTCAAATGGCAATTCAGCTACACGTGGCTCATCCTTCAAGACTTCACGAACATCAAAGTTGTGATCTAAGCCAAACTGCACCAAGGCAGTTTCTGTTGGGTCCCCAATCAACTTGCCAGATGGGTCCACTTTGGTATCATTGGCAAAGTTCATGATACGAAGGGTATTGTTGCTAGCAGCTATCTCAGTTGCTGCACTTTGTAATTGACCGTTGGTATAGACTTTTTCAACCGTCATTTGGTTCATGGTCAAAGTACCTGTTTTATCAGATGCGATGATTTCTGTTGAACCAAGTGTTTCAACGGCTGGCAATTTACGAACAATCGAATTGCGTTTGGCAAGGGTTGTTGTTCCCAAAGAAAGAACGATGGTTACAATGGCAGGAAGTCCTTCTGGAATCGCCGCAACCGCAAGGGCAACAGCTACCATCAAGCCTTCCAATGGATGTTCCCCACGAACGAAGACACCAACTAAGAAAGTAATGACCGCAATCACAACAATTAAGTAAGTCAAGGCTTTAGATAATTGTTCCAAGCTTTGCTTCAATGGTGTTTCAGTCTCATCGGCATTAGCCAACATATCTGCAATCTTACCAACTTCTGTATACATACCAGTGTTTGTTACGACACCAATACCACGACCATAAGTTACATTTGAGTTTTGGTAACCCATATTAACGCGGTCCCCAATACCAGCATCTGCTTCAACAAGTCCTGTCACATCTTTTTCAACTGGCACAGACTCCCCTGTAAGAGCTGCTTCTTCAATTTTAAGAGAAGCTGCTTCAAACAAACGCATATCTGCAGGCACGACATCTCCCGCTTCAAGCAAGACGATATCTCCGGGTACCAATTCTTTTGAGTCAATCTCAATAACATGGCCATCACGACGAACACGAGCCATGGGGCTAGACATATTTTTCAGAGCTTCAATGGCTGCTTCTGCTTGCCCTTCTTGGTAAACCCCAAAGGCAGCATTCAAGACAACAACGGCCAAGATGATCATGGCATCCGTTAGACCGTCCATTCCTTCTGTAATCACAGAAAGTGCCGCTGCCACAAGCAAGATGATAATCATCAAATCCTTAAATTGATCAAGGAATTTAGCTAGTAGGCTACGTTTTTCACCCTCTTCCAACTCATTACGACCATAATTCGCTAAGCGTTCTTGAGCCTGGGCGGTTGACAAACCTTCGACAGATGAGTCCAAGTTCTTTAGGACTTCCTCAGAAGATTGCGTGTAAAACAAATCTTTATTTTGTTCTTTTGACAAAACAGTCTCCTCCTTTTTGGCCTCTTTTTACAAAAAAAGAGACCTGTTTTTTAAAAAAACAAGTCTCGCTGTTTAATATAGTGCCGGAAATAATTCGTAATGACGACACTATCGCGGAAAACCGCCAGCTACTCCCTTGAGTGGTTTTATTATACCATTTTTATAGAATAAAGCAAGCGGGATCTCTAATAATTTAATGAGGTCTATTCTTCCCATTCCACTAGTAATTGATAATTAGCAAATTCCTGTTCTCCATCGAGAGTTAACAAGCGATAAGAGACTTGCAAATGACCTGCTTCTAATTGAAAGAAATCTGTTGTAATCAAAAACTGCTGAATGCCCATCGGAGTTGGGATGATTGCCCCACCATCTTCATTTTTGTAGAAACGCATGATGGATTTAGGACTTGAGAAACGTGTCATGACCAATTCGTCATTGGAAAATTTCAAAGCAACCTTTTCATCTTCTTCATTGGTATACAAGAGATACTGAAAACCTGCTTTTTCCTTCCATTCACCTTGATAGTACTGATCAACGATTTCCATTTCTTCTCCAAATCGAATGGTATTTTGAATGCGAATCTGCATCTTTGTCTCCTTCTCTTCTTTTCTTGCCTTACTATTCTATCAAATTTTACGCATTTTGACTGCCCCTATTAGCCTCTATATCGCAAAATAGGCTTTTTTTTGCTATAATAGACCCATGAATGAAAAAGTCTTTCGCGATCCCGTGCATGATTACGTTCATGTGGATCATCCCATCATTTATCAATTAATTAATAGTAAAGAATTTCAACGACTACGCCGCATCAAACAACTGGGGACATCTGGTTTTACCTTCCACGGTGGGGAGCATAGTCGTTTTTCTCACTGTCTTGGCGCCTATGAAATTTCAAGACGCATTCTATCCATTTTTGAGGAGAAGTATGCAGAGCAATGGAATTCTGATGAAAACTTACTGACCATGACAGCCGCTCTTCTTCATGACATTGGACATGGTGCTTATTCTCATACCTTCGAAGGACTCTTTGGAACCGATCATGAAAAAATGACCCAGCTGATCATCACCAGCCCAGAGACGGAGGTCAATCAGATCCTCTTGCAAGTGGCTCCTGATTTCCCAAATCGTGTAGCCAGCGTCATTGATCATACCTATCCCAATAAACAAGTGGTGCAATTAATTTCTAGTCAGATTGATGTGGACCGAATGGATTATTTACTGCGGGATGCCTATTTTACGGGTGCTTCCTATGGAAAATTTGACTTGACCCGTATTTTGCGCGTCATTCGACCGATTGAAAATGGCATTGCCTTCCAACAAAATGGCATGCACGCTGTCGAGGATTACGTGGTCAGCCGTTACCAAATGTATATGCAGGTCTACTTCCACCCGGCTACTCGTGCCATGGAAGTCCTCCTTCAAAATCTTCTCAAACGAGCTAGAACCATTTATCCAGATCAGAAAGAGTATTTTCAACTGACTTCACCTCGCTTGATTCCATTTTTTGAAGAAGAGGTCACCATTCAAGACTACCTAAATCTAGATGACGGTGTGATGAATACCTATTTCCAAGTCTGGATGGATAGTCCGGATACCATCTTGTCTGATCTTGCTCAGCGATATATTAATCGGAAAGTCTTTAAATCGATTCTATTTACAGAAGATAAACGAAAAGACTTAGCAATCCTTGAAAAACTGATTAAAGAGGTTGGGTTTAATCCAACCTACTACACCGCTATTCATCAAAATTTCGATCTGCCCTACGATATTTATCGACCAGAGCTTGAAAAACCGCGGACCCAGATCGAGATGATCCGAAAAGATGGGAGTCTCGCTGAATTGTCTCAGTTGTCTCCACTCGTCGCTGCTTTAGCAGGAACTCGCTATGGGGACAACCGCTTCTATTTCCCCAAAGAAATGCTGGAGGTTAATGGACTTTTCAGTAAGCAAGTAGAGGAATTCACTTCCTATATTACCAATGATTATTTTACAGGAGAGACGGATGTCCATTAAATTAGTTGCGATCGATATCGACGGTACACTTCTCAATTCAAAAAAAGAGATCACACCTTCTGTATTTGAAGCCATTCAAGATGCTAAAGCCGCAGGCGTTAAAATCGTTATCACAACCGGTCGCCCTATCGCAGGGGTCTCAAAACTTTTAAAAGAACTCCATTTGATGGATCCTGGAGACTATGTCATTACCTTTAATGGCAGTCTGGTGCAAAAAACTGCTACTGGAAAAGAACTCATCAAAGACCTTTTACATTATGAGGACTATCTCGATATCGAGTCTCTTGCTAACAAACTCCAAATCCACTCTCATGCTATTACTAAAGACGGCATCTATACCAGCAATCGAGATATCGGACGCTACACCATTCATGAATCTCAACTGGTCAACATGCCCCTTTATTACCGGACGCCTGAAGAAGTTCGTGAGAAAGAATTTGTCAAGGCCATGTATATCGATGAACCAGATATTCTAGATGCTGCGATTGCAAAAATCCCTAAAGAATTCAAGGATCGCTTCACTATGGTCAAATCAGCCCCTTTTTATTTAGAAATTCTAGGGAAAACAACCAATAAGGGAGCAGCTGTTCTTCATTTAGCTGAACGACTTGGAATCCAGCAAGAAGAAACCATGGCCATCGGAGATGAGGAAAATGACCGTTCCATGCTAGAAGTCGTGGGACATGCTGTCGTTATGGAGAATGGCAATCCAGCTCTTAAAAAAATTGCTACAACTATCACCAAATCAAATGATGAATCTGGCGTTGCATACGCCATTAGAAAGTGGGTATTATAAGAAATGTACCATTACCAGCTAGGAATTTCTGCTAGTGAGCATGATGACTTTGTTATTCAGAGTGACCAAACCAATCTCTTACAAAGCAGTTCATGGGCAAAAATCAAAGATAATTGGGGAAATGAACGGGTTGGTTTTTATCAAGAAGACCAATTAGTCGCTGTTGCAAGCATCTTGATTCAACCCCTGCCACTTGGCTTTTCCATGCTCTACATTCCTCGAGGCCCCATCATGGACTACCAAAACAAAGAGCTGGTTTCATATGTGATCCAGTCCCTTAAAAAGATAGCCAAACAATACAAGGCCTTGTTTGTGAAATTTGATCCAAGTCTTTTCTTGAGTAAACAATTGATTGGACAAGAAAATACGGAAACCACTGATGTGCAAGCAGTAATCGATACCCTAACTAAAGAAGGGATTGAATGGACTGGCCGAACCAGTGATATGGCAGAAAATATCCAACCACGCTTTCAAGCGAATATCCACAAAGAGTTTTTCATTGAGCAAGATCTTTCAAAATCTACTCGACAAGCCATCCGAACTGCTCGAAACAAAGGGATCCAAGTCCAATTTGGCGGGACTGAATTGTTGGAGGACTTTGCTTCTCTCATGAAAAAGACTGAAGCTCGTAAAAGCATTCATTTACGTGGAAAAGACTACTACGAAAAACTACTCACAACCTACCAAGGACAATCCTACATTACCTTGTCTACTCTAGATCTCGAGAAACGCAAAAGCTCCCTTATAAAAGATCTTGAAAAAAACAAGGCAGAGGCTGAAAAATTCACAGAAAAAACAAAGCCTGGCAAGGTTGAGAATAACCAAAAAGAAAAAGAGCGGATAGAGGAAGAACTGCAATTTCTTGAGCAGCATCTCCAAGCAGGTAGACAAATTGTTCCTTTATCTGGGACCTTAACCCTTGAATTTGGTGGGACATCTGAAAATGTTTATGCAGGGATGGATGAAGAATTCCGCCGCTACCAACCTGCTATCCTCACCTGGTATGAAACTGCCCAACACGCTTTTGATCGTGGTGCTTCTTGGCAAAATATGGGGGGCATTGAAAATTCACTCGATGGTGGTCTCTATCATTTCAAATCAAAATTTAATCCTGTCATTGAAGAATTTGTTGGGGAATTCAACCTCCCAACCAGTCCACTCTATCCACTTGTAAACAAAGTCTACAAGATCCGGAAAAAATTAAGGAGTAAATAAGTTACATGACTCTTACGACAATTTCAAAAGAAGAATTTACCTCATTTGCAAATACTGTCTCCCATCGCTCTTTTATCCAGTCTGCTGAAATGGCAGATCTGCTTGAAAAGCGAGGAAATACCGTCCAATTTATCGCTTGGAAGCAAGAAGATCAAGTCCAAGTGGCAGCAATCTTGTACAGTCTTCCTATGACAGGTGGTCTCCATATGGAAATCAATTCTGGCCCCCTTTACCAAGAGGAAGCTATGCTAGAACCTTTCTATGCAGCTATAAAAGACTATGCGAAAGAAAATGGGGCTATTGAACTCGTTATTAAGCCCTATGATACCTATCAAACCTTTGACAGTGACGGCAATCCAACCAGTGAAGAGCAAACCCATTTCATGGATACCCTAAAAAAATTGGGCTATCAGCATGATGGTTTAACAACAGGTTATCCAGGTGGAGAAGGTGATTGGCATTATGTGAAAGATATGGAGGGTATCACCGAAAAAAATCTTCTCAAGAGCTTCAGTAAAAAAGGAAAGCCACTTGTCAAGAAAGCCAAATCTTTCGGTATTGAACTGAAACGATTAAACCGAGATGAACTGCAACTCTTTAAGGATATTACTTCCTCTACCAGTGACCGTCGCGACTATCAGGATAAGACCTTGGATTATTACCAAACTTTCTATGACAGTTTTGGCGACAATGCAGATTTCATGATCGCAACACTGAACTTCCACCATTACTACACGAATCTTGAAAAAGACCAAGGAAAACTAGCACAGAAGATTGAGAAATTACAGAAGGATCTTGAAGTCAACCCCAATTCAGAGAAAAAACAAAATCAACTTCGTGAATTCTCTAGCCAGTTTGATACCTTTGAGGTGAGAAAACAGGAAGCAAAAGAATATATTGAAAAATATGGAGATCAAGACGTCATTCTTGCAGGTAGCCTCTTCGTCTATATGCCACAAGAATCCACCTATTTATTCAGTGGCTCTTATACAGAATTTAATAAGTTCTATGCTCCTGCTGTTCTCCAGGAATATATGATGCTTGAAACCATCAAACGTGGCATCCCAAGATATAACTTCCTAGGTATTCAAGGAATCTTTGACGGGTCAGACGGTGTTCTTCGTTTCAAACAAAACTTCAATGGTTACATCGTCCGTAAGATGGGGACCTTCCGTTATTACCCAAGTCCTCTGAAATACAAACTGATTTCTCTCATTAAGAAACTATTAGGACGTTCCTAACTCAAAGGGAGTGGGAAAGAACTCCGACAAGTTAAAAAGAGTTCGTCTTCCCACCCCCGCACAGTTGATTAGGTCATCTTTGGAGCTTAAAAGGCGAACAAAGATGCCAATCAACCACTGCGTCTTACACTTACTCCTATCAAACATCAAAGGCTGGACAGTTTTTGCCCAGCCTTTTTCTACTATAAAAAAGGCGAGAAACCTCTCGCCTTTTAGATGTCATTATTTAACGAAGTCAAGCAATGCCAAGAAGCTTTCTGGATCAAGTGATGCACCACCCACAAGAGCTCCGTCAACGTCTGGACAAGCCATGTATTCAGCAACGTTTTCAGGTTTCACTGAACCACCGTATTGAACACGTACTTTGTCAGCCACTTCTTGACCAAAGTCAGCAGCTACAACGTCACGAACAACTTTACACATTTTTTGTGCGTCGTCTTGTGAAGCTGATTTACCAGTACCGATCGCCCAGATTGGTTCGTATGCGATAACTGTTGAAGCGACTTGTTCTGCATTCAATCCTGCAAGAGCAGCTGAAACTTGAGCTCCTACGAATTCTGCTGCTTTACCAGCTTCGTAAGTTTCAAGGCTTTCACCACAACAGATGATTGGAAGCATACCGTTCGCAAAGATTGCTTTTGCTTTTTTGTTGATATCTTCATCAGTTTCATGGAAGTAGTCACGACGTTCTGAGTGACCGATAACAACGTAGTCAGTACCGATTTCTTTCAAAACTTGTGGGCTAGTTTCACCAGTGAAGGCACCAGCATTTTCAAAGTAAGTGTTTTGTGCAGCAACTTTAAGGTTTGAACCTTTAGCAGCAGCAAGTACAGCTGTCAAGTCAACTGCAGGAGCTGCGATGCCAGCTTCAACAAGATCAGCTGAAGGAAGTTTTGATGCTACAGCTTCAACGAATGCTTTTGCTTCTTCTGGATTTTTGTTCATTTTCCAGTTACCAGCGATAAATGGTTTACGTGACATTTCACATACCTCTTTTTTCTAATTTTATACTATCTATTCTACCATAAATTTCGTCATAATGAAAGGTTGCACAAGCTCATTTTACTTTTTACCAAAATAAAAACCCCGTCTTCACGGGGTTTTCTGTCTGTCTATATAATTGTTAATCTGGGAACTAGATCGAATTAAGCTTCGATTTCAGTAACCATACCTGAACCAACAGTACGTCCACCTTCACGGATTGAGAATGTAGTACCTTGTTCAACGGCGATTGGGTGGATCAACTCAACGTCGATAGTCACGTTATCACCAGGCATTACCATTTCAGTTCCTGCTGGAAGTTCGATAGATCCAGTCACGTCAGTTGTACGGAAGTAGAACTGTGGACGGTAGTTGTTGAAGAATGGAGTATGACGTCCACCTTCTTCTTTAGTAAGGATGTAAACTTCACCTTTGAATTTAGTGTGTGGGTTGATTGAACCTGGTTTAGCGATAACTTGTCCACGTTCGATTTCATCACGTTGGATACCACGAAGAAGCACACCAACGTTATCCCCTGCAAGACCTTCGTCAAGTTGTTTACGGAACATTTCAACACCAGTAACAACTGCTTTTTGGATTTTTTCTTTGATACCAACGATTTCGATTTCGTCGTTGACACGAACAACACCACGGTCGATACGACCTGAAGCAACTGTACCACGTCCAGTGATTGAGAATACGTCTTCGACTGGAAGAAGCAATGGTTTGTCGGTATCGCGTTCTGGTTCTGGGATGTACTCATCAACAGTATCCATCAATTCCATGATGATGTCTTCATATTTAGAGTCACCTTCAAGAGCTTTAAGAGCTGAACCTTGGATAACTGGAAGATCATCACCTGGGAAATCGTATTCTGAAAGAAGGTCACGGATTTCCATTTCAACCAATTCAAGCAATTCTTCATCGTCAACCAAGTCAACTTTGTTCATGAAGACGATCAAGTGTTTAACACCAACCTGACGTGAAAGAAGGATGTGTTCACGTGTTTGTGGCATTGGTCCATCAGTTGAAGCTACTACAAGGATAGCTCCGTCCATTTGAGCGGCACCAGTGATCATGTTTTTAACATAGTCCGCGTGTCCTGGAGCGTCGATGTGAGCGTAGTGACGTTTAGCAGTTTCGTACTCAACGTGTGCAGTGTTGATAGTGATACCGCGTTCGCGTTCTTCTGGAGCAGCATCGATAGACGCATAGTCTTTTGGTTGGTTAACTGATGAAGGCAAGCGACGTGCCAAAACAGTTGTGATTGCTGCAGTTAGGGTAGTTTTACCGTGGTCAACGTGTCCGATTGTACCGATGTTAACGTGCGGTTTACTACGATCGTATTTTTCTTTTGCCATTTGAGTAAAAGCCTCCAATAAAATATATTTTATAGATAGACAGTAGGCAATACAGTCTAACTTTCCTTACTATTCTATCGAATTTTAGATAAAATTGCAAGCCTTTTACCTATATTTTCTTAATTATTCCTCTTCTTTCCTTTTGTTTTGTCCTCTTGCTGAAAGATCCTGATCAAGCTTTGAAAATCCTCATTTGAAATCTTTAATTTAAACTCGTTAAACATCTTCTATCACTTCGTTTCAGAGCAGAAAAAATCGGAACAATGTTCCGATTTTTTTAACCTGAATTTCGTAATCCTGTAGCCACTCCATTGATGGTGATATGGATTAGCTTGTCTTGATCGGCTGATAGTTGTCCAGTCCGTTGACGTCGAATCAATTCTAACTGAATATAGTTCAAGACGTTAAAGTACGGCATCCGATAATCCAAACTTTCTTTCAGATAAGGGTTTTCCGCGAGCAATTCGTCATGCTCCTCAATCATCAGGATGATATCCTTGGTCAATTGCCATTCATGTAAGATAATCTGATAGATATTGCGGACTTCTTCTTCCTCACACAATTGCGCATACTCAAAGGCAATATCCATGTTGGCTTTGGATAAGACCATGTCCACATTTGACAAGAGAGATTGGAAGAAAGGCCAGTTCTTATACATATATCGAAGGGTTTCAATATTCTCAGGATCCTCATCGATAAATTCCTTAAAGCTAGAACCTACTCCATACCAACCAGGAAACATCACCCGACTTTGTGACCAAGAGAATACCCAAGGAATGGCACGCAAACCACCAATTTCTGTAATAGTCTTACGGGCAGCTGGACGCGAACCAATATTAAAGCTAGAAATAGCTTTGATCGGACTTGATTCAAAGAAGTAATCATAGAAATGCTCATTTCCAAAGACCAAATCACGATAGATATCGTAACTGCGATTCACGACTTTATCCATGACTTCCCCGAAACGATCAAACATAGAAAATGGACTTTTTTGTTCTGAAATCATGCGGTTAATAGTTGCAGAAACAAGCATCTCAAGGTTGTAGTAGGCGGCATCTTTGTTCCCGTATTTATTGCCAATCACTTCCCCTTGCTCGGTTAAGCGGATACGGTCATTAATGGATTTCAACGGTTGAGAAGTGATGGCTTCATAGGTAGGACCTCCACCACGACCAACCGTACCACCACGACCATGGAAGAAGGTAATCTTCACTCCAAACTCATCTCCGATAGCGGTCAATTGTTGTTGGGCTTTAAAGAGGGTCCAACAAGAAGACAAGTAGCCACCATCCTTGTTAGAATCCGAGTAACCTAACATAATTTCTTGGTAGTTGTTCTTGGAAGCAATCCAACGTTTGGCAATTGGAAGAGACAAGTAGCTTCTCATAGTTTCTTCTGAATGATCCAAATCTTCGATTGTTTCAAATAAAGGTACGATTTGCACGCGAGCTTTTTCCGTATCAACTAAGCCCACTTCTTTCAACATCACAGCCAATTCCAACATATCTGATACACTTGTTGCATGAGAAATGATGTTTTGACGAATGACTTCTTCTCCTAAACGATCCTTCAATTCACGAGCTGTTTGGAAAATTGCCAATTCTTTTTCAAGTAGTTCAGATTTTTCAGCATGGGTGGCTGATAAAATCCGTGGGTCTTCTAAGAGTTCTTTCAAGAGAACTTGACACTTTTCTTCCTCTGATAAATCAGAATAATGGTCATTAATCCCTGCTGATTTCAATAATTCTGCTACACAGGCTTCATGCACACTAGAATCCTGGCGCATATCAATAGAGGCGAGATAGAATCCAAAAACATCGATGGCTTCTAGAAGTTCTGTAAATTCACCCGAAATCAAATACTCTGACTTGTTTTCTAACAAGGAATCTTTGATCTTTTTAAGGTCTTCTTTAAATTCTTGAGCAGAGGCATAAGCTGGAGCTTCTTTCTCAGAAATTTTCTTTAAAGCTCCAGAGATACGATTGCCGATATAATCAGAAACTGGCCCTTGTTGATGAGCGTTTGCTCCTAATAACCTCTCGACAGCATAACGATCTTCTCTAGTTTCCCCAACCATCGTCCATTCTTTTAAGTTGACCAAGGTTTGGATCAATTTTGACTGAATATAGTGGAAAGCTCGACGGTAAGGTTCTTTTTCACGAAAGACAGATGTATCACTTGATAGGGCTGCCATTTCAGCTACTGCTTCACTTGTTTTAGAAAGACTCGTTGAAAGGGAGAAATGACGGTATAATTTAGAAATTTTTTCGATGTAATAGTTCAAAATGACTTCACTTTGAATGGTTGCAGAACGCTTCAAGGTCTCAGCTGTTACAAACGGATTCCCGTCCCGGTCTCCCCCAATCCACATGCCCATTGTGATCGGACGTGGTTGTTCAAGCTCTAATCCATGCTCTTTTGCCAAGCGTTTGTATTCCAACATCAGATTTGGAACAGCTTGTAAGAAAGAGCTATTGTAATATTCCATGACATTGGTGATTTCATTAGTAACCTTCAATTTTTTGTCACGAATCATATCCGTTTGCATCATGATTTCGATATTACAACGAAGGTTGTTATACCACTTATTCTCATTCATTAAACCAGCTTTAACATCCCGATGCTGACGAAGAAGAGCATGAATATGATTGGTTAGATCCAGCATGGTTTTTCTTTGCACTTGAGTTGGATGGGCTGTTAAAACAGGTACAATATTGAGATTTTCAAGAATTTCTTGTGCATCTTCATTTTTCGCAACTTCTTTAATGGTTGAAGAAAGTTTTCCGAGGTATTCACCATCCACGTTATTCAAATGATTGATTTCATAGGCCAAATCAACATCTTCTGAGATGTTAATCAAGAGTGGTAAAATGGCAAAATAACGTGAAATCACTGTCATTTCTTCATTTGTCAATTGTTCCACTATTTGATTTAACTCACGATAGTTCTGTGTTTTTGATAGATCCTTCAACTGCCTAATTTTATCAAAGGTTTCCGGACGAACCAAATTTTTCGTAATATCATCTAATAAATTGGTTAAGATTTCGGCTTCTTCTTTGATAATATCTTTATTTGTGAAGTTCTCTAATTTTTGTAAGACCATTTTTTCTCCTTTTTGAATAGCCATTCAACAATTCCCTTTTAATAATAAGGTTTGATTTTACCTTTTTCTTCAAAAACCATGCCTTCTTGTTCCATCTTAGCCCGTTTTTCACTAGCATCGATATTCAAAACGAAAGCAATCGCTACGGATAAGACCCATAAGCTATTTCCCCCTTGGGATAAGAAGGGGAAGGTCACTCCTGTAGACGGAATCAAACCAGAAATTCCTCCGATGTTAATAAAGGTTTGCACTAAGATCATCCCACCGATCCCAATGGCCATCATCGAATTAAAAGGATTCTTTGCTCGAATACCGACTAAAATGATCCGAAGAATTAAAAAGAATAGGAGAGCAAGGATCAAGCTAGCTCCAACAAAACCTAATTCTTCAATCACAATTGCAAACACAAAGTCTGTGTGCGCTTCTGGTAAGTATCCTTGTTTTTCAATGGAATTTCCTAGCCCCAAGCCAAACCAACCACCGTTACTCATGGCATAGTAAGAATTAGCTAATTGGTGACCTGCGCCAGACAAGTCATTAAAGGGGTTAAAGAAGGCACTAAAACGTTTGGCCACATAACCAAAGACAGGAATTTTAGCGACACGATCCACACCGATGATCCATATTGAACCAAGGACAATGGTGGATACCCCAACAACTAAACCAAGTAAAGAGGTAAACCAACGGTAACCCACTCCACTAGCCGTAATCATGATCAAGACCGTTAAGGCCAAGATCGTCGCATTTCCCAAGTCCGGCATAATCACAACGATTCCAATCAGAATCAAGGTCAGCCAACGCCAATCGTTTAAATTCCTTGGAATCCATTCATTGTGGGTCAAGGCTTGATAATCATAATCGCGTATCTCGTCTTGTCGTTTAGAAAAGATCAAGGCTAGATACCAGACTAAGATCACCTTGAGGTACTCCGCTGGCTGGATACTGAAACCTCCAGGAATTGTCAACCAACCGTGAGCTCCATTGACCGTATCCGTGATAAACCTAGACAAAATCAACAAAATCACTTCAATAAAGATGACAAAAGCCAGCACTTTTTTATTTCGAAGAAACTTTAAGCTAAATTTATAAATCAAGGCGATGGTTAGGAGACTAAGGATAAAAAAGAGTCCCTGTGTCCGCACCATCCGAGTAGAACTCACTCCACTTTGAATTGCCAAGGCACTTGTTGTCGAATAGACTACAATCAAACCAATAATGGATAAAATCAAATAGGGAATGAGGATGGAATAATTTAAAAGATGTCTTTTTTCAATTTTCATAATTCACCATATTCCTAATGTTCAACCTTCATTATATCATTTTTAAGAAGCAAAACCAAGGAAAGGCCAGAAAAGATTCGGCTTCTTCTCTATTTTCCAGAAATATTCTTAATATTTTTCTTATTTTCATATATTTTTATCCTTTTTCGATGAAAAGATTCCTTTTTTTTGAAAATAATGGCTGAAATTGGGATCTTTTAAGCATTAACTTTTGCCTTTTCGTTTTTTTTACGGTAAAATGATTCTGTATGAGAAAAAGGATAAAACCCGTTGTTCTCTTGGTCTTTTTTATCAGTTTCATTTCTTTTCTCGTTCTTTCACGAACAATTGCTGATATGCAAGCAAGAGCACAACAAGAAACAACCCAAACGATTCCAAACTCCAATACACCTAAAAAAACAACTACTGCAAGCTCTTCTTCTAAAAAAGAGGAAGACATCAATCCAGAACTGGTTGGCCGCCCGATCATTGATATCTCAGGCTGGCAATTGCCTAGTGAAATTGATTACGATGTCCTCTCCCAAAATGTGGGAGGTATGATCGTTCGTGTCCATAGTGGGGCTCAAGCTAAAAAGGAAAATGCAGCAACCTACTTAAATGGTCTGGATAAATCTTTTAAAACCCATATCCAAGAATTCCAAAAACGAAATATCCCTGTCGCAGTCTATGCTTATGTCGCTGCTAAGGATAAAAAAGAAATGGAAAAAGAAGCAGAGGAATTTTACAAGGCTGCTTCTCCTTACAAACCGACCTACTATTGGTTAGACGTTGAGGAAAAAACCATGAAGGATATGAACGCAGGTGTTGAAGCTTTCCGAGCAAAACTACAAGCTTTGGGTGCAAAAAATATTGGACTCTATATCGGAACTTACTTCATGGAAGAACACAGTATCTCCACTGATAAATTTACGGCTCTTTGGATTCCTACTTATGGATTTGATGATGGCTACTATAATGCTGCACCAGATACCAACACGGAATACGACTTGCATCAATATACCTCTCAAGGGCAATTAAATGGATTCTCACACTACTTGGATCTCAACCAAATTGCTCCGACGCAAGACCAAGAAGCGATTTATCGGAAACTTTTCAAGGTACAAAAAGATGGCTCTTCCTCATAGCCTTAAAACAGCAGATCAAGTGGTTTTCACTTTTTCTGCTGTTTTCTATTTTTAAGGAGAAGACAATATCGTCGCTATTATATGTTATAATGGTCTAATGAAATCTGATTTTGTAGAGAAAAAGAGAAAAGGAGAAAGCCATGGCAAAAAAAAATAAAGTGAAAAAAACCTTGGTCGAGCAGATCTTGACTAAAGCAAAAATTGAGCACGTAGGCTTACAAATCAACGCTTTAGAAGGGATCTTACCAGAAGGGATTGATCGCTCTACTATTTTCAAAACCCTAGCTCTCAAAGGAGATAAAACAGGGCCTGTGATTGGGATCATTCCTATCACGGAGCATCTTTCAGAGAAAAAATTGGCCAAATTATCGGGCAATAAGAAAGTGGCTATGATTCCTCAAAAGGATCTCGAAAAAACAACTGGTTATATTCATGGGGCCAATAATCCGGTGGGCATTCGTCAAAAGCATTCTTTCCCAATCTTTATCGATGAATCAGCCCTTCAGTTAGAAACCATGATCGTATCTGCTGGGGAAATCGGCCATAGTATTCAAATCAAACCACAACTTCTAGCAGACTTCGTACAAGCGACTTTTGCAGATATTTTAGAATAATGACAGAGAAGGAGACAAGATTGTGAAACTATATTTTATTCGACACGGACGGACAGAATGGAATGAAGAAGGACGTTTTCAGGGATCAAATGGCGATTCTCCGCTGTTACCAGCCTCTATTCATCAGCTTGAAAAATTAGGAAAGCACCTGGCTACTGTTCCTTTTGATGCAGCCTTTGCAAGTGATCTACCACGAACAGTCCATACCGCACAGATCCTCCTCGATCAATTGGAAACACCTCTAGAATTGCAAGCAATGCCTGCTCTTCGTGAATGGAATTTGGGAAAATTGGAAGGAGCTAAAATTTCTACTATTTCAGCTATCTATCCCCAACAAATGGATGCCTTTCGCCATAACCTAGCCCGCTTTCAAAATGAAATCTTTGATGCAGAATCTGTCTATGAAACGACCAAACGTACCTGTGATTTTGTAAAAAGCCTGAAAGGAAAAGAGCTCGATACCGTTCTCATCGTTGGACATGGGGCTAATTTGACAGCTTCTATTCGAACCTTGCTTGGTTATGACACAGGAGAACTTCGCAAAAATGGCGGACTAGATAATGCCAGCGTGACGATTCTGACAACAGATGATTTTGAGCACTATCACTTAGACACTTGGAACGACACCTCTTATATGGAAGACTAAAAAACACTGATCTTGCGATCAGTGTTTTCTTTTAGCTTATTTCATAGTTGGGAAGAGAAGGACGTCACGAATTGTTGTTACATTTGTCAACAACATAACGAGACGGTCAATACCAATTCCAAGTCCACCTGTTGGTGGCATACCATATTCAAGGGCTTCAACATAGTCATAGTCAATGCCTGTAGCTTCGTCATCTCCCAATTCTTTGGCACGCGCTTGTGCTTCAAAACGTTGCAATTGATCGATCGGATCATTCAATTCGGTGAAGGCATTCGCATACTCTTTGGTCATGATGAAGAGTTCGAAACGGTCAGTGAAGCGTGGATCTTCTGGATTTTTCTTAGCCAAAGGTGACACTGCTACTGGGTGACCGTAAACAAAAGTTGGTTGTGTCAAGGTTTCTTCAACGAATTCTTCGAAGAAGGCATTGATAATTTGTCCCACTTCTGTGTAGTGTTTTTCAACTGGTACATGTTTTTCGTTTGCAAGTGCTACAGCTTCTTCAAAGGTCATGTCTTGCCAGAAGTCAACACCTGTGATTTCTTTGATCGCATCAACCATGTGAACCCGTTTGAATGGTTCGTTGATTTTGATTTCTGTTCCTTGGTAGTCAATTGGACCATCACCATGGACCGCTTTCGCAGCATGTTGGATAATGCCTTCTGTTAAGTCCATGATATCGTGGAAGTCAGCGTAAGCTTGGTAGACTTCGATAGAAGTGAATTCAGGGTTGTGAGTAGCATCCATTCCTTCGTTACGGAAGATCCGTCCGATTTCATAAACGCGTTCCATCCCACCAACAATCAAACGTTTCAAGTGGAGCTCAGTCGCGATACGAAGCACCATATCAATGTTTTGTGCATTGTGGTGAGTGATAAATGGTTTGGCAGCCGCACCACCAGCTTCATTGTGAAGCACTGGTGTTTCCACTTCAAGGAATCCTTGACCATCTAAATAACGACGGATTTCAGAGATGATTTTTGAACGGGTTACAAAGCGTTCGAAGCTTTCACGGTTTGAAATCAAATCCAAATAACGTTTGCGATAGATGGTTTCAACATCTGAAAGTCCGTGGAATTTTTCAGGCAAAGGACGAAGGGCTTTTGACAAGTGAGTGATATGAGTTGCTTTAATCGAAAGTTCACCCATATCTGTGCGCATGATTTCCCCTTCAACACCAAGGAAATCACCAAGGTCTGCTTTTTTGAAGATCTCGTAGTTTTCTTCTCCAACTGCATCCTTACGAACGTAGATCTGAATTTGACCTTCACGGTCTTGAAGATGGGCAAAGCCAACCTTTCCTTTTCCACGTTTTGTTACAAGACGACCGGCAATAATAGCTGTTTCGTTCAAGTCGTGGAGTTGTTCTTTATCTAATTCTGAATATTTTTCTTTTAATTGACCTGAATTTGCAGTGCGTTCGAATCGCTTCCCAAATGGATCGATTCCTTGTTCACGAAGGGCCGCCATTTTCTCACGACGGACAATCTGCTGGTCATTTAATTCTTCCATATGTTCAGTAGTCATTTGGAACCTCCTAAGTTATTCTCTCCTATTCTATCATATTTAGGCCAGAAATTCACTAATATTTACCAATTAAACAAAAATAAGAAGGAAGAAAAAATGCAGCTTCTTGAATGAATACTCTAAAACATCTGAAGACCGTCGTTGACTACCTAAATAGCTTGACCTGTATAAGACAATATGATTGAAAAGGGTTCGACAAAAGTACAAAAAAGGAGCGTGGTGAATCCTGAACCATTCATCCTGACCCGCTCCTATTTTTTATTCATAACGCAGTGCTTCGATCGGATTTAACTTAGAAGCCTTATTCGCTGGTAAAATTCCAAAGATGATGCCTACAAAAGCAGAGAAAATAATACTGCCGATGGCGACATTTAAGGAAATAATCGGTGGTCCTTCTAGGGAGGCTGCTGCGAGTGTAGTAATCAAGCTATTCACACCATAAGCAAGGCCAAGTCCAATCAGCCCACCAATGATGGTCAAGACCATCGACTCAATCAAAAATTGAACCAGAATCTTACCTCGGGTTGCTCCCAATGCTTTGCGAAGGCCAATTTCTCTCGTCCGCTCAGTGACAGAAACCAACATGATATTCATGACTCCGATCCCACCAACTAAGAGAGAAATCCCAGCAATAGCTCCGATTACTGATGTCATAATTCCTACTACTTTGTTGGTTTCCTCTAGGATGCTATCCAAATTAAAGATTTGAAATTCTCCCTGGCGAACACCTGAAAGTTCTGTTAACTTTTGAGCAGCTTCGATCCCGACGGTTTTGATCTGCTTCACATCCGGCACATGGACGACAATGTTCTGAATCTCGTCTGTTCCAAATTCAGAAGCCAGCTGGGTATTGGCCATCAAGGCACTTCCACCTGAAGAAGCTCCATAGAGGGCTGTCCCGGCATTTGGATCCTTGAAAATACCAACGACGCGATAATTGTTGTCCCCAACAGAGACCACCTGATTCAGTGGATTCTCCGTTCCAAATAATTGTTGGGCCAATCCTTCATCAAGGAGCACCACCCGGGAGAAATTACTATAGTCTGAAGGGGTTAATTTTCGTCCAGATAAGAGCTCAACCTTTTTGACAGAAAAATAGGTTTCATTTACCCCTTGGATGTTTACCCCTTCTGCTTTTTTCTTTTGAAAAGCAATGGTTGCATTGGAGGTATTGCCAACATAGTAACCATCGATGCCTTGAATCTTGGTTAATTCCTTAACCCAAGATTCTTGCACAACTGGCGGTGCTTCTTGAACTTGACCATCAACATCTTCAGCGTTTTCCCCATCGATATCCGATGGAGCAGCCATCCCTCGGTCTTCAGCTGCAGAGCCACTTTCGCCTCCGCCTTCTCCTTCTCCAGTATCATCAGAAGGGCCAATATTGATCCCAGTCACATAGCCACTCTTGTTGGGAGAATAAGAGATTTGTACATACTCTTGGTCCTTGGTGAAGGTCTTGGTGACACCAGCTTTCATTCCATCTCCAAGAGCCATGATGACAACGACAGAAGCAACCCCAATAATGATCCCTACCATGGTCAAGAAAGACCGTAATTTATGGCTCATAATCGAGCTGATCGCAAATTTCCAATTTTGCATTAGGTCCCCCTTTCCAGCTTGCTATCTGAGGAGATCACTCCATCACGAATGACGATGCGGCGATGCGCAAAGGCTGCAATTTCTGGCTCGTGTGTAACCATGATAATGGTTTTTCCTTCTTGGTTTAGCTTGGTTAACAAGTCCATTATTTGCTCCCCCGTCTTGGTATCTAGGGCTCCAGTCGGCTCATCTGCTAAGACGATGGCTGGCTGATTGACAAGGGCTCGAGCAATCGCAACCCGCTGTTTTTGACCCCCTGAGAGTTCCGACGGCAAATGGTGCATGCGAGAATGGAGCTCCACCTTTTCAAGGTACTGCTCAGCTAATTCCTTCCGTTTAGCAGGATGAACCCCTGCATAAATGAGAGGCAGTTCTACATTTTGAAAGGCATTGAGCTTAGAGAGAAGAAAGAATTGTTGAAAGACAAAACCGATCTGTTCATTTCGAACACGTGCTAATTTTTTCTCACTGAGATTTCCAACCTCCTGACCTTCTAGGAAATACTCTCCACTGGTCGGGCGGTCCAACAAGCCAATGACGTTCATCAAGGTCGATTTCCCTGAGCCAGATGGACCCATAATGGCCACAAATTCTCCCTCTTCGACTTCTAAATCGATGTCTTTTAAGACACGAAGTTCCTGATCCCCATTTTTATAGGTTTTATTGATTCCTTTTAGCTCAATCAATTTTGTCATATTTTCCGATCTCTTTTCCATCTTCCAGTTTCTCATTAGGATTCACAATAACTTGAGCATCTTTCTTCAAGCCTGACAAGATTTCCTGGTTTTCAGCATCGGCGTTACCAAGAGTTACTTTTACTTTCTTAGCCTTGCCATTTTCGACCGTCCATACATAACTCGTATCCCCATCAGCCATGACACTTGTCACGGGAACAAGGGGATGTTGAGTAGAACTTTTGACTTCAATATTGACAGAAAAGCCTTGTTTGAGTTCTCCAATCTCACTGGTAATATCCACTGTAAATGGGTACTTGGCTCCACCGCTTCCTTGTGTTCCACCTGCTGCATTGGCACCTGCTTGACCCGCGTCAGTCGGATAGTTCGCTACATAAGAAATCTTTCCTGTCCAGGTTTTATCCGGATAAACCTTGGAAGTGAGGACCACTTCCTGACCCTCAGAGATATTGGCCAAATTGTATTCAGATAATTCCCCTTTAACTTGTAAATTCCCGTTGCTCACAATGTGAACCAGAGTTTGGTTGGTCCCTGTAGTCGATTTTGAAACATCTTTATTGACTTCGACCACGGTACCATCTGTATTACTCCTGACTGTTGTCGCATCCAGAAGAGCCTTAGCCTTGTTCATATTATCGACCGCATCTGACTTAGCATCTCGTAAATCGCTAGCTTGAGAATCGACTGTTCGTTGGGTCTGCGAAGCCAATTTGGCATCTGCTTCTTCATCTCCTGTCGTATCAATGGTCACACCATTTGTCAGTAAATCATTTAACTGACGATCTGCCTTATTGACAGCACGAACGGCTGCATCATAAGCGGTTTGGGCCTCTGTACTGCTATACTGAACAATCGGCTGACCGGCTGTTACTTGATCTCCTACATTGACCAAAATCGACTGCAAATCCCCTTTGGTTCCATCAAAATAGACATACTGCTCCTGGTTGGCAGTGACTTTCCCAGTTAACAAGACTGAAGAAGCGATCGATCCATCCTTGACCGTTTGCACCATTGGAGTTTCTTTCGTGATTGCTTGATCAGGAGTACTTGGGTGCGAAAACACCATCACACTTCCTGTTCCAATCACCGCAATAGCTGCACCTGCAGCTGCAAATAGTTGCCATTTTTTCAATTTCTTCATCGTTTTTCTCCATCAAAGAAAGCGTTTTATTCTATACCATAGTATACCATATTTCCTTACTTTTCTATCTAAAATTGACACGGCAACATGAAATTTAAATGCTTGGTAACATGCTAAACCCTTGACTTTTGTAACAGTTGATATTACAATCAAACTGAAGTCCCATTTAGGAGGAAAACATGAAAGAATTTGATATTATTTCAATCGGTGGAGGTAGTGGAGGAATTGCTACGATGAACCGGGCTGGAGAGTACGGAGCGCGCGCTGCTGTCATTGAAGAAAAACAATTGGGTGGCACCTGTGTCAACAGAGGATGTGTGCCTAAAAAGATTATGTGGTATGGTGCACAAATTGCAGAAGCAATTCGCGATTATGGACCAGACTATGGATTTACTTCTGAACAGACAAAATTTGATTTTGCAACCTTAAGAAAAAATCGCGAAGCCTATATTGACCGTTCCCGTAATTCCTATGATGGCAGTTTCAAACGCAATGGGGTTGAACGAATTGAAGGACGTGCCCGTTTTGTGGATGCTCATACGGTTGAGGTAAATGGAGAAACCATTAAGGCCAAGCATATCGTAATTGCGACCGGTGCCCATCCCTTTATTCCTTCTGTTCCTGGAGCTGAATTTGGCGAAACTTCTGATGATGTCTTTGCTTGGGAAGAACTTCCTACATCTGTTGCCATTATTGGAGCTGGCTACATCGCAGTGGAGCTAGCCGGTGTGCTCCATGCCCTTGGTGTTCAGACCGATCTCTTCGTTCGCGGTGATCGTCCCTTAAGAAAGTTTGATTCCTACATTGTCGATGGCTTAATGGAAGAAATGGAAAAACAAAACCTTCCGCTTCACAAACATAAGGTTCCCATGAAGCTTGAAAAATTAGAAGACGGTCGTGTGAAGATTTATTTTGAGGATATGACCAGCCACGTGGCAGATCATGTTATCTGGGCAACAGGACGAAAACCAAACGTCCAGGATCTCAATCTAGAAGCTGCAGGCGTCACCTTAAATGAAAAGGGATTCATTGAAGTAGATGAATACCAGAATACAGTTATTCCAGGAATCTATGCTCTTGGGGATGTTACAGGAGAAAAAGAATTAACCCCTGTCGCTATTAAAGCTGGACGCACTCTTTCTGAACGACTATTCAATGGAAAAGTCAATGCCAAAATGGATTATACAAACATCCCAACCGTTGTCTTTTCTCACCCTGCTATTGGAACCGTTGGCCTAACGGAGGAAGAAGCCCAGCAAACTTATGGTAAAGAGAATATCAAAGTCTATACTTCTCAATTTGCTTCCATGTACACCGCTGTTACCCAACACCGCCAGCAAGCAAAATTCAAACTCATCACTGCTGGTCCCGAAGAAAGGGTCGTTGGCCTTCATGGTCTTGGCTACGGAGTCGATGAAATGATCCAAGGATTTGCAGTTGCTATCAAGATGGGAGCGACAAAAGCCGATTTCGATGCAACTGTCGCCATTCACCCAACCGGATCCGAAGAATTTGTGACAATGAGATAAAAAATAAGAGGCTGGGACAAAAGTCCTAGCCTCTCAATTGTTTTTGGATTGTCGAGCAAGACGCAGTGGTTGAGTGGGCTCTAATACGCTGATTTCATCAGCTTTTACAGCCCTACTCAACTGTGCGGAGGTGGTACGACGAAATCGAATTCTATCAAATTACCGATTTCTGTCCCACTCTCTTTTTCTTTGTTTATGGTAAGATGGCAATGGCACGGACAGGTGAACCAGTTGCCTTGTCCCAGTGAGGGAAAGCAATCGAAATCAAGGCACCTACAGCTGGAACTTGGTCCAATTGGTTCAAGACTTCAACTTGGTAGATATTTTGTTCCAAGAGGTAGTATTCATTGACCAAGCCATGCTCTGCTGCTGGAATACCTGCATCGGTATCAAAGGTTTCATGACCCACAGCCTTGACATGGCGTTCATGAATCAAGAATTCCAAGGCTTCACGGCTCCATCCTGGACTTTGTTGAACACCATTTTCATCTAGGTTACGCATAGCATCTTGATCTGGCCAACGTTTTGACCAATCACTGCGGAAGGCAACAAAAGCACCCTCAGCAATTTGTCCATGCTCTGCCTCAAAGTCTAAGATATCTTGTTTGCTCAAGATAAAGTTTGGATTGGCAGCAACTTCTTTAGACTTGTCGATAACATAAAGTGGCAAGAGGAGATCTTTGAGGTCAATCTCATCCAACCAACGACCCCCTTCTACAAAGTGAATCGGTGCATCAATATGCGTTCCGTATTGACCAACCACTGTAAATTTTTGAACATGGAAACCATCTTTTAATGTGAAAAGATCTTCTTGTTGCAAAGCAGGAAGGGCTGGGAAGTGTGGACTTTCCGCATTGATTTGGTGACTCAAGTCCACCCATTTTTTAGCTTGCAATTCTTTATAAATACTTAGTAAATCTGACATGTTTCTTCCTCCTTATTCGCCCCAAACTTCAGCGACAATTTCCTTAATCAAACCTATTTTTTTCCATTGGTCTTCTTCTGTCAAAATGTTTCCTTCTTCTGTCGAAGCAAAGCCACACTGAGTAGACAGGTAAAGATTTTCCAACGGTACATACTGACTTGCTTCTTTAATACGAGCAATCACTTCGTCCTTGTTCTCCAATTGACCACTCTTAGATGTCAAGAGGCCTAACACCACTCCTTTACCAGGGGTTACTTCTGCAAGTGGTTCAAAACCACCAGCTCGATCAGTATCAAACTCTAGGAAGTAAGCATTGACGGCTTCTTCTCCAAGGAGTTCTTTGGCAATCGGCGCATAGCCACCTGATGAAGCCCAAGTAGAATGGAAGTTCCCACGACAAACATGCGTATTGACGGTCAAACCAGCTGGAACATGTTGGTAGACATCGTTGTTAAAGGTCAAGAAGAGATCAGCGAGTTCTCGACGAACCTCATCTTTTGACTTGCCTTGAGCTGCTCCCCAAGCTGTCAAGAAATTATCGTCTACCAAGACACCCCACGTACAGTCATCTACTTGAAGGGTCCGAAGTCCTGCATCATACAAATCTTGAATCACTTGAAGATAGGCTTGCTTGATATCTTCACGAACAGCCGCAAAATCAGGATAGATTTTATTCAATTGTTCTACATGTTCTGCATCTCGGATCAATTCAAAATAGAATTGCGCAGGTGCTGGAATGGTATATTTAGCCTCTACACCATCTACATCTGCTACAAGATCCCGCAAGAACTTGTAATGCTCTACAAATGGATGATTGGCTCCTGTGATTTTTCCAACGACAAGTGCTGAGTCCGCCTTGGTTGTTTCATCATGGAATTGATAGCCTTGAGCAGCTTGGACGTGATCAATGCCACCAAAGCCCCAGAAGAAATCCAAATGCCAATAAGCTCGGCGGAATTCTCCATCTGTTACTGACTTTAGACCAGCAACAATTTCTTTTTCAACGAGGTCACGAATCGCCTGATCTTCTACTTTTGTTAAGTCAGACTGACTGATTTTTCCAGCTGCGAAATCTTCACGAGCTTGAACCAAAGCTGCTGGACGAAGAAATGAACCAACATGGTCTACGCGATAAGGTGCATGTGTATGTGTCAATATGATTCCCTCTTTCCTATAAGTTTTACATTAATTCATTAATGCAACCATTATAGCAGTCCAACACTTGATAAACAAGGGTTTGGGATAATCTAATATCTTTGACATCTATATAGCCTTAGGCTATAACAAAAAAGAAGTCCTTGAAGGACCCCTTTTCTTAATTTTTAAATGCATCGAGCATGACTTGGAACTCTTCGTTTGTGAGTGTAATGCCTTTTCCCATCTTTGTATGGTCGGGACTCCAGGTCCGGATATCATACTTAGCAGGAGCACCATTAAAACTCACACGGTTCAATTCTTTGGTCCAACCCTTGTCATTTTCTGACAAGACTAGCAAATGTTCTTCGATTTGGAATGAAAATTCTGCCATTTCACGACTCCTTTCTTGCCTTCTCATCTCTATTATTCGTAAATCATTTACAAAATCGTTGAAATTATCTATAATATATTGTATCAAGTTATGGAGAATTTAGCTATGAAAAAATTTCTCGAGATCGTTAAAGACCGAGCAAATGAATTTTTCAATGGAAAAGTCAGTACCCCTGCCCCATTAGAAGATGAGAGAATTATTGAAATCATTCAACAAGCATTGCGAAAAAAACAAGGGGTACATGTTATTTTTTCAAACAAGAGTTTTACAGGCGATATTGTCAAGTATGACCAAGAACGCCGACAACTGATCGTGAAAAATTTCAAGAAGAGTATGTCCACGATTATTCGGATTTCTGAGATCCAGAAAATCAGTTTGGTCCCCAATAATATTCGCATCGCCCAACAAAAAGGAGAGGTTTAACCCTCTCTTTTTTTGTTATACTCGAACAGTTTTACTTGCCCCATCTTTTGAGTAGAGATTGATTAAGCCTTCCTGGCAAGAACGAATCATATCTCCTGGCTTGACTTCTTGAGGGACCGTGATCGTGAGAAGTTCCATCGGATTTGGTGCGCGATCAATCTTCACTCCATCCTTATCATGCAAGTCTTGGATCTGGCATTCAAAATGACGGAAGCCTGGTCCATAGAATTCCACTTGGTCGCCTTCATTGATGACATTCCGTTGGCGAATCGTCGCAGTCATGGTAGATGGATCAAAGTCCACGACTTCTCCTACAAATTTGTATTGAGGAATCTTACGACGTGCCCCAAACAATTGTTCATTTTCAGTCGGTGTTTGGTAGTAGAATCCAGTTGCTAATTCACGTTGAGCAACCTTCCACAATTCATTGATCAAATCATCCTTGATAGCATAAAAGGCTTCTGGACTTTCCATATAGGCATCACAAGCTGCCTTGTAACAGTTGGCAACAGTTGATACGTAATGGACAGATTTCATCCGGCCTTCAATCTTCAAACTATCAACCCCATTATCAATCATATCTGGAATATTTTCGATCATACACATGTCCACGGCTGACATAGAGTATTCTTCTGGGACTTGTCCTTTGATACTCTTGCGTTCTTGGCCAAATGGCATGTCGTAGAGGTCATATTTCCAACGACAAGATTGAGAACAACCACCACGGTTGGCATCTCGGTCAGACATGTGGTTAGAAAGGGTACAACGTCCGGAATAAGAAATACACATGGCTCCATGAACGAAGGCTTCGATCTCAAGATCGGTACGCTTACGGATCTCTGCCAACTCTTCCATGGATACTTCACGGGCCAAGACAACACGGGTCAAGCCATATTCTTTCCAGAAATGAAAGGTCTCCACATTGGTTGCAGAAGCTTGCGTAGACAAGTGAATATTGAGGCCAGGTGCATAGGTTGCACAGATTTCAATCAAGGCTGGGTCTGAGACGATCACGGCGTCAAGTCCCATATCTCGTAATTCACGGAACCACTCGCCAGCCCCTTGTTCATTTCCCTCATGGGTTACCATGTTTGAAGCAACGTGCACATCCACTCCACGGGCATGAGCATACTCAATACCTTCACGAAGCTCATCCATGGTGAAGTTTCCGGCACGGCTACGCAACCCATAGGCTTGTCCACCAACGAACACTGCATCTGCCCCATAATTAACGGCAACTTTTAATTTTTCTAATGTTCCAGCAGGTACCAAAACCTCTGGACGTTTTTTTGTATTTGTCATGTTTTCTCCAATTTACAAGATTGTCGATATGATGAATAGCCTCTTCGTTCCCTGAAAAAGGAAAACTCACAAACGAAGAAGCCCTAGTTTTTTTATTATTTTACACGATCTGGTTCATAATCATAGAAACCAGTATCCAAACCACGATTAGCTGGATGCAATTTGCGGATTTCTTCATCAAACAGATAGGCTTGATCCTGTGTAAATGTTCCTTTTTGAATCAAATCACGGGCCTTGACAAAGTACTCTGTAATCTTGACAAAGTTTTCACCCGGACAGTAGACACCATCGAGTTTCCAATGATCAAAGCCATGTTCAACTAACTCAGACAATTTGGTCATCATATTCAAGTCATTATTTGAGAAGATATGGGTTCCATGTTTGTCTTCGTAGACCGAATAATGAGAATTGGGATCTCCTGGCTCGGCCAAGAACAGATCCCGATCTTTGGTCACAGATTCTTCTGTCTTGATAAAGTTGTAATAATTCTGAAGAAGAGGTCGTTTCGAATGGTGAATAATGCTAGCGCCATAGACCAATACTTCTGCTGGAATCTGAAGATTCTCAGCCATTACGAATAATTCGGCAGATGGAATCTCACGAGCCAAAACAGCCTCAGAAGCACCTGCTTGTTTTCCCCAGAAATTGATCTGGCGACTAGAAGTGACCATGGTTGAGGCATCGTAAATGGTTTTGAATGGATAGCCATCTCGTTTCAAGACATAAAAAACGCCCGCATCTCCGACAGTAATATAATCAGCCTGAATTTCCTTTAGAAAATCTAGGAAAGGCTTGATTGAATCCATCATCGATTGGTGCATCAGTGCATTTACAGCTACTGTCAATTCTTTGCCAGCAGCATGGACCAGTTGGGCAATTCGATTTATTTCGTCATAGCTTAAAGTTTGAGGCAATCGTAATCCGTAGTCTTTTTCACCGACATAGATTCGGTCAACCCCTGCATCAATCAGGGCTTGCGCTTGCTCAACACTCTCTGCTGTTGCTGTAATAATAATATTTTTCATAGAACCATTATAACAAAAATTCCGATATTCTAGAAAAATTTATTCATTTTGTAAAATTTGTAACATTTTTGTAACATTTATATACCTGAATTCATGATAGAATAATAGAGTACTGTTAGGAGAGAGAAAATGCCCGTAAGAAATTTAAGACACTATGAAGAAGAATTCGATTATATCGAATTAACCAAACAAACCCAAGAAACCCCTATTCAGGACTATGCTCCTGAAGTTGAACCCGCACCTCAATTAAGTGAATTGCTATATTTTTTAAATATCGCTATTTTCTGTGTGTTGACGGTTGTATTTAGTTTTGTCTTTTTAGCAACAAAAATGAATACTTTCTTTGCGTTTGCTTTAGCGATTGGTTCTAGCTTTGCTAGTATTCAAGGGTTCCGAATTTACTACAATAAACGAAAAAAATAAAAATCAGGTTTGCCTGATTTTTTTATTTACTCGAATTTTATTAATTGAAATAACAGTTGGAAGACAAAACTTAACTGCCAATTTCCATCTTACCTTCCAAAAAAAATGAGGCTCAGTGAGCCTCATTTTTTATACTTCTTTTGTTTCTTCTTCAGCTGCTTCTTCAGAATCTTTTTCATCCAACTCTAACACGATGTCTTCAGATTCTGTTTGTTTGCGAATGGATTGAACCAAGTCATTGCCACTTAGATTTTCTTTTTGAAGTTTATCCTTAAATGAGTGATAGACTTCTTGAGATTTTTCAACCACATCTTGCGTCTTTTCTTTGACAGATTCCAAAACAGTTCCTGTCGTAATTTCTCCAGAACCAACTTTTTCTTTGGTTTGTTGGATCACTTCGGCTGCTTGTTTTGAAACATCCTTAGCAGTTTGTTTCACCGATTCATGTACTTCTTGAGGATCTTCTTGATAATCTTTTACGAAGCGCACCACCTTTTTAGTGACTTTCTTTCCTTGCTCTGTTGATAAATAGTAAGCTGCTGAAGCACCTGAAATCACACCAATTAATAAACTAGATAAACGTCCCATATTCTTCCTCGATTCTATTTAAATAATTTTGAAGCCATCTTAATCGCTTTTAATCCGATAGAGGCATTCACTGTTTTTCCACCAGCTGATACAGCTTTGGAACCTAATTGACGGGCTTGATCATTCAAATCTGAAACAGACTCTGAAAGATCCGCTACGGCTGTAAAGAGTGGGTCAATCGTTGCAACTTTTTGATTCAAATCATCCGTTAAAACATTGACTTTTGCCAATAGATCATTGGTCTGATGCAAGGTAACATTGACATCTGATGTCAAAACTTGGATCGTTTTTTGCGTCTCATCTACAACTTTTCCAATCTTTGAGAGGAAAAAAATCATATAAATGACAAGCGCTACTAAGGCAAGGCCTAAGAGGCTGTAGGCAATTTCAATAAACATATGTTACTCCTTTGTTTCTACATAATAAGGGGCTTTTTTGCGACGTTGGTAAAGGATAATGGCGAGTCCAACCAGAATCAGGATCATCGACAACCACTGGGAAACACGTAAGCCCGCAAACATCAAGCTATCAGTCCGCATTCCTTCGATGATCATCCGACCAAAACCATACCAGATAAGGTAAAAGGCTGTGATCTCACCTTGCCGCAAAAATTGGGGCTTCCTCCGAAGAATCAAGATCAAAAGAAATCCTAACAGATTCCAACTGGATTCATATAAGAACGTTGGCTGACGGTAACTACCATCTATATACATTTGATCTCGAATAAAAGAGGGCAGGTAGTTGAGACTTTTAACAGCAGCTCCATAAGCTTCCTGGTTAAAGAAGTTTCCCCAGCGACCAATACTCTGTGCAATCATGACGCTTGGGGCCGCAATATCTAAGAAATCAATTGGCTCAATCAAGCGTCTACGAGAGAATAGATAGAGGACAAGAGCACCTGTCAAGAGGCCACCATAAATCGCGATTCCTCCGTTCCAGATGGCGAAAATCTCACCAAGGTGCTGGCTATAGTAACCCCATTCGAAAATAACGTAATAGAGTCTAGCCCCCACAATCGCAAGCGGAAAGGCGATCAAAATGAAATCAATGATAGCATCTGGATCAATTTTTTTACGGAGCGCTTCTTTCATAGAAAGATAAACAGCTAGAATCAAACCAGAGACAATACAAATCGCGTACCAACGAATACTGATCGGACCTAATTGAAGGGCTACTGGATTCATTCCTTCACCTCATTTTGACTAATCAACTGGGACAAACGTTCTTCAAAAGTTTTGGTAGCATCATAGCCCATTTCTTTGGCCCGAACATTCATCGCTGCGGCTTCGATCACGACCGAAATATTCCGACCAGTCTTCACAGGGATGCGAATCCGAGGAATGGTCACGCCACCGATTTCCAACTCTTCTGCATTATTACCAAGACGATCATAAACTTGATCCTTAGCATAATTTTCCAAGTAAACGGCGATTTGGACTTGTGAAGAATCCTTGACAGCACTGGCGCCGTAGAGACTCATGACATCGATAATCCCGACACCACGGATCTCTAGTAAGTGGCGTAGGATTTCAGCTGGCTCTCCCCAAAGGGTCATCTCGTCTCTCGCATAGATATCAACTCGGTCATCTGCTACGAGGCGGTGACCCCGCTTGACAAGTTCCAGACCTGTCTCGCTTTTTCCGATTCCGCTATCTCCTTGAATCAAGACACCCATCCCATAAATATCCATCAAGACACCGTGTACACTCGTACGTTCTGCTAGCCGACTATCCAAATAGCTAGAAAGCTCTCCAGATAAACGACTCGTTGCAACATTGCTCTTTAAAATGGCTAGTTGCTTCTCTTCCGCAGCACGCAACATTTCTTCTGGAATTTCTAAATTCCGCGCGACAATGATGACAGGTGTCTCTGGCTGGAACATCTTGCGCAGGACCTGATGACGGTTGTGAGAGCTCATCTTCACCAGGTAGGACCATTCTTTCATTCCTACAAGCTGAATCCGCTCAGGTGTGTAATAGTCGAAATAGCCCGTCATTTCAAGACCTGGACGTGAAATATCCGCAGTCGTAATTTCCTTGCTTAAGAGTTTATCATCCCCATAAACAACCGATAGACGAAGCTTTTCCTGTAGATCGCGAACAGTAACTGCCATATCATTCTCCCTTTTCAAATTCTCTCTCTATTATAGCAGATTTTCTCTTCAGACGAGAGACTGAAGTGTCATTTGAAAGATCCATTTTCAACTCCTTTTTAAGGCAAGCAAAAAGAGGCCAAGACAAAGGTCTCCAACCTCTAGGAAATGATGGGAACATATGAAGAATGCTCTAGTCTTCGCCTTGCAAAAAATCTTTAATCATAGATTTGATTCCGGTAGAGACTGCATAAACCACCGCGTTTGAAGGAAATGAGATCAAGCCTAGCATAAAGGTGGTAGGTCCTCCCCCCAGCAAGGACAAAACCAGATACAAAATCGGAAGAAATAAAATCGAAAACCGATAAATTTGTGGCTTT
This sequence comes from Streptococcus parasanguinis, assembly GCF_023109675.1. GTDB lineage: Bacteria > Bacillota > Bacilli > Lactobacillales > Streptococcaceae > Streptococcus > Streptococcus parasanguinis_I. The sequence continues at coordinate 23,604 of NZ_JALDUR010000009.1, read as the reverse complement.
CTAGCCATTTCTGTTGGCAGAAACAAGAGGTAGAAGAGGCTATTCCAAATGCCCAGTGGAAAAAGGAGCATTCCGATCAAAACTGTTCCAACTCCTTCACCAAAAAAACGATTTAAAATGAAAAACTGTCCTATAAAACTGAAGAAGAGATATAGAATAAAAGCAAGGGAATAGAACTTCTGCTTCACTCAAATCTCCTTTTAGAAAAATGGACTATCATTCTGATCATGGATGGGTTCGGCCTCTTTTCTTCGACGAGGTCGAGGGCCATAGTCAAACATTTCCTGCTCCTCCTCGTCCTTATAAGGCAAGGTCGTATCTAACAGTAAATAGATAATCACACCGATAAAGGCATGAGAAACCGTAAAAAGAATAAACAAGAAGCGTAGGAGAGTTACACTAAGACCAAATTTATCAGCTAAGCCAGCTAGCACACCTGAAACCAGGCGATGTCGTTTTAATTTGTAAAATGATGATGTCATTTGATTTTCCTCTTTCTAGTTAGACCTATTTTAGCAGAGTCGAACTGGAAAGAGATCCGCCTAAAGACTGATTCTTACACTTGTCTCATTTCAAGAAATTGCAGGCAGCTGTGACAGCGACCGCAGGCATATTTCTTCAGATCGATTTTTCGCTTTCGTCTATACTCTTGGCCACAATGGGGACATTGATAGAGATAGATCCGCTTGACTCGCCCAGTTCTATCTGGTAGAGGAGGTGTGAAACGAAGACCGTCCACTTGCTGGAGAAGTTGCTTAAAGTCTAGATCTTTGTGGCGATAGCCTTTTCCTTGATCGTAAAGATGGTAATGGCAGAGCTCGTGACGGACGATTTTACGAAAGACCTCTAACCCGAAAGCTTGGTATATTTTCGGGTTGAAATCAAGGTGTCGATCTTTGGGAAAGAAACGACCCCCAGTAGTTTGAAGACGTGAATTCCACTCTGCTTGATGGCGGAATTCTCTCCCAAAATCTTCTAGGGATACTTGGCGTACATACTCAGTCAGATTCATTCGGAGCTACCAAACTGAGATTGACTTTTTCGCGTTCCACATCAATCTTCTTCACCCAGACGGTTACCAAATCACCTACTGATACGACCTGGCTTGGATGCTTGATAAACTGCTTGCTCATATGGGAGATATGAATCAAGCCATCTTCGTGAATGCCAATATCGACAAAGGCCCCAAAGTCAACCACATTGCGCACAACCCCTTCTAATTTTTGGCCTATATGGAGGTCTTTAATATCCAAGACATCCTGACGGAGCACGGGTGCATCAAAGGAATCCCGCAAATCGCGACCTGGTTTTAGGAGATCGGCAATAATATCTTTCAGGGTTTCTGGTCCCAGATCCAGCTGAGTAGACATCTCCTTTATGTTCACAGCTTTTAATTTTTCCTGAGCGGATGCATCGAGGTCGGTAATTTCAAGAAGTTGAAAAAGTTTTTCAACTTCCTTGTAACTTTCAGGGTGAACGCCGGTATTGTCCAAGATATTTTTACTTTCAGGAATGCGTAAGAATCCAGCCGCTTGCTCGAAAGCCTTGGCGCCGAGACGAGGGACTTTTTTAATCTGTGCTCGTGAAAGAATCATTCCTTCTTCTTCCCGGTATTTCACAATATTTTCAGAGATGGTTTTATTGAGTCCTGCTACATGGGCTAAGAGAGAGGGACTAGCCGTATTGATATTGACCCCAACTTGGTTGACGACAGTATCTACCACGAAATCCAAGCTTTCTGTCAGTTTTTTCTGATTGACATCGTGTTGGTATTGACCGACACCGATGGATTTGGCATCGATTTTCACCAATTCTGCTAGCGGATCTTGCAAGCGACGGGCAATGGAGATGGCCGAGCGTTTTTCAACGGTTAGCTCTGGGAACTCATGACGGGCCAACTCACTAGCTGAATAGACAGAGGCTCCGCTTTCATTGACAATAACATAGCGAACTCCTGGATGGTCATGAAGCACCTCTGCGACAAAGGCCTCACTTTCACGGCTGGCGGTTCCATTTCCAATCGCAATAATTTCTATTCCGAACTCTTTGATCAAGGAGGATAGATCCTTTTTAGCCTGCTCGATCTGAGCTGGTTTTGCAGGAGCAACTGGATAGATGACCTGGGTGGCAAGCATCTTTCCTGTCTCATCGACAACGGCTAGTTTAGCACCGGTCCGAAAGGCTGGGTCAAATCCAAGGACCACGCGCCCTTTTAATGGAGGAATGAGCAATAGATTCCGTAGATTTTCAGAGAACAATTGAATGGCTCCGTCTTCTGCCACCTCCGTTAACTCTGTCCGAATCCGACGTTCAATCGCAGGAACGATTTTTTTCTTAACCGCTTGTTGAATAACCTCATCGACATAGGCATTTTTCGTTTTAAAACGAGCCTCAAAAATACGAATGATCCGATCCAGTTGGTGCTCGAATCCGACTTTGAGAACGCCCAATTTTTCCCCACGATTGAGAGCTAGAGTCCGGTAGCCTTGCATATTCTTGATCTTCTCAGAAAAATCATAATAGATTTCAAAGGTTCTCTTAGGATCTAAGCTTTCATCCTTCAAGGTTGACGTCATGAGGGAATGCCCATGAATTTCTTGATAGGTGAGGGCCCGTAATTGGGTATCCTCTGAAATAGCCTCTACCAGAATATCCACTGCACCAGCTAATGCTGCGGTTTCAGTTGGGAAGGCCTCGCAGGTAAATTTCCGAGCCTCTGCTTCCAAGTCTGGACTATTTTGCAAAATGAGACGTGCCAAGGGGAAAAGTCCTGCTTCTCGTGCAATCGTCGCCTTGGTCCGCCGTTTTTCCTTATATGGGAGATAGAGCTCTTCGACATCCGCTAATTTTTCAGCAGCCTCAATAGCCTGCTTGAGCGCCTCTGTCAGTTTGCCCTGTTCCTCAATCTTAGCAAGGACAGTTTCCTTTCGTTCGGCTAGAGTCGTTAAGGATTTGTCCCGGTCAATAATGGCCTTGATCGCTACTTCATCTAAATTTCCCGTCATATCTTTTCGATAGCGGGCAATGAAAGGAATAGTTGAGCCTTCTGCGGTCAGACTCAATACGGTATCGATTTGTTTTAAGCTAACACCCAATTTTTGGGCTATTTTTTCATATTTATCCATAGCCTCTATTATAGCATATTTTGCTGCCATCAAGGGTGAGAGCGCCTGTTCTGGTCTCTGTTTCAGGGATTTTTCAGAGAATAATTTTGACCCTATGGTTCTTTCCTTTTATGCTCCATTTCCCCCTTGCTCTTTCCTTTTTGTTATAATGAAAGAAAATAAAAAGGAGGCCCAACAATGGCTATTAAATTCTCAAAAACAGATGATCTTGATAAAATGTTTGAAAATTTTGCGAGTTTTCCGGATGTAGAAAAGAAAGTAGAATTTCCTGAAGAAAAAAAGAAGGCAGAAACTGCTACAACTAAAGAAGCAAAGAAGGTTAAGTAATGACATTCTTTCAACACCTTCCCTCTAGCGTCTTGCAGGCTGGGGCTATTTTTCTCTCGATTATTATCGAAGCCCTACCGTTTGTCCTAATCGGAAGTATCATTTCAGGGATTATTGAGGTCTATATCACCCCCGAGAGGGTCTACCGCTTTCTTCCCAAGAATAAATTTGGGCGGATCTTCTTTGGGACCTTTATCGGCTTTATCTTTCCTTCCTGTGAATGTGGAATTGTCCCCATTATCAATCGCTTTCTAGAAAAGAAAGTTCCAAGTTATACTGCTGTTCCCTTTCTGGTGACAGCACCGGTCATCAATCCTATCGTTCTCTTTGCGACCTACTCAGCCTTTGGGAATTCTGTCAAGATGGCCCTCTACCGCGCCCTTGGTTCCCTACTGGTCGCAACAGTGCTAGGAATCTTTCTTGGTTTTATTCAGACAGATTCGATCCAAAAAGAACATCGTAAGGCTGTACATGAACATGATTTTAGGGACTTGAGCAAAGGTCAAAAGCTTTTCCAAGTCTTAGTGCAAGCCATTGATGAATTCTTTGATACGGGACGCTACTTGGTATTTGGTTGTCTCTTTGCCAGCATCGTCCAAGTCTATGTCCCAACACGGATCCTCACTTCGATCAGTGCGACACCGGTTATTGCTATTCTCCTTCTCATGGTCTTATCCTTTCTCCTCTCACTTTGTAGCGAGGCGGACGCCTTTGTTGGATCCTCTCTTCTAACAAGTTTTGGAGTAGCGCCTGTTCTTGCCTTTCTGGTGATTGGGCCTATGCTTGATGTCAAAAATCTCCTCATGATGAAAAATTATCTCAAGACCCGTTTTATCTGGCAATTTATCGGAATTGTGAGTGGAGTCGTGCTCCTTTATGCTTGGTTTGTGGGGGTAGTGCTATGATTCGTTTCTTGATATTAGCTGGCTATTTTGAGCTCACCATGTACCTACAATTATCTGGTAAGCTCAATCAATACATCAACTTACACTATTCTTACTTGGCTTATATTTCCATGTTCTTGTCCTTTGTTTTAGCTCTTGTGCAGCTGATCATCTGGGTCAAGCAGATGAAGATCCACAGTCATCTCTCTGGCTTCTGGGCAAAAGTGGCGAGTATTTTCTTGCTCTGTATTCCTTTGTTTGTCGGGCTATTTTTCCCTACAGTGACACTGGATTCCCAAACAGTTTCTGCCAAAGGCTACCACTTCCCAGTTGCGGCTGGATCTTCCAAGGAAATCCAGCAGGACGAAGGGACAACAACCCAGTATCTCAAACCAGATACTAGTAGCTATTTTACCAAATCTGCCTATGAGTCAGAAATGAAGCAGGCGGCAAAGAAATATGTGGATAAAAAAGTGATCCAGGTGACCACTGAGAATTACATGGAAGTCATGGAAGTGATTTATGATTATCCTGACCAATTTGCAGGAAAGACAATCGAGCTGATCGGCTTTGTATACAATGACCCCAATAACAAGGATAGCCAATTTCTCTTTCGCTTTGGGATCATCCACTGTATCGCAGATTCCGGAGTCTACGGTCTCTTAACGACGGGTGCTCCGCAGCATTTCGAAAACAACACTTGGATCCATGCGAAAGGAACCTTGTCCATTGAATACCACAAGCAGCTCAAGCAAAGCTTGCCTGTCCTCCACATTAGTGATTGCCAGACTATTACAAAACCGGATAATCCATATGTCTACCGCGTATTCTGATGGAGTTACCAAGTTTCTTCGGTGGTCGATCCAAACAGCTTATAGCAATTGAAGCTAGAATCTACATTGATTCTAGCTTTTTCTATGCTTTCCTCTCAAATCCTCTCATCCAGCGGAAAATATTCGGAACAACGATTCCATCAAAGAAATCTTGTAGATTTTATGGTAAAATATGGTTAATAAAATAGGAAATAGGTACTTAAATGTCTTCAAAAGTTATTGTAACCATTTTCGGGGCCAGTGGAGATTTAGCCAAGCGCAAACTCTACCCATCCCTTTTTAGACTCTATAAATCAGGAAATCTATCTGAAAACTTTGCGGTTATCGGAACAGCCCGCAGACCATGGAGCAAGGAATACTTTGAATCAGTCGTGGTAGAATCCATTACAGATCTGGCCGATAGCCCTCAACAAGCTCAAGAATTCGCTAGTCATTTCTACTACCAAAGCCACGATGTCAATGATACCGAACATTACATCGCCCTGCGCGAATTACAAAACAGCTTGGATGAAAAATACCAAACGGAACACAACAAGGTCTTCTTCTTGTCCATGGCTCCTCAATTTTTTGGAACCATTGCCAAACACCTCAAATCAGAAGGCATTGTGGATGGGCAAGGCTTTGAGCGCTTGATCGTTGAAAAACCTTTCGGTACAGACCTGGAAACAGCTAGTCAGCTCAACAAGGAATTGGAAGAAACCTTTGATGAAGAACAAATCTTCCGGATCGACCATTACCTTGGAAAAGAAATGATCCAAAATATCTTTGCCATTCGTTTTGGAAATCTTATTTTTGATAATCTTTGGAACCGAGATTTTATTGACAATATCCAAATTACTTTTGCTGAACGCTTAGGAGTTGAAGAACGCGGTGGCTACTACGATCACTCGGGGGCCCTTCGAGATATGGTGCAAAACCATACCCTTCAGCTTTTGTCATTGCTTGCCATGGATAAACCAGCTACCTTTACCAAGGATGCGATTCGGGCAGAAAAAGTTAAAGTTTTTGAGCAATTGCACAATCCAACAGATGAGGAACTGAAGAAATTCTTTATCCGTGGTCAATACCATTCAGGTACGATCGAAGGGAAAAAAGATATCTCTTATCGTAGTGAGCCCAATGTCGACCCTGAATCTACTACAGAAACCTATGCTTCTGGTGCATTCTTTGTTGATAGCGATCGCTTCCGCGGTGTGCCTTTCTTCTTCCGTACTGGAAAACGCTTGACGCAAAAAGGAACCATGGTCAATGTGGTCTTCAAGCAAACCGACTCCATCTTTAGACATAGTTTGCAACCAAATGTCTTGACCATTTATATCCAACCAAATGAAGGCTTCTCATTGGGCATCAACGGAAAAGAGGTCGGAGAAAAATTCAGTATCGCACCAATTTCCTTTGACTACGAAACAGATGCGACCGCAACTGGAGCTTCACCAGAGCCTTATGAAAAATTAATTTTTGACGTTTTAAACAATGACTCAACCAATTACAGCCACTGGCACGAGGTTCGTGCTTCATGGCAATTGATTGACCGGATTGAAAAACTATGGGCTGAAAATGGAGCTCCGCTCTATGAATACAAGTCAGGATCCATGGGACCAACTGCATCCGATGATCTCCTTGCAGAATACGGAGCTGAATGGGTTTGGAAACCTGAACCTAAGAATTAAGGAAAGCCACCTTCGGGTGGTTTTTTTGATAGCGCAAGGAAACAAAAAGACAAATTGTTCTTCCAACAATTTGTCTTTTTCTATTCGACTCTTAAATCAAGCCTTCCAAGAGGCCTCTCATGAAGTTTTCTGAATGGAATGGTCCGATGTCATCAATCTTTTCTCCGAATCCAATCAACTTCACTGGGATGTCCAACTCTTCACGGATCGCAAGGACGACCCCACCTCGAGCCGTTCCATCGATCTTGGTCAATACAATTCCTGTCACAGGCGTAATTTTTGAAAATTCTTTGGCTTGCACCAAGGCATTTTGACCAGTCGATGCATCAAGGGCCAGCAAGGTTTCATGCGGTGCATCAGGTACCACACGCTTGATAATGCGACCGATTTTTTCCAGCTCCGCCATGAGGTTGTCCTTGTTTTGCAGACGACCAGCTGTATCAATCATCAGAACATCAATGTTTTCAGCGATCGCATGTTCCATTCCATCAAAGACGACACTAGCAGGATCTGATTTTTCAGGACCTGTCACAACTGGAACATCTACGCGGCGTCCCCATTCTGCCAGTTGAGCTACTGCTCCTGCACGGAAAGTATCTGCTGCAACCAACATGACTTTCTTGCCTTCTTGTTTGTAGCGGTGGGCTAACTTCCCGATAGAGGTTGTTTTACCAACTCCATTGACCCCAACAAAGAGCATGACCGTAAGACCGTCTTGAAAACGAATAGCTTCATTAAATTGGCCATCCTTTTCATACAAGTCCACCAATTTTTCGATGATCACGCGCTTGAGAGCATCTGGTTTTTTGGCATTTTCCAAACGGGCTTCATAGCGCAACTCTTTGGTTAAATTAGAGGCCACTTGAACCCCAACGTCACTCATGATCAAGAGTTCTTCCAATTCTTCAAAGAATTCTTCATCGACTGAACGGAAATTGGCAAAGAAGGCATTGAGACGTGCTCCAAATCCAGTTCGTGTCTTTTTCAAGCTACGATCGTATTTTTCCTGAATGGTTTCTTGCTGAGGCTCAATCTCGTCTGGAATTGGCTCTTCTGCCTCTTCAACAGTTCTTTCCTCCATAGCTGATGCAGCTTGTCCTTCAGGAAAGCTAGACTCGGCTTCCGCTACTTCTGAAGTTTCCTCTACTTCAGCGATCGCTTCTGATGCTTCCGGTTCTGGAATATTCTCTTCTGTCGTGCTCACTTCTACTGGCTCAGCGTCCGGTGATGGTGACTCTTCTTCCAGTTTTATAACATCAATCTCATCTGCTTCTTTAAGAGGCTCAGTTTCCGTTTCATCAGCTACAGGTGAAACTTCTTCAGAACTTGTTTCTGTTTGAGCGGATTCAAAGACAACCGGAGACTCCTCTCCTGCTGCTTGGTCTTCATGAGTCTCTGAAGTCACTATTTCTTCAACAAGAGGTTCCTCTGCCGGCTCTTCTTGAGCAACGGTTGAAATAGGTTGATGAGTGGCTGCAATTCGCGCTTTGAGCTCTTGGTAATAAGCCTCCATATCAGCGATTTTTTGCTCTTCCTTGTCATTTAAGGTAGCCGCCGGCTCCTCTTTGACAGTTTCTTCAACCTCAGTACTTTCCGTCACTTCTTCCGAAGACGGAAGCACTTTTTCAGTTTCTTCTTTTTTTCCAAATAAACGATCAAATAATCCCATTTATTCACTCTCCTTTAGCACATAATTTTCAATCGCCCATGCGACAGCATCTTGGTCATTGGTCACAGGGGCCACAAGCGCTGCAACTTCCTTCACTGCTGGAATCGCATTGCCCATGGCAACCCCTAGTCCAGCCCACTGGATCATAGACAGGTCATTGGCTTCATCTCCACAGGCCATGACTTGATCTGCCTTAAGGCCCAAAATAGCTGCCAGTGCCTCTAAACCTGTCGCCTTGTGAACATTTTTAGGGCACCATTCCAGCAACATTTCCCGAGATTTAAAAATTTCATAGTCTTGAAATAAGTCCGGCTTGATCTGCTTGATCGCTGCATCTAAAAAGTCTTGATCGACTGCTGTCACACACTTGTTGTAGGAAATCGTGGATGGCAGGTCTTTAAAATCAGTTTCAATAAAGTTCAGGTAGGGATTGTAAAGGGAATAGAGAGACTTTCGATCTGCATGAATCTCATAAACCGTTCCCTCACTGATAGCATCCAGCGGAAGGCCTAGACGGGCTGTTTCATCATGAATGGTTGCGACATCTTCTGGTGCCAAGACAACCTTTGAGAGAATCTCTCCATTATTTCGCTGCACTAAGCCACCATTGAAGGTAATCGTATACTCTTCTTTGAGGCTTGCTGTTCCCAATTCTTCCAAAAGAAAATCCATGGCTTTCAGGGGCCGACCAGTGGTTAGAACCACCTTGACACCTTGGGCCTGTGCAGCAGCGAGGGCTGCTCTATTGCGAGGGGAGATCTTTTTTTCTGAATTGAGAAGGGTCCCATCTAAATCCAGCGCAATCAAGGAAATCTGACTCATACAATTTCCTCCATGTAGCGTAGGACAGAACCAGTCGCATGGTGGCCGATGACTTTTTCAGCAATCGCTAAGATTTCAGGACGTGCATTTTCTGGCGCTACAGGATGACCCACGACTTGCATCATATGGAGGTCATTTAAGTTATCCCCGAAAGCCATCACCTGATCCATCGAGATCCCTAGTTTATCCGCTAAGGCGGTAATGGCCACTCCCTTATCGACATAATCGAGGACAATATCAATCGATTCAAAACCTGTCGTCATCGCTTTGACACCGGGGATGTTCTCAGTGACCCATTGCTCACCTTCAAGTACTAGAGCTGCATCAAAGTTGGTGGTCAATTTGAAGATTTCATCCTGAATATCTGCTAGGTTTTGCACTTTTTGAATGTTTTCATTGTAGTGCTGACTCAAGGCCAGATAGTCGGGATCTACTGTTTCTAATACATAGCTCCCTTTTTTCCCAGTCAAAAGCAGTTTATTCGGGTCTGCATAAGGAGAGGATTTCAAAACCTCAAAAACACCCAAATAAAAGTCTTTAGACATGGTCGCTTCGTAGAGATCTTCTCCATGAAATTCTACCACACTACCATTTTCAGCAATGAAAATCATCTGGTCCTCAAATCCTTTAAAGAGAGATTTGAGAGAAAGGAGGGCACGGCCACTTGCAGCAGCAAAATAGATGCCTTTTTCTTTGCAGCTTGCTAACACTTTGCGTAAAAGGTCTTGATCGTACTGATGTTGGTCATTTAAAAAGGTTCCATCCATGTCCGTAGCGATTAATTTGATATCATTATTCTTCATTTTCTAAGTCTTTCAATTTTACTGAGACGATTTTAGAAACCCCAGATTCCTGCATGGTCACTCCATAGATGGAATCTGCAGCTGACATGGTTCCCTTCCGGTGCGTCACGACAATAAATTGGCTTTCCTTATCAAAGCGGTTGAGGTAGTCTCCAAAACGCTTGACATTGGCCTCATCCAGGGCAGCCTCTACCTCATCCAGAATGACAAATGGAATGGTCTTGACACGAATGATCGAGAACAAGAGAGCCAAGGCTGACAAGGCTTTTTCTCCACCACTCATGAGGTTTAAGGATTGGATCTTTTTACCAGGTGGCTGCACAGAAATCTCAACCCCAGCTGTCAGAAGATCCTGCTCTGTCAGAATCAAATCAGCAGAACCCCCACCAAACATTTGACGGAAAGTGACTTTAAAGGATTCACGAATGGCTTCAAAGGTTGATTTAAAGCGTTCCTTGACTTCGTCATTCATGTCGTTGATGGTCGACAGAAGCATGTTTTTCGCAGCCAAGACATCCTCCCGCTGGCTAGAAAGGAAATCAAAGCGTCCCTTCACTTCATCGTATTGCTCAATCGCATCCACATTGACTGGACCAAGTGCCTTAATGTCTTTTTCGATGCTCTTGAGCTGGTCTTCAGCTGCCGCAAGATTTTCAACAGGTTTGGCCTGTTCTTTGGCTTGGTCAAAGCTTTGCATGAATTCATCGATAATTTGTGTTAAGAGCTTGTTCAAGTGGTCTGCATGCTTTTCACGTGTCGCTTCAGCCTTGGCTTGTTGACGAATCCACTCTTCGTTTTTCTTGCGCGCTTGTTCCATCTGTTCTGCCACATCTTCGGCCTGGCCTTCCAAATCATCCAGCTCAAAACGTTTCCGAATGACTCCTTGTTCCAAATCTGTCTTCTTGGCTTGCGCCTGTGCCAATTGATTGGCTAGCTGCTCCACATCCACTGTCTGAACTTGGGCATCGCCTTGTTCAATCAGTAATTGCAACTGATGCTCTTCTACTTCCAACTGAGAGATCGTTTCTTCCAAGCGACGAGCATCTGTTTGTTCGTAGCTTTGTTGGCTCTTATATTCCGTCTGTTGGAGTCGCAATTCTGCCAATTGCTCTTGCAGGTTTTGTACCTTTTGTTGCAGAACATCTTTGTCCGACTTCATGGTTTCAATGTCGCGGTTCAAGTTTTCTTTATGAAGCTCAATTTCTGCCAATTGCTCAGTAAGGGACTCCAGCTCTTCTTGGAGAGTTTGGGTCGCATCTGTTGCCAATTCTGACTTCAAAGCTTCCAAGAGTTCCTGAATTTCTTGCAGTTGTTCTTGGCTTTGTTGGTAAGCCAATTGGGCCCTCTGTTGCTCCAGGCGCGCTTGCTCACCTTGGCTTTGAATGGAAGCCAGGTATTCTTGCGCCTGCTTGAGCAGATTGTCCTTGGTCTCTACCTCCTGCTCAGCTTCTCTCAAACGAGCATCCAGAGCTTGCATTTCCTGTTTCAAACTATCTAATTCTGGTTTGACAAAGACCGTATTTTGGGAACGGTTGGCACCACCGGCATATGATCCTCCGGTCCGCAATTCAGTACCATCCAAGGTCACCATCCGAACTTGATAGTTGACTTTACGGGCCGCCTCACGCGCATGCTCCGTCGTATCAAAGATGGCCGTTACGCCAAGCAGGTTTTGGAAAATCTGTTCAAAACGATGCTCATAGGTCACTAAGTCACTCGCAATTCCTAAAAATCCTGCACTGGCTTGAATCAATTCCAGATTCCGAGGGGATAGTTGACGAGCTTTGATGGTCGTTAGTGGAAGGAAAGTTGCCCGTCCCAAGCGATTGCGTTTCAAGAAATCGATCGCTCGAGTTGCAGCCTTTTCATCCTCGACAATGATCTGTTGGCTGCTAGCTCCCAGAGCAATTTCAAGCGCTGTCTGGTAGTCTTTTGAGAAGCTCAAATTCTCACTAACAGCCCCACAGATGCCTCCTAGACGTTCTGCTTCTTGTAAGACGCTCTTGACGCCTGCATAGAAGTTACTATGGTTCTTCTGAATGGCTTCCAAGCTATTGATCCGCGCCCGTTTGTTTTTGCTCTCATCCATCAAGTCAAACATGGCAGCTTGAGCCTCTTGGTAGGCAGCTTTGGCCTGCTCCACTTTTACCAATTGCTCTTGATATTCTACTAGTAAACCTTTGACCGTCGCTTGTGCCTGATCCAATTCTTCCAATTGTCGGACTTCTTTTTCCTTGGCAGTTTCAAAGTTTGTTTGTGCCTTGGTCAAATCCTCTTGACGATGGCTAGATTCTTGCAGGAGTGCTTGGATCCGACTCTCAATGGCTGTTCGCTCATTCGATTTTTCAGCCTCCATCTGCAAAAGCGCGACATACTGCTCTCGTAGATGCTCAATGACTTGTTCCGGATCTTCTTCGTAGTTGGCTAATTCTTTTTCCAACTCTTCTTGTTGCTGACGGTTCTCTGTCAGTCTTTGTTGAAGCACAGCTAGCGTCTCTTGTTTTTGAGCCAGCTCATTTTTCGCTTCTTCCAGACGGGCCAAAATAGCATCCAGACGCTCAAGATTTTCCCTACGACTATGGGCTGCTTGACTCGATTGCAACTTAGCTACTTCGATTTGCTTTTCCAAATCACTGATCAAACGAGTGACCTCAAGTAAGCTGGCCTGGTCCTCAGCTAAACTCTCATCCAACTGATGGCGGGCTTTCTTGATACGTACATTATCTTCTTCTAAGACCTGACGACGTTGGTAATAAGAAGCCAACTGTTCTTGAATGGCCTTTTCTTCTTGATCAGCCTTTTCATAAAGGTCCTTTGTCAAATCGACTTGAGCAACTAAAACATCCAGCAAGAGAACCTGCCGTTCTTGGTCTAATTCCAAGAAACGGCGAGCGACAGTCGCTTGCTTTTCAAGAGGTTGGATTTGTCCTTCTAATTCATAGAGGATATCCTCCAGACGGTCCAAATTCTCCTGGGTTTGGTTGAGTTTGGTCTCAGTTTCCTTACGCCGCGTCTTAAATTTCAAGACACCAGCAGCTTCTTCAAAGATGGCCCGGCGTTCTTCCGGTTTGGAGTTAAAGATCTCCTCTACCCTTCCTTGGGAAATAATAGAGAAGGAGTCACGTCCCAATCCCGTATCCATGAACAAATCATGCACATCTCTGAGACGTACTTTCTTGCCGTCGATCTTGTACTCGCTGTCTCCTGAACGATAAATATGCCGTTCGACACGAATTTCTTTCCCCGCTTGTTGGATAAAACCATCCTGGTTATCTAAGACAACTGTGACACAAGCATAATTCAGCGGTTTTCGCGATTCTGTCCCTGCAAAGATAACATCGGGCATCTTGCCCCCACGTAAACTCTTGACACTAGATTCCCCCAGGGCCCAGCGCAAGCTCTCCGTGATATTTGATTTTCCAGATCCATTAGGCCCTACAACGGCAGTGACCCCTTTGTCAAATACGACTTTTGTCTTATCCGCAAAGGATTTAAAGCCTTGGATTTCAATCTCTTTTAGATACATGGCCCATCATTCCTCGTTTCAACTGCATTGCGGGCTGCTTCCTGCTCCGCTAACTTCTTGGAACGACCATGACCATGTCCCATCGTTTGACCGTTCACGAACACTTCTACTTCAAACTCTTTGGCATGAGCTGGACCGGACTCGCTAACCACTTGGTATTGGATCTCCACATCTCCGTGAACCTGTAACAGTTCTTGCAGACGGGTCTTGTAGTCAATGACTTGAGAAAATTGACCCGTTTCAACCTTTGGAATCATGACCTGATAGATGAAGCGTTTAACTGCTTCCACTCCTTGATCTAGTAAAAGAGCACCTAAAAAGGCTTCAAATAAATCGCCAAGAATCGTATCGCGGTCCCGACCACCAGATTTTTCTTCGCCCTTGCCCAGTTTGATGAAATGGTCAAATTGGCAATCCCGAGAAAAGCCAGCCAAACTCTCTTCACGGACAATCATAGAACGGAATTTGGACAAATCTCCCTCCGGTCTGTTTGGGTGTTCCTTGTACAAATATTCGGAAATAACTAATTGAAGAACAGCGTCTCCTAAAAATTCCAAACGTTCGTTATGTGAAATTTTTAAGAGGCGGTGCTCATTGGCATAAGAGGTGTGCGTAAAAGCTGTATCTAATAAACTGGTATCTGAAAAAACGATCTGAAACCGTTCCGATAACAGGGCTTGTAATTTCTCCATAGGAAGCCTACTTTCTAATAAATTCATACTCTTAAGTATACCAAAATTTTAATACGATTACCATTAGATATCCATTAGATACGGTTAGTTGATTCACTATGTTTTAGGTGTGTTTGGATATCGATCCAATAAGTTGAATACCACGTTTTGTAAATTTACTCCATGAATTTTAACTTTCTTCAACTGGCGCATTTCTATATCTTACCAACTTAATACCCACTTCTTATAGTGAATTTTATTTCTTTACCTCGTTATTATTTCATTCCCTTTCGTTATTTGATATAATTAAAACAAAAAAGTTTGGGATTGAAATAATAATAAGGAGTATTACTATGAAAATAGGAGTTAGAAAACCCAGTCTTTCAAAGAGTTTAAAAGCTCGGACAACATCGAAATTAAAGAGACAGGTTAAACGAGCAATCATTCCAACATACGGCCAAAAAGGGACAGGCCTTATTAAAGATCCTAAACGTGCAATATACAATAAGGTATATAACAAAACTACTGTGGATGCTTTCAGCAGTGTTAAGAAAGGAAATATAAATTACCAACGAACAAATCGTGGTCTTTATACATATAGAGGGGCAAAGGTATATCCAGCTTCTTCTTGGTATTTTCCTGTAGGATTATCTGCATTTTGTAGCCTTTTATACTTTACCATCAACCCTGTTATCGCTTGTATTTTTTTGATTATCACACTCATTCTCTTTGTTAAGAAAATAAAAAATAATCCTTTCAAGACGCAAAAGGATATACAAGAAATGTTAGAAAAGATAACTGAGTTAGAACAATGATATAATAGATACATATCACAATAAGAGATATTTAATAAAAGATGGATTAACTCTTAAATATACTTTAATCATATTTAAGAGTTGATCCTTTTATAGAAAACTAAAAATCCTAAAGTAGATCGCTTATTAAAATTTCCCGAAGCGTAGTCAAAAACGTATTCATTACACGAAAGCTCTTGATACACAAGGGTTTTTATTTTTATACAAAAAAGAAGCACGAACGCACTTCTTTTCCTAGTTCTAGGGCCTGAATTCTCCAATTTTAATCAGGATTTTCTTCTGTTGGATTTTCGGGCTTATTAGGGATCACTTTTAAGAGATAATAGGTGATAAAAATCGTCAAAGCCCCTAGAGCAAGCTTCACCCAAATAATCGGTGCCAGATAGATCGAAATCCCCATCAGAATGTAGATCTGAAGAAGGATCCATTTCTTCCGTTCTTTGGCAATCGATTTGGTCTCTCGGTAATCCGCTACATAGGTTTGATAAAGCTTGGTTTGGTAGAGCCAAGTTTCAAAGCGTTTGGAACTATTAGCAAAGCAGGCCATCGATAGCAGTAAAAAGGGAGTCGTCGGTAAAATTGGCAAAGGAATCCCAATAATTCCTAGTCCCAATGATATAAAACCAATCGTAAGATAAACAAGGCGCATTTTCTTCTCCTTTTCATGATGCGTTTTAGAATCATACCATTCTCTCAAAACTGCATCTTACTTTAAATTAAAATCGTCTATATAGAACAACTGTCACTTGATTCAAATATTTAGGAGCTAGTATAAATTTTATGAGATGAGTGATCTCTTTTCAATTTCTCCATTATAATACTCCTGAATCTGATCATAGGAAACTATCTTTTGATCTTTCCCGTTAATACTCCATTTTGATGGTATATAGAGATCCTCATAGACAGATTTTCCAACAGGAATAAATTCTGACTCAAGATCCAGTAATTCCTTCCCATTTGTAATCATTCCATTTTCTGAGTTTATCACTTTATAAGCAAAACTATCTTTCTTTGAAAATAAGTTAAAAGCAGACAGGTTTTTATTTTTTAGATTGATATTTCCTATGTAAGTATCTGCTTTCCAAAAACTATTTCCAAGCTGTTTAACTCCTGCTGAAAAAGCTTTATTGGAATCTAACTCAAGAGCAATTCTTCCGTTCTCTTTTAGTTCTTCTTTTGTTTTTTCACCTTCAATTTTCAGAGTTTTTAAATTCAATAGAAAATACCGGTAATTTTTTTCGCTATTTACAGTTAGCACTGCATAATCGTTACTCTCAAATTTTCTAAGAGTCGATAAATAACCGATCAAATCAAAATCATCCTCGCCTAAATAGTCAACTAATTTCTGCCAAATATTAACTTCTTTCTTGCTGGCTTTTTGATTACCTAAATTATAAATATCAAGATAAAAGTATTCATCTGACTTCATCTTTTTGGTCACGCTTGAATGTCTCACTTTTGCTCTTTGTCTAACCAAATAATCTGAATTTACAGTCACCCAGCTAGCATTTGTTGTGGCAGAATGCGACTCTTCTTTTTCCTTTTTATTAAAATCCCACTCTACGACAATCCCATTATGATCATTGATAAATTCAAAATTTTTGACCTCTGCTTGGGGATTGTAAATGAAAAATTCTTTAGAGTTTCCAGTATCATCTGATATTTTGGAATTTTTTTCTTTTTTACCACAACCAATTACTGCTATCAAGGATATCATTATTAAAGTTGTTTTATACATTAATTTCGACAAATCAATACTCCTTCCGTTTTATGGATCGCCTCAAGATTCCTTTCCCTTTTAGAAATTCAAAACCAAGCCCTAGTTGACTCACTATCTTTTGCTATTCATTTCTCAATTTTTAAAAAAAGCAACTAACACAACAGCATAGACTAGAAGAAGCAAGATTCCATAAAGGATTCCTGCCCATTTATAATAGCGATTCACACCACAATAACGCTCCACATAAGCTCTACTTGGTTTTTCAGGATCATACCAAACCGTCATTGAAGAGCATATTGGAAATTGGGTCTGAAGGGCTGTATTAAAAGAAACAAATGAATTTCGATAAAAGGTAATTGAATTGGCTAACATATCTTCTCTAGTATAGATGTTTGGCACATTTCTAGGTCCCCGTGGAGTCGAGATCGTTTTTACCAGAAAATAACGAAAAGATTTTTTATAAGCCACGCCATTTACCGTGTATTCCACAATCGGAGGATTCCCTGCCCGAAAGCTATTATAGCCCACAACGGTTCCTTTGATCGATGATGTAGCAAGCCGAACCATCTTTTTATCACGGAAATAAAGATAAAAATAAGTACCACTCAAAAAAACTAAGGCTAAAAAGATAACTAGAGTTGAGAGCCAAAACAGTAGCATTTTAGTTGACATTTATTTCTCCCCAAAATTTGATTGGTAATACTCTAAGAACTCTTCTTCACTTTGAACGATATGTTCTTTTCCATCTTTCGAACTAGTTGCAGGAATAGTTAGGTTCTTAAAAATATTGGTATCTTTTGGAACAACCAATTTCAAAAAAGAGATTTTTAAACGAACATCTTCTTTTCCAAGGAAATACAATTCAGATAGCGAACCTTTACTCAATATATCATATACTTTTGGATACTTGCTTGCTAAAGAATCTGTTTGAGCTTTTTTAGTAAACCAAAACGCTGACCATACAAAATTAAAATGTTTGTTTGAAAGTTTATCGTTTTGATCGAGTATATCCTCAAGACCTTCTTTATTTTGCCATGCTTTTTGATTTACATCATAAAAGTCCTTACCTGTTTTTCCAGATGATGTTTTAGAAATAATTTTCCCCGTTTCTATATCTATGATACCAATAAAAGTTTTTGAGTTTGGTTTACTATTCACTGCCATCTTTATAGGCAAATAAGTTTTTCCTTCTTCAGATTGTAACAATTTTGGGGAATCCGCAACATTAATTGGAACATAATTTCTATTATATTCCCTCACCATCTTAAACACATCATAAGTTTTTTGTTTAATCGTATTGTCTTTTGTATCGTAAACATCTAATAACCAGTATTCTCCTTTTTCAGGGATATTACTCTTTAAATAAGGAACTTTATCATTTTCACTTAACCAGTACTTATATGCTGCCGACTTCAATTTGTAACTCTGCCGAATAATAAAACGTTCACCATGCATCTCAATTCTATTGTTTCTGATGTCAATACGAGGATCATATTTCTTAGCCTCTTTCGCTTCCTTTAATTCAGCTTCGTTATCCCAGCTAATTGCTACCGCTTTATGATTAGCAATAAATTCATAATCCATCATTTTTGCTCTCGGGCTCCACATGACAAACTGGGTTAGTTCATGCTTATGATAAGCTCTATATGCAAGAACACCTCCTGTGATAACAATTACAAGAAATAAAACTTGGACTAATTTTGATCTCATCAACTTTTTCATTTCTATTTTTCCTTTCTAGTGATTGAATAATATCTGACTACCATTCAGATTGGTTCCATACTATTCTTTACATGTCAATTAATCAAAGGATTTTATAAATCATTGACCATCCAAAATTCCTTCACTCCGTTCATCGTTCATTAAATCTATCAGCAAAGATGCAATGCTCTCATTCTATTGCAATAAAACATATTTCGATGGAATTATTGTCCGGATGATTCCGTTTGACGCTTCAATAGTTTAATAATCTTTCTTGTCTTAATTTCCTGATGAAAATGCATCACACAAGCAAAAGTAAGAAGGTAGATCATCAGACACAAAAAATCAGTTTCTCTAATATAAGTAGCCAAGAAAAAAATCCCTAAAAAAGCAAAAAGAATCTTCATAATTAAAATTGCAAGCACCTTTGCTCTGAGTGTTTTGAGATCTTTTTCCTTCAAAACAACTGTTTTCCAATCAATTCTCGGATCTTTTTTTCTCGCCTTCGCTATCATCAACATTCCGAAAACTATTAGAGTTCCAATCATTGCAATACTGATATTAATCGTATACGGTAATCCCCCAAAGGCTGAATTTAAGACACTTGCAATTCCTTTCAAAAGAAAGACTGCAAGTGGAGCAGCAACCATTATCCAATTGGAAGTATTTTTTTGATCATTATATTGAAATACTTCGTTTTCTTCATCAAAATAAATCCATTTCGATTCCAAATAACCGATATATGTTTTCACAATTAACATTTCTCCATTAATTTATTCTTGAGATAAAGTACTCTTATCATACACAAATTTAGGGTAAAGAGCAAATTCATCACTAGATGAAGGGATTTTAATCAGAAATCAAAAAACCACCCGCAGGTGGTTTTCTATCTTATATCTTCGTCAATGGAGTTGCAGTATCTGGCGAGGTATCTAGCACCTCAAAATCATGGCCGACAGCTAGATCTGCTCGAGCCAGTTGATTCTCCATGGTCATATGAGCCAATTCTTTGATATTGTTCTCTTTTGACAAATGTCCCAGATAAATTTTCTTGGTACGATTTCCCAAGGTTCGGATCATGGCATCTGCACCGTCTTCGTTAGAAAGGTGGCCTAGGTCTGACAAGATCCGCTGCTTCAAGCGCCAAGCATACGAACCTGCTCGAAGGATCTCTACATCATGGTTGGACTCAATCAGATAGCCATCCGCATCCGCGACGATACCTGCCAAGCGATCACTCACATAGCCCGTATCCGTTAGCATGACGAAGCTCTTGCCATCCTTCATAAAGCGATAGAATTGAGGGGCAGCAGCATCGTGACTGACCCCAAAACTTTCGATATCGATATCGCCAAATGTCTTGGTCTTCCCCATTTCAAAAATGTGCTTTTGAGCATCATCGACCTTGCCAAGATACTTGGTGCCTTCCATAGCCTTCCAAGTTGCTTCATTAGCATATAGATCCATGCCATATTTTCGCGCTAAAACACCCACACCATGGATATGGTCTGAGTGTTCGTGCGTAATCAGAATGGCATCTAAATCTTCTGGTTTGCGATCAATTTCAGCCAATAGTCCCGTAATCTTTTTCCCTGATAGACCTGCATCAATGAGCAGTTTTTTCTTTGGTGTCTCAAGGTAGAAAGAATTTCCACTAGAACCTGAAGCTAAAATACTGTACTTAAATCCCTCTTCTGTCATTGACTCCTTATTCTTCCTCTTCTGTATCCCAGTCGTCTTTAATCGCATCTTTGTCGTACGGCAAGACAATGGTAAAGGTAGATCCCTTACCATATTCACTCTTGGCCCAAATAAAGCCTTTGTGCTGCTTAATGATCTCCTTAGCAATGGCTAAGCCCAGACCAGTCCCGCCTTGGGCCCGGCTACGCGCCTTATCCACTCGGTAAAAGCGATCAAAAATGCGTGGCAAGTCTTTCTTGGGAATTCCCAAGCCCTCATCTGAGATAGAGATAATCAACTGGGCATCTGTTGTTTTCATCCCTACCTTGATTTTCCCACCATCGGGTGAGTATTTGATGGCATTGTTCAAGATATTGTCGATTACCTGGGTCATTTTATCCGTATCAATTTCAACCCAGATCGGGGTGATCGGATATTCCCGAATCAGTTCATACTTCTTAGTATCTTCTTGCGATTGACTCTTGATCTTATCAAAGCGGTTCAAAATAAAGGTGATAAAGGCCGTAAAGTTGGTCAACTCGATGTCCAACTGACTAGTTTCATTGTCGATTCGTGACAAGCTCAATAGATCTGTGACCATGCGCATCATGCGGTTGGTTTCATTGAGTGAAACCTTGACAAAATCTGGTGCTACTGGCTCTGACAAAGCACCATCGTCTAGGGCTTCCAGATAGGATTTCACACTGGTCAAAGGAGTCCGTAATTCATGACTCACATTGGAAACAAAGAGGCGACGCTCCCGCTCTTCCTTGTCCTGCTCTGTCGTATCGTGCAAGACAGCTACCAGACCAGAGATAAAACCTGACTCGCGACGAATCAAGGCAAAGCGCACACGAAGACTTAAGTATTCCCCATTTTCATCCTGGGAGTCAATGGTCAACTCTGGTACTTCTGTAATCAAGCTTCTCAGATCATAGTCATCTCCAAGCGAAAGCAAATCCAGAATACTGGTATTGAGCACCTCATCCGGATTAACATTCAATTGCTTGGCTGCCATTTCATTGACCATGATAATCTGACCGCGTCTGTTGGTCGCAAGCACCCCGTCTGTCATGTAAGAAAGGATACTGGTCAAACGCTTGGTTTCTTGTTCCAAGTTTTCATGCGTCAGGCGAATAACCTCAGACAGATCATTGATACTATTGGTCATATCCGTCAGTTCTGGACTTCCTTGCATGTCGACCACTTCGGAGTAGTCTCCTGCAATCAGATCCTTAATTTTGGCGTTTAATTGTCTGAGCTTGATATTGTCCCTACGGTTTTCTAGCAAAAGCAAGGCTACCACAATGATAAACCCAACCGTAATCAGAACAAAGACAAAGTTCGACGACATTACAAATTGTTTTAGTTGATCAATCATTGTTTCTCATATAATATCCGACACCACGGCGGGTCAAGATATATTCTGGACGTCCCGGTGTGTCCTCGATTTTTTCACGCAACCGACGAACCGTCACGTCCACTGTCCGAACATCACCAAAGTAATCATAGCCCCACACCGTCTCAAGAAGGTGCTCACGGGTCATCACTTGACCGACATGGGTCGCAAGGTGATAGAGCAATTCAAATTCGCGATGGGTCAAGTCCAATTCTTTGTTGCCTTTTTGAACCAAGAAGGCATCTGGAAGAATGTGAAGATCACCAATGACAATTTCCGTATCGGCATCATTTTCAAGCTGAGGATCAGCCGCAAACTCAGAACGACGCAACAGGGCTTTCACACGCGCTTGCAATTCCCGATTCGAGAAGGGTTTGGTTACATAGTCATCCGCCCCGATTTCAAGCCCGATGACCTTATCAAATTCCGTATCCTTAGCAGATAGGACAATGATCGGCACATTGCTAGTCTTACGAATCGTACGCGCTACTTCCAAGCCATCAATCTCTGGCAACATCAAATCTAGAATAATAATATCCGGATTTTCAGCCGCAAAGACCTCTAAAGCTTCCCGACCATCAAAGGCTGTCAATACCTCATAGCCTTCTTTTGCCATGTTAAATTTGATAATATCTGAAATTGGTTTTTCATCATCAACTACTAATATTTTTTTCATCTTACATACCTGTTTCTAATGCTACTTTTCCTTATCAATCTCTATCTTCTTATTATATCAAACTTATGAAGAAATGTGGAGTCTCAATTGCTGGACTTTCCAATAAGAAAGGGAAAAAAGACCGAGATGTTAAAATCTCAATCTCAGAAAAAACGAATGATATGTAGAAGATAAAATCACTTGAGTGATTCTAAAAAAAGTTAATTTCCTACTTGCTATAGCTAATAAATCATATTTAGAAAACTTTCCGTCGTGAGAAAAATGAGAGTGGGACAGAAATCGGTCATTCGTTAGAATTCGATTTCGTCGTCCCACCTCCGCACAGTTGAGTAGGGCTGTAAAAGCTGATGAAATCAACGTAGTAGAGCCCACTCAACCACTGCGTCTTGCTCGACAATCCAAAGATAATTGAGAGGCTAGGATTTCTGTCCCACTCTCACTCGGGAGTTTTGGAACTTCATAGAAGTTCGCTGACGTTCTTACTCACCTAAGGAAGGTTTTTTAGATTGTTTTATCCTCAATCTTTTTATTTTTTCATTATTTCTCAATACGTGATTTGTTGGCGATATCAGCTAGGATTGCTGCTACAAACTCATCCTGTTTAAACATTAAAACGGTATCTACTTTCAGAGGAGATAACGTTTTTCTTCTTCGGATAAGGATACAAAAATTTCTTCCTTTCTCTATCTTTTAAATTAATTGATTTCTTCAGAGAAAGACTGTAAATTTTTTGATATAATATGCAGGATGGACTGATGGATATTTAAAAGATAATGTTCAAAAGAATCACAGGTAAGAATTAAAAACATGTCAGTTTGGACAGAAGTCTCTCTACCATCATCCATGCAGAAACAAGATTATATGAAATAAAAGGAGTAACCAATGTCCGGAAACTATTCAACACGTGAATTCCGCGAGAAACTATATGATGACCTTCATGTTCGATTAAGAGATACAGTGATTTTGATGTGTTCGATTTTTATTGCCTCGATAGGTCTAAATATGAATTCAACAGCTGTCATTATTGGAGCCATGCTGATTTCCCCTCTTATGACACCGATTATTGGACTGGGATTTGGTTTAGCTATTTTTGATACGCGTTTAATCAAGCAATCTCTACAGGTTTTATTTACTCAAGTATTGGTCAGTTTGCTTGTCTCGACTCTATATTTCTGGATTTCTCCCTTATCTTATGCAAGTAGCGAATTGATCGCACGAACCTCTCCAACCATTTGGGATGTTCTCATTGCTATTGCTGGTGGGATTGCTGGTGTGATCGGTTC
>NZ_JALDUR010000008.1:10803-84805 GCF_023109675.1 Streptococcus parasanguinis | reverse complement strand
TTTGGGAGTTTAGCTCAGCTGGGAGAGCATCTGCCTTACAAGCAGAGGGTCAGCGGTTCGATCCCGTTAACTCCCATAGGTCCCGTAGTGTAGCGGTTATCACGTCGCCCTGTCACGGCGAAGATCGCGGGTTCGATTCCCGTCGGGACCGTTAAGATAATGAAAATTATTTTAAGACTCGTTAGCTCAGTTGGTAGAGCAATTGACTTTTAATCAATGGGTCACTGGTTCGAGCCCAGTACGGGTCATATTTTGCGGGTTTGGCGGAATTGGCAGACGCACCAGATTTAGGATCTGGCGCTTTACGGCGTGGGGGTTCAAGTCCCTTAACCCGCATAAGAGAATAATAATGAGCCGGCTTAGCTCAGTTGGTAGAGCATCTGATTTGTAATCAGAGGGTCGCGTGTTCAAGTCATGTAGCCGGCATTTTTTTATATAAAGAAAGCGATGCGAACGTAGTTCAGTGGTAGAACACCACCTTGCCAAGGTGGGGGTCGCGGGTTCGAATCCCGTCGTTCGCTTGAGGAGGCCGGGGTGGCGGAACTGGCAGACGCACAGGACTTAAAATCCTGCGATTGGTAACGATCGTACCGGTTCGATTCCGGTCCTCGGCATAGACAAAGGTTGAAAGAAGCACCCTTAGCTCAACTGGATAGAGTACCTGACTACGAATCAGGCGGTTAGAGGTTCGACTCCTCTAGGGTGCATGGTCGCAAGGCTATGTAATAATTGAATAGGAACGAGCACCCTTAGCTCAACTGGATAGAGTACCTGACTACGAATCAGGCGGTTAGAGGTTCGACTCCTCTAGGGTGCATAAAGCGGTAGCTTTAGATCGGGAAGTAGCTCAGCTTGGTAGAGTACTTGGTTTGGGACCAAGGTGTCGCAGGTTCGAATCCTGTCTTCCCGATATTATGGCGGTGTAGCTCAGCTGGCTAGAGCGTCCGGTTCATACCCGGGAGGTCGGGGGTTCGATCCCCTTCGCCGCTATATTGTTGATCTTGTTGGACCTTTAGCTCAGCTGGTTAGAGCTCTCGGCTCATAACCGAGTGGTCGTAGGTTCAAGTCCTACAAGGTCCATTATTATCTTGGAGGATTACCCAAGTCCGGCTGAAGGGAACGGTCTTGAAAACCGTCAGGCGTGTAAAAGCGTGCGTGGGTTCGAATCCCACATCCTCCTTAATATTAACGCGGGATGGAGCAGCTCGGTAGCTCGTCGGGCTCATAACCCGAAGGTCGTAGGTTCAAATCCTGCTCCCGCAATTTGGCTCGGTAGCTCAGTTGGTAGAGCAATGGATTGAAGCTCCATGTGTCGGCGGTTCGATTCCGTCTCGCGCCATTTCTTTTAATAATAAGCGGGTGTAGTTTAGTGGTAAAACTACAGCCTTCCAAGCTGTTGTCGCGAGTTCGATTCTCGTCACCCGCTTTGAACATAAGTTCATTACCAAGTTTTTAACTTGGGCGCGTAGCTCAGGTGGTTAGAGCGCACGCCTGATAAGCGTGAGGTCGGTGGTTCGAGTCCACTCGTGCCCATTTTGGAGAATTACTCAAGAGGCTGAAGAGGACGGTTTGCTAAATCGTTAGGTCGGGTAACCGGCGCGGGGGTTCGAATCCCCCATTCTCCGTATAATTTCCAAGTTTGAGATTTCATCTCAAACTATTTTTTATATTTTTGAAGGTTTTGTCTATGTTCTTGAATCGATTCTTTAAAATTTTTAGTTTTGTCTTTGTTTTAACTGTTTCAGGAATTTTATTTCTTTTTCCATCTGTTAGAACTTCGATTGTTTTAAAATCTTCTGATCTATTAGCTATTGTTGATAAGGCAGTATCGGTACCATTTGTTGTTGTAGAATCTAAGGCAAAGGATTTAAAGAATTTATCTGAATTAAATGATGAAAACCGTTCGTTAAAATCACGTCTTTATCAAAAGGATATTGACCAGTCAAAACTTAACCGTTTGGAATCAGAAAATAGAGAATTAAAGGATTTGATGTCAATCAAGAATTCTGTATCGGGTTCTAAACAAGTCGTTAGTGAGATTATTGACCGTAATTATGGTTCGTGGGATCAGGAATTTGTTATTGATAAAGGTAGTTCAGATGGGATTTCTGATTCTATGTTTGTTCTTTCGTCTGGTGGCGTCATTGGTGTGGTAGAAAGTATAGAGAAAAATTCTAGCAAAGTGAAATTATTAGTCGAAGATACTATTTCTTCACAACACCTGACGTTTAAAATTGAGAGTCAAGGTCAATCTATTTTTGCTTTATTAAATGGTTATGACGAGAAGACAGGTGAGTTTCGGTTGTTGCAAATTGGTGATCCAGTTGAAATTAAAAAAGGATCTCTGGTTTCAACAAGTGGTTTAGGAAAATATAAGAGTAGTGACTTACCTCTTGGTACAGTGACTTCTACTCAAAAGGCATCTGATCAGTTAGGTCAAGAAATTCGTGTGAAACCAAAGGCTAATTTAGATGTTAATCGTTATGTACTATTGATCGGAGAGTAGTGTGAAAGTCATACGTAAGTACCATTTTTTCCCTTTAATCTTATTCTTATCTTTATTTGTTGACGGGCAGATCTCTTTTCTTATTTCTCGTTTCTGTCCAAACTCCTTTGAACCTACTTCATTTTTATTTCTATATGGTTTTATGTTATTGAGTCTCTATTTCTCTGAGATAGCTAGTATTTGGTGGGGAGTCTTCTTTGGTTTTTGTTTTGATGTGTATTTTTTACACACTCTAGGAATTGCATTCATAGTATTTCCTATACTACAGGTGATTTTTTATCGGTGTAATCAGATTATTTTGGTCAATCGATTGACTCGTTTTTTTACATTTTTATTAACGATTCTATTATTTCAGATTTTAACAAATCTTCTTTTGATTCTTTTTATCGGCATAAAATTTAACTGGATTACACTAATTATTTACCAAATTTTTCCAAGTTTAATTTTGAATGTGCTTCTATTAATAGTATTACAGCCTTTACTTGAAAAGATTTATTTATAAACTCGAAATAAAAATGTAACAATAGCGTAATATAAATTTTTAAAAAATTTGTTATACTAGTTAGTGTCTTATTAGAAAGGGAAAATTTATCTAATGAAGAAAAAATTATTTGCCACAATCTTATTGAGTACAGTTGCTTTATCACAAGGTGCTGTCGTAGCTGGTGTATCAGCTGACTCCACAGATGATAAGATTGCTGCTCAAGATAACAAAATCAATAGTATTAATCAACAACAACAAAGTGCACAAGCTCAGGTAGATCAAATTCAAGGTCAAGTATCTGAAATTAAAAAACAACAAGAAAATCTTCAAGCTGAAAATGACCGTTTGAATGAAGAATCTGAACGATTGTCAGCTGAGATCGATGAGTTGTCAAAAAATATTGTTGCTCGTCAAGAATCACTTGCAAATCAAGCACGTAGTGCTCAAACAACTGGGACTGCAACAAGCTATATTAATGCGATTGTTAGCTCTGGATCTTTGACAGAAGCGATCTCACGTATTTCTGCTATGAATGAAATTGCAGATGCTAACAACAAAATGTTGCAAGAGCAAAAACGTGATAAAGAAGATATTGCACAAAAACAAAAAGAAAACAACGACGCAATCAATACTGTTATTGCAAACAAACAGCAATTAGAAGATGATGCGCAAGCTTTGTCAACTAAAGAAGCTGAGTTGAAAGTGGCACAATTGAATTTGGCAGCTGAAAAATCATCTGCTGAAAACGAAAAGAACGCTTTGTTGCAACAAAAAGCTGAAGCTGAAAAAGCGGCAGCGGCAGCGGCAGCAGCTGAAGCAGCTTACCGTGCAAAACAAAAGGAACAACAAGCAGCTGTGAAAGCTTCTGCAAATACTACCCTTCAAGCTCAAGTTCAGGTAGCAGCTCAAACACCAGCTGCAACACCAGCGGCTGCACAAACTCAAGCAGCAGCTCAACCTGCTGTTCAAACTCAAGCAGCGGCTGCACCAGTAGCAACTACTTCTCGTCCAACTTATAGTTCATCTGCATCATCTTATCCAGTTGGTGAATGTACATGGGGTGCGAAGACATTGGCTCCATGGGCAGGTGATTACTGGGGTAATGGTGGACAATGGGCGGCAAGTGCAGCAGCAGCAGGATTCCGTACAGGATCTCAACCACAAGTTGGTGCCATTGCATGTTGGAATGATGGTGGATATGGACACGTAGCAGTTGTTACAGCCGTTCAATCTACAACAAGCATCCAAGTCTCTGAGTCTAACTATAATGGTATCCGTAGTATTGGTAACTACCGTGGTTGGTTTAACCCAACAACAGCACAAGGTACTGTTACTTATATCTATCCAAACTAAGAATTATACTGAAGCAGAACATTTGTTCTGCTTCTTTTTATGTGACTTTCAGTCCGTCTCGCTACGTTAGGTGCGAGACAAAAAAACTACCCGCTATGCGGGTGCGTATCGAAGGTTATTTGAGAGAATTTAGGTAGGGATAGATTTTGTAATTTCCATAAATTAATATTTGAATATTTGCTTAAAAAGCGATAAAATGATTACAGGAGAAATTTGTGCTGACTGTACAATATGGTTTTAGATTTTACTGGAGGAAATCATGTCATTTTCTGATTTAATGCTCTTTGCTTTGTCGTCAAATCAAGAATTGGCTCAACGTGTGTCTCGCGAAATGGGATTACCGCTTGGAAAGTCAACGGTTCGTCAATTTTCTGATGGAGAAATTCAGGTTAATATTGAAGAATCAATTCGTGGGAAAGATGTTTATATATTACAATCTACTAGCTCACCGGTTAACGATAATCTGATGGAAATTTTGATTATGGTAGATGCCTTAAAACGGGCAAGTGCGCAATCCATTAATGTGGTGATGCCGTATTACGGCTATGCTCGTCAAGATCGGAAAGCTCGGGCTCGTGAACCAATTACTTCTAAGTTAGTAGCCAATATGCTTGAGGTTGCTGGAGTTGATCGTCTGTTGACAATTGATTTGCACGCTGCTCAAATTCAAGGTTTTTTTGATATTCCTGTTGACCACTTGATGGGTGCGCCTTTGATCGCCGACTTTTTTGAACGTTGCGGGATGATTGGAAAAGACTATGTTGTTGTCAGTCCAGACCATGGTGGTGTGACTCGTGCTCGGAAATTAGCTGAATTTTTGAAGACACCAATTGCGATTATTGATAAACGTCGAAGTGTCGATAAGATGAATACGAGTGAAGTGATGAATATCATTGGGAGTGTTGAAGGCAAGACTTGTATTTTGATTGATGATATGATTGATACAGCTGGGACAATCTGTCATGCGGCGGATGCCCTTGCTGAAGCAGGAGCTGTAGAGGTTTATGCAAGCTGTACGCACCCAGTTTTATCAGGCCCAGCGATGGACAACATTCAAAAATCAGCTATTAAGAAGCTGGTTGTATTGGATACGATTTATCTACCAGAAGATCGATTGATTGATAAGATTGAGCAAATTTCGATTGCGAAACTCCTTGCTGAGGCCATTGTTCGCATCCATGAAAATCGTCCTCTTTCCCCTCTGTTTGAAATCGGAAATGCCAAAAAATGTTAACAATAAGGAGGCTGAAAAACAGCCTCTTTTGTTTAGGAGGAAATACAAATGGGAATGAAACAGTGGTGGCAAAAAATAAAAAATGAAAAGAAGCGAAAAAAACTGGTTCAAGCAGCTCAAAAACTAGAAAGCAAGGCAGATCCAAGTTTGCCAAAAAAGATTCTGCCCAAAAATCGTGCGGTAAAATAGGAAATGATTGGAGAGGAAAAGAAGAGGAGATTGGTTAATTAGGGAAGTTCGGTGTATTTCATAGAGAAACGATTGAGTAAAAGTATCCAAAATCTGAATAATTCTAATAGATGAGTATAATATGTTACTAAATCGTAATTTTAGGGATCAAATAGGAAGAAATCTTAAACTTTTTTAAAAAAATTGAAGAAAAACTCTTGACATAGGGAGAATATCCTAGTATACTTATCATAGTTACGAAGTAACGAATATTTTTAAAAATAAAAAGGAGATAAAACAATGAAAAAAGTTTTATTATCATCAGTAGCAGCACTTGCTGTATTTGCAGCAACACCAGTTTTTGCCAATAACACTGGTCAACACAACTCAGCAGACGACAATGCTACATCACTTAAAGGTGCAGACTTGTTCACAAACGATAAAGATGGTCTTACTCAATACGGTAAAGACGGTCTTAACAATGTTGATGCTGAATCAACTGAAGCTAAATTCAATGAAAATGGCAAAAAACTTGTACCTGTACCAGGTAAACCAGGTGAATTCGTAGTTGAAGGTTCAGCTAAAGACGTAGCTAAAGCAGATAAAGCAGATAAAAAAGATGACGCTAAAGCTCCAGCAGCAACTAAAGCTTCAGCAGCAGCTGCAGGTCAAAAAGCTCTTCCAAAAACAAGCGCAGTTAAATAATTTCTAATTAATTAGCTCATAAAAATATCACTGAGTCCTTGGGCTCAGTGTTATTTTTTAGATAAAATCATTTTGAGGAGATCGATTGAATGAAAAGAGCTGGAGAAAAAAAGTCAAATAAATTAGGTTTTGTAATTGCTGCCTTTGCGGCAGTCGTTGTGGTTGTAGTTGGATTCCTATTCTTCAATCCATTTGGTGGAAAGGCCTCTAATACGGCTAAGAAAACTGGAACTTCTGGAAGTAGTTCTTCTACCCAAGCTGTGAAGTATGAACCTAGTCAAGAAGAAAAAGATTACTTAAAGAATCGTTTTGCCCAATTAACTTCTGTGAACCCTGAAGCAATCGCTTATGTCTACGCACCGGGTACTGAATTGGATGAACCTGTTGTACAAACTGGTGATAATGCAACCTACTTAGATAAAACGTTTGATGGTGGTTATCAACCATATTTGGGTACTGTCTTCATGGATACAGATAATAAGAAAGATTTCAGTGACCGTTTGACCTGGTTGTTTGGTCATGCTCGTGGTAGTAAGGTTGGTGATCATCGTATGTTTAACGATGTCAACTACTATGACAAACAAGATTACTTTGATCAACACCCGTATGTTGTCATTGAGACACCTGAGCGCAAGTATTATTATGAAGCTATGTGCTTGGTCATTGTTCCTGAAACAACTGCTTTCTATCGTACTAGCTTTAAGGACGACAAAGACTTTACGACTCAGTTGAAGAAGGTCTATGAAGATGGTCAAACTAAGAATCCAAATATTAAAATCAAAGCATCTGATAAATACTTGGTATTGTCAACTTGTCGCGAAGAGGATGAAACGATTCGTTCAAACCTCTACCTTCGTCAAATTCCTGATTCAGAAATGAAGGATTTTGTGGCAAAACATGCAGATCGATTGACATATGTGGCAACACGTGGTCAACAATAATGACTTGAAAGACTTAGCATTGCTAAGTCTTTTTTGTATGGAAGGATTGTTGAAATGTCCTTTGATAGTGAGCAAAAGATGGGGATCTGGCTTGTTCTTTTGCGATGGGGTCCTATTTATAGTATAATGAATATAAGTGTTTTGGAGGTGTTCTATGGATTTAACGAAACGTTTTAATAAAAATCTGAATCGGATCGAAGTTTCTTTGATTCGTCAGTTCGATCAATCAATTTCTTCCATTCCTGGTGTCTTGCGTTTGACGTTGGGGGAACCGGATTTTACAACTCCTGAACATGTAAAAGAAGCAGGAAAGGCTGCCATTGATGCGAATTTTAGCCATTACACTGGGATGAGTGGTTTGCTGGCTTTGCGTGAGGCTGCGAGTCAGTTTGTGGCGGATAAATATGGTATTCACTATCGTCCTGAAGATGAGATATTGGTGACGATCGGTGCGACTGAAGCCCTATCTGCAACCTTGACAGCAATCTTGGAACCTGGAGATGTAGTACTTCTTCCAGCACCGGCCTACCCTGGTTATGAACCCATTGTGAATTTGGTTGGGGCGGAGATTGTCGAAATTGATACGACAGCAGATCGTTTTGTCTTGACTCCTGAAAAGTTGGAAAAGGCCATTCTAGAGCAGGGTGAAAAATTGAAGGCTGTTATTCTCAATTATCCAGCTAATCCAACGGGTGTCACTTATTCGCGCGAACAGATGGCGGAATTAGCTGCTGTCTTAAAAAAATATGAAGTCTTTGTGATTTGTGATGAAGTCTATTCAGAGTTGACTTATACTGGAGAGGCACATGTTTCTATGGCCTCCTTTATTCCTGAGCAGACCATTGTTATTAATGGCTTGTCTAAGTCTCATGCTATGACAGGCTGGCGGCTTGGTTTTATCTTTGCCCCTGCTGCATTGACGGCCCAACTCATCAAGAGTCATCAGTATTTGGTTACTGCTGCTGGAACCATGAACCAGTATGCTGCGATCGAAGCTTTGACGGAAGGTCGAGATGATGCGGAGCCGATGAAGAAGGAATATGTGAAGCGTCGGGATTATATTATCGAACAGATGTCCGCGCTTGGGTTTGAGATGATTAAGCCAGATGGAGCCTTTTATATTTTTGCTAAAATCCCAGCTGGCTATAATCAGGATTCCTTTGCTTTCTTACAGGATTTTGCGCGTGAAAAAGCGGTTGCTTTCATTCCTGGTGCTGCTTTTGGCCAATATGGTGAAGGCTATGTGCGTTTGTCGTATGCAGCCAGCATGGAGGTTATCAAGGAAGCTATGAAACGCTTGAAGGAGTATATGGAAGAACATGCTGGAGTCAATTGAGACCCGGGGAATTGTCCTGTATAATCGGGAGTTTCGTGAGGATGACAAGCTGGTCAAAATCTTCACAGAGAAGTCAGGGAAGCGGATGTTTTTTGTGAAACATGCGGGAAAATCACGGTTGAATCCCATGTTGCAACCTTTGGTAACGGCAGATATGTTGTTGAAAATCAATGATGATGGGTTGAGTTATATTGATGATTTTCAAGATGTGCAGGTTTATAAGAAAATCAATGCAGATCTTTTTGCCCTTTCTTATGCGACCTATGTTCTGGCACTTGCGGATGCAAGTATTCAGGATAATCAGGTGGATCCAGCCCTGTTTGCTTTTTTGGAAAAGACCTTGTCTTTGATGGAAGAGGGACTGGATTATGAGGTTTTAACCAATATTTTTGAGATTCAGATTCTATCACGATTTGGAGTTATCTTGAATCTGCATGAATGCTGTTTCTGTCATCGGGTTGGACTTCCTTTTGATTACTCTTTTCGGTATAGTGGGGTGCTTTGTCCGGATCACTATGATCAGGATGAGAGACGCGCTCACTGGCATCCGAATGTTCTCTATTTATTGGATCAGTTTCAAGCAGTACGATTCAGTGAGTTAGAGACGATTTCCCTACAAGCGGAGATGAAAGCAGCTCTGCGTCAGGCAATTGATCAGTTGTATGAGGAGTATGTAGGGATCCATTTAAAAGCTAAAAAGTTTATCGATTCCTTGAGTGATTGGGGAGCGATTATGAAAGATTCATCTGGAGGTGAAACATGAAAAAAATTGCAGTAGATGCAATGGGGGGTGATAATGCACCTCAAGCCTTGGTAGAAGGTGTGAATCAAGCCATTCGTGATTTTGATGATATTGAGATTGTCTTGTATGGCGATGAGGCAAAAATCAAAGACTATTTAACCGCAACAGAACGTGTATCGATTGTGCATACGGAAGAAAAAATCGATTCAGATGATGAGCCAACACGGGCTATTCGTCGGAAGAAACAGGCTTCGATGGTCTTAGCTGCCAAGGATGTGAAGGTTGGTGAGGTCGATGCCATGCTATCTGCGGGGAATACAGGTGCGCTATTGGCGGCTGGTTTCTTTATCGTTGGCCGCATCAAAGGGGTGGAACGCCCTGGCTTGATGTCGACACTTCCAACGGTTGATGGTCGTGGCTATGATATGCTAGACTTAGGGGCCAATGCGGAAAATACACCAGAGCACTTGCATCAGTATGCTGTGATGGGGTCTTATTATGCTGAAAATGTTCGTGGGATTCAAAAACCACGCGTGGGTCTATTGAACAATGGGACAGAAGCTAGTAAGGGAGATCCTTTGCGCAAGGAAACCTACCAATTGTTATCTGAAGATGAGTCGATTCATTTTGTTGGAAACGTGGAAGCGCGTGACTTGATGGATGGCGTTGCTGATGTCGTTGTGGCGGATGGTTTTACAGGAAACGCTGTCTTGAAAACGATGGAAGGAACGGCTTTTGGGATCTTGAAGCAATTGAAACAAGCGATTGCCACTGGAAACTGGAAGGCGAAATTAGGAGCTTTTCTGCTCAAGGACCGTTTGAAATCATTGAAGCAAACCTTGGATTTCTCAGATGTTGGAGGAGCGGTCTTGTTTGGTCTTCAAGCACCTGTTGTTAAAACGCATGGTTCGAGTGATGCCAAAGCTGTCTATAGCACGATTCGTCAGATTCGGACCATGTTAGAGACAGATGTTGTTGGAAAATCAGTGAAGGAATTATCGAAGGAAGGGTAATGTATGAGTAAACAAAACGAAATTTTAGTTACAATTGAGGAATTTCTCAAAGATCGCAAGGGTCCAGACTTTCAAGTATCTTTGGAATCTGACTTACGTAAGGATTTACAGGCGGATTCTGTTGAATTGATGGAATTTATTATCAATCTTGAGGATGAATACCAAATTGAGATTCCGGACAAGGCTATTGATGAATTTAACACAGTAGGGGATGTTGTCGACTATATCGAAAAACGAACTGCTGGTCACTAATGAAAAAGGGATCGTTCAGAGATTATTCTGGATGATCTTTTTTTCTGTCCTTTTTATTCGGATTCTGCTTATATTGTACGGAATTTTATTGAAAATACACTTTGTATGTGATAGAATGAAGGTGATAAAATACGAAAGGCGAACAAAGTCATGACCAATCAACTGATTTATACTGGAAAAGCTAAGGATATCTATACTACTGAGGACGAACATGTGATTAAGTCGGTCTATAAGGACCAGGCAACCATGCTAAATGGGGCTCGTAAGGAGACGATTAAAGGAAAAGGTGTGCTAAATAATCAGATTTCGTCTCTTATTTTTGAAAAATTGAATGCTGCGGGTGTTGCGACGCACTTTATCGAACGTATTTCTGATACTGAACAACTAAACAAGAAAGTGAGAATTATTCCTTTGGAGGTTGTTCTTCGTAACGTGACTGCAGGGTCTTTCTCAAAACGGTTTGGCGTTGAAGAAGGTTTGGACTTAAAAACTCCAATCGTTGAATTTTACTATAAGAACGATGATTTGGATGACCCATTCATCAATGATGAGCATGTGAAGTTTTTGGATATTGCTAACGACGAACAAATTGCCTATATCAAGGAAGAAACGCGTCGTATCAATGAATTGCTGAAAGATTGGTTTGCACAAATTGGTCTTCGTTTGATTGACTTCAAATTGGAATTCGGTTTTGATAAGGATGGCAAAATAATCTTGGCAGATGAATTTTCACCAGATAACTGCCGCCTTTGGGATGCGGAAGGGCACCATATGGACAAGGATGTTTTCCGTAGGGACTTGGGCAGTTTAACGGATGTATATCAGGTTGTATTGGAGAAATTACAGGGCTTGAAGTAATCTTTTTGAAACGGAAAACCTTCGTCTTCGATAACATGTTTGAATAGAAATAAAGGAAATAAAATGGATAAACGTATTTTCGTTGAGAAAAAAGCTGATTTTCGTGTGAAATCGGACTCTTTAGTAAAAGAATTGCAGCATAATCTTCAGTTGAAAACCTTGAAGGATCTTCGGATTGTTCAGGTTTACGATGTTTTTGGTTTGGCAGAGGACTTGTTTGCGCGTGCGGAAAAACACATCTTCTCTGAGCAAGTGACTGATACTGTTTTGGACGAGGCTGCGGTTCAGGCTGATCTTGAGAAATATGCTTTCTTTGCGATCGAAAGTTTGCCGGGTCAATTTGACCAACGTGCGGCATCTTCACAAGAAGCTTTGCTTTTGCTTGGTAGTTCAAATGACGTAACAGTGAATACAGCGCAATTGTACTTGGTTAACAAGGATATCGATGTGAATGAGTTGGAAGCTGTTAAAAACTACCTTTTGAACCCAGTGGATTCTCGTTTCAAAGATATCACTGTTGGTATTGCAAAACAGGATTTCTCTGAGTCTGACAAGACCATTCCAAGCTTGGATTTCTTTGAAACTTATACGGCAGAAGATTTTGCACAGTATAAGGCTGAGCAAGGATTGGCAATGGAAGTGGATGACCTTCTCTTCATTCAAGATTACTTCAAATCCATTGGACGTGTACCGACTGAGACTGAGTTGAAGGTTTTGGATACTTACTGGTCTGACCACTGCCGTCACACAACTTTCGAAACTGAGTTGAAAAACATCGACTTCTCAGCTTCTAAATTTGAAAAACAATTGCAAGCGACTTATGACAAGTATATTGCCATGCGTGATGAGTTGGGACGTACAGAAAAACCTCAAACCTTGATGGATATGGCGACTATTTTTGGCCGTTATGAGCGTGCTAATGGTCGTTTGGATGACATGGAAGTGTCTGATGAAATCAATGCCTGCTCAGTTGAAATTGAAGTGGATGTCAATGGTGTCAAAGAACCATGGCTTCTTATGTTCAAGAATGAAACACACAACCACCCAACGGAGATTGAACCATTTGGTGGAGCGGCTACTTGTATCGGTGGTGCCATTCGTGACCCATTGTCAGGTCGTTCATACGTTTACCAAGCCATGCGTATCTCAGGTGCTGGTGATATCACGGCTCCAATTTCAGAAACTCGCGCTGGTAAATTGCCACAACAAGTGATTTCTAAAACAGCAGCTCATGGTTATTCTTCATATGGTAACCAAATTGGTCTTGCAACAACTTATGTTCGTGAATACTTCCACCCAGGTTTCGTTGCTAAGCGTATGGAGCTAGGTGCAGTTGTCGGTGCGGCTCCTAAGGAAAATGTGGTCCGTGAAAAACCTGAAGCTGGTGATGTCGTGATTCTTCTCGGTGGGAAGACTGGACGTGACGGTGTCGGTGGTGCGACAGGTTCATCTAAAGTTCAAACAGTTGAGTCTGTTGAAACAGCTGGTGCTGAGGTTCAAAAAGGGAATGCCATCGAAGAACGTAAGATTCAACGTCTTTTCCGTAATGGGGAAGTGACACGTCTGATCAAGAAATCAAATGACTTTGGTGCCGGTGGTGTCTGTGTGGCTATCGGTGAATTGGCAGATGGTCTTGAAATTGATCTAGACAAAGTGCCATTGAAATACCAAGGTTTGAACGGTACAGAAATTGCTATCTCAGAATCTCAAGAACGGATGGCTGTAGTGGTTCGTCCAGAAGATGTAGATGCCTTCGTTGCTGAATGTAACAAAGAAAATATTGATGCTGTTGTCGTTGCGACAGTGACGGAGAAACCAAATCTTGTCATGCACTGGAATGGTGAAACCATCGTTGATTTGGAACGTCGTTTCCTTGATACAAACGGTGTACGTGTGGTTGTAGATGCTAAGGTGGTTGACAAGGATGTCAAGCTTCCAGAAGAACGTCAAACATCTGCTGAAACCCTCGAAGTGGATACTCTTGAAGTCTTGGCTGACCTGAATCATGCCAGTCAAAAAGGGTTACAAACCATCTTTGATAGCTCAGTTGGTCGTTCAACAGTTAATCACCCACTCGGTGGTCGCTACCAAATCACACCAACGGAAGCTTCTGTACAGAAATTGCCAGTTCAACACGGCGTGACAACAACTGCTTCTGTCATGGCGCAAGGATTCAACCCTTATGTAGCAGAATGGTCTCCATATCATGGTGCGGCTTATGCGGTCATCGAAGCAACTGCTCGTTTGGTTGCTGCTGGTGCCAACTGGTCTAAGGCTCGTTTCTCTTATCAAGAATACTTCGAGCGTATGGATAAACAAGCAGAGCGTTTTGGTCAACCAGTAGCTGCTCTTCTTGGATCCATCGAGGCTCAGATTCAACTTGGTTTGCCATCTATCGGTGGGAAAGACTCGATGTCTGGAACCTTTGAAGAATTAACCGTACCACCAACCTTGGTTGCTTTTGGGGTAACAACTGCAGATAGCCGTAAGGTTCTTTCTCCAGAATTCAAAGCTGCTGGTGAAAATATTTACTACATTCCTGGTCAAGCTTTGGCACAAGAAATTGACTTCGAACTTATCAAGTCTAACTTTACTCAATTTGAAGCCATCCAAGCTGACCACAAAGTGACAGCTGCATCAGCTGTTAAATATGGTGGTGTGGTTGAAGCTCTTGCACTTGCAACATTTGGGAACCATATCGGAGCAAATGTCGAATTAGCTGACCTTGACACTAGCTTGACAGCCCAATTGGGTGGATTCGTCTTCACATCGCCTGAAGAAATTGCAGGTGTTGCTAAGATCGGACAAACAGTAGCTGACTTTACACTTACTGTCAATGGTGTAACGCTTGATGGACACAAACTTGACAGTGCTTTCCAAGGTAAATTGGAAGAAGTTTACCCAACGGAATTTGCACAGGCAACGGAGTTGGAAGAAGTACCAGCTGTGGTATCAGATGCTGTGATCAAAGCTAAAGAAACAGTTGATACACCAGTGGTTTACATCCCAGTATTCCCAGGTACTAACTCTGAGTACGATTCAGCTAAGGCCTTTGAAAAAGAAGGTGCAAAAGTCAACTTGGTACCATTTGTCACACTGAATGAAGAAGCGATTGTCAAGTCTGTTGACACTATGGTTGACAATATCGAAAAAGCTAACATTATCTTCTTTGCAGGTGGCTTCTCAGCAGCGGATGAACCAGATGGATCAGCTAAATTTATCGTTAACATCTTGCTTAATGAAAAAGTACGTGTAGCCATTGATAGCTTCATCGAACGTGGTGGTTTGATTATTGGTATCTGTAACGGATTCCAAGCCCTTGTCAAATCAGGTCTTCTTCCATATGGTAACTTTGAAGATGCAAGTGGCACCAGTCCAACCCTCTTCTACAATGATGCCAACCAACACATGGCTAAGATGGTTGAAACACGTATTGCCAACACCAACTCACCATGGCTTGCCGGAGTAGAAGTTGGTGACATTCATGCTATCCCAGTATCACATGGTGAAGGTAAATTTGTCGTGACAGCTGAGGAGTTTGCAGAGCTTCGCGACAATGGTCAAATCTTTACCCAATATGTTGACTTCGAAGGTAAACCAAGCATGGATTCTAAATACAATCCAAATGGATCTGTGAATGCTATCGAAGGTATCACAAGTAAGAACGGTCAAATTATTGGGAAGATGGGTCACTCAGAACGTTTCGAAGACGGTCTCTTCCAAAATATTCCAGGAAATAAAGACCAACATCTCTTTGCATCAGCGGTTAAATACTTTACTGGAAAATAAAAGGTATACAAAATGACATACGAAGTTAAATCTCTTAATGAAGAATGTGGTATTTTTGGGATCTGGGGACACCCAGATGCTGCAAAACTGACTTATTTCGGATTACACAGTCTTCAACACCGTGGTCAAGAAGGGGCGGGGATCCTTTCGAATGATGCGGGTCAATTAAAACGGTATCGTGATACGGGTCTTCTCTCAGAAGTATTTCGAAATCCTACTAACTTGGATAAGTTGACAGGAACGGGAGCGATTGGCCATGTTCGCTATGCGACAGCTGGGGAAGCTTCGGTGGATAACATCCAGCCCTTCCTCTTTCGCTTTCATGATACGCAGTTTGGACTTGCCCACAACGGGAATTTGACCAATGCCAAGTCCCTCAAACGGGAGTTGGAAAATAACGGGGCGATCTTTAGCTCAACTTCTGATTCAGAAATCTTGGCCCACCTGATTCGTCGGAGCCACAACCCATCCTTCATGGGTAAGGTGAAAGAAGCCTTGAATACGGTGAAAGGTGGATTTGCTTACCTTCTCATGCTGGAAGATAAGCTGATTGCGGCCTTGGATCCAAATGGTTTCCGTCCTCTTTCGATTGGGAAAATGGCCAATGGCGCTATCGTGGTTTCATCTGAAACCTGTGCCTTTGAAGTGGTTGGTGCTGAGTGGATCCGCGATGTGAATCCAGGTGAAGTCGTGATTATCGATGATAATGGTATTACTTACGATAACTATACAACGGACACCCAATTGGCTGTTTGCTCAATGGAGTATATCTACTTTGCCCGCCCAGACTCCAATATCCAAGGGGTCAATGTCCATACAGCCCGTAAACGTATGGGGGCTCAATTGGCACGTGAATTCAAACATGAAGCAGATATTGTGGTCGGTGTACCTAATTCATCACTTAGCGCAGCCATGGGATTTGCGGAAGAATCTGGCTTACCAAATGAAATGGGCTTGATTAAAAACCAATATACCCAACGGACCTTTATCCAACCAACACAAGAACTACGGGAGCAAGGGGTTCGGATGAAGCTCTCTGCCGTATCCGGTGTCGTGAAAGGCAAACGGGTTGTCATGATTGATGATTCTATCGTACGTGGGACAACATCACGTCGAATTGTGAAGTTATTGAAAGAAGCAGGAGCTACAGAGGTCCACGTAGCAATCGGTAGCCCAGCCCTTGCCTACCCATGTTTCTACGGGATCGATATTCAAACACGTAAGGAATTGATTGCTGCCAATCATACAGTAGAGGAAACACGCGATATCATTGGTGCAGATAGCTTGACGTATTTGTCAATCGATGGCTTGATTGATTCTATTGGAATCGATACAGATGCCCCAAATGGCGGTCTTTGTGTGGCTTACTTTGATGGAAAATATCCAACACCTTTGTATGACTACGAAGAACGCTATGTGGAAAGTTTGAAAGAACATACTTCTTTCTATTAAGATTAGTGCAGAAGAAAAAAGAGGAAAAAATTATGTCTAAAAATGCTTATGCCCAATCGGGTGTGGACGTTGAAGCAGGTTATGAAGTTGTTGAACGGATCAAAAAACACGTGGCTCGTACGGAACGTGCAGGTGTTATGGGAGCTCTCGGTGGCTTCGGTGGTATGTTCGATCTTTCAAAAACAGGTGTCAAAGAGCCTGTTTTGATCTCAGGTACAGATGGTGTCGGTACTAAACTCATGCTTGCTATTAAGTACGACAAACACGATACCATCGGTCAAGATTGTGTCGCTATGTGTGTTAACGATATCATCGCCGCAGGTGCGGAGCCCCTTTACTTCCTTGACTATATTGCAACTGGTAAAAATGAACCTGCTAAATTGGAACAGGTCGTTGCTGGTGTTGCTGAAGGTTGTGTGCAGGCTGGTGCAGCTCTCATTGGTGGTGAAACTGCTGAAATGCCTGGTATGTATGGTGAAGACGACTATGATTTGGCAGGTTTTGCTGTCGGTGTTGCAGAAAAATCTCAAATCATCGACGGTTCAAAAGTAGCTGAAGGGGATGTGATTCTTGGACTTGCTTCAAGCGGTATCCACTCAAATGGTTACTCACTTGTTCGTCGTGTCTTTGCGGATTACACAGGTGAAGAAGTTCTCCCAGAATTGGAAGGGAAGAAACTTAAAGACGTTCTTTTGGAACCAACTCGTATCTACGTCAAAGCAGCATTGCCACTCATCAAAGAAGAATTGGTCAACGGAATTGCCCACATCACAGGTGGTGGTTTCATCGAAAATGTACCACGTATGTTCTCAGATGACTTGGCTGCTGAAATTGACGAAAGCAAAGTGCCAGTTCTTCCAATTTTCAAAGCCCTTGAAAAATATGGCCAAATCAAACATGAAGAGATGTTTGAAATCTTCAACATGGGGATTGGTCTCATGCTTGCGGTGAAGCCAGAAAATGTTGAACGTGTCAAAGAACTTCTTAACGAACCTGTTTATGAAATCGGTCGGATTGTGAAGAAAGATGGCGCAAGTGTGGTGATTAAATAATGGTGCTATCACCATTTTATACGGAGAAATTGTAGAAAGGAATGTTTAGTTAGCAAGCCTAACTGAACACGGGACTCATTTTCTAGGAAAAAAGAGAAATCATTCTGTGGGTAAGCACCCAGCAATGATTTCCTATTTTTCTACGAAACTGTTCGGCTAGCCGAAACGTCCCTTTGTATCGAATATGAAAATCGCTGTTTTTGCTTCCGGGAATGGTTCAAACTTTCAGGTGATTGCGGAACAATTTCCAGTAGAATTTGTCTTTTCAGATCACCGTGATGCCTATGTCATAGAACGTGCCAAAAACCTAGGCGTGGTGAGCCATGCCTTTGAACTCAAGGAATTTGATAATAAAGCAGCTTATGAAGAAGCTGTCGTCAAACTCTTGGATGAACACCAGATTGATTTGGTTTGTTTGGCCGGTTATATGAAAATCGTTGGCCCAACCTTGCTAGCAGCTTATGAAGGCCGTATCATCAATATTCACCCGGCTTATCTCCCTGAATTTCCAGGTGCTCATGGTATTGAAGATGCTTGGAATGCAGGTGTTGCTGAGAGCGGTGTGACCATTCACTGGGTGGATTCTGGTGTTGATACCGGTAAGGTTATCAAACAAGTCCGTGTGCCACGTCTTGAAGGGGATACCCTTGATACTTTCGAGACGCGCATCCACGAAACAGAGTACAAGCTCTATCCAGAAGTCTTGGAACGTTTGGGAGTAGAGAGAAGGTAAGAAGGAAATCAAGTTTTGATTGTGTAATCTTGGTAGGAGAAAAATGATTAATCTGAAATTAGTAGATGAGAGCAGTTTTCAGGCAGTGCTGGATTTGAAAATATCTGAAGCTGATGAACGAGCACGTTTTGTAGCTCCCAATGTGCGTTCTTTAGCTGACGCATGGCTCTACCGAGAGAATGGGGATGTGTTTCCAATGGCAATCTATTGG
Organism: Streptococcus parasanguinis; assembly: GCF_023109675.1. Lineage (GTDB taxonomy): Bacteria > Bacillota > Bacilli > Lactobacillales > Streptococcaceae > Streptococcus > Streptococcus parasanguinis_I. Next base: position 65,976 of record NZ_JALDUR010000008.1, on the reverse strand, counting down.
AATGAGCTAGTAGTTGGTTTTCTACTGTTGGAAATAGATAAGGATGAGGCAGAATACTTTATCTGGCGGATAATGATTGGCCAGCAGTACCAAGGAAAAGGTTATGGACGAAAAGCCTTGGAAGCTCTGATCAAAGAGGCTCAGATGGATAGAGCTTGCAATCATATTATCGCAGATTATGTAGTTGGAAATGAAAAAATGAAGTACCTGCTGACTAGTTTGGGTTTTCAGGAAACAGGATTTATAGAAGAAAATAACGAAGTCGCTATGCGGTTGGATCTAAAGAAAGAGGAATAGAATGACTAAACGCGCACTAATTAGTGTTTCAGACAAAGCGGGCATTGTTGAATTTGCCCAAGAACTCAAAAAACTCGGTTGGGACATCATCTCGACAGGTGGGACTAAAGTTGCCCTTGATAATGCTGGAGTAGACACCATTGCTATCGATGATGTGACTGGTTTTCCAGAAATGATGGACGGTCGTGTGAAGACTCTCCACCCAAATATCCACGGTGGTCTCCTCGCTCGTCGTGATCTCGATAGCCACCTGGAGGCTGCTAAGGATAACAAGATTGAGTTGATCGACCTTGTTGTGGTCAACCTTTACCCGTTCAAGGAAACGATTCTCAAACCAGACGTAACTTACGCTGACGCAGTTGAAAATATCGATATCGGTGGTCCATCAATGCTTCGATCAGCAGCTAAAAACCATGCTAGCGTAACAGTTGTGGTAGACCCTTCTGACTATGCTGTTGTTCTTGACGAGTTGGCAGCCAACGGCGAAACCTCTTACGAAACTCGCCAACGTCTGGCAGCAAAAGTCTTCCGCCACACAGCAGCCTATGATGCTTTAATCGCAGAATACTTCACAGCTCAAGTGGGTGAAAGTAAACCTGAAAAACTTACTTTGACTTATGATCTCAAGCAAGCCATGCGTTACGGGGAAAACCCTCAACAAGACGCAGACTTCTACCAAAAGGCCTTGCCAACGGATTACTCCATTGCATCCGCTAAACAGCTGAACGGGAAAGAATTATCCTTCAACAATATCCGTGACGCTGATGCCGCTATCCGGATCATCCGTGATTTCAAAGACCGTCCAACCGTTGTGGCTCTGAAACACATGAATCCATGTGGGATCGGTCAAGCAGATGACATCGAGACTGCTTGGGACTATGCGTATGAGTCTGATCCAGTATCCATCTTTGGTGGAATCGTGGTTCTCAACCGTGAAGTAGACGCTGCGACAGCTCAAAAAATGCACGGTGTCTTCCTTGAAATCATCATTGCACCAAGCTATACAGATGAAGCGCTTGAAATCTTGACTACTAAGAAGAAAAACTTGCGAATTCTTGAGCTACCGTTTGATGCTCAAGATGCCAGTGAAGCAGAAGCAGAATACACAGGTGTTGTCGGTGGACTCCTCGTTCAAAACCAAGACGTCGTCAAAGAAAGTCCCGCTGACTGGCAAGTGGTTACCAAACGCCAACCAACTGAGACAGAAGCGACAGCTCTTGAGTTTGCTTGGAAAGCGATCAAGTATGTGAAATCAAATGGTATTATCGTGACCAACGACCACATGACACTTGGTGTTGGCCCAGGTCAAACTAACCGTGTGGCTTCCGTCCGCATCGCTATTGACCAAGCTAAAGACCGTCTTGACGGCGCTGTTCTTGCTTCAGATGCCTTCTTCCCATTTGCGGATAATGTGGAAGAAATCGCCAAAGCAGGGATTAAAGCGATCATCCAACCGGGTGGATCCGTCCGTGATCAAGAGTCAATCGAAGCGGCTGATAAACATGGTTTGACAATGATCTTTACAGGCGTGAGACATTTTAGACATTAATCAAAAAAGGCACTCATTCAACGATGAGTGTCTTTTATGCTGATTAAGAAGACCTTAATCTGGGTAGATATAGGTGACGGTTCCCCAGATGGGGTTGGTTGGATCGAACCAACCGCGGAAGTTGTCGATATAGCGATGGCCGTTGTAGTTCGCCTCTTGGATCTGAATTTTTTGGTCATGTTCGACGTCTGTAACCAAGGCAACATGGCCATATCCCCCATTGTCCCAACAGGCGATGGCACCGACCTCTGGAGTGTCTCCTGTCCGGAATCCCGCAGCGCGTGCGCTAGCTGCCCACATGCCGCCATTTCCCCACCAGTTGTGGGCCCAAGGGGCTAATTCTTTGGCTCCCCAGGTGCACTCACCAATGGGGTAGGTGTTTCCCGGATGTGTCGCGAGTGGAGTGAGCTTTGGCTTTGCCTTTTCTACTTGAAATGTAGTGGGGAATAGCCCTTTTAGTTGTCCCTGGCTTTTCTGATAGACATGTAGGTGAAATAGCCCGCTTCCCTTGTGTTTTTGAGCTCGAAAGCGCAGTTGGAAATGTCCAGGTGCGACCTTCTTTGCTGGATACCAGACCAGATCATCTTGCCCATTTTCTTCAGACCAGATGGGGAAGACAATCTCGTCAACGTCTTCGAACAACTTTAGGTCTACCTCAAATTCTTGTGAGGAGATGGGTGTGATCGTAATCTTGGGTTGGGAGGAAGCCAGGTCTTTTTGCTGGACGCCGGTCGTGAGAGGGTAAAGGCCGGTTAGCTGTTCATTTGCCTCCACCCCATAGACATGGACATGATAAAGTCCGGCTTGATCAGAATGATTGGTCAATGGCACTTGTAGGTCAAATCCCTTGTCACTGCGTTCTACAGGATACCAAATCAGGTCATCTTGGCCATTTTGGTCAGACCAGACGGGAACTTGGATCTTTTGATACTTATCCGGGACGTTTCCAAGATGAATCATCAGCTGCCCTTTTTCGGCATAGATAGCATTGGTCGCTTGATCTGCATGGGCAATAGAGGCTTGCATCCCCCATGTCGCACAAGTCAGCACGACAAATTTTTTGATTGTTTGCATAATACTCCTTTTCGTCAATTAGTAGGTCTCACCTATACTATTCGGAAAAAAATGAGAAATAGGAGAAAATAGCAAAAAATGTTTGGGTTCTACTGGAAATAGGAGACTTTTGCTGAAATCATTAGAATAAAACGAACGATTATGATATAATTTAATAAAATAATTCGCAAAAGAGGTTCGAGATGAAACTTTTGGTTGTTGGATCTGGCGGTCGTGAGCATGCGATTGCTAAGAAATTGTTGGAGTCTAAAGACGTTGAGCAGGTTTTTGTGGCTCCTGGTAATGACGGGATGCGATTAGACGGTCTGGATTTGATCAATATCGGAATTTCCGAACATTCTAAGCTGATTGACTTCGCAAAAGCGAACGATATTGCTTGGACCTTTATCGGTCCAGATGATGCCCTTGCAGCTGGTATCGTGGATGATTTCAATGCGGCTGGACTCAAAGCCTTTGGTCCGACCAAGGCTGCGGCTGAGCTTGAGTGGTCTAAGGATTTTGCAAAGGAAATCATGGTCAAATACGACGTTCCGACAGCAGCCTATGGCACATTTTCAGACTTCGAGGAAGCCAAGGCCTACATTGAAGAAAAAGGTGCTCCAATCGTCGTTAAGGCAGACGGCTTGGCCCTTGGAAAAGGTGTCGTCGTTGCGGAGACGGTTGAGCAAGCCGTCGAAGCCGCTCACGAGATGCTGTTGGACAATAAATTCGGTGATTCAGGTGCGCGTGTGGTCATCGAGAAATTCCTTGACGGAGAAGAGTTCTCTCTCTTTGCCTTTGTCAATGGGGACAAGTTCTACATCATGCCAACGGCTCAGGATCACAAACGTGCTTACGACGGCGACAAGGGCCCTAACACTGGTGGGATGGGTGCCTATGCGCCAGTTCCTCACTTGCCACAGATCGTGGTTGACACAGCTGTTGACACCATTGTCAAGCCAGTCCTTGAAGGGATGATCAAAGAAGGTCGTCCGTATCTTGGTGTCCTTTACGCGGGTCTTATCTTGACAGTTGATGGACCTAAGGTTATCGAGTTCAATGCTCGTTTTGGAGATCCCGAAACTCAGATTATCTTGCCTCGTTTGACATCTGATTTTGCGCAAAATATCACAGATATTTTGGAAGGTAAAGAACCAGCCATTACGTGGACGGCCAAGGGTGTGACTCTTGGTGTGGTTGTCGCATCCAAGGGCTACCCGTTAGACTATGAAAAAGGTGTCAAGTTGCCAGCCAAGACCGAGGGCGACATCATCACTTACTATGCTGGGGCTAAGTTTGCGGAAAATAGCAGAGCACTGCTGTCAAATGGCGGTCGAGTATACATGCTGGTCACCACAGCAGATACTGTCTCAGCTGCGCAGGAAAAAATCTACGACCAACTAAAAAAACAAGACACAACAGGTCTTTTTTATAGGCATGATATTGGTGGTAAGGCTTTGTAAATCAAATCTATGAAACTTTTAGCCGTGAGACTTAAAAATAGACTTCAGGTGTTTGAAAAATGAAAAATAGATTGCTATTTTTAGAAGGTTCAAGCTTGACCTCACGAGAAACTTTGACAGTTTTGTTGAAAGAAAGCTATAAAATTGATGTGTTATCTCCTAGAAGATTTTCCATTGCATACTTCAGTCGTCTAACCCATAGAGTTCCGATAGTTGATGTGAATCGTTTTCCTGTAGATTATCTGAGACAGGTTAGTCAGTTGCTTCATAAAACCAATTACAAGGCCATTTTGCCAACACATGAAGAAGGCTGGTTATTGGCAAATGGGAAACAATTTTTGCCTCAATCGCTACCAATCGCCCTTGCTGATAAAGAGCAGTTTAAAATGTTGGCTGGAAAGATTGCTTTTGCTGAAACTGCGGATTTATTAGGACTTCCCACACCTAAGTGGGAGTACGTGAAAGATGCAGACTCTATACTGTTAGACTATCCTTATTGGCTGAAAGCAGATTATGGTACTGCCGGTCGCTCGGTTTATAAGATTTCAAGTAAGAAAGATTTGGCTGAAGTGACGAGCAAATTAACAGCGAGTGATGAGGAATGGATGGTTCAGCAAGACATAGTTGGAGACTATGGTCAGGTTCAAGCAGTGTTTGATCATGGAGAATTACTCGCAGTACATTCTAGCGTAAAAGTAGGTTCTGGCGCGGGTGGTTCGGCTGCGGCAAGATTAAGCATAGAATCTAAAAGAACGAGAGAGCATGTTGAAAAATTAGGACAATATATACAATGGCATGGTTGCCTAACCCTAGATTTTATACGTAGGGGAGATCAATTTTACTATATAGAGTGTAACCCTAGAATGGTAGAGCCTGCTAACGCTTATAAAGCAGGAGTTAATTTTCCAAAAATCATGATAGAACTAGCCAGTCATAGCTACGCTAAATCTGAGGTCATTCTTGGTCAAGCAGGCGTTGAGACGCATAGTCTGATGGCTTTGATTATTGGAACAGCTGAGAAGACGAAAAGTAGAAGAAAAATATTGCAGACAATAAAGTACTGGCTTTTAAGATGTGATAGTGAAGAAGTGTTGACACCTGTATGGAAGGATTTGCCGAGCATTATACCTCTTGTGACAATTATACTTCGTTTATTGATAAAACCTAAGAGCGTTGAAAATCTGGTTAATCAGACTGTTCAACATTATAGTGTTGAATCAGCTACTGTAAAAAATATTGAGCAAAAGAATTAGTTTATTCAGAGGAGAAAATATGAAACCAATTATTTCCATCATCATGGGCTCAAAATCCGACTGGGCAACCATGCAAAAAACTGCCGAAGTCCTAGACCGTTTCGGTGTAGCCTACGAAAAGAAGGTTGTCTCTGCCCACCGTACACCAGACCTCATGTTCAGACATGCCGAAGAAGCTCGTAGCCGTGGCATCAAGGTCATTATCGCAGGTGCTGGTGGCGCAGCCCATTTACCAGGCATGGTAGCTGCCAAAACGACCCTTCCAGTCATTGGTGTACCAGTCAAATCACGTGCTCTTAGTGGCGTGGACTCGCTCTACTCTATCGTACAGATGCCGGGTGGCGTGCCTGTTGCGACAATGGCTATTGGTGAAGCAGGTGCGACCAATGCGGCCCTCTTTGCCCTCCGTCTCCTGTCAGTAGAGGATCAGGCCATCGCGACAGCATTGGCAGATTTCGCAGAAGAGCAAGGAAAAATCGCAGAGGAGTCTACAAATGAGCTCATCTAAAACAATCGGAATTATCGGTGGCGGTCAGCTTGGTCAGATGATGGCCATTTCTGCTATCTACATGGGGGACAAGGTCATCGCGCTGGATCCTGCGGCGGATTGCCCAGCCTCTCGTGTGGCGGAAATCATCGTGGCACCTTATAACGATGTGGACGCTCTCCGTCAGTTGGCTGAGCGATGTGATGTCCTCACTTATGAATTTGAAAATGTCGATGCTGACGGTCTGGATGCTGTCATTAAGGATGGACAACTCCCTCAAGGAACAGATCTGCTCCGCATTTCTCAAAATCGTATTTTTGAAAAGGACTTCCTCTCAAACAAGGCTCAAGTTACCGTAGCGCCTTATAAGGTTGTAACTTCTAGCCAAGATTTGGCGGATATCGACCTGTCGAAAAACTATGTTCTTAAGACTGCGACTGGTGGCTACGATGGGCATGGACAAAAAGTCATTCGCTCAGAAGCAGACTTGGAAGAAGCCCGTGCACTAGCCGACTCAGCAGACTGCGTTTTGGAAGAATTCGTCAACTTTGACCTTGAAATTTCTGTCATTGTATCAGGGAATGGCAAGGATGTGACGGTTTTCCCCGTTCAGGAAAATATCCATCGCAATAACATCCTGTCCAAGACCATTGTGCCAGCTCGCGTTTCAGAAAGTCTAGCAGAAAAAGCAAAAGCAATGGCAGTGCGAATCGCTGAACAACTGAACTTATCTGGAACTCTTTGCGTGGAAATGTTTGCGACCGCTGATGACATCATTGTCAATGAAATTGCTCCGCGCCCACACAACTCTGGGCACTATTCTATCGAAGCCTGCGACTTCTCGCAGTTTGATACCCATATTCTCGGCGTTCTGGGAGCACCATTGCCAGCTATCCACCTGCATGCGCCAGCCGTCATGCTCAACGTGCTCGGCCAGCATGTCGGGGCTGCTGAAAAATATGTCACAGAAAATCCAAGCGCCCACCTCCATATGTATGGTAAAATAGAAGCGAAGCACAACCGCAAAATGGGACACGTGACTTTGTTTAGTGAAGTGCCGGATGAGGTTGAGGAATTTGGGAAAGGGATTGATTTTTAGGTGAGAATAGCAATTTTAGGTCTTGGGGTTATCGGGACCATTTATGCCTATGCTTTTCAAAAAGCAGGTCATCAGGTAGATCACGTGCTGAGAGAAAGTAAGAAAAGTACAGCACCAAACGTTTTGACAGTTGATTTGCTAGATGGCCGTCATGTTTCCAAAGGTGAAAATAAACAGGATACCTATGCGGTTCATGTGGCGGAAGCTCATGCGGAATATGATTTTATTTTTATCAGTGTGCGTCATGGTTTTGTAAAAGAAGCCGTGGAAACCTTGCGAGAAAATCAGATTAAAGGAACTCTCGTTTTCTTCTGTAATTTCTGGAATACGCGAGAGGAAGTAGAGAAATGGGCAGGGGAGTATGACTATATTCTCGCATTTCCGACAGCTGGTGGTCATATGAATAAGGACCATTTGGATGGCGTCTTGTTCGACCATTTAATGTTAGAAGGGGAGAAAAAAGCACACATCCCCAATTATGCTGATTTGACGGATTTGCTGATTTCAGCAGATTTGAAGTGGGAGGTTCCCCATGATATGGTCGAGTGGATTTGGATTCACATGGCGATTAATGCGGGTGTCACCTCGACAGCTGCACGCTCGGGAAATCTAGAAAATCCAGAAAAATTGGCTTTGAACTTGATGAACAGTTCTTCGGAATTATCATTAGCCATCAAGGCCATTCGAGAGGCTTTGAAAGTCGTAGAAGCGCGTGGTGTGAATTTGAAACTTTACAAAGCAGAACTCTTGCCTTATAAAATTCCCGCTTGGATTGCAGGGAAGGCCATGAAAGCTATGTTTGCGAAAAATGAGCTAACCCGAAAAATCATGACCTTGCATAATGATAAACAGGACATCTTTTATTGTTGTCAAAGTGTCTATCTGACAGGTCTGGAGTTGGGTGTTGAGATGCCTATTCTGGAAGCCAATATGAAGGGGGCTTCTGTCTAGAGTATTCTGGTTGTGCAATGGTTTTATTGAACAAGATAAGACTGTGGAGCAGTCGTCTAGGTCTTGTATACTAGTGGCAATCACGAAAAGGTGAAAGACAAGTATGAAGAGCTAGTAGCTCAGCACCCAGAAAACTATTTAGCTATCTATGATTTGCCACTGGATACTAATCTCTATATTTTATCATGTTGCTTATTGTGTCTATTGGAAGAGAGGAGCTTAATTAGCTATGAAAACTATCGGTCTGATTGGCGGTATGAGTTGGGAAAGTACTACATCTTACTACCAAATCATCAACGAAACCATCAAAAAAGAGCTGGGTGGTTTGCATTCGGCTAAGATTCTGCTTTACAGTGTTGATTTTGCAGAGGTTGAGCATTATCAGGCAGTAGGAGACTGGGAGAAAAGCGGTCAACTTTTGGCAGATGTTGCTAAGCGCTTGGAGCAAGCAGGTGCAGATTTCATCGTTATTTGCACAAATACCATGCATAAAGTTGCCCCACAAATACAAGAAAAAATTACAATTCCAGTCTTGCATATTGCAGTTGCAACTGCTCAGGCCTTGTTGGCTGATGGTATTCAAAAAGTCGGTCTGCTAGGAACTAAGTACACCATGACCCAAGATTTTTACAAAGAGAAATTGATAGAGTCTGGATTAGAAGTGCTGATTCCAGACCAAGCTGGAATTACAGAGGTCAATCGAATCATTTATGACGAGCTCTGTCTAGGTGATATCAAAGAAAGTTCAAAGCAGACTTATCTTGCCGTTATAGATGATTTGAAAAAAGCAGGCGCTGAAGCTGTTATCTTGGGTTGCACCGAGATTGGTCTCCTGGTCAAACAATTCGACACTGACCTGTCCCTCTATGACACAACGGTGATTCACGCAGAGAAAGCGGCGGAGTTGAGTATAGAGTAAGATGTTGAAATGAACAGTGTTATTAAATTTAGATTCACTTTAAAGGGGGAATATAATGATACCTGAGTTATTAAAGAGCGTTGAGAGTAAATATACGATTGAAACTGATGGATTAACAATAAAAAATAATGCAATTATCACTAGAAATAATAGTATTCAAATATCAAATTTATCCATGTTAAGTAAAAGTGAATTTAAATCACCAGTCACGCTACGAGATATATTTATTCTGATAATTCTATTTATGATTGGATTGATCCCACCATTTTTAGGATTAATATTATTTGGTTTATATGCATGGTACGTTTATAATAAACACCAAAATCATTTGAAGTCAAAATATTATATAGTATTTAATTTGGGATCAAGTCAAAATTATTTATTGTATTTCGAAGACGCTAAATTTAGAGATACTGTTTTTAATATTATTACGGAATCTTTTAGTAATAAAGCGGAAAATATATACATTGATATAAAAAATCAAAATATAGAGAATTATGATAGTAAAAATATCTATGAAAAGGAAGTATCTCAAACAACTGTATCAGGTAATGATAATGTAGTTGGAAATGATTTTGGTTCAGGTAATAATGTCACACTTAATGGGGACAACAATGTTAACTCAAATATTGTTACAGATTCTATTTTAGAAAAATCTAATATGAATGTTGAGTTTCCGTGGTCGGAACTTTCTAAACAACTTCAACAGATTGTTAACAATGCTTCTGTTCTATCTGAGCAATCTATCGAAATTTTAAAGGATTTACTTGCTGCAACTGACAAAAATAGCGAGTCTGAATTTACTGTAATTGTTAAAGAGAATGCTTCATTTTTCAATCAACAATTTATTAAAGATATAATATCAGGAACTTTAGGCGGAGTTATTTCATCATTACTATCAGGCAAATAAAATTATAGGAGAAACATCATGATCAACCGTTACTCTCGCCCTGAGATGGCGAACATTTGGAGTGAAGAAAATAAATACCGTGCTTGGCTTGAGGTGGAAATCTTGGCTGATGAGGCATGGGCTGAGTTGGGGGAAATCCCTAAGGAAGATGTGGTTTTGATTCGCGAGAAGGCGGACTTTGACATCGACCGTATTTTGGAGATTGAGCAGCAAACTCGTCACGATGTGGTTGCCTTCACACGTGCGGTTTCTGAAACTCTTGGTGAAGAGCGCAAGTGGGTCCACTATGGGTTGACTTCTACTGACGTGGTGGATACGGCCTACGGTTACCTTTACAAGCAGGCCAACGACATCATCCGTCGAGACCTTGAAAACTTCACTAACATCATCGCTGATAAGGCTAAAGAGCACAAGTTCACTATCATGATGGGGCGTACCCACGGTGTGCACGCTGAGCCGACAACTTTTGGTCTTAAATTGGCAACTTGGTACAGCGAAATGAAACGTAACATCGAGCGTTTCGAGCATGCAGCAGCTGGCGTAGAAGCTGGTAAGATTTCGGGTGCGGTTGGTAACTTTGCCAACATCCCACCATTCGTTGAAAAATACGTCTGCGACAAACTTGGTATCCGTGCTCAAGAAATCTCTACACAGGTCCTTCCTCGTGACCTTCACGCTGAGTACTTTGCAGTTCTTGCGAGCATCGCAACTTCTATCGAGCGTATGGCAACTGAGATCCGTGGTCTTCAAAAATCTGAACAACGTGAAGTGGAAGAGTTCTTTGCTAAAGGTCAAAAAGGCTCTTCAGCCATGCCTCACAAGCGCAACCCGATCGGTTCTGAAAACATGACAGGTCTGGCGCGTGTTATCCGTGGTCACATGGTAACAGCTTATGAGAACGTAGCCCTTTGGCACGAGCGTGATATCTCTCACTCATCAGCTGAGCGGATCATCGCACCAGACACAACTATCTTGATTGACTACATGCTTAACCGTTTTGGAAACATTGTTAAGAACTTGACAGTCTTCCCAGAAAACATGATCCGCAACATGAACTCTACATTCGGTCTAATCTTTAGCCAACGTGCCATGTTGACTTTGATTGAAAAAGGCATGACGCGTGAGCAAGCTTATGACTTGGTGCAACCAAAAACAGCTCAATCATGGGATAATCAAGTAGATTTCAAACCACTTCTTGAAGCAGATCCAGAGGTGACATCACGCCTGACTCAAGAAGAAATCGACGAAATCTTCAATCCAACTTACTACACCAAACGGGTGGATGAGATCTTCGAACGCATCGGTTTGGGAGACTAGGCGCAACTAAAAACGGGAATTTGAAAAAAAGACGAAAGAGGCCGGGACAAAAGTCCTAGCCTCTTAATTGTTCTTGGATTGTCGAGCAAGACGCAGTGGTTGAGTGGGCTCTACTACGCTGATTTCATCAGCTTTTACAGCCCTACTCAACTGTGCAGAGGTGGGACGACGAAATCGAATTCTAACGAATTACCGATTTCTGTCCCACTCTCTTTTTAAACTTTTTATAGCTAAACTATCACTAATTATATATATTTTTAAAGAGGTCTTTAGAAATCGTTTTTAACATGCTATACTGGACCTATAAAAAAGACCGAGATGTCTCAGTCTTTTTGGTTCTTAGTGATCGCGGTCACAGGAGATGAACTTGATCTTGTAGTAGTCCCCGCGTTTATAGGTTTCCGTGTATTCAAGGATTTGGCCAGTCGCTTCTAGCTTGGTCGTCTTCACTTGTTTAACCGTTGGGAAATTTTCGTCGATCTTCAATACTTTAGCAATCTTGCTTGGTGTAGGAAAGACGATTTCGTTGACTTCTTCGAAGTGTTCATCATTCATATGAATGTGGTAGTCTTCTTTGAAGCGATCATAGATAGAGCTATAGTATTCCAAATTTGGATAGTTTGGATTGATGTATTGTTCAGGAATATAGGTTTGGTGGAAGATATAGGTATCATCCCCTGTCTGGCGAGTCCGTTCGATCTTATAGTAGAATTGCGTTGGGTTGAGGCCTAGTTTGTCTAGGATGCTTAAGGTATTTCCACGTTTAATAGAGAGAACTTTGACTTTGGCCTTTTGGATTGGGAAGGTTTCAACATCTGAAAATTCAACCAGTTTGTGTTTTCGAGCACGAGAAACAAAGGTTCCTTTTCCTTGCTGGCGGACAATGTAGCCATCAGCAGCGAGGTCGTTCAAAGCACGGACAACGGTGATAGAGCTGACATCATAAATTTTAATGAGTTCAGCTTCAGTATAAAATTTATCTCCATTTTCAAATTTTCCGGAGATAATTTGCTGCTTCAATTCATCTTTGATGTGTTGGTACTTTGGAATTGCCATAGTGCTACCTCTCTTTAGATTTCTCTTATTTAACCCTATTTTAACATATTTTTTATAAAAGTGTTGACATTTTTTAAATAATTTATTATATTAATAAATGAAAAGGGTTACATATAAGAAAGGGGGGGCGTTTATGGGAGTTTTTGAGATTCGCGATGCTTTCTATTTAAAAGATCAACCCTTCAAGATTTTATCCGGAGCGATCCATTATTTCCGAATTGACCCAGCAGACTGGTATCATTCCTTGTATAATCTAAAGGCTTTGGGGTTTAACACGGTTGAGACCTATGTCCCTTGGAATGCGCATGAACCCCGCAAAGGACAGTTTGACTTTAGTGGTCGATTGGATTTAGAGCGTTTCATTCAAACAGCCCAGTCCCTAGGACTTTACATGATTGTAAGGCCGTCGCCCTTTATCTGTGCAGAGTGGGAATTTGGTGGATTACCAGCCTGGCTCTTAGAAGAAGACCTGCGAATCCGCTCATCAGACCCAGCCTTTATCGAAGCAGTGGATCGTTATTATGATCGCTTGCTTGGGTTGTTAACACCCTACCAAGTGGATCAGGGTGGTCCAATCCTCATGATGCAGGTGGAAAATGAGTACGGCTCTTATGGAGAAGACAAGGATTATCTTCGTGCCATTCGGGATTTGATGAAGGAAAAAGGCGTGACCTGTCCTCTCTTTACATCAGATGGTCCATGGCGAGCAACTCTAAGAGCAGGAACCTTGATCGAAGAAGACCTCTTCGTGACAGGAAACTTCGGTTCCAAAGCAGCCTATAACTTTGGTCAAATGAAAGAATTCTTTGACGAATACGGCAAGAGATGGCCCTTGATGTGTATGGAATTCTGGGATGGCTGGTTTACCCGCTGGAAAGAACCTGTGATTCAAAGGGACCCAGAGGAGTTGGCTGAAGCTGTCCATGAGGTCTTGGAGCTTGGCTCCATTAATCTCTACATGTTTCATGGCGGAACCAATTTTGGCTTCATGAATGGTTGTTCAGCTCGGGGGACGCTTGATTTGCCACAGGTGACGTCCTATGACTATGGGGCTTTGCTCAATGAGCAGGGCAATCCGACGGAGAAGTATTATGCCATTCAAAAGATGATGGCGACCTATTATTCGGAATACCCACAGCAAGAACCACTTATCAAAGAGTGTTTACCAGAACAAACCTTGCAATTGGCGGCCAAGACTAGTCTTTTTGGGAATCTGGATAATTTGGCTCAAGTCGAGACCAGCCTTTATCCCGAAAAGATGGAAGAGTTGGGGCAAACCACAGGTTATCTCCTATATGAGACAGACCTTGAGTTGGATGCGGAAGAAGAAAGACTGCGCATCATTGATGGTCGGGATCGGGTACAGATTTACCTGGATGATCAACATGTAGCAACGCAATACCAAACAGAGATCGGTGAAGATCTTTTCATCAAAGGAAAAAAGAAAGCGGTTACGAATTTAAAAATCTTGCTTGAGAATATGGGTCGTGTCAACTACGGGCACAAGCTCTTAGCTGATAGCCAGCGCAAGGGCATTCGCACAGGTGTCTGTGTGGATTTGCATTTCCACCTTCATTGGAAGCAGTACCCACTGGATTTACAAGATCTCAGTCAGCTCGATTTTTCAAAGGAATGGCAGGCAGGTGCTCCAGCCTTTTACCGATATGATTTTCAGCTGGACCACACCCTTGATACCTATCTAGATATGACAGGATTTGGGAAAGGGGTTGTCTTTGTCAACGGCCACAACCTTGGTCGCTTCTGGAAGGTTGGACCGACCACTTCACTTTACGTGCCTCATGGTTTCCTCAAAGAAGGAGCCAATAGCCTGATCGTCTTTGAGACAGAAGGGCGTTACCAAGAGACACTTCAACTTGTTCAACAACCTACATTCAAAGAAGTAAAGGGGGAAAACTTATGACTATTGTAGGATGCCGTATCGATGGACGTTTGATCCACGGGCAGGTAGCCAATCTTTGGACTACCAAACTAAATGTTTCACGTATCATGGTGATCGATGATGAAGTCGCTCAAAATGATATCGAAAAAAGTGGCTTGAAACTAGCGACACCACCTGGTGTTAAGCTTAGTATCTTGCCAGTCGCAAAGGCTGCGGAAAATATCTTGGCTGGAAAATATGATAGCCAACGACTCTTTATCGTAGCTCGCAAACCAGATCGTTTCCTTCGTTTGATCGAAGCAGGCGTTCAGCTTGAAACGCTGAATGTCGGCAATATGTCTCAATCTGATGAGACACGTGCGATTACCCGCTCGATCAATGTGGTGGACGCGGACGTGGAAGACTTCAACAAGATCCACGAAAAAGGTGTGAAAATTACGTCTCAGATGGTGCCAAACGACACTGCAGAAGACTTTATGAAGTTATTAAAGTAAAAGAAAATTTTTAGGAGGAAATTGTCATGATACAATGGTGGCAAATTTTACTACTTACTTTGTACTCAGCTTATCAAATCTGTGATGAGTTGACGATTGTTTCATCAGCAGGATCACCAGTCTTTGCTGGTTTCATTACAGGACTTGTCATGGGGGATTTAAAGACAGGTCTATTTATCGGAGCTTCTCTTCAATTGACAGTGCTCGGTGTAGGTACTTTCGGTGGAGCTTCTCGTATTGACGCAACATCTGGTGCCGTTCTTGCGACTGCCTTCTCAGTAGCAAAAGGGATTGATCCAGAGATTGCTATTGCTACAATCGCTGTGCCGGTAGCAACTTTGTTGACCTACTTTGATATTCTTGGTCGTATGACTACAACTTACTTCGCTCACCGTGTAGATGCTGCGATCGAACGTTACGACTATAAAGGAATTGAACGCAACTACCTTCTTGGTGCTGTTCCTTGGGCTCTTTCTCGTGCCCTTCCAGTCTTCTTCGCGCTTGCCTTTGGTGGTTCTTTCGTAGAAACTGTTGTTACAGGTCTTGCTAATGTACAATGGTTGGCAAACGGTCTGAAACTTGCAGGTCAAATGCTTCCAGGTCTTGGATTTGCGATCTTGCTTCGTTACCTTCCTGTTCGTCGTAACCTTCACTACTTAGCACTTGGCTTTGGCTTAACAGCAATGTTGACAGTGCTTTATAGCAATGTTCAAAGCCTTGGTGCTGCAGTGTCTAGCATTGTTGGTTCTGATGTGTTCGCTAAACTTCCAAAAGAACAAGCTATTACTTTTGTTAACAACTTCAAGAGTGTATCTATGATTGGTATTGCCATTATCGGTATCTTCCTTGCAGTACAACACTTCAAAAACAGTCAACGTACAGTCGTAGCTGCTCCAGCAAGCAATGTAGAAAGCGGGGAAATTGAAGATGACGAATTCTAATTACAAACTAACAAAAGAAGATTTTAAACAAATCAACAAACGTAGCCTCTTCACCTTCCAATTGGGTTGGAACTACGAACGGATGCAGGCTTCTGGTTACCTTTATATGCTTTTACCTCAGTTGCGTAAAATGTATGGTGATGGCACTCCAGAATTGAAAGAAATGATGAAATTGCATACGCAATTCTTCAATACTTCACCATTCTTCCACACCATTATCACTGGTTTTGACCTTGCTCTGGAAGAAAAAGATGGTGTCAAATCAAAAGATGCGGTGAACGGGATCAAGACAGGTCTCATGGGACCATTCGCTCCTCTTGGGGACTCAATCTTTGGATCATTGGTACCAGCTATTATGGGTTCAATCGCAGCAACTTTGGCTATTGCAGGAAACCCAGCCGGTATCTTCTTGTGGATCGCTGTGGCAGTTGCTTATGACATTTTCCGTTGGAAACAGTTGGAATTTGCCTATAAAGAAGGGGTTAACCTCATCAACAATATGCAAAGTACCTTGACAGCTTTGATCGACGCAGCTGCCGTTCTGGGTATCTTCATGGTTGGTGCCTTGATTGCCAGCATGATTGGTGTTGAAGTTTCTTGGACTCCACACATTGGGGACAAAGCGATTGAAATTCAAGATATGCTCAACCTTATCTTCCCACGTTTGGTACCAGCTATCATCACAGGTGTAATCTACTGGTTGCTTGGACGTAAGGGTATGAACTCTACAAAAGCTATCTTGCTCATCATCCTTGCAGCAATCGCATTCTCAGCATTTGGCCACTTCTTCTTTGGAATGGAATAATGGAGTAAGGTATGGCAAAAGAGTTAGTATTGGTCAGCCATGGTCGCTTTTGTGAAGAGCTCAAAGCGAGCACAGAGATGATTATGGGGCCACAAGAATCCATCCATACGGTTGCACTCTTACCAGAAGAAGGGCCAGAAGACTTTACCGCTAAATTTGAAGCAACAGTCCAAGGTCTAGAAGACTATATTGTATTTGCCGATCTCTTGGGAGGAACTCCTTGCAACACTGTGAGTCGCTTGATCCTTGAAGGACGTGCGATTGACTTATACGCAGGGATGAATCTTCCGATGGTCATCGAATTCATCAATAGTAGCCTGACTGGTAATGAAGGGGACTACCCTGAACGTGCAAAAGAAAGTATTGTCAAGGTCAATGACCTCTTGTCAAACCTTGATGATGATGAAGATGAGTAGGTTGGTATGGGAGTCTGGGAGCATCATCTCAGGCTCCTTTCCCATTTATCAACGTTAGATTGTAGAAAGGAACAACAGGTTCTATGTTAGACTATACAAAAGAAGACTTGCAGGAGCTAGGAGCAGAGATCACAACACGTGAAATCTACCAACAACCGACGGTTTGGAAAGAAACAGCTCGCTTGTATCAAGAAAGAAAAGCGGAAATAAAAGCTTTCTTAGAAAAAATTGGGCAAGAGCATGACTATATCAAGGTCATCTTGACAGGGGCTGGGACCTCAGCCTATGTGGGAGATACCTTGGTTCCATATTTGCAGGAAGTACACGATGAACGCCACTGGAATTTTCAATCCATTGCGACGACGGATATCGTAGCTCATCCTCAAACCTATTTGAAAAAAGAGGTTCCGACTGTTTTAGTATCTTTTGCCCGGAGTGGCAATTCGCCAGAAAGTGTCGCCACCGTGCAGTTGGCTCAAGACTTGGTTGATGAGCTCTATCAGATCACCATTACCTGTGCCGAAGAAGGAAAACTGGCCCAGCAAGCCCACGGAGATGAGCGCAATCTCTTGCTTCTCCAACCTAAAGAAACCAATGATGCCGGCTTTGCGATGACCTCTAGCTTTACCTCTATGCTTTTGACAGCTCTCTTGGTTTTTGATCCAAGTGAGGAAGAGATCAAGGAAAAACGAGTAGCAGAGCTGGTTGATCTATCTGAGCAAATCTTGGAGAAGGACCGTGCGGTCAAGGAAGTGGTCGATCTAGACTTTGAGCGCGTGATCTATCTGGGAGCAGGACCTTTCTTTGGCCTAGCCCATGAAGCCCAGCTCAAGATTTTGGAATTAACGGCAGGCAAAATCGCAACCATGTATGAGAGTCCTGTCGGATTCCGTCACGGTCCAAAATCCCTCATCAATGATCAGACCCTCGTCTTGGTCTTTGGAGCCATTGATCCTTATACCCGTCAGTATGATCTGGACTTGGTTCGAGAAGTTGCAGGGGATCGGATTGCCCGTCAAGTTGTCCTCTTGACCGATCAAGCTGCAGGGATCGAGCATGTACGGGAAGTGTTGGTGAAAGCATCAGCAGACTCCCTAGATATCTACCGTGCCTTCCCATACATTATCTACGGTCAGTTGATTTCTCTCTTGACTTCGCTCAAGGTGCAAAATCGCCCAGACACGCCATCACCAACTGGTACTGTCAATCGGGTTGTTCAAGGGGTGATCATTCATCCATTTCATAAAGAATAGCCACTAATTTTCTATAAAAAGTGGAGTGTTTCTTCTTGTGAAACTGATACAATGGAGAAAAACAGTGAGAGGAGAAGGTTTGTGAAACAGTATCAAGAAAGCGTGTTTGGGGAATGGCAGAATCAAGAGGTTCGGGCTTATCGCCTCGAAAATGACAAGGGTTACCAATTATCTGTCATGACCTATGGGGCGACGATCTTAGAATATGTGACGCCTGATAAAGAAGACCAGTTTACGAATATTATTCTAGGCTTTGATCGCTTTGAGGACTATGTGGGCAATAGCCCTAAATATGGGGCTAGTATTGGCCCGGTAGCTGGCCGGATTGCAGGAGCTAGCTTTGAACTCAATGGTCAAACCTATCACTTGGAAGCTAATAATGGTACCAACTGCAACCACAGTGGACCGACGGGTTGGGATAGCGCTTTGTTTAGCGTGGAGTCGGTAACGGATCAGGAAATCACTCTCTATACAGAACGGGCGGATGGAACCGGTGGTTTCCCTGGAAGTCTCAAGATCTGGGTAACCTATGGTTTGACGGAAGATGGTGAACTCGAGATTGCTTATCGGGTAGAAACGGATCAAGATACTCTAGTTAACCCGACCAACCACAGCTATTTCAACCTATCTGGGAACTTCACCCAACCGATCAATGACCATGTCTTTCAGATCAACCATCAAGGGCTTTACCCTATCCATCCAGACGGTGTTCCTCTTCAGACCGTGGATAGAGAAAGTCCGGTTGTTCAGCATCTCTACCAAGCTATGCTCTTGGAGGATCTTTTTAAGGACTCTGATCCGCAAATCCGTTTGGTAGAAGGATTAGACCATCCATTCGCTCTTCCAGAAGGGCATGAAAATGCTGGCTTCCTTTACCATCAGCCATCTGGACGTTTCTTGACCTTCAAGTCAGAAGCCCCAGCCTTGGTGGTGTATTCAGCCAATTTCGTAGACGAAACGGTTCATCTGCAAGGCCAACCAATGGTTCAGCACAATGGCTTGGCTCTAGAATTCCAAACAGTGCCAGATGCCATTCACAGTGACCAGGCTGCAAAGGTCATCTTGAGAGCAGGTCAAGTCTTTACCAGCAAGACTAGCTACCATGCCATCGCTAAGAAATAAGGAGGAAAGGGGTGACCCAAACAAGGATGTGAAATCCTTGCTTGGGACCTCCTCTTTTTCTCGAAAAAAATTTTTTAGAAAAACTATAAGAAAAGTTTAAGCTTCCTATCGTATACTAATACCATCATCAAAGACCTCCTAACTTTGAATGATAAAACTCCTAAAACTTTTTCATAATAATCTCCCTATAAGAGCCACCAAAACCGGTGGCTTTTTCTATGTACCTTAGCGAACGTTAGTGAGCTTAGGTACATTGATGCAGTTTGAGCGGAGCGAAAACTACGTTCCTTATTCTTTACGAGCATTAGCGAGTTTAGGTACATTGATGCAGTTCGAACGCAAGTGAGAACTACGATCTTTAAAAAATTAATGAGGTGAACTCAGAGAGTTCAACCGAACCAAAGGTACCGAAGTATTTTAATAGAGCGTAAGCTCTTTATTTTTTTGCACAGAAAAAAGCTCCTTGAGAAAATCTCAAGGAGCAGTGGAATGACTACTTGCCCGTTGCATCAGACACTTTTTTGAATTTTGCTGAAATAATCGTATTTAGATTATTCCGTCCATCGCGTTGCTCAATCGTCAACGTTAAAATATCTCCATCAATAGAGTATTTATACGTAGTTTCTTTAGCGACAGGTCCAATGGACATGGTTGCAAGTTGCACAATATTGATAGCTTCTGGGAAGATAATCGTTTGGTTTGCTGTATCTAATTTACCGTTCTTCAAGACAGAATGAATTTTAGCATTACCTTTATCAAATTCATAAGTTGTATTGGGCAAGTCCTTAGCGCCATCCTGTAGATTGACTGATAATTTGGTAAATTGATCTTTAATATATTCGTCTTTCGTTTGAGTCACTTTAGATGCATCTTTTTGTTTTAAGTAATCGTAGAACCTTCCAAAACCATCTGCTAGAGATACAGTATAGTCGAATTCAACAGATGTATCTGTAATGTTCAACGTTGGTTTTAAATCTTTCCATGCCTCAGGATAGATCAGCTTGATAGCCGAATCATCATTGTCAAAATCTTTAAAGGCTAAGCTACGTTCAAGAGCTGGTCGGAAGTCGATGGCTTGCCATTTTCCTTCAATTGGAACGGGGTCTTTTTGAGTAGTGCTTCCTTTACGTTTGAAGTGTAGTTCATAGTGAACTGGAAGATTATTTTTCTTCGCTTTTCCGTCAATCGTGACATAAAGCATGTCGTCTTTTAATTTGTAGTGATATGTGTTTGGCGAAACGCGATTTTCACCGAATGAGAAGAAGAATAAGTTTGCTACGGAAAGTCCTTCATCAAAGGTCATTGTTTTGGCACCTTGATCAATAGAACCCGTTGCTTCGTAGCTAAACACGCCAGTATCTTTATTCATGCTGACTTTGTATTTCTTAAAGTCGCTTGCAAATCCTTCATGAGAGTCATACATGATTTTTTTGAATTCTTCTTCAGTCTTGCCTCTAGCTTCTGTTGTGACAGTGGAGAAAGCTTTAATAAAGTTATCAATGTTATAGTCGTATTTAATGGTTGCCGTGTTGTTTTCAATCTTCATGTCCATTTTGAAGTCTTTAACAGATTCAAGCAAGTGTGCAAAGTGGATTCCATGGAGGGTATAGGCTCCGATGGATTCCGTTAAAGCATCGAGAGTATCGACTAATTCCCATTCGCCATCAATCGTTTCGACTTTTGGTGTTTCTGATTTAGCGGCATTTTTAGAGCCACTTTGTTTTTGAGAACAAGAAGCTAGTAGGAAGACTGAGAGCAGAGCAACGAATGCTAAAAATAATTTTTTATAACGTCTAATCATCGCTAGACCTCCTTAAAATAGATGATTGTATTACGCTTATATTATACGTGCAACACAATTGTTTTGCAAGGGCTTTCAAACGAATCACAATTTTGTTTTGTAACTTGACCGATTATTCAACATAAGAAACGTAAAAATTGTATGTAGCAGAGTACCCAATAGATGAGATTCTCAAGGTTTCCTAAATTATTTTTTTGAACAGAAAAAAGCTCCTTGAGAAAATCTCAAGGGGCAGGGAGTTATTTAATTAGTTTTAGGATCTGAAACTTTCTTGAATTTCATCGGATAAACGAGATGTGCTCCTGTTTCTTCGAATGTTTTTTCAGCGTAAATTGTAAGGATGTCACCATTCAATTCGTAGTGATAAGTAATTGGTACGTCTGTAGAATTAATATAAAGAGGTAGAACTCCAAAGATGTTTGGAACTTCAGGGAATACGATCGTTTTTGCTTTCTCGTTTAAAACCCCATCATTTAACGTTGCAGTTAACACTTTTGTATTGTTATCAAACGTTCCAGTTTGATGTTTAAAGCTTTCAAATTTCTTTTCTCTTACGCCTAGAAGGATGGCAGTAGCTTCTTCTTTTGTAGGATATTTATCTTTATTCTGTTCAGCATAAAAATCAATATACTTATTCATATCTGCACTATAAGAATAAGTTACATCTGTTCCTGTAATTTTTAGAGTCGGAACGATATCTTGGAAGGCTTCAGTAACCTTTAATCGACTATTAGCATCACCATAATAAATTAAGAAAGTACGTTCCACTGTATCTCTAAAATCTACAGCTTTCCAGTCTCCTTCGAGTGAGACTGGGGTCGGTGCTACTGTGGTAGTTTCTGCAACTGTTGTAGTCTCAGCGGTTGTTTGTTGCTGCTGTTGTTGTTTCTGTTGTTGTTGCCCACATCCTGATACAAATAGAAGAGCAAGAAGGGAAAACATCCATAGGGAACTTTTTTTCATATTGTTCATGATTGATCACTCCTTCTAATGATTGTCTCCTACGTAATTGAAACGAAGACGTATTACTCTAAAATGACTTTGTTCATCTTTACCTTCAGCATAAAGTGTTAGTTGGTTACCTTCAACAGTGTAAGTATAAGTAATTGGTACAAGCGAGTTATACGTGGTTCCCATAACAATTCTACTTAAAAATGTAGGTGTTTCAGGGAACGTAATAGTATGTTTCTGCGTATCGATTTCGCCAGTTAGAGAGTAATCATAGGCATCATTAGGTTCGTCAAGAGTAATCTTTGTATGTTTCAAATTTGGAATATAATTCTTAAATTCAGCAGTTTTATTTTTTAAATACGATTCATAATTCGCTTTGTTCTCTCCTGTTGCAAATGCTTGATCCTCATACAATTCTCTGTAATCAAAATGGTACTTCAATTCAACGGTTTTATCTTTAATGGTCATCGTCATTTTAACCTTATCGAAGTCATCAAGCATTAGTACAGCGGCAAGTTTTTTGATATTAGAAGCTAGGAATACTTTCTGAATGGTCATTTGTTGGTCAGTCCATTCCCAAGTTCCTTGTTGATCCTTTGTAAGATCTTGTGGTGCTTTTATTGTTTGAGGAGATTTATCTGTTTGAGAAGACTTATTTGTTTTAGAAGACTGCGATGGAGAAGACTGACATCCCGCAATAAGGAGCACTGCAAAGAATGCCAAGAAACCGAAAAGGATCTTCTTTGTTTTAGTAAACATAAATTTACCTCCTAAACGTTGTTGCTTTAATTTTATCATTAAAGGAAATAATTATAAAGTGAAATGGTGAGCGAGATATGAAGAAGAAGGGACCGTATAATAAAAAGAAAGGTTGACGATGAGGGCAACTGTTCAACTTTTTCTAACGAACGACGGTGTGAACTAGGATCTTTAAAAAACACATTCTATTTATGGTACCGAAGGTATCATTTTTTGCTATAATAGACTGTATGAGTAGAATTTTAGACAATGAAATCATGGGCGATGAAGAGGCCGTTGAACGGACGCTACGCCCGCAATATTTACATGAATATATTGGTCAAGATAAGGTCAAGGACCAGCTGAAAATCTTTATTGAGGCGGCGAAGCTTCGGGATGAGGCGCTGGATCATGTCCTTCTTTTTGGTCCTCCAGGCCTTGGGAAAACCACCATGGCTTTTGTCATTGCCAATGAACTGGGCGTCAATCTCAAGCAGACTTCTGGTCCTGTCATTGAAAAGGCTGGTGACTTGGTAGCCATCCTCAATGATCTAGAGCCGGGGGATGTCCTCTTTATCGATGAGATCCACCGTCTGCCTATGTCAGTCGAAGAAGTGCTTTACAGCGCCATGGAAGATTTTTACATCGACATTATGATTGGCGCTGGGGAGAGCAGCCGGAGTGTCCATCTGGACCTTCCTCCTTTCACTTTGATTGGGGCGACAACGCGAGCTGGGATGCTGTCCAATCCCTTACGCGCTCGCTTCGGAATTACGGGGCACATGGAATACTATGAGCAAGATGATTTGACAGAGATTGTCGAGCGGACCGCCGAGATCTTTGAGATGGAAATTACCCACGAAGCTGCCGAAGAGCTTTCTCTTCGTAGTCGTGGGACCCCTCGGATTGCCAATCGCTTGCTGAAACGGGTGCGCGATTTTGCCCAGATCATGGGCGATGGCTTAATTGACGATACTATTACAGACAAGGCTCTCTCTATGCTGGATGTGGACCATGAAGGGCTGGACTATGTCGATCAAAAGATCCTGCGTACCATGATTGAGATGTACGGCGGTGGCCCGGTCGGCCTTGGGACTCTATCGGTCAATATTGCCGAAGAGCGCGAGACCGTAGAAGATATGTATGAGCCTTACTTGATTCAAAAAGGCTTTATCATGCGGACCCGGACAGGGCGCGTGGCGACCCGTAAGGCCTATGAACACCTCGGCTATCCCTACAATGGAGACTAGAAGAAGATGCTGACGGAAGAAGCAATCGTAGAACAGATCCAAGCGGATCCGGAGATGATGAAAGTCTTGGCTATTATTCGGGATCTCAACTTGGCAGATGCCTGGTTAGCAGCGGGTGCGGTGCGCAATTTCATCTGGAACAAGCTCTCTGGAAAACCAGGGTTTGACGCGACAACCGATATGGATCTGGTCTTTTATGACCCTGCGATCAGTTATGAGGAGACTCTCCAGATCGAGCAGGAATTAAAGAAGACTATCCCCAGTACGCTTGGGAAGTGAAGAATCAAGTCTATATGCACCAGCATAGTCCTGGGACGGCTCCTTATCGCAGTGCCTGTGATGCGGTTTCCAAATACCCCGAGCAGTGTACGGCACTTGCAGTTCGCTTAAGGAAAGAGGATCAGCTAGAGCTCTTTCTCCCTTATGGGACAAAGGATATCGAAGACTTCATCGTTCAGCCGACTCCGCATTTTTTAGCCAGTCCAGAGCGTTTAGCGGTTTATACAGAGCGGATGAAAAAGAAAAATTGGCAGAGTAAATGGCCTCCATTAGAGGTTCGTTTTCCAAAATAGAGAAACAGATCAGATTTGAAAAAGGAATCTGATTTTTCTTTAAAATGATGGAGTCCCTTTGTCATCTTTCTGTCACATTTTTGTTATAATAGTAATAGTATGCTGGTTTTCCATAGTGGAAAGCCAAGAGCTCAGCTAGGTTGGGCAGTCCGAACAAGGAGTTAGGTGGAATCATGAAAAAAATCGTCTTTGTCTGCTTAGGAAATATTTGTCGGAGCCCCATGGCGGAGTTTGTCATGAAGGACTTGACGGATCAGTATGAGATTGAAAGTCGGGCAACCTCTAGCTGGGAACATGGCAATCCCATCCATCGGGGAACCCAGAAAATCTTTCAACAACACCAGGTCCCGTATGATCCAGCTAAGACTTCCTTACAGATCAAGGAAGAGGATTTTTACAACTTTGATTTGATCCTAGGGATGGACGAAAACAATGTAGCAGATCTGAAGCGAATAGCTCCTGCAGGGACAGAGCACAAGATTCATCTTTTTGCTGCTGAAAGTGTGCCAGATCCATGGTACACAGGAGATTTCGAAGAGACCTATTCCAGAGTCCTGAGCGGCTGTAAGGCTTGGTTAGATCAGTTAGCAACTTCCTAAGAGTTTGATATGTGAGAGAATACAGAATATGAAAGAATTTTATGAGACTTATAAGGTCTATCTAACACGAAAAAATTTAGAAATAGCAGCATTAGTCGTGATTATTCTATCTGCTTTGATGGTTTTCTTTTCAGCCATTCCAGGTCAGGGCGTCTTGACCCTGGATAAGGGGGCGATCCGTTACGACGGAAGTTTGGTCCGTGGCAAGATGAATGGCAAGGGAACCGTCACCTTTAAAAATGGGGATACCTATACAGGTAACCTCGTCAACGGCTCTTTTAGTGGCTATGGTAAGTTTAAGTCCAAGGATGGCTGGACCTATGAAGGGCAGTTTGTTAATGGCCAGCCGGAGGGCAAAGGCACCTTAACCACAGAAGCCAACGTCGTATACAAAGGAACATTCAAGCAGGGGATTTATCAAAATGCGCATTAAATGGTTTTCACTAGTCCGTGTTACAGGACTCTTATTGGTATTGCTTTACCATTTCTTCCAAAAAGCCTTTCCTGGAGGCTTCATTGGGGTAGATATTTTCTTCACCTTCTCAGGATTTTTGATTACAGCGCTCTTGATCGATGAATTTGCGCGCAAGCAAGGAATCGACTACCTGGCATTCTTGAAACGGCGCTTTTACCGGATCGTACCACCCCTTGTCTTTATGGCCTTGGTCGTGATGCCCTTTACCTTTATGGTCCAACGGGACTACGTGGCTGGTATTGGGACTCAGATTGCGGCGGTCTTCGGTTTTGTGACCAATTTCTTTGAGATGGCAACGGGTGGTAGTTACGAAAGCAACTTCATTCCGCATCTCTTCCTTCATACCTGGAGTTTGGCCCTAGAAGTGCATTACTATGTGCTCTGGGCACTTTTGGCATGGTTCTTGGCTAAGCGGGCTAAGACGGTTGGAAAGTACCGAGGCATGCTCTTCTTAGCATCCAGCGGGCTCTTTCTCTTTACCTTCTTGTCCATGTTCATCCGCGCCTTTCTGACAGCTAACTTCTCCACTATCTATTTCTCTAGTTTTACTCACATCTTCCCCTTCTTTGCGGGATCGTGCCTAGCAACGGTAACAGGGATTGCTAATGTCAGCCCGAACTTTACAAAGCTGGTGCAGTCTTGGAGTATGAAAAAGACTTTGTCGGTCTTGGGTGGAAGCTTTGCCTTCTTGTTTGTGCTCAGTCTTTTCTTGCCGTTTGATAGCTTGTGGACCTATCTATTTGGCTTTTTAGCAGCGACAATCGCAGCTTGTGCCATGATTCTGTCGGCCCGCATTCTCCATGAAAAGACTCCAGATAAAAAAGAACCAGCCATCCTCAATTTCTTGGCAGATACCAGTTATGGTGTCTACCTTTTCCACTGGCCTTTCTTTATCATCTTCTCTCAACATTTGGGAAATATGATGGCAGCCCTTGTGACGACGATCGTTTCCTTGATTTTAACGGCTCTGTCTTTCTATATTTTGGAGCCAACCATTGCAGGCAAAGAGCCTCGTGTCTTTGGTATGAAGATGGATCTCAGTTTTTTGACCAAACCGATCTTTTACCTCATGATTCCTCTGGCTCTCTTGATGATTGGAATCTCTGCCTTTGCACCAACCGTCGGAGCTTTTGATGAGAGTTTGGTAGTGAGTGGGCTCAATCAAGCAGACAGCAAAATGCAGGTCACACGGACGCAAGTGGACAATGCGACTGCAACAGACTATAACGTCTCAAATGGTGTGACCATGATCGGTGATTCGGTTAACTTGCGAGCGCAGGACTACCTAACCAAAGCGATCCCGGGCATCCAGATCGATGCAGTGGTGAGCCGTCAGTTGGAAAATGGAATGAAGGTCTTTGAGACCGATATCTCCAATAAAGTTCTCCTAAAAAATGTGGTCATTGCCCTAGGAACCAATACTGTAAGCAACTACAAAGAATTGCTGGATCAGTATGTTGAGAAACTTCCAAAAGGCCGTCGCTTGATCCTTGTGACACCATATGATGGGCGCTATGCCAACGATCAGTCCAGTGAATCGGTTCAAACGCGTCTTTATGAGTTGGAACTAGCTAAGAAATACGACTTTATCACCATTGCGGACTGGTACCAAGTAGCAATTGAAAATCCAAACATTTGGGTGGGAACAGACTCTGTTCACTTCAATATGGAAACCAATGGTGGGGAACTCTATGCTCAAACAGTCAAAGAAGCCCTTGATAAGGCCGAAAAGGGTCCGGTCAAGAAGTAACAATGCTTCTCTGAAACTGAAACAAAACAAATCCTAACAAAATAAAACAAAAAGCAACTTTTTACTTGTAAAAAGCTGCTTTTTTTAGTAAGATTAAGAAAACGCTTACAAAAATCAATTGAAAATATCACTTTGTGAAGAAAAAAATTTTTTAATTATTTCTTCACAATTTTGCTAAAGAATTGCTTTCACAGCAATACGATTGATAAAGTTTTCACAAACTTCGAAAAATTCTTTGTGAAAGTTGCTTGGAAGTGTTTACAAAAATCTCAAAATAGAGTACAATTATATTGTGAAATAATTAACAAATCGAAATTTCTTACACTATTCTTGAAAATTTCCGAAAACATGAAAAAGTTCTAGAAAAGGATAAGGGTTTCAAACATTGGAGGAAAGCATCAAATGGCTGATAAAAAAACTCTCTCACCTGAAGAAAAGAAACTCGCTGCTGAAAAACACGTAGACGAGTTGGTGCAAAAAGCGCTGGTGGCGCTTGAAGAGATGCGCAAATTGAATCAGGAGCAAGTGGACTACATTGTGGCGAAAGCATCTGTAGCGGCTCTTGACGCTCACGGTGAGCTCGCTCTTCATGCTTATGAAGAAACTGGTCGTGGAGTCTTTGAAGACAAGGCGACGAAGAACTTGTTCGCTTGTGAACACGTAGTAAATAACATGCGTCACACCAAGACAGTTGGGGTCATTTCAGAAGATGACGTCACTGGTTTGACCCTTATTGCTGAGCCAGTCGGTGTTGTCTGCGGGATCACTCCTACAACCAACCCTACTTCAACAGCAATCTTTAAAGCATTGATTTCCTTGAAGACACGGAACCCTATCGTCTTTGCCTTCCACCCATCTGCTCAAGAATCATCAGCTCATGCGGCACAAATCGTACGCGATGCGGCAATTGCAGCTGGAGCACCTGAGAACTGTGTGCAATGGATTACCCAACCTTCTATGGAAGCAACTAGTGCCCTGATGAACCATGAAGGAGTTGCTACGATCCTTGCGACCGGTGGTAACGCCATGGTGAAAGCGGCTTATTCTTGTGGAAAACCAGCTCTTGGGGTAGGTGCCGGAAACGTACCTGCTTATGTTGAAAAATCAGCTAATATCCGCCAAGCAGCACACGATATCGTCATGTCTAAATCATTTGACAACGGAATGGTTTGTGCGTCTGAACAAGCGGTCATCATCGATAAAGAAATCTACGATGAGTTTGTTGAAGAATTCAAATCTTACCACACTTACTTTGTTAACAAAAAAGAAAAAGCCCTTCTTGAAGAGTTCTGCTTCGGCGTAAAAGCTAACAGCAAAAACTGTGCGGGTGCGAAATTGAATGCGGACATCGTTGGGAAACCAGCAGCATGGATCGCTGAACAAGCTGGCTTCTCAGTCCCAGAAGGAACCAATATCCTTGCTGCAGAATGTAAAGAAGTTGGTGAAAAAGAGCCTTTGACTCGTGAAAAATTGTCACCAGTCATCGCTGTTTTGAAATCTGAAAGCCGTGAAGACGGAATTAACAAAGCTCGCCAAATGGTTGAATTCAACGGTCTTGGTCACTCAGCAGCCATCCATACTGCTGATGAAGAATTGACCAAAGAATTTGGTAAAGCAGTTAAAGCTATTCGTGTGATCTGCAACTCTCCTTCGACTTTCGGTGGTATCGGGGATGTTTACAATGCCTTCTTGCCATCATTAACACTTGGATGTGGTTCTTACGGACGCAACTCTGTTGGGGACAACGTTAGTGCCATCAACCTCTTGAATATCAAAAAAGTCGGACGCCGGAGAAATAACATGCAATGGATGAAACTTCCTTCAAAAACATACTTTGAACGTGATTCAATTGAATACCTACAAAAATGTCGTGACGTTGAACGTGTCATGATCGTTACAGACCACGCTATGGTAGAGCTTGGTTTCCTTGATCGTATCATCGAACAGCTTGACCTTCGTCGCAACAAGGTGGTTTACCAAATCTTTGCAGACGTAGAACCAGATCCAGATATCACAACTGTTGAACGTGGTACAGAGATCATGCGTGCCTTCAAACCAGATACGATCATTGCTCTCGGTGGTGGATCACCAATGGATGCGGCCAAAGTTATGTGGCTCTTCTACGAACAACCAGAAGTGGACTTCCGTGACTTGGTACAAAAATTCATGGATATCCGTAAACGTGCCTTCAAATTTCCATTACTTGGTAAGAAGACCAAATTCATCGCTATCCCAACAACATCTGGTACAGGATCTGAAGTAACTCCATTTGCCGTTATCTCTGATAAAGCCAACAACCGTAAATACCCAATCGCAGACTACTCATTGACTCCAACAGTTGCCATCGTAGACCCTGCCTTGGTATTGACAGTTCCAGGATCTGTTGCAGCAGACACTGGTATGGACGTCTTGACGCACGCGACAGAAGCTTACGTATCACAAATGGCTAGCGACTTCACAGATGGTCTTGCTCTTCAAGCTATTAAACTTGTCTTTGAAAACTTGGAAAGCTCAGTCAAGAATGCGGACTTCCATTCACGCGAAAAGATGCACAATGCGTCAACCATCGCAGGTATGGCCTTCGCCAATGCCTTCCTCGGTATTTCTCACTCAATGGCCCACAAGATCGGTGCGCAATTCCACACCATCCACGGACGGACCAATGCCATCTTGCTTCCATACGTTATCCGCTACAACGGTACACGCCCAGCTAAGACAGCTACATGGCCTAAGTACAACTACTACCGTGCAGATGAAAAATACCAAGATATCGCTCGTATGCTAGGACTTCCATGCTCTACTCCAGAAGAAGCCGTTGAAGCTTACGCAAAAGCTGTATACGAACTCGGTGAACGCTGTGGTATCGAAATGAACTTCAAAGCACAAGGCATCGATGAAAAAGAATGGAAGAAACATTCTCGTGAATTGGCCTTCCTTGCTTATGAAGATCAATGTTCACCAGCTAACCCACGTCTTCCAATGGTAGACCATATGCAAGAAATCATCGAAGATGCTTACTATGGTTACAAGGAACGTCCAGGACGTCGTAAATAAGACGCCAAGGAACAACTGATGTTTATCAGCTACCCCCACTCGAAAGAGCGGGGGATTTTTGCTATTTGGGTCCAAAACTCGTTTTTTCATAAAAAATTAGACTTTTTTTCAGAAATTGTGTTATTTTTATAGCATTCCGAGCTATTTTATGTTACCCTATAGTGTGTGAATCTGCCTGTAGCTGAAGGGTTATGATCCTTTTTCAGTTATAGGAAACGAAAAAATAAATCCAAGAAAGGAGGCCATCTCAAATGGAGTTAGAAGGTGACGTGCAAGGAAGACAAGATCAGGCACAGAAAATTATTGAAATGCCCCAACGCGATCGGGAAGCTTCCACTTCAGAAAATCAGCCATCATCTGCTTCGGTGGTCTCCATGTATGGGCAGGAAAAGCCAAGCATTTCTAGCCTCCATCAGCAACTAGCGAGCGCGTCTGGGACCCAGACCATTCAATTGCGGGAGGAATTGGTGCTAGCGGTAGCGCAGAATGCTTCAGCGCAAGCAACTGCCTTTGAGGCAGAAGTCAAGGATAAGCTGGAAGAGGCCAAGGAGACGGTTTCCCATAAGGTCGCTGAGGTGTCACAAATGGCCCACAGCATGGCCCAATTTTTAACAGATGCAGAAGTGGAGCAACTATTAGGAGAGTTCTCCATGGATACTTGTTGGGACCAAGCGGTAGAGGCGGAGAACCTCGCCCAAGCAAAGGCCTACTCTACTCGCTTGTCAGATTTGGCAGGTCAGCTGGAGGCTGCTTCAGCTCAATTGGTGGACTTGGACAAGGGACAAGCGACGGCCTTTGATTTTTCATAAGTAGGAGAAAAAGATGTTAGAGATCCTGGGAGAGGACAGAGAACGAATTGAGGAGCTCCATCGAGAGATTAAAAAGGAGCAAGAGCGGATTGCGATCAGAAGTTTGATTGCAACGCAAAAAGCCTTGATGATGTTGGAAGGGATGAGTTTGCAGGTAACCTTGGGCGGTCAATCTGAAAAGATGCGCTCTTTTGCTACAACGACCCTAGTTAGTGATTTGAAAGATGGATTTACAGGAGGAGCAGCGGACGCGGTAGAAACAGCACTGAAATCAGTGAAGAAACCGATTTTATTGAGTCCGATTAAAGGAGGTATGTGATGTACCATTCAGGAAATAGTGAATTAGAACAACTAGAAGATCGACATTACCGCTTCAATCAAAAGCTTAGCGAGTTGGAGTGGGATTATGCGGATATGCGTATGGATGTCCGCCAACATACAGAAAATTTAGTGGACTGGCTGAGTGCCTTGCATTTTCAAGCGCCAAGTGCGGAGGCCCAAAGTGGCTTGGAGCGTTTATTTGCCTTGCAAGAAGAGTTTGAGGCAGAACTCAAGCGCTATGAAGAGCGTTTAGAAGAAGAGCGTGAGCGCGAGCAGCAAGAGTACTATAAGCAGCGTCAACAATTAGAACAAGGTGATTGAAACATTCCTCTGGTAGAGATAAGAGGAATGTTTTTGTTTGCTCAAAAACTTTTAAAAATGTGCTCATAAATTCTTGCAAGTGCTTACTTAGTATGTTATAATATTCACAAAGAAACGAAAATAAAATGGTTTTATCAAACCAACAAAAAAGGAGTCGCTTATGAAAGCTGCAACTTATGTATCTGCAGGCAATCTGCAACTGATTGACCAACCAAAACCAGTGATCAAAAATCCAACGGATGCCATTGTGCGTGTCTTGAAGACAACCATCTGTGGGACAGACCTTCACATCCTAGGAGGAGATGTTCCGGCTTGTAAAGAAGGCACGATTTTAGGCCACGAAGGAATCGGGATCGTCGAAGAAGTCGGCGATGCAGTGAATAACTTCAAGGTGGGCGACAAGGTTATCATCTCTTGTGTCACAGCTTGTAATACCTGCTACTACTGTAAACGTAGTTTGCCTTCTCACTGTGAAGATGGTGGTTGGATTTTGGGTCACTTGATCAACGGAACCCAAGCAGAGTATGTCCACATTCCACATGCGGATGGTAGCCTTTATCATGCGCCTGAAACGGTGGATGACGAAGCCTTGGTTATGCTCTCAGATATTCTCCCAACCTCTTATGAAATTGGGGTGCTTCCATCTCATGTAAAACCAGGTGATAATGTCTGTATCGTTGGAGCTGGTCCGATCGGTCTT
Organism: Streptococcus parasanguinis; assembly: GCF_023109675.1. Taxonomy (GTDB): domain Bacteria; phylum Bacillota; class Bacilli; order Lactobacillales; family Streptococcaceae; genus Streptococcus; species Streptococcus parasanguinis_I. Next base: position 33,350 of record NZ_JALDUR010000008.1, on the reverse strand, counting down.
GCAGCTCTCTTGACTGTGCAGTTCTTCTCACCAGCTACGATTATCATGGTGGACTTGTCTGAATCTCGTCTTGAAGCAGCTAAGAAATTTGGAGCAACTCACACCATCTGCTCCAGCGATATCGCTGAAATCAAGGCCTTTATCAATGAAGTGACCGAAGGCCGCGGTGTCGATATCTCCATGGAATGTGTGGGCTATCCTGCTACTTTTGATGTCTGCCAAAACGTCATCTCTGTCGGTGGACACATCGCCAATGTCGGTGTCCACGGAAAACCGGTTAGCTTCAATTTGGACGAATTGTGGATCAAGAACATTACCCTCAACACCGGTCTTGTCAATGCCAATACCACTGAAATGTTGCTCAATGTCTTGAAATCAGGCAAGATCGATGCGACTAAGCTCATCACCCACCACTTCAAACTCTCAGAAGTCGAAAAGGCCTATGATGTCTTTAAACATGCGGGTGAAAACCATGCTCTCAAGGTGATTATCGAAAATGATATCAGTGAATGAAGTGGCAACTAATATTTGTTCATAGTTTTTTTAGACGGACCAGAGATATTCTGGTCCTATTTTCAACCCCAAAAAGCCAATGATTCCTTGCAAAATAAATTTGTTGTCTTATAATAGAAGTACAGAAAACGATTACATAAAGAGAAAGGTGTGATCTTATGAAACGGTTTTGTTATCATCGTGAATTCTGGATGGACTTCCATTTCTGGATCTTGGTCTTGCTTTTAGCGGCTGTAGCTTTGACGATGCGGGCTCCGCTTTCGGTAGCTAGCCTGGCTTATCTTGCTTTTGTCGGGATTTTGATCCTTCTTCAGGTCTTTCAACCGGCTGTATCGACACGTCAGTATCCAGAAGGTAGCTACCATTTCAATTGGACCTTTTATCGTGATACCCGACTGTATATCAATCTCTTTTTATTAGCAGGTCTCTTGGCAGGCCCAATGGCTTCATCGGATATGGTCTATTGGATTTTGCTTGGAGCCGTCGTCGGCTCTATCGGCTTTGTATTTGTCGTAAAGGAAAAAGCGACTCAAAAGATGGCCTAAGGAATCACCATGTCCTAGATCTCTGAAACTAGTTTCAGAGATCTTTTTATTTTCCCCTAAAATGTGAAACTATAATCCAATTGCACGATTAATATTGTAAGCGCTTTAAAAATAGATTATAATCAATTTACAAGTACTCGAGTTGCCTTATTATCAAAGGAGAAGGAGTTATGTCAAAGATTACAAAAGATGAACTGATTGAACAAATCAAAGACGGCATCATTGTTTCTTGTCAAGCCCTCCCTCATGAACCGCTCTATACAGAAGCAGGAGGAGTCATTCCTCTCTTGGTCAAAGCGGCTGAGCAGGGTGGAGCTGTCGGGATCCGAGCCAATAGTGTCCGGGATATCAAGGAAATAAAGGAAGTGACCAAGTTACCGATCATTGGGATTATCAAGCGTGACTATCCACCGGAAGAACCCTTTATCACGGCTACTATGAAAGAAGTCGATGAGTTGGCAGCTTTGGATATCGCGGTCATTGCGCTTGATTGTACAAAACGGCCGCGTCATGATGGGCTTTCGATTAGTGACTTTATCCATCAAGTCAAAGAGAAATATCCAGACCAACTCTTGATGGCTGATATCTCGACTCTGGAAGAAGGATTGACAGCTGTCGAAGCGGGAGTGGACTTTGTCGGAACGACCCTTTCGGGCTATACGGACTACAGTCCAAAGGTTGATGGTCCAGATTTTGAACTGATCCATCGTCTCTGCCAAGCAGGAGTAGATGTCATCGCAGAAGGCAAGATCCACTACCCTGATCAGGCCAAGAAAATCCATGATCTCGGGGTTCGCGGTATCGTCGTAGGTGGTGCCATTACCCGACCAAAAGAGATTACAGAGCGCTTCGTCGCAGCCTTAAAATGAGAAAACAAAACAGTAGATTGAAGGAGGAGGAGACCGAATAGAGAGTAGTCGAATCTGAAACATGAACAAGAATAGGCGTCCTCATTGAGGATAACCCCCTGTAAGAGTAATCTTACCGCAATCGTGAGGAGAAATCACATGAAAATGAAAAAAGTATTGTGCTCGTTGGTAGCTGGTGCAGCTCTTCTAGCACTCGCAGCCTGTGGCTCTGGCGGAGGATCAAAATCAGAATCTTCTGGAGGAAATTCTGGTAAAACAGAAATTACCTGGTGGGCATTCCCAGTCTTTACTCAAGAAAAAGCAGATGATGGTGTCGGAACCTACGAAAAATCAATTATTGCAGCTTTTGAAAAAGCGAATCCAGATATCCACGTGAATTTGGAAACGATTGACTTCAAGTCAGGTCCTGAAAAGATCACAACGGCTATTGAAGCAGGAACTGCTCCGGATGTACTCTTTGATGCACCTGGACGGATCATTCAGTATGGTAAAAATGGAAAATTGGCTGATTTGAACGATCTCTTTACCGAAGATTTTGTCAAAGATGTCAATAATGAAAATATCATTCAAGCCAGCAAGGCAGGTGACACAGCTTACATGTATCCAATTAGTTCAGCACCATTCTACATGGCGATGAATAAGAAGATGCTCAAAGATGCAGGCGTGTTGGATCTTGTCAAAGAAGGCTGGACAACAGACGACTTTGAAAAAGTCTTGAAAGCCTTGAAAGACAAAGGCTACACACCAGGATCACTCTTCAGTAATGGTCAAGGTGGAGACCAAGGAACTCGTGCCTTCATTGCCAACCTTTATGGCGGTTCTGTTACTGATGAAAAAGTAACCAAGTATACAACAGATGATCCAAAATTTGTCAAAGGTTTGGAAAAAGCTTCTAAATGGATCGATGACGGCTTGATGATGAATGGTTCTCAATTCGATGGTGGAGCAGACATCCAAAACTTTGCGAATGGTCAAACTTCTTACACTATCTTGTGGGCACCTTCACAAAACGGTATCCAAGCTAAATTGTTGGATGCAAGTAAGGTTGAAGTAGTAGAAGTGCCATTCCCATCTGACTCAGGCAAGCCAAAATTGGAATACCTTGTCAATGGATTTGCAGTCTTCAATAATAAAGATGAAAAGAAAATTGCTGCTGCTAAGAAATTTGTACAGTTCATCGCAGACGACAAAGAATGGGGTCCAAAAGATGTTGTGCGTACAGGAGCCTTCCCAGTTCGTAGTTCATTTGGTAAGTTGTACGATGACAAACGGATGGAAACCATCAGCACTTGGACAAAATACTACTCACCATACTACAACACGATCAACGGTTTTGCAGAAATGCGGACCCTATGGTTCCCAATGTTGCAATCTGTTTCAAACGGGGATGAAAAAGCAGAACCAGCTTTGAAGACCTTTACTGAAAAAGCAAACGAAACCATTACGAAAAAATAATCAGTCTATGAAGCGGACCTAAGTCTTTCATAGAAACGAGAATTTGCAGGCCCCTTCGAATCCGTATCTCTCTTTTTGGAATGGAACGAAGGGGTCTTCATTCTTTCTGGATCTTCTTTTCTTAAGTCGTAAGATATGTTTAGAAAAGAAAATAGAAAAAGAACACTAGGAGGTGCCTTACTGTGAAGGTAAACAAAATCCGAATGAGGGAGACGCTCGTTTCCTACGCATTCCTAGCACCCATTTTAATCTTCTTTACGGTCTTTGTCCTAGCCCCCATGATCATGGGCTTTGTGACAAGTTTCTTCAACTATTCTATGACATCCTTTAAGTTTGTCGGCTTAGAAAATTATTCCCGCATGTTTGCGGATAAGGTCTTTGTCAAGTCCTTGATCAATACCGTTATTATCGTTATCGGATCCGTTCCGATCGTGGTATTGTTCTCCTTGTTTGTGGCTTCTCAGACCTACCATCAAAATGCCATTGCGCGTTCTTTCTACCGTTTCGTCTTCTTCCTTCCTGTTGTTACAGGGAGTGTAGCGGTAACGGTTGTGTGGAAATGGATCTATGATCCGCTATCAGGGATTTTGAACTTTGTATTGAAATCTGGACATGTCATCAACCAAAACATTTCTTGGTTGGGGGACAAACACTGGGCTTTGATGGCCATCATCATTATTTTGTTGACCACTTCAGTTGGTCAACCGATCATCCTCTACATTGCGGCCATGGGAAATATTGACAATTCACTTGTAGAAGCCGCGCGTGTGGATGGTGCGACAGAATTTCAAGTTTTCTGGAAAATCAAATGGCCAAGTCTATTGCCAACAACCTTGTACATTGCGATCATTACGACCATTAACTCTTTCCAATGTTTCGCCTTGATCCAATTGTTGACATCCGGTGGTCCGAACTACTCAACGAGTACCCTTATGTACTACCTCTATGAAAAAGCCTTTAAACTCTCTGAATACGGTTATGCCAACACCATGGGTGTCTTCCTTGCGGTGATGATTGCCATTATCAGTTTTGCGCAATTCAAGATCCTCGGAAACGACGTAGAATACTAAAGAAAGGAGCCTCAGATGAAACCAACACAAAAGAAACCCATCACTGCCTTTACAGTGATTTCAACGATCATTTTGCTCCTTTTGACAGTCTTGTTCATTTTCCCATTTTATTGGATTTTGACAGGGGCCTTTAAGTCTCAGCCAGATACCATTATGATCCCACCTCAGTGGTGGCCAAAGACACCAACCATGGAAAACTTCCAACAGTTGATGGTACAAAACCCAGCCCTACAATGGTTGTGGAATAGTGTCTTCATCTCCCTTGCAACCATGCTTTTGGTGTGTATGACCTCTTCCTTGGCAGGTTATGTCTTGGCTAAGAAACGCTTCTATGGGCAACGAATTCTCTTTGCTATCTTCATTGCAGCCATGGCCCTTCCGAAACAAGTTGTCTTAGTTCCATTGGTACGGATTATCAACTTTATGGGGATTCATGATACCCTTGCAGCGGTTATTCTACCATTGGTTGGATGGCCATTCGGGGTCTTCTTGATGAAGCAATTTAGTGAAAACATCCCAACAGAACTCTTAGAATCTGCTAAGATCGATGGTTGTGGAGAGTTGCGAACTTTCTGGAGCGTTGCCTTCCCAATTGTCAAACCGGGATTTGCAGCCCTTGCCATCTTTACCTTTATCAACACCTGGAACGACTACTTTATGCAATTGGTAATGCTGACCTCTCGGCAAAACTTGACCATTTCCTTAGGGGTAGCAACCATGCAGGCCGAAATGGCCACCAACTATGGCTTGATCATGGCTGGGGCAGCCCTAGCTGCAGTGCCAATCGTTACGGTCTTCCTCGTGTTCCAAAAATCCTTTACACAAGGGATTACCATGGGAGCGGTCAAAGGATAAGTCGTTTGCTTGGACAAACGATAGTTGTGTACAGATCGGTTTTCTAGGCTGAGAAGTATCGAAAGGATGAGAATATGATATTTGATGATTTAAAAAACATCACCTTTTACAAAGGAATCCACCCCAATCTGGATCAGGCCATTGACTTTCTCTATGAGCATCGGAAGGATTCTTTTGAATTGGGGAGATACGATATTGATGGGGATAAGGTCTTTCTCGTCGTTCAAGAAAATACCCTCAACAAAGCAGAAAATGATCGCTTTGAACACCACAAAAGATATGCCGATTTGCATCTATTAGTAGAAGGGCATGAGTTTTCGAGTTATGGATCTCGTGTGACAGGTGAGGCTATCGCATTTGATGAAGCATCGGACATCGGTTTTGTCCATTGCCAGGAGTCTTATCCGCTTCATCTAGGCTATCATAATTTTGCGATTTTCTTTCCAGGGGAGCCTCACCAACCCAATGGCTATGCAGGGCAAGAAGATATAGTGAAAAAATATCTATTTAAAATTGCGATCGATTGATCACGTTAGAAAGGAGTGCCTATGTCATCTAAGGGAGCAGGATTGATCAAAACCGTTTTTAACACGGACAATGTAGTGATGCGTATCAGTGAGAAGGTCCTCGACTTAGTAACTGTTAATCTTTTATTTGTGCTAAGTTGTTTACCAGTTCTCACACTTGGAATTGCGAAAATTAGTTTGTATCAGACCTTATTTGCCATTAAGCACCAGCGTCGAGTTCCGGTGATTCGTAGTTATGCGAAGGCTTTTCGGGACAATTGGAAAATAGGCTTGCAACTAGGAAGTTTAGAACTGATTGTTGCAGGTATTTGTCTCTTTGATTTATTCTTATTTTGGGGGCAAACTTCCCTAGCTTTCCAAGCTTTGAAAACCATTTGTTTAGGCCTCTTTCTCTTTCTTGTGTTGATCTTATTGGCTGCTTATCCGATTGCGGCTCGCTACCAGTTGGATTGGAAAGAGTGTTTGCAAAAAGCTATGATTGTGACAGGCTTACATTTTCCTTGGTTCTTTGTCATGGGAAGTGCTCTCTTGCTTCTATGTATGGCTCTTGCAAGCTCAGTTTTAGCTTTCCTATTGGGGCTCATGATCTTTTTCTTGTTCGGCTTTTCAAGCTTGGCTTTTGCACAAGTTGGATTAATGGAAAAGATTTTCGCCCAGTACCAAGAATAAAATGAATTTATTAGTGACAAAAGGAGAAAAAATGTCAGATTTAAAAAAATATGAAGGAGTCATCCCCGCTTTTTACGCCTGCTATGATGACCAAGGAGAAATTAGCCCGGAGCGGGTACGTGCGCTGGTAGAATATTTTATCGCGAAAGGTGTGCAGGGCTTGTATGTCAACGGATCCTCTGGCGAATGCATTTACCAGAGCGTGGCCGATCGCAAGCTGATCTTGGAAGAAGTGATGGCAGTAGCTAAAGGGAAATTGACCATCATTGCTCACGTAGCCTGCAACAACACCAAGGATAGCGTGGAATTGGCACGACATGCGGAAGAATTAGGAGTGGATGCCATTGCGGCCATTCCACCGATCTATTTCCGCTTGCCAGAATACAGTGTGGCCCACTACTGGAATGAAATCAGTGCAGCCGCACCCAATACAGACTTTGTCATCTACAATATCCCGCAATTGGCAGGGGTCGCTTTGACACCGAGCCTTTACAAGGAAATGTTGAAAAATCCACGGGTGATTGGTGTCAAGAATTCTTCGATGCCTGTTCAGGACATTCAAACCTTTGCTTCTTTAGGAGGCGATGACCATATCGTCTTTAATGGTCCAGATGAACAATTCTTAGGTGGCCGTCTCATGGGAGCGCATGCTGGGATCGGTGGCACCTATGGTGCGATGCCAGAACTTTTCTTGAAGCTCAATCAGCTGATTGCTGAGAAAGATTTAGAGACTGCGCGTGCCTTGCAGTTTGCCATCAATGACATTATCGGAGTCTTGACGTCTGCTCATGGCAATATGTATGCGGTCATCAAAGCGGTTTTGCGCATCAATGAAGGTTTGGACTTGGGATCTGTTCGCTCCCCTTTGACGCCAGTAGTAGAAGCGGATCAAGAAGTGATTCAACGTGCTGCTCAACTCATTCAGGACACAAAAGCCAGATTCCTTTGATCAAAGGAGGTCTAGATGAATCCATATGTTGTAATTGATATCGGAGGGACCAGTATCAAGTATGGTCTAGCCGATGCAAAAGGGCAACTCCTAGAGACCCATGAAATGCCAACGGAGGCCCAAAAAGGAGGACCTCACATTCTTAACACAACAAAGGAAATCGTAGCCAGTTATTTGAAGAAGCATCCCTTGGCAGGGGTTGCGATTTCTTCGGCCGGAATGGTAGATCCTGATAAGGGAGAAATCTTTTATGCTGGACCGCAAATTCCCAACTATGCAGGCACCCAATTCAAAAAAGAAATCGAAGAGACCTTTCAGATCCCTTGCGAGATTGAAAATGATGTCAACTGTGCCGGTCTTGCAGAAGTCACAACAGGTCATGCAAAAGGATCGAACAATGCTGTTTGCTTGACGATTGGGACAGGGATCGGTGGTTGCCTCTTGCTTGATGGTCAGGTCTTTCATGGCTTTAGTAATTCAGCTTGTGAGGTTGGCTATCTTCATTTGCCAGATGGTGCCTTTCAGGATCTAGCTTCAACGACGGCTTTGGTCGAGTATGTGGCAGAACATCATGGAGATCCTGTGGAACAGTGGAATGGCCGCCGGATCTTCAAGCAGGCAACTGAAGGAGATAAAATCTGTATGGCTGGAATTGATCGAATGGTGACCTACCTTGGCAAAGGACTGGCCAATATCGCCTATGTGGTCAATCCAGAGGTCATCGTTCTTGGAGGGGGAATTATGGCCCAGGAAGCCATCCTCAAGCCTAAAATCTATCAAGCCCTGTGTGCCGAACTGGTTCCTAGCCTAGCAGATAAGATCCGTTTGGAATTTGCCCACCATCAAAACGCCGCAGGTATGTTGGGGGCCTACTATCACTTTAGACAAAAACATGGAACATAAAACAAGTCGCGTTGGCGACTTGTTTTTGATTCATCAAAAAAAGCATGAAAGATGAAGAAAATCTGATCTTTCATGCTTTTTAAATAGGGAGCCCATATTAAGATTTTCGAGAACGTTGACTAGAAAGCTTTTTGTTTTCCCAGTAGCTATTAAAGACAATTTCCTTTTGTTCTCGGCTTTTATTAAGGAAATGAGCATAGATCAAATCGACTACAATGAGGAGTGGTAAAATAGCAGAGATTCGATCGATATAAGTACTACTAGGAAGAGGTGCGGCCGGTAACACTTCTGTGAATCCTTGGTGGATGGCCGCCGGGTTAGCGGTCACAAGAACAGTTTTAGCCCCTTTTTCTTTGGCGTCCAGGAGACTATCTGTAATGGAGTTGGTGCCTCCTGACAATGAGAAACCGATGACTAAACAAGAGGAATCGAGAATACTGGTCGTCCAAGCAAAGCCGTCTTGATCAGTCAGGGCTTCACAAACGACGCCCAATCGCATAAAGCGCAATTTCATTTCTCGAGCGACTAATCCGGAACTACCGATCCCGAAGAAATAGACTCGGTCTACTTGATCGATTAGTTCAGCTACCCGATCTAATTGGGAATCTTTTACCAGACTTTCAGTGACGTTACTGATATGGTGGTAGCGTTGCAAGACGCTGAGAGTGAGTTCGTCATGCTCTTGCACTTGTTTTTGATTCTTTGTTTCCTCATTAAAATGATAGACAAACTCCCGATAGCCGGAAAAACCACATTTTTGAGAGAAACGCGTTAAAGCTGCCTTTGAGACATGGAGTAACTCCGTTACACGAGAAGAGGACAGGGAGTGCTGTCGTGCTTCGGATGATAAAAAATATTGGGCAATGTCGCGTTCCATATCTGTTAACTCAGCTTCATGGCTGGCGATAATGGCGCGTAAATCTTGGTCTTGTTTCACAGCAATCCTCCTTTCTCACGAGATGAAATAACAGGATACTCCTATAATATATTACACATTATAACATGGGTAACCGCTTTATTCAAGTAAAAGAAATCAAGAAATACTGAAACTAGGAACAGGATAGGAGAAAAGAAGAGAACGCTACCAATCTTGGCAGTAGGGGCTTGTTGCTTGTCCACAATTTTCTGAAAATTGCTGGTTGAGCCTGAACAAACGATATGAATTGTGGTATAATTTAAGATAATTGTACTGTTGTTGGAAGAACAATAGTTGAATAAGGAGGTGTGACGATGTCGAATGCAACACTCGAGATGATGCAAGAGATCGAGCAAGCTGCTCAGGGCGTGATCGTAGGCTATGAAGCTCAAGTTGAACAAATCCGAACGGATTCACGCGATCGCCTTGCAACAGTGGCCCAGCATTACGATGAGGAAACCAAGCAATTGGTCACAGAGGCAGAAAAAAACGCCCAGGAAAGACTCGTCCGTTTAACGAAAGATCTGGAAGAAACGGTTGCGCGCAATGATGCCAAGGTACAAGAGGCGATGACCGACAAGCGAGCTGGGTTAGTTGAAGCCATTGTAGAAAAGGTGGTAGCAAGCTATGGCCGTTAGTCAGATGCAAAAACTGTCCCTCATCTTACCCAAAGATGACTTGGACAGTCTCCTACTAGCGCTACAGTCTGAGGCAAAAATCCAGATTTATGACCTCAGTGAGCATGAAGAATGGCAGGCTGCCTTTGAGGCAAATACCTTGTCTCAACCCTTGACAGAGGACAATCGTCAAGCCTTGGTAGAGCTACAAAAACGTCAAGAACAAGTCGAAAAAATGATTCAGACTCTAGAGCCCTACATGCCTGAGAAAAAGGCCCTGCAAGCTCTGAAGGAAGAACCTTTAAGTTTGTCTTTTGATGATCTGCAGGCCCACGGGATGATTCGAGACGAGGATCTTCTATTGACCAAGTTGAAACGCCAAATGCGCGTGTTAGACAAGGCTCGCCAGAAGATTGCAGATGCAAAGGGAGAGATCGAACGCTTAGAAAAATGGCGACCGTTAGAGGTGACACCAACAGCCCTTGCTACCTTTCACTATGTGCATGGTTTGATTGGGACCATCCCTAATAGCGATACAGACGCTGTTCGTTCTTCTTTAAAAGCTCATCCTGAGCTGGAGTTAGAAGAAGTCTTTACGTCTGAAACCGAACACGGCTATGTCATCTTGTATCGTTCGGGAGATCGTGTAGCTGTTCAGGAGCTTCTGGAAGAACATGGGTTCAAAGAATTGGACTATGAAGAAGAGCAAGTCCCAGCCGCTTACTTAGATCGCCTAGAAGGGGAAATCAAAGAGCAGGAAGCTGTCGTTGCAGCAACCCTAGCAGAGTTACAAAACTCCCAGAAGGAGTTGGACCAACTCAAGTATCAGATGGATTACTTGTTGAGCTTGGGAGCTCGTGAGGAAGTCAAGTCACTGCTAGCCAGCACGCAAAGTTTGGTAGCCTTAGAGGGTTGGATTGAAACATCCCAAGTGGCCTCGTTACGAGCCTTCTTGCAAGAAGGCTTTGGATCTCGGATCCTACTAGAGACGCGCGATGTAACGGAAAAAGATTGGGATGACGTTCCGATCCAGTTGCGAAATAGTGCCTTGGTAGAGCCTTTTGAATTAGTGACAGAGATGTATGCCTTGCCTAAGTATTACGAGAAAGATCCGACTCCGATCGTTTCTCTCTTCTACTTTGTTTTCTTTGGCATGATGGTCGCAGATATCGGTTATGGACTGTTGCTAACGGTAGCGACAGGGTTTGCCCTCAAAGCCTTCAAACTCAAGCCTGGGACAGCCAAGAATCTTCGATTCTTCAGTCTTCTCGGAATTTCAGTGGCCCTTTGGGGTGTGGTCTATGGCTCTTTCTTTGGATTTGAGATGCCTTTTGCCCTGATCAGTACGACCAGCAACGCTATGACCATCCTGATCCTCTCAGTGGTCTTTGGTTTTGTCACTGTCTTAGTGGGACTGTTCCTAGGGGGGATGAAAAATGTCCGCCTCAAAGACTACACGGAAGCCTATAATGCGGGCTTTGCTTGGGTTTTGATCCTACTTGGCTTAATGCTTCTAGCAGTAGGCAATATCTTGCCAGGGATGAGCGTCCTAGTTCCGATTGGCAAGTGGCTAGCTATTTTGAATGCCATTGGGATCTTGATTGTTTCCATTGTCAGTGCAAAGAAGCTATCCGGTTTAGCATCTGGTCTCTTTAACCTCTACAATGTCAGTGGCTATGTCGGAGACTTGGTCAGCTTCACCCGTTTGATGGCTTTGGGCTTGTCTGGAGCGAGTATCGGTTCAGCCTTTAACCTTATTGTCAATCTCTTCCCACCGCTTGGACGGTTTACGGTAGGGCTTGTGCTCTTTATCGTCCTACATGCCATTAACATGTTCCTGTCCTTCTTGTCAGGTTATGTGCATGGAGCCCGTTTGATCTTTGTGGAGTTCTTCGGTAAGTTCTACGAAGGAGGAGGCAAGCCATTTCGTCCTCTTAAACCTTCTGAACGCTATATTAAAACAAAAAAATAAGTATTATCTTTTATAAATAGGAGTATATTCATGGAATCTTTAGCATCATATTTTTCAGCCCATGGGGGCGCCTTCTTTGCAGCATTTGGTGTGGCGATCGCCGTTGCACTTAGTGGGATGGGATCTGCCCTTGGGGTTGGTAAAACGGGTCAAGCAGCAGCAGCGCTCTTGAAAGAACAACCTGAAAAATTTGCCCAAGCCTTGATTTTGCAATTGTTGCCAGGTACACAAGGTTTGTACGGTTTCGTTATCGGGATCTTGATCTGGTTGCAAATTAAGCCAGATATGCCACTTGAAACAGGGGTTGCTTACTTCTTTACAGCTCTTCCAGTTGCGATCGTTGGTTATTTCTCAGCCAAACACCAAGGAAATGTTGCGACAGCAGGTATGCAAATCTTGGCCAAACGCCCTGAAGACATGATGAAAGGGGTTATCCTTGCGGCCATGGTTGAAACTTACGCCATCTTGGCCTTCGTTGTGTCCTTCCTATTGACCCTACGCGTCGGCTAAGAGCTAGCTTTGATGGATTCGCCTCGCGAGGCGAAAAACACAAGACGCATGCAATAGGAGAAAAAACGATATGGATGAACAAACCCAATTAAAGGATTCGATCTTGGCCCAAGCCCATGAAAAAGGGCGTAAACTCTTAGAAGAGGCCAAGGAAACCATCCTAAAAGAAGAGACTGCACAAGAAGAGCGTTTGATCCAAGACAAACTCAATCAACGCTCCGAGCAGCTCAAGCGGATTCAACGTCAATTGCAACGTGAAACCCAACAAATCGAAAATAAAAAACGCCAATCAACCCTTGTCACCAAGCAACGAGTCTTAAAGGATCTCTTTGCAGATGCTTATGAAGCAATGGCGGCTTGGCCCCTTGAAAAGGAAATGCAGTTTGTAGATGCGATTTTAGACCGCTATCATGGACAAGTTGTGACCCTGACCTTTGGGGCGGTGAGTGCTAGCAAATTTGATTCAGCAGCTCTCGAGAGATTGAAGCAGACACATCAGAATGTGACAGTTGCAGATGCGACGATCCCAGCTCAAGCAGGCTTTGTCTTGTCGGTTGGGAAGATTGATAACAACTATCTCTACCGTGATTTGGTGGATTCCATTTGGGAGCAAGAAAGCTACCAGATGGCAGCCAGCATTTTCACAGATGAAGAGAACTAGGAGGTTGCAATGAGCGAACGGACCTATTCTCAAGTCAATACAGGAATCAGCGTACGTGAGGCTAGTTTTGTCAGTCCCAGTCAGTTCGAGCAGTTGCTTGCAAGTCCCTCAAGCGAGAGCCGAGAAGGCTTGCTACAAGGGACGCCTTATGCTCTAGATAGCAAAGAGATCAAGGATTTAGCAGCCCTTGAAGCCCGCCTGATGACAGCCTTGTTGGCAGAATACCAATGGGCTTTTGAGGTAAGCCCTCAGTCAGACCTGGTTAGCCTGTTTACCTTGAAATACACCTATCATAATCTCAAGGTTTATCTAAAACACAAGGCGACAGAGCGCAAGTTGGGGCACTTATTGATCCCTATCGGTCCTTATTCTCTCGATGTGCTCGAGCATTTGGTGGCGACCTTTTCTGCAGAGCATTGCCCAGCCTTTATGGCGGAAGAAGTGGCTGCAACCTGGCAAGAATTCCAAGACTATCAGGACTTGCGGGTCCTCGAAATTGGGATGGACTTAGCTTATTTTAAACACCTGAGATACTTAGGGGACAGCCTAGATCATCCGATTCTGAAGCAGTTGGTGGACGTGACCATTGACTTTTACAATGCGATTACAGTTAAGCGGGCCTTGGATCAGCAAAAACCGCATAGCTTTATGCACCAATTACTTTCAGATGAAGGGAGCCTCAGTGCCCATCAGGTGATCGACCTGCTAGAATCCGGTCAGTGGTTGACCTGGTTTTATCAAGTCAATCCGCTGGAGTACGATCTCGCCTTAGAGACTTATGAAGAAAAGATGCGCACCGGTCAACTAAAGACCGTAGAGTTGGAGTATTTAGAAAGCTTGGTGAAATTCAGTCTTCTAGACGCTGGCCGTTTTGAAGTCGATGGACCACTCCCTCTTGTTCGTTATCTTTACGGAAAAGAGTTAGAGGTGACCAACCTTCGTTTGGTCCTCTCTGGTTTGGACAATGGTTTTCCGCTAGCAGAAATCAAAGAAAGGATGAGACCGATTTATGGACAAACAGACCTATAAGATCGCAGTTGTGGGCAATCGGGACGCCATCCTTCCTTTTCGCCTGATTGGCTTTCAAACCTATCCGGTCACAGAGCCACAAGAAGCGATCAATACCCTGCGAAAACTCAGTCGGGAAAACTTCGGGATTATCTACCTGACAGAGGATATTGCTCAGGCTATTCCAGATACAGTGGCTTTTTACGACCAGCAGCTGACACCGGCTCTGATTCTTATCCCGACCCATAGAGGGACTACAGGACTGGGCCAACAGCGGATTCGTGATAATGTCGAAAAAGCAGTAGGACAGGATATTTTATGAGAACAAATGAATTTGGCCAAGCGATTGGCGATGCACTGCCGGATTTTACACCGGGGCGTCTGCCAGCTATTGAGCGGATCGAAGGTCGCTATACCGTGATCGAGCGCCTCTCAAAAGAAAAACATGGAGCAGATCTTTATCAGGTCTACGGGCCGGACTCTCCAGCAGCGATGTGGACCTTTCTATTCAAAGACCCTGCCCGCAATGAGGAGGAGTGGGACCGCTTATTAGATGATCTCATGACAGCCCAAGGTCGCTTTTACTATGCGATTGTAGACAAAGATTCAGGCAAGGCTTTGGGAACTTTCTCTCTCATGCGGATCGATCAAGCCAACCGGGTGATCGAAGTCGGAGCAGTGACCTATTCACCAGCGCTCCAAAAGACACGCATGGCTACGGAAGCCCAGTATCTGTTAGCGCGCTACGTGTTTGAAGATTTAGGCTACCGCCGCTATGAGTGGAAATGCGATGCCTTAAACCAAGCATCTCGCAAAGCAGCTGAGCGCTTAGGGTTCACCTATGAAGGCTGTTTCCGTCAGGCTGTTGTTTATAAAGGTCGTACCCGCGATACAGACTGGTTGTCTATCATTGACCAAGAATGGCCAGCTATCAAACAGCGACTAGAAGCCTGGTTGGATCCAAGCAATTTCGATGCCAATGGCCAACAAAAGCAATCTCTAAGAGAGATAGCACAAAAGTAAAACAAAGAAACAAAGGATTCCCAGGAGGAATACATGACTCAAGGAAAAATTATCAAAGTTTCCGGTCCCTTGGTGGTTGCATCAGGGATGCAGGAAGCCAATATTCAAGACATTTGCCGGGTCGGCGATCTTGGTTTGATTGGCGAAATTATTGAGATGCGGCGGGACGAAGCCTCTATCCAAGTATATGAAGAAACGTCTGGAGTCGGTCCAGGAGAACCAGTGGTCACAACCGGAGCTCCCCTTTCTGTTGAATTGGGACCAGGCTTGATCTATCAGATGTTTGACGGGATCCAACGCCCCTTGGAACGCTTCCAAGAAGTGACTGCCAGTGACTTTTTGGTTCGCGGGGTGCAAGTTCCAAATCTAGATCGGGACACCAAATGGGCCTTCGAGCCAAGCGTGACTGAAGGGACAGAAGTGGTCGCTGGAGACATCGTCGGTACGGTTCAGGAGACCAATATGGTGGAACACCGCATCATGGTGCCTTTTGGTGTGAGTGGACGTGTGACCAAGATCGCAGCAGGTTCTTACACAGTGGAAGAGCCAGTCTATGAGATCGAGCAGGCAGATGGCAGTCTCTTTACTGGAACCCTGATGCAAAAATGGCCGGTTCGTCGAGGCCGTCCCTTTGCACAAAAACTCATTCCAGTAGAGCCTTTGGTCACCGGTCAACGGGTCATCGATACCTTCTTCCCTGTGACTAAAGGTGGAGCTGCAGCAGTTCCTGGTCCTTTCGGAGCTGGGAAAACAGTTGTGCAACACCAGGTGGCTAAGTTTGCCAATGTAGACATCGTAATTTACGTGGGTTGTGGGGAACGTGGAAATGAAATGACGGACGTTCTGAATGAATTTCCAGAATTGATCGATCCAACGACTGGTCAATCCATCATGCAACGGACTGTTCTGATCGCCAACACTTCGAACATGCCAGTAGCGGCGCGGGAAGCTTCCATCTACACAGGGATTACCATTGCCGAATACTTCCGCGATATGGGCTACTCCGTTGCCATCATGGCGGACTCTACTTCTCGTTGGGCAGAAGCTCTTCGTGAAATGTCTGGTCGTCTAGAAGAAATGCCAGGGGATGAAGGCTACCCAGCCTATCTTGGTAGCCGGATCGCCGAATACTACGAGCGGGCAGGTCGGGTCAAGACACTTGGAACCACTGCGCGCGAAGGTTCGATTACCGCTATCGGTGCCGTTTCCCCTCCAGGTGGAGACATTTCAGAGCCGGTAACGCAAAATACCTTGCGAATTGTTAAGGTCTTCTGGGGCTTAGATGCTCAATTGGCGCAACGTCGTCACTTCCCAGCCATCAACTGGTTGAGTTCTTATTCGCTTTACCAAGATGAAGTCGGTCGCTATATCGATCTACATGAACAAATCAGCTGGTCTGAAAAAGTGACCCGTGCTATGAATTTGCTTCAAAAGGAAAGTGAATTGCAAGAAATCGTCCGCTTGGTTGGTCTAGATTCCTTGTCTGAAAAAGACCGCTTGACCATGAATGCGGCCAAGATGATCCGTGAAGACTACCTGCAACAAAACGCCTTTGATGAGGTCGATACCTATACCTCTTTCAGCAAGCAGGTGGCCTTGTTGACCAACATTTTGACCTTTGATCAAGAAAGTCAAAAAGCACTAGAATTGGGAGCTTACTTCACAGAAATCATGGAAGGAACCGTAGCTCTTCGAGACCGTATTGCCCGGAGCAAGTTCATCCATGAGGATCAGTTGGCAACCATTCAAGCCCTGAAAGAAGAAATCGTAGAAACCCTACACCAAATCGTCGCAAAAGGAGGAGTAGACAATGATCGTGATTAAAGAATACCGTACTGTCAGCGAAGTTGTTGGCCCCTTGATGATTGTCGATCAGGTCGAAGGGGTTCACTACAATGAGCTAGTTGAAATCAAGCTTCATGATGGAACGACCCGTCAGGGACAAGTTCTCGAAGTCCAAGAAGATAAAGCCATGGTCCAGCTCTTTGAAGGATCTAGCGGGATCAATTTGGAAAAAGCCAAAGTCCGCTTTACCGGACGTCCCCTAGAACTTCCTGTGTCTGAAGACATGGTCGGACGCATCTTTAACGGGATGGGCAAACCCATCGATGGCGGTCCAGAGATTATCCCAGAGAAATACTTGGACATTGATGGACAAGCCATCAACCCTGTTTCACGGGACTATCCAGATGAATTTATCCAGACAGGGATCTCAGCCATTGACCATTTGAATACCTTGGTTCGGGGCCAAAAGCTCCCAGTATTCTCAGGTTCTGGTCTTCCTCACAAGGAGTTGGCGGCTCAAATCGCCCGTCAAGCAACGGTTCTTAATTCTGAAGAAAACTTCGCCGTGGTCTTTGCGGCTATGGGAATCACCTTTGAAGAAGCCGAGTTCTTTATGAACGACCTTCGGGAGACAGGTGCGATTGACCGCTCGGTCCTCTTTATCAACTTAGCTAATGACCCCGCTATCGAGCGGATTGCCACTCCTCGGATCGCCTTGACAGCTGCCGAATATTTGGCCTATGAAAAAGACATGCACGTCTTGGTTATTATGACCGATATGACCAACTACTGTGAAGCCCTTCGGGAAGTATCCGCTGCCCGCCGGGAAGTTCCAGGTCGTCGGGGTTATCCAGGTTATCTCTATACCAACCTCTCAACCCTCTACGAACGTGCAGGACGCTTGGTTGGAAAGAAAGGATCTGTGACCCAAATTCCGATCCTCTCTATGCCAGAAGATGACATCACCCACCCCATCCCTGACTTGACAGGCTACATCACCGAAGGTCAGATTATTCTGTCCCGCGATCTCTACAATAGTGGTTACCGCCCACCGATCAATGTTCTTCCATCCCTTTCTCGTTTGAAGGACAAGGGTTCTGGTGAAGGCAAGACTCGGGAAGACCATGCGGCGACCATGAACCAGCTCTTTGCGGCCTACGCCCAAGGAAAACAAGCCAAAGAACTGGCTGTAGTGCTTGGGGAATCTGCCTTGTCAGATACCGACAAGCTCTATGTTAAATTTACAGACCGCTTTGAGCAAGAATACATCAACCAAGGTTTCACTACCAATCGGACGATTGAGGAAAGTTTGGATCTCGGTTGGGAACTCTTATCCATCCTTCCACGAACAGAGCTTAAACGGATCAAGGATGAGATGATTGACAAGTATCTGCCAAACAAAGAGGATTAGCCTATGGCACGATTAAATGTAAAACCAACTCGGATGGAGCTCAATATTCTCAAAGAGCGCCTCAAGACAGCAACCCGGGGGCACAAGTTGCTCAAGGATAAGCGGGATGAACTCATGCGTCGCTTTATTGAAGCTGTGCGAGAGAATAATCGTCTGCGCCAAAAGGTGGAGGCAGCGCTGGTGGGCAATATGCAAGATTTCGTGATGGCCAAGTCCTTGGAGAGTGACCTCATGGTAGAAGAAATCTTTGCCGTTCCCACTCGAGAAGTGATGCTACACATCGAGGAAGAAAATGTCATGAGTGTGCGCGTGCCCAAGCTCCATGCCCGTATCGATAATCCATACGGAGATGATGAAGGGGACGTGGTTTATAGCTACCTCGCCTCCAACAGTCAAATGGATAGCACGATCCAAGAAATGGGGGATCTACTCCCTGATTTGCTCAAGTTAGCGGAAATCGAAAAAAGCTGCCAACTCATGGCAGATGAAATCGAGAAAACCCGCCGTCGAGTGAACGGACTCGAGTATGCGACCATCCCAGACCTCAAAGAGACTATCTATTATATCGAAATGAAACTCGAAGAAGCCGAACGCGCCAACCTCGTCAGAATCATGAAGGTAAAATAAGATACATCAAGATACAAAGCCCGTAAAAAGCAAAGTGAAAATAGGGAGCAGGACAGAAGCACTGTTGTATAGAATGCTTCGTTGTCCTGCCCCCACAAGGCTGATTAGGATTTTTCCGAGCTCTTAAAGCGAGAGAAAAATCCAATCAGCTACTGTGTCTTTGAAGTTAGTACTATTACAGTTTGCGTTTATCACACAGCATTTAGGGCGTGTTCAGTTATAAGATACAAAGCCGTAAAAAGCTATGTTCAATTACTTAAAAAATACAAGAACCTCATCGAGGAACCGCTCCTTGATGAGGCTTTTTTTGCGCCCTCGAACTCTTCTTCCAGGACCCTAATTTTATGTTACTAGTTTGTAACAATGTGACAAGAAAGACGAAATGTTACAAGAAAAATACAGTTTTGTTAAATAGCCAAAAAGGCCTTTTATTATTTTTAAATTGTGATAAGATAGTATGGTAGTTAATTTGTCCAAGAAAATCTTGAGCAAAAAAACAAAGAAAAAAGAGGATAAAAGATGAAATTAAAAGTTAATACGAAAGCCTTGATCGCTTCAACAGTAGCTCTTGCAGTGATTCCATTTACAAAAGCCACTGCAGAAACACTTGAAGATTGGGTAGCTCGCTCAGTAGATGAAATCAAACATGATATCCAACAAAGCGGTGAAAACCAACAAACTTATACCATCAAATATGGTGATACATTGAGTTCGATCGCAGAAGCGCTTGGAATCGATGTTCATGTGTTGGCAAACTTAAACAACATCAGCAACATGGATTTGATCTACCCAGGTACTGTATTGAAAACAACAGTAAATGATCAAAAAGAAGTAACTTCAGTTGAAATCCAAACTCCTCAAGCAGGTGCGACAGATGCAACCGTTGCAAGTGCTGACTTGACAACAAACCAAGTGACAGTTGATGACCAAACAGTCGCTGTCAACGATTTGTCTAAACCAGTAAACGAAGATAACAAAGCTGTTCCAGTTGCTCCAGCAGCGGAAACTCAAGAAGCCCCAGCGGAAGCTCCTGTAGTTGAAGTACCAGCAGCAGAAACACCGGCACAACCAGCTGTTCCAGAAACACCTAACTACGGTGCTCCAGCTGTCAATGTTGAAGTACAAAATCAAGAAGTAGCGCCAGCTGCTCCTCAATCTGCTCCAGCAGCGGAAGCAGCTCCAGCAGAAGCTCCTGCTGAAACACCAGCTTCTGCTCCTGAAGCTCCAGCAGCACAACCAGCAGTAGAAACTGCTGCAGCACCTGAAGTGCAACCAGTAGCATCAACTCCAACAAGCGGAAATACTATTCCAACTGATCCAAATCTTCAACCTCAAGCGGAAGCTTTCCGTCAAGAAATTGCAGCGAAATTCGGTATCACAAACATCGGTGGTTACCGTGAAGGGGATCCAGAAGACCATGGTAAAGGACTTGCAGTAGACGTGATGGTTCCAACAAATTCAGAGCTTGGAGATCAAGTTGCACAGTATGCGATTGATAACATGGACCGTGCAGGTATCTCATATATTATCTGGAAACAACAATTCTACATGCCAGTAAATAACATTTACGGACCAGCTAATACATGGAATCAAATGCCGGACCGTGGTGGAGATACAGCAAACCACAACGACCACGTACATATCTCATTTAACGGATAATAAAACTTTGAACTAGGACAAGTGCCTAGTTCTTTTTTGTATGCACAAAAAAGGCCGGAAGACGAATCTTTCAGCCAGACGATGGTTATAAAATATGATCGACTTTTTCCACCTGATAAAGGGCAATCGCCATGATAATGGTTAAGACCAGTAGCATAAGAATGGCAGGTGTCCAAGAGTGGAAGAGAGATTTACTGTAGCCGAAGAGGATAGGACCAAAGGCTGCAAAGACGTAGCCTCCTGTTTGGGCAAGTCCAGAAAGTTGGGCTGTTTTTTCAGGTGTGCTGGATTTCATGGAGAAAGCGACCATGAGGTAAGGGAAGAGCGAACTAACGGAACTTCCAATCAGGGCATTTAATACCAACCAGTAGAAGAAGTTGCTGGTCGGGATTAAGAGCATGGCTACCCCCAGAATCCCTGCTCCGACAACAATCGCAAGCATCAAGTGTCGATTGCGATCGGATAACCGTGTCGTTAAACTTGGGATCGTCAAGGAGAACGGGAGACTGATCAGGGTGAAGACGGAGGCCAGTAGTCCAGATTCAACCTTTGAAAGGCCAGCTTGAACAGCCATGGTCGGAAGCCAGGTCATACTTGTGTAGAAAAGCAGTGACTGCAAGCCTCCGAAAATCATGATAGCCCAGACATATTTATTGGTATACCACTTGCTACTAGATTCCGTAGTAGCAGCCTTTTTGAGTCGGTGGTTGTAGCGAAGGTTAGGAATCCAGATGACCAAAGCAAGAGCACACAAGGCTGTCAAGATGTTGACCAAACCTTGCCAAGAAGTGGCTTTGGTGATCGGAACGGCCACAGAAGAGGCGATCGCTGTGGACATCCCCATAGAAGTGATGTACAAAGTGGTCAGAATGCCTAGTTGGCGGGGTCTGTTCGCTTGAATCAGGCTTGGAAGCAGCACATTGAGAAAGGCGATGCCAGCTCCAATCAAGATGGTTCCCAGATAGAGGAAGGGGAGGTTGATAATCCGAATGGCAGATCCGATCGTAATCGCGATCAAAACTAGGAAAAAGAGGCGCTCAATCCCCAACCTTTTAGCAAATTGAATCGCAAAAGGTGAGAAAATGGCAAAGGTGAGAAGTGGCAAGCTAGTCAATAGTCCCAGAGAGCTCACATCAACCCCCAAACCAGCTGCGATGTCAGACAAGACCGTCGGAAGCGTAGTAAATGGTGTTCGTAAAACAATCCCAAGCATAATGATGCCCGGGATGAATAGCTTAGAATGTGTTTTTTTCATAAATCCTCCTCAGACAAAAATTCTCTTCATTATAACACAGATTGAGCATAAATTGGAGTATTGATACAAATGAAGGAGAAGGAACGTAGTTCTCACTACCGTTCGAACTGCATCAACGTACCTAAGCTCGCTGATGTTCGCTAAGGGAATAAGGATCGTAGTTCTCACTGTCGTTCGAACTGCGTCAACGTACCTAAGTTCGTCTACGCCCCTATTGGACTTGACTCACTATGAATCGTAAGGAACGTAGCGTTCGAACTGCGTCAACATAACTAAGCTCATTAACGTTTGCTAAGGTACGTAGAAAAAGCCACCGGTTTTGGTGGCTCTTATAGGGAGATTATTATGAAAAAGTTTAGGATTTTCTATCAAACAAAGTTAGGAGGTCTTTATTTGATGGTTTTATTATAAGGCGGTTTGCTTAAAGAAAACTTAAGAAAAGGCGCTGTGTATGAGAATCGGTCTTAAGTCCGATAAAATGTATTAGCTAGCATCACAAATAAGCTGTGTTTTTATTTATAATAACTTTTTCTTTTTAAAGGATGTAGTTTCCGCTCTGCTTAAACTGCATCAATGTACCTAAGTTCACTAATGTTCGCTAAGGTAATAAGGAACGTAGTTTTCGCTTCGCTCAAACTGCGTCAACGTACCTAAACTCGCTGATGCTCGTAAAGGTACGTAGAAAAAGCCACCGGTTTTGGTGGCTCTTATAGGGAGATTATTATGAAAAAGTTTAGGATTTTCTATC
>NZ_JALDUR010000008.1:0-10703 GCF_023109675.1 Streptococcus parasanguinis | reverse complement strand
AAACAAAGTTAGGAGGTCTTCATTTGATGGTTTTATTATAAGGCTGATTTCTTAAAGAAAACTTAAGAAAAGACGCTGTTTATAAGAATCGGTCTTAGGTCTGATAATTTTTTACAACAGAAGCTATTTAGATTTTTTTCTAAATAGAGTTGACAAAATGATAGTGGAGTTGTACAATCTATTTAGAAAGATATCTAAATAGATTAGAGGAGATAGAGAATGAATTTTGCGCAAACATTTAAAGCTTTATCCAATCCGATAAGAAGAAGTATCTTAGAACTGCTAAAGGCAGGGAAATTATCTGCTGGCGATATCGCTAGCCACTTTGATGTAGCAGGAGCGACCATTTCCCATCATTTAAGCCTTCTCAAGCAGGCAGATTTAATTCGAGAGGAAAAAGAGAAGAATTTTATCTACTATGAACTCAATACTTCAGTCTTGGAGGATTTAATGGTCTGGCTCGTTGATTTGAAAGGAGACTCTACTGATGAAAACGAATAAAAAACTATTGATATTAACTTCTATGGTGATACTTTTCCCCATGCTTTGGGGGCTGATGATTTGGTCGCAATTACCTAACCAAATCCCAATTCACTTTAATGTTGCTGATCAGGCTGATAACTTCCAATCAAAACCCCTGGTTGTGTTTGGCCTTCCTATCCTCCTTCTCTTGGTGCATCTGTTTGTGATCTTTATGATCGGACGGGATCCTAAGAATCGCACGATGAATGAAAAAATGGTCAAAGTAAACCACTGGTTGACTCCAATCGTTTCCTTAAGTATCTCCTATCTCATCTATAGCAAGGCGCTAGGATCTACTACCAATCCATCAGTTTTTGTTTCAGTTTTGCTGGGTCTTATCTTTGTGATCATGGGCAATTACATGCCTAAGTTGAAAGTGAACCACACGGTTGGGATCCGCCTTCCTTGGACCTTACAGAGTGAAGATAACTGGCACAAAACCCATCGCTTGGCAGGGAAGTTGTGGGTGATTGGAGGATTGATTCTCCTTCTTGAAGCTGGTCTTCAGTTCGCCGTCCCTTATGTACTGGGGATCGTCATCCTCACCATTGTTCTCATTCCGATCCTGTATTCTTATCAACTAAGTCGGAAAAATCGTTAGTATAAAAAACAACCAGAGAAGAAGCAGTCGTGAACTGTTTCTTTTCCGGTTGTTTTTGCTTGTTTTCATAAAAATAGATCAGATTGCGGCTAAACAAACGCTCTTATACTGATAACCATTCAAAGTTAGTTTAATTCTTTGTAATATAAGGAAGATTGCATAGTGTATAGCTCTTCATAGTATTTGTTTGTTTTCATTAAAGAATCATGTGGTAGTGTAAGATAAGTTGTGTAAACACAAAAAGGAATAAATCCGTTATAGTAGAGTTGCGAAACATTACTAGAAAGAGATTTACTCCTATGACTCAGTTGATCACAGAATTGCTTAACTTCCTATTCATCATTTCAAACTCTCAACTTTCGGGAAAATACTTATTTTTCGGAAAGCTTATAGTACATTCTCTGCACATGAACACTATATTATTTCTTAAATCAAAATGATTGTATCAACGTTTACAAAGATTAAAGAATTTTCTCTTGAATGTCTTTTTTTAGTTAGTAATTTTTTCACTAAATTACTCTTTTGTATTATTGGCTTCTTATGATTAGTATAAGTATATAAGAAAAAGCTTCTTGTTTGCCGTAACAAGTTACAGTTAAAAGATCGCTTTTCATTTTTTGATGACATCTAGAATCTAATGTTTCCGTTATTTATTTTTTTTATTAAATCCATTGAGAACAAATGGGATCAGTGCACTAATTATAGTACCTGCAATCATAGCAGACGTTGAGGATACAATTAATTTAGAAGCTTGAGAAATCTCATCAAAAGCTAGATTTTCTTCTTCAGCTTTAGACAATACTTCTAATAGCATGCAAGCACGCTCGGCTCGATCAGAGTCAGTTGATTTTAGTTTTTCAATTTCAAAATCAACTACCGTTCGTATTGCAATATAATGAAGTTTGGTTAGTTTACTATTCTTTGTTTCTAAATTACTAATGGTTTGTTTAGTAACTCCAATAAGATTACCTAAATCTGCACTTGTCCAATTTAAGATCTCTCTGATAGACTTTAAATTGTCTTGCAGTATTTGTCTTGTTTTCTCATTTGAGGGATATTTTTCTTTTTTCATTTCACGACACCTACAATTCTGTATTTACATTATAACAGAAATTTGAACCATTAAAAAGCATTGTTTAGGTCAAAATTATAATTTAGATAAAAAATACTTGACAAAATAAAATTAGTGGACTATAATATCGGTATTCTTAAGAAAGTGAGGAATAAAGTTATGATTAGCTTATAAAAAATAAAGTGAATCATATATTTGTTCTAGATTCTGTGTCAGAAATATGACCAGAAGTTTTTTGGGGATAGAGTATATCCTGCCGTGTAATTATAGGAGGAAAGTCATAATGGATTTACAAGTAATATTTAATATTGTGTTGGTTTTTGGACTGATCTATTTAGTTGTTAGAAGATATATTATTGCATCAAAATTTGCAGACTATATGATTAAGAATGGCGGGGAAGAAATTGAATTTATAAAAGAGAACAACTTGAGTTTCTCTGAATGTGTAAAATTGCTTAATAAAAAACATAAAATTGGGATAGTTAATGCATTTTCAGTTGTAAACTGTTTAAGAGAAAAGTAAGCTAATCCTTTAATTTCGTTAATAAAAATAGCCGAAGTCACAGTATTTACCATGGATCAGTCTGAATCTGATAATGTAGAAGCTTCATATACTTGTTTATTAAAAATAGGAGTTTATATTATGTCAAAATTATACGAATGTAGTGAGTGTGGTGAGTTGTTTACCAAGCATGAAATTGATTGGGAAGGTAGCGATGAAAGCTATGAGTCTTATTATTGTCATGACTGTTCTAGGTTTCTAGAGCAATGTGGAATTGATGCAATGGATCCTGATGGATTTGGGTATGACGAATATGGAAACTGGGATTCGGAACGATTAGGATTATAAATACCATAGATAATTATTGCATATACCATTGTTAAGTTAACCATAGAGGATCATAACATTCTGGAATAAAAGAAAAATACAAAACAGTTTTACATTTAAGTAGACAAATATAATAAAAACGGTTACACTATTATTAGTTCAGGATTAAAAGTCGCTGACTAAAATAGTCTATCCAGAGAAATTGAGCGTTAAGCTCAGAAGGGGGTAGAGCTATGATCTTGAATGTCACTTTAGACTGGAAAGCAGTCGCGGCGGCTGGACTTTCTGTAGCCTTTATCATTTTGTCTTTGAAGACTGATGCTACTGGAGCAGAAAGAGTACTTACTACAGCGGTGAGCACTCGATTAGGAAATTAGTGATTGCTAAATAAGCAATCACTAATTTTTCATTATATATACTTATTTCATTCATTACATTCAATAGTTTCAGGGAGCGTATCTTTATGAAAAATACAAGTTTAATCTATGAGGAAGTATTATTGAAAAATTGCTTTAACAAATTGAAATCGATTCGTGATGGTTGGGGGTATGAAGCGAATGATAAATTTGGACTGTCCACTATAATAGACATTTATAGTGATGATTATTTTAATTTTGAAAGCATTATGAAATGTACAGAATCTGCTATATTTGAAGCAATACCAGAAATAATTATGTATCTATTTGAAGAATATAAAGTGAACATAAATTGGATTCAAATCTTTGAAAAAGATGCAAAATTATATTCAATTGGAGATGATGAAGAAATTTTTGATTATGTTGATCAAGGCAATGAAAATGTATGTTATGCTTTTAGTTACGAAAATGAACAAAATGAGAAAATACTTTATATTTTTAAGAAATTTGGAATACAAAATAGATTTCCTAAATCGATAATAAAAAAAATAATGCAAGAAAATCATTTAACAAAGTGTTTTCATATTTCATTTATAGAAGACGAAGCTTATAAGGAGATAATTAATCATAATTCTAATTCTGATGATGCAACTAAAGGAACTGGATTGTATTCATTGAAACAAATTTTTAATATGTTTTTTGACTGTGATGAATATGACATATTCAAATCATATACTGAAAAGTTAGCTGAAAAAGTTAAAGACTACTATGGTTTTCAAATAGTAAGGACCTTGACTCAAAACAATTTATATAGCTATAGAAAAGTTATTGAAGATACGATATTAAAAATTGATGTAAGCAAACTAGATGTTAAAAATAGAATTTCAAGTGATCAAAAAGAGATATTAGATAGACATTTTTATAATAATTATAAACTTCTTATTGGTAATAGTGTTTTTGCTCAGAGTTTTATGACTGCAGAATGGTTATATTGGTCTTTGCAAAATGTTTGTAATGTTGACTTAACTTCGATTGCTATGGGGTATTTTAAAGCAATCGAACAATTTCTCTATTATTTTATCAGTCTACATACATTAGAAAAAGATTCTGTTGAAAGAAGGATTTATACAGGGAGTGGTCGTGAACGCCTTACAGATAATTTATTAAGTGATGAAAGAAAGGTAAAAAACATAAATCTTAATGCTTTAACAAGATTCTTCGGTGACTTTAAAAAGGGTCGTTGTTACGTAAAAAATAAAGATCTGCTAGCTTCTGGAATAAGTGATGAGACTTCCCATTTTATACTAGAAACGCTCTCGGATATACCACGTCTTAGAAATGGTTATTTTCATAAACATAACTTATGTAATTGGAATGAAGTTGAAAATTCTAGAAATTGTACACTTCTGGTTTTCTATTTATTACTGGGAGGATATAATTTTTCAGAGTCAAATCTAAAGGAATTGAGTGTTGTCCAAACAGAGACAGATGGTTTTTATCAACTATGTGAGTATATAAATAACAAGTTTAATAAATTTCCTGATTTTAATATTCCAATATATTACTTTAAGGAAGAATGTGGTAAGTATGATTTTTATTTTGCTGAGAAAGATGACTATATTGAATACTCTACAACTGGTGTACCTAAATATTCAGGAGTTTATTTCAGAAGGGCAGATAAAGTTAAATATAAGTTTACTAAGTCTAATATACCTTATGAAATTTGGGAAGGGACCTTTTCCATGTGTAAAGATGGAAAATTAAATATAATTCCATCAGGACCCAAAAAAATGATTTATAAAAATGGTGATTTTTTATTATAAAGATTATCAGATGTCCATTTCAAATTAAGTTTTAAGCTTGATAAAGAATTTTTAAAGATTTAGATGCTATTTTAATCTTTACCTTTTTCTCTACTATTTTTTAAAAATAGGAAAGAGCGCTAGTATAAAGAGATTATTTAATTTATAAAGAACTAAATTATTCCTCTATTTTAAAAATACTGATTCATATTTTATGAAATGAATAGGTGGTTCTAGTTCTGAAAATCCTTGATATTACACTGTTTTTAGTCCAACTGAAACTCACACTTTCCAAACCAGGTCTTAAGAAAGCTCGTAAAGCATCACAATTATCAAAACGTTAATCAACACGCTTATATCAACGTTTACAGACATTTAAGAAATTTCTCTTGGATGTCTTTTTTTGTCTAGCTAAATTTTACAAATTGGGCAATTTAGGTTACTCAATAATATAAAAAAGATAAAAATTTAAAGTTCGAATTTTAATTTTAAAAAAAGTAATTATTATTGAATATCTGTTCAAACATTTTTTCTTTTCTGAGGTTAATATAAGCATATATACTTTAAAAAAGGAAGTCAAACATCTTGCTCATAGATTTTTGCATTTTTAAAAAATACATTTTGTCATATAATAATGTGGAAAATTGACGGATTCCTTAAATAATCATACAATATGAATATGTAAACCCTTACATACTATTCTACTTATACTTGATAAAATGCAAGTTCTTGAGGATCTATAAATATATAGACACTCTTCTATTTATAAAGTGAAATAAAGAATCACGGAGAAAGTTTATGGATATTAAAGAGACATTCAACCAGCTAGACAATACAAAATTTAATGATTTCAATAATCGCCTTGAAGGTTTTGAGAAACTTTTTAAAGACAAATATTATTTTACCCATCCCGAAGATTTTAGCTCAATCTTTAGCATTTTGGTAAAGTATGGAAAAAGTACAAGTAAATATATTTTATCGAAAGGAGAGATATATGAGTGAAATAGTTATTAATGCTCAGAATTTATCTAAAAATTTTTATAATTTTGATTCAAGACTCCCATTTATCAAGAGATTTTTGAAACGTAATCAAATAACGATTCGAGCTGTTCAAGATATTAGTTTTACGATTAAGAGAGGGAGTATAGTTGGCTTTATTGGGAGTAATGGAGCTGGTAAATCCACAACGATTAAAATGTTGACTGGGACTCTTTATCCTAGTTCCGGAAAATTAGAAGTGAATGGAGAAATTCCATTTAAAAGAAGTATAAATTTTAGAAAAAAAATTTCAATAGTAGTAGGAAATAAATTACAGTTATTTCAAGATGTTTCGGCTATGGATTATTTTCAATTGATTGGTACTTTATATGAGGTAGAACCGGCGATTTTACAAGAACGAATTCAGGAATTAAGCAATTTGTTGAATGTAAAAGATCAGCTTTACCAGCAGGTCCGGACCCTCTCTCTTGGACAAAAAATGAAAATGGAGTTTATCGCGGCATCTTTAACAAGTCCGGAAATATTATTTTTAGACGAGCCTACTATAGGGTTAGATATACAGTCTAAAAAAGATATCAGAACATTTTTAAAGAAAATGAATGAAGAATGTCATACTACTATTATTTTAACGAGTCATGATATGGATGATATTTCGTCTGTTTGTGACGAATTAATCGTCATTGACAAAGGAAAAATTATTTTGCAGGAGTCAATGGATGTTATTTTATCTAAATTTTCTGATTTTAAATATTTAAAGATAAAAATGACATTAGATTTGGTACCAGAGTTATGCTCTGTTAAAGGAGTAGTAGTCATTTCTCAAACAAAATCGGAATGTATACTAAAAATACCTAGAGATTTTGTCTTTGAGACATTAGAATCAATCAATAAGCTTGTAGATATAGAAGATTTTGAAATATCAAATCTTTCTTTAGAAGAAATTATTTTACAAAACTATTTTACAAAAAAGGAGCACAATTGAAAAAAGAAATGTCTATTATTCTGATATCATTTCGATCTATTTTGAACTATAAATCAAGTGTACTATTGTTAATGTTACAGGCAAGTATACAAATTATGATATCAGTATTTTTATGGACGTATATATATCAGAGTAACCAGATAAATATAGCAGGATATGATTTTACCTCAATGGTTCAATACTATTTGGGGACTATAATTTTTTCATATTTTGTTTTTTATCCAGTTGATTGGGAAATCAATGACGATGTTCATTCAGGAAATTTTTTTAGCATATTAATAAAACCTGTTACTTTTTATAAGTATTATTTTTGTAAAATGCTTGGAGATAGGCTTGCTCATTTATTATTTATCATCATTCCTGTCATTTTATTCTCCAGTGTTTATTACAAGAATGAGTTATTAACCATTGAAATTCTTATTTTAGGAAGTATTGCAATTTTTCTATCTATGGTTCTATGGTTTTTAATATCATGTTGTGTAGGTATGCTTTCTTTTTGGTTAGAAAATATATTTTTTGTCCTTACTGTTAAAGAAATAGTAATTCAGTTTTTATCAGGAATATTATTGCCTTTAAGTTTTTTTTCAAATAATTTTCGTCTGTTTTTAGATGTATTACCTTTTAAATACTTAGTATATGAACCGCTTCAGATGTTTAGTAATGATACATATAAATTAATAGACTATTTGAGAATTATTTGTATTCAATTGATTTGGTGCATCATTTTTTATATTATATCAAGATTCATATTGAGAAAAGGAGTGGAGCACTTCTCAAATGTGGGAGGATAAAATGTTTAGAATAAAAGTAATTTTTAGGCTACTTCATTTTGGTTTTAAATCTGATATGAATTTTCATTTTGACTTCTTTTGTGGTCTATTTTCGTCGATACTGTGGATTGGTTTACCTATTGTATTTTTTAGATTGATTTTCTTAAACATAGACTCTTTTAATGGTTGGGACTATTATCAAATTTTATTTTTGGTAGGTTCCTACACTATTGTAGATGGAGTTATGATGGGATTGTTAATTAGAAGTATGGGAATTTTAGAATCAGATATTTTGAGTGGTAACTTGGATCAAATTTTATTGAGGCCGTTTGATACTCAGTTGTTCTATATTTTTAGATCATTTAATTTAGTTCAATTCGTGAATACTTTTTTTGGTCTTGCGATCATTTTTATAAGTTATGGAAATTTAAATGTACATTTAAATTCATTAAAAATATTATTTTATATCCTTTCTTTAATGTGTGGTTGTATTATATATTATTCAATTTGGTTTCTAATAACGATTAGTTCATTTTGGTTCCCAACTAAATTTTCAAAAGTAGATGTATTTTTGAATTATATTGGAATTTCTAAGTATCCATATAATATTTTTACAGGTATTAACAGATTGATCACTATGTTATTTGTTCCCAATTTATTAATTGCCAATCCTGCAGTATTAATATTTTTAGGGAAAGATACATTGAACCTATTTTTCTATCAAATAGTTTTTACAGTTTTTTTGATTATTATCAGTCGTACAATTTTTAGAAAAGGATTGAAAAAATATGAAAGTGCAGGAAGATAAACAATGTTGTTCAGTTATATGTTTGACTAAAGGAAGTGATTCGCTGTACTTTGTTTTGTGGTCATTGAAACATCAGATAATTATAAACTATAATTTAAAGAATAGTATTATTAACTTATAGGTGCTAAGAAAAAATTTAAAGAAATTCCCTCATTCAATCAAACTTATTCATATTTTTTAAAATAAGAAAATAGTTGGATTTTGATGATGGTTGATATAAAGCTAAACTGAAAGTACCTGAAATCCAACTGTGTCAAACCAGGCTTGAAAAAGGCTTGTAAAGCATCACAATTTAGTAAACGTTAAAACTTATTTAAACTTATTGAAAGCATTTCGTATCAAAAATACGGGATGCTTTTTCTGTTCACCCCAAATTTTTGTAACTAGGTGATACTTGAAATTAATACAAATTTGGTTGTTTTTGATAAATCTAAGCAACACTAAATGATGAAGTGAAAGGGGATGAATCTTTGATAGTATTCATTTATTGTGAAATATGATATATTTATTAATTAGATGGATGAATACTTCTAGAGTTAAATATAGCATAATAGGGACAGACTTTTTGGTTTATTTTTGTTTGTAGTCGGATTATGAAAGAATATCCAATATTATGCGATAAGATAGAATGTTACAAAAAAGAAAGGGGATGCAATCCGATGAAGAAAGACAGATTAATTGTATTGACAGATGCTGTTCTAGCAATTATTATGACCATCTTGATTTTAGAGTTAGAAAAACCAACAACACCAAGTCTTGAAGCTTTTTGGGATTTACGGCAAAATTTCTTTGCTTGTTTTCTTTCCTTTTTCTGGTTGGGATCGTTATGGATGGCACTAAACACATTATGGGAAAAGGTTGAGAAAATTTCCTCAGAAATTATTTGGTGGGATTTGTTTCTACTCTTGGAGCGGCAGGAGTTCTCTTTGGAGAATTTCATGCCATCCAAGATACCAGTCTGAATGATGTGGTGGACCGGATCTATATAAATGTCAAGGATTTACCGTTTCAGTCCTTGGGAGCTTTAGCTAATATCCTGTCTGATGTTAAGAAGGGACTGATTCAAGACAGTCATATCTGGTCTTTCTTCCAGTCATTTTTCAAACAATATCAGTTGATAATCAGCTTAAATCAGATCTATCAGTTTGTCTATCTTTCTCTGATGGAGATCATGTCCTATCTTCACTTTGATTATTGGAAAAAACGGCTCGGTCAGGAGCTAGTATGAATAAGGAGAACAAATGAGACGTTTAAAAATGTTATGGCATATTATACAGGTTACGGGTTTTACTCGGTTTGCTCTGAGTTTTGTGACCTTTGTTTTTGGGTCAGGAGGCGTGCTTTTCCTAGTTGAACCTGCTATCACAAATTACGGAGACGGTCTTTGGTATGCTTTTGTGACTTCGACGACTGTCGGCTACGGGGATCTCCTAGCTGTGACCTTGATTGGAAGGATTACCAGTGTCTTCTTGACGATTTATGGGCTCATATTTTTTGGCTGTTTATCAGCTGTTATTATTAATTATTATACCGATTTAAATAAGGAAAGAGGAGAGGACAAATGACTGCCAATTATTCAACACGGGAATACCGTGAGAAATTATACGATGACCTTCATGTTCGATTGAGAGATACAGCGATTTTGATGTGTGCAATTTTTATTGCCTCTATCGGTCTAAATATGAATTCAACAGCTGTTATTATTGGAGCCATGTTAATTTCACCTCTCATGACACCGATTGTTGGACTGGGATTCGGTTTAGCTATTTTTGATACGCGTTTAATCAAGCAATCTCTAGAGGTTTTATTGACTCAAGTGTTGGTCAGTTTGCTTGTCTCGACTCTGTATTTCTGGATTTCTCCCTTGTCTTATGCAAGTAGCGAGTTGATCGCACGAACCTCTCCAACCATTTGGGATGTTCTCATTGCTATTGCTGGTGGGATTGCTGGTGTGATCGGTTC
>NZ_JALDUR010000007.1 GCF_023109675.1 Streptococcus parasanguinis | reverse complement strand
CATACAAAAAGAGAAGACCTATCAGGTCCTCTCTAGATGTTAGCTTTTCGTCACCCACTACAGTTGACAAAGAACCATTTTTTGCTAAAAGGTAAAGTAAATCAAACTCTCTCTTGGTCAATGAAATTCTCTTTGATTGATAATAAACTTCTTGACTATCTCGATAAAAAGTTATATTTGAATCCATCTCTTCTTTAGAGGAGTTGTGAGATCTTTCTTCCCTACGAAGATGCATTTGAATTCTTGCAATCAATTCCTTTATGCTGAATGGTTTTGTGATGTAATCATCGGCTCCGGCTTGTATTCCTTTTAGTAAATCTTCTTCAAAATCTTTAGCGGTTAGAAATAGAATTGGAGTAGTAATTTGTGAACGAATGGAACGACAGATTTCTAAACCAGAAATAGGCATCATGACATCAAGTAAAATTAGATCGAATCCAGTAAAGTCACAGATATTGATCTCCTCTATATTTTTACGAGTTTCCACGTGAAAGTTGTTGGCTTTTAATGCATTCGCTATTAATCGTAAGATTTTTTCATCATCGTCAATGGCTAAAATTTTATACTTCATAGTTCCTCCAATTATATGAGCATATTATAGCAAATTTAGAATGCAATTTGTTAGAAATGAAGAAAATAATTATTCTGATAATTTCCTGATTTTCTCCTGTTATACTTGCTCCAAGTGAAGATGGATTTTCACTAAAAGTCAGAAAGGAAAAAGAATGAATGATAACAATTCAAAAGCTACATAAGGAATATAATAATAAAATTGTCCTTCAAAACGTGTCTTTCAAAGCCAAAAAAGGTGAGATTACTGGATTGATTGGACCGAATGGATCTGGAAAATCAACTTTAATTAGAATTTTACTTGGTTTAGAAAATAGTCAAATGGGAATGGCGTTGATCGATGGGAAAAAATATTCTCAATTGGGAGATAATCCTTTTTGTATTGTTGGATCATTCCTAGATAGTTGTCAACCTTATCCAACTAGAACAGGATTTCAGCATCTTCGGTGGATTGGCTTGGCTTGTGGCGTTGACAAAAATAGGTGCAACGAATGTTTAGAGTTGGTGGGGTTAAGTGAAGCTAAAAATAAAAAAGTAAAAGACTATTCATTAGGAATGAAGCAACGTCTTGGTTTAGCAACAGCCTTATTAGCAAATCCTGACATCTTAATTTTAGATGAACCAATCAATGGACTAGATCCAGAAGGAATACGCTGGGTACGCAATTTTTTGCAGTCTTTTGTCAATGAAGGTAAAACTGTATTAATGACAAGTCATTATATGAGTGAGTTAGAATTAACTGTAGATCATCTGGTTGGTATTTCTAATGGGAAAATTGTTATTGATGCTCCTACAAAAGATATTTTGAAACAGTTTGGATCTTTTGAGGAAGCATATTTTAAGGCGCTCGAAGGGAAAGAAGGTGAATAATATGTTGAAACGTTCCTTTTTTAGTGACCTCTATAAATATTGTAGTTTAGCTACTTTTAAATTCACTTTTTTTCTTATTTTGGGAGTCAGCATATTTTTTTCAATTCAAAATATCCAGGTGATAAATGCCTTAGTAGAAGGAAATGGACAAGCGGTTAACCTTGATCCATCTATGTTATCATCGAATCCAGTGTATACAGTCAGGGATGCTCTCTTATCTTCACCCTACCAAGCAAGTGTCATTTTCTTGCCAATTCTTGTTTCACTTGTTTATTCAACCCATTATCAATTTGGTGATGATTATTTTAGCCAGTTATTGATTCCTAACTGGAAAGTTCGTCTTACTGGGTTTATTGCAAGTTCGATTGTCCTATCGTTACTCTCTACTTTAATATTTTCTATAGTAAATGCTATTATCTTACTCATTTTTCTAGATTCAACTTTAAAGAATTATTTAGAATTTACATTGTTCTTAGATGTCACGGTAAGAGTTATGATATTTGCAATCGTTCTTACTTTATTAGCTTTACTTTTCGTAATAGTAACGAAAAAATCAATGACTTCATTAATTGCAGACGTTTTGTTATTGGTAATCACTTTATCAGGTATTCTAAGAGGACTTTCTTCTAACATAGAGAATCTATTGCCTTTGATTGGAGCAAAGTCATTTGCTTTTGGCCGAATTGAAGGAACTCAAACGAGCCAATTGTATGGATTTACACTTTTAGTAGTTGAAGGGATCTTGTTCTTGGTATTCATAATGCTTGTAGAAATGATTCGAATGAGGAGGAAGAATGGCAAGAATATTTTTTAGTCTTATTGTCAAAAAATATAGTTTAAAACCCGTAAAGTACCAGATAGCTATACAGTCACTTTTTATAGGTTTTGTGTGTCTCTTAGGTGTTTTACCAGTTTCAATCAATGATACTGTTGTACAATTATCTATAAAGCAAGCTCTTGTTTTTGCTTCAATGCTCTCTGTTAGCATTGGGTGTGTTAATGCATTTGTTGAGTTACAAGCTCACGAAACAAAACTGGTTTATTTGGTAAGTGGAAAAAGGATCTTAAGTTCAATTAGGATCCTGTTCGTAGAGTTATGTGATGTAGTACTACAATCAACCTTATATTTCATTGTACTACTTATATGGTTTCATTTTTTAAGTAGTGAAAATGGTGTCAGTTTAGAAATTTTCAGTTTCTATTTGATTGGCTCCATCCAATATTTTTTAATTTCTTACTTCTTAAGTTATTTTTTCAAAAGTCCAATGGGAAGTTTAGCTATTTTGCTGCTATTTCCTATTTTGGTACAACCATTCATAGAAAGAGTAGTGGAACCATTGATTAGTTATCTATTTTATAATATTGTTGCGGATACCATTTTAGGTACTGCTTCCAATTTACAACTCTGTACTTACATTATTGGAATTGTATGCTCACTTGGAGCAACTCTCTACCTCTTAGTAAGGAATCAAGAAGTTAAGTAGTAAATAAAAATGATACTAATGAGCAAACCTTGCTAATTTTGTATATCATGGACACTGATGTTTATTACGTATTGCATTGTTTTAGAATAAAAAACAAGACTTTCGAAGTAATTGCGAGAGTCTTGTTTAGTTTTCACTCTAATGCGTGTCCAATTAATTATTTTGTAATATGTTGTTTTCCCTTTCATTCCTCATCTCAGAGAATTCTAGTGATTTATGGTAAAATAAGGTCTATATATGTGAGGACAAAGAGATGATTAATCGAGTAATAGATAACAAATTTAAACTAGTATCCAAATACCAACCGTCTGGTGATCAACCGCAGGCCATTGAGCAGTTGGTGGATAATATCGAGGGTGGTGAGAAGGCGCAAATCCTGATGGGAGCGACTGGTACGGGGAAGACCTATACCATGAGCCAGGTCATTGCCCAGGTCAATAAACCGACCCTGGTTATCGCCCACAATAAAACCCTAGCAGGCCAACTTTATGGGGAGTTCAAGGAATTTTTCCCTGAAAATGCGGTTGAGTACTTCGTATCTTACTACGATTACTACCAGCCAGAAGCCTATGTGCCATCTAGTGACACCTACATCGAAAAGGACAGCTCTGTCAATGATGAAATTGATAAACTACGTCACTCCGCAACATCAGCTTTGTTGGAGCGTAACGATGTCATTGTAGTCGCATCTGTTTCTTGTATCTATGGTTTGGGTTCGCCTAAGGAATATGCCGATAGCGTAGTCAGCCTGCGTCCAGGTCTGGAGATTTCTCGTGATAAACTTCTCAATGACTTGGTAGATATCCAGTTTGAGCGCAATGACATCGACTTTCAACGGGGGAAATTCCGTGTTCGGGGAGATGTAGTCGAGATTTTCCCAGCTTCGCGCGATGAACATGCCTTTCGGGTTGAGTTTTTTGGAGACGAGATTGAGCGGATTCGTGAGATTGAAGCTCTGACAGGCCAGGTTCTGGGAGATGTGGATCACTTGGCTATTTTTCCGGCTACTCACTTTGTGACCAATGACGACCATATGGAAGTGGCCATTGCCAAGATTCAGGCGGAACTGGAAGAACAGTTGAAGGTCTTTGAAAAAGAAGGCAAGTTGCTAGAAGCTCAACGTCTAAAACAACGGACCGAGTATGATATTGAAATGCTGCGGGAGATGGGCTACACCAATGGGGTCGAAAACTACTCTCGTCACATGGATGGTCGGAGTGAAGGAGAGCCTCCTTACACCCTCCTTGACTTCTTCCCAGAAGATTTTCTCATCATGATCGATGAAAGCCACATGACCATGGGACAGATCAAGGGCATGTACAATGGTGACCGCTCGCGCAAGGAGATGCTGGTCAACTATGGTTTCCGTTTGCCGTCGGCCTTAGATAACCGTCCACTTCGCCGTGAGGAGTTTGAAAGCCATGTCCACCAGATTGTCTATGTGTCAGCGACACCAGGTGACTATGAGATGGAACAAACCGATACCATCATCGAGCAGATCATTCGTCCGACAGGTCTACTCGATCCTGAGGTGGAAGTGCGTCCGACCATGGGACAAATGGACGACCTCTTAGGTGAGATCAATGCGCGTGTAGAACGTGGAGAGCGGACCTTTGTTACCACCCTGACCAAGAAGATGGCAGAAGACTTGACCGACTACTTCAAGGAAATGGGGGTCAAGGTCAAATACATGCACTCGGACATTAAGACCTTGGAGCGGACGGAGATTATCCGTGATTTGCGTTTGGGCGTTTTTGATGTCTTGGTCGGTATCAACCTTCTTCGGGAAGGGATTGACGTACCGGAAGTGAGTCTAGTTGCCATTCTCGACGCGGATAAGGAAGGTTTCCTCCGTAACGAACGGGGGCTGATCCAGACCATTGGTCGTGCTGCTCGTAATAGCGAGGGTCACGTGATCATGTATGCGGACACCATGACCCAGTCTATGCAAAAAGCCATCGATGAAACAGCCCGTCGTCGGAAAATCCAGATGGCTTATAATGAAGAGCATGGTATTGTACCACAAACCATCAA
Organism: Streptococcus parasanguinis; assembly: GCF_023109675.1. Lineage (GTDB taxonomy): Bacteria > Bacillota > Bacilli > Lactobacillales > Streptococcaceae > Streptococcus > Streptococcus parasanguinis_I. The sequence continues at coordinate 95,646 of NZ_JALDUR010000007.1, read as the reverse complement.
GAAGGAAATCCGTGACCTGATCTCTGTTACCAAGGCGGTGGCCAAGGAAGAGGACAAGGAAGTGGATATCACTAGTCTCAACCGCCAAGAGCGCAAGGAACTGGTCAAGAAACTGCAAGGCCAAATGCAAGAAGCCGTCGAAGTGCTTGATTTCGAATTGGCAGCACAAATCCGCGATAGGATGTTGGAAGTCAAGGCTTTGGATTAGTAGGAGGGAAGAATGAAAATTCTAGTCATCAATGGGCATCCGGATAAGGAAAGTTACTGTCAGGCTATTTTTCAAACCATTGTAGAGAATATTGATCCAAATCACCACGAGCTTAAAGTGATCAGTCTCAATGATGAGGACTTTGATCCAGTCCTTCGCTACGGCTATCGAAAGCGGATGGAGGAAGATCCTTTTATTCTTCGTTCCCAAGAATTAATCCAGTGGGCGGATCACCTGATCTTTGTCTATCCCATCTGGTGGAGTAGTATGCCGAGCCTTATGAAGGGCTGGATCGACCGGGTCTTTACACCAGGGATTGCATACTCAGCCAATGATCAAGGAAGCTTCATCTGGAATTACCTTAGAGGCAAGCAATTCAAGAAGTTGCTTAAAGGCAAAACCGCCAGTATTTATGCGACCTCCATGGCGCCTACTTGGTGGTACAAGATCTTTTCAGGTCCTCTCAACATTCCGGATAGTTATGGTATCTCTGTTTTGAAAAATGCCGTCTTGAACCACTGTGGGATTAAAACCAAGCGCGTCTGCATCTTGGGAGAACTCGGACGGGATGTGAATACCGCTAGCATGCGGGAACACCATCTCCAAAAGATAGCAGCAGAAGTGAAAAAACTCTGATCAAAAGTTAGTTTGTTCTAATAAGTTAGGGTCTTTAGTTGTATTTTGAATAGGTTTTAGTTAAACTATTAATATAATCTATAAAACATAGGGATGATTCAATATGCTGCTATTTATCTATATGATCTATGTCGTTTTTTCACTATCCAAAATGAAAAATGAAGGAAAAAGGGTCTCTATTTTTACTAAGGTGATTGTTTACGGCCTATTGATTCTCTCTTTGTTTATGTTCTATTTCAGATTTTTGGCATTTTTATTTAGTCCATTGCCATTTTTTGGCTTTCTAGCTGCTCTTGCTATTGGAGGTATGATGCTATCTCTTAAAATAGTTATTGCCCTTGCTTTGCTTTTGTTATCTCTTAGCCTATTCTTAGATAGCAAAAATAGTAATCCGGAAACGCCTCTCATTGATCATTGGTTACGATTGGGGGTTCATATTCTACTGATCATTATTTAAGGCAAGAACTCTACTTTCAAGCCTGAATGTGGAGTTTTTTGTCCCTTGAGATTTGCAACCACCAGAAACGGAAGTTAAAAATCTCAAGTGAAGGTATCAATCAATGCACATTGACGTAGTTATGGATTCGCTTTATAATCTAGTTAGTTACATCTTTTCTAAATTAGGGGGACTTCTCTATGCTAAAGCAGTTAAATGGTTTTAAAATGTTTTATTTATTCTTCTTAGCTTTTTTCGTTATTGAAGTAATACTAGTTTTTTTGGGTCTATCATTTACCCCTCTACTTAGTTGTCTCTGGTTTGATTTCTTATTTCTAGTTCTTTTTTTCCATCTTTGGTCTATCTTTTATAAAAAGAGAGAGTTCAAGTTTTTTCATCTAATCTTACAATTTTTGAGTGTCATTCTAGCATTTTTCATTTGGTTCATTCTCCAAGTGTCTTTTACAGATTCAACTAATACCATAATCCCTCCAATCCATCATAATTCGGAAATACGAGGGAATTATGTTGAAATCCCACATGGAGCGATCCCTATACGGAGTCGTGATTACTATGAACTGGTCAATCCCTTCATCATGAAGCTAGAAGTGAAATACAGAGAAGATGGATGGTAAATCCATAGAAAGGAAATATATGTCACGTACAACGCCTACTATACTGACCAATCTTTGTATGGTCGAAGATCTTGAAAATGGGAAGGTAGTCCTCCAATACCGTTCACCAGAGCGCTACAAGAAATGGTCTGGTTATGCCTTTCCTGGAGGCCATATTGAAGAAGGAGAAAGTCTTGCAGAATCCGTCATTCGTGAAGTCTACGAAGAGACAGGACTGACAATTGCAGATCCAAAACTCGTCGCAGTCAAAGACTGGGAGCCAGAAGAGGGAGGCCGCTATATTGTCTTTTGCTACAAAGCAACAGAATTTACAGGCCAGCTCAGATCATCTGAAGAAGGAGAAGTTTCTTGGGTTAAGAAGGACCAATTAGAAAAGTTGGACTTGTCCTACGACATGCTTCCTCTGCTGGAAGTGATGGAAGACCCGGATTTGTCCGAGTACTATTATCGCAAACGGACAGACGACGACTGGGAAAAATTAAGATTTTAAGTAAAGGGGCTAGAGGTATCTAGTTCTTTTTTCTCTTCAAAGATAAAATGTTGCTTAAAGCGTTGAGAATGTTCCATTCGTGCTTGAATCTGCTTTTAAAAAGTACTATAGTATAAGCATAAAATACAATTGTAATCTTTCATACTGTGAATAGAAAGAAGGCAAGATATGAAATTACAATTTAGAATCCTTATAGGAATTTGCTTCTTGATCGGTGCCTTAGTCTTTGCCTTTCAAAAGGAATGGTTATACGCTTTGCTGTTGCTTTTAGTTGGGGCTTCTTACCTTTATAAAGGAGTGCGTCGATGAAGAGTGAGTGTTTAAACATCAAGGGGCTAAATGTTTGGTATAAAAAAGACAAGCCCGTTATAAAAGACACGAATCTGCTTGTACCCAATCATTCTGTAGTAGGGTTGATTGGTCGAAATGGAGCTGGGAAGACAACCTTGCTAAAAGCTTTAAGTAGTGTTTTTGATCATCGGCAGTATGCAGTTGAGACTGTTACTATAGAAGATAAGGTGACCTCTTTTCATACGAATTTCTATAAGAGCCGTACCTATACAGTTTTTACTGAAAACAATAGTTTTTTAAACTGGGATTTTGTTCATTATTTTAATTTTGTCTGTCGTTTGTATCATCGAAAGAGAGATGAAACGTTATTGCAGGACCTGATCTCAGGTTTTCATTTTGAAGAATTTCTCAACACCGATATCGGTAGTTTGTCAACGGGAAATAAGAAGAAAGTCTTCTTGATCACAGCTTTTTATCTCAAACCTCCCCTCCTTATTTTGGACGAACCATTTGATGGCCTTGATTTTGATGCGACAGAATTTCTATATGGTTTACTATTGCAGTATAAAGAAGAAGGCTCTATTCTGATGAGTTCGCATATCGCAGAGAGTATCGTTCGAGTCTGTGATACAGCTTATACTATTGAAGATGGTCATCTAGACGCGATCGAATCGAATTTAGAAGATTGGTTTCATGACGTCAATCGTCAAAGGGGGTAGAGCATGCTACTAGCAATTTTTAGAGATTTGGTATCCAAAAATCGGCTCTTTTTGTTCTTGACTTCCTTAGCCTTTGCTCTTTATTACCATGTTGTTGGGGGCAAATTTTCTACGAGCTTTCAAGTCTTATTGATCAGTACGGCTATTGTCACTGCTCTATCAACCTTTCAATTGTTGTATTCCTACTTTTCGATGGACAGGGTCCAGGCCTATTACCAGCTTCCGTTGTCTCTCAATCGTTTCAAAGGTTCTTTTCTGACGGTAACCTTTCTTCTCAATTTGTTAGAGCGCGTGCTGTTATTGATCCTCTTTTTGGGAGTCCAGTTAGACCTGCCACAATCCTTTAAGCTTGTCCTCCTATCTTTACTGGTGGTATTGAGTGTGTTTTATGTCTTTATCCAGTTCAATACAAGGCCCAGTTTTCTAGGAGGGGTGCTCATTTTTGTAACGACTGCTCTTACAGTCTCTTCTTTATGGGTCCAACAAGTGTCCTATATGATCTTACTGTCAGCCCTCCTTGCTGTCTTGATTTTTAAAAATGAGGACCTGGTCGCGATTTCAAAAAATGATCAGTTGCTCGTCGCAAAGAGAAGAAGTGGCAATTATTTTTGGATTTCCTTGTTTCAAGAGCGCTATTTTTCCATCAATTTTGTCTTTACTCTCATCTTCCTCCTTCTCATTCTGATACAGGATTACGAGGCTCCATTAAAAATCATCATCCTTTTAACAATTGCTTCTGTCAATACGCCATTAACCACTCTCATTTCTGCGGATAAAGATTTGATTGATCATGTTAAGTCTCTTCCTAAGAGTCGGTTCTTTTACCTGATGTATTACCGTGTATTGCTGACTTATTTCTTATCTGTTAATCTATTTGTTGCTCTTTTATTAAAAATGGTGGTCATGCCTGACTTGGGGATCCTATTTTTACTAGGTATGATGATTCTAGCAGTGGTTGAAGCTGTTTTGCACTTACTGATTGAAATCTATTTTCCTTTAAGAAAATGGAATTTAAAGAGAGAATGTTGGAAGCACCCAAGAAAATACATTGTTCCTAGTATCGTCTTCTTACTTAGTTGGAGTCTCCTTTTCTGCTTCTAAGGAATTGCCCCTTTGCTTGTATCTGCTTCTTAATTGTAGTATGATAGAGGAGTTGAAAAGATGCTAGAAAAGGTGGCAAGTATATGAAAGATTTTCACTTTGATGCAATTGCTGCATTTGAAAATTATGAAATCGAAAAGATGAGAGATGGCCATGTAGTGGTGACAACCAAGGTCGTGGAATCCTCGCTCAATTATTATGGAAATGCGCATGGAGGTTATCTCTTTACTCTGTGTGACCAAGTCAGTGGTTTGGTCGTAGTTTCTCAGGGGGTTGATGGGGTGACCTTGCAATCCTCCATCAATTACTTGAAAGCAGGGCGTCTGGGTGACGTCCTCACGATCCATGGCGAATGTGTCCACAGTGGACGGACGACTCGAGTTGTGGATGTGGATATTACCAATCAAGACGGTGCCAATGTCTGCAAGGCAACCTTTACGATGTTTGTTACGGGAGTGAGAGATGAATCCGCACAAGTACGCATTTAAAAATTATATTTTTGATTTTTATGGAACCTTGGTTGAGATCGAAACCGATGAGTCAAGTCCAGTCTTATGGGATACCATGGCTCAGATCTACCAATCCTACGGGGTAAGTTACACTGGAGAAGGTCTGCGCCTGCGTTATAGAGAGTTGGTGCAGCAAGCTGAAGAAGACTTAGCTAAGGAAAAACAAGTTGCCTATCCTGAGATTGATCTGACGGTCATTTTTGTGCAATTGTATTTAGAAAGTCATCCAAGTGGGAATAGTGTTGCCCATCTCAAAGAGTGGGGACGTTTGATTGCACGGACTTTCCGTGTCCTTTCTCGCAAACGGTTGGAGCTTTATCCTCACACGAAAGAAGTATTAGAGGATATGAAAGCTGCAGGTTGCCGAATCTTTCTCTTATCCAATGCCCAAGCAGATTTTACCAATCCTGAGATTGATTTGGTTGGTTTGAGAGAGCTTTTCCATGCCATTTACTTGTCGTCTGACGCAGGTATTCGTAAACCTCAGCCAGAGTTTCTCTTGGAAGTGATGAAAGAACACCAGTTGAACCCTGAGAAAACGGTCATGGTGGGGAATGACTTTACGACAGATGTCGCTGTTGCCCAAAGTATCGGGATGGAGAGTATCTTGATCAATACCTTCCCATACTCTGATGCTGAACTGCGCGAGAAGAATCAAGCAGGTGTGCGCGTGATTCGAGATATTCAAGAATTGCAGGAAGATTGAAAAATATGATCTATGTAGGGAGGCCAAGTCGCCTCCTTTTTTCTTGAAAATGCTACAGTCGAGCAGGATTTGTCAAATTTTCGCTTTCATGGTATACTATGAAAGTTAATTTGAATAAGGAGATAAAAATGAATAACTTACCAAACTGTCCAAAATGTAACTCTGAATACGTCTATGAAGATGGAGCGCTCTTGGTATGCCCAGAGTGTGCGTATGAATGGAACCCAGCTGAGGTCGAAGAAGAAGAGGGTGTCGTAGCGATTGACGCCAACGGAAACAAATTGGCTGATGGCGATACAGTGACATTGATCAAAGATTTAAAAGTCAAGGGTGCACCGAAAGATTTGAAACAAGGTACGCGCGTGAAAAACATCCGTATCGTGGAAGGAGACCACAACATCGATTGTAAGATTGATGGCTTTGGTGCAATGAAACTCAAATCAGAATTTGTGAAGAAAATCTAAAGATGAGAATAAGGGCCTAGCCCCTTTTCTTTCAGGAGAATACTATGAAATTCAAACTATTATTTAGCTATCGTTTTCTATTGTTTATTTTGAGTGTACTTGGCGTTTATCTGCAACTGACCAAGCATGGTGGCTTTGGCATGATGCTCTATTACACCATTTTATCTAACATGTTGGTCATGTTCTTTATGGGAGACATGGTTTGGCGCATGCTTCGAGGGCGTTCGACCCAGACTCAGGGCTACCTTCGCATGAAAGGCGCAGTTACCATGTCCATTATGATCACTTGTGTCATCTACCACTTTATGTTGGCGCCTCTTGCGACACCAGAGAAGTTTTATCGTTTGGAAAACTTCCTTTGTCATTACATCGTTCCTTTGATGTTCTTCTTTGATACTCTAGTGATTGATAAAGCCAAGCAATACCGTAAGTTCGATCCCTTCCTTTGGACCTCGATTCCACTGGCTTACATGCTCTTTGCCCTTCTCAATGGGTTGGTCTTGAAGTGGCCGATTCCAGGTGCAAAAGATAGTCCCTTTGCCTATTTCTTTATCAATGTTAATAAATACGGCTGGGCCTTTGTGGGCAAATGGGTGGTGATCATTTTTATCGCTTACCTCTTAGCTGGCTATGTGCTCTATGGGATGAAAAATATCAAGCGGAAATCGGCTGCTTCTTAGTAAAAACCGAACATTATTCGGACGTAAAGTCATGTTTTTAAATTTTTTTGAAAAATGTTGAGTTTTTTCTTGCATGTCGTTTGAAACTGTGATATAGTTATCTCAATTAAATAAATCCTTTAATCCTGTCCCGTGAGGCAGGCAAGGAGACTGTGAAAAACAATGGCTAGGACCATAGGGCGAGACTCTATCCTCTTAGACCATTCATTTGCTGAACCTCCTTGAAAAAGGAGGTTTTTCTTTTACAATTAAGGAGGACTGAATGAAAACCAAAGAAGTCGTTGATGATTTGACGATGAAACGGGCCATTACCCGGATCGCCTACGAAATCATTGAACGAAACAAAGATTTGAGCCAGATTGTGCTGGTGGGGATCAAGACGCGTGGTGTTTACATCGCTCGCCGGATCCAAGAACGCCTCTCTCAGCTGGAACAAATCGATGTCCCTGTAGCAGAACTAGATACCAAGCCTTTCCGAGATGACATGAAGGCGACTGAGGATACAACGGTCTTACCAGTTGATATCGCTCATAGAGAAGTCATTTTGATCGATGATGTCCTCTATACAGGTCGCACGATACGCGCTGCCATTGACAATTTGGTCAGTCACGGTCGTCCTGCTCGAGTGAGTCTTGCGGTTCTAGTCGACCGTGGGCATCGGGAGTTGCCGATTCGTCCGGACTTTGTTGGGAAAAATATCCCGACAAGTAAGTCAGAGGAAATCATTGTCGAGATGGTGGAGCTAGACGGTCAAGACCGCGTCCTCATCAGAGAAGCTTAAATAAATTGTAAACTATTTGCATTCACATTATAAAAGGAGAATCAACATGTCTGAAAATCAAATCGCTCTTAAAAACCTTGTCTCAATGGAAACTCTTACCAATGAAGAAGTAATGGCATTGATCAAACGTGGGATTGAGTTCAAAAACGGAGCTAAAGCATCCTACGAAGACCAACACATCATCTCAAACCTTTTCTTTGAACCTTCAACTCGTACCCACAAAGCCTTTGAAGTGGCAGAGTTGAAATTGGGATGTGATCTCCTTGACTTTGATGTGAAGACAAGCTCTGTGAACAAAGGGGAAACACTTTACGATACCATCTTGACCATGTCAGCTCTTGGAGTAGATGTCTGTGTCATCCGTCATCCTGAAGTGGACTACTACAAAGAATTGGTTGAAAGCCCAACGATCACAGCCTCTATCGTCAATGGTGGAGACGGTTCAGGTCAACACCCAAGCCAAAGCTTGCTTGATTTGATGACCATTTACCAAGAATTCGGTCACTTTGATGGCTTGAAAGTTTGTATCGCTGGGGACTTGGATCATTCACGTGTGGCAAAATCAAATATGCAAATCTTGAAACGTTTGGGAGCAACCCTTTACTTTGCAGGTCCAGACGAATGGAGAAGTGCGGAATTTGAAGACTATGGAAGTTTCGTCACTATCGATGAAGTCATTGAAGAAGTAGATGTGATGATGTTCTTGCGTGTGCAACATGAACGTCATGATTACGAATCACTCTTCTCTAAAGAAAACTACCACCGTCTTCATGGCTTGACTCAAGAACGTTATGAGCGTATGAAAGATACAGCGATCTTGATGCACCCAGCACCAGTCAACCGTGACGTTGAAATTGCGGACCACTTGGTAGAAGCTCCTAAATCACGTATCGTAGAACAAATGACCAACGGTGTCTTTGTCCGTATGGCCATCATTGAAGCCGTCCTTAAAGGTCGCGGTGCAAAATAAGATAACTGACCATTCATTGAAAGGAAAGGAAGAGGACAGAGTAGAGAGCTACATGGAATCTGACTTTCCTTTTTTTGAGGAACTATGATAAAATTGGACTAGTGTAAAAGAAGGTAGGGGTTCGATGAAACGATTATTGGTCCTAGAGGATGGGACTGTATTTGAAGGGGAAGCCTTTGGTGCAGACTTATATGTGACTGGTGAATTGGTCTTTACGACAGCCATGACAGGCTATCAAGAATTGATCACGGATCAGGCTTTTAGTGGCCAGATCCTCTCCTTTACCTTTCCAGTTATTGGCGCAACAGGGATCAATCGAGATGATTCTGAATCCATTACGCCCACTTGTTTAGCAGTAGTCGTTCAGCATCTGGTGGAGATGCCAAGCAATTGGCGGCAGCAGATGACCTTGGATGAATTCTTGAAGCGAAAAAAAATCCCTGGTATTGTAGGGATTGATACGAGACAGGTGGCAAAAATTGTGCGCAAGTATGGACGGATGAAGGCGACTGTCATTAACAAGGGGGATTCAATCGAGCATATCCTGGATCAGTTGCGAGCGACAGTGCTTCCCAAAGACCAAGTGCGTCAAGTCTCGACAAAAACGGCCTATGCTGTACCAGGTTTTGGAAAGAGTATTGCCTTGATCGATCTAGGGGTCAAGCACTCTGTCTTGCGCCAGCTGAGTCAAAGGGACTGTAATGTCACGGTCTATCCCTATGATATCTCTTATGATGAACTGATGGAACAGCAGCCCGATGGCGTTATTTTATCTAGTGGGCCTGGCGATCCCCATCAGGTAAAAAAACTCTGCCGCTTGATCAAAAAGCTCAATGGACAGATTCCGATCTGGGGCATGGGCTTGGGAGCACAGGTACTGGCTCAAGCTTATGGAGCGGAGCTAGCTCCTATGGAAGTTGGACACTTCGGATTAAATATTCCTGTTCGTGAAATTGCGACAGGAAAAATCGAGATAACGAGTCAAAATCACTTGTATAGTATCGCACGCGATAGCCTACCCCATGATTTATTGGTCACGCATGAAAACGTCAATGACCATAGTATCGAAGCTTTTCGCCATCGTTACCAACCGATTTTAGGGGTTCAATTCCAAGTGGATGCTAGTCCAGGGCCAAGGGAAAATCTCTATTTTTACGATGAATTTTTAGAGTTGATTGATGCCAAAATTCACGAAAGTAGAAGGGAGAAGGAATAATGAAACAAAACCAGAAATTGCTTCTCCTATGTGGAGATTCTTATCAGGATATTAGCCTCTTGGCTGCGGTAAATGAAGCCCAAAAACTCAATGCCAAGGACGGGAATGCTCTTGTCCTTTATCTGGGCGAAGAAAATACTATCACACAAGAAGCTGGAGAACAGGTTGTGGTCAGCAAGCTCAAGCTGGATGCTCTTAGGACGACTCTTCTTTCTTGTACTGGATCTCGCTTGCTCCTAGCTTTTGCGGATAAACAGATTTTAAATCTCTTGTTCCGATTGGAAGAAACTGGATTTTTCAAAGAAGCATCGATCATGATTGTCGGTCCGAGTCTTCAACGCTACCGGACCTTTTATCAGCAGGCGGACCAACGACGCCTTTTTCAAGAGTTGGGCTATCAGGTACCCGCTTCCGCCCTGGTCGGTTCTGTTCGAGAAGCCATCGAGTTTTCTGAAGGCATTCAATTTCCCATTATGATCTGGCCGGTAGCGAGTAAGCAAGGGCAGGGACGAAAGATTGCTCATAATCTAGATGACCTGTGCGAAGCAGTGGAAACGGGACTTTCAGTCTCTCCAAGTCAGCAGTGTTTGCTAGAGTTTTCGACCTATGGCTTTAAGGAATTGGATTTTGTCGTCATGCGCGATCGTGAAGACAATCACTACCTGGCGGCCTCTATTGAAAGCATTGATCCTGTCGGGATCCACTCTAGTGACTCTTATCAATTTATGCCAGCTGTCACCCTGACTGACCGAGAGTTTCAAAATCTTCGAGAAGCATCGATCCACATCAGTCGCTATTTGAAGCTGACAGGAGCCATTTCGATCAAGTTTGCTCTTGATCCGACGAGCTATGCTTTTTATATTCTAGAGGTTAATCCATTTGCTTCCGATAGTATCTCGATGGCCTCTATGGGCTTGGGCTATTCCTTGTTTGAGCAAGGAGTTCAGTTACAATTAGGGCGCTCTCTCGAGCATTTGCCTCATCCCTTATTAAAGGATTTAAAGGCCGTTTACGAACCGAGTTTGGACTATATCTTCTTTAAGATCCCGATTTTTTCTGATGCTGCTAAAAATGCCCGCCTCAATACCCAAATTCACTCTTATGGGGCAGTTTATGGATTTGGAAAGAGAATCGATGAAGCTTATCAACAAGCCCTAGAAACCATTAAAGACAAGAACTTGCTGACCATCCTTCCTGAGGAAATGAGCGATGATGAATTAATCCAGAAAATTGCTCGTCATATGCCCCACCGGCTCTTCTATATCTTAGAAGCTTTGAAACGTGGTTTTGAGTTTGAGGAACTCTTGGATTTGAGTAAATTAGCACCTGTCTATTTGCAGGTCCTAGCCAATCTTGTAGCAATGGAAAAAGAAGCAGAAGTTGCAACCGGTCCAGCCTTCCTTCCGGTTGAGCCATCAGCTGGCTTATATGAGGTCAAAGCGGGCGCATCCTATTATCTGACCCAAAACGGAACCAATGAATCATTGGGTTTGGACGCTGCTTGTGTCTTGGTGGATGATCTAGAAATCTGCGATGAGCGTTTTTACCAAAAGGTGAGAAAGCAGGTGAAAGAGCTGAAAGAAAAAGGACAACAGGTGATCTTACTCACGAATCGTCCTTTTACAGAATCTTTGGCAGATAAAGTCTATTATCTTTCTATCAATGAGACAAGCCTTCGCCTGATTCAGACCATTGATCAGATCAAAGATATTATCAAGCTTTCTGATAGACAATAAAGGATTCGGACAAACTATCCGAATCCTTAGATTAAAAATAAAATTATATTTTAAAACTTTCCTTAGGTGAGGACGGACGTCAGCGAACTTCTTTGAAGTTCCATGACTTAGTTTTGAGCCTGAGGTCTCAAAACTCCCGAGTGCTAGAAACAAGCGTGTTTCTAGCACTTTTCTCACAGCGGAAAGTTTCGGTACATTCTCAATGATATTTAAAGGATTTGGATGTATTATGCGAATCCTTTTTGTTTCTTATTTTTTGGTCACAATACCGATAATGGTATCAACTGCGCGTTCCATGGTTTGGAGGCTAACGTATTCAAAGCGACCATGCATGTTTTCGCCACCGGCAAAGATATTTGGTGTTGGAATCCCCATAAAGGAAATTTTAGATCCATCTGTACCACCACGGATTGGTTCAATGATTGGAGTGATTCCAAGATCTTCCATGACTTCCTTAGCAAGGGTAATCGGTGTCATATCTTTTTCAATCACTTGCTTCATGTTGTAATACTGATCTTTGAGGGTGAGGAGAACGCGTTCGCTACCGAGCTCCGCATTCATCTGATCGGCAATAGATTTCATAAGGTCTTTGCGTTTCTCAAAGCTTTCAGTTTCAAAGTCCCGAATGATGTAGCTGGCACTTGCTTCCTCGACAGTTCCATCGATGTTCATCAAGTGGTAGAAGCCTTCATAGCCTTCGGTTAATTCTGGACGTGCTCCTTCAGGGAGTTTGTTATGGAAATCAATGGCCAATTGAAGAGCGTTGATCATTTGACCTTTGGCTGTACCTGGGTGGACATTGCGTCCTTTGAAGGTAATTTCAGCCCCAGCTGCTGAGAAGGTTTCGTATTGAAGCTCTCCAAGAGGACCCCCATCGACAGTATAGGCAAAGTCTACGTCAAAATCCTCTGCATCAAATTGATCTGCCCCAACTCCGATTTCTTCATCTGGACCAAAGCCGACACGGATTTCTCCGTGTTTGATTTCAGGATGAGCTGTCAGGTATTCAATAGCTGTCATGATTTCAGCGATACCTGACTTATCGTCTGCACCCAGAAGAGTAGTACCATCCGTCGTGATCAAGGTTTGTCCCTTGTAGTTGTTCAAATGAGCAAAATCGGCTGGATCGAGTGTGAAACCAGAGTCACCAAGGGCAATGACACCCCCATCATAATTCTCAACGATTTGTGGATTGACATTTTCGGCATTGAAGTCAGCGGTATCCATGTGAGAGATAAATCCAATCTTGCGTGTAAAGCTTGGATCATTAGCTGGAAGCGTTCCAATAGCATAGCCGTTTGGCAAATAGTAGACGTTTTGAAGACCCACGCGTTTCATCTCAGGGATCAATACATTTGTTGCAAAATCAACCTGTGATTGGGTACTTGGAGTGGTTGTAGAGTTTTCGTCTGAACGTGTGTTAACCTTTACATAGGTAATAAAACGGTCCAACAAATTTTGGTATTTCATGGTCATTCTCCTTTTTCAGTTTCAATTAATTTGTGAATAGCATGGGCCACGCCATCCTCATCATTGGTCAGGGTGATGAAGTTGGCGATTTCCTTGACAGCAGCATTGCCATTTCCCATAGCAACGCTGTAACCAGCAAAACGTAGCATTTCAAGGTCATTATTGGCATCTCCAAGAGCCATGACCTGGTCTCTCCTGTAGCCCAATGTTTGACTTAATGCTTGAAGAGCAGAAGCCTTGCTCGCGCCTTTTGGCAGGATTTCAAACAGGATATCCTGTGAACGAACAGTGTTAAAATCGGCTTCCAACGCAGCCTCGTGTTGGGCTTGGAAATCATCAATAGCAGAGGGATCTCCTACGTACATGGCTTGAAAAATAGGAACAAGGTTGGGCAGATCCTCTTCTGAGACAGGTGTCGGTTTACTATTAACAATACCCGCATCCATCGTGACAAGTTCACTGGCTTCAGGTGCGACCACTAGGTAGTGATCCATGTCAAATAAGGTTAGCTGGACGTCTGTATTTTCTGTCAAAACATGCAACCGGTGCATGTCCTCAAGGCTCAATTCTTCCTTGCCAATGATTTCCCAATTCTTAGTCGACAAGGTTGTACACCCGTTATTGATAATCATATAGTAGTTACCATCAGGGAGTCCAATCTCTTCAAAGATAGGCCGTACACCCGCTAAGGGGCGCCCCGTACAGATCACAATATCATAGCCGGCTTCATGGGCCCGGTGAAGAGCTTCAATATTGCCTTTAGAGAGAGTCTTATCCTCATGCAAAAGAGTTCCGTCCAAGTCAATCGCGATTAATTTAATCATTTGATTTCCTCCAAATCAAGAGGAACAAAGCCATCAATCACTTTTCCAATCACCCCAGGTTCCTCATCTAATGGAATGATTTGATCACTATATTTCTTATTGAGGGAAACCAGTCGAATACCGTTGGCCTCACGAAATACCCGTTTGATCAACGTTTGCCCGTCAAAATCAATGGCATAAATAGCCCCTGCCTGATCATAATAGGTTTGCTTGATTAACACAACAGCCCCTTTTTCGTATTTAGGCTCGAGGGAATCTGTATGAATCCAAAAAGCCAAATCGTAAGAAATCTTTTGATCAAACCAGACGATATCCGCTTGTTTCTGATTTTGGTAAGCTGCAAAAGAATCATAGACAGAATAAGAGTGGTATTGCTTTTCAATCTTCTGTCTTTCTTTTTGATGGGTCAAGAGACTTTTTCCATAAGAAAGAAGATTTTCTTGATTTCCTTCATCGAGCTGTTTGTATAATCGTTCAATCTCAGAATCAATGACAACAAAATCATTGCGCAATCGAGGGTCAATTTCAGCAACTGCTACTTGGAAAAAGGCTGCAATCTTCTCTAAATTTTCAGGAACGGGAAGAGAAGTTCCTTTTACATATCCAGTCAGGGTACTTGCAGGGATTCCAGTAATACGAGATAATTCGATCTGCTTTTTTCCTTGTTCTTTCAGTAATTCTCTAATTTTTTCCGATATAATCCGTAATGCCTCTTTGTCTTGAGGGCTTGCTTTTCCACGACCTCTGGCCAACGTACTCACCTCCTTGTATTTACCCTTACTATTATAATGAATTAAATCGAAAAAGTAAATAGAAATCCCTGAGAAATGTGAAAAAAAGATGAATTTGATCTAAATCGGATTTTCGCTTAAAATTTCATCGGGTATTCCTTTACTTTTTGAGGAAAAAGGTCTAAGATAAAAGCAAAGAGTTCATGGAGGTGGAGCTATGATTCGTACTGTTCAAGTCAAAGATGCAGGTCAAATTAGAGATTTATGTCACCAAGCATTGGGGTATGATTCGACCCTTGAGAAAGTGGCAGCTCAGATCGATAAATTTAATTCGCCAGATTCGGGTCATTTTTGCTTTGTTTATGAAGAGGACCAAACAGGCCATATTCTTGGTTATGCGGAAGCAGAAGTTTATGAAAGTCTCTATAGTGACGCCGGTCTGAATGTTTTGGGTCTAGCGGTTTTTCCATCTGCTCAAGGACGTGGGATTGGTCGCCAATTGATGGAGCGAGTAGAAGATCTTGCCAAAAGCAAGCATTCTGCTTTTATCCGTTTAAATTCTGCCTCTCATCGAAAAGAAGCGCATCTCTTTTACGAACGCATTGGCTATGAGGGAAATAAAACGCAGAAGCGATTTTTGAAAATAATGAATTAAGATAGGCAAAGGCCTATCTTTTTTGTTATAATGAAGAGTACGATTAAATTGACTAGGAAGATGATTATGCCAAATTTTGAAGAATTAAAAAAACGACAAGAGAAGATTCGGAACTTCTCTATCATCGCCCATATTGACCATGGAAAGTCAACCTTGGCCGATCGAATTTTAGAAAAAACCGAAACCGTATCTAGTCGAGAGATGCAAGCCCAACTTTTAGATAGTATGGACCTGGAACGGGAACGTGGGATTACCATTAAGCTGAATGCCATAGAGTTGAACTACACGGCTAAAGATGGGGAAACCTATATCTTCCACTTGATTGACACACCAGGACACGTGGACTTTACCTATGAGGTTTCGCGGTCGCTCGCTGCCTGTGAGGGTGCCATTCTCGTAGTAGATGCCGCTCAAGGGATTGAAGCCCAGACTCTAGCCAATGTTTACCTTGCTTTGGACAATGATTTGGAAATCCTGCCAGTCATTAATAAGATTGACTTGCCGGCTGCAGATCCAGAGCGGGTGCGCACAGAAGTAGAAGATGTCATCGGTCTGGATGCTAGTGAAGCTGTCCTAGCCTCTGCCAAGGCTGGTATCGGGATTGAAGAAATTTTGGAGCAGATTGTTGAGAAAGTTCCAGCACCGACGGGTGATGTTGAAGCCCCTCTTCAAGCCTTGATCTTTGACTCTGTTTATGATGCCTATCGTGGGGTAATTCTTCAGGTTCGTGTGGTCAATGGAATGGTTAAACCAGGCGATAAGATCCAACTCATGAGCAATGGTAAGACCTTTGATGTCACAGAAGTTGGGATCTTTACTCCTAAAGCAGTTGGACGTGATTTCCTTGCGACTGGAGACGTTGGCTATATTGCGGCCTCTATCAAGACCGTTGCGGATACCCGTGTCGGGGATACGGTGACCCTAGCGACCAATCCAGCAAGTGAGCCTCTTCATGGTTACAAGCAGATGAACCCAATGGTCTTTGCTGGTCTTTACCCGATCGAATCCAACAAATACAATGATCTTCGTGAAGCTTTAGAAAAATTGCAATTGAATGACGCCAGTCTTCAATTTGAACCGGAAACTTCTCAAGCTCTCGGTTTTGGTTTCCGTTGTGGTTTCTTGGGTCTTCTTCATATGGACGTTATCCAAGAGCGTTTGGAGCGTGAGTTCAACATTGACTTGATCATGACAGCGCCGTCTGTTATTTACAAGGTTAATTTGACAGATGGAGAAGCACTGGATGTCTCAAACCCATCTGAGTTTCCAGATCCAACCAAGATCGCTTCGATCGAAGAACCGTATGTCAAAGCCCAAATCATGGTGCCACAAGAGTTTGTCGGGGCAGTTATGGAATTAGCTCAACGCAAACGCGGGGATTTTGTGACCATGGATTATATCGATGAAAATCGGGTGAATGTCATCTATCAAATCCCACTAGCGGAAATTGTCTTTGATTTCTTTGATAAATTGAAATCTTCTACTCGTGGCTATGCGAGCTTTGACTATGAGTTGTCTGAATATCGTCCTTCTAAATTGGTTAAAATGGATATCCTTCTTAATGGGGATACTGTCGATGCCCTCAGCTTTATCGTTCACAAGGACTTTGCCTATGAACGTGGTAAGTTGATCGTTGAGAAACTCAAGAAGATCATCCCTCGTCAACAGTTTGAAGTTCCTATCCAAGCAGCCATCGGTCATAAGATCGTGGCCCGTACAGATATCAAGGCCCTTCGTAAGAATGTCTTGGCCAAGTGTTATGGTGGGGACGTCTCCCGGAAACGCAAGCTTCTTGAAAAGCAAAAAGCTGGTAAGAAACGGATGAAGGCCATTGGATCTGTAGAAGTACCACAGGAAGCCTTCTTATCTGTCTTGTCAATGGATGAAGAATAACAATTAGAGAGTGGGACAGAAATCGGTAATTCGTTAGAATTCGATTTCGTCGTCCCACCTCCGCACAGTTGAGTAGGGATGTAAAAGCTGATGAAATCAGCGTAGTAGAGCCCACTCAACCACTGCGTCTTGCTCGACAATCCAAAAATAATTGAGAGGCTAGGACTTTTGTCCCAGCCTTTTGTTTTAGGTGTAAAAGAAATAGACTGAAGTAGAAAGGATCGATCAGATGTGACACTTATCCTATTTTAAAATACCCACTTTCATGGTAGACTAGAAGAAAGAAAACGTTCTCAAGGAGGTTGAGCATGAAACACAAATTATGGGTCACATCACTGACGATTCTTTCTACCTGCACATTAATGGCTTGTAGTCACACCACTCAAAAGGACACAGCAGCTTCTTCTACAAAAGAAAGTAGCAGCAAAGTCGAAAAGCAAACAAGCAGCTCTTCGTCAAAGAATACTTCTTCTACAAAGAAAAACACTTCCAGTCAAGAAACCAAGCGAATTGGAAATGCAGATTATGGATACATCGATATTCCAAGTAAATGGTTCAAATTCACGGATATCGATGGGACAGAAGCTGTCCAGTATACGGATGGGAGTGGCTATAATATTGTCACCTTGAACAGCTTTACGCGGGAAAAGGCAAAAGTCCCTGCAGATATCGAGTTTAATGCAGAATTTTTAGCCAAGAAACTGGCCGTAATGTGGCAAGATAACCAAGATGTTGGGAAGATGACGGGAGCGCGGACTAAAGTCTCAGGTCTGGACGCCTACCAGCTTCAAATTGTCATGAAATCTGGTCAATACCTGATTACTTGGATCTTCCAGAAGGGTGATAAAGTGTATACCATTTCTTTTGAAGGGGATGCAGAAACCTTGAAAACCTTTATCCCATACATTGAAGACACTTGGAGCCTAGATGGAACAGGTGCTGTAAAGGATTGATGAAGAGAGGCTAGAATCATTTCTAGTCTCTTTATGCTATAGATATCGCACTTTCAAATCCTAGAAAATCATGGTAGACTAGTGGAAAGAAAATACATCATTGAGGAGAGAATATGAAAAATAAGTTCCTACTCGCGTCTGTTACGTTTTTGTCTGTTGTAAGCCTTTCTGCTTGTACAAGTCCAAAGAAAGAGTCTAGTAAATCATCGGCAGCATCTAGTTCCACGAATGTGGTGAAAGAGACTACAACATCAAGTAGCAATGTAGAGAAAAAAATTCCAGATAGTGATAAGGGGACTGTAGAAACGAAACGAATCGGCTCAGCAGATTATGGCTATGTCAATATCCCGAGTGATTGGAAAAAGAATGACAATATCCAAGTTGGGGATAACATTCAGTACACAGATAAAAACGCCTTCAATATTATTGTTTTAAATGCTGCCACTAGAGAAAAAGCAAATGTCCCCGAAGGAGTTGAATTTAATGCAGAGCTAATAGCTCAAAGGTTGGAGAGTAGGTGGAATGATTATAAAATTGTTGAGAAAATGACAAAATCTACGACGACTGTTGGAGGAAATGAGTCGCTTAAAATACATATATTTCTCAAGTCAGGTCTGCAGGTTGCTGGATGGGTATTCCAAAAAGATGATAAGGTTTATTTGATTGTTGTTGAAGGATTTGAGAAAACAATAACTCAATTTACTCCTTATGTCGAAGACACTTGGAGCCTAGATGGAACAGGCGCTGTAACGGATTGATGAAGAGGAAGTTTTACTTAAACTATCCAGCCTTCGATGTTTGATAAGAATAACAGTATGACGCAGTGGTTGATTGCTCAGAGCACTGCTTTGAGGTGGTGGATAGGACTTGCGCAGCAAGTTTCACAAGTCTTTGTTCGCTTTTTAAGCTCCAAAGATAGCCTAATCAACTGTGCGGGGGTGGGAAGATTGAAAAGGTTTGGGGAACCTTTTCAACTCTTTGAATTCCTCGGAGTTCTGCCCCACTCCCTTTTTCACAGTCTTTGTGGTATAATGCTTCTATTGTTTAGAAGAGGAAATAGAGGACGACACAGGAAATTGATATTGAAAAATACCATCAGTTAGCTCTCCAAAAGCAAAAGGAGCACCGCAAGGTATTGGCGAATCTCAAGAAGAAGCCACCTAAGAATTTAGATAAAATAGCGCAAGAAATCCACGATGAAGTTTTCCAAGAAATCGATTGTACGGCTTGTGCTAATTGCTGCAAGACCTTAGGGCCCGATTTTAAGGAAGCCGATATCACGCGGATCGCCAAATATTTCAAGATGAAACTTCCTGCTTTTGAGGCAGAATTTCTTCAAGTTGACGAAGATGGGGACAAGGTTTTTAAATCCATGCCTTGCCCCTTTCTTGGTGGGGACAATCTCTGTTCCATTTATGATGTTCGTCCAAAAGCTTGTCGGGAATTCCCTCACACCGATCGCAAGAAGATTTATCAGATCAACCATCTAACCATCAAGAATACCCTCACTTGCCCAGCGGCTTATTTATTTGTAGAAAAATTGAAGGATCGTTTGTAATGGCATATAGATTTTTACTTTTTGATTTGGACCATACCTTGTTGGACTTTGAATCTGCTGAAGAAACAGCCTTGACGCAGATGTTAGAAGACATGAATTTTCCAGATGTACAGGCCTTTAAGGATTACTACAAACCCATGAACCAAGGGCTCTGGAAGGATTTGGAACAAAAGAAATTAACCAAGCAAGAGCTCGTGGATAGTCGGTTTGCAATTGGGTTTGCCCACTTTGGGATCACGGTTGATGGGGCTGAGATGGCTCTTCGCTACCAAGATTACATCAGTCTTCAGGGGCAGTCTTTCCACGGTGCGGAGGACTTACTGGCTCGACTTGAAAAAGCAGGTTACCAGCTCTATGGTGCAACGAACGGAGTGACTGCCATTCAAGAAGGACGCTTAGCTCATTCTACAATTGCTTCTTATTTCAAAGAGGTCTTTATCTCTGAACAGCTTCATACTCAGAAACCAGAACCTGCATTTTTTGACAAAGTTGGCCAACTGATTCCAGGTTTTAGCAAGGAAGAGACCCTTATGATCGGAGATTCCTTGACGGCGGATATCGCAGGAGGAAATGCTTCGGGGATTGATACCGTCTGGTATAATCCTGATCGTAAGGAAAATACCAGCCTGGTAGTACCGACTTATACCGTTAGCAACTATCAAGAAATCGCCGATTTACTGATAAAATAAAAAATTTTAAATACTGTCAAGTTTTTTTCTTGACAGCTCTATAAAATGTGTTATAATAGATCATGTGCTAAATAGCTTGTCTATTTCACCGAAAATTAAAATATAGAAAAGAGACTTATAAAAATGGCAGTTAAAATTCGTTTGACTCGTATGGGTTCTAAGAAAAAACCTTACTACCGTATTAACGTAGCAGATTCACGTTCACCACGTGATGGACGTTTCATCGAAACAGTTGGAACTTACAATCCACTTGTTGAAGAAAACCAAGTAACTTTGAAAGAAGACCGCGTTCTTGCATGGTTGGCTGATGGAGCTCAACCTTCAGATACAGTTCGCAACATCCTTTCAAAAGCTGGTGTGATGAAGAAATTCCACGATTCTAAATTCTCAAAATAATTTTTTAAGTAGGTTGATGTATGGATACGATTGAAAATCTCATTATTGCAATTGTGAAACCCTTGATTTCACAACCGGATGCTTTAACCATCAAGATCGAAGATACTCCTGAATTTTTGGAGTACCACCTTGACCTTGATCCTAGCGATGTTGGTCGTGTAATCGGTCGAAAAGGTCGCACCATTTCTGCGATAAGAACGATTGTCTACTCTGTCCCAACTGAAGATAAAAAAGTAAGAATCGTTATTGACGAAAAATAAAAAGGCGGGACTTGGTCCCGTTTTTTGTTGGAAGGAGAAAGAATGAAAGAAGTGACCATTGGCCAGTTACAAGCCTATTTACAAGAACATTACCAGAATACCCGGACGGAAGAAGGTTTGTTTATCAAGCTGGTTGAAGAGGTTGGCGAAGTAGCCGAGGTGTTAAATGGACGTTCTGGACGGAAAGCGGGTGTCCAAGATTCAAATGAGGAATTGGCTAAAGAACTAGCTGATATGATTCACTACACGGTCGCTATCGCGGCCATTAATGAAATCGACCTTACTAAAACTATCTTTGAAAAAGATAAAACAGCAGCCGTAAAATACCAGCACGAGCGGGATTTGGAGCAGTTTCTAGCAGATAAGTCCATTTGAGAAAATCTCTTGAACGTGATAAAATAGAGTGAATAAACTACACTGGAGAAATCATGAATTACTTTAATGTTGGGAAAATTGTCAATACCCAAGGCTTACAAGGGGAGATGCGGGTCTTGTCTGTGACAGACTTTGCGGAAGAGCGCTTTAAAAAAGGAGCGGAGTTGGCTCTCTTCGATGAGAAGGATCAGTTTGTCCAAACAGTGACCATTGCCAGTCACCGTAAGCACAAGAACTTTGATATCATCAAGTTTAAGGATATGTACCATATCAATGCCATCGAAAAGTTCAAGGGTTTTAGTCTCAAGGTTTCCGAGGAAGACTTGACGGATTTGGAGGAGGGTGAATTTTACTACCACGAGATTATTGGCCTTGATGTTTATGAAAATGACCAGCTCATCGGTCAGATCAAGGAGATCCTTCAACCAGGTGCCAATGATGTCTGGGTGGTCAAACGCAAAGGTAAACGAGACCTTCTCTTGCCTTATATCCCACCAGTGGTCCTCCATATTGATATTCCAGGAAACCGAGTGGATGTAGATATCTTGGAAGGGTTAGACGATGAAGATTGATATTTTAACCCTCTTTCCAGAGATGTTTTCACCCCTGGAGCACTCCATCGTCGGAAAGGCTCGTGAAAAAGGTCTATTAGAGATCAACTACCATAATTTCCGCGAAAATGCAGAGAAGGCGCGGCATGTGGATGATGAACCCTATGGTGGCGGGCAAGGCATGCTTTTGCGAGCTCAGCCGATTTTTGATGCCTTTGATGCCATTGAGAAGAAGAATCCGCGCGTGATCCTGCTGGATCCTGCTGGTCGGACCTTTGACCAAGCCTACGCAGAAGAGTTGGCTCAGGAAGATGAATTGATCTTTATCTGCGGTCACTATGAGGGCTACGATGAGCGGATCAAGACCTTGGTAACGGATGAGATTTCACTGGGGGATTATGTCCTGACGGGTGGGGAACTTGCTGCCATGACCATGATTGATGCGACAGTTCGCTTGATTCCAGAAGTGATCGGAAAAGAGTCCAGTCACCAGGATGACAGTTTCTCCTCTGGTCTTCTGGAATATCCTCAATACACACGGCCTTATGAATACAGAGGAATGACAGTTCCTGATGTTCTCATGAGTGGTCATCATGAAAATATCCGTCAGTGGCGCCTCTATCAGAGTTTGAAAAAGACCTTAGAACGTCGGCCAGACTTGCTAGACAACTACGAATTGACAGCAGAAGAAATGAAGATGTTGGAACAAATTAAACAAGAAGACTAATAGCGTCAGCTGTTTCAGATTGAAGACAAAGTCATATTAAAAACTTTCCTTAGGTGAGTACGGACGTCAGCGAACTTCTACGAAGTTCCATGACTAATTATTGAGCCTAAGGTCTCAATAATTCCGAGTGCCTGAAACGTTATTGTTTCAGGCACTTTTCTCACAGCGGAAAGTTTCGGTATTCCTCTGAATCGATATTAAAATTGGAACTCATTTTAATTTTTTTACAGAATCATTTAACTTATTTTACTTTAAAATAGTTTGTCTACATTCTATAACAGCCTTAGCTGTTTTTCTTTTGCCCCAAAATTTTATGAAAAAAACTTTTTAAACCTACTAGTTATTGGTAACAAAATGTGGTATGCTATGGGGTAGAGAAACTTCAAGAAAATGATTCAGTTTTGGGGGTGAGTTTAATGGGAAAGAAATTAGGAAAATCGGTTTTTACGACAGGAGTTGCGGCGACAACGGTACTGTCTGGAATGTTTCATCATAAGGCTAGTGCGGAAGAAGTGAAGCAAAATGAAAATGCAGAAACCAACAGTACGGAAGTAGTCGAAAAACCAATTACAGTTGATGAGTTGAAGCAAATTACAGCTCAAAAAGGGCAAGTGGTGAAAGATGTCCACTACCAAGAGCAAAAAGTGATCGATGCTCAAACGGAAGTCAAGGCTGCTGGACAAGAACTAGAAGAAAAGAAAGCAGATGTGACAGATGCGGAAAACCTCATCGCAACGACTTCAAATGCACAAGTTCAGAATGCAGAAAATGACGTCAAGGTGGCTCAAGCCTATGTGACCATCGAAGAAAATAAGGTTCGAGAAGCAGAAGCCGCACATGATCAAGTCGTAGAAGCTGTTCGACAACAGGAAAATCAGGTCACAGCTCAGGAATCTTTGGTCGATGTAGCACAAAATGAATTGAACAAAGCCAAAGTACCGATTTCAAATGATGAGAATGTGCTAAACCAGGCCTTGTTGGAGCAAAGCCAAGTCGAGCAAAGTATTCGAGAATCTCAGAGTTATCTCGCGACCTTGCAAGCAAGTCAGCAAACTGGCTCAGATACAGTGGCTCAAATTGAGAGCGATATTCAACTGGCTCAAACGCGTCTGACAGATTTGAAAGCGGTCATCGCAACCAATGAAGCAGAGTTGGCAGCCTTAGAACAAGCAGCGGCCAATAGCCCGGTTCAGTTAAGCCAAGCGACTTATGAAGGTTATTTGCAACACTTGGCTGACAATGGCAATGAAGCTGCAGCAAGTGCTTTAGCCCTCTACAAGCGTGGTCGTGAAGAAGACGGCTTGATGGTTGGAGAGTCTGGATCCTTGCAAGCCAATCTTCGAGCTCTTGAAATCGCAGATGCCATTAATAGCTATCGTCGCAATGCAGGTTTGCCTGAATTGGAGCTGGATCCTTATTCCCTTCCTGCCAGTCAAGTTCAGTTAGAATACTTCAAAAAGGCTAACTGGCATATGTTTAAGTATTTGCCAAACGAAAACATTGCTTATGGCTTCTCACCTGCTGGTGCAGTAGATTTTTGGTACAATGAAAAAGCGGCTTACCAAGAAGTAGCAGCTCAATACGGTCTACCAACAGACGAAACACAAATCGATGCCAATGACATCTATATGAAGATTGGGGCTGAGGCCTTTGCCAAGGTTGGTCATTACCTCCAAATGGTGGACAACAAAGCAACGGCTTTATCAGTGGCTTATGACCCAAGTAATGCCATGTCAGAAGCTGCTTTCTTACACAGTCCAGTTACCTCAGCAGTGTCAACCAATGCACTTGCTTACCAATTGCGTCAGGGAGCTGGTGCTACAACGACAAGATCAGATGTCAAAGCAAAATCTGATGAAGTCGCTAATCTCAAACTGGACAAGGCCAATCAAGAGTCACAAATCATTATCTTGCAAGGCAAGTTAGAAGATGCTCGCCATGCTAATTCGAATGTGGCAGTAGAAATGGCCAATGTCCAAAAGACCATCCAAAATTACAAGATTCTTCTCGTTAGCAAGGACCATGCGGTTGAAAAGGCGAAGGCGACTCTTGATGTATCTCGAGGTCGGATTGAAGCAGCCATCCAACCAAAAGAAGCAGCACTTCAAAAAGCGAAAGATTTGTTAGCAGCTGCGCGTGAGAAATTAGATCGTTTAAAAGCAGAAGAAGCAGAAAAAGCCCAAGTCGTTCAAGAAGCGCATGAGGGCTTGAAGGCGGCGCAAGAGCGACTAGTTGCAGCTGAAAAACGTCTTTCTGACTTTAAAAATGCTCCAGAATTATTGGTCAAAGCCCAATCCGTTTTATCAGCTGCGGTGGCTAATTTAGAGAATAAAAAAGAAAAATTGGAAGCAGAATTCACAACCCTTCAATCTTATCAAAGTGTCGTGGAACTGTTGAATTCCCAATATGAAGATCTAGCGTCTCGAATGGATCCAGCTATTTTAGAAGCAGCAGATATGCCAATGGATATCCGCTCAAGCAATCCAACAACTTTCCCGGATAGACCAACCGTTCTTCCAACAACTACCAATAGTCCGCAAGTGCAAGCACCAACAGCTAGTCCAGCTCCAAAACAAGAAGCTAAAGTAGAAGAAATCAAACCGAAAAAAGAAAACAGCCAAGCTGTGGCTGGATCTGATTCCTCTAAATATGCAGTAGCAACAACAGGTGTTGCCGTCGGGCTACTTGCTGGATTGTTTGGTTTTAAGAAAAAGAAACAATCTTCAAAAAATGATTAAGACATACCGAAGATAGAGTGGATGCTTAGACACTTTATTGCTTAAACTCTTCAAAGAAGATTGATGAGGGTGGGAAAAGGACTCTTTTAACAAAATGAGTTCTTTCCTGCTCTTTTTTTGTACACTTTTAGAATTTTTGAAAGAAAATGATAGAAATTGATAAAAAGTGTTGACATTTTTTGGAGATGGAGTATAATAGTCTTTGTAATCGATTGCAAAAGGAGGAGAAATGCTTAAGTCTGAACGAAAACAATTCATCCTCGAGAAGGTACTGAAGGAAAAATTTGTTTCCTTAGAAACCCTTGTACAAGAGCTAGGGACGTCTGAATCAACGGTTCGACGTGACTTGGATGAATTAGAAGCTGAAAGTAAACTTCGCCGGGTTCACGGTGGTGCGGAAAGCCTGCATTTTCTTCAAGAGGAAGAAAGCAATAAAGAAAAATCTATCAAAAACATTCAAGTTAAGTCAAAAATCGCGATAAAAGCGGCGGAATTGATCAAAGATCATGACGTGATCTTTATCGATGCTGGGACGACTAATGAACTTTTGGTACAAGAAATTGTCAATCCAACGGTAACCGTGGTGACCAACTCGATTCACCATGCGACCAAGTTGGTCGAGCGAAATGTTCCGACGGTCATCATCGGTGGGAAGGTAAAATCTTCTACAGATGCTAGTATCGGAGGGATCGCGCTCAATCAGATCGGTCAGTTGAATTTTGACAAGGCCTTTCTTGGAATGAATGGAATCGATGATGAATTTTACAGCACTCCAGACCTGGAAGAAGGATCTGTCAAGCGTGCGATTATCGAAAATGCGAAAAAAACCTATATCCTAGCGGATGATTCGAAAATTGGGGTGACATCCTTTGTCAAAGTGGCTCCGATCAAGCGAGCCATGATTATCACCAATCAATGTGAACCGCAACGATTAAAGGTTTTAAAAGAAAAAACGGAGGTTATAGAGGTTTGATTTATACAGTAACACTGAATCCAGCAATTGACTATATTGTCCGTCTCGATCATGTAGAGACAGGAGCGGTCAATCGGATGGCTTCAGAAGATAAATTTGCCGGTGGTAAGGGAATCAATGTCAGTCGTGTCTTGAAGCGTCTCGATATCGAGAACACAGCGACTGGATTTATCGGTGGTTTCACTGGACGCTTCATTGAAGACGTACTGACTAGCGAAGCCATTTCAACCAACTTTGTGACAGTGGACCAAGATACACGGATCAATGTCAAGATCAAAGCTGATGAGGAAACAGAGATCAATGGGAACGGGCCAGAAGTGACGGAAGCGCAGTTGCAAGAATTGCTCAACATCTTATCGAGCTTAACAGCGGATGATGTGGTAGTCTTTGCAGGATCTGCTCCATCTTCACTTGGGAATGTCGTATACAAACAATTGATCGCAGCAACACGTGCGACAGGTGCGCAAGTGGTTTGCGACTTTGAAGGACAAACCTTGATTGATTCCTTGGAGTTCAATCCCCAATTGGTCAAACCAAACAACCATGAATTGGGAGATATCTTTGGTGTTACCTTGACGGAATTGCCAGAAATTGAACGCTACGCCAAAGAAATCTTGGCCAAGGGTGCACAAAACGTCATTATTTCCATGGCGGGTGATGGTGCTCTCCTTGTCAGTCCTAGTGGAACTTACTTTGCAAAACCAATCAAAGGACAAGTCAAGAACTCTGTTGGGGCTGGAGATTCCATGGTGGCAGGCTTCACTGGGAAGCTCGCAACAACAGGAGATGTCATCGAAGCCTTCAAATGGGGCGTGGCTTGTGGAACAGCGACCACCTTCTCAGATGATTTGGCAACAGCTGACTATATAAAAGAAACTTATGAAAAAGTAGAGGTAGAAAAACTATGAAAATTCAAGACGTTTTAAATAAAAACGTGATGTTGTTTGATCTTCAAGCAACAGATAAAGAGGGCGTGATCAATGAGATGGTCCAATCGCTCGTTGATAATGGTGTGGTGACAGATTTTGACACCTTCAAGGCTGGAATCATGAACCGTGAAGCACAAACTTCCACTGGTTTGGGTGACGGAATTGCCATGCCCCACAGCAAAAATGAAGCAGTCAAAGAAGCAACTGTCTTGTTTGCCAAATCAAACAAGGGTGTGGACTATGCTTCACTGGATGGTCAACCAACAGACTTGTTCTTCATGATCGCAGCTCCAGAAGGAGCAAATGACACTCACTTGGCAGCCCTTGCTGAATTGTCTAAGTACTTGATGAAACCAGGATTTGCGGACAAACTTCGCCAAGCAAGCACTCCTGATCAAGTGATCGCTGCCTTTGATGCAGAAGAGCAAGAAGCTGCCGCGGAAGAAGCGAAAAAAGCAGAAGCGGTCAAAGAAGCAGCTTCATCTGACAAACCTCTCATCGTTGCTGTTACAGCATGTACAACAGGGATCGCCCACACTTATATGGCAGAAGAAGCCCTCATCAAAAAAGGGGAAGAAATGGGTGTCACAGTCCGCGTTGAAACCAACGGGGCATCAGGTGTCGGCAACCGCTTGACAGCTGAAGAAATCGCCAAAGCTGAAGGGGTTATTATTGCAGCAGATAAAGCAGTTGAAACTGCTCGTTTCGATGGTAAAAAATTGATCTCTAAACCAGTCGCAGCCGGTATCCGTCAAACAGAAGAATTGATCCAAACCATCTTGGATGGCAAAGCAGATGTCTTCCACGCTGAAAATGCAGCACAAGCTAGCGCTAGCCAAGAAAAATTGAGCTTGGGTGGAGCCTTCTACAAACACTTGATGAGTGGGGTTTCTCAAATGCTTCCATTTGTTATCGGTGGTGGTATCTTGATCGCCCTTGCCTTCTTGTTCGACCAAATCCTTGGTGTGCCAACTGACCTTGAGTCTTTGAAACAACTTGGTTCTTATAACCAGCCTGCTGCTTACTTCATGACTGCTGGTAAAGCTGCCTTTGGTTTCATGTTACCAATTCTTGCAGGATTTATTGGATTCTCTATTGCAGAAAAACCAGGTTTGGTTGCTGGTTTTGTAGCAGGTGCTATTGCTGACAGCGGTGCTGCCCTCGGAAATGTTGCATACGGAGCTACTAAAGCAACTATTCCTGCCGCACAAAGTTCCGGTTTCCTTGGAGCCTTGGTTGGTGGTTTCCTTGCAGGTGGAGTGATTCTTGTTCTTCGTAAAGTTCTTGCAGGTCTTCCACGTACACTCGACGGTATCCGTTCAATCTTACTCTTGCCATTGCTTGGTGTTGGATTTACCGCAGCAATTATGTTTGTATTGAACATTCCAATGTCAGCTATTAACACTGGAATGAATACTTTCCTTACAAATCTTGGAGGAAGTTCAGCAGTTCTTCTTGGTCTTCTTGTCGGTGGTATGATGGCTGTCGATATGGGTGGACCAGTTAATAAAGCTGCTTATGTATTTGGTACAGGTACTTTGACAGCTTCAGCTCTTTCTGGTGGTGGTTCTACTGTTATGGCGGCAGTTATGGCAGCTGGTATGGTTCCTCCATTGGCAGTATTCGTGGCAACAGTTTTGTTCAAAGATAAATTCACACAAGAAGAACGCGATTCTGGTTTGACAAACATTATCATGGGTCTTTCCTTCATCACAGAAGGTGCCATTCCATTCGGTGCAGCTGACCCAGCTCGTGCCATCCCTAGCTTCATTGCAGGTTCAGCATTGACAGGTGCCCTTGTTGGTTTTGCAGGCTTGAAACTCATGGCTCCTCACGGAGGTATCTTCGTTATCGCCCTTACATCAAATCCACTTCTTTACATCTTGTTCGTATTGATCGGTGCAGTCGTAAGTGGTATCTTATTCGGATTGCTTCGCAAACCTAAAAACTAAACATGACTAAAAGAGGCTGGGCAAAAATCGTCCAGCCTTTGAAGTCTTATAAAAATAAATATATGACGCAGTGGTTGATTGGCATCTTTGTTCACTTTATAAGCTCCAAAGATGACCTAATCAACTGTGCGGGGGTGGGAAGATTGAAAAGGTTTGGGGAACCTTTTCAACTTTTTTATTTTACGGAGTTCTTTCCCACTCACTTTTTTATTGCTAAAAACACCAACTAGTGATGAACTTGCTTATCTCTATAGATTTCGATATGATAGTAGAAAGCATTTTTCTTGGAGGATCAATGAGAAAAAAGAAGAAAGTTCTCATATTGGGATTTACAGCAATTGCGTTATCAGGAGTGGCCATTATCGGTTCTCAATATCCAAACTTGTTTTCAATTAATAGTCATCAAGTAAAGCAAGCCAGTCCCAAGGAACAACAGTTAGAAGATGTAAAAAAGCATGCAAAAGAAATTGAAGATTTTGTAAAATCGTTAAGTCCTAAAGTTGAATCTGTCCAGATTGCTTGGGATGAAACACAATGGGAAGAAGTAGGAAATGGTACTCCTCAGAGCGGCGGTCAAGTTCTTCGAGTTTTTGGAGGCTTTAATCATATCCAAAATTCAAGTTGGAGTGTTTTGGTCTATTTAAAAGACGGTAAAAATGGCGAGAAAGATTTAATCGAAGGTTTTGGTAGCGGTAGTCCACTTCGTGTAGAAGGAAAACTTTTTGACGAGTAGCCTTCTAAAAATTTTTAGAAATTTATTAGATTTATAATAGAGATGGAAAAAAGATAAATGAAAAAGAAAATAATTATTGCTACTTCGTTAGTTCTAGCAATTGCAGTCGCTGTTTTTGGACTTTTTGCCTATCAACATCAGCAAAAAATAGAAAAAGCCAAGCAGGAGCGTGATAAATATGAAAAGTTATTTTTATATACTGGGAAATGGAAAATTGATTCCTATGAATTTTTAGAGGACGGTCGAGGTGTCGCAGTTCATTGGAAGAGCCAAACAAAAAAGGAAGATGACTTAGTATTAAAGTATGGTTCAAAAACCAGCAGGAACTATTTAAATAATATACATGGAGCATCCAATGAAAATTACATTGTTAGAGAGAATATGAAGCTTGATTCCTATAAGCCTAAAATAATGTCATCAAAAAATAACTCAGAAAATTACTACACATTATCAATTTATAAAATAGCAAATAAGAAATTAGAAGAATCAGAGGTAGATCTCTATAAACTGTTTGCGAAATACAATGCTAACTATGTCCCAACAGCCATAGGAAATATTGCTGAAATGAATGGTAAATTTTACTTACCTATTTCTACATATGAATCTGGCCATGATCTTTCTTATCGAAAACAAGTTTGGATGAATTTGGAAACTAAAACAATAGAATGGGAAGATCATAAAGAAGATCAGAATACTGAGATACCTAGTGTAGCTCTAGGTGAATTGAGAGAACGACTGTCAGATATGAATAGTAAATTAAATACGATTTCGTATTATGATTGGAACCATCAAAATCAAATAATGTTCAATAAAAAGTATCTAAAAGGAAGCGTTTTAGAAAAATATTCTCCCAAAGTATATCAATTATTGTCAGAAAAAGATTCTCAATTTTACATCCTTTTAGACTCAAAACTTGAAAATGATAGAGTTTACGGCAATGTTCAACAGTTTATCGACTTGTACCAACTTTTCGTTCCTGATAATACGAATCTCTATGAAGGAATTACGATTCCAGCAGAATTGAGTTCTGATGGTCTGGTCCATCAAGTGAATACCAAGGATGAGTTTGACAGATATTATGATGTACAAAAGGACGATGAGCTAAACAAGCAACGTCAGGTTTTGGTCGAGCGCCATTAGGTATTCTTTGTTCAGAGAAAGGTCGGGTCTCCGGTCTTTCTTTTTTTCAACCTCACAAACTAGTAAAGAAAATTGCCAATCAAATCAGATTTCGTTATAATTGGAACAACTTTTCCTTTTCTAGGAGGACGGATCATGAAAAAAGGGAAACTGATCATTCTTTTAGCTATTACCTCTGTAATAGCAGGGGGTGTGATCCTTACGAATCAAAAGAAAAATATATTTACAAATGACGCCCAAGCAAGTAAGCAACTCAGTGCGAAAGAGAAGCAACTGGCTTATTTAAAGGAACAGGAAAAAGATATGGCTGATTTTGTAAAATCGTTGAGCCCGAAAGTTGATAGTGTCCAGTTTGATTGGGATAGTATGGAAGTTGGACAAGTAGGCAATGGAACACCTCAAGGTGGTGGCTATATGTTAACTCTTAGAGGAAAGGTGAATCAGAATGAACAAACGAAATTCATGGTTGGCTTTTCTTTAGATAATGCTACCAGCACACCAAAAGAATTTGGAATTTATGAGATGCAACCCATAAGAATTTATAGGGATGGCGGTTGGTATTATTATGACTAATCGTCATTCAAAAGTCTTTATCTTGTTTTTTCGATCCTTACAAAAGAGTTATAGAAGAATTGAGAAAAACAAGTTAAAGACTGGCCAAACTTCCCTGGTCTTTTCTTCTTGTACTAGCGAAAAAATCACCTCATTCGGCGTTGGTATCTTGAGCTGAATTATGATATAATAAGCCTATCGCATATTTTTAGGAGAATAAAAATGGATATTCAACGTGAAAAAGAATTTGTCAGCCAATACCACTATGACGCTCGTAATTTTGAGTGGGAAAAAGAAAATGGCATCCCTGAAACAAAAGTAGATGTAAACTTTCAATTGATCAATCGTGATCAAGAACAAAACACGACTTCTTTGATTGTCATCTTGAGCTACATGATCGTTTTTGACGGTTTTGTGATCAGCGGAACCATCACTCAAATCAACCACTTGTTTGGTCGTTATGTCAATGAACCAAGCGAATTCAGCAAAGACGAAGTGGAAGAATTGGCTCGCCCTTGCTTGAATATGCTCAACCGTTTGACTTATGAAGTTACAGAAATTGCCCTTGATTTACCGGGTATTAATTTGGAGTTTTAATCAATGAAATTAGCAGTGATTACGGATTCGTCTGCCTATTTACCGCAGCACCTTCTCCATCACGACGACTTATTTATTTTAGACATTCCGATCTATATCGATGGAGAATCCTATGTGGAAGGGAAGAATCTGACACACGACGAGTTCTACCAAAAGATGGCTGCGTCTAAGGAATTACCAAAGACCAGCCAACCGAGTGTGGCAGCGTTAGAAGAACTCTTATCTGGTTTGACAGCTAAAGGTTATACGCATGCTCTTGGTCTCTTCTTGTCATCAGGCATTTCTGGATTTTACCAAAATATCCAATATTTGAAGGACGAATTTGAAGGCTTGACCGTCGAATTTCCTGACTCAAAAATCACTAGCGCTCCATTAGGAATGATGGTAGAAGATTGCTTGAAATGGGCTGGTGAAGGTCGTTTGTTTGATGAGATTGTGGCCAATGTCCAACACCAGATTGATGGGACCACTGCCTATATTATGGTCGATGATTTGAATCACTTGGTCAAGGGGGGACGCCTGTCAAATGGCGCTGCCATCATTGGCAATCTCTTGAGTATCAAGCCGATCCTTCATTTTAATGACCAAGGTGTCATCGAAGTTTTTGAAAAAGTCCGTACGGAAAAGAAAGCTATGAAACGCTTGGTAGAAATCGTTGATGAAGGACTCACCGGAGGTCATTACCAAGTCTTTATCATCCATGCTAATGTACCTGAAAAAGCCGAAGCGCTTCGTCAGATGTTGGTGGCTGAAGGGGTAGAGGGAGAAATTCCTTTTGCTACCTTTGGAGGCGTGATTGGGACGCACTTAGGCGACCATAGCTTAGCAGTTGGGTATATCCCTATCGTTTAAGGAGAATTCTATGTCAATTAAAGTCATTATTGCAGGTTTCAAGGGGAAAATGGGACAAGCAGCCTACCAGATGGTTTCTGAAGATCCTGAGCTAGAACTAGCTGGCTTGATCGATCCATTTACTGATGAGACAGAGGTTGCAGGGGTCCCCGTCTTTAACCGCAAAGAAGATGTCGTAGGTCTTGAAGCAGATGTTTGGGTGGACTTTACCATGCCAAAGGTTGCTTACGAGAATACTCGCTTTGCAATTGAAAATGGCTTTGCTCCTGTTGTGGGAACGACTGGATTCACTCCTGAGCAGATCCAGGAATTGACAGACCTTTCGCGTGAAAAGGATTTGGGGGGCTTGATTGCTCCGAACTTTGCTATTGGAGCTGTGCTCTTGATGCAATTTGCAGCGCAAGCGGCCAAGTATTTCCCAAATGTGGAAATCATCGAACTGCACCATGATAAGAAAAAAGATGCTCCGAGTGGAACAGCGATTAAGACAGCTGAGCTGATCTCTGAGAAACGCGAGAAAATCCAGCAAGGTGCAGCAGATGAAGAAGAGTTGATGCCTGGTGCAAGAGGGGCAGAGTTTGAAGGGATGCGCATCCATTCGGTTCGATTACCTGGCCTAGTCGCTCACCAAGAGGTGATTTTTGGTAGCCAAGGCGAAGGGTTGACTCTCCGTCATGATTCCTATGATCGTGTTTCCTTCATGACAGGAGTAAATCTAGGGATTAAAGAAGTTGTCAAGCGTCATGAGCTTGTTTATGGTTTGGAACACTTACTATGAGATTAGAAAAGATGCCTTCTGAGTTTCAGGAGGCTTTACCAATATTAGAGAAGATTAAAGCAGCTGGTTTTGAGGCCTATTTTGTAGGGGGATCTGTCCGTGATGCCCTCTTGGATCGTCCAATTCACGATGTCGATATCGCTTCCTCCTCATACCCAGAAGAGACCAAGGCGATTTTTGATCGAACAGTAGATGTCGGTATCGAACATGGGACCGTCTTGGTTCTTGAAAATGGTCAAGAATATGAAATTACGACCTTCCGGACGGAGGATGTCTATGTCGATTATCGTCGCCCGAGCTCGGTGTCTTTTGTACGCTCACTTGAAGAAGACCTCAAGCGCCGTGATTTCACCGTCAATGCCTTTGCTTTAAATGAAAAAGGAGAAATTGTTGACCTCTTTCATGGACTAGAAGATTTAGAAAACAAGGTCCTTCGGGCGGTTGGGCTTCCTCACGAACGCTTTAACGAAGATGCGCTCCGGATCATGCGAGGCTTTCGTTTTCAAGCCAGTCTTGGCTTTGAATTAGAAGAGGCAACCTTTGACGCTATGAAGGAGTGTGCGCCATTACTAGAGAAGATTTCAGTAGAGCGCACCTTCATCGAGTTTGATAAGCTCTTGCTTTCTCCATACTGGAGACAAGGCTTGGAGGCTATGCTGGCCAGTGGAGCCTATCACTATCTGCCAGAGATGAAGGATCGTAAAGAAGCTATCGAGCATTTGTTTGACATAGAGTTGGAATATACCTTTTCAACTTCTGAGCAAGCCTGGGCTGCTTTGGTCTTAGCACTAGAGATTCAAGATATTCCAAAATTCTTTAAGAAATGGAAGACCTCTAGAGACTTTGCTAAGACGGTGGAGCAGATCGTGGAGATTCTAAAGCTACGAGAAAATGGAAGTCTAGACAAGCGTGCCTGCTACAAGTATGAGAAGCGTTTGTTGCTAGTGGCTGAAGAGCTCCGGGAAGCGTATGCCTTGAGTGTGGATTATTTGGCCATTGAGCGTGTCTATGATAGCTTGACCATTCATGATAAGCATGAAGTGGTGGTCAATGGTGGCATGCTGATCAAAGAATACGGTTTTCAACCAGGTCCAGCCTTGGGAGAGATTTTGACAAAAATTGAATATGCCATTGTCGATGGGAAACTGGCCAATGAAAAAGAGGCTATCATTGCCTATATCCAGCAAGCAAAAGAGGAGGAAAAATGAGCGATTTTATTGTCGATAAATTAACCAAATCTGTCGGAGATAAGACCGTCTTTCGTGAGATTTCCTTTATCATTCACGACTTGGATCGGATCGGATTGATCGGGGTCAATGGGACTGGAAAAACCACGCTGTTAGATGTGTTGTCGGGTCGCTCTGGCTTTGATGGAGATGTGAGTCCTTTTTCTGCCAAGAGTGATTATACAATTGGCTACTTGACCCAGGAACCAGACTTTGATGATCAAAAGACAGTTCTGGATACGGTGCTATCTAGTGATTTGCGTGAAATGCAGCTCATTCGCGATTATGAATTTTTGATGGCGGATTACCGAGAAGAGAACCAAGCCCGTCTTGAAAAGGTCATGTCGGAGATGGATTCGCTCAATGCTTGGGAAATTGAGAGTCAGGTCAAGACAGTCCTTTCCAAACTTGGAATTGAAGACTTGAACGCCAAAGTTGGGGACCTATCTGGGGGCTTGCGTCGTCGGGTGCAACTGGCCCAAGTTTTGCTGTCTCACCATGACCTGCTCTTACTAGATGAGCCGACCAACCACCTGGACATTGATACTATCGAGTGGTTGACTAATTTCTTGAAGAACTCTAAGAAAACTGTGCTCTTCATTACCCACGATCGCTATTTCTTGGATAATATCTCGACGCGGATCTTTGAGCTGGATCGAGGTGGCTTGATCGAGTATCAGGGCAACTACCAGGATTATGTCCGCTTAAAGGCTGAGCAAGACGAGCGTGATGCAGCCCTTCTTCATAAGAAGCAGCAACTCTATAAGCAGGAGTTGACCTGGATGCGGCGTCAACCTCAGGCGCGTGCGACCAAGCAACAGGCACGCATCAATCGGTTCCATGATCTCAAGCAAGACTTGTCTGGTCAAAGCAGCCAGACAGATTTGGAGATGAACTTTGAGACCAGCCGAATCGGAAAGAAAGTTATCGAGTTTAAAGATGTGAGTTTTGCTTTTGAAAACAAGCCGATTATACAGGACTTTAACCTCTTGGTGCAAAATAAGGACCGCATCGGGATTGTCGGGGATAATGGCGTCGGAAAATCGACCCTACTCAATCTGATCGCCGAGCGACTCCAGCCTCAGTCAGGGCAAGTCATCATCGGAGAAACCGTGAGGGTGGCTTATTTCTCACAACAAATCGATGGTTTGGATGAGAGCAAGCGCGTGATTAATTTCCTCCAGGAAGTTGCTGAGGAAGTGAAGACGACCGTTGGGACGACATCAATTGCAGATCTCTTGGAGCAATTTCTCTTCCCACGTTCCATGCACGGAACCTTGATCGAAAAACTCTCCGGTGGTGAGAAGAAGCGGCTCTTTCTCTTAAAACTCTTGATTGAAAAACCCAATGTGCTTCTCCTCGATGAGCCGACCAATGACTTGGATATCGCTACCCTGACAGTTTTGGAAAACTTCCTTCAAAACTTTGGAGGTCCCGTTATTACCGTTAGCCACGACCGCTATTTCCTAGACAAGGTTGCAAGCAAGATCCTGGCTTTTGAAAACGGGGGCATTCGGGAGTTCTTTGGCAATTATACGGATTACCTGGATGAAAAAGCCTTTGAAGCAGCTCAAGTAACGGCCAGTCACAAGGTTGAAAAAGAGAAACCTGTCAAGCCAAAAGAAGAGAAGAAACGCATGAGCTACATGGAAAAGCAAGAGTGGGCAAGCATTGAAGCAGATATCGAAGCCATTGAAAATCGGATCGCAGAGATTGAAGTGGAGATGAATGAAAACGGCTCTGACTTTGGCAAATTGTCAGCCCTTCAAAAGGAATTGGATCAGGAAAATGAGCGATTGCTTGAGAAGTACGATCGCTATGAATACCTGAGCGAATTAGATGAATAAGGAGGCCCTATGAATCAATTGAACCGGATATCCCTTGGGATTTCAGCCACTATTTTTACCATTATCGGTATCGTCTTGTTTATCAATCCGATTGAGCACATCGGCTCGTTTAGCTGGTTGATTTCCTGTGGTTTCTTTTTAATCTCCCTTTCGCGTTTTTCACGCTATTACCGATTGCGTCAGGCTGGTATCATTCAGCAGCAACAGCTCTTTCATAGTATGGTCGCCTTGGTTTTTGCGGTCTACTTACTGCTCTATGGCTACAAGACCTTGCCGATTGTCTTTCCAGTCACTTTAGGAATTTGGCTGATCTACCGTTCGATTCTAAACTTCCGAAAAGCTAATTTCTATTCTAAGAAAATTGAAGAACTTTCCAAACGCTATATATTCTTTGCCTTGGTACAGCTCTTTATCGGCTTGTTCTTAATTGTCAGTCCGCTTTCGATTAGCGTCTTTCTATTAAATATTATTGGTTTGATTTTCCTCATTTTAGGATTTCAATCCTTTAGTCTCTTGTTAAAAAGTTAAGAAAAGTTACGTGCAAACCTTTGCGTTTGATAAAAAGTCTGATATAATAGATCTGTAAGTGTTTACAAGTTTGAAAGGAGTTACAGATGTCTAAAAAAATTATTGGGATTGACCTTGGAGGAACTTCAATTAAGTTTGCCATCCTTACTTTGGATGGGGAAGTTCAAGAAAAATGGTCTATTAAAACAAATATCTTGGATGAAGGTGGCCATATCGTAGATGATATGATCGAATCCATCGCGCATCGTTTGAAAATGCTTGGGCTTGATGCTTCTGAGTTCCAAGGAATTGGAATGGGATCACCTGGTGTCGTTGACCGTGAAAAAGGTACAGTTATCGGTGCCTACAACTTGAACTGGAAGACCCTTCAACCAGTCAAAGAAAAGATCGAAACTGCCCTTCATATTCCATTCTTTATCGATAATGATGCCAACGTTGCTGCTTTGGGTGAACGTTGGAAAGGGGCTGGTGAAAACCAACCGGATGTAGTCTTCATGACCCTTGGTACTGGTGTCGGCGGTGGGATCGTCGCTGAAGGTCGTCTCTTGCACGGTGTACGTGGAGCTGCTGGTGAGCTTGGTCACATCACTGTTGACTTTGATGATCCAATCCAATGTACCTGTGGTAAAAAAGGCTGTCTTGAAACGGTTGCATCTGCAACAGGTATCGTCAATTTGACTCGTCGTTATGCCGATGAGTACGAAGGGGACTCTCAATTGAAAGTCTTGATCGACAACGGAGAAGAAGTAACGGCTAAAACGGTCTTTGACCTGGCAAAAGAAGGCGATGCTCTTGCTTTGATCGTCTACAAGAACTTCTCACGTTACCTTGGACTTGCTGCTGCTAACATCGGTTCAACCTTGAACCCATCTAAGATCGTTATCGGTGGTGGGGTTTCCGCTGCTGGAGACTTCCTCTTGGATGGTGTGCGCAAGGTCTTTGAAGAAAACTCATTCCCACAAGTGCGTGAATCTACTCAATTGGCACTTGCTACTTTGGGAAATGACGCCGGTGTCATCGGTGCTGCATCCCTTGTATTACAATAAGATGAAATGGAGATCTGGCTCGTGCTGGGATCTCCTTTTTTTCTGCCTCCTGTGATATAATGAAGACAAAACTGGATTCAAGGAGAGTATATGACAAAAGCAGATACAATTTTTAAAGAAAACATTCGAAAAATCATGGAAGAAGGAGTCTGGTCAGAGCAGGCGCGCCCTAAGTACAAGGATGGTAGAACGGCCAACTCCAAGTACATCACGGGAGCCTTTATGGAGTTTGATCTTGCAAAAGGCGAGTTCCCTATTACAACCCTTCGTCCCATCGCTATAAAATCCGCTATCAAAGAGATGCTCTGGATCTACCAGGATCAGTCGAATAGCTTGGATCTTTTAGAAGATAAGTACAATGTCCACTACTGGAATGACTGGGAAGTGAAAGATAGCCGGACGATCGGTCAGCGCTATGGAGCTGTTGTCAAAAAGCATGACATTACGAATAAGATCCTCAAACAATTAGAGGCTAATCCTTGGAATCGCCGCAATATTATTTCCCTCTGGGATTATGATGCCTTTGAGGAGACCGACGGACTCTTGCCATGTGCTTTTCAGACCATGTTTGACGTGCGGCGCGTGGATGGAGAGATCTATCTAGATGCAACCTTGACCCAGCGTTCGAATGATATGTTGGTAGCTCACCATATCAATGCCATGCAATATGTAGCCCTACAGATGATGATTGCCAAGCACTTTGGCTGGAAGGTTGGGAAGTTCTTTTACTTCATTAATAACCTTCACATCTATGACAATCAATTTGAACAGGCTGAAGAGTTACTCCGTCGGGAGCCTTCAGATTGTCGGCCACACTTGGTTTTGAATGTACCAGATGGAACCAATTTCTTTGACATCAAACCAGAAGATTTTGAACTGGTCGATTATGATCCAGTGAAGCCACAATTGAAGTTCGATCTTGCCATTTAGTAATAAATCAAGGTTTTTTGATACCTTGATCAATTGGTAAAATCCTTTTAGAATTAAAACAATTTTAGCTAAAAATTTTTACTCATTTTTGAGTCAATATGTTTTGAAAATCGTTCGGATTTTGTTAAAATAGATAAGGTTTGTAAAAACTAAACAATTTTAAAAAGAATGTTAATTTATAGATAAATATGGAGGTCCATTAGATGGGGAAAGACTTATTTAATGATCGTATTAGCAGATTCTCAATTCGTAAACTGAATGTGGGGGTTTGCTCAGTACTATTGGGAACACTTGTTATGGTTGGTACAGCAGCAAGTGCAGCCGCAGAAGAAAATACAAATACGACAAGTGAAAGTGTAGCAGCAGTTGCAACAGCATCAGAAGCGCCTGAAGCGTCAACAGCTATAGCAACTTCAGCAACATCAACAGCTGCAACGACATCTACTTATGATGCAAACGCAGCAATCACTGCACCAGAGACTTCAACTGCTGCAGCAACATCAACAGCACCTGCTTCAACTAGTGAAGCAAGTAGCACAAGCACAGCAGCTTCAGCAACATCAACTGCTACAGCTACATCAACCGCTGCAACACCAAAATTAGAAGCAACTACGCCAGAAAATAATGCTGCACCTGCTTCAACATCTGCAGATAAAAAAGAAGCACCAACTCTTTCAGCTGGACAAGGTGTAACAGCAAATAATACTGTAACAACGGAAGAGACAGCCAACACT
The DNA here is from genome assembly GCF_023109675.1 of Streptococcus parasanguinis. Lineage (GTDB taxonomy): Bacteria > Bacillota > Bacilli > Lactobacillales > Streptococcaceae > Streptococcus > Streptococcus parasanguinis_I. The sequence continues at coordinate 55,431 of NZ_JALDUR010000007.1, read as the reverse complement.
TCTCGCCGTCGTAATCGTCGTGCCCTCGGTGATGCCAATGATCCAAACTTGATTGGCGATGACGTTGTAGATGCAACTTCAACTCCAAAAGAAGCAAAACCTGGCTTTACAACAAATGTAAAAGCCTCAGACCTTGCTAGTTAAATCTCTTGGTTAGACTTTGGAGAAACAGCCAACTGGACAGGAACAACGACTACATCAGACGGCAAACTTGCACTCCAAGTTGGTGCTACCTATACTAAGGAAATCATGCCTGGCTATGTAGTTACCATCAAAGTCAAGTCTTTAAAACCCTTCCAAGCGACTGAAATCTATAAAAAACGGATGGAAGAACGTGGAGCTACAGAAGCAGAAAAAGCAACCTATGATCCTAATGCTAAAAATGGTTATGTGAGTGGGACTACTGATCCAAAATCACTTGCAGAATTGAATGCTGGTCATGAAGCCAAGGTTATTGCCGAGCCTCAAAATAATTGGACTGAGATTAGATCAGAAGGAATTAATACTGGAACAAAGAGTACAACTATTAGTTCAGAATTAAATGGTGGGAATATTGGTATTCAATTTGAAGTCTCCGCTACCTTCCGTGGAAAAGCTGTCAAACCTGCTGTAGTCATGGCAGATGGTGAGTCCGCTAACCCTGGTGAATTGGTTCTGTTTACCACCAATGGAGAAGGTTGGAAACATATAGGGGAATGGAAAAAATCGACTAAAAGATATAATGTAACCTACATTCCACAAGATACAGACAATTTATTTGGTTCAAACTCTACCACCAATATAAACGGTATGATTTTCTCTAGAACTAATCTTGACCAACTTCGTAGATCAACTCAAGTTGGACCAGACAAAAAAGCGGTTGCCTGGAAGTACTTTGGAAGTGCTGATTTAACAACCGGAGGTCTCGGAACGGGAGTTTTCGGTCCAAATATTTCTGCAAATGATGTTGATGTTCCTCTTGTTATGACAAAGGGAGCTTCTGAAATTGGTCTTTACATTGCTTCAGGTGGTAAACAGTCTGCTATGCTAGGATTCTTCCCACTTGATGAAGGAGATGCACCTGAATCATACGGTAAGGCGATTCATTCGATCGCAACTGTAGATGGAATTACTGGTAAGAAAGTGAACCAACCTTATCTCGGTCACTTGAGTCCTGATATGGATGAAAACAATACCCTTGATTGGACGGGTGATGACAAGGCGACCACTGCGGATGAAGGCATCGACCAATTACTTCCAAATGATCTCAAAGGAAAAACTAATGAGCTGATCAAGATGGACCGGACACGTCCAGGTAATTACACCATTTCAGTGGAAGCTCATACGGGTGGAGCAGCAAAAGCTAACATCTATGGTTGGATAGATTTCAACCAAAACGGAACCTTCGATGAAGATGAACGGTCTGATTTAACAACTATTACTCAAGATGGAACGGCTACGTTAAGCTTTACAAAGAGTAAAACCTATATTGATCCTAGTGTTAAGGAATTAGGGGTACGGTTACGAATTGCTAAGGATGCTGATCAAATCGAGAGTCCGACAGGAATGGCCTTTTCAGGGGAAGTTGAGGACTTCAAGACTCAAATCACCCACCCACCTAAAGGGGAATTCAAAGAAACAACTGGTCTTCAAGGGGCGAAGCAAACTGCAACTGTAGCCTTTACCGCTCGTGGTTTGCAAGGCTATAGCCTAACTGAGCCAGCAAAAATTGATGAAATAGTAGCTCCACAAATGATAGATAACCGTACAGGGCAAGTCGTTACACCTGGCGCAGATGGCTACTATGCTGTAGCTGGTCAAGGGAAGTACAAGATCACTCCAAACGGAACTTCTGTGGATGTTGAGTTCATTCCTGAAGATCACTTCCTTGGAACAGCGGATGGTATCTCTATTCGTCGTACAGACAGCAATGGCTACGATACTGGTTGGTCAACAAAATTCCCAGCTGATGAAGCCAATGTAGATACTGTTTTGAATACCATGGATGGTCTTTATATCCCAACTGTTACACCAACGGATATTGAAGGGGTAGATAAGACTTCGACAGATGTCCAAGGTGCGACTCAAACAGGTACACCAACCTTTAACACAACGACAACAAACGCTAATGGCGAAAAGATCTCTGTCACTCCAAGCTTGGAATACCCTGCTAAATTGGTGGATCCAGCGACTGGTCAAGTAACCAATGCAACCTCTGTAACAGTAGCAGGCGAAGGAACATACAGCATTGACGATGCTACTGGTAAAGTAACCTTTGTTCCAGAACCAGGATTCACAGGTACAGCTCAAGGTGTTACCGTATCCGTAACAGCACCTGTCGGAAGAGATAAAGACGGTACCGTCCGTGATGAATACCTTAAGACAGCAACCGCTAAGTACACACCAACTGTAACACCTATCACAGTGACTCCTACAGACAAGGTTTCTGCGGATGTTCAAAATGTTCCTCAAACTCAAACACCAACATTTGATTTGAGTAACGACAAGACTGCTGAAATCACTAGCAAGAAATTGGTGGATCCAGCAACTGGTCAACCGACTGACGAAACAACGGTGACAGTAGCAGGGGAAGGTACATATACAATCGATCCAACTACAGGAGCGGTGACCTTCACACCTGAAAAAGACTTCGTTGGTACTGCAACTGGTGTGACAGTTCAAGCGACTGCAACGATTACCAATGCGAACGGTAAGACAGCAACCATCACATCTGATGCAACTTACACACCAACTGTTGTAGCGGCTGTTCCAACAGCAAACCCTACAACTTCTAAAGATGTTCAAGGTGCAACTCAAACCGGTACACCAACCTTTGCAGGAACAACTGTTCAAGTAAATGGTGAAGATAAAGCTATTACCATTAAAGACAATAGCTACACATTGCTAGATAAAGATGGTAACGAAGTTTCAACGACACCAGCTTATGCGGCAGACGGTACAACAGTGATCGGTAACTTCACAATCGACCCAGCAACTGGTCAAGTAACCTTCACACCGACTGATAAATCATACACTGGTGCAGTCACACCAGCCAAGGTTCAAGCTGAAAGCTCAAACGGTATCAAGGTGGATACAACTTACACACCAGAAATCGTTCCAGTAACCCCAACAGCAACCCCAGTTGAAACAGAAGATATCCAAGGTGCTACTCAAACAGGTAAACCTGAATTCAAGGGTGGAACTGTAACGGTTGATGGCGTTGAGAAGACAGTAGCCATCAATGAAAATGTTCCAGCAACTTTCGAAGATGGTTCAACAACCAAGACCGTTGAAGGTGTTGGTACTTACACAGTAGCAGCAGACGGTACTGTTACATTTGTACCAGAAAAATCATTTGTCGGAACTGCACCAGCTGTGACAGTTGTCCGCGAAGATAAGAATGGAACAAAAGCTTCAGCAACCTACACACCAACAGTATTGCCAGTAACACCTGAAGCAACACCAGCTGAAACAAAAGACATCCAAGGTGCTACACAAACTGGTAAACCTGTATTCACTGAAGGCGACAGCCGTGTACCAATGAACGATGATGTTGCAGCAACCTTCGATGATGGATCTACTTCTAAGACAGTCGATGGCGTTGGTACTTATACAGTAGCTCCAGACGGAACTGTTACATTTGTTCCAGAACCAAGCTTTACTGGTACTGCACCAGCCGTAACCGTTGTTCGTGAAGACAAGAATGGAACCAAAGCATCTGCGACTTACACACCAACGGTTAACCCAGTCACTCTTACTCCAACAAATAAAGTTTCTGAAGACATTCAAAATGTTCCTCAAACAGAGACACCTACATTTGCTTTGAGTGATGATGAGACTGCTCAAATCACAAGCAAGAAATTGATTGACCCTGCAACAGGTCAACCGACGGATGAAACAACTGTAACAGTAGCAGGTGAAGGAACTTATACAATCGATCCTACTACAGGAGCAGTAACCTTCACACCTGAAAAAGACTTCGTCGGAACTGCAACTGGCGTGAAAGTCCAAGCGACTGCAACAATTACCAATGCAGACAGTAAGACTTCAACTATCACTTCAGATGCAAGTTACACACCAACAGTTGTAGCAGCTGTTCCAACAGCTAATCCAGCTACATCTAAAGATATCCAAGGTGCGACACAAACAGGAACACCAACCTTTGAAGGTGCAACTGTTCAAGTTAATGGTCAAGATAAAGCGATTACGATTAAAGATAATAGCTACACGCTTTTGGATAAGGATGGTAATGAAGTATCAAGCACACCAGCTTATGCTGCTGATGGAACAACTGAAATCGGTACTTACTCAATTGATCCAGCAACTGGACAAGTAACCTTCACACCAACTGACAAATCTTATACTGGTAAAGTAACGCCTGTTAAGGTTCAAGCTGAAAGCTCAAACGGTATCAAGGTAGATACAACCTACACACCTGAAATTGTTCCAGTAACTCCAACAGCTACACCAGCTGAAACAACAGATATTCAAGGTGCTACACAAACTGGTAAACCTGAATTCAAGGGTGGAACTGTAACGGTTGATGGCGTTGAGAAAACAGTAGAAATCAATGAAGATGTTCCAGCAACATTTGACGATGGCTCAACGACTAAGACTGTAGACGGTGTTGGTACTTACACAGTAGCAGCAGACGGAACAGTTACATTTGTACCAGAAAAATCATTTGTTGGAACTGCACCAGCGGTAACAGTTGTGCGTGAAGATATGAATGGCACTAAAGCCTCTGCAACTTACACACCAACTGTAACGCCTGTAACACCAACAGCTGAAGATGCTACTTCAACTGGTAAGCAAGGTCAAACTCAAACAGGTAAGCCTGAATTTACTGAAGGCGATAGCCGTGTGCCAATGAACGATGATGTTCCAGCAACATTTGACGATGGCTCAACTACGAAGACTGTAGACGGTGTTGGTACTTACACAGTAGCAGCAGATGGAACTGTTACCTTCGTTCCAGAGAAATCATTCGTCGGGACTGCTCCAGCAGTGACGGTTGTTCGTGAAGATAAGAATGGAACTAAAGCCTCTGCAACTTATACACCAACCGTAACACCAGTTACACCAACTGCAGAAGATACAACATCTACTGACAAACAAGGTCAAACGCAAACAGGTACACCAACCTTCACACCAGGTAATCCAAATCTTCCAATGGATGATGATACTCCTGCAACATTTGAAGATGGCTCAACTACGAAGACCATTCCAGGTGAAGGAACTTACACTGTTGCTCCAGATGGAACTGTAACCTTTGTACCAGAAAAATCATTCACAGGAGAAGGTACAGGCGTAACGGTTAAACGTGTCGATAAGAACGGTACTCAAGTTACTGCTAAGTACACACCAACTGTGACACCAGTAACACCAACAGCAACTCCAGCTGAATCAGAAGCACCTCAAGGTGTGGTTCAAACAGGAACTGTTACCTTCACTGAAGGTGACCCAGTTGCACCAATCGACAAGGATACCATTACTCTTCTTGACGAAAATGGTCAGCCAGCAGCATCTGTAGATGCGAAATCACCAGCAGGTGATGTGATCGGTACCTTCACCGTTGATAAAGAAACAGGTGTTGTGACCTTCACACCAACAGATAAATCATACTCAGGTGATGTTGTTCCAGTTAAGGTTCAAGGTAAAGATACAAACGGAACTGTTGCTGAGACAACTTACACACCGAAGATCACTCCAGTTGTACCAACTGCTGATCCTGCAACATCTACTGACATCCAAGGTCAAACTCAAACAGGTACACCAAGCTTTACACCTGGTAACCCTGCAATCCCAATGGATGATGATGTACCAGCTACCTTTGAAGATGGCTCAACAACTAAAGTTATTCCAGGTGAAGGAACTTACACAGTTGCTCCGGATGGAACCGTAACCTTTGTTCCAGAAAAATCATTCACAGGAACAGGTACAGGCGTAACAGTGAAACGTGTTGATAAGAACGGTACTCCAGTTACTGCAACTTACACACCAACTGTAACACCAGTAACTCCAACCGCTGAGCCAGCAACATCTACTGACATCCAAGGTAAGACACAAACAGGCAAACCAACATTCACACCAGGTAACCCAGATGTACCGATGGATGATGATGTGCCAGCAACATTTGAAGATGGTTCAACAACTAAGACTATTCCAGGTGAAGGAACATACACAGTAGCTCCAGATGGAACAGTTACCTTCGTACCAGAAAAATCATTCACAGGAACAGGAACAGGCGTGACTGTTAAACGTGTTGACAAGAACGGTACACCAGTTACAGCTAAGTACACACCAACTGTTACACCTGTGACACCAACAGCTGATCCTGCTACATCAACAGATATCCAAGGTCAAACTCAAACAGGTAAACCAAGCTTCACGCCTGGTAACCCAAGTGTGCCAATGGATGATGATGTACCTGCAACCTTTGAAGATGGATCAACTACTAAAGTTATTCCAGGTGAAGGAACTTACACCGTTTCTCCAGACGGAACCGTAACCTTCGTACCAGAAAAATCATTCACAGGAACCGGTACAGGCGTAACAGTGAAACGTGTTGATAAGAACGGTACACCAATTACCGCTACTTACACACCAACTGTAACACCAGTTACACCAACTGCAGAACCAGCTACTTCAATTGGTAAGAAGGGTGCCACTCAAACAGGCAAACCAACCTTCACAGAAGGCGATAGCCGTGTACCAATGAATGACGGAGTTCCAGCAACCTTTGAAGATGGTTCAACTACGAAGACAATTCCAGGTGTTGGTACATACACAGTAGCAGCAGATGGAACTGTAACCTTCACACCAGAACCTCAATTCACTGGAACAGCACCAGCTGTAACAGTGGTTCGTGAAGATGTGAACGGAACAAAAGCTTCTGCAACTTACACACCAACTGTCCTTCCAATCACTAAGTTTGTTGATAAAGAAGGTAAGGAAATCCCAGGATATCCTGCAGTTGATGGAGAAGAGCCAAAAGCTGAAATTCCAGGTTACCGCTTTGTGGAAACGAAGAAATTGCCTAATGGTGATACTGAACACGTCTATGAAAAAGTTACAACTTCATATGTAGACGAAAATGGGGACCCAATCCCAGGTAACCCAACAGAAGATGGGGAACAACCGAAGAAAGATATCCCAGGTTATGACTTCGTGAAGACTGTTGTAGATAAAGATGGAAACATTCAACATATCTACAAGAAGACTGTGACACCAACTCCAATGCCGGATCCAACTCCGACACCAGAGCCACAGCCACAGCCTACTCCCCAACCGCAACCAACACCAGAACCACAACCACAACCTACTCCACAACCAAAACCAGAAGAACCAACGATTCCTGTTGTTCCAGAAACGAAAGAAGAAGTGAAGTATATCGATCCACAAAATCCTACTGCACAACTTCCAAACACAGGAACAAAAGAATCTTCTACTGCTGGTCTTGCAATCTTTAGCGCTTTAGCAGGTCTGTCATTATTTGGATTTGCAAAACGCAAAAAAGAAGACTAAGCTAACTTGTGGCTAAAAAAAAACCGCGAAAATCTCGCGGTTTTTTCTGTTTGTATTTGAAAAAATATCCTCCAAACTAGATAGTTGAAATCAGTCTTTTATAAGAAAATTTGATAAAATAGAAGTATCAGTGTAAAGGATGAGAGAATGAAAAAGATAATTGGTATCTGGGCTCAGACTGAAAATGGCATTATTGGAAAGGACCAAGTCATGCCTTGGCATCTGCCAGCTGAGCTTCAGCATTTCAAAGAAACAACCATGGGGCAAGCCATTCTCATGGGAAGAGTGACCTTTGATGGTATGAAAAAACGGGTTCTACCAGGTCGGACTAGTATTATCTTAACGCAAGATCAAGCCTACGATCCTGAAAATGACGCTGTACTTGTCATGCACAGCAAAGAAGAAGTCTTGGAGTGGTATCAGAACCAAGAGAAGAATCTTTACATTATTGGAGGCAGTCAGATTTTAAAGCTCTTCTCTGACCAGTTAGAAGAATTGATCCAGACCATGATTCATGCGGATATTGATGGCGATACATTGGCACCGAGATTTGAAGAGAACCGCTATGAAAGAGTCCGTCAAGTCCATCATCCAAAAGATGAGAAGAACCCATATGATTTTACGGTCAACTATTATAAGAGAAAGGATTTAGACTAATGGAGCGAAGTGTCTTTGGTTTTTTTACAGCTGTCCTATGTGTCATCTGTTTGATTTGCGCCTTACAAACCTTTCGTAAAAAACGGTTTGGCCTCGCTATTTTATTCTTACTAAATGCTTTTACCAATCTTGTGAATTCTATTCACGCCTTTTACATGACCTTATTTTAAACTAAATAGAAACAGAAAATGACAGAAAGAGGAAATACATGCCAACGAATCAAAATAATGATATGATGGTTTATTGTTCATTTTGCGGAAAGAGTCAAGATGAAGTCCAAAAAATCATTGCAGGAAACAATGCGTTTATCTGTAATGAATGTGTCGAGTTAGCACAAGAAATTATCCGCGAGGAGCTAGCAGAAGAGGTTCTTGCAGACCTTAGTGAAGTTCCAAAACCAATCGAATTGCTCAATATCTTGAACCACTATGTCATCGGTCAAGATCGTGCCAAACGTGCCCTTGCTGTAGCGGTATACAACCACTACAAACGCATCAACTTCCACGATACGCGTGAAGACGAGACAGATGTTGAATTGCAAAAATCAAACATCCTCATGATCGGCCCTACTGGTTCAGGTAAGACTTTCTTGGCCCAAACCTTAGCACGTAGCTTGAATGTCCCATTTGCCATTGCAGATGCAACAGCCTTGACAGAAGCTGGTTATGTGGGAGAAGACGTTGAAAACATTCTCTTGAAACTTCTTCAGGCAGCTGATTTCAATATCGAACGTGCTGAACGAGGCATTATCTATGTCGATGAAATCGATAAGATCGCTAAGAAAAGTGAAAATGTCTCTATCACACGTGACGTTTCTGGTGAAGGAGTGCAACAAGCTCTCTTGAAGATCATCGAAGGAACCGTCGCTAGTGTCCCACCTCAAGGGGGACGCAAACACCCACAACAAGAGATGATTCAAGTGGATACCAAAAATATTCTCTTCATCGTAGGTGGAGCTTTTGATGGGATCGAAGAAATTGTTAAGCAACGTCTCGGTGAAAAAGTCATCGGTTTCGGTAAGAACAATAAAGCTATTGATGAATCAAGCTCTTACATGCAAGAAATCGTGGCAGAAGATATTCAAAAATTCGGGATTATCCCAGAATTGATCGGACGTCTTCCAGTCTTTGCGGCCCTTGAGCAATTGACAGTTGACGACCTTGTCCGTATTCTAAAAGAGCCACGCAATGCCTTGGTAAAACAATACCAAACCTTGCTCTCTTATGATAACGTTGAATTGGAATTCGATGATGAAGCCCTTCAAGAGATTGCTAATAAGGCTATCGAAAGAAAAACAGGAGCTCGTGGACTTCGTTCGATTATCGAAGAAACCATGATGGATGTCATGTTTGAAATTCCAAGTCAAGAAGATGTCAAACTTGTTCGAATTACAAAAGAAGCTGTAGACGGAACTGAAAAACCAATTCTCGAAACAGCCTAGAAAGATAAAATATGGAAATTAATACACATAATGCGGATATCCTCTTAAGCGCTGCAAATAAGAGTCATTATCCTCAAGATGAGATTCCAGAAGTTGCACTTGCCGGTCGATCCAATGTCGGCAAGTCTTCTTTTATTAATACTCTCTTAAATCGAAAGAACCTGGCCAGAACATCTGGGAAACCAGGAAAAACCCAATTGCTCAATTTCTTCAATATCGATGATAAACTCCGGTTGGTAGACGTACCTGGTTATGGCTATGCACGAGTCTCGAAAAAAGAGCGCGAGAAGTGGGGGCGGATGATCGAAGAATACCTCACTAGCCGGGAGAACTTAAAAGCAGTCGTTAGCCTAGTCGATTTTCGTCATGAACCTTCAGCAGATGATGTCCAAATGTATGAGTTCTTAAAATACTACGAAATCCCAGTAATCTTGGTAGCAACTAAGGCAGATAAGATTCCGCGTGGAAAATGGAATAAACATGAATCGATCATCAAGAAAAAGCTCGATTTTGATCCAGCTGACACCTTTATTGTCTTTTCTTCTGTAACCAGGGAAGGACTAGAGAAGTCATGGGATGCTATTTTAGAAAATGCATTTTACGAAATAAATTGAAATGACATGAAAATGTCATTTTTGTTTTGGATTTATCTCGCAATTGTAATACAAGTGTAATATAAGTGGCTTTGTTTTCTTCTATCTATATGGTATAATTTCTATAAAGATAAAAGATGATAAAAAATAATTGGAGATAAATTGTATTATGAAAAAGAAAATACGGAATAAAACGAAATTATTTGGTTTGTTCGTTTCTGTATTAGCAGCAGGGACTTTTGCTGCTGCTATGAGCGAGCACGTCACATCAGTTGGTGCTAATGATGGATCTTACCAAGCTTATTCAGACCCTACTGAAGCTTTCATCTCACAAATTGGTGAGTCAGCTCGTCAGCTCGGTCAAGAGAATGACCTTTATGCTTCCGTTATGATCGCACAAGCCATCCTTGAAAGTGGTTCAGGTCAGTCTGGCTTGTCTTCTTATCCGCATTACAACCTTTTCGGTATTAAAGGAAGTTATGCTGGTCAATCTGCAGTGATGCAAACTTGGGAAGATGATGGTGCTGGAAATGCCTATACGATTAATGACGCTTTTCGTTCTTACCCATCTTACTATGAATCATTGCAAGACTATGTAGCTGTTTTGAAACAAGGACATTTTGCAGGTGCATGGAAGAGCAACACCTCTAGTTATCAAGATGCAACAGCAGCTTTGACAGGTGTTTATGCGACAGACACAAGCTACTATGCAAAACTTAATAACATCATTGAAACTTATAATTTGACTCAATACGATTCACCAAATGTTCAAGGTGGTATTACAGGTTCGGTATACAATCCATATCGCCAACAGTTTACTTCACAAGAAATCTTGAATTTGGATATCGCTTGGGCGAACCGTTTAAACTATTAAAAAAGAAAAGCAGGCAAATGCCTGTTTTTTAATTATCTCCTTGCATATGATTTAAAACGTATATATTGTGAATTTAAGAATTTTTCCTGAAAACCTTTTCAAACTATTTTGTCTATGATATAATGATTTTATTCACAAACATTATATAAGGAGAATATTATGTCTGAATCTAATTTTATTCAAAAAGTGGGAGCGGCGTGTAATAAGAAGGAAGATCTCTATCAGAAATCTAAAACGCGTTATGCAGTCCGTTCTATTTTTGCTGGAGGATTTCTTACTTTAAGTACGGCGGTCGGAGCAGTTGCTGCAGACCTGTTGAATACCTTCGTACCTGGATCTGGTCGTTTTCTATTTCCATTCATCTTTGCCTGGGGCTTGGTTTACCTCTTATTCTTAAATGCGGAATTAACCACCTCAAATATGATGTATCTGACGGCGGGTACCTATCTAAAGAAAATTAACTGGAAGAAAGCGTTGGAGATTCTTCTTTATTGTACCTTCTTTAATTTAATTGGTGCTTTAATCGTAGCTTTTCTTTTCAATCAAACAACTGCCTTTGCACATATCGATCCAAAAGGTTTCCTAGCCACGGTAGCAGAAAATAAACTTCAACGTAGCAATCAAGTGGTTTTCTTTGAAGGGGTTATTGCCAATATCTTCGTCAATATTGCTATTCTTTCTTATCTATATTTCAAAGATGAAACAGCTAAGGTGCTCTTAGCCCTCTCAGCTATTTATATGTTTGTCTTTATGACCAATGAACACTTGGCTGCAAACTTTGCTTCCTTCTCATTATTAAGCTTTAATCCAGTATCTAGCCAATTGCCACATTTTGAGTTTTTAAATATTTTACGTCACTATGGTGTCACCTTCTTCGCCAACTGGGTAGGAGGAGGAGTCCTAATGGGACTAGCCTATGCTTGGTTGAATAATATCAAGAGTCTCTATAACGATTAAAAAATATAAAAAAAGTTTGCAAAAGTACTTGCATTCTTTTTTTATATATGATAAACTAATCTACGGTTTGAAAAAACTGCCTAAGACAGTAGGGGAGCTCGACTCATAAAGATCCTACCGAGGACAAAACGTATCAATTAAAAGAAGCGTATTGTACTTTCGTGTCTAGGTTTGGGCGCGTTTTTCTTTTGGAAAAATTCCCCAAGCAAAATAATTACGGAGGTGAACACACTAATGAGTGAAGCAATTATTGCTAAAAAAGCGGAACTTGTTGACGTGGTAGCTGAAAAAATGAAAGCTGCTGCATCAATCGTCGTTGTAGATTCTCGCGGTTTGACAGTTGAGCAAGATACAGTTCTCCGTCGCAACCTTCGCGGAAGCGAAGTTGAGTTTAAAGTTATCAAAAACTCAATCTTGCGTCGTGCAGCTGAAAAAGCTGGTCTTGAAGATCTTGCATCTGTATTCGTTGGACCTTCTGCAGTAGCATTTTCTAACGAAGATGTTATCGCACCTGCGAAAATCTTGAACGATTTTGCAAAAGACGCTGAAGCACTTGAAATCAAAGGTGGTGCAATCGAAGGCGCTGTCGCATCTAAAGAAGAGATTCTTGCACTTGCAACTCTTCCAAACCGCGAAGGACTTCTTTCTATGCTCCTTTCTGTACTTCAAGCGCCAGTGCGCAACGTTGCTCTTGCAGTCAAAGCGGTTGCAGACAACAAAGAAGACGCAGCTTAATCTTATGCTACGCAGCGTAGCCTAGCTACAAAAAAATAAAAACATAAAATTAAAACTTATTTGGAGGAATTAACAATGGCATTGAACATTGAAAACATTATTGCTGAAATTAAAGAAGCTTCAATCCTTGAATTGAACGACCTTGTAAAAGCTATCGAAGAAGAATTTGGTGTAACTGCAGCTGCTCCTGTAGCTGTTGCTGCAGCTGGTGCTGCTGACGCAGGTGCTGCTAAAGATTCATTCGATATCGAATTGACATCTGCAGGCGACAAGAAAGTCGGCGTTATCAAAGTTGTACGTGAAATCACTGGTCTTGGTCTTAAAGAAGCTAAAGAACTTGTTGATGGTGCACCTGGCGTTATCAAAGAAGGTGTTGCTGCAGCTGAAGCTGAAGAAATCAAAGGTAAATTGGAAGAAGCTGGAGCTTCAGTTACTCTTAAATAATCGAGTTTCCAATCAAAATCAAAACCGAGGTTTAGGCCTCGGTTTTTTCGTGCATTCTTTCTTTTGTGACTTTTACAAGCCCTGTATTATCTAATCTTTCATTGAGATACGAAAAAATTATTGCTATAATAGGGATATTCGTTGAAACAAGGAGAAGGTATGAAAAATTTTAAACAGATTTTTTTGGCTTTAGGTGCTGTTTTTGCAGCAGTCCTCTTGGTAGCCTGTGGTCCAAAAAGTGATAATGGGACTTATGTATTCGAACCCTCAACAGAAGAAGTGAGGGAGATGCTACCAAGTCAACTTGCTTATATCATTACAGATGATTATAAATTTAGGGTTTCGATTATCATTAAGGACAAAGAAGGCGTTATGAAGGTTCAAATAAAATCAAATGTTCAAAATACCAATCAATCCTATGATTTTAAGGTTGACCAAAAACACAAAATATTTGTAATGAAGAATGATGACAGTGGGACAAAGATGTCGTATAAAATTTCTAATCATATGCTAACCTTTATGGATGTGAAAGAATCAAACTCGAGTGGTTCTGATATTTTTATAAACTTTATAAAAATGGCTAAGTTTAAAAAAGTTAAATAATTTAGCGAAGGTAGGTACGGATCCTGCCTATTTAATCGTTACATATTAGTTGATAAATATATTACAAGAGTATTACATTTGTAATATTTCATTGCCGTGTGTCTGAATTGTTGATATAATAGGGTGAATCTAACTAAAAAGGAGAAGTTATGAAAAACTTTAAACGTATTCTTTTAGCTTTCGTTGCAGTTTTTGCAGCAGTCCTCTTGGTGGCATGTGGTGCCAAAAGTGATAATGGGACTTATGTCTACAAACCATCAAAAACTGAAGTGAAGGAAATCCTTGAAGAACAAGGTGCTCCAAGTTCAAGTGTAGATGCATTGATCGACAATGTTAAATTGGAAGTTTCAGTGACCATTAAAGACAAAACAGGTAGCCTTAAAATTAAAGGTGAAATGATGGGACAAAAGACTGACCAATCATTTGATATGAAAGTTGACCAACAAAAGAAAACTCTTCAATCTAAAACAGGTGAAGGTGAGAAGGTTAAATACAAAGTTTCAGGCGATGTGTTCACTTTTGATTTATCTGGTGAAAAGAGTTCAGGTCATGAAGCCGCTTTGGAAATGTTCAAAAACGCTAAATTCAAACGTACAAAATAATACAAGAGAAGGGCAGAGAGTATCTGCTCTTTTTCTTCTTTAAAACATCTTGAATCGGTATTAAAATAGTGGTAAAATCTGATTATAAAATACATTAGGAGATTGATTATGAAAAATATTAAACGTATTCTTTTAGCTTTCGTTGCAGTTTTTGCAGCAGTCCTCTTGGTGGCATGTGGTGCCAAAAGTGATAATGGGACTTATGTCTACAAACCATCAAAAACTGAACTCAAGAAAATTCTTGAGGAGCAAGGCTTATCAGGTAGTCAATTAGAGTCTATTGGAAACGTTATTAATTTTGAAGTTTCTATTAAGATCAAAGATTCTAAAGGAACCCTCAGCATCGCGGGTGAAGTCGCTGGTCAAAAGAATGAGCGATCTTATGATGTCAAAATCAATCAAAAAGAGAAATCAATCTCGTCAAATGATGGTAGTGGAGAAAAGATTACATACAAGGTCGATGGTGACTATTTGACATTTGATCTTTCTAAATTAAGTAATAGCAACCAAGGGGATCTTATGATTCTTAAAAACGCTAAACTCAAACGCACGAAATAAAGCGACTGAGAGGCTGGGACAAAAGTCCTAGCCTCTCAATTATTTTTGGATTGTCGAATAAGACGCAGTGGTTGAGTGAGCTCTACTACGCTGATTTCATCAGCTTTTACAGCCCTACTCAACTGTGCGGAGGTGGGACGATGAAATCGAATTCTAACGAATGACCGATTTCTGTCCCACTCTCTTTGCTTTACTTTTATGACTGGTTTGATATAATAAATAAGAATACAGATGGGACTGGGGCAGGAATGATTTTCTTTGAAAATGATTTCGTCTCGCTCCCTCTTTTCTGTGTGATCAAGGTTATTATTTATGGAAAAGGAGAATCATCTATGCTTTATATTTGGTCTTACTTGAAAAAGTATCCCAAGTGGCTAGCCCTGAATCTATTTTCGGCGGTCCTTTTTGTTATTGTCAATTTAGGCTTGCCAACGATTCTAGCTCGCATGATTGATGAGGGGATTAACCCGCGTGATGTGGATCGGCTGTATTTCTGGGGCTGGGTTATGTTTGCGATCATTTTGCTTGGAATTGTGGGACGGATTATCTTATCTTACGCGGTTGGTCAGCTAACGACCACCATGGTCCGTGATATGCGCAATGACCTCTATGCCAAGTTACAGGAGTACTCACACCGCGAGTATGAGCAAATTGGGGTATCGTCATTGGTTACTCGCTTGACTTCGGATGCCTTTGTTTTGATGCAGTTTGCGGATTCTATGTTGAAGATGGGCGTCATCACACCTTTGATGATGGTTTCCAGCGTTCTTTTGATTCTGACAACCAGTCCTTCTCTAGCATGGATTGTAGCGGTATCTGTACCATTCCTTGCTGTCGTCGTCTGGTATGTAGCAGTCAAGACACGTCCACTTTCTGAGAAGCAACAAAAGACTCTCGACCATCTCAACCAATTTGCGCGTGAAAATTTGACAGGACTTCGTGTGATTCGTGCCTTTGCTCGTGAAGAATTCCAGGAAGAGAAATTTGCGGCTGAAAATGAGGTCTATGCGGAAAACTCTAATAAATTGTTCAAACTAACTGGTTTGACAGAACCCCTATTTGTGCAGATCATCATTGCTATGATTGTGGCGATTGTCTGGTTTGCTTTGGATCCTCTTCATGACGGTAGTTTGAAAATTGGGGATCTGGTTGCCTTTATTGAGTATAGCTTCCACGCGCTCTTATCTTTCCTCTTTTTAGCCAATCTCTTTACTATGTATCCTCGGACTGCGGTTTCTAGCCGTCGTCTCAAGGAAATCATGGACATGCCCATTTCGATCGATCCAAATGAGAATGGTGTAACAGAAACAGCATCTCGTGGCTATTTGAAATTTGACAATGTCACCTTTGCTTATCCAGGTGAGACAGAGAGTCCAGTTCTTCACAACATTTCCTTTCAAGCCAAACCTGGCGAAACCATTGCCTTTATCGGCTCGACCGGTTCTGGGAAATCTTCACTTGTGCAGTTGATTCCACGATTCTATGATGTCACCCTAGGGAAGATTTTGGTCGATGGTGTGGATGTCCGTGACTACAATCTGAAAGCCCTTCGCCAAAAGATTGGTTTTATTCCACAAAAGGCCTTGCTCTTTACGGGAACCATTGCTGAGAACCTTCGTTATGGGAAAGAAGATGCCTCTGTACAAGAGCTAGAACAAGCGGCTGAAATTTCCCAAGCCAAGGAATTTATCGACAGCCGTGAGGAACGCTTTGATACGCATTTGGCAGAAGGTGGTAGCAACCTTTCAGGTGGTCAAAAACAACGCTTGTCTATCGCTCGTGCCGTTGTCAAAGATCCAGATGTCTTTATTTTTGATGATTCCTTCTCTGCCTTAGACTACAAGACGGATGCCACTTTGCGGAAGCGTCTCAAAGAAGTCACAGGAGATGCGACCGTCTTGATCGTAGCGCAACGTGTGGGAACCATTATGGATGCGGATCAAATTATTGTCTTGGACCAAGGTGAAATCGTCGGTCGAGGTACTCACGATGAATTGATGGAAAGCAATGAGATCTATCGTGAAATTGCCAATTCCCAGCTTGACAGTCCATCATTAACAGAGGAATAGAAAGGAGAAGCAGATGAAACAAGAACAAAACAGTTTTTCTAGACTATGGACTTACTTGAGAGCCTATCGCTTGGAAGTTTGCTTGTCCATTTTCTTAAAAATCTTGAGTGTCGTCATGAGTGTTGTCGAACCCTTTGTTTTGGGGCTTGCGATTACTGAGTTGACAAAAAATCTCATGGATATGGCAAAAGGCCTTCCAGGGGCTGGTCTTAACACCTCCTATATCGCGATCATTATGACGCTCTATCTATTCCGTGGGGTCCTCTATGAGTTGGGATCTTATTATTCCAACTATTTTATGACCAATGCTGTTCAAAAGACCGTTCAGGACATGCGAAATGATTTGTCTCATAAAATCAACCACATTCCGGTTTCCTATTTTGACCGGCATCAGTTCGGAGATTTGCTCGGACGTTTTACTAGCGATGTCGAAACTGTCTCGAATGCCTTGCAACAGTCCTTTTTACAAATCGTCAACGCTATCTTTACCTTGCTTTTTGTCATCAGCATGGTCTTGTACTTAAATATCCAATTGGGGATGGTGGTGATCTTGTCCATTCCGATCACTTATTTCAGTGCTCGATTTATCATGAAAAAATCTCAGCCTTACTTTAAAGAGCAGGCAGATGTTTTGGGGGCAATGAACGGCTTCGTTCAAGAAAATTTAACAGGTTTTAATGTCCTTAAGCTCTATGTCCGAGAGAAATCTTCCCAGGAAGAGTTTCATGATATTACCCATCACCTTCAAAAAGTAGGATTCAAGGCTAATTTCATTTCTGGCTTAATGATGCCGATTTTAAATGGGATTTCAGATTTGACTTATCTCATTATCGCTTTGTTTGGTGGCTTGCAAGTGATAGCAGGACGTTTGACTGTCGGGAATATGCAGGCCTTCGTTCAATATGTTTGGCAGATCAACCAACCGATTCAAAACTTGACCCAATTGGCAGGACAGCTACAAAGTGCTAAGTCGTCTCTAGATCGGATTTTCCAAGTCATGGATGAACCAGATGAAGTAGCAGATGTGACAGAAACCCTCTCTGGAGATTTGACAGGGCAAGTCAGCTTTAAAAACGTTGATTTCCAATACGTAGCGGACAAACCCTTGATTCGTGATTTCAACCTAGAAGTCAAACCAGGTGAAATGGTGGCCATTGTCGGACCAACCGGAGCAGGAAAAACAACCCTGATTAATTTGCTGATGCGCTTTTATGATGTGACTGCAGGATCGATTACAGTCGATGGTCATGATATTCGCCATCTATCTCGCCAAGATTACCGCAAACAATTCGGAATGGTGCTTCAGGATGCTTGGTTATATGAAGGAACCATCAAAGAAAACCTTCGCTTTGGTAATCTCGAGGCAACGGATGAAGAAATTGTGGAAGCCGCAAAGGCAGCCAATGTCGATCACTTTATCCGGACGCTTCCTGGTGGTTACAATATGGAAATGAACCAGGAGTCTAGCAATATTTCTCTAGGGCAAAAGCAACTCCTAACCATTGCGCGTGCGCTCCTAGCGGATCCTAAAATCTTGATTTTGGATGAAGCGACGTCTTCTGTCGATACGCGTTTAGAGCTCTTGATTCAAAAAGCCATGAAGAATTTGATGAAAGGGCGGACTAGCTTTGTCATTGCTCACCGCCTGTCTACCATTCAAGAAGCAGATAAAATCCTTGTCCTCAAAGATGGGCAAATCATCGAGCAAGGAAATCACCAATCCTTGTTAGCAGATAAAGGATTCTACTATGAGCTCTACAATAGTCAATTTTCAAATAAAAAAGCGGAATAAGCTAAAGAGGTTGAGACTGGATTTCTCAACCTCTTTTCTATATAAATCCTTTTGCAAAAAATGAAACTATTAGATCATTGCCTCTCTTCATTGACAGTGAGAAGGCTTATCGGTATACTAGGTATAATCTAATTAGGAGGCCACCATGATGATTCGACCCGTTCAGCTCAGCGATGCAGCAGCTATCCGAGCGATTTACCAACCTTATGTGACAGAGACAACCATTACCTTTGAGGTTGATGTGCCGACTGTCCAGGAATTTGAAAGCCGCATCGCAAAAACGCTGACCCAATTTCCTTATTTGGTCGCAGAAGTGGATGGGAAAGTTGTGGGGTATGCCTATGCCTCGACCTATTATGCACGCGCTGCCTATGATTGGACCACTGAATTATCTATTTATGTAGCAAAGGAAGCGCGTGGACAAGGGATTGGAACGGCTCTTTATACGGCCTTAGAAGAGGAGTTGCAAGCACGAGGCTACTTACGCTTTCTGGCTTGTATCGCAGTTCCGAACGAAGCGAGCATTTCCATGCATGAAAAGCGGGGCTATGTTCAAGTCGCTCACTTCCCAAAAATTGGCTATAAGTTTAACAAATGGCATGATATCGTCTGGATGCAAAAGACCATAGACGGTGCTGTTAGGAAAATACGGTAGAAATCACGACATTTGTAAATTGCAATAGCTAATTATCCCCGACTTTTTCATAGGCTAAAATGATACTAATAAAATTACTGAAAGAGACCGGAAAGTTGTGATGATCTCCCCTACATGAAAGGAGCCTATATGACTCAAGAACAGAGTGCTAGACTGTTACCCCAAAAGCCCTCCAGATGGGCCAAAATTCTACTTAACCGAAAGGTTCCCATTCTCCTGTTCTTCTTACTGGAATTGGCCTTTCTTGTCTTTTCATATCTCAGCCTACAAGAGCATTTCCCATCCGTTATCTTATGGGAACACTTGTTGAGTGTCTTTACCTTCTTTTACTTGCTCAATCGTTCAATGGATTCTCGTTCCAAGCTGTCCTGGATAATTATCATTTCCCTCTTTCCAATTTTTGGGACGGCTCTGCTCTATTTTTCGTTAGCTGATTTGGGTGTAAGACGCTTGAAGAAACGACTTGAGAATGCTACAGTGCAGGTATCCGACTATCTAAGCACCGATCCAGAAGTTGCTGATTATTTATCCCAAAGTGATCGCCAATTACAGAAATTAGCTTATTTTCTGGAGCATAGTCCAGCCCAGTTTCCTATCTACAGAGACACAGAGGTCACCTATTTTCCACTTGGAGATGACATGCTACCAGCCTTGTTGGAGGATTTGAAAAAGGCGGAGCGTTATATCTTTATGGAATATTTCATTATTGACGAAGGGATCATGTGGGGCGAGATTTTAGCCATTTTGGAGGAGAAGGCCAAGGCAGGTCTGGATGTTCGTGTCATGTTTGATGGGATGAATGAGATGACTACCTTGTCCTACGATTATATCGAGCGCTTGCACAAGGTTGGCATTAAAGCTCAGGCCTTCTCACCAGTCAAGCCTATTCTATCAACCTATTACAATTACCGAGACCATCGAAAGATTACAGTGATTGATGGTCAATTTGCTTATACTGGTGGCGTTAATATCGCTGATGAGTATGTCAATAAACGAGAACGCTTTGGTCATTGGAAGGATACGGCCCTTCGATTAGATGGTTCAGCAGTTCAAACGCTAAAAGCTCTCTTTTTGACCATGTGGACAGTGACTGGAATAGAAGATAAAAGGGATATGGAGCGCTATCTACAAGAAAAACCTCAACAAAGAAAGAGTCAGGGCTTTGTACTCCCTTATGGCAATTCACCATTGACCTATCACAAAGTGGCTGAGGATGTTTATCTTCATTTACTGAATACATCGACCGATTATGTTCACATCATGACCCCTTATTTGATCTTGGATGACGAATTGGTTAGAGCTATGACTTTCGCGGCCAAACGCGGAGTAGATGTTCGGATCATTATGCCAGGGATTCCAGATAAACAATATGCCTTTGATATTGCGACGACCTATTTTAAAGTGCTCTTGGATGCTGGCGTCCGTATTTTCCGTTATACCCCAGGTTTTGTCCATGCTAAAGTTTATGTTTCTGATAGCCAACAAGCTGTGGTAGGAACCATTAATACAGACTACCGAAGTCTTTATCAAAATTTTGAAGATGGGGTTTATCTCTACAAAAATCTGGAAGTGCTAAAGATTGAAGAAGATTTTGAGAAAACCCAGGCTCTCTCAGAGGAAGTCACTTTAGAAAGTTTATCAAAAATACCTATGGTTCATCGTCTGGGTGGCTATCTTTTTTCTTTGATTGGACCTTTGATGTAAAAAAGGAGGAATCATATGGATACAAAAATTCTTTTGAAATTGTTAGAAAACCAAGCTGATCCAGCGAAAGTCTCAGCAATGGAAGCTTATATGAAAAATAAATTCAGCTTTCTTGGCGTTCAAAAACCAATTCTCAAAAAGATTGAAAGAGATTTTTTTAAGCTTTTCATAAAGAATCCAATTGATTGGGCTTTTGTGGAAGAGTGTTGGCAGCAACCTTACCGTGAGTTTCAATATATTGCTATGGATTATCTGGATAAAAAGAAGAAGGAGCTTAGACCTGAAGATTTGCCAAAGCTAAAGGAATTGGCTCAAACCAAATCATGGTGGGACAGTATAGATCAATTGGACCTTATCATCGGAGAGATTACTTTTCACTATCCACAAACCAAGCAGGTTATGCTGGATTGGAGTATGGATCAGGACTTTTGGTTGAGGCGGATTGCCATTGATCACCAGCTTATGAGGAAAGAAAAAACAGATACGGATTTGTTAGAAAAAGTGATCCTCAATAATCTAGGTCAAAGCGAGTTCTTTATAAATAAGGCAATTGGCTGGAGCTTACGCAACTATTCCAAGGTCAATCCGGATTGGGTAGGGGCCTTTATCGACCGCTATCGAGATCAGTTGTCACCATTAAGCATTCGGGAAGGAAGCAAGTACTTACCTTCTTGACAGTTTGTGGATGTTCATGGTAAACTAGATTCATGCGATGAGTCGATTGGCTCTTAGGAGCCTTTTGCGCTGAGGAGGTCTACATTCAATTGTAACGCAGGAGCGGACCTTGAACAGTTGTGTGAACCGGCTGTTCTCACCGAAAGGTGCCTCAAATCCTGGTCTTCGGATCAGGATTTTTTTGTACCTTCAAAATACCAAAACTATTATAATACAGTTGCTACAAAGTTATGTTGGTGTTATAATATAGTAAAGTGCCTAGGTCAGAAAGGAGTGGAGTTGATTGGGAGATTTCTATCATTCTAATGATTCAGCATCTACAGACTATTCGCAAAAAATTGAAGAGCTTGAAAACTCCAAACAATTTCAGGATGCCATCGGATTGATCCGAGAACAGATGAAGAACAATCTTCAGTGGAATGTTTTGCGATCTTTTGGTATTATTTGCGCCATACTGTCTCTCATTTTATTGCGTTTTGCAGCTATTCCTTTGATCCTTTTAGTTGTTGGTTTGTATTATTGGCCGCAATATAAAAAACGAAAAGCCTTGTTTGGGGATCGAATTCGTTCGAACGATGAGATCTATCTTGATGATATCCTGTCGCCTGTATTAAAGGAAGTTTTTCCTAAGGCTTCGATCAAAGAGGACGGTTCCATCCCTTCTGAAGCTCTCTCGCATTTATGTCCTCGATCGACTGATTTTCTATGTTTCAAAGAACTATCGTTTCATGATGACAAAGAGCTAACGGTGTCAAATCTCTATGCCCATCATACGGAGACTCGTTACCGGACGTCTAATGGACATACGAGGACGGAACATGTGGAAGTTACAGATTTTCTTGGACAAGTGTTCTCTTTATGTCTACCGATCAATTTCTCTGGTCATCTTCGGGTGGTTCCGACCAAGAAATCCTTTCTTTTTAAGAGGGAGGTGAATGGGGTTTATCCTGGAGCCAGAGGGGATGAAGTGCAGATTGAAACCGAGGATATTCGCAATAACGAAAATTACAATATCTACTGCACGGACGAACTGTCTGCCCGTAAATTTCTCACCCCTAAGATGTTGGAATGGTTTGATCGACAAATTTCTCAAAATGCCATGTGTGTATTTTTGAAAGACAAGAAACTATTTATTTCTTTGTATACCGATCGCTATATCTTTCCGACTCCCCAAAAACCGGAAGATATTGATCAACTATCTTTGGTATCTGAATATCATAAATTATGCAGAGAACTAGCTTTAATTAAAGAAATAACAGCAATTTTTGAAGGAGAAGCATCATGAACGTCATTATTGGAATCATCCTATTATTTCTTGTCCTATTGGCCATTTGGTTTATTAGTGTAGGAAATCGCCTCAATCGCTATCTAGTAACCATTGAAGAATCAAAGAGAACGGTCGATATCGTTCTTGTAAAACGCTATGATACCATTTCGGAAATGCTAAAAGTAGCCAAAGCCTATGCCAAACATGAGCAACAGATTTTCACTGATTTAGTTGCTTTACGCCAAGGAGCAACAATTCAAGAATCCAACCAAGTTATTACCAATCAAAACGATGTCTTGACACAAATTCGTGCAGTTGGTGAAAATTATCCAGAGCTCTTGTCTTCTAATCAATTCTTAGCCTTGCAAAAGGAAATCGCTGACGAAAATGAAGATCTTGCTGCAGCGAAGCGAATTGTCAACAGTAATGTCAGCCACATTAATCAAGAAATTGTTTCATTTCCGGCGTCTATCGTAGCAGGTTTAAAGGGGATCCATCAAGTTCCATTTCTTGCTGAAGAAACACAAGGTAAGAAAGATTTAAGCGACTTGAACTATGACCTGAACTAAAGAGCTATTTATGATAAATAACCATCAAGAATCCTGGTCTTAGAATCAGGATTTTTTCCTACTGTTGGTACTTTTCATTTATGCCAAAAAATTGTATAATAGTACAAATACTCAATTTTTAGAAAATTTTGAAAGAGGATTTACTATGGGATACACAGTTGCTGTTGTCGGTGCTACAGGTGCCGTTGGTGCTCAAATGATCAAAATGTTGGAAGAATCTACTCTTCCAATCGATAAAATTCGCTACCTTGCGTCAGCACGTTCTGCAGGAAAAGTCTTGCAATTTAAAGGGCAAGACGTGACCATTGAGGAAACGACTGAAGATGCTTTTGAAGGCGTTGATATTGCTCTTTTCTCAGCTGGTGGTTCAACATCTGCCAAATATGCACCTTATGCGGTGAAAGCAGGCGCAGTAGTGGTTGATAACACTTCTTATTTCCGTCAAAATCCGGATGTCCCATTGGTAGTTCCTGAAGTGAATGCACATGCTCTTGATGCTCACAACGGAATCATCTCTTGTCCAAACTGTTCAACAATCCAAATGATGGTCGCTCTTGAGCCAGTTCGTCAAAAATGGGGCTTGGACCGTATCATCGTATCTACTTACCAAGCTGTTTCAGGTGCCGGTATGGGAGCTATTCTTGAAACCCAACGTGAGTTGAAGGAAGTCTTGAATGATGGGGTCAACCCACGCGATGTCAAAGCTGAAATCTTGCCTTCAGGTGGTGATAAAAAACATTACCCAATTGCTTTCAACGCTCTTCCACAAATTGACGTCTTCACAGAAAATGACTATACTTACGAAGAAATGAAGATGACAAACGAGACTAAGAAAATTATGGAAGACGATAGCATTGCCGTGTCAGCAACTTGTGTGCGGATTCCAGTCTTGTCAGCTCACTCAGAGTCAGTCTACATTGAAACAAAAGAAGTGGCACCAATTGATGAAGTGAAAGCTGCTATTGCAGAATTCCCAGGTGCAGTTCTTGAAGACGATGTTGCTCACCAAGTCTACCCACAAGCCGTTAATGCGGTCGGATCACGCGATACCTTCGTTGGACGGATTCGTAAAGACTTGGATGCTGAAAAAGGAATCCACATGTGGGTTGTTTCAGATAACCTTCTTAAAGGAGCTGCTTGGAACTCAGTCCAAATCGCAGAAACTCTTCACGAACGTGGACTTGTACGTCCAACAGCTGAGTTGAAATTTGAGTTGAAGTAGGGAGCGAAACAGAAATCAGCAACTCGAAGAGTTTGATTTCTTCCTCAGCTTTCTAACGAATCAACTTGTTTTTATGAACAGATCATGAGGCAAAGGCAAGCAGACCCCAGCCTCTTTCTTATATAGAGAAAGGTTTTTCTATGTCTTATAATGATTTAAAAGATTGTAAAATCATCACTGCATTTATCACCCCCTTCCATGAAGATGGGAGCATTAATTTTGATGCTCTTCCTGACTTGATCGAGCACCTCTTGGCTCATCATACAGACGGGATTCTCTTAGCTGGAACGACTGCGGAAAGTCCAACTCTGACCCACGATGAGGAATTGCAACTCTTTGCGGCTGTTCAAAAGATTGTCAATGGTCGAGTTCCTTTGATCGCTGGTGTCGGAACCAATGAAACCCGCGACTCGATTGAGTTCGTTAAAGAAGTGGATGCTTTTGGTGGCTTTGCAGCAGGATTGGCTATCGTCCCTTACTACAACAAACCATCCCAAGAAGGAATGTATCAACACTTTAAAGCGATTGCGGATGCATCTAATCTTCCGATTATTATCTACAATATTCCAGGGCGAGTGGTTGTCGAAATGACACCAGAAACCATGCTTCGTTTGGCAGAACACCCAAATATCATTGGGGTAAAAGAGTGTACAACCCTGGCTAATATGGCCTACTTGATTGAACACAAGCCCGAAGAATTTCTCGTCTATACAGGGGAAGATGGAGATGCTTTCCATGCTATGAACCTTGGAGCTGATGGGGTGATCTCAGTAGCCTCTCATACAAATGGAGATGAAATGTATGAGATGTTCCAAGCCATTGAGCACAACGATATAAAAAAAGCTGCAGCCATCCAACGTCAATTTATCCCTAAAGTCAATGCTCTCTTTTCTTATCCGAGTCCAGCTCCTGTCAAAGCTGTTTTAAACTATATGGGCTTTGAAGCGGGGCCAACTCGTTTACCATTAGTGCCAGCTCCTGCTGAGGAAGCGAAGCGCATTATCAAGGTTGTAGTGGATGGGGATTACCACGCGACCAAAGAAATCATTACGGGAGTTCTTCGTCCGGATTATTGATGTCTTAGATTCTTGACAAATCCCCTATTTATTAAGATAATAGAAGTATATTGATGATCAAGGAGAATAAGATGGAAGTCATTAAACGTAGTGGTGAAGTTGTAGAATTTGACCCAGATAAAATCTATCAAGCTGTTTTGAAGGCAGCACAAACAGTTTATGTCTTGACGGATGATCTTCGCCAAAACTTGGCGCAAGTGACCAAGAAAGTTGTGATGGATTTGGAAGAAGCTAAAGTGGAACGTGCGACGATCAGCATGATCCAGTCAATGGTTGAGCACCGTTTACTTGGTGCTGGTTATATTACCATTGCTGAACACTATATTTCTTATCGCTTGCAACGTGATTTGGAACGGAGCGGCTATGGTGATCATATCGCCGTGCATTTGCATTTTGAGCAAATTCGCTAGAATATGAAATAGAAGTTACTTCGGTAGCTTCATTTTTTTGTATTCTCGTTTAAGGCTGAGAATTCAAGAAAACATGGTATAATAGAAGAGATTGAACTGGAAAGGAATGGAGAACATGGCAACTATACAATGGTTTCCTGGACACATGTCCAAAGCTAGAAGACAAGTACAAGAAAATTTAAAATTTGTGGATTTTGTGACGGTTCTGGTAGATGCTCGTTTACCCCTATCAAGCCAAAATCCTATGTTAACGAAAATTGTTGGTGATAAGCCTAAATTAATGATTTTGAACAAGGTAGACTTGGCAGATCCTGTGGCAACAAAAGAATGGCAGGACTATTTTGAGTCTCAAGGCATTAAAACCTTGGCTATCAACTCCAAAGAGCAATCTACGGTTAAGAAGGTCACAGATGCTGCTAAGTCTTTGATGGCCGATAAAATTGCTCGTCAGAAGGAACGAGGGATTCAGATTGAAACACTTCGGACCATGATCATCGGGATTCCTAATGCTGGGAAATCAACTTTGATGAACCGCTTAGCAGGGAAAAAGATTGCTGTTGTCGGAAATAAACCGGGGGTAACCAAGGGGCAACAATGGTTGAAAACCAATAAGGATCTCGAAATTTTGGATACCCCAGGGATTCTCTGGCCCAAGTTTGAAGATGAAGAAGTGGCCTTAAAGCTTGCTTTAACTGGCGCCATCAAGGACCAGTTGCTTCCAATGGATGAAGTGACCATCTTTGGCCTCAACTATTTTAAAGAGCATTATCCAGCTGTTTTGCAGGAACGTTTTAAACAAATGGATCTAGAACAAGAAGCTCCTGAAATCATTATGGAAATGACCCAGAAATTAGGATTTCGTGAGGATTACGACCGTTTTTACCAACTCTTTGTTAAAGATGTTCGCGATGGAAAATTGGGACGGTATACGCTGGATCGTGTAGGTGAAATAGATGCCAACAATTAAAGAAGTTAAAGAGCGTTTGGCAATGATTGACGAGCTAGATCATCCCTTCTTTGAAGAGTTGATCCTTGATGGTCGAGCAGGCGTTCAAGCGGCTATCAGCAAACGAAAACGCGAACTCCAAAAACAAGTGGACGAAGATTTGCGTTTGGAAAAAATGCTAGCCTATGAAAAAGAACTTTATACTCAAGGGATTCAGCTCATTGCAGGAGTGGATGAAGTGGGACGTGGTCCTTTGGCTGGCCCTGTCGTCGCAGCGGCCGTCATTCTGCCGGAAAATTGTAAAATTCCAGGACTCAACGATAGTAAAAAGATTCCAAAATCCAAACACAAGGAAATCTATGAGGCTGTGCTCCAAAACGCCATTGCGATCGGAATCGGCGTCAAGGACAATCAAGTGATTGACCAGGTTAATATCTATGAAGCTACGAAGCTAGCCATGATGGAGGCCATTGGTCAGCTAGATCCTCAACCCCAACATCTTTTGATTGATGCCATGAGGTTAGATCTTCCTATTTCCCAAACTAGTATCATCAAAGGGGATGCCAACTCCTTATCCATTGCTGCAGCATCTATCGTAGCCAAGGTGACTCGGGATCAGATGATGGAAGAGTTTGATCGCGAATATCCGGGTTATGATTTTGCTCAGAACGCTGGTTATGGGACTACTAAGCATCTGGCTGGCCTCGACCAACTGGGAGTGACGCCTATCCATCGGCGTTCATTTGAACCCGTCAAATCAATGTGTGAGGATTAGGTCATGCTATTTACCATCGATATCGGAGGAACCTTTATAAAATATGGTCTGATGGATGCGGACTATCAATTGGTTCATACAGACAAGATCCCAACACCACTTACGATTGAAGAGTTTTGGCAAGGATTAGAAGAAATCATTACACCCGTAAGGGAAGAAATCGAGGGGATCGCCATTTCATGCCCTGGTGAGATCCAAAAGAGCCTTGGCTTTGTCTTTCGAGGTGGTCTCATTCCATATTTGCGCGGCATTCCTCTAGCAAGTAGACTCGAACAAACATTTCAAGTACCCGTCACTGTTCTCAATGATGGAGAAGCCGCTGGTCTAGCAGAAGCAAGGCTTGGTAATCTAAAAGATTGTCCATGTGGTGCGACCTTGGTCTTGGGGACAGGAGTAGGTCTCGCTCTTCTTTCTAATGGTGACCTATTGAGAGGATGGCAACTGACAGAATACATTCGGTCTATTGGTAAGGCAGAAAGAACACCAGAAAATCGCCGCTTTCATCGTGAACTCTTTTTGCAAGGCATTTCCAATCTTTTGGAAAACACCGGTTCAGCTGTTCAATTTGTTGAGAAGGCTAGTCACATCTTAAACCTAGAAAAGGCAGATGGTATAGCTGTTTTCAAGGCTCTTGATCAAGGGGGCAACGATGAGCTGACATCCTTGTTTCAGGCTTATTGCCACGATATTGCTATTCTGATTTTTAATCTTCAATCTTTGCTCTTGGTTGAGAGGGTGACGATTGGAGGGGGCATTAGTAGTCAACCACTACTGATCGATGAGATCAGTCGACAATACCATGACCTGCTCTCTCAAAAAGGGCATAAACAATTTGAGGCCTTGCCCATCCAAGCGGCTCGCTTCCATAATGAAAGCAACTTGATTGGTGCCGCATCTTACTTTTATTCTTCGACATATCAAAAAAAGTTCTAGAAATAGAGCTTTTTTCTTTTCTTTTTCGAATAAATAAGTGAGAGGAAGTAGAAGGTGACCATGGAGAAATTTGAAATCTTTAAATTAAAAGAAGCCGGTTTATCAAATGAGCAAGTCTTGAGAGTCTTGGACTACTGTAGGAAAGAGCAAGTCTTACCAAGCTTAGAAGAGATAGCAAGGATCGCTCGCTGTCGCAGTATTATTCATTTTGTAGACAAATACCGGCAACTGGATGAAGACCATTTACACAAGGAGTTTGAACGGTTCCCATCTCTATCCATTTTTGATCCTGAATACCCTGAGGAATTGCTACAGATCTACAATCCTCCTGTACTCCTTTTTTACCAAGGGGATTTGCAACTGTTAAGCAAACCGAAGATTGCAGTTGTTGGAGCTCGCGAGACCACGCGAGAAGGGGTTCGTTCTGTAGAGAAGATTATTAAAGAACTTGGAAATGAACTGGTCATTGTTAGTGGACTTGCTAAAGGAATTGATGCGACCGCTCATTATGCCAGTATACGAAATGGTGGCAAGACCATCGGAGTGATAGGAACGGGACTGGATGTCTTTTATCCTAAAAGCAATCAAAGACTGCAGACACATATGGGGGAACACCATCTGATCTTGAGCGAGTATGGTCCAGGACAGGAACCACTTAAGTTTCATTTTCCTGAGCGAAATCGCATCATTGCAGGCCTCTGTCAAGCTGTGATTGTGGCAGAAGCTCGACTCCGTTCAGGCAGTTTGATTACTTGTGAGCGTGCTATGGAAGAAGGCCGAGACGTTTTTGCTATTCCAGGAAATATTTTAGATGGAAAATCTGCAGGCTGCCATCATCTGATTCAAGAAGGTGCAAAGCTTGTCACCTCAGGCCAGGACATTCTTGATGAATTGAAATACGAATTGTGATTTTCCTATAGGAGAAGTTCCTAGTTGACATCTTTCTTAAAATGTATTAAACTCAATGAGATTTATACAATACAGAGGGATAAAACGTGGTAACAAAAACAAAAAGGAAAAGTAGTACAACCAAGAAAAATTTGGTGATTGTGGAGTCTCCTGCTAAGGCCAAAACAATCGAAAAATACCTTGGTCGTAATTACAAAGTCATGGCTAGTGTTGGTCATATTCGGGACCTGAAAAAATCAACCATGTCGATCGACTTCGACAATAACTATGAACCGGAGTATATCAATATTCGCGGGAAAGGTCCCTTGATCAATGATTTGAAAAAAGAAGCTAAAAAAGCTAAGCAAGTCTTTCTCGCAAGTGACCCGGACCGTGAGGGAGAAGCTATTTCTTGGCATTTAGCACATATTTTGAACTTGGATGCCAAAGAAAAGAACCGTGTGGTCTTTAACGAAATCACCAAGGATGCAGTAAAAAATGCCTTTAAAGAACCGCGCCAAATCAATATGGACTTGGTCGATGCCCAACAAGCACGTCGGGTCTTGGACCGGATTGTAGGGTATTCTATCTCGCCTATTCTTTGGAAAAAGGTTAAAAAAGGACTTTCTGCAGGGCGGGTGCAATCAGTTGCCCTCAAATTAATCATTGATCGTGAAAATGAAATTAATGATTTCAAGCCGGAAGAATACTGGACCATTGATGGTGTCTTCAAAAAAGGGACCAAGCAATTCCAAGCCAGCTTCTATGGGATTGATGGCAAGAAGATGAAGCTCAACACCAATGAAGAGGTGAAAGCTGTTCTTGAACGCTTAGATGGCAAAGATTTTACCGTTGAAAAGGTGGAAAAGAAAGAACGTCGTCGGAATGCGCCACTTCCCTACACCACCTCTTCCATGCAGATGGATGCTGCCAATAAGATCAACTTCCGTACGCGTAAGACCATGATGGTCGCCCAGCAGTTGTATGAAGGAATTAATATTGGCTCTGGTGTTCAAGGTTTGATTACCTATATGCGTACCGATTCTACACGGATCAGTCCAGTTGCGCAAAATGAGGCAGCGAACTTTATCGTGGATCGCTTCGGTGAGAAATATTCCAAGCATGGAAGCCGCGTGAAAAATGCTTCTGGTGCCCAAGATGCCCACGAAGCGATTCGTCCATCCAGCGTCTTCAATACTCCTGAGAGCATTGCCAAGTACCTCGACAAGGACCAGCTCAAGCTCTACACCTTGATTTGGAACCGCTTTGTAGCTAGTCAAATGACTGCAGCTGTCTTTGATACCATGAATGTCCGTTTAGGTCAAAATGGGGTTCAGTATACGGCAAATGGAAGCCAGGTGAAATTTGATGGTTATTTGGCTATTTATAACGACTCAGATAAGAACAAGATGTTGCCGGATATGGTAGAAGGCGATATCGTTAAGCAAGTCAATAGCAAGCCTGAGCAACACTTTACTCAACCACCAGCTCGTTATTCTGAAGCAACCTTGATTAAGACCTTAGAAGAAAATGGGGTTGGTCGTCCTTCAACCTATGCTCCGACGATTGAGACCATTCAAAAACGCTATTATGTGAAGCTGGTAGCCAAACGCTTTGAACCAACAGAGTTAGGGGAAATCGTTAATAAACTGATCGTTGAATTCTTCCCAGATATTGTCAACGTGACCTTCACAGCAGAGATGGAAGGTAAACTCGATGATGTCGAACTTGGAAAAGAAGAGTGGCAAAAAGTCATCGATGCTTTCTACAAACCATTTTCTAAAGAGGTCGCAAAGGCTGAAGAAGAGATGGAAAAAATCCAAATTAAAGACGAACCAGCTGGTTTTGATTGTGAAGTCTGTGGTAGCCCGATGGTGATTAAATTAGGACGTTTTGGAAAGTTCTATGCTTGTAGCAATTTCCCAGATTGTCGTCATACCCAGGCCATTGTCAAAGAAATCGGCGTGGAGTGTCCTGAGTGTCATCAGGGACAAATCATCGAACGCAAAACCAAGCGGAACCGTATCTTCTATGGATGCAATCGCTACCCAGAGTGTGAATTTACCTCTTGGGATAAGCCGATCGGTCGGGATTGTCCAAAATGTGGCCACTACTTAGTTGAGAAAAAAGTTCGTGGTGGCGGCAAACAAGTCGTATGTAGCAATGGCGACTACGAAGAAGAAAAAGTGAAATAAGCTTTCAAACGATTCAATGTCTATTATAACGGAAATTTTTATAAATGTCTGTTATAATAGACATTTTTTATTTTTTTCGTTATAATAGACATAAGGAGGTGGGCTTATGTATCTTGCTTTGATTGCAGATGTGATTGATTCCAAAATCGTACAAGAACGTTTTGACCTGCAAAAACAGTTAGAAAAAACGCTTCAAAAGATCAATGAGCTTTTTAAAGACTGCCTAGCATCGGCTTTTACCTTAACTTTGGGCGATGAGTTTCAGGCGCTTTTAAAAGTGGATGCTCCGATTTTTCAAATCATTGATACCCTGCGTTCAGAACTAAAACCGACTCAACTTCGTTTCGGTATTGGCCTTGGGGAGATTGTAACGGATATCGATCCCCTGCAAAGTATCGGTGCAGATGGACCAGCCTATTGGAATGCTCGTGCAGCTATTAATCTGGTTCATCAGAAAAATGATTATGGCAACACCCAGATTTATTTTTTGAGCGGTAATGACAGCCAGGACTTAGTGGTGAATGCGCTCATCGCTTCCGGAGAAGCCATACGTTCGGGTTGGCGAGAGAGTCAGGATGAGATTCTGCTCAATCTGCTAAAGAGATCTGTCTATAGTGAAAGCTTTAGCCAACAGGAATTGGCCCAAGCGCTAGCCATCAACCCAAGCGCCCTGTCCAAGCGCTTAAAGAGTAGCAGTATTCGTGTTTATTTACGGGGACGAGCAGCAACACTAGCTTGTATTCAAAACTTAGAGAAAGGAGAGGCCCATGAGCGGATTGTCTAGTATCGTAATGAATCCATACTTGATCCTCTTGTTGATTTGTCATTTGTTATCGGATTATTATTTTCAAAGTCAAAAGATGGCGGATCGCAAGGATCAGGATAAGAAGGTGCTCGGGCTTCACATTCTATATGTAGCACTGCCTCTGATAGTGGTTTCTCTCTGTCATATAGACTTGTGGTGGATTTG
The DNA here is from genome assembly GCF_023109675.1 of Streptococcus parasanguinis. Lineage (GTDB taxonomy): Bacteria > Bacillota > Bacilli > Lactobacillales > Streptococcaceae > Streptococcus > Streptococcus parasanguinis_I. Next base: position 22,315 of record NZ_JALDUR010000007.1, on the reverse strand, counting down.
TTTGGTCATTCTACTAACTCATGCTGGAATAGATTTCTTAAAACCGATCGTGCAGAAGCAATTGAAATTACCAACCGCCTGGACCTTTGCCTTGGATCAAGTCTTGCATGTCAGCATCATTAGCTGTCTAGTCCTTTTAGAAGCGAAGAATGGTTCGACCTATCTGCCTCTGGACACTTTAAATCTAATTTTTTATGTTCTCCTAGTTGGGAAACCAAGCAATATTGCCTTTAAAATTCTGTTTGCCAAGTATCAACCCACCAGCAAGAAGAAAATGGATACGATCACTGGGGCTGGTTCCATGATTGGCTTTTTAGAGCGTTTGGTGATTGGTGCCTGTCTCATCTATGGGCAATTTGCTTCTATCGGCCTAGTCTTTACTGCCAAGTCCATCGCTCGCTACAATAAAATTTCGGAGGATCCAGCCTTTGCGGAGTATTACTTGATCGGGTCCTTGTTCAGTATCCTATCTGCCCTCTTAGCAGCTTGGTTGTGTCTATAAGAAAATAAATAGTAAAGTCTAAGACAGGAAGGAAAAGCCTCCCTGTCTTTTTACTTGGCTTTTTGGTATAATGGACCAAGTAGAAAATTAGAAAGATTTGTGGGTGTCTAACAGTTCAGTGAGGTGGTTTGATACCCAAAGAGGTATTAGTGTCATGTCTCAATCTTATATCAATGTGATCGGTGCGGGCCTTGCAGGCTCGGAAGCAGCTTACCAGATTGCCCAACAGGGAATTCCGGTCAAGCTTTATGAAATGCGTGGCGTCAAATCCACTCCGCAACACAAAACAGACAACTTTGCTGAGTTAGTGTGTTCCAACTCTCTTCGTGGGGATTCTCTCACCAATGCTGTCGGTCTCCTCAAAGAAGAAATGCGTCGTCTGGGTTCTGTCATCCTTGAAGCAGCGGAAGCGACTCGTGTACCAGCCGGTGGAGCGCTGGCTGTGGACCGAGAAGGCTTTGCTAGCCGGGTGACGGAGAAGGTGTCCCAACACCCTCTCATTGAAGTGATTCGCGATGAAATTACGGAATTGCCGACAGATGCCATCACAGTGGTCGCAACAGGGCCTCTAACCAGCGATGCCTTGGCAGAAAAGATCCACGCGCTCAATGGTGGTGATGGTTTCTATTTTTATGATGCAGCAGCTCCAATCATCGATGTCAATACTGTCGATATGAACAAGGTCTATCTCAAGTCACGCTATGACAAGGGAGAAGCAGCTTATCTCAACTGCCCAATGACCAAGCAAGAGTTTATGGACTTCCACGAGGCCTTGGTCAATGCTGAAGAAGCCCCGCTCAACTCTTTTGAAAAAGAAAAGTATTTCGAAGGCTGTATGCCCATTGAAGTCATGGCCAAACGTGGTATCAAAACCATGCTCTATGGCCCTATGAAACCAGTTGGACTCGAGTATCCAGATGATTACAAAGGGCCACGTGATGGGGAGTTTAAGACACCCTACGCAGTCGTTCAGTTGCGCCAAGACAATGCGGCTGCCAGCCTCTACAATATCGTCGGCTTCCAAACTCACCTTAAATGGGGCGAACAAAAACGGGTCTTCCAAATGATTCCAGGTTTGGAACATGCGGAGTTTGTCAGATACGGCGTCATGCACCGCAATTCCTACATGGATTCTCCAAATCTGCTGGAACAAACCTACCGCTCGAAGAAACAACCAAATCTCTTCTTTGCAGGTCAAATGACAGGTGTAGAAGGCTATGTTGAGTCAGCGGCCTCAGGTTTGGTAGCTGGAATCAATGCCGCTCGCCTTTTCAAAGGAGAAGAAGCAGCGATTTTCCCTAAAACGACAGCTATCGGAAGCCTGGCTCACTATATCACCCATGCAGATAGCAAGCATTTCCAACCCATGAATGTCAACTTCGGGATTATCAAAGAGCTAGAAGGACCACGCATTCGGGATAAAAAGGAACGTTATGAGAAAATTGCCGAACGTTCTTTACAAGATTTGGCTCAGTTTATGGAAAAATAACCCAAGAAAGGAAAAAGTTTTGAGAAAATCCAGACTTTTTCTTCTAAAAATGGTATAATGAATAAAATTTAGAATATAGAGAGTTTTCTGACAATGAACAAATCCTATTTTTATTTAGATATGAAGACACACGAGTTGAAAGTGCCTTATACCGGAAAACTCCGTCGTGTGCGAGTCTTATTACCTAAGAATTATGAAACGGATACAGATAGACGTTACCCTGTGGTTTATTTCCACGATGGACAAAACGTTTTGTACAGCAAGGAAGCTTATGCGGGTCATTCCTGGAAAGTCATTCCAGCCATTAAGCGGAATCCAGATATTAGTCGCATGATTGTCGTTGCGATCGATAATGATGGTTTCCAACGCATGAACGAATACTCTGCCTGGAAGTACAAGGAATCTAATATTCCTGGCATGCAATTTGGTGGCAAGGGAGTTGAGTACGGCGAATTTGTTATGGAGGTGGTGAAACCTTTCATTGACCAAGAATATCGGACTCTTGCTGATCGAGAACATACGGCCATGATTGGTTCTTCCTTGGGTGGGAATATTACCCAATTCTTGGGCTTAGAGTACCAAGATCAAATTGGTTGTTTAGGTATCTTTTCATCCGCTAACTGGCTGCACCAAGATGCCTTCAATCATTATATTGAACGCAAAAAATTATATTCAGACCAACGGATCTACATCTATGTGGGGACTGAAGAGGCGGATGATACAGATAAAACGCTGATGGCGGGGAATATCAAGCAAGCCTATATTGACTCATCCCTTCGTTACTATCACGATGTCATTCAACAAGGAGTCGATCTCAATCATATTGCCATTCGGATTCAATCCGGTGCTATTCACCATGAAGAAGCTTGGGCTGAACATTTACCAGAATGCCTTCGTTTTTTGGCAGAAAAATGGGATTAATAGCCTGTAAATAAAGAATTATAGAGAAAGAGGGAACTTATGAATATTGAACATTTAAGCCACTGGAGTGGCCAACTCAACCGTGAAATGTATTTGAATCGCTATGGACACGCAGGGATTCCTGTTGTAGTCTTTGCTTCATCAGGTGGAAGCCATAACGAGTACTATGACTTTGGTATGATTGATGCTTGTGCTCAGTTTATCGAAGAAGGACGGGTTCAATTCTTTACCCTTTCGAGTGTGGATAGTGATAGCTGGCTTTGTAATTGGAAGAATCCTCACGATCGAGCAGAAATGCACCGAGCTTATGAACGCTATGTGATTGAAGAAGCCATTCCTTTTATCAAACACAAAACAGGCTGGTTTAATCCGATGATGACAACTGGTTGCTCTATGGGAGCCTACCACGCGCTCAATTTCTTCTTGCAACATCCAGATGTCTTCAACAAAGTGATTGCCTTGAGTGGTGTCTATGACGCTCGTTTCTTTGTTGGTGATTTTGGAGGCGATGAAGCCATTTACCAAAATTCTCCATCTGATTATATTTGGAACCAAAATGATGGCTGGTTTATCGATCGTTACCGTCAGGCCGAAATCGTTATTTGTACTGGTTTAGGAGCTTGGGAACAAGATGGACTTCCATCTTTCTACAAACTGAAAGAAGCCTTTGATCACAAAAATATTCCTGCATGGTTCGCTGAATGGGGACATGATGTTGCCCACGATTGGGAATGGTGGCGCAAACAAATGCCATACTTCCTAGGCCAAATGCATCTTTAAGTAAAAAGGGAGGAGACCTCAATGAATTATATCGTTATTTCACCATATTACCCACAAAACTTCCAACAATTTACAATTGAATTGGCTAATAAAGGGATTACTGTCTTGGGAATTGGTCAAGAGCCATATGAACAGTTAGATGAGCCTTTGCGCAACAGCTTAACAGAATATTTCCGTGTTGAAAATTTGGAAAATCTGGATGAAGTGAAGCGTGCGGTAGCCTTTCTCTTTTACAAACATGGTCCAATCGACCGTATCGAATCCCACAATGAATACTGGTTGGAATTGGATGCGGCGCTTCGGGAGCAATTCAATGTCTTCGGGGCTAAGCCAAAAGATCTGAAGAAAACCAAGTTCAAATCCGAAATGAAGAAACTCTTCAAGAAGGCTGGAGTCCCAGTCGTTCCGGGTGCTGTGGTTAAAACAGAAAAAGACATTGATAAGGCCGTGAAGAAGATTGGGTTGCCATTGATTGCCAAACCTGACAATGGAGTAGGAGCAGCGGCGACCTTTAAACTTGAAACACCAGAAGATGTAGATCATTTCAAGGCAGAATGGGATGGACATACGGAGTATTTCTTTGAGAAATTCGTCACTTCTAGTGAGATTTGTACCTTTGATGGTCTGGTCGATCGCGATGGTAATATTGTCTTCTCGACTACTTTTGACTATGCCTATACGCCACTCGATTTGATGCTCTACAAGATGGACAATTCTTATTATGTCCTCAAAGAGATGGATCCAATATTGCGTCAATACGGGGAAGCCATTGTCAAAGCTTTTGGCATGAAGGAACGTTTCTTCCACATTGAGTTCTTCCGCGATGGGGATGACTATATTGCGATAGAGTACAATAATCGCCCTGCAGGTGGCTTTACCATCGATGTCTACAACTACGCTCACTCGATTGATTTGTACCGTGGCTATGCCGCCATTGTAGCAGGAGAACCTTTCCCAGCTTCTGAGTTTGAGCCTCTTTATTGCTTGGCAACCTCTCGTCGTGCCAATGCAGCTTATGCTCTGTCAGAGGAAGAAGTTTTGGCTAAATACCATGATCAATTCCGTGTCAAGAAAGACATGCCAGCGGCCTTTGCGGAACTTCAGGGAGATTACCTCTATATGCTTACTACACCTAGTCGTGAAGAATTGGAACAAATGATTCATGACTTTGGCCAACGCCAATCATAAGATAACGACCGGTAGGATAGGATCCTATCGGTTTTTTTATATTTTAATGTAATCTTATGAAAGAAAAGTTTGTGAAATGGTTTATTTGAAGTTGAAAATGCTTATAAAACCTCCCTCCAAGGTATATAGTTTGTGAAATCATTTGAGCATTATTTTTGACAGTGCTTTCATATTTGGCTAGAATAAAAATGAATGAATAAATGCTAAGAAAGGCGAAATGATGGCAACATTAGATAAAAGTCTCTTATTGGAAATGTTCCGTAAAATGGAAGAAATCCGTCGCATGGACTTAAAAATTGCACAGTTAGTAAAAAAAGGGAAAGTGCCTGGTATGACGCACTTTTCTGTTGGGGAAGAAGCGGCTAACGTTGGAGCTATGTTGGCTTTAAACGACGATGATTTGCTGACATCTAACCACCGTGGACACGGACAAGCCATTGCTAAAGGAATCGATTTGAATGGCATGATGGCTGAAATCCTGGGGAAATATACGGGTACTTGTAAAGGGAAGGGTGGCTCCATGCATATCGCTGACCTCGATGCTGGTAACCTTGGTGCTAACGGGATCGTTGGTGGTGGTATGGGAATTGCAGTAGGTGCTGCCCTTACTCAACAAATGAAAAAGACTGGTAAGATTGTCGTCTGCTTCTTTGGGGACGGCGCAACCAACGAAGGTGTCTTCCACGAAGCGGTCAATATGGCTTCTATCTGGAATCTGCCAGTTATTTTCTACTGTATCAATAACGGTTACGGAATCTCTGCTGATATCAAGAAAATGACCAATATCCAGCATATCCACGAGCGTAGTGCTGCTTACGGCATTCCTGGAATGTTTATTCCTGATGGGAACAACGTTATTGATGTCTATGAAGGATTTAAGAAGGCAGTCGATCACGTCCGCTCTGGTAAAGGCCCTGTCTTGATCGAGAGTGTCACCTATCGTTGGCTTGGTCACTCATCTTCAGACCCTGGTAAATACCGGACCCGTGAAGAAGTCGAAGAGTGGAAGAAGAAAGATCCAATCGAAAACCTTCGCAAGTATCTCCTTGAAAATGAGATTGCGAGCGCAGAAGAATTGGATCAGATCCAAGAAGAAGTAAAAGAAGCAGTTGAAGCTTCAGTGAAATTTGCGGAAGAAAGCCCATTCCCTCCACTCGAATCAGCTTTCGAAGATATTTACGCAGACTAAGGGGGAGTAGAGAATTATGGAAACTAAATTAATGTCTTTCCGCGATACCATTATCCTTGCTATGTATGAGGAAATGCGTCGCGACGAAAATGTATTGTTGATGGGAGAAGATGTCGGAGTGTTCGGTGGAGACTTCGGGACTTCTGTAGGGATGCTGGAAGAGTTTGGTCCAGAACGTGTCCGTGACTGTCCGATTTCTGAGGCTGCAATTTCAGGTGCAGCAGCTGGTGCAGCCATGACTGGACTTCGCCCAATCGTTGATATGACCTTCATGGATTTCTCAGTAATTGCCATGGATGCTATTGTCAACCAAGCTGCTAAGACTCGCTACATGTTTGGCGGGAAAGGTCAAGTACCGATGACCATTCGCTGTGCTGCTGGGAATGGAGTTGGATCTGCAGCTCAACACTCCCAATCTTTGGAATCATGGTTTACTCATATTCCTGGTTTGAAAATTGTTGCTCCTGGTACGCCAGCGGATATGAAGGGACTTCTCAAGTCATCTATCCGTGATAACAACCCCGTTATCATTCTGGAATACAAATCAGAATTCAACCAAAAAGGGGAAGTGCCTGTTGATCCGGACTACACGATTCCGCTTGGTGTCGGAGAAATCAAACGCGAAGGTACAGATGTCACTGTTGTAACCTACGGGAAAATGCTTCGTCGCGTGATGCAAGCTGCTGAAGAATTGGCAGAAGAAGGCATCTCAGTAGAAGTAGTAGACCCACGGACCTTGGTCCCACTCGATAAAGAGATCATCATTAATTCTGTCAAGAAAACAGGAAAAGTAGTCCTTGTCAATGATGCCCACAAAACAAGTGGCTATATTGGTGAAATTTCAGCTATTATTTCTGAATCAGAAGCATTTGATTACTTGGATGCACCAATCCGCCGTTGTGCGGGGGAAGATGTGCCAATGCCTTACGCACAAAACCTTGAGAATGCAATGATTCCAACAGTTGAAAGCATCAAAGAAGCCATTCGTAAAACGTATAATAAAGAATAATACATAACATAAATTATGTAACAACCAATGAATTAGACGAGGAAACTTTGTATCTTTTAAGGTACAAAGTTCTCTGCGTCCTTAATATCTTAGATTAGAGCACGGGCTAAAAGCTCTTGCATCATTGTAACTGAATCCGGACGGAGGACCGTGAAAAAAAGATAGATTTCCTTGTGTTCATCGAACACAGCGTCAATCTCCTATTTTTTCTTTGTCCTCTACGTCCTTAATATCTTATAATAGAATAGGAGAGGTCATGGCTGATGATAAGCTAAGAGCGACTCCTGCGGCTAGAAAATTAGCGGATGATCTTGGGATCAACCTCTATGATGTTTCTGGTTCAGGCGCAAACGGTCGTGTCCACAAAGAAGACGTGGAAACCTATAAAGACACAAATGTGGTTCGCATTTCACCACTTGCAAAACGAATTGCTTTAGAACACAATATTGCTTGGCAAGAAATCCAAGGAACTGGTCATCGTGGTAAGATTATGAAGAAGGACGTCCTTGCTTTCCTTCCTGAAAATATTGAGAATGAGACCATTAAGTCACCTGCTCAAATTGAAAAAGTCGAAGAAGTTCCTGATAATGTGACACCTTATGGTGAGATCGAGCGGATTCCGATGACACCAATGCGGAAGGTGATTGCTCAACGGATGGTGGAATCTTACTTGACAGCACCAACCTTTACTTTGAACTATGACGTTGATATGTCTCAAATGTTGGCCCTTCGTAAGAAGGTATTGGATCCAATTATGGAGGCCACTGGCAAGAAAGTCACTGTAACAGATTTGCTTTCTCTAGCAGTGGTTAAGACCTTGATGAAACACCCATACATCAATGCGTCATTGACAGAAGATGGCAAAACCATCATCACTCACAATTATGTCAACTTAGCGATGGCAGTTGGGATGGACAATGGCTTGATGACTCCAGTTGTCTACAATGCTGAAAAGATGACCTTGTCAGAGTTGGTGGTAGCCTTCAAGGACGTTATCGGACGTACTTTGGATGGTAAGCTTGCGCCAAGTGAATTGCAAAACTCAACTTTTACCATCAGTAACTTAGGAATGTTTGGCGTTCAATCATTTGGACCGATTATCAACCAACCAAACTCTGCCATCCTTGGAGTTAGTGCAACGGTTGAAAAACCAGTGGTTGTGAATGGTGAAATCGTTATTCGTCCAATCATGAGCTTGGGCTTGACCATTGACCACCGCGTCGTCGATGGAATGGCCGGTGCCAAATTCATGAAAGACTTGAAAGCCTTGATTGAAGACCCGATTTCAATGTTGGTCTAATCAACGAGAGAGAATAGAAACAAGAAAAAGAGGGAAATAAAATGGCCTTAGAAGTAATTATGCCAAAAGCCGGCGTAGATATGACCGAAGGACAAATCGTTCAGTGGAATAAAAAAGTCGGCGAATTTGTAAAAGAAGGAGAAGTGCTCCTTGAAATCATGACAGACAAAGTCAGCATGGAGTTGGAAGCGGAAGAAGACGGCTACTTGATCGCTATCTTGAAAGGGGACGGAGAAACGGTTCCTGTAACAGAAGTAATCGGTTATCTTGGTGAAGAAGGGGAAAACATCCCAACCGCTGGAGCAGCACCAGAAGCGAGTCCAGCACCAGCTGCAGCAAGTGCTTCAAACGATGACAATAAGAGCGATGATGCTTATGATATCGTAGTGATCGGTGGGGGTCCTGCTGGTTACGTATCTGCTATTAAGGCAGCTCAACTAGGTGGTAAGGTTGCTCTTGTTGAGAAATCTGAACTTGGTGGAACGTGCTTGAACCGCGGATGTATCCCAACTAAGACTTACCTCCACAACGCTGAAATTATCGAAAATATCGGACATGCAGCCAACCGTGGTATTATCATTGAAAATCCAAGTTTCTCAGTAGATATGGATAAGGTACTTGAAACCAAGAACAAGGTCGTAAATACCTTGGTTGGTGGCGTTGCAGGGCTTCTTCGCAGCTACGGAGTGGATGTTCATAAGGGTATCGGTACTATCACTAAGGATAAGAACGTCCTAGTCAATGGTTCTGAATTGCTTGAAACGAAGAAAATCATCCTTGCTGGTGGTTCCAAAGTCAGCAAGGTTAACGTTCCAGGAATGGAATCTCCACTAGTCATGACAAGTGACGACATCCTTGAAATGAATGAAGTTCCAGAAAGCCTCGTGATCATTGGTGGCGGGGTTGTCGGAATCGAACTTGGACAAGCCTTCATGACCTTCGGTTCTAAGGTTACGGTTATCGAAATGATGGACCGTATTGTTCCAGCTATGGATGCGGAAGTATCTAAGAACCTTCGCTTGATCCTTGAACGTAAAGGTATGACCATCTTGACGGATACGAAATTGCAAGAAATCATTGAAGAAGATGGTAAACTCCGTATCAAGGTTGAAGGCAAAGATGATATCATCGCCAACAAAGCTCTTCTCTCAATCGGTCGTGTTCCAGACCTTGAAGGTATCGGAGATGTTGAATTTGAATTGGATCGTGGACGGATCAAGGTTAATGAATACATGGAAACGTCTGTTCCAGGTATCTATGCACCAGGTGACATCAACGGTACTAAGATGTTGGCTCACGCTGCCTTCCGTATGGGTGAAGTAGCGGCCGAAAATGCTCTTAAAGGAAATCATGCTGTTGCCAAATTGAACTTGACTCCTGCGGCCATCTACACACTTCCAGAAGTTGCAGCTGTTGGTTTGACAGAAGAACAAGCTCGTGAGAAATATGATGTTCAAATCGGTAAGTTTAACTTTGCGGCGAACGGTCGTGCCATTGCATCAGATGCGGCTCAAGGATTCGTTAAAGTCATTGCAGACAAGAAATACGGTGAAGTTCTTGGAGTGCATATCATTGGTCCAGCTGCTGCTGAATTGATCAACGAAGCTTCTACTATCATTGAGATGGAAATCACTGTGGAAGAAATGCTCAAGACTATTCATGGTCACCCAACCTTCTCAGAAGTGATGTACGAAGCCTTTGCGGATGTACTCGGCTTGGCTGTTCACTCACCTAAGAAGAAATAATATTTGAAATGATAGAATGGCTGGACAGCAAATGCTGGACCAGTCTCTATCGTATATAAAGGAATCTTATGAAATACATTATTAATTATTCAAATGATACTGCTTTTAATATTGCTTTGGAAGAATATGCCTTTAAACACCTTTTAGATGAAGATCAAATCTTCCTACTTTGGATTAATAAACCATCTATTATCGTTGGTCGCCACCAAAATACCATCGAAGAAATCAACCGTGACTACGTTCGGGAGCATGGGATTGAAGTGATTCGCCGGATCAGTGGTGGTGGGGCTGTTTATCACGATTTGAACAACCTCAACTACACCATCATTTCAAAAGAAGATGAAAACAAGGCCTTTGATTTCAAGAGCTTATCGACTCCCGTGATCAACACCTTGGCTCAACTTGGGGTTAAGGCTGAATTCACGGGTCGTAATGACTTAGAGATTGATGGTAAGAAATTCTGTGGAAATGCCCAAGCCTACATCAACGGACGCATCATGCACCACGGTTGTCTTCTCTTTGACGTGGATTTGTCAGTCCTAGCTAACGCACTTAAAGTGTCTAAAGATAAGTTTGAGTCTAAAGGGGTTAAATCAGTCCGTGCTCGTGTGACCAATATCATCGATGAGTTGCCAGAAAAGATCACTGTTGAAGAGTTCCGTGACCTACTTTTGGACTACATGAAAAAAGAATATCCTGAAATGACAGAATATGTATTTTCAGATGAAGAATTGGCTGAAATCAACCGTATTAAAGATACTAAGTTTGGGACATGGGATTGGAACTATGGTAAATCACCAGAGTATAACGTCCGTCGTGGAACAAAATTCCCAAGCGGTAAGGTTGAAATCTTTGCTAACGTTATCGAGTCAAAGATCCAAGACATCAAGATTTATGGAGACTTCTTTGGTATCGAAGATGTTGCAGCAGTAGAAGATGTCCTTCGTGGTGTAAAATACGAACGCGAAGATGTTCTTAAAGCCCTACAAACCATTAACCTAGGCCGTTACTTCGCAGGAATCACTGCAGAAGAAATTGCTGAAGCTGTGGTGGAATAAAGTCAAAAGAGATTCGCAGAAGCGGATCTCTTTTTTGAAACTAGTTTCACATAGAAATTATTGTTTTACTAAGGATTTTGTGGTATAGTAAAGGTGGAAAAGTGTATTCGCTTACAAAGAATGTAACTGTAATTTGTAAAACTCAGTAATTATTAAACAACGAAATTAATTGACTAGCTAGGTATTACTTTCCTTTTCTGCTTTAGAAAGTGTGATGATATGAAACGTGTCTTTATTATTTTATCAAACCTTTTCATCTCTAGCTTTTTGATTTGGATTGCCTTTATTTCTCCAAATACGCTTATCCACCGCAGTCTTCCGGTAGTAAGTGTGCAGAGACAAGAAAAGAGCGTCACATATGAAGACTTATCTTCCAGTTTAGACCGTTTGGCAAGGGAAAATCATAGTATAATTGCCGGTCAGATACAAAGAACAGATTCTAAAGGGCAAGTTGTTTTCACCTATGATATCTTCGGAGAGGGAAAACTTCCTTCTGGAATTAAAAAAGAGAAGAAAGAACTGGCTGCCAAAGAAAGCCTGCTAACGAATTATTATGTATTATCAGGTGAATTAGAAACTGAAAAGCTGGATCAAACGCTTCATACTCTTGGTTTCTCACAAACTTTTATAGAGAAACCAAATCCTCTGCAGACCTTTATTGCCTTTTTTGGCTCCGGTTCACAATCACTTGCCTTGGTTATTTTTATCATTAGTTTTAGCGCTTTGACGATTATCCAGAAAACACTTGAAATGAGAAGCTCTGGGATTCGATATATCTCAGGAATGAGACGCTTGCAACTTTTTGGACATTCCTTAAAAGATGATAGTATAGAGTTGCTTTTTGGATGTATTGTCACAAGTATAATGGGTGCGGTTCTGATTTATTTTTTTCAATTGACACCCTTTTCCTATTCCATCATCATTTCGAGTAGTATCATTTACAATGGGATGTTACTTATTTTATCTGCTATCTTATCCTTCCTCTTTGCATATAGTATTCAAACAATGCATTTAGTCACCCTTCTAAAAGGGAAAGTTCCATTAAAGCGCATTTTGGTTTTCCTCTTTATTTGTCAATTTCTCGCTGTCACACTAATTGGTCTTGCAGTTCATCGAATCAGTATTTATGGATCCGTCTGGCAAACTTACCAAGAGGGAAGTGAGGCTTGGTCTAAACAGTCGAACTGGGTCCAAATTGGTACAAATCGAGAATATTTCTATCAGAATATCAGTAAAGAGGGTCTGAAGGAGGATGTGGAGAAATGGTCCAAGCTCATCGAGTCTGGTATTGAAAATGGTGGTCTTTTAGCTTATCATAATCTCGTATTTTTTAGTTCAAAAGGAGTTATGACGGATCCTAGTACAGGTAAAGAGTTTTCAATCACAGATTACGATCCACTTGCACGAACTCTCTATGTAACTCCAAATTACCTAGAAATCCAAGATGTTCCAGTATCTCCTGAAGAAAAAGATTACTTAAATCACTTACAAGCAGGAGAATTTGGTCTCTTGCTTCCGGAAAAATTAAAAGGTCGAGAAGATGAGATGATCAAACGATATGAAGATTATCTATCTCCTCGAGATGATCAAGGAAATATCACCTTATCAATGAAGGCGCATGTAACGTATATTCCGAATCATCAAAAACGCTTTATCTACAACAACACACCAATCAGCTATAAACAATTCTTTACAGATCCTGTTTTAGTGGTTATTCAACCTGAAAGTTTTGGAGGCTATGTGAATCCATATTTCACCCATCTAAATCCCTACCTTTATTTTAATGGACTTCAGAATAGTAAGAAGCTAATCGCTGAGTATAATCTTGAAAAAAGTGTTAGTCAGTACGACTATGCAGTGGACGTTTACCAGCAAATGGCCCAAAACATACAAATAGAAAATCTCATGGCGATTGCAGGAGGAGTCTTTGGTATAGCAACCTCTGTTCTTCTTTTTAACACTATGAATTTCCTATATTTTGAAGAGTTTAGAAAACAAATCTTCTTGAAGAAGATTGCAGGTCTGGGATTTGTAAACATTCACCAAATGATTTTGCTCTCAGAAAGTGGCCTCTTACTATTAGGAAGCCTCCTGGTATTCATTCTCACTTCGGAATGGTGGATTGCTCTTGTCACTCTCTTGCTATTTATTACTAATGCTTGGTTCATTCTCCTGTACCGGTCTCATAAAGAAGACCACTTGTTAGCCACTGTACTGAAAGGAGCCTAATATGATTAGCATAGAACATTTAACCAAATCATTTGGCCAACGAACGGTCTTTCAAGATTTGAGCTTGCAATTTACAGAAGGTAAGGTCTATGCTCTGATCGGAAATAGTGGGTGTGGTAAAACAACCTTGCTTAATATCTTGGCGAAGATAGAGCCTTATGAAAAAGGGAGTATAAGCTATAAAGGGCAAGAACTGAAACAAATCAAACAGCATCACTTCTTTAAGCGTGAATTAGGTTATCTCTTTCAAAACTTTGGCCTGCTTGAAAACGAGACTATCGCTACAAATTTAGATTTGGGATTGATTGGGCAAAAATTAACGAAAAAAGAGAAGAAGCAGCAAGAAGAAGAAGTGCTCAAAAAAGTAGGATTGGCTTACCTTGCTCTGGATCAAAAGATTTATGAATTATCTGGGGGAGAGGCGCAACGTGTCGCATTAGCTAAAGTCATTTTAAAAGATCCACCTTTAATTTTGGCAGATGAACTAACTGCAGCACTGGATCCAGAAACCTCACAAGAGGTGATGGACTTGCTCTTAATGTTAAAGAATCAAGAGCGTATAATCATTATCGCAACCCATAATCCAGTAATTTGGGAAAAAGCTGACGAAGTGATAAAACTCAACTAGTCCATGGCTGAAGAATGGTAGGATCTTCTGTATTATCTTTTATAGTTAGCTATTCATGAGGTAAGAGCTGATGAAGAGAAACATGTCAAACAAAAATTTTTAAGATTTATCATCAAAAGTTAGTTCATGACACGGCTTCTTTTCTTGATATTCAAAAATAATGAGAGTAGAATATAGAGGAAATCTGAACAAAAAGGGGATCATATTCGATGATGAAAATTCCAGTTGAAAAACTTGGTCTATTTGAACAGTTAGATCGTATAGTAGTGGCTTTTTTTAGAAAGCAACAACCTTCAAGTCCATATGATTTGAATATCAGTATTACACAAGAACACCTTGACCAGAAAAAGCAAGAGCTAGAACCATTAGGCTATCAAGCTGTCAAGCTACCATTAGGAATGGCTTTAGATAATGTCATCCAGCAACCTCATTATCAAAATTTAATCATTGGTGGACTTGCTCCCGACGAAATTATAGTCAGCAAAGAAGAATTAATGCCTTTGAAAGATATTGTGGACAGTTTTTGTATTATGTACGCTGCAGCGAATAACAGACTGGAAAATAGTAAGGCTTATGAATTAATGAAAGATAAGACGGTTTATTTTATTGGTAAACTATTTACAGATTTTCCAAAAGCCGGTGATGAAATTGCGTATTTAGGAATTGATCGAATAGCGAGCGATGGCACACCATATGAAGCAGTTAAATGCTTTCTAACAGAAGAGAGTGCAGAGAAGTTCAATGGTGAAAAAAGACCGGTCACTCCTGCAAACTTGGCCTATCTAAAATCATTCTGGGGAAAACCAGTCATTATTGAGCCACACCGTAATTATTGGATCGAATTTTTATAGAAAGAATAAAAGAGCGTAAGATACCATAAAAAATCTTACGCTCTTTTTCTAACACTAAAATATTACATAATTTATATTATGTGTCTTATAAACTATCCAAGGCATTTTTCTGTTCATCATTAACGATATGCGTATACAAGTCGGTAACTTGTGTACTAGCATGTCCCAGTTGGTGGCTGACCAAAACTTGAGATTTGGTTGCATCATAGAGACGGGTTGCAAGAGTATGGCGCAGTTTGTGGGGGGTTACGCGGACTTTGAAGTCTTCAGAATACTTGGCCACCATCTTTTCAACACTAGAAGCATCAATCCGGTTTGGAACACCTCGATACAAGGTTAAGAAGAGGGCTGTATCAGTCTTTTCTGTCTTATAACGTTTGTCTCGAATAGCAAGATATTGCTCTAAATAAGGCTTAGCAAAGGCAGCAACATTGACTGAGTCTCGTTTTCCACCTTTTCGAGTAACGTCAATCACCATCATCTTAAGATTGAGGTCTCGAAGATCGAGGTTGACGGCCTCAGATAAACGGACACCAGAGGCAAGAAGGAGTGCGATAATGGCTAAATCTCGCTCTTTATTCTTATTGAATGAAGATAAGGCGCGATTGGAGAGTGTTTGAGGGTATTCCTGGTCGATATAGTTAAGGAAACCTTCTGTCTCGTCACCTAAAAAGAGTTTTTGCTTGATATTTTCAGCTCGGGCCGCCAAGGTTTCTTTCTTTTTCTTGGTCGCAACCTTCTTCATGACATTGCGGTAGAAATAAGGTTCCCCTTGCTCATTTTCAACTTCCTCAGTCAAATATTTATATAGACTAGAAAGTGCCGAAAGGGTACGGTTAATGGTTGTTTGAGAAACCCCGTTTTTCGTCGTATTGGCATTGAGCAGAGGACGTTCACGTAAGTAAAGGATAAATGATTCCATGTCTTTCTTGGTCATGTGCTCCAGAACGTCTAAGGGAATATTGGCCATAGTGTCAGCATCCGATATACCAGATTCCAAGACCCAGGTGAAAAATCGATCGTATTCCTTTAAGTATTCGTATAAGGTTGTAAAACTGTATGGAACGGCCAGTTTTGATTGGTAATATTCTAAGACGTACCAAGGCATGACTTGTTTGAGTTTATCAATCCGTTCTAATAAGATCTCGCGTTTCATGTTTTTCTCCAAATCTTGCTATACTAGTAGTATAGCATAGCCAGATATATTTTTCAAGAAAATTATAGTTTTTCGGAAAGATGTTATAGGGGCTATTTCAGTTAACCGAAAAAAATTTTTGAGCAAAAAATGTACTTTATTCCCGTGAAAACTAAATCTTTCGCATACTAAAATTCTGTACACTATCTACTTGAAAACTAAAAATACAATCTTTTAAAATAATGTACTTTATAAAAATCTATGATAAAAAACAAGTTCAAATTTGAACCTGTTTTTTAAATTTTCCTATAAGGAACAAAATGTTCTCTTTTTCGTCTACGCCCTTTACAAAATATGCATGGCTCGATAGATCGTTTTACATTTGCAATCTTATCTACAATAGCCATTCTATAACGATGCTCTGGATTATTCTTACAAATCCACCAAAATCTTAATTGCGTATTATTTGGGATTCTTTCTGGATCCCCTAGAATAAGATTGTTAAGATAGTCCCACTCGTTCATCAAATCTTCAAATGAGATATTATCTTGTCTTTCTTTTAATTCTGCACAAAATGGACACATTTCTTTAAGATCTTTTGTCTCGGAATTTAAATACTTATTTAATATAATGCTGAAGCGCTCATGAAATTCGAAGTTACATTCTTTGCAGCGCCATAAATAAAACCTTTTTTCAGTTAATAATGGAACAAAACTATCTATTGAGACTTTATTATTTGGTGCCCACAATTTTGCTAGTTCAGGGTACAAATAATCAAATGTATTATACCCATTCAGAGGCTTATCGTTGTTACAGAAAGGACAACACTGAGAAACTTCTCTTCGAATTGGGATAGAACATAAATATGTCCCATGACACTTTGAACAATCCCACCAATATTTTTTCGTTTCTATTGTTGTCTGAGATAAATGAATAGGAATTTTATTTTTATCGCTCCATTCTTTGATGAGTTTTGGTTCTTTAAGGAAAATATTATTTTTAAATACCTCAGTCCTCCAGTCACATTGATTGGGACATGTTTGAAAGTTTTGATTTTCTAAATCGGTTCGACTGATCATTTCGGCTGGGCTACATTGAAAGTTGATTTTACAACAAGGACAAACCCAACTAACTACATTATTTGACTTAAACCAATATTCGGAAAAATCCCTTTCATTACTGAGGTCCCAAAATTCCCTCAAATAGGGATGTGTTTCATTTAGTGTATTAAAATCCTGAAGTTTTTCTCTATTTGAACAAAATGGACAAGACCTATCTGTTTTTTCAAATAGTGAGCATGAATACTCTCCGTGACAATTCGTACATTCCCATAACACATGAACATTAGATAATACATCAACTTGATTAGGTGTAATATTGTTCCTTTTAGACCACTCCTTGAGCATGGAAGAATTTAAAAAAGATAGAGGAGAAACATCAAAATCTTTATCCAATAACTCTTCAAATGAAGAATGACACTCCAAACAGTAATGACCACTTCTTTTAATTCGGTTCAATAATCTATCAATAGATAATTCAAATTTGCAATGACACTTATCACATTCCCAATGGATAGGTACTGTTATATTGTAACTCAGCTTCAGTTCGTTAAATTTAAATTTGTTTAAATGTTCGCTATAGATTTTAGCTAAATTTGGATAAATTGATTTGTAATCGCAATGATAGGAAGTTTCATTGCAGCCAAAATGAAATAAATCCCCACTTGTTAGTTGAAATAACCTCTTATTTGTCGCAGAATCTTTCCAACTTAATTGACACGTCGGACATTTAAAATTGAATTTTCTTTTACTATTGAACGGCAAGGTAAGAAGTTTCTCATCTAATTCTTCATCTTGCTCAATGCTGTAGTTTATATAATTTCTGAAATCGGGATAAACCTGAAGGACGCTCTCATTTTCATCAATGGAACGTTCACCTAATCCACAATGGGGGCAACACCTAAGATATTCATAACTGTCAAGCTGCACATCAATGATTTTCGCTTCCCAATGGTGTTGACAATAAGGGCAAGACCAATAGGCATATTTTAAACTATTTGACGATAATTTTTTGGGGTCAAGAACATTTCGTTTTTGATCCCAGTACATGTAAATAGCTGGATTATCTTTAACTTTCTTGTTCATTTCTTTCCTCATTTATAATTAGTTTTGCTGTCTAGTAAGTTTTTAATAGAAACCACTTTAGTTAATTTTTGAGGATTTTCTTGTTCAATAAGACCACCAGAATGAAAATCTATTTCTGAATCAGCGGTGATGATATTGTCTGCTAGGAAATCCTCACTGATAACCTTTTGAGAATATTTTAACAATCCTTCTTCTTTTAAAAGCTCATTCGCAATTTCTGGATAGACACTTGTTTTGATTATTTGTAATAGTTTTTGATTCTCATCACTTAACTCATTTTCTCTTTGTAGCTTCTGTTTTAAATCTTCATTAGTTGACTGTAGTTCAGAATTTAAACTACGTAACTTATCTGCTTCTTGTTTATAGCTGGCCGCAATGTTTGCTATTTTCTTGTAGTATTGGCTAATTTCCACCAATGCTCTTTTCATAGCACCTGGAGCACGATTTTTTGCCATAAAATTGTCAGGATCTATGGTCTTATAAGTAATTACAGCTTCATAATTTTCATCTTGGTATTTAATTTCACTTTCTTTTAAAAAATCCCTGAATCTTTTATTACGTCTAATGGTTGTATCCGCAACATTTTGATAGCCATTATTCCTAACATAGTCACCAAACCGAGGGATTTTTACCAAGCTTAAATCACAGGAACACTGGGAAATTAAATACTGTTCAAACAAATGAATCAATTCATCATCAGAAATTGATTTCTTTCTAGCCATTAGACTTATTCTCCTCTAAAGATAGTTGTTTAGCATTTAAGTAATCTTGATAGGTATTGCTAACTGTTTTTAATTTCAACAAAGCTTCTCCAATATCTTCAATATGACCTTTCCCTTGCCTAACTTTTCTAATCGCTTCATCTACAACCATAGCTTTTTCATCAACTGACTTTTTAAATGTTTTATCCATTGAAAAATAATCTTTACCTGCTTTACGGTAAAAAGGGCAGCTCGTACAAGCACCTAGTTCTGCATGCTCACTAATAACTTTCAGACAATCTGAATAATCACCTTTCGCAAAGCGGGGTGAGTAACACCGTCCTTTATTTTCTAAAGTGATGTATTGTCCTTGTGCTGTATAAAATGGCTGTCTCTTACTTATGGTGTAATTCGTATTCTTACTCGTTAGTTTACGATACATTTGATAACTACGACATTCAATAAATTGGCTTAAATTTGAAAAATAGTGAGATGAAGTTGTCACATCTTCATGACCAGCTAAAAGCATAGCTGTAACAGGACTAGCCCCTTCTGCAATTAAATTGATCATTGCAATGTGTCTCGTATCCCCAATATGAATCAAATTAATCTCGTTTTCATCTAATCTAGCTGGAAAACTAAAATAATTAACTTGATAACCGTATTTTTGAGAAATAATCTCATTAAAAAAATACCTCAAAATAGTATTGAGATTAGTGTAAGTTAAAAATCGGTTATTAACACCTGTTCGACGACCCCAACGGTTATAATGAGGATCAGTCACAAATAATGTATCTAATTTAGTAGAATTATCATTTTCCGTAAGTTTGAGGTAAGTCTTTATTTCAGAAGCTAATGAATTAGTAATTTCATAAGTATTCAAAGTATAATCTTCAGAAATTTTATGTGCAACAAGTCGATCCCTTCCTTTGATTATATTTCTCCTTAATGTAAGAAAATATTTTCCATCTTTCTCGGTTAAACAGTTTCTTTGTATTAAAAGAAATTCTCTTGGCCTTAAAGGTAAAATTGCTGTAATCTGCCACCAGAGATACAATGGATAATAAAATAGACGTTCTTTCTTAGATAATGTTTGAGACCAATAATCATTTAAAATGTCATTAAAAGTAAAATAGGATTGAAATTGCGCTAATTGTCTTTGCTGTTTTGACCTCTGCTTTTTTTGAAGGTTGATAGTTAATTTATTATCTAATTGCTCCAATAGTTGATTTAGTTGACTATCATCTGAACAGGGAAGATTTGAGAAAAAGTCAATACATAAACCAGGAAATTTTACAGAAATATTTTCTAAATCTAAAAACGTATCTTTGGTTGTATTTTTAATAATTTGTTTAATATCCATTAGAAATAGCTGTAAAGTTTTTAAAACATGTTGTTTCATTGAGAAAACAATAAAACTTTTTAAGTAATCGATAAATTCCTTATAAGGCAACTGAAAAATTGATTGATAAAATCTCCTATATTGAAATTCAGAAATGTTAAAAAACAGGCTAATATTGGCATATTCATTTGTAGTTTCCCATTTCTTATGATCAAAATCGTAACTTAGAATAATTCCTTTATCAAAATAGTCATCGAAAACTTCTTTTGCTCGCAGAACACAATCACGGTCAAAAGTTTCAAAATAATTTTCAATTTTAAAAAGTTTAGCTTGATTGTTCAATTTATTAACTCCTTTATTATTTCTTCGTAATCATGTAACACGTCATCTCCATATTGCTCGCATAAAGCTTGCAACATTTCAGTTAAACAAGGTTTTATTTGTTCTTCTAAAATACTCCGAATTTTACCTTTTTCTAAATCAGTTCGAACTCTAGAGTATTGTTTGTTCAAACGATTGAATTCTCCTACTAATAACAATAAAGTAGATTTCGTTTGTAATTCATAATGACAACCGATGCAATGTTGCCTATCGTCATATGGACAAATCTTTCCAAGCGCAGATAAAAGACACATGCTTTCACCTTGTTTTGAGAAGGCTTCACCGTTTCCTATACGATGACAAATAGTAAGAAGTTGATTAGGCTCTGCTTCTTCTTCTACCAAAATCTTTAATGCCTTTTGCGATTTCACTTCTGCCTGAATGCTTAAAGCCAATGTTTTTTCAATCTCATTTGGTGTCAAATCTAACTGTTTAATCATCTGAGTCTGTTGACTAGGACTTAATTCTTTATACTTTCCTCTAGTTACAATCGTCAGGATCATTGATGGAATCATAGATAAAACACCTCGTTCAAATAGTTCTCTCGCAACCATTTCTGGTTTAAGCTGGCTTAGTTGGGCATCTTTTAGGTACGTTGTTGTAGTTTGTGCAAATTCATCGAATGAACCTTTATGGCTACGGGCTAATGCGGCTAAAAAATAGCCTTTAATATTTAACTCAGATTTTTCTTGCAAAACATCATCTGCTAACATGGCAACAGTTTGAAGATAGGATTTATTTGCAGATCTAGAACTAAAATTCCTTTCAAGAAATAAGTCTCCAATTTCTTTCCCCATATATCGATTAATTCGTTTATATTCTTTTATTTGTCGAATTAAAGGTTCATCATTATTATCTTTATTCAACTGATAATGAGCTTCACAGATAGCCAACAACGTTCCAATCAATACCTGACAACTCTCAGGGACCTGAAATTTAATCTGACTAATATTTTTAGTTCGCTTTGTTTTGTTTGGAGTAATATTTAAATAAGTTAAACGAGTTGTAATACTTAAAAGAGTTCTTCTTGCCTCACTGCTACTCCAATTACCACTTCTAACTGATTTTAGAACTTCTTTCGGTGTTCTAGGAAGTTGTGGATGTCCAAGTTGTTCTAAATCTGTTCCACGTAGCGCACATATAAAATGAAGTGCTAGAAATAGCCAGGTATCTGCGTAGTCTTTTGAGATTGCTGCTTTATAAAGCATATCTTCTTTTCTAATGTAATTGTCATTAAAAAGAAAATACAGTAATTCTAAATATTCGTCTAACTCATAAGCGTTAGTCTCCTGTTCTAATGTGTATCGAGGTGTAAATTCATATCTTTTGTGATAGTTACATCTCATTTTATTCATTAACCACTTTAAAAAATCAATAAAAACTTCGCCTTTTTGCTTTTCAAGTGCATATACTGCTTCTTCAACCAACAATTCAATCTCATTATCATTACAGAGAAATAAATCTCTTTTAAGATAAAAAGCAAGAAAATCTTGAACATAAAACATGTTTTCCTTAGATAAGTTGCTATCTTCTGAGTATTGCTGAAAATATTTGTAAGTTAATGGGAATTTTTGTTTAAATATAGGCTGAATTCCTGCTAAACCAGTTGGTCCAAGAAGATAATTGGTTATTTTTTCTATTAATAAGGTTCTTTGTCAACTGTAGTGGGTGACGAAAAGCTAACATCTAGAGAGGACCTGATAGGTCTTCTCTTTTTG
The DNA here is from genome assembly GCF_023109675.1 of Streptococcus parasanguinis. Classification (GTDB taxonomy): domain Bacteria; phylum Bacillota; class Bacilli; order Lactobacillales; family Streptococcaceae; genus Streptococcus; species Streptococcus parasanguinis_I. The sequence goes on along the minus strand of NZ_JALDUR010000007.1, from coordinate 5 downwards.
TATGT
>NZ_JALDUR010000006.1 GCF_023109675.1 Streptococcus parasanguinis | reverse complement strand
GCCCACTCAACCACTGCGTCTTGCTCGACAATCCAAAAATAATTGAGAGGCTAGGACTTTTGTCCCAGCCTCTTTTTGCGTTTTAGTGAATAGAAGAAGTCAGTAGTTGAGCCTCACTCCTTGTGCTCAAGAAGCAGTGGTGAGGAAGTCTCGACTGCTTTTTTTCGCTTGAAAAATGCGGCCATTTGAACCAGGATGCGGGGGACCGTTTGCCATTTTTTCCAAGCTTGAAAGCGAGTGTCGATGAGCTGCTTGGCTAAGCGTTCCAGCATTTCCCGTTCGGTTGGATCCAGATCCTGGGCATTTTGGAGGATTTCTTTGGCCTTAGCTAGCTGTTTGAGATCGGTTAGATCATTGATGGAAGTGATGCCGGCATCCAGAAAAATGCCAAAAAAGGTGTCAAAAAACTTCTTGCGCTCCTCTGCCGATGTTTCGCGAACCCATTGCTTCAAGGTCAGGTCGGTCTGCTGGCTATCTGGACTGGTTTCAGAAACGGTCACAAAGCTGTAGTCCTTGATTTCCCAAGTGAAGGCGTCATGCTGGGCAAAGCCACCAAAGGCGTGACTTTTGACAATGGTCGTCGGTTCTGGCACTTCCAACATCATGCCAACGATGGATCCCTGAGGGACAAAGCGACGAATGTTTGGAGACGTGCGCTGGTAGCCTTCGGTTTCGATGATGGCCTTGTTGAGGCCAGGAGCATCGTAGCTGTAGATCACGTCTACCCGTTCAAATAAGGAATCAGGTAGATACGAGCAGGCATAGGTCGCAAGGTTGCCCCCTTTGGAGTGACCGGCTACTAAGAAACGTCCTTTTGGAAATTCCTTCATGACATGTTGCAGGTAGCAGGCTGCGCGCTTCTGAGCTGGTACATGGTCCATATAGGTCATGTGGAAGTCTTCCTTCCAGCCGATCAAGGTGTCATCCGTTCCTCTGAAAACGACCAAATACGTATCCAGACTAAGCCGATAGGTCATGGCCGCAAACTGTTTTTGCACATCGGGATCGTATTCATCGACATAGTTGAGGAGTTTGATGTTCTTAAAGCGCTTTGAAGTAGCCAAGTCATCGACTAATTGCAGGTGCTGGTTACTCACGATAAAATCGGTAGTCCGATCGATCAGTTCCATCGCATCAGACAGGCGCACTGGAATCCCTGTTGTATCTCCTTGAGGCACAATGTGTCCAAAGGGCAGATAGGTCAGCTCTGTCAATGCGAGGACATCCAGCTCCTTGAAGGGGCGGTCGTATATGGAATCGTAAGTCACTTCTTTTAGGTAATCAAAAATCGTCGACATCTGTGCCTCCCGTGTCTTCTTTCTCTCAGTATAGCACAAAAATGGATGGAGAAAAAGCGCCTTCCATCAAGACAGTAGGAGTGAGATCTTATTTCCCTCTGAAACAGCCTTTTTCTCTGCCTCTTAATCTGTTATAATAGGAAGAAGAAAAAAAGAAGGAAAGAAAGCCATGCATAAAATTCTCTTAGTGGAAGACGATGAAATTATCCGCCAACAGGTCAAACAATTATTGGAACAATGGGGCTATGAAGTGGTCGCAGTAGAGGATTTTATGGATGTCCTCGGGATCTTTGTTGAAAGTGACCCTCACTTGATCCTCATGGATATTGGCCTACCTCTCTACAATGGTTACCACTGGTGCCAAGAGATTCGCAAGGTTTCAAAGGTTCCGATCATGTTTCTTTCTTCACGGGATCAAGCCATGGATATTGTCATGGCCATCAATATGGGTGGAGACGACTTTGTCACCAAGCCCTTTGATCAAAATGTCCTCCTTGCCAAGGTCCAAGGTCTCTTGCGCCGCTCCTACGAATTTGGGACAGATCAAAATCTGCTGGAGCATCGGGGAGCCATCCTCAATCTCAAGTCCACAGACTTGGTGTATGAAGGGGAAGTCATCAAGCTGACCAAGAATGAATTTCAGATCCTGCGTGTCCTGTTTGAGCATGCAGGCAGTATCGTGGCGCGCGATGACATGATGAAGGAGCTCTGGAATAGCGACTTCTTTATTGATGACAATACCTTGTCTGTCAATGTGGCCCGCCTTCGCAAGAAACTAGAGGAGGCTGGCTTGTCAAACTTCATCGAAACCAAGAAAGGCATCGGTTACGGGTTGACCCATGAATAAATTTGGAACGATCTTCTGGCAATATGTGGTATCCCGCAGGCGCCTACTCTATCTATCGGTCATCTTTTTGATCGTCGATTTGGTCTTTGCCTATCTCTTTCCAGAGACAGGGACGGTTTTCCTCTATGCGACCCTAGTGCTAGGCTTTTTTGCCTTCTGTGTCTTGATCTGGGATTTCGCCATGACCTTTCGGGACTACCGCAAAGCCGCACTTTATGAGGAAATAGAGGTTGCCTCACCACTGGAACACCTCCTTTATGAAAAATACACGGAAGAACAGCAGGCGCGCTTGGAGGAAGGGAAGACAGCCCAGGCCAAGTTCAATGACCTGATGGATTACTATACCCTCTGGGTTCACCAGATTAAGACGCCCATTGCGGCTAGTCAGCTCTTGGTGCAAGATGTCGAGATGCCCATTGTCAAGCAGCAGATGGAGCAGGAGCTCTTTAAGATTGACTCCTATGCCAATCTGGTTTTGCAGTACCTGCGACTGGAGAGCTTTCATGATGATCTGGTCTTAAAGCGCGTGTCGGTAGAAGATTTGGTCAAAGAAGTAGTCCGCAAGTATGCCCTCTTTTTTATCCAAAAGAATTTGACCGTGGACCTGCATGATTTGGAGCAGGAGGTCATCACCGATCGTAAGTGGCTCCTGGTCATTATCGAGCAGCTCTTGTCCAATAGCCTCAAGTACACCAGCACAGGTGGGATTGAGATCTATTTCAAAGACCAGACTCTCTATATAAAAGATAGCGGGATTGGGATCAAAAATAGCGATGTCCTTCGCGTCTTTGAGAGGGGCTTCTCCGGCTATAATGGCCACCTGACCCAGCAATCCTCAGGGCTAGGGCTCTATCTGTCTAAGAAAATCGCAGAGCAATTGGGTCACAGGATCACCCTCCATTCAGAGGTCGGTCAAGGCACGACCGTTGCCATTCGCTTTGAAGAGAAGAAGTTGGTCATGGATTAAGATTTCCCCATCTTACAAAAATGTAAGAAATAAACGGTAAAATGAAAGGTTAGGTTATGGTAGCCGCCTTTTATTTTTTATACAATAGTCTCATCAAATGAAGGAGGTCAAGAAAATGAAACTCTTGAAATGGATGAAACAACTCAAAAAGACTGAGAAACCCTGTAACCAAACCGATCTTGAAAAGACGGAATTTGGTCTCCAAGTCCTGCAACAAACCCAAGAATTTTTCTTGATCTACTAGTAAAAGGAGAAAAGTATGTCATTGCTAGACGTTCAACACATCAAAAAAATCTACAAAACCCGCTTTCAAGGGACGCAGGTCGAAGCCCTAAAGGACATTCACTTCACCGTGGAAAAGGGTGAATACGTCGCCATCATGGGGGAATCAGGGTCCGGGAAATCGACCCTCCTCAATATCCTAGCCATGCTGGACCAGCCGACCGAAGGACGGGTCTACCTCAACGGTACCGATACCTCGACCATCAAGAACAAGGATGCCTCGAGCTTTCGTCGGGAAAAACTAGGCTTCGTGTTTCAAGATTTCAACCTGCTCGACACCTTGTCTGTCAAGGACAATATCCTCTTACCTTTGGTCCTTTCTCGCAGACCGGTCAAGGAAATGATGAGCAAGGTGGATAGCGTCAGTCGAGAATTGGGTATTCACCAGCTCCTTGAAAAATATCCTTACGAAATCTCTGGTGGGCAAAAACAACGGGTGGCTGTAGCACGGGCCATCATCACCTCACCTGAAATTCTCCTTGCTGATGAGCCAACAGGGGCGCTGGATTCCAAGTCATCAGCTGCTTTGCTAGATGTCTTTGAAGATATTAATAGCATGGGCCAAACCATCCTCATGGTGACCCACTCAACTGCAGCGGCTGCTCGGGCCAAGCGCGTGCTCTTTATCAAAGACGGAATTCTCTACAACCAGATCTTCCGCGGGGAAAAGACAGAGCGTCAGATGTTCCAAGAAATCTCGGATACCTTGACGGTCATGGCAAGTGAGGTGGAGTAGATGTTACGATTAACCACTAAATTAGCTTGCTCCAATCTCATCAAGAACCGCAAGCTCTATTATCCCTTTGCGATTGCAGTCATTCTCGCAGTGACCATCGCCTATCTCTTTGACTCCCTGACCTTTAATCCTCGCATTTCCGAGCTTCGAGGGGGCTCTTCTATAGTGTTCACCCTCAGCTTGGGATTCTTCGTGGTCAATGTCGCGGGGGCCATCATCGTGCTTTATGCCAATAGCTTCGTCATGAAAAACCGCTCCAAGGAGCTGGGCATCTACAGCATGCTGGGCCTTGAGAAACGCCATCTCATCAGCATGATTTTCAAGGAACTCTTGCTTTTTGGCTTTCTAACCATCTCAGCCGGAGTCTTGATCGGAGCTCTCTTTGACAAGCTGATCTTTGCCTTCCTCTTGAAACTCATGAAGATGAAGGTCCAGCTGGTATCTACCTTCCAACCTGGGATTGTCGTCCTGGTCTTTGTCACCTTTGGTCTCACCTTTGGTCTTTTGGTTCTTCTCAATGCTTGGCGCATTCTCCGTTTGAATGCCCTGCAGTTGACGCGTGAGAAGGCTAGTGGTGAAAAGAAAGCCCGCTTCTTGTGGCCCCAAACCATCCTTGGCTTAGCCTCTCTCGGTTTTGGCTACTACCTAGCTGTGTCTGTCAAAGACCCTATCATTGCGCTTGTGACCTTCTTTTTAGCCGTTATCTTGGTCATGATCGGGACCTACCTGCTCTTTAATGCGGGGATCACCGTCTTCTTGCATCTGCTTAAGAAAAAGAAGAACTATTATTACCAACCCAACAACATGATCTCGGTCTCTAACCTCATCTATCGCATGAAGAAGAATGCAGTGGGCCTTGCGACCATTGCCATCCTCTCGACCATGGTATTGGTAACCATTTCTGCTGCGACCAACATCTATATCGGTGGTGAAACGATCAAGAAGATCATGTCTCCTCATGATTTCTCTGTCCAAGGAAAAGGGGTAGACCTAGAGCAAATCAACCAGAAATTTGATGAATTTGCCTCTGAGCATCATCTTGAGATCAAAAATCGTGACCTGATGACCTATGCCAACTTTGGAGTTAAATCACAAAATGGCACGGCTTTCACCGTCTATCCAGCTGATGAGCGCAACGTCACTCCCAAAACTGTCTTTATGGTCTTTGATGCAGCTAGCTATGAACAAATGACCGGAGAAAAGGTCGATCTGACCGGCAACCAAGTCATCCTCTTTGCTCATAACAAGGCTCTGACAGGGCAAAAGCAGTTTACTATCAACGGGCATGACTTCCAAGTCAAGGAAGAAGTGAGCAAGGATTTTATCACCGATCACGTGCCCAATCAGTTTAATATGCTGACGGAGGATTTCAACTACCTGATCGTGCCTGACCTCTCAGCCTTTGTCGCCCAGTTTCCAAATCTTGCCATCAATACCAATATCTACGGTGGTTTCAATGTCAATGTCGATGAAGACCAGCAGCTCAAGCTAGCAGCTAGTTATGACAAGATGATCGATGAATTGAGCAGCCAACAGGGTCAAGGAACATTTATCTATGGAGGTAACCGAGCCAATGATGTGGCAGAGTTGAATAGCCTCTTTGGTGGCATCTTCTTTATCGGGATTTTCTTGTCACTGATCTTTATGGTCGGAACGGTCATCGTCATTTACTACAAGCAAATCTCAGAAGGCTATGAAGACCGTGATCGCTTCGTCATCCTCCAACAGGTGGGGCTTGATGAACACGAGGTCAAACGGACCATCAACCGTCAAGTGCGGACCGTCTTCTTCCTCCCTCTTATCTTTGCCTTTGTCCACCTGGCCTTTGCCTACCATATGATCCGCCTCATTCTCAAAGTGCTCGGTGTCATCAATAGTGGCCAAGTCCTCGTCGTGACCCTCAGTGTCTGTGCTGTCTTTCTCATCACCTACTTGATCGTCTTTTGGATCACCTCTCGGAGCTATCGTAAGATTGTGCAGATATAAGGAGAGAGAAGCTCGAATCAAATTAGAAACTTTCCTTAGGTGAGTACGGACGTCAGCGAACTTCGAAGAAGTTCCATGACTAATTATTGAGCCTAAGGTCTCAATATTTCCGAGTGCCTGAAACATGATTATTTCAGGCACTTTTCTCACAGCGGAAAGTTTCAATATACTCTAAATAATAATTAGAAATCATTTGGATATTTTTGCACAATAGTCCAGATTAGGTTATTCAAAGTAAAAATTGTCAACTTTTTAAGCTCGCTCATGGCGGGCTTTTGTGCGAAAATCGACAGCGATTGTTTTTGCTTTTCAAAGGGATATAAAAAAGACTGAACCAGTCGAGTTCAGTCTTTGTTCGCTTTCTATTAAAGTGATGTAAGGAAAGTCAATCCTCCTAGGATGACACCTGCCGAATTCGGAATGATCAAAATCCAGTCTTTTTTAGGTTCCTTTGTCCAACCATAAATGACCCAGATCAAGCAAGAAATAGCAGCTGACAAGGGTTGGAAAGGTTGGGCCTTGTTTCCCTGTAAATTAGCAATAATTTGTGGGATGTAGGCAATGAAAACGATAATCCCAATAAAGGCACCGATCGAGCCAACGATTTGGTTGATTTTTTGTTTATTCATAAAATTTTACCTCTGTGTATCAAAATAGCATAAGTAGGAAGAAAATGCAATTAATTTGCATGCTATGCAAGATGAAAATGATTACATTCGCACAAAATTAGACAATGTGTCAAAAAAATAGCAACTAGAGAGAAGACTCTCTCGAAAAGAAATCCATCTTCCTGCAAAATCACAAGATTGTGACACTTTACAGTTCGGTAACATTTGAAAAAAAGACTTGAATTTGTAAAGGACAAAAGGTAGAATAGTGCATACTTTAAAAAAAGAAAAGGAAATGGTAGTTTCAAAATGAATGAAAAACAAATGAAAATTCTTGGTTGGGTTGCGACCTTTATGTCTGTTATGATGTATGTGTCTTACTTCCCACAAATCATGGATAACCTCGCAGGTCACAAAGGGAACTTTGTTCAACCCCTTGTCGCAGCCATCAACTGTAGCCTTTGGGTTTACTACGGACTCTTCAAAAAAGAACGCGATATTCCACTTGCTGCAGCCAATGCACCAGGGATCATCTTTGGTTTGATCACAGCCATCACAGCCTTGTAATCAATGAAAGAGAGAGTAGGACAGAAATCGGTAATTCGTTAGAATTCGATTTCGTCGTCCCACCTCTGCACAGTTGAGTAGGGCTATAAAAGCTGATGAAATCAGCGTAGTAGTGCCCGCTCAACCACTGCGTCTTGCTCTACAATTCAAAAACAATTAAGAGGCCAGGACTTTTGTCCCAGCCTTTTTTTGATGGAATGAATCATTTCCATGGTATAATGGGAGGACTATTCATAGAGAAGATCAAAAGGAGACAAAAGTGGAGCAAAAACATCACTGTCAAGTCCTATGGGCGAAAAATAAATACCTGGTGCTGAGTCATTCCAGCAATATTTACAAGGAAATCCGGGAATACCTCAAGCGAGACCAGGTGGAGGTCAGCCACGTCGAGGACCTGATCCAGCAAGCGCTGGCCTTGCCAGAAAATCGTGGCCAGGTCTCCAATGCCTTTCAGCATATCTGGGGCTATTTCAAAAAGCAGGCGACTGCAGAGGAAAAGGCGGACTTTATGCTACTACTTGAGAAATACCAGCATGGCCAAGCCCAGCAAGAAGATCTGATCAAGGGAATCCAGACTCTCCTTGAGCGCTACCCGAATCGCTACTTACAAGATTCAACGCTACTAGGAGGTCAATAGATGAGACTCTGGCACCAAGACTTGATTCCCAAACTCCCTCGTCCCCAGCTCCTGGGTCAACACCGGGAATGTTGCGCCCTTCGAGGTAATGGCTGGGGCAAGAAGCACGCGACGGTCAACTATGTCTTTGACTACTCGCCCTATCGCCTCTATGCCTATCATCGTCTGATCATGGAGGAGATGACCGCTCGTGGCTATAAGGTCAGCCCAGAGTGGTGGGAATCGACCTACCGAGGCAAGACCTGCCCAGTTTATTCAGAACTGGAAGAGGAAGCCTTGAGCACCCCCATCTATCCCGAGCATCATGCGGGTTACCTGAAAGAATGCCTGGAGAACCTAGCAGAAAAAGGAATCCAACTTGACTAAGAAAAACGAACCAGACCAGGTTCGTTTTTTTGCGCGAAAAACCAACAAAATGCTTTGAAAGCGTTAATTTCTTTCCCAAACATGCTATAATAATAGGAGATTATGCACAGGAAAAGGATAGACGGATGAAGGCAGTAGCAACTCCAGAACTTGAGATTGAAAGACAGTTGATCCAGCAGTTGACATCAGGAGAGAGTCAGTGGACTTATCGCGAGGATCTCAAGAATGAAGACCAGTTATGGGACAATTTCTTTGACAAGCTCGCGCAAAACAATGTCGCCTTGTTGGCGGACCATCCCTTGACCGAGCAAGAAAAGCGCCAGATCAAGAACCAGCTCAACTTTGTCAGCTATTATGAAGCGGCCAAGTGGCTTGCTGGTGAAAATGGGATCGCCAAGGTAGAAGTCCAGCGAGAAGATGCTAGTCTAGGCACCATTCGTCTCGCGGTCATCTGGCGGGACAATATCGCAGCTGGTAAGTCGAGCTATGAAGTGGTCAACCAAGTCGAACGCGACAAGGCCTATCCGCTAGACCAGGATCGACGGCTCGATACGACCCTTCTGATCAATGGACTTCCCCTCATCCATATCGAACTCAAGAGTCCACGAGTGGCCTTTCTAGATGCCTTTCACCAGATAAAGAAGTACGACCGTGAAGGCAAGTTCCGGGGGATTTACTCGAGCTTACAGATGTTTGTCGTTACCAATAAGGTCGATACACGCTATATCGCTGCAGCGCGTGAAAGCAAGTTAAACAAGCAATTTCTGACCAAGTGGGTGGACAAGGACAACCAGCCCATGATCGATCTTAACAGCTTTGCCCATGAGGTTCTTTCGATCCCACGGGCCCACCAGATGGTCATGCAGTACTCGGTCATCGATGATAGTAAGAAAGCCCTCATCCTCCTGCGTCCCTACCAGATCCATGCCATTGAGGCTGTACAGGAAGCCTCTCGTCGCCAAGAGTCGGGCTATATCTGGCATACGACCGGATCAGGAAAGACCCTGACCTCTTACAAGGTAGCGCGCAATCTCTTGCAGATTCCTGCTATACAAAAGACCATCTTTGTCGTCGACCGCAGAGACCTGGACCAGCAGACGACTTCGTCCTTCCTCTCTTATGCGGCCAATGATGTCATCGATATCGACGAGACGGACAATACCCATGAACTGGTCAAGCGCTTAGGAGGCAATGACAAGCGCGTGGTGGTCACGACCATCCAGAAAATCACGACTATGATGCGCAAGTTTGAAGAAGGGAAGTACCAGCGGGATGCTGGGAAGATCAAGGACCTGCGCGTGGCCTTTGTCGTGGATGAGTGCCACCGGGCGGTCACCCCACAGACGCAAAAGGAAATCAAGGCCTACTTCAAGAACTCTCTCTGGTATGGCTTTACAGGGACTCCAATCTTCAAGGAAAACAAACGCAAACAAGTGGGAGACCTGGCTCAGACCACCCACCAACAGTATGGTGATCGCCTACATGAATACACGGTCAAGGAAGCCATCCATGATGGAGCGGTTTTGGGCTTTAAGGTAGACTACCGCAACACCATCATCTCAGACCTGCTAGAAGAAGAGATCCCAGACCATGCCTACGAGGACAAGGAGCACATGCTAGAAGTTCTCGATGCCATCCTCAATAAGAGCCAGCAACAGCTCAATATCCCTAAAGGAGTCGGAAAGAGCTATGAGGCTATCTTGACAGTCAAGTCTATCCCACGGGCACAGGCCTATTATAATCTGCTCAAGAGCATTCTCGCTGGCAAGGAGCGGGTCAAGGTCTCCGAGCGGGTCAAACGCCATTTGCCAGATTTTCCAAAATTCACCATCACTTACTCGGTGTCTGAAAATGAGGAAGAATCCATCGGCTACCAAGACCACATGAAGCAGGTCATGGAGGACTACAACCAAGAGTTTGGTACGCATTTTAGCCTAGCGGATCTGCGGGGCTTTAACACCGATGTCAATAATCGCTTGGCTAGAAAGCAGGACAAGTATCTCTACCGCAATGAACAGTTGGATCTGGTCATCGTGGTTGACCGTCTCTTGACCGGTTTTGATGCACCTTGCCTTTCTACACTCTTTATCGATCGCAAGCCCATGCGTCCACAGGACTTGATCCAGGCCTTTAGCCGGACCAATCGGATTTTTGATGACAAGAAGCACTTCGGCCATATCATCACCTTCCAACGTCCTCAAGCCTTTAAGGAAGCCGTCGATAATGCCCTCAAACTCTACTCCAATGGAGGAGAAAATGAGGTCCTGGCACCTAGCTGGGAAGAAGAGAAGCGCAACTTCTTAAAAGCCTGGGCAGAGTTTAAAGGCCAAGTCACAGACTTCGAAGAAGAAGGAGTCGCCCTCGAGCAAGCTCCAACAGCTCAGCTCCGCAAGGTCGCTAAAGCCTATCAGGTCTTTGACAAGTACCAAGCCTCAATCCGTGTCTACTCAGAGTACGATAAGGAAGAGATCTATCGGGAGACCGGCCTCAGCGACAACCAGCTCGAAGCCTATCTAGGCCTCTATCAAAATATCCTGGCAGAGATCAAGAGCAGGGATCCAGAAGTGGACAGCCAAGATGAGCTAGACATCCACTATGAGCTAGAGTCTGTCCAAGTCGATGAGATCAACTATGCCTATATCCTGATGCTGATCCAGAGTATGATCCAGCAGGAGGAGAATGACGAGCAGACCCTGAGTGACAAAGATATCGCAACCGTGGATAGCTATATCGAGAGCCTGAACCGGACCAATCCAAGCCTAGCGGAGATCATCCAAAACCTCTGGACCCAAGTCCAAGAAGAGCCCGAACGCTACCGAGGACAATCCATCACCGGAGTCTTGGACCAGATGATCGAATCCGTCATCGATAGCCATATCGTAAGCTTCGCCAAAAACTGGTATATCGGAGCCGACGAACTCCGCTACTATATCCAACACTACCGCAAAGGCGCCAAAAAACAAGCCGGAGAAAGCCAGCTGACCAAGAGCCAACGCTACAAAGACTACAAAGCAGAAGTAGCAGATGCCCTCAACCCACTCAGCTACAAAAAACAAATCAAAGAAGCCTATACCCAACTGATCGAAGAGGTGATTGAACCGCTAAGAGTGGGGAGGTAGGAGGAGGAGAAAAGATTAGTGTCGGACTTTAATATTGAACAATTTAAAAGAAATATTCTAACAAAAAATTTGAATATTTTAATTGGTTCTGGAGTATCATATCCAGCAATTCCTTTAATGAGCTACTTTACTAAAGATGAGAATGGTATAAGTGTCTCTAAAGATATAGCGAATAAAAATTTAGAAAAACATATATTGGATGTTAGTTCTTTTTTACCTTTTAATCATAATGATAGAATCAAGTATTTTGTTGAAAAAATGGATAAACAAATTTTGTATTCTGCGAAATATTTTACTAAACTAAAGAATTATACTGCTTTTGAAATTAGTATTGATTTTGTATTAGAACGATATGTAAGGTTCTTAGAAAAAGTAATTACATTGCTTTACATTTCAAATTCCCGAACGGTTTCGAAGAGTGTTAATATTTTTACCACAAATTATGATTTATTTATTGAAAGAGCCTTGGATTTATTAATGAAAAACGATAACTTCATATTTAATGATGGTTCCAATGGCTATTTCTATAAAGTGTTAGATAGTTCTAATTATAATAAAAGTGTGGCGTATAGAGGATTAAATGAAAATTATTTAAATGAGCTTCCTTCAATTTCTTTAATTAAGCCTCACGGGTCTATGAATTGGGAAAAAGGAGAAAATAATCAGATTTTAATAAGACCGTATACTGTCGATCAACCAGTAGTTGTTAGGCCTACTGGACTTGAAGGACAGGAAACATATCTTAACAATCATTTTCATGATATGTTAAGAGTATTTCAACTAGAGTTAGATAAACCTCAATCAGTATTAATTGTTGTAGGATTCTCGTTTCAAGATGATCATATTGCAAAGATGGTAAGAAGGTCCTTAAAGAATCCAGAATTAATGACTTATATATTTTGTTATTCAGATAGCGATTATGAGGTCATTAAGAAGAATTTGTCTCTTGATAATATTCCTAGGAATCTTCAGATAGTGATACCATCTGCTTTAGAATCTGAAAATAAGAACATTTTGAATACAAGTGGAAATTTTGATATTAGTAGTTTGACAGAGTTATTTATCATCGAGGATGAAGAAGTAAAATGAATCGTGATGTGAAAAAATTAGGTGTAATCGTAGGGGTTGACGGTGATATTTCTCAAGTTGGAATGTATCAACTATCTAATGATGCGGAGTATTTATGGTATGGTGATGTGTTACAAGGAGCTAAAATTGGTGCATTTTTGACAATTTTGCAGAATAATGTAAAAATTATTGCTTCTGTTGTTACTGAAAAAGTTGCTGATCAACAAAATACAATTAGAAGTACAGAATTTGATAATCGCTTTTCAAAAAATTCGATAAATCGAATCGTTCATTTAAAAACTAAAGGTGTTATTGAAAATGGTGAATTCCAAGTAACAAGTCAATATGTACCTATGATTGGAAATGAAGTATGTATTACTTCAAAAAAAGACTTAGAATTAATATATGGGATTAATAAATCTGAGCCAACTATTTCTATTGGAAAGTCAATCCTAGAGGGTCAAGTTGTTCCATTATCGATTAATAAAATTTTTGCTTCTCATATTGGTGTTTTTGGGAATACTGGTAGTGGTAAATCTAATACATTGCATAAATTATTTTTAGAATTATTTCGGTCTGACTATAGAGAAAAAATTTTAGAGCTTTCAAAATTCTATGTTATTGATTTTAATGGTGAATATACAAAAGATGATAGTTTTGATGTCACAGAAAATAAGAAGGTGTTTGATATAGATACTAGAAATCAAACCAATAATAAAATTCCAATCACTTCAGATTATTTATTTGATCCTGATATTTTGTCAATCCTATTTGGAGCAACAATAGCTACACAAGTGCCATTTTTGAGAAAAGCGCTTAAAATATGGGAGGAGAATAAATTTGATGGTACTAGTATTGCAAGATTTGTTGTGGGAACATTGAAAAAGATTTTAACTACTGGGAATTCTGCGAGTTTGGATTCTAAAGATAATTGGACATCGATTGCAGAGAAATACATTAACAGTGATTTATTTACTGTCTTAAAAAGTAATTTGTATTACAATTCTGCATATGAATCCTATTTTACAAAGAGGAACGGTGATACTTGCTATATAATTAATGCGAATACTCCAATAGAAAACTCCGAAATACATTATCTACGAATTAATGAAATTGAAGAAGCTTTATGTAATAAATTTGACGCACTCCCAGAAATTGACAAATTGAAGTTTCATCTTGATTTTCAAAAAGTACATCAATCAGCTTGGAAATCAACAAACATTGAGCATATTAATCCTTTATTTCATAGAATTGATACAGCTCTAAATAGTTTGAAAAAAGTTGTTGAGGTTAAAGAGAGTATTGATGGAGATTTTTCCAGTCTAAATATTATTAATCTTGTACATGCTAATCAGGAGATTACCAGACTAATTCCAATGCTTATTTCAAAAATGGTTTATGATAAACAGAAAGAGAATATAAATAGAGATGATGTTACATGTACTAGTCACTTGATTATTGATGAAGCACATAATATTTTAAATGCTCAAAATCATTCTGTAGGAGATACTTGGCAGGACTACAGATTGAATATTTTTGAGGAAATTATTAAGGAAGGACGAAAATTTGGTTTCTATTTAACTTTATCTAGTCAACGACCAGCAGATATTTCACCGACTATTCTTTCACAAGTTCATAATTATTTCATCCATAGATTGGTTAATGATAATGATTTACGTATGCTGGTAAATACTATGCCTACGTTAGATAAAACTTCATTTAATAAAATTCCTAGTTTAGGTAAAGGAGAAGTTATAATTACTGGTAATGCTATTCAAGTTCCAGTATTTGTAAAGGTAGAGAAAGAAAAAATAATTAGACCGAATAGTGATGATGTTATTTTGACAGAATTGTGGAGCTAAACTATGGAAAAAGAAGAAATATTCAGATTACTAGGGGTATCAGATGAAACTGAATTGAAAAGTTTGTTAAATTGTAAATCAGTTGAATATGCTGATGAAATCTCTGAAGAAAACTATTTTATAATTAATCGTGAATCATCTGAGTATGGAATTCCATTGATTAATTGTAGTGGATTTGAAAATAAAAAACATGAGTTGCTTGAATTACCAACAGATTTCAATGAACGTCCTTATATTTGTGAAGCATTTCTAACTAGAAAAAGTTTAGATACTTTAGGAAGTAAGAAGAGAAAGAAATTAAAGGACCCTATTAATTGGGAATGTATTACTTCAGATTTATTTGTTAAAAAATATTTCCATAGAGGACATATAATTGGTCATTCATTATCTAACGAGCTTGTTAAAGGAATAAAAAATAAAAATAAAAGAATCTTATTTGTCCAGACAGCATGGAGTAACATGAATTCTCAAGGTCTTAATACTAAAAGCCAGTTCTATTTTGAAAGTAAACTTGAAGATACTTTAAGAAATGGAACGAATATTTTGTATAAATCAGAATTAATTTATAGAATGCCAACTGATAAAATACCAATTGGTATTCAAATTCAAGCTATCTCTACTGATGGAGAATTGTCTATTAATGTTTTTATTCCAAATGTTTCTCCAGAAATATCAATTGATTATACAGAAGGTAAGATAACGAGGTTAGAATGAAAAAACAAATAAATGTTCCGAGTATTATTTTTTCAAGATTCAATGAAGATTCGTCATGGAAATCAAAAAAATTCAAAGAATTATTAGATCCAACGGAGGGAATTAGACGTGGTCCATTTGGTAGTGCTTTAAAAAAAGAATTATTTGTTCAAAATAGCGAGTATGTAGTCTATGAACAGCAAAATGCGATTTATGATCACTTTAACACTAGATATAGAATCTCAGAAGAAAAGTATCATGAACTAAAGAAATTTATATTGTTACCTGGTGACTTTATTATGAGTGGTGCTGGTACTATTGGAAAAATTTCACTAGTACCTGAGGGAATTGAGAAAGGTGTGTTTAATCAAGCTCTAATCAGATTAAGAGTTAATAAAAACACTGATAAGGAATTCTTTTTACAATGGATGAGATCACCAGAAATGCAAAACAAGCTAACAAAAGCTAACCCAGCATCAGCAATGGTAAATTTGGTACCGATGTCTGAGGTGAAAGAATGGGATGTTATTATTCCATCTCTAGACGAACAATCCGCTATTGGCTCTCTTTTCCGCACCCTCGATGACCTTCTGGCCAGCTACAAGGACAATCTTGCCAACTACCAATCTCTCAAGGTGACCATGCTCTCCAAGATGTTTCCCAAAGCTGGACAGACCGTTCCTGAGATTCGTTTGGATGGATTTGAAGGTGAGTGGGAAGAAAAGAAATTAGGTAGTTTAGGCTCTGTTGCTATGAATAAACGTATTTTTAAAGATGAAACTAGCGACTATGGTGATATTCCTTTCTACAAGATTGGAACATTTGGAGGAACTGCCGATTCTTTTATCACAAAAGAAAAATTCAAAGAGTATAAAGAAAAATATCCTTATCCTGAAATAGGTGATATCCTCATATCTGCATCTGGTAGTATTGGCAGAACGGTTGTATACAATGGTGAAGATGCTTATTATCAAGATTCAAATATTGTATGGTTAAAGCATGATCAGCAATTAGATAACTCATATTTGAAGCAATATTATGGAATAATAAAATGGTCTGGAATTGAGGGAACAACAATAAAACGACTATACAATAAAAATATATTAGAAACTAATATTTTTTTGCCTCCGAGTGTAGTTGAACAACAAGCCATCGGTGCCTATTTCTCTAACCTCGATAACCTCATTACTTCATACCAAGAAAAAATTTCTCAGCTAGAAACTCTCAAAAAGAAACTCTTACAGGATATGTTTATCTAACCTTCTCAATTCCCCTTATCAGCAAGCATAAGCACATCATTTTTCGAATAGTATAAGTGAGCCCCTTTGATCTTTTCAAAGGGTGCTCCTTAGTATTTAATAACTTAAAAGTATTTACTTTTAATAACTTTAGAGTTATAATAAATTCGAAAAGGGGTTGCTTTGTGCACGCTATTTATTTTTATAAGGACAAACAGGGGAATCAACCGGTCCTGGACTACATGAGGGAGCTAGCTCGTCGTGATAATAAGGACAGCAGGATCAAACTCAACAAGCTCAACGACTACATCGAGCTTTTAAGTCAGCATGGAACACGTGCTGGCCAACCCTACATCAAGCATCTGGATGCGGAGATCTGGGAGTTGAGACCCTTGCGGGATCGGATTTTATTCGTGGCTTGGCTGGATGGGAGCTTTGTCTTACTGCATCATTTTGTCAAAAAGACGCAAAAGACACCCAGACGAGAGATTGAGAAAGCCAAGCGGGAATTGCAAGATTTGAAGGAAAGGGGGCTAAGAGATGAAGAATAGTGCCATCGGCAGCAATTGGAAAGATGTGAGAGCAGAGCTCTTCACAAAGGAAGAAATCCTGGAAAGTGATCTGCGAGTCGCGATTATGACAGAGCTGATCGAGGCTCGGCATGAAAAGGGCATTAGCCAAAAGAAACTAGAAGAACTCAGTGGGGTCAGTCAACCGGTCATCGCTCGGATGGAGACAGGAAAGACCAGTCCTCAATTGGACACGGTCTTGAGAGTCTTAGCCAGTCTGGGCAAGACCCTCGCTGTCGTCCCACTGGAACAAGAAAAGGTCTAAAAGAAATCAGAAAGAATTACTATGGAAATAACACAAACCTCCCAGTCGCTCTACCAAGCCCTGTGGAACTCAGCGGACGTGCTCCGCTCTAAGATGGATGCCAATGACTACAAGTCCTATCTCTTGGGGATGATTTTTTACAAGTACCTCTCAGATAAGTTGCTCTTCTTCGTGGCGGAGACCATGGAAGAGGAGACAGAGAGTCTGGATGAAGCCTTGGCGCTTTACCGATCCTACTATGAGGATCCAGACTCTCAAGAGGATCTGATCACTGTTATCACCGATGAGCTCAACTATGTCATCAAGCCAGACTTGACCTTTACGGCCTTGGTGGACCGGGCCAATGAAGGCACCTTCCAGCTGGAAGATCTGGCTCAGGGTTTCCGAGACATCGAGCAAAGTGACGACCTCTATGAAAACCTCTTTGAGGACATTGATCTCTACTCCAAGAAGCTAGGGGCTACTCCTCAAAAGCAAAACCAGCTAGTGGCTGCCGTTATGAAAGAATTGGCAGTGCTGGACGTGGCAGGTCATGCGGGTGATATGCTTGGGGATGCTTATGAGTACTTGATCGGTCAGTTTGCGACCGACTCTGGTAAGAAAGCAGGAGAGTTTTATACGCCCCAGCCTGTAGCCAAGCTCATGACCCAGATTGCCTTTTTAGGGCGTGAAGACGTGCAGGGCTTTACTATCTACGATGCCACCATGGGATCGGGCTCCCTCTTGCTCAATGCTAAGAAGTATTCCCACCAGCCTCAAACCGTCCAGTACTTTGGTCAGGAGCTCAATACCTCTACCTATAACCTGGCTCGAATGAACATGATCCTACACGGGGTTCCGGTGGAAAACCAGTTCTTGCACAATGCCGATACACTGGACGAAGACTGGCCGACCCAAGAGCCGACCAACTTTGATGGGGTCCTTATGAATCCTCCATACTCAGCTAAGTGGTCTGCGAGCTCCGGCTTCCTCCATGATCCTCGCTTCTCCCCATTTGGCAAGCTCGCCCCTCAATCCAAGGCAGACTTCGCTTTTCTCTTGCATGGTTATTACCACCTCAAGCAGGACAAGGGTGTCATGGCTATCGTCCTTCCTCACGGGGTCCTTTTCCGCGGCAATGCTGAAGGAACCATTCGCAAGGCCTTGCTGGAAGAAGGGGCTATTGATACCGTGATCGGTCTTCCTGCCAATATCTTCTTCAATACCAGCATCCCAACGACGGTCATCATTCTCAAGAAAAACCGGACCAATCGGGACGTTTACTTTATCGATGCTTCTAAGGAGTTTGACAAGGGCAAGAACCAGAACATCATGACGGATGCCCATATCGAGAAGATCCTCAAGGCCTATAAGAGCAGAGAGGACATGGATAAGTTTGCCTATCTGGCTAGCTTTGAGGAGATCGTCGAGAATGACTACAACCTCAACATCCCACGCTATGTGGATACCTTTGAGGAAGAAGAAGTAGAGCCACTGACAGAGATCGTGGCCAAGATCAACCAGACCAACGCGACCATCGAGACCCAGACAGCCTCTCTCCTAGACATGCTCAGCCAGCTTCATGGAACGACACCAGAAGCTGATGCCGAACTCAAGAAATTTGTCCAAGAGTTTAAGGGCTAGGGTGTGAGAAGATAGGGATTAGGTAAAGGGTACTTTATTCGCTATTTCCCAAATTTTTTTCGAATGATAGAAGTAGAGGGACCTTCCCTCTATTTTTTATCGAAAAGGAGTAGGGATGCAGAAAAGACACGCGCATGTATCGCCGACCTTGGACATTATGGCCAAGAAGATTTTTAGTTTGCCAGAGGTGACGTCAGCATTTATTCGAGATATTTTAGAACTGGATGTGGCGGACGCTCAGATTGTGGAGGGAAGCCAGCCCCACAGCATGGCCTATGATGAGGATGACTTGTTCTCCACTGCGGTGGATGTGAGAGCCAAGCTCCGTGATGGAACCGAGGTGATCATCGAGATCCAGATTCGCAAGCAGCAGTATTTCTTGAATCGGTTCCATTACTATTTGGCCAATCAGTTGGTGGAGAATGTGCAAAAACTGCGCCAGCAAGGACAGACACATAAGATGTACGAGCAGATGGAGCCCGTCTATGGGATTGCCATTTTAGAGAAGTCGCTCTTACTAGACGAAGAGACCGCCATCAACAAATACTGGCTGACCAATAGCCGGTCCGGGAAGCAACTCAAGGCCTATTATAAAAATGGCAAGCACCAAAATCTTCTGCAGGTTGCCTTTTTAGAGCTAGACAAGTATAATAAAGATGAGAACCTGACAGATGCAGGTAGACAGTGGTTGGAGTTTTTTGGGAATCTTCCGTTTACAAAAGCTCCCAGTCAGGCTGTGGCTCACGCAGATTCATTATTAGATTCATCTAGCTGGACCAAGGAGGAGAAGACCATGATAGACGAGCGAATTCGGATTCAAGAAAATTATGATATGACTATGGAGACGGCGATTGATGAAGCGCGTGAAGAAGGTTTGGAGCAAGGATTGGAACGTGGTCTGGAACAAGGTTTAGAAAAAGGCTTGGAACAAGGCCTGGAACAAGGTCGTAATGAAGAACGTCTGCAGTTAATCCGCAAAATGGTCTCACGAGGAATGACACCTGAGCTTATCTCAGATATGACGGGCTTATCGCTTAAAGAGATCAATTCTATGTTAGTGTAAGATCTAGCTGGACCAAGGAGGAGAAGACCATGATAGACGAGCGAATTCGAATTCAAGAAAATTATGATATGACCCTGGAAACAGCGATAGACGAAGCGCGCGAAGAAGGCTTAGTACAAGGTCTGGAACAAGGCCGAAATGAAGCTCGTTTACAATTGATTCGTGAGATGGTCTCACGAGGAATGTTGCCTGATCTTATATCGGAGATGACGGGTTTGTCGCTTGAAGTGATTGAGACTCTTCTTTCCTGAGTCGTTAAAAGAGGCACTGCCTCTTTTCTTTTTTGAAAAAACTTGAAAATTTTCCCATATTTTCAATCCGCCTTTCTAGAATTGTGGTAGAATAGAGTCAACAAAGAGCTATCCTCACCAACAGTGTGATCGATACTAGAAAAGAGGATTCTGATGACAAGAAAAATTGGTATTATTGGTTTGGGGCATGTGGGTGCGACCTTGGCCCACAGCATGATTTTGAAACACACCTGTGATCACTTGGTCTTAATTGATACCAATGAGAAAAAGGTTAAGGCAGATGCCTTGGATTTCTGTGATACGGTTGCCAATACGGGGTATCCGGTTCATATCACGGTTAATGACTACGCGGCTTTAAAAGATGCGGATGTGGTGGTGTCGACTCTTGGAAATATCGAGTTGCAGGCTAATAACACTGATGACCGTTTTGCGGAGCTTCCCTTTACCAGTAAGCAAGTAGTGCAAGTAGCGCGTGATTTGAAGGCTTCTGGCTTTAGCGGGGTCTTATTGGTAGTGACCAATCCGGTCGATGCCGTCACTCAACTCTATCAACAATATACCGGCCTTCCAAAAGAGAAGGTGATTGGGACAGGGACGTTACTGGATACAGCTCGGATGAAGCGTGCGGTCGCTGATCGTTTGCAGGTTTCTCCTGCTAGTGTATCAGGCTATAACCTTGGTGAGCATGGAAATTCTCAATTTGTCGCTTGGAGTCAGGTCCGTGTTAAGGGACATGCTATTACCGATCTCTTCTCTCAAGAAGAGCTTGACACCATCAACTACGAGTCCTTGCGCGGTGGCCACACGGTTTTCTTTGGCAAATTCTATACCAATTTTGGGATTGCAGCAGCAGCCCAACGCCTGGCAGAAGCTGTGATCAATGATAGCCACGAGGAAATGCCAGTGTCTAACTATCGTCCAGAATATGGAACCTATCTTGGCTACCCAGCAATTGTAGGTCGAAAAGGAATTCTTGAACGATTGGACTTGCATTTGACAGAAGAAGAAAAAGAAAAATTGCTCCATTCAGCCGAAACCATCAAGGAAAACACACGAAAAGGATTGGAGCATGCATAAAAGAGAGGAGGCTGGGACAAAAGTCCTAGCCTCTCAATCGTCTTAGCCCTTGCTTAGTGAATTTAATAAAGCTTAGTAAATTCCAAGTTGTAATCCTTGACATTACATCTAGGGTATGTATAATATTACTTGTAACAAATAATCTTACAACAAAATAGGTAATAACTATGAAAAACATTTTATTTATCGTCGGATCCCTTCGTCAAGGATCTTTCAACCATCAAATGGCCCAGAAAGCAGAAAGCCTTCTTGAAGGAAAAGCAATGGTGACTTACTTGGACTACAAGGACATCCCAATGATGAACCAAGATTTGGAAACGCCAATCTTGCCAGCTGTGCAAGCAGCGCGTGATGCGGTCCTTGCTGCGGATGCCATCTGGATCTTCTCACCAGTCTACAACTTTGCCATTCCAGGTGTGGTGAAAAACTTGATCGACTGGCTCAGCCGTGCGCTTGACCTGTCAGAAACTCGTGGTCCATCTGCCCTCCAAGACAAGATCGTAACCGTCTCTTCAGTCGCTAATGCAGGACACGAGCCAATGTTTGCGGCTTACCAAGCCCTCTTACCATTCGTTCGTACTCAAGTAGTGGGAGACTTCACAGGAACAACTGTTAACCCAGAAGCCTGGGCAACAGGTGAATTAGTCTTGACAGATGAAGCAATCGCAGGATTAGAAAAACAAGCCCAAGCTTTATTAGAAGCATAAGAAAAGCATAAAAAAAGTTGAGACAGAAGTCTCAGCTTTTTTTAAATACTAAACAATTGTCCGAAGAAGTAAGTCACACCCATGGTGAGAAGGCCAATGATCAGGTTGCGAAGCATGGCTGGCTTGGTTGGTGCTTTTCCTAGTTTCGCACTGGTATAGCCAGTGAAGATCAAGGATAGTCCAACAACGAAGACTGTCACTGGAATGCGATAGTTAACTGGAAAGAGAATGATAGAGAGCATTGGAGGAAGGGAACCAATAGAAAAAGCAAGGAAGCTAGATGCAGCTGCATGCCAAGGATTGGTAAATTCTTCGTATTCAATGCCGTATTTCTCTTCGACCAAGGCTTTGAGGGGGTGTTTCAGAAAGGCCCGCTCTGTTAGAATTTTTGCTGAAGTTTCACATTCTCCATTTTCAAGATAAGCATGGTAGAGAGAGTCTCTAGCTAACTTTGGATCACGATCTAATAAGGCTTGTTCGCGGTTCACAGCAGCTTCTTCCGTGTCTTTTTGTGTGGAAACAGAAACATACTCACCACCCGCCATCGAAAAGGCACCGGCCAGAATTGCAGACAAGCCAGATAAGAAAATGATCCAGATGTTATGCGTGGCACTGGCCACCCCGATCACCACTCCAGCGATAGAAATGATTCCATCATTGGCCCCTAGAACCGCAGCTCTCAAAATATTCAAGCGATCGCTAAATGATTCATCTACTCCATGTTTTATTTCAGTCATACAATGTCTCCTTTTCCTTATTTAGAATGATTATAAATAAAATACAGAAAGAAATCAAGGATTTTAACTCAAATGATAAAAGTTAGACAATTTAATGGAACCTTTTAGTTGTAAAATTTGACATTACAAGCAAAATGGAGAGAGAATTTGACATACACCTATCCTATCAAGGTTTATTTAGCAGAAGTGCATAATTTTTGAGGATCCTGATGGCATTCTAACGCGAGTGCGGAAAGGATAACAAAAAACAGCAGGCTTCCTGCTGTTTTTTGACGAGATAAATTAGTTGGTTTCATTATTTTTTCCCACCACCCAAAATAAGAGAAGGAGTTGGAAAATACCTAAGGCAAATAAGGTCATGAAACCATTGCGACTGCCTTTAGCTGTGGCTTGGGTGAAATCCAGCTTTTGATTGGCTTGGCTCATGGCAACGATCAAGGAAGTCAGAGTTGTTCCAACAGCACCTGCAAATTGTTGCAAGGTATTAAAGATTGCGTTCGCATCGGGTTGCTCTTCCAGAGAGAGTTGTTTCTGTCCGTTTGTCATGATATTGCCAAAGGCAAGTCCCATACCGGTCATGAAGAGCATGTAAAAGACGAGAATCAAACCATTTGTCAGCTTTAAGCCAAAGAGGGTGAAGTGGAATTGGGCCAGAAGGATGAAAGCAGCACCAAGGAGAATCGGTTTGCGAGCGCCCAACTTATCTAAAATGAGACCAGAGAAAGGAGCAAAACCAGCTCCAATGATGGCTCCTGGAAGTAGCATCAAGGCTGCAAGCGTCGTGCTTGAGTGGTTGACCAATTGGACATAATTAGGAAGAAGAAAACTCATGGCAAGAGAGCCTAATTGAAAGGTAAAGAAGGCTAGAATATGGCCAGTGAGACGATGATTTTTCAAAATAGAAAGATTGATAATGGGAGTCTCTAACTGATTGGACCGCCAGACCAAAAGGAGCAGTCCCAAGGTTCCGATCACCAGCCAACCAAGCACAGAAAAACTGAAGAACGCATGATCCGCTAGGCCATGAATACCTAGAATCAACCCTATGAAAAGGGCAATGATGGCAAGAAGGCTCACGATATCAAAGGTTTCCCGCTTGACTTTACTGATTTGCTCAATGGAGCGAAGTCCTGCAACTAGTGAGGCCAGAAGGATCGGGAATTGAACTAAAAAGATGGACCGCCAGCCGAAGCTAGCTGTTAAGAGTCCCCCGACAGTAGGCCCAATAGCGGGTGCAATGGCTGTAATCAAGGTCCCCACTCCCATCATGAGACCGATCTTTCGTTTTGGGACTTGTTCTAAAATGATATTAAACATCAGAGGGAGGGCAAAACCAACCCCCATTCCTTGGACCAATCGCCCCAGGACCACAAAGCCAAAATTTGGAGCTAAGAAATCGATAAGAACACCTAAAACAGATAGGAGATTTCCAACTAAAAAGATGGACTTCATTTTAAAGGAACGCTTGAGATAAGCAGATAAGGGGACCACACAGGCAACCACTAGGAGATAGATGGTGGTAACCCACTGGACTGTTGCGGTGTTGATCTCAAATTCCTTCATCAATATTGGAAAGGTGATGTTCATGGCAGTTTCTCCAGCCACCCCGCAAAAGGACAGGATCCCTGTCGCAAAGATCGCGAACAAGACCTTGGCTGAAATTTTTTCTTGTGACATAGACGTCTGATTCCTCCTAAATCTTCCTATAATGCTGTAAAAATGGTCTGAAAATCCATCGTAGCGATCTCATTTCCCGTCAAATCCAATTGCTATGAGTATAGCAGGACCAACGTTAACCTGATTCATCGTTTTGTTAGCTAACAAATAGTATAGAGGAAATGAAGACCCCTGTCAAAGAGTTTTTCAAAAATTATGAAAATTTTAAAAGTATTCTCAAAAGATGATGCTTCTCCAAATGAAAGGGATTGCTCACCACTATGATATAATAAGATGAAAGCAAGCAATGTGAACACACCAATAGGGGGCGCCATGACCAAGTATTTAGTCCAGAAGTTTTTCTGGTTACGAGAAAAAAGTTTTATTCAGATTTCCCAGAAAACCCTGGTTTCCTTATTTCCTTTTTTCTTATTTTCAGGAATCATTCGAGTGATTGCCTTATCGGTCTTTTCTGATCGAGGCTATATCCATCAGCTCTTTTCGATGGACAGTTGGTTGCCATGGAATCAAGCTATCAGCCAGGTTCTTATTAATTTTTCCAACTTTCTAGGAGGTCTAGCAGGGCCTTTAGCAACCTACTTCGCTGGGAAATATACAGCTGGGCACTATGGTAGAAGTACGGGGACAGCCGGCGTGACTGCTCTTTTGGTCAGCTTGATTGTAGGGTCTCAGGAATTGTTGGTGGGACCACTCAATGATGGGCAACTGACAAGAATTAACTTACCTGCGACGACCAATATCCTCTTAGCCATTGTTTTAGGCTATCTAATCGGACAGATCTTTCGACTATCCAAGGCTAGTGACGACCAGATTGTGGACAAAGACTTTATCTATCAGCCCAAGACTGTGCGTCCCATTTTCTTGTCCTTGGTTCTGGGGGTTAGCCTGAATATTCTTCTCCTTCTTGGCAATCAGTACCGTATTTTTCAAATGATCGGTCAATTCTTTAGCTCTCTTACTATAAGCAGTCATCATCTCCTGTCCACTTTTGTTATGGGACTCTTCAGTGGCTTATCAGCTTGGGTCGGCAACAGTCAGGCTTTTGCCCTAAACTCAATTGTGGATGACAGTTTTGCTTTAGAAAATCTGAATTACGCTGTGACCCATCATACAACGACGGGGATTCCTCATCTCTATACTTTGACCAATTTGTATCGGAGTTTTGGCATGGTAGCTGGAATTGGCGCTGTCCTAGCACTTTTGGTAGCGATCTTACTGGTCTCCCACAGTCGAAAGGACAAGAAAGTCAGTCTCCTCAGTATTTTTCCAGGCCTCTTTAATAACGGTGCCCCCTTCATGGTAGGGATTCCGGTCCTGCTCAATCTTCTATATGTGATTCCCTTCTTATTGATCCCCTTGGTCAATATGGCCATCGCTGCTGTGGCTTTGTGCCTTAAGCTGATGCCAGCAGCCGTCTATCCAGTGCTAGATGGGACTCCTAGCCTTCTCTATGCTTTCATTGGAACGGGAGGAAGTCTGAGAGCCTTAGCTGTGAGTATCCTTTGCTTTGCGATAGACGTGCTCCTTTATCTACCATTTGTCCGCATGGGAAATCGTATCCGAAAAGATTTAAAAGTGAAAGGAGAAAGCGGTGAAACAATCTAAAAAAACAGCAATCGTCCTCACTTTGGTCTGTCTTTTCTTGATCGGTTTAGCCATTCCTTCTTATAGCTGGACTCGAACCAATGTTTCAAAAATCGAGAAATTTTATAATTCCAAACTGTCGCCCATCATTATGATTCCAGGAAGCTCAGCAACAGAGAACCGCTTTGATGGCTTGGTGACCAAGCTCAACCAAGGCCGCCAAGGCACCAAGCACAGTCTTCTCAAGGTCAAGGTATGGAATGATGGGAATATCACCTATAGCGGTAGTATTGATGCCAAGGACAATGAACCAGTGATTGTGGTTGGTTTTGAAAACAACAAAGATGGCTATAGCAATATTAAAAAGCAGGCTAAACTATTCAATCAAGCCTTTGAAGTCCTTCAAGAAAAATACAATTTTAATAATTTCAAGGGTTTGGGTCATTCTAACGGGGGCTTGATTTATACAGCCTTTATCGAAAATTATCTAGAAGATTATGATGTGGATCTAAAGACCCTCATGACCATCGGAACTCCCTATAATTTCACGGAAACCAATATCCAAAACAAATCTGAGATGTTGGCCGATTTTATCAAGGGGGAAAAAGCCATCCCTAATACGCTTTATATGTATTCAGTAGCAGGAACCATCACCTATGATTCCGATGAGTTTGTCCCAGATGCCAGTGTTTCTGCTGGGAAATATATCTACCAAAACCAAGCTGCTAGTTATACGGAGATCACAGTGACGGGGGAAGATGCCCAGCACTCGGACCTTCCAACCAATGATGAGGTGGTTGCCTTGGTGAAAGAGCATATTGAAAGTCAAACGGATCGTAGAACTAAACCAAATAAAGAAAACTAAGTGTGAAGAAGGGATTCCGTCCTCACACTTTTTTTAGTATAATAAAGTTTAGTATGAAAATAAGGGAGACTAAAGGAGATCAGATGAAAAGAAAACATTGGATCCAGTTGGGATTAGTGGCTTCAAGTATGGTCTTGTTAACAGGATGTTACCAGAGATACCAGCGGCAGTCCAGTCCTAAAAAAGAGGTTGCAACGAGCCAGACTTCAGCAAAGAAACAAGCGAAAAAAGCAGATAACAAACAATTATACCAGTCTGTTTTTTCAGACTACCAAAAGATTTTTGCTACTTCAAAGGATTTGGATGCCATTTCCAAATTGAATGATGAATTAGCCAAAGAAGATCGGATGATCAATAGCTGGGTGATCGAGACGGTCATCAATCAGCCAGAAGCTGTTCGCTATGCCTTTAAGGACTTAAATAACGATGGGGTAGATGAGATGATCATCGCCAATCAGCAGACCGATGGAAGCTACTTTGCGACAGGAGTCTACTACCTCAAGGAGCAAAAACCGACTCTACTAGCTGAAGGTTTCGTCGCTGGACACGGTGGAGCGCGCAATGCGACGACCCTCTATCAGGGAGGAGAAGTCTTAGAAGTCAGCTGGATGTCAGGAACTGGCCGTGGTGTAGCCGTGCTTTCACAAATAGAAAAGACACCTCAAGCCGCGACCAAAGTCCAGGAAGAAGAAGTTCAGGTACCTGGGTCAGATCTGAATGCTCTCTTTGAAAAATCTGATGAGGATAAACTGGACCTCAAGAGTTTTGACTGGCAAACCTTTGAAAGCACACCATCAGGAGGCGATACCCAAAGCCAGGAGAAAACACCTTGGAATGCTGAAAAATCAGAAAAATTAGCAGAATTTATGAAGACCTGGGGCGAAAAGATGGGGCAACCCAACTACCAAAAAGGCATAGCTGGCGGTGATGTAGGACCAGATAACCTCTATACTCTAGGGGACAATAGCAAGATGGATGCTATTTATACAGATACTGGCCAAGGAAATGCAAAATACCGCATTGTAGAACGCTATAGCAATTGGGACAAGTATCCAGATGTGCATAGTTATTTCTTTGCTATTACGGATACGGGAGAAGCCATTGTCTTTCATTCGCCAACGACCAATGGTGGAAAGATGTACCTAAAACCAACAGATAACAAGGAACTTCAAGAAGAATTTACGCAACTGCTTCATCAATAAAAAAAGAAAAAACCAGGAAACGACTGTTTTTCTGGTTTTGTTTATTTAATTTATGAATAAAAATACAAAATAAACGATATTTTTGGGATGGAAAATATGTTAAAAACTAGTGATAATTAGTGATATAAACGCATTTGGAAACAGAAAATGTTTGACAATTAAAGGAAAATCATTTAAAATATATTCATTCTTTATTTATAGGAGAAAAAATATGAAAAAACTTCTTACAGCCGGTGTGGCTCTCTTGTCCGTTGCAACCTTAGCAGCATGTTCTGGTAAAACTGCTTCAGAATCATCAAGCAAAGATGCTAAAGCTTCTTCTAGCAAAGTAGAAAAATCATCTACTTCAAAAAGCAAATCAAGCAGTTCATCAAAAACTTCAAAATCAGCATCCTCTTCTGTTGAAATTCCAGAAATTGTCTTGTTGACTGATGAAGAAATTGATAATGCCAAAACACTTGGTGATATGAAAACCATTTATGGAAAAATGATTGACAACTACACAAAATATGTCAAAGAGATTGGGGATAAGATGCCCGAGTCTGGTAAAGATGCCTATAATCAGCAAGTAGCTCCTGGGATCCAATCTATGGAAACTGCAAGAAAAACATTTAACGATACACTTTCAGCTGCAGGTTCTGATGATACAGTTGTTCCTGAACAAGCTCGTAGTCAATTCGCACAACAATTGAAAAATGCTCGCGATATTGCCCAAAAAGCTCTTGAAGGTGCTTATCAATCAATTGCACCATTGCTCTCTTCATCAGCCGAATAATTCATAAATGAAAATGAGAGTGGGACAGAAATCGGTAATTCGTTAGAATTCGATTTCGTCGTCCCACCTCTGCACAGTTGAGTAGGGCTGTAAAAGCTGATGAAATCAGCGTAGTAGAGCCCACTCAACCACTGCGTCTTGTTCGACAATCCAAAAACAATTAAGAGGCTAGGACTTTTGTCCTAGCCTGTTTTTTCGCTTTCTTACAAAAATGTAAGAAATAAAGGGGAAAATGTAAGGTTATGTTATGGTGAAAGCGTTTCAGTTTTAGTACAATAGATTTGTAAAAATCGATTGAAGCTTTTATCGAGCTAGAAAGGAACGGACCATGACCCTACTAGACGTTCAACACATCAAAAAAATCTACAAAACTCGCTTTCAAGGGACGCAGGTCGAAGCCCTAAAGGACATTCACTTCACCGTGGAAAAGGGTGAATACGTCGCCATCATGGGGGAATCAGGGTCTGGGAAATCGACCCTCCTCAATATCCTAGCCATGCTGGACCAGCCGACCGAAGGGCGAGTCTACCTCAACGGTACCGATACTTCAACTATCAAGAACAAGGATGCCTCGAGCTTCCGTCGGGAAAAACTAGGCTTTGTCTTTCAAGACTTCAACCTGCTCGATACCTTGTCCGTCAAGGACAATATCATTCTCCCTCTCGTCCTCTCACGCAGACCCGTCAAGGAAATGATGAGTAAGGTGGATAGCGTCAGTCGGGAATTGGGCATTCACCAACTCCTTGAGAAATACCCTTACGAAATCTCTGGTGGGCAAAAACAACGGGTGGCTGTAGCACGGGCCATCATCACCTCACCTGAAATTCTCCTTGCTGATGAGCCAACAGGGGCGCTGGATTCCAAGTCCTCGGCTGCTCTTCTAGATGTCTTTGAAGATATCAATAGCATGGGGCAAACCATCCTCATGGTGACCCACTCAACCGCAGCAGCAGCTCGGGCCAAGCGCGTGCTCTTTATCAAGGATGGGATTCTTTACAACCAGATCTTCCGCGGGGAAAAGACAGAACGTCAGATGTTCCAAGAAATCTCGGATACCTTGACGGTCATGGCGGGGAAGGAGGATCGTGATGTTTAAATTAACAAGTAAATTGGCTCTTTCCAACCTCAAACAAAATCGTAAGCTCTATTACCCTTTTGCTATAGCTGTCATTTTAACGACCATGATCCTCTATAGCTTTATCGCCTTGTCATTGACCCCTCATTTAGAGGATTCTTACGGAGGGGGATCGGCTAGAACTGTTCTTGGTTTCGGTAGTTTCGTCGTCCAGCTGGTCGTCATCATTTTGGTAACTTATGCCAATGGCTATGTCATGAAAAATCGTTCCAAAGAACTGGGACTCTACAGTGTTCTGGGAATGGAGAAGAAGCATCTCCTCGTCATGACCTTATGGGAATTGCTTATCTTCTATATCCTCACAGTTGGCGCGGGACTGGGCTTGGGACTCTTGTTTGATCGCTTGATTTTCGCCCTCCTCTTAAAATGTATGGGGCTACCAGTCGTCATTCAATCAACCTTCCAGCTAGGGGCTGTTCTTAACACTTTACTTGGGTTAGCCTTAGCTTTTGGCCTCATTCTTTTGTTGAATTCTTTCCGCCTCTTGCGCTACAGTTCCCTCCACCTCATGCAACAGAAAAAGGCAGGAGAGAAGAAGGGACGCTTCTTGCTGGTTCAAACTCTGTTAGGACTAGGGCTCTTAGGAATTGCTTTCTATCTGGCGCTAACCGTTGAGCGTCCAGTTGCGGCTGTTCAAGGATTCTTTATTGCCGTCATCTTGGTCATTCTAGCGACTTATCTCTTATTCAACGCAGGATCCATTACCTTCTTAAGATTTCTCAAAGGTCGGAAATTCTACTATTACAAGCCAGAGAATTTTATATCTGTCTCCAACTTAATAGCTCGGATGCGAAAAAATGCAGCGGGTCTTGCGACCATTAGTATTCTATCCACCATGGTCTTGGTCACCTTAACCGGGTCGCTCAATATCTTTATTGGAGGGCAGAATTACCTAGATACTGTTTACCCTTCTGATTACATGATTAGTGTGGGGCATATGCCTTCAGATGCTGAGACAGAACCGGTTATCAAGGATGTTCAAGCTCAAATAAAGAAAACAGCCGATGCAACACATCTATCAGATTATCAGGTGGCTCAGACAACATACTGGTCGGCTGAAATTCGAAAGATTGATGGGAAGGTGTTAGAGGTGAATGATCAGTTCACTCCATCAACAGGTCAGGAGTTGAAGACAGAAGGAGTGGTCAACTTTTTTGATCAGGCAACTTATGAGCAACTGACCGGTCAAAAAGTTGAGCTTGGGGAAAATGAAATCCTAGCCTATGGGTATCAATATCCTGGAAAATTAGACGCACAATTAGAAATCAATGGGAAGACCTTCACGATTAAAGAAAAACTAAACTCCAATTTTATCCAAGGGAAACTCCCTCAATCCGACCTGTTTCAACACCAAATGGGCTTGTACCTGGTCCTCCCTGACTTGAACCAACTGGGACTAAAAGTTGATAAAAATTTGGAATTCTCTATTACTGCTAAAAATAAAGATAACCAAGATTTTATTTCTGGCTTGATCAAAGAGCTGTATTCGACAGACAAAATCAGTCAATATGGTGCGACTTATTTTGGTGGATTTGATCGATACAGTATAGAGAAAGATTGGCGTGAAACAGCAGGGACTCTTCTATTTATCGGGATTTTTCTATCGGTGATCTTTCTATTAGCTACAGTTCTCGTCATTTACTACAAACAGATTTCAGAGGGTCATGAGGATCGGGAAAATTTTGTGATCTTGCAACAAGTAGGATTGGACCAAAAGCAAACCGGCACCACCATTCGCAAACAGATACTCACTGTCTTTTTTCTTCCATTATTCTTCTCCTTCCTGTACCTAGGAGTAGCCTACAAGATGATCGCAAAAATCGTTGCTATCTTAGGAGCAACCAATGCGGGCTTGGTCCTTCAAACGACTCTTTCTATCTGTGCTGTCTTTTTCATCTCTTACGTTCTCGTCTTTCTTCTGACTTCTAGAAGTTATCGGAAGATTGTCGTGCGATAGCGTTTGATACGATGGAAGCTTAAGAAAATAGGTGAAAAAGAGATCACTTGGGACACTTTTTTAACCAAAAAAACCGAGGATATGATTCTCGGTGTTACAGATTGAGGACAAAGCTCCCCTTGAAACTTTCCTTAGGTGAGTACGGACGTCAGCGAACTTCCAAGAAGTTCCATGACTTAGTTTTGAACCTAAGGTTTCAAAACTCCCGAGTGCTAGAAACAATAGTGTTTCTAGCACTTTTCTCACGGCGGAAAGTTTCAGTGTATGCTTGAATGGGCATAATAGTATGTATTATCTTAATTGTTTCTACATCAGTTAGCTTATTCTATGTAAAAAAAATCTGTAAACATTAAAAAACACCGAGGATTTTATCCCCGGTGTTTTCTATCACGATTATTTCACGTGTTTTGCAAGTTCTTCTTGCGCTTTTTTGTTTGATTCTTCTTTTTCTTTCAACCAATTCTTATAAGCTTTTTCATGTTCGGCAGTTGTAACTGTCTTATCTTGAAGTTTTTGGTATTTGAAGAAGGTTGTTTCACCTTTAATACCAATTGCAGAATTTGCTGCTGAGAATGGTGTTACCTTCGTGATAGATGGTACTCCACCCTTAGAGTAGATTGGAAGAACCATTGCGTTTTCAGTCAACCAAGCTTGGGCATCAGCGTATTTTTCATAACGTGCATTGGTATCCAATTTTTCAGCATTGGCAGCATCTAGCAATTCTTTGTATTGATTCAAACCAATTTTCTCGATGAGCGCTTGGTCTTTCTTAGGATCAAGTCCCATACCAGTCAAGGTTGAACCATCTGTTGGGTTCAAGATATTCAAGTAAGTAGATGGGTCTTGGAAGTCAGGTCCCCAACCAGTGATATCCATGTCAAAGTCTTTTTGATCTGGTGATTGGGCGAAGTAAGTCGCGTTGTCTGCATCATCTGTAGACAATTTTTGAACATCGATCACGACATTGTCTTTACCAAGAGCTGTTTCAATAGAGCTCTTCATAGAGTCTGCTTGTTGGACAAGAGTGCTAGAAGATTGGTCTACAACATAGTCGATATGGATTGGGAATTGAACACCTTGTGATTGCAATTCAGATTTAGCTTTTGCAAGTTCTGCTTTGGCTTTGTCCGCATTATGCAAGCTATCTTGAGCATCAGCAAAGCTCACACCTTTCCACTCATCTCCTGTTGCGGCAAGTTTTTCTTCAACGAGCGTACCGAAGTCTTTCCCGTCTGCTTGCACAAATGTAGGTGGAACTAGAAGTGTACGAAGAGTTCTTGATGCTCCCTCTTTACCATTAGCTTGTGCACTGTATGAAGTTCTATCCAAAGCGAAGTTCAAGGCTTGACGGAAATTTTTGTTTTGAAGAGCTGTCTTGGTGCTGTTCTTTTGTTCGTCAGAAGTCTTCTTCGTATGACCGTAGTTTTGACGGTTGACGTTGAAGTAAGCGTAGTAGACAGTAGAATCTTGTTGAGAATAAACGATGTTATCCTTGAATTTCTTCTGAATTGTGCTGTAAGTTGAGCTTGTTGGGAAGAGACGAGCAGTAGATAGGTTCCCATCTGAGAAGTTACGAGCAAGGTAGTCTTGATCTGATCCATCGAAGTAAGTCAATTTAACCGTATCGATGTGAACATTTTTCTTGTCGTAGTATTCAGGGTTTTTATCCAATTCGATTTGTGATTTTGAAGTGAATGATTTCAAAATGTATGGACCATTGTAGAGGATACCATTTGGTTTCACGCTACCAAAGTCTTTCCCAGCTGATTCCAAGAATTTTGCATTAACTGGCATCATAGTAGCAGTCGTTAATTTAGAATTCCAGAAAGATTCTGGTTGGTTCAAAGTGTATTGAAGAGTGTGATCATCAACAGCTTTTACCCCAACGGTTGAGAAGTCTTTGGTTTTCCCGTTTACATAGTCATCCAAGCCTTTGACTGAGTTTTGAACCAAGTAAAGAGCATCTGATTTTTTATCTGCTACGTATTTTAGAGATGTCACGAAATCTTTTGCAGTGACGTCAGCGTATTCATTTCCTTCTGAATCATACCACTTCGCATCTTTTCGAAGCTTGTAAGTATAAGTCAGACCGTCTTTTGAAACAGACCAGTCTTCAGCAAGAGCAGGCACTAGGTTACCGTATTGGTCGTTTTCAAACAAACCATCGACCAAGTTGGTAGTAATGTCGCTTGTAGTTGCACGGTTTGAAGTCAAATAGTTCAAGGTATCAGGGTCAGAACTATACACGTAGTTGTAGGTTGTCCCTTTTGACGCATTAGAAGATGAGCCACATGCAGCAAGGAAAAGCGTTGAAGCCGCGGCGACACCTGCTAAAAGAGCAAGCTTCGATTTTTTCATATTCGTGTCTCCTTTTGAATAATTTTAATTATTATACTCCAATCAATCTATAAAATAAAGTGTTTTTTGAACTTTTTTGTATATTTACACACCAGTATACAGTGAAAGCCTTGATTTTAAAGGATTTTTAAGGAATAAAATTTTTTTAAAAAAGTTACTATTTTGCTTTACATACTAGTTAAGAAAGAGTATACTGATAGTAAATAAACTAGTATGTAAAACAAACTAGTGCATATGTGAAGAAAGAGGTGAGAAGGATGAAGGAGTCCCAATTACTAAAGGGAGTCTTGGAGGGCTGTGTACTGGAGATTATTTCTAAAAAGGCTATCTATGGCTATGAATTGATCCAAAGTCTCAAAGAGATGGGATTTGATAAGATTGTCGCCGGGACCATTTATCCCCTGCTTCAAAAATTAGAAAAACAAGGAATAATTCATGGGGAAATGAGGCCGTCTCCAGATGGTCCCGATCGCAAGTATTTTTCACTCAGTGATGCTGGAAGAGAGCGCTTAGGGGAATTTTGGGATCAGTGGCAGGAGCTGGTCACGAAAGTAGAACGTATCAAGAAGGAGGGAGAAGAATGGTAGAAAGTTATACCGAAAAAATGTCAGATGAATTGATTCATTTAAATAAAGAGGATCAAGCCTATGTGAAAAAAATGGTGGCCTATATTGGGGCTAAGTCCTATTTTTATGATGATGAGCTACTGGGTGAACAACTCTACAATATGGTTTGCGACCTAAAAGTTGCTGAGAAAGAAGGCATTCGGGCAGTGGATTATTTTGGAAAGGATCCACGGGCAATGGTGGACCAAGTTCTTTCAGAGTTACCTAAACGCTCTTTAGGATCTTATGTGGGACTCGTCTTCCTACTTGGAGTGATCTTAGTTGGCATGCGTTATTTAATGGATTTCACCTGGATGACGCCACTGAAAATCGAACCCCTGACCTATGTTGTTATTTTATTCAATTTCTTGGTGTTTAGCCAGTTCATCACGTGGCTATGGTCCAAACAGAGCTATGGTGAAATGAAGTGGTCTTGGGCTATTTTTATCAGTGTGATCTGCCTGATGGTATTTCTGAACATCGTACGACTATTTTCGATCTATTTTGGCCACATTGGGAGTCTCTTCTTATCAGATGGTTGGGCGGTTGTTCTTGCTGTCCTAGACCTATTTGGGTTTGCGGTTATGGCTTATAGAAGCAGGGAGCGTTTGATAACGAGTCTACTAGTCATGGGCCTGACTTTCCTAGTTACGGGATGCTGGATTCGTCTTGTGAATCAGGAAACTGCTCACTTATTAGGCTGGCTACTTCCTCTCATAGGACTAGTCCTGACCTTCGTTGTATTTCGTCTCCAAAGAAAGGGGGAAGAAAGATGACATCAGTTATTTATTATGAAGAAACGCAGGTTTTGGTTCAAACCTTTAGCCAGGAGGACCAAGCTTATTTCCAAGATCTATGGGATTATTTCAATTTCGCCGGTTTCTTATATGAGGAGAAGGCTTTGAGAGGGCAGGTCTATAATTTAGCACTAGACTTTTCGCAAGCAGAAGCGGATGGCTTGACAGCAAAGGACTATTTTGGTCTCGATCCAAAGGAAATGGCAGACCAAATCATCGAAAATATGCCCAAAGAATCGACGCGATCTGTTTTGAAATATGGGGCTATCATCTCGGGAATTGTGATTTTCTATCGCCTCTTAAGTGATTTTGCTTCGCAAGCAGTCCTGGTTATTAAACCACTCGTCTATCTAATGGATGGTATTTTAGGGCTCCTAGCAATTAGGCTACTATTCTATCTCCTTCGTCGCCTCATTTTTGCAGAAGAAAAGTCGAAAAAAGCTATCCATGTGGCAATCGTTTTGGTTCTAGGAGTCTATTTCGCTAGTGAGATCGTGGGGGTCCGTTTCTTACCAGCACTTGCTTGGTTGACAGTGCCGAATCCATGGGATACTCTCCTTATGACAGGAGCTAGTGGCGCTCTCATTCTTTGGCAATGGAAAGAAGAGCTTGGCAAAGCCTTCGTCTTTCCTATCGTCGCCTTTTTAGTGGTTGGATTCTTACATCGTTGGACCTTGGCACAAGGAGTTCAGAATCTTGGTATGACAGTTCTTCTGCCCACAGTGATCATCATCTTTGGGCTGGTTATTTATTATTGGTTTACGATTCGTTCTTTGAAAAAGAATAGGACGGAAAGTGATAAATAGAAAGAAAAAGTGGGGCTGGGACAAAAGTCCTGGCCTCTAAATTGTCTTTGGATTGTCGAGCAAGACGCAGTGGTTGAGTGGGCTCTACTACGCTGATTTCATCAGCTTTTACAGCCCTACTCAACTGTGCGGAGGTGGGACGACGAAATCGAATTCTAACGAATGACCGATTTCTTTCCCACTCCCTTTTCTGATCCAAGTATGATAGAATAAACTCAATAGATGGGAGAATATACATGAATCTATTTCGAAAAAAAGCTTTGGGACAGGTTCACCCAGGGTTAAACCGCCATTTACGGTTGTGGGATTTAATTATTTTAGGAATCGGTGCCATGGTGGGGACAGGGATCTTCACGATTACGGGTACTGCAGCAGCGAATTTAGCTGGTCCAGCCTTGATTATTTCGATTGTGATTGCGGCTTTTTGCGTCGGCTTATCTGCCCTCTTTTTTGCAGAATTTGCCTCTCGTATCCCTTCAACTGGTGGAGCCTATAGTTACCTCTATGCCATTTTTGGAGAGTTTCCAGCCTGGATTGCAGGTTGGTTGACCGTGATGGAATTCATGACCGCCGTATCAGGGGTTGCCTCAGGTTGGGCTGCTTATTTCAAGGGGTTGTTGGCCAATCTTGGCTGGCGTCTGCCGACGGCTTTAAATGGGACTTTTGATCCAGCTGCGGGAACTTATGTGGATCTCTTACCTATTTTGGTCATGGTCCTAGTCACAGCCTTGGTCCTTATGAATGCCAAAGCCGTCTTACGCTTTAATTCCTTGCTGGTCTTACTCAAGTTCTCAGCTCTTGCCTTGTTTATTCTTGTCGGGATTTTTCACCTAAATCCTGGCAACTGGGGAAACTTTGCCCCTTATGGCTTTGGCGAAATTTATGGTGGTCAAACAGGGATTATGGCTGGCGCTTCGCTCATGTTCTTTGCCTTTCTTGGTTTTGAGTCCATTTCAATGGCAGTTGATGAAATCAAGGAACCACAAAAAAACGTTCCTCGCGGCATTGTCCTTAGTCTTTTGATCACAACGGTTCTTTATATCTTGGTTACCCTGGTTTTGACCGGCATGGTTCCTTTTAAGAACTTAAATGTAGATGATGCGGTTGCCTTTGCCCTTCGTCAGGTAGGAGCCGGCTGGGCAGGGAATTATGTATCGCTGGTCGCTATTTTGACCCTGATTACCGTCTGCATTTCTATGACCTTTGCCCTCTCACGGATGATTTACAGTTTGGCGCGAGATGGCCTTTTGCCAAAAGCTATGAAACAGCTCGATCCTAAAACCAGAATCCCAAAAAATGCGACATTGGTCGCTGGATTGATGGCTGCCATTGCTGGTGGAGTTTTTCCGCTAGCTAGTATCGCTTCCTTTTTAAATATCTGTACCTTGGCTTACCTGGTTATGTTGGCCTTTGCCCTCTTGAAATTGCGCAAGGAACACGGGGTTCCTGGACCTGGTGAATTTAAAACGCCTTTGGTTCCGGTCTTACCAATCCTATCGATTGTGGTCTGTGTGTCCTTTATGACCCAGTATCCTCTATCGACCTGGCTGGCCTTCGGAGTTGCTCTCTTGATTGGGATAGGAATTTATTTTGGCTATGGGTATCGCCATTCAGAAGAAAATAAATAAAAGATGAAAGCTAGAGTAGAAGAACTCTGGCTTTTTGTATAGGGAAAGCTCTTTTTTTGGTATAATAAAGGGAGAAAGTTAAATAGATAACAAAGGAGAACACCATGACATTTGAAGAGATTTTACCAGGCTTAAAGGCTAAGAAAAAATATGTGCGAACAGGATGGGGTGGAGCAGAAAACTACGTCCAACTCTTTGATACCATTGAGCAAAATGGGGTGGCTCTGGAAGTGACCCCTTATTTCCTCATCAACGTGTCTGGTGAGGGTGAAGGTTTCTCCATGTGGAGTCCAACACCTTGTGATGTTTTAGCGACAGATTGGGTGGAAGTCCATGACTAAAAGAGTCTTGATTACAGGTGTTAGCTCAGGGATTGGCCTAGCTCAAGCTCGACTCTTTCTAGAAAAGGGCTACCAGGTCTATGGAGTGGACCAGGGAGCGGATCCTCAGTTGCCAGGCGATTTTCACTTCTTACAGCGAGACTTAACCTTGGATTTGACACCAATCTTCGACTGGTGTCCTGAGGTAGATGTCTTGTGCAATACAGCGGGAGTATTGGACGATTACAAACCGCTTCTTGAGCAAAACGCTCAGGAGATTCAGGAGATTTTTGAGATCAACTATGTTACTCCGGTAGAGCTGACACGACATTATCTGACTCAAATGTTGGAGAAGAAGCAAGGGATCATCATCAATATGTGCTCCATTGCTTCTAGCCTTGCAGGCGGAGGTGGGCACGCTTATACTTCCTCCAAACATGCTCTAGCGGGCTTTACCAAGCAGTTGGCCTTGGATTATGCAGAAGCTGGAATACAGGTCTTTGGCATCGCGCCAGGTGCTGTCAAAACAGGCATGACCGCAGCAGACTTTGAACCAGGTGGTTTGGCGGACTGGGTAGCCAGTGAGACGCCCATCAAACGCTGGATAGAACCAGAGGAAGTGGCAGAAGTTAGCCTCTTTTTGGCAAGCGGAAAGGCGACAGCTATGCAAGGACAAATCCTGACGATTGATGGTGGATGGAGTTTGAAGTAGGAGGATGAAAAAGCAAGAGTTGAAATCTTGCTAAGAAATGTAATTGTTTTTTCCTTACTGAAAGAGGATCAAACCTAAGTGAACAATTAAGTTAGGACAGTGGTGAGATAGGTATTTACCTCTATGCTAAAGAAGATCTTACTGAACGAAATTAAACCTACCAGAGTGATCAGGATGAATCAGATTTCTTTATGATTGGTCACGATGGAGATCTAGCCTTTTTCACCAAAAAAAGACAGGGATAATAACAATTATGAAGATAACTGAGAATTAGTATAGAAGAACTTTCTAAATGGGATACTTGAAACTTTAAGAGATTATTTTAAAAGAAACGAATAGTACAATTGATTTGCTAAGTTATTGTGGAATGAAGGTGAAATCATGATTAAATTAGTGAATGTTACTAAATGTTTTAGTGATGGATCGAATGTCAGATACATTTTCAAAAATTGTAATTTTGAATTTAAAAAAGGTAGCACCACTGCAATAGTTGGCCGTTCTGGATTAGGAAAAACTACTCTTGTTAAATTAATATTAGGGATTACCAGTTTAAATGAGGGGGATATCTTAGTCTGTGGTAGTTCCATTTTAGATATGAAAAATTTGAGTAAGGTAAGGCGTAGGAATATTGGCTGTGTCTTCCAAAACTTTAATTTGATTTCAGGTTTCACGGTGAAAGAGAATATTCTACTTCCAAGATATTTTTTTGAAAATGGAGAGAATAACATTAACGAAATTTGTAACACTCTAGGTCTTTCAAAGGAAATGTTAAGTAAGAGTATTGATAAGATTAGTGGAGGTGAAAAACAAAGAGTTGCTTTGGCAAGAGCTCTTATTAATAATCCAGAAATATTGATAGCAGATGAACCTACTGGTAATTTAGACGCTGCTAACGAACAAAATATAATAGAATTGTTGAAGCGGATCAATGAGGAGTTAGGTATCACGATTATAATAGTAACTCATAGTGATAAGGTGGCGAATAGTATGCAGTCTATTTGCACAGTTGTTGATGGCAAAATTGAGTACGTAAGGAGATGATAAAATGAATCATTCCATATTATTCATTGCTAAAAGAGATTTAGAAGTTAACAAACGAAGATATAGATTAGTTCGACTGTCAATAGCGATCTCTGTTTTGCTAATTGTTTTAGTGATGCTCATTTCTAATTCTTTCTATAATAAAATGATTAAAGAAATGACTGTAGCAAATAAAAATGTTGTTACTGTTGCCTTTGGTAATAAAGAAAATTCTCTGAATTATAAAGCTTTGCCTTTATTTTCTAATGAAGATATTGATCGAGTAAAAAAAATAGATGAAGTAAAAAATATTACTGGTGTAAAACTATTATTTACGGATGATATCAAATTCCAAAATGGTAAGACATCGGTTTCCAATACTATCCATTGTCTAGAAGAAAAGTATTTAAAAAACCTGAATATTAGAATTGCTGAAGGGAAATTTCCAGAGAAGGACAATGAAATATTAATCGGAGATTCCGTACACAAGGCTACATCAATGAATGTCGGAGATACGGTGACTATTAAGATTGATAATCATTATGAAAAGTTTGTAATTTCTGGCATTATAGACAAGCAAGAAGCGCAGTTGTTTTCTACGTTGCCAACAGAAATAAATCAAATGATGGCAATCAATGTAAAAAGTAGTAGCGTTTCATCAAATAAGTATTACTATCTGAATGCTACTGTAAAAAATGGAACCGATTTAAATGAAGTAGCAAACAAGATAGAAAAGACTGTTTTAAAAAATGAAAATTTAAAACAATCTTTATCAGGAACAGGATTAGATGTTGTTTTAGCAACACAACAGGATGTTATCAATATGCTATCCAGATGGTTTTCCTACATCGACCTTTTTATCCTCTTAATCATAGTTCTTATCTCTATTGTAGCGATTATTAATATCATCAATATTCTAGCTATTACCATTCAGGAGAATCATAAACAGATCGCAACTTTTAAAATCATCGGTGCATCTGATCGACAGATAAAAAGAATATATTTATTTGAAAGCTTTATGATGGGAGTACGAGGTACAAGCGCGGGATTGGTGATAGGAATTGCTATTTCTTATTTGATCATCTTTTTGAGTGGATTACCACTAGATATTGAACTTACCAGATTGTTGTTCCCGGTATTAATAGGGATACTCACTTCAGTTTTTGCAGGATTATTGGTATCTAGAAAAATTACTAAAATTGATATTGAAAAGGTATTAAATCAATAGAGAAGAAATGATTAGGGTCAATAAGAGATGGTGTTGCAAAAAGAATAGCTATACTGGTTTCACTATCGACTGAGCTTTGAATGAAAGTAGAGGATTTGATGGAAATCAAAAATCACTTTGGCGTCTACGGAGTCTGTCTTCAAGAAGGGAAACTGCTCTGCATTGAAAAAACTAGAGGACCTTATCAGCATCGCTTTGATCTACCGGGTGGTAGCCAGGAACTAGGGGAAGGGCTGACTGAAACACTCAAGCGAGAAGTTCTGGAAGAGACGGGCTATACGATTAGCAGATACGCTAATCCTAGGATGTATGACGTGATGGTTCAAGAAGAGGGCAAAGATTTCGCTGTACACCATATCATGGCCTTTTATGATATCGTACTCGATTTCGAAGGCCCTCAACAATCCCTTCCTCAGGAGGTTCTTGATGGAAGCAATGATTCAGCAAATGCAGTTTGGTTGAATGTGGAAGAAATTACTGAAGACAATGCTTCTCCTTTAGTATTAAAGGTAAAGGCAGAGTTAGGAGGATTTCCAGAATTGGACATGACAAGCTATAGAAATTGGAAGGTGAAAGAAAAGAAGGAGAACAAATGACACCTCAAGAAATGTGGAATGCCTACAAGCAAATCAACCCCTCTATCGGAGATGAGATAGATGCCTGGGCTTTTGGAGTGGACCCAGACCTTTTAGCGGAACTGGTCTTTAAAGGCGAAAAAACAGCAACTGCCTCAGCTTACGATCTTTACGCAGTAGAGGACGAACCCCTTCCCCAAGAAGGAACCTTTGATGTTGTTTTAGACAGTAAGGATCAAGCTGTCTGCATTATTGAAATTACAAAGGTTTCTGTTCAGCCTTTCCATCAGGTTTCAGCCGACCATGCCTTTAAGGAAGGTGAGGGAGACAAATCTTTAGCCTATTGGCGTCAGGTTCATGAGGAGTTTTTCACGGAGTGGCTGGAGGAAGCAGGTCTGACGTTTACACCTGGCAGCAAGGTGGTTTTAGAAGAATTTCGCAAGGTTTATCCGTTATAGAACGAGGCTGGGCAAAAACTGTCCAGCCTTCGATGTTTAATAGGAATAACTGTATGACGCAGTGGTTGATTGCTCAAAGCACTGCTTTTAGGTGGTGGTTAGGACTTGCGAAGCAAGGTTCCTAAGTATTTGTTCGCTACTTAGCTCCAAAGATGACCTATGAAGATGGAAAACGAACTCTTTTTAATAAGTCGAAGCTCTTTCCCACTCCCTTTGGTTTGGGTCTTATTTTCCAAAAGGGCTAAAAAATGGTATAATGTAAGCGATATTGTACAGAAAAGAGAAATGTTATGCCAAATTATGCCATTATTTTAGCAGCGGGGAAAGGTACCCGTATGAAATCAGATCTGCCCAAGGTTCTTCACAAGGTTGCTGGGATCTCTATGTTGGAACATGTCTTCCGTAGTGTTGGAGCTATCTCACCTGAGAAGACGGTAACGGTTGTGGGCCACAAGGCGGAATTGGTGGAGCAAGTATTAACTGGACAAACAGAGTTT
Organism: Streptococcus parasanguinis; assembly: GCF_023109675.1. GTDB lineage: Bacteria > Bacillota > Bacilli > Lactobacillales > Streptococcaceae > Streptococcus > Streptococcus parasanguinis_I. The sequence continues at coordinate 85,996 of NZ_JALDUR010000006.1, read as the reverse complement.
GTCAAACAAACCGAACAATTGGGAACTGGTCATGCGGTCATGATGGCAGAGCCAGTCTTGAAAGGTCTTGAAGGGCATACCCTCGTCATTGCAGGAGACACTCCTTTGATTACGGGTGACAGTCTCAAACACTTGATCGACTTCCATATCAACCACAAGAATGTGGCAACGATTTTGACAGCCGAAGCAGCTAATCCATTTGGTTATGGCCGGATTGTCCGTAATGACAATGCAGAAGTGCTTCGAATTGTTGAGCAAAAAGATGCGACAGATTTTGAAAAACAAATTAAAGAAATCAATACAGGGACTTATGTCTTTGACAATGCGCGCCTCTTTGAAGCTTTGAAAAATATCAACACCAACAATGCCCAAGGTGAATACTATATCACAGATGTCATCGGAATTTTCCGAGAAGCAGGTGAAAAAGTCGGGGCCTATACGCTCAAAGATTTTGATGAAAGTCTTGGGGTTAACGACCGCGTGGCCCTCTCAACAGCAGAAGGCATCATGCGTCGTCGCATTAACCAAGCCCACATGGTCAATGGGGTGAGCTTTGTCAATCCAGATGCGGCCTATATCGATGTCGATGTTGAGATCGCATCAGAAGTGCAAATCGAAGCCAATGTTACCCTAAAAGGGCACACAAAAATTGGGGTTGAGACAGTTTTAACTAATGGAACCTATATTGTGGATAGTGAAATTGGGGCAGGTGCTGTCATCACTAACTCTATGATTGAAGAGAGCACGGTAGCCGATGGCGTAACGGTAGGACCATACGCTCATATTCGCCCAGGTTCTAGCCTCGCCAAAGATGTCCATATTGGAAACTTTGTCGAAGTCAAAGGTTCGTCTATTGGCGAAAATACCAAAGCTGGTCATTTGACCTATATTGGTAACTGCCAAGTCGGCAGCAACGTCAACTTTGGTGCAGGAACCATCACAGTGAATTATGATGGCCAACACAAGTTTAAAACGACGATTGGAAACAATGTCTTTGTCGGATCCAATTCGACGATTATTGCACCAGTTGAATTAGGCGACAATTCCTTAGTCGGTGCTGGATCAACCATTACCAAGGATGTACCAGCTGATGCGATTGCGATTGGTCGTGGCCGTCAAGTGAATAAAGAAGAGTATGCCCTTCGCTTGCCACACCATCCTAAAAATAAATAGGAGATTCTCATGCAATTTGAAGAAAAAACCATTGAGCGCAAGGAGATTTATCAGGGACCTATTTTCCAAGTGGTCACTGATCAAGTAGAACTACCCGCTGGAAAAGGCCAAGCGCAGCGTGATTTAATCTTCCATAATGGAGCAGTAGCGGTTTTGCCGATCACAGAAGATGGGAAAACGATCTTGGTCAAGCAGTACCGCAAGGCGATTGAAAGGACTTCAGTGGAGATTCCAGCAGGGAAGTTAGAAAAGGGAGAAAATGCAGATCCTAAAGCAGCTGCTCTGCGTGAATTGGAAGAAGAAATTGGCTACACAGCGGATCTAGAGTTGTTGTATGATTTTTATTCAGCCATTGGATTTTGTAATGAGCGGATCAAACTTTATGGTGCGACCAACTTGAAAAAGGTGGAAAATCCACGTCCACAAGATGCGGATGAGACCTTAGAGTTATTAGAAGTGACCTTGCAGGAAGCGAAAGATTTAATCCAAACTGGCGAAATCTGTGATGCCAAGACCATCATGGCTATCCAATATTGGGACTTAATCAATAAATAGAGGAGGATCCGATGGGAAAACCTTTATTAACCGATGAAATGATTGAACGAGCAAGGCGAGGTGAGGACATCACCGGTCCTAATATGGTCGATGCTGAAGAGACGAAAATTATTCGGACAGACCACAGGGGATTTGGCTATGAACGTCCTATGAGAGAAAGTCGTATGGAGCGTCCACAAGAGCGTTATTCTCAGGATACTGTGCAGATCCAAGTGGAGCCCACAGTGACAAAGAGTCGTCGCATTGAAGAACGCAAGCAAAGTGTGGTCCAATCCAAACTCAATAAGATTTTGTTCTGGATCATTGTGCTCCTCATTGCCTTGATCATTGCTATTTGGCGTCTATAAGGTCGTCACAAGGAGAAAAACGACATGAAAATTGGAATTATCGCAGCCATGCCCCAGGAGTTGAAGATCCTGGTTGAAGCCCTTGAAAATGGGGAAAAGCATCTGCGTCTTGGAAAAGTCTACTATACAGGATCGATTGGTCGCCATGAGGTCGTTTTGGTGGAAAGTGGTATTGGAAAAGTCATGTCTGCTATGAGTGTAGCAGTCTTGGCCAATGATTTTAAAGTGGAAGCCATTATCAATACGGGTTCTGCAGGTGCCGTTGCCCCAGGGATGGCTGTTGGGGATATCGTCCTTGCGGACAAATTGGCCTATCATGATGTGGATGTGACAGCCTTTGGCTATAAGTATGGTCAAATGGCAGGTCAACCGCTTTACTTTGAATCCAGTCGCTATTTTGTATCAGAAATGAAAAAAGTTCTGGAAGAAGAAGCTGCAACCACACATGTGGGCTTGATTACAACAGGAGATAGCTTTATCGCGAGTGAAGAAAAAGTCGCAGCCATTCGGGAGCATTTCCCAGAAGTATTGGCAGTTGAGATGGAAGGGGCAGCCATTGCCCAAGCCGCTCACGCAGTTGGACGTCCTTTCATGGTCATTCGCGCCATGAGTGATACAGCAGATCACGCAGCCAATATCTCTTTTGATGAATTTATCGTAGAGGCTGGCGAACGCTCTGCTCAAACCCTGATAACCTTCTTAAAGAGATTGGTGTAAAACAAACAATCGAGTCAAGGAAGATCTAATAGAGATAGAAGTGGGATTGGATGAATTTTTTTACAATTCGTTTTGTCCCTCTTCTTTTTTTGAAGCTGATTTTTTCAGAAATAGGGTGCTTTCATGCTATAATAAGGACTAGTAGTGCAAAGGAGAAGTTATGGTCTTATCAAAAAAACGGGCACGTCATGTGATCGAAGAAATTATCGCCCTTTTTCCAGATGCCAAGCCAAGTCTGGATTTTCGTAATCATTTTGAATTACTAGTGGCAGTTATGCTCTCAGCTCAGACGACAGACGCGGCTGTTAACAAAGCGACACCAGGTTTGTTTGCGGCTTTTCCAACCCCGCAAGCCATGGCAGCAGCCAGTGAAGCAGCTATCGCCAAGCATATTTCTAAATTAGGCCTCTATCGAAATAAGGCCAAATTTCTCAAAAAATGTGCCCAACAATTGCTGGATAACTTTGATGGGCAAGTACCTCAGACTCGCGAAGAGTTAGAAAGTTTAGCAGGAGTAGGACGCAAGACAGCCAATGTGGTCATGAGTGTAGGTTTTGGGATTCCAGCCTTTGCTGTCGATACCCATGTGGAGCGGATCTGCAAGCACCATGATATTGTCAAGAAATCAGCGACGCCATTGGAAGTTGAAAAGCGGGTCATGGATGTTCTGCCAAAGAGCGAATGGCTGGCGGCTCACCAAGCCATGATTTACTTTGGACGGGCCATCTGCCATCCTAAAAATCCTGAATGTGACCAGTATCCTCAACTCTATCATTTTGATTAGGAATCAGTTCCTCTGCTCGAAAGTGCAGAGGTTCTTTTTTGTGATGAAACGTATATTTATTAAAAGGATTGAAAGGTGATATCTTTGTTGGATCTGGTGGTAGGTGCCTAGACTCCCCTATCCGGCTTCTTTGAGATCGATTTCAAAATGCTTTTTCTTTATATCTTATTATATTCATTCAGAAATAACGAACTTTTTTAAAATAAATTTGGTTTTTTTTAAGAAATAGTGTATAATGGTAGAAAATCTAACATAAGGAGATAGTGATGAAAGCAAAAAAACTGTTAGCTCTTGCAGGAGTTTCTGTTGCAGGTGCCTTTCTCTTAGCAGCGTGTAGCGGAGGTAGTAGCAACCAAGCAACTTACTCATTCGTTTATTCAGCAGATCCAAATACCTTGGATTACATCGCTGCAATTCGTACAACGACTTCAGATGTCACAAGTAACCTTGTAGATGGTCTTCTTGAAAATGACCAATACGGAAACTTTGTGCCAAGTCTAGCAGAAGATTGGACTGTCTCTGAAGATGGATTAACCTATACTTACAAACTTCGTAAGGATGCCAAATGGTATACGAGTGAGGGTGAGGAATATGGTGCTGTAACGGCTCAAGACTTTGTTACAGGGATCAAACACGCAGTTGAGTCTAAATCAGAAGGTCTCTTCTTGATTCAAAATTCGATCAAAGGTTTGGATGCCTACGTAAAAGGGGAAACCAAAGACTTTAACACCGTTGGAGTCAAAGCCTTAGACGACTACACCATCCAATATACTTTGGTTCGTCCCGAAAGCTTCTGGAACTCAAAAACAACCTCAGGTGTTCTTTTCCCAGTCAATGCGGATTTCTTGAAATCTCAAGGAAAAGATTTTGGTTCGTTGAAACCTAGCAGCATCTTATACAATGGTCCTTATTACTTGAAATCATTGACTTCAAAATCTGAGATTGAATTGGTCAAGAACAAAGACTATTACGATGCGAAAAATGTTCATATCGACAATGTCAAATTAACCTTTAACGATGGATCAAACCCTGATTCTATCATTAAGAACTTTGAAAAAGGTCAATATTCCTTTGCCTCTGTTATGCCAAACAGCTCGACTTACAAGAGTGTCAAGAAAAACTTTGGCGACAACATTGTCTACGGTTTGCAATTGGGAACATCCTACTACCTTGGATTCAACTTGGACCGTCAAAAATATGACCACACAGCCAAAACAACGGATGAACAAAAAGCCTCTACCAAGAAAGCAATCTTGAACAAGGACTTCCGTCAAGCGGTGAACTTTGGTTTTGACCGCAAATCTTATGCGGCACAAGTTTCAGGGGCTGATGCGGCTGAAAATACCCTTCGTAGTACCTTGGTGCCACCAACTTATGTCCAAGTCAATGGAGAAGACTTTGGTAAAGTCGTTGAAAAACAATTGGTTACCTACGGAGACCAATGGAAGGGTGTGAGCCTGGACGATGGTCAAACGAGCCTTTACAGCCCAGAAAAAGCCAAAGCTTCCTTTGCGAAAGCCAAAGCTGAATTGCAAAAACAAGGCGTTCAATTCCCAATTCATTTGGACTACATTGTTAGCCAAGTGGACAACAGCATGGTCCAACAAGCTAGCTCCTTCAAACAATCTGTAGAGTCAGCGCTTGGTGCAGACAATGTCGTTGTGGACCTTCAAAAGGTATCGGATGATGATTTCCAAAATATCACCTACTTCAGCGATACAGCGGCTGCGAGAGATTACGATATCTCAGGCGGTGGTTGGGCTCCTGACTACCAAGACCCATCGACTTATCTTGAAAGTATCAGCCCAGTAAATGGTTCTGTCTTCTACTATCTTGGTATTGATGCAGGTTCAAACAATCCAGCCATTGCAACAGTTGGTTTGGATCAATACGCTAACATGTTGAAAGACGCCAATGCTGAATTGTTGGATCAAGGAAAACGCTATGAAAAATATGCAGCAGCGCAAGCTTGGTTGACAGATAGCTCGATTACGCTTCCAACTGTCTCAAATGGTGGTGCTCCAATGCTTCAACGGACCGTGCCATACAGCCGTGCTGCTTCATGGGTAGGTACTAAAGGAACAGGAACATTCTACAAATACCTTGAAATGTCTAAAGATGTTGTCACAACAAAAGACTTTAACAAGGCCAAAGAAGAATGGTTGAAGAAAAAAGCAGAATCCAATAAAAAAGCTCAAGAAGATCTCAAAGATCACATTGAGAAGAAAAAATAAAAAAATCAATCATTGGTCTATCAATGAGGATAAAAAAAGTCGAGGCTGGGACAAAAGTCCTAGCCTCTCAATTGTTTCTGGATTGTCGAGCAAGACGCAGTGGTTGAGTGGTCTCTACTACGCTGATTTCATCAGCTTTTACAGCCCTACTCAACTGTGCGGAGGTGGGACGCTCCAGTCTTCTATCAACTATTTGAAAGCTGGAAATCTAGGGGATGTCCTAACCATCAGGGGGGAATGTGTCCATCAAGGTCGTACAACCTGTGTCGTCGATGTAGATATCACCAACCAAGATGGCCGAAATGTCTGCAAGGCAACCTTCACCATGTTTGTCACAGGCCAACGATCTGAAGATAGACAGGTGAGGATATAAAAGAAAGAATGAGTAGATAGTTACATCCCAAAAATCCCGAGTGTGATCACTATCCGCAACTCTATAACTTTAAAGACATTTGAAAAGCGAGGTCTGATGACTTCGCTTTTATTTGATAGGGAAGAAAGTAAGTAAGAGCCAAGAAAACAACAGAGCAATAGCGCCAATTCCAAGGCTAAATAGAACAGGAAGGATAATATTTTGGTAAGGAGCCTTGCCCCTTTCCTCGGCTTCTTCAATCTCGCTCAGGCTGCGTCCTTGATCATAGGCGACAATCTGGCGAAAGGTACGAAGATTATGCTGTTTCTTAAATTTCTCAATGCGTAGGGCGTAGAACATTGTGATAGCATAAATCAAGCAACTAATAGCGATACCGAACCATTCCAGATAAAGTATTAGAGGAATCATTATTATAGGACTTCCAATTAGTAAAATGGTAAAAACCACTCCATCTTTTTGATAGCTCATAAATTCTTGGTCGTGAATAATTTGTTTCATGGTTTCTAAATCTCCTTTGACTAGTTTGTCCAATGACACTTCAAAGACCTTGCTCAGTAAAAGCAGGTTTTGAATATCAGGGTAGGTTGCTCCGCGTTCCCAGTTGGAAATGGATTGACGGCTGACAAAGATGATTTCAGCCAAATCATCTTGAGATAAATTTTTCTCTTTACGATAGTGCTGGATCTGCTTTCCGACTTGCATAAGATTTCCTCGCTTTCTGATTTCATTCTACCTAATTATACAAAAAATGGCTATCAAAGTTCTTTGACATGCTGATTTCATGGGCTTTAGCAAAGGTTTCTGTCACTGGATTTACAGGTCTGTCAATTTATATTTACTTACTGAAAAAGAGGCCAACAACCTCCTTTTTCTTATTCACTAAATCTTAAAAAATAGCCATCTGGATCTAGAACTGCAAATTCATGGGGATAGATATATTGTTCACCAACACGAAATTTTCTTTTGGTCAAAGGACGATGAATAGGATAGTTAGACTCGATTACTTTTTGATAGAGTCTAGGGACATCTTTTATGCCGAAGGAGATATTAACTCCACGACCAAAGGGGTAGGTCAGTTCAGCTAGTTCCTCCTTACTCCCCTCCTCTATCATTAGCTGGCACTCTTCAAGAGAAAGAAAGAGGAAGTTCTCTTCTGGTCGCCCGTATTCGATGGTAAAACCCAGTAAATCACAGTAGAAGGAACGGGACTGCTCTAAATTCGATACAATAAACTCAGGAATCACTGCATTGAAATTCATAAAGACCATCCTTACAAATCAATTTCTAATACAATTGGTGTATGATCTTGACGAGCGCCTGAGTCAATCATATCTGATTTAGTGACCTTGTCAGCAATGCGGTTTGAGGTTAACCAATAGTCGATTCTCCAGCCCGTATTGTTGATTTTTGAGGTTTTACTTCGTTGTGCCCACCAAGTATAGCGCTCAGGAACATCACCATGTAGGTGACGAAAGGTATCTGTAAATCCTTTGGCCAAAAGATTTGTAAATCCTTCACGTTCTTCGTCTGTGAATCCTGGTGAACGGCGGTTGCTGGCTGGGTTGGCAAGGTCAATTTCCTTGTGGGCAACGTTGTAGTCCCCAGTTGCAAGGACGGTTTTTTCTTTGTCTAATTCAGCCAAATATTCAGCATACTTAACGTCCCAAATTTGACGTTCTTCCAAACGTTTGAGTCCATCACCAGCGTTAGGTGTGTAGACCTGAGTCACGAAAAATTCATCAAATTCCAAAGTAATGATCCGACCTTCCAAGTCCATGGTCGAAGGAGCTCCGATTTCTGGGAAAGTCACAACTGGTGTGAGCTCTTTTTTATAGAGGAACATGGTTCCAGCGTAGCCTTTACGAGCCGGTTCTTGAGAAGAGCGCCAGGTGTTTTCGTAGCCAGGGAAGAGCTCCTCAAGGATTTCGAGGTGTTTTTTAGTAGGACCTTTGGCGGATAACTTGGTTTCTTGAATGGCAATGATATCTGCATCCTCAGAAACCAAGGTTTGGAGGACTTCTTGAGAGAGTTTGGCGCGTGCTGAATCACTAGTTAATGCAGCATTAAGCGAGTCGATATTCCATGAAATGAGTTTCATTGTATTTCCTTTTCTTGACATGATAGATAATTTTATTATAACAAAAAATATATTTTTTTCTGATTAGAATGCCTTGAATTCTCCCCTGAAATACATTATAATAGCTTGAATTCATTTGGAGAAAGGGAGTTCATTATGAAATTTTACTCTTATGACTATGTATTGAGTCAGATCAGTCAGCAAAACTGGGTGACCATTGGGATATCTGGCTTGCTTGTTCTTCTGACTGGTTTTTTTGCGGTGAAAGCCTATCGGGAGAAGCACGATAGCAAATTCCGCGAATTATCTATTATCTCCATTTTAACTCTGGTGGCAGTGGTCTTGATCAGTATCAGCAATTTCCAAAATAGCCAAAGTAATAATGATCAGTTCCAACGCTCACTCCATTTTATTGAGGTCGTCTCAAAGGAGTTGGATGTCAAAAAAGAAGATGTCTATGTCAATACTTCAGCAGCCACAGATGGGGCGATCCTGAAGGTTGGAGAGGTTTATTACCGAGCTATCGCAGGCTCTGACCCAGATAGCTACCTATTAGAAAAGATGGATCTGTATAAAACAGACGTGGAACTTGTGGAGGTGAACAAATGACAGTAGATTTTTTAGCCATTTTGATTAAATTAGCTATCGGCTTGATTTCCTTGGTATTTGTAATCAATGTGACCGGGAAAGGAAACTTAGCACCAAGTTCTGCAGTAGACCAGATACAGAACTTTGTTCTTGGGGGAATTATTGGTGGGGTCATCTACAATAGCTCCATTACCATTCTTCAATACATTGTGATTCTCTTGATGTGGACTATTTTGATCTTACTCTTAAAATGGCTCAATACCAATGTCCGTTTTATGAAGCACTTGATCGATGGCAAACCAACTGTCATTATCAAAGATGGGAAGCTTGATCCGGAAGCTTGTCGATCCAAGGGACTTTCTGCTTCAGACGTTGCCCTGAAATTGCGTTCACAAGGAATTTTCCAATTAAAGGGAGTGAAACGAGCTGTCATTGAACAAAACGGTCAAATGATCGTTGTCCGTGCGGGGGATGAAAATCCTAAATACCCGATCATTACTGATGGCGTGGTTCAGCTTGAAATTTTGGAAACAATTGGGAAAAGTGAAGAGTGGTTGCTGGCTGAATTGGAAAAAGAAGGCTATGACAACGTTTTGGATATTTTCATTGCTGAGTATGACAAAGGAAAAATCAATGTTGTGACCTACTAAAAGAAGAGATTGGGCGACCATGTCCAATCTCAAATTGAAGACAAAATAGTCTTAAAAACTTTCCTTAGGTGAGTACGGACGTCAGCGAACTTCTACGAAGTTCCATGACTTAGTTTTGAACCTAAAGTTTCAAAACTCCCGAGTTCCTGAAACAATTGTGTTTCAGGAACTTTTCTCACGGCGGAAAGTTTCGACATATGCTTGAATAAGCTTAAAAATTAAAAATCAATATTTTTTCAACCACCTCACATAAGGTTGTACATGTAAAAAAGTTTGTGTTAATTTCAAGATTGGGCGAGCAGGTCCAATCTTTTTTCTTCATAAAATTCCAGGAAAGGTCCCTTCCTTTTCTTGAGATACTCTTGGAAAAATAGTAAAATGGAAGGTAAGTGTTGATTAGAAAAGAAGGACAGAACATTTCATGAAGAAGAAAATACGGAAGTTTGAGAATCATTCGATTACACGCAGACTCTACCTGCTGTTTAGTTTGATTTGCCTTCTTTTTTTGGTGCTGATTGCCCGACTTGGCTATATGCAGATCACTCACCAAGCCTACTATACGGATAAATTGGCAAAAGCTACGAAAAAGACGGTCAAACAAGGGAGTGTGCGAGGGCAAATCTATGATGCTTCTGGTAAACCCTTGGTGGAAAATGTGGGCAAACAGGTCCTGACTTTTACGCGGGATCGTAAAATGACGGCCCAAGAAATGCGAGAGACAGCTGGGAAACTCTTACAGTATGTCGATGTAGAAAATCCTCAAGTAACCGAACGGCAAGAAGTGGATTACTATCTAGCCAATACCAAGGTCTACCAAGAGGTCGTGGAACACCTGCCTGAGAAAAAGAAATTTGATACCGATGGCAACCGCCTGCCGGAAGCCAAGATTTATCAAGCGGCAGTGGATAGTATCGACCCTTCAAAACTCGGCTATACAGATGATGAGAAAAAGATTATTTATCTCTATAGCCAGATGAATGCGGTGGAGAATTTTGCGACAGGGATCATTACGACGCAGGCACTAGGAGCTGAGCAGATTGCGACCATCGCAGCGGATAGTCAGGACCTTCCGGGAATTGCCATCACGACTAGCTGGGACCGCAAGGTTTTGGATACTCCTCTAGCCTCTATTATTGGAAATGTATCGACCGAGCAGACGGGACTTCCAGCAGAAGAGGTTGAGGATTATGTCAAAAAAGGCTATGCTCTCAATGACCGGGTTGGAACGTCTTATCTCGAAAAGGAATACGAAAACGTCCTTCAAGGCAAACGCAGTGAAAAAGAAATTCTCCTAGATAAAAATGGCAACATGGAGAAAGTGGTCGACGTTTCAAAAGGGGCCAAAGGAGAAAACCTCAAGCTCTCGATTGATTTGGATTTCCAAAAAGGAGTGGAAGATATCCTTCGCTCTGCCTTTAGCGCAGAGTTGCAAGCTGGAAATGCGACATACTCCGAAGGTGTCTATGCTGTAGCTCTGGAGCCCGATACAGGGAAGGTCCTTGCCATGGCGGGGATCAAACACCAGGCTGGTAGTCAAGATCTATCAGCAGATGCTTTAGGGACAGTGACCAACGTCTTCGTTCCAGGATCCGTGGTCAAAGGAGCGACCTTGACTTCTGGATGGGAAAATGGAGCCATTTCAGGGAACCAGGTTCTGACCGATCAGCCGATTGTTTTTGCAGGATCCGCTCCTATCAATTCTTGGTTTACCCAATACGGTAGTCGTTCCATCAATGCGGTGGAAGCATTGGAATACTCTTCCAATACCTATATGGTCCAAATTGCCCTTAAGATGATGGGGCAACCTTACACTCCAAATATGACCTTACAAGTGGATCAGGTTGAACCGGCTATGAAAAAACTGCGCTCTACTTTTGCAGAGTATGGTCTTGGGACATCAACGGGGATTGACCTTCCCAATGAATCGACCGGTTTTATTCCAAAAGACTACACAGTCGGTAATTATTTGACCAATGCCTTTGGTCAGTTTGACAACTATACGCCTATGCAATTGGCTCAGTATGCGGCAACCGTTGCAAATGATGGGAAGCGGGTGAGTCCTCATGTCGTCGAAGGAATCTATGACAATAATGATCAAGGTGGCCTCGGTCAGTTGAAAAAAGCGATCGAAGCCAAGGAGCTCAATCAAGTCCATATCTCAGCGGAGGACATGGCTTTGATCAAGCAAGGGTTTTACCAAGTGGCCAATGGTACGAGTGGGTTGACGACTGGAAAAACCGTTGGTCGTGGGGCCAGTGTGCCCATCAGTGCAAAGACTGGTACAGCTGAAACCACTGTCGATGGAGGCAAACAAGCCATTAATACTAATGTGGTGGCGTATGCACCATCGAATAATCCAAAGATTGCGGTAGCGGTGGTCTTTCCACATAATACCAATCTACAGGCAACGGTTAGTCATTCCATTACGCGTGACATTATTAACTTATACAATCAGAAACACCCCATGAATTAGAAAGGAAACTATGCTTTATCCAGCACCTATTGCAAAATTAATTGACAGCTATTCGAAGTTGCCAGGAATTGGGATCAAAACAGCGACTCGTCTGGCTTTTTACACCATTGGTATGTCAGATGATGATGTCAATGAATTTGCCAAGAACTTACTGAATGCCAAGCGTGAGCTAGGGTATTGCAGTATTTGTGGCAATTTAACCGATGAAGAAACCTGCGAGATTTGTCGAGATGAAACGCGGGATCCATCCCTCATTCTGGTTGTAGAAGATAGCCGGGATGTATCTGCTATGGAAAATATCCAAGAATATCACGGTCGCTATCATGTCTTGCATGGCTTGATCTCGCCCATGAATGGCGTGGGACCAGATGACATCAATCTCAAGAGTTTGATTAGTCGCTTGATGGATGGAACAGTCACTGAGGTCATTGTTGCGACCAATGCGACAGCAGACGGGGAAGCGACATCTATGTATATCTCGCGTGTGCTCAAGCCAGCAGGGATCAAAGTGACCCGTTTGGCACGGGGTCTAGCAGTTGGAGCCGATATCGAGTATGCGGACGAAGTGACCCTTCTTCGCGCGATCGAAAATCGGACAGAATTATAAGAGAAGTTCTTTCGAAAGGGCTATCATTGTGGTATACTATCAAGTAAGAAATCAAGGGAACAATTAGGGAGAAACTATGAGTAAACAAGACTTAATCCTGTTATATGGTGGACGTAGTGCAGAACGTGAAGTGTCTGTTCTTTCAGCAGAAAGTGTGATGCGCGCGATTGATTACCAAGCATTTTCGGTTCAGACCTATTTTATTACGCAGTCAGGAGACTTCATCCAGACGCAAGCTTTTGAAGAGAAACCAGCAGATGATGAGAAATTGATGACCAACGATACAGTGGACTGGTCTAAAAAAGTCGCACCATCAGCGATTTACAAGGAAGGAGCAGTTGTCTTTCCAGTGCTTCATGGACCAATGGGGGAAGATGGTTCCATTCAAGGCTTTTTAGAAGTCTTGAAAATGCCTTATGTCGGCTGTGGCATCCTGGCTTCTAGTGTCGCGATGGACAAGATCACGACCAAACGGGTCTTGGAGTCTGCAGGGATTCCACAAGTTCCTTATGTAGCTGTAGTGGAAGGCGATGACTTGGAGGAGAAAATTGCTGCAATTGAAGCCACACTCTCTTATCCTGTCTTTACTAAACCATCCAATATGGGTTCTAGCGTAGGGATTTCAAAATCTGAAAACCAAACTGAACTTCGGACTGCTCTCAAATTGGCCTTCAAATACGATAGCCGTGTCTTGGTAGAACAAGGGGTCAATGCGCGTGAGATCGAAGTTGGGCTCCTTGGAAACTATGATGTGAAAAGTACCTTGCCAGGTGAAGTTGTCAAAGATGTTGCCTTCTATGATTACGATGCCAAATACATCGATAACAAAATTACCATGGCCATTCCAGCTCAATTGGACCCTGAGGTTGTGAAAATCATGCGAACCAACGCAGAAAAAGCCTTTCGTGCGATCGGTGGTCTAGGCTTAGCTCGTTGTGATTTCTTCTATACCGATAAAGGAGAGATCTTCTTAAATGAGCTCAATACCATGCCAGGCTTTACCCAATGGTCTATGTATCCCTTGCTTTGGGACAATATGGGTCTCAACTATACAGATTTGATCACCAAGTTAGTAGAGCTTGGAAAAGAAGTCTTCCAAAAACACGAAGCGCATTTGTTGTAAGAAAAGAGAGAGTGGGACAGAAATCGGTAATTCGTTAGAATTCGATTTCGTCGTCCCACCTCCGCACAGTTGAGTAGGGCTGTAAAAGCTGATGAAATCAGCGTAGTAGAGCCCACTCAACCACTGCGTCTTGCTCGACAATCCAAAAACAATCAAGAGGCTAGGACTTCTGTCCCAGCCACTTTTTTTGTGGTCTAGAATATGGTATAATGAGAAGAATTTGAAACGAGCGTCTAGACTTTTGGTGACGACGCTACGGAGAACTGAGGAGTCGGATATGAATCTCACATTACATGAAGTTGCTCATCTAGTACATGCAAAAAATGATATCAGCCAATTTGAAGATGTGGCCCTTGTCAAGCCTGAATTTGACAGCCGTTTGATTGGGCCGGGAGACCTTTTTGTTCCGTTAAAGGGAGCGCGTGATGGTCATGATTTCATCGAGACCGCTTTTGAAAATGGAGCAGTAGCCACTTTTTCAGAGAAAGTGATTGAAGGCCACCCTTATATTTTGGTGGAAGATGTTTTGAGCGCATTTCAAACATTGGCTGCAGCCTATCTTCAAAAGACAAAAGTGGATGTTTTTGCTGTGACAGGGTCAAATGGTAAAACAACCACAAAAGATATGTTGGCACAGCTTTTGTCCACCACCTACCTGACCTATAAAACACAGGGAAACTATAATAATGAAATTGGTCTTCCTTATACGGTTCTCCATATGCCAGAAGGGACAGACAAACTCGTCCTTGAAATGGGGCAAGACCATCTAGGAGATATCCATCTCTTGTCAGAACTGGCGCATCCCAAGGCTGCTATTGTCACCTTAATTGGGGAAGCGCATTTGGAATTTTTCAAAGATCGAAGCGAGATCGCAAAAGGAAAACTCCAAATTGCGGATGGCATGCCAGAAGGTGGCCTTCTGGTGGTTCCAGCTGATCCGATCGTGAATGCCTACCTCCCTGAAAAACAAAAAGTGGTCCGCTTTGGTCCAGACGAGGAGATTTTTATTACCGAGTTGGTAGAGCGAAAGGATAGCTTAACTTTCCGTGCTAATTTCTTAGAAGAAGCGATTGACCTGCCAGTAACAGGCAAATACAATGCGACCAATGCCATGATTGCAGCTTATGTTGCCCTGCAAGAAGGAGTGAGCGAAGCGGCGATTCGTGATAATTTTGCTACCTTACAATTGACGCGTAACCGCACGGAATGGAAAAAGGCCAGTAACGGAGCAGATATTTTATCCGATGTCTACAATGCTAATCCGACGGCTATGCGCTTGATTTTAGAAACCTTCTCGACTATTCCTGCCAATCCAAATGGCCGAAAATTAGCCGTCCTTGCAGATATGAAAGAACTAGGGGAGCAATCTGTAGATCTGCACAACCAAATGATCCTCAGCCTCTCACCGGATGTCTTGGATACCGTTATTTTCTATGGGCAAGACATTGCGGGCTTGGCTCAATTAGCGAGTCAGATGTTCCAGCTTGGACATGTCTATTATTTCAAAAAAACAGCTGAGGAAGACCAGTTTGAGGACATGGTCAAACAAGTCAAGGAAAGCTTAAAAGAGCAGGACCAAATCCTCATCAAGGGAAGCAATTCCATGCATTTAGCCAAATTGGTAGAGGAATTAGAAAAAGCCTAGCAAATGTGAAGGAAGTTATACAAAAATAGGCTACTATAAACTAAAGGGATATAAAAATGACACTTTGGGATTTATTGTTTACGAACCAAAAATCAGCCCCGCCTGAGTTTGGACTCTGGTACTTTTTCCTACCAGTTTCCTTGTTGGTGGTTGGCTACTTTTCTATCAAATATGCGCAGTCAAAAAGCTACCAGCGCTTTTGGTACTGGGCACAATTGATTCAAGTTTTGACCATCAATGCTTGGTATATTCTAGCCCACATGCCTTTGACAGATAATTTGCCTTTTTATCATTGTCGCTTGGCCATGCTTGCAATACTCTTTGCTCCGAGAGGAACCTATATCAAGCAATATTTTGCCTTGTTGGGAGTTCTAGGATCCATTGCGGCCTTGGTTTATCCAGCCTTTGACCCCTTCCCATTCCCCCATATTACCGTGCTCAATCTGATTTTTAGTCACTGGGCCTTGTTTGCCAATAGTTTGATTTACCTGCAAGATTTTTATCAGTCGGAAAAACAAGACAGCTTACGAATTGTTAAGATCACTTTTGGAATGAATGCAGTCATCTTTTTGGTCAACCTTTTGACCAGTGGAGATTACGGCTTCTTAAAGCGTCCACCAATCATTGGAGACCACGGTGCTCTTTTGAACTACCTCTTGGTCAGCATCGTGATGGTGGCCGGTATTTGCTTGGTCAATCAACGCTATAAATACAAATACAAGATGGTCGAAGAGAATATAGTTTCGCGTTCAGAATAAAAAGAGCAGATAAGGGAAAGAAATCATGACACTTTGGGACTTATTTTTCACCAGTCAACCAACGGCCCCTCCTCAATTGGGGGTCTGGTATTTCTTATTGCCGACTTCATTGGTGGTAGTGGGAGTTCTGTCCATTCGATTTGCTCATTCTAAAGGCTATCAAAACTTTTGGTATTGGGGGCAGTTGATCCAGTTGCTCATTATCAACTCTTGGTATCTAGCTGCTCGCTTGCCTCTTTCAGAGAGTCTTCCCTTCTATCATAGTCGGATGGCCATGTGGATCATTCTTTTGGCTCCCAAGGGCAGCTTCAAACAATATTTTGCCCTCGTGGGAGTCTTTGGCTCCATTATGGCCTTGGTTCATCCTGTTTTTTATCCCTACCCTTTTCCTCACGTATCTTCGATCAACAATGTCTTTGGTCACTGGGCTCTCTTGGCCAACTGTTTGATCTATCTGGTTCAATCCTACCAGGTGGAAGAAGGGGCTGTTTGGAAAATCTGTCAGATGACTTTTGGGATCAATGCCATTATTCAGCTTGCGAATCTCGCAACAGGTGGAAACTACGGCTTTATGCGTCGGCCTCCTGTGATCGGTGACCATGGCCTTGTGTTCAACTATTTGATCGTGACAGTTCTCATGACGGGGACACTGATTTTCATCAATACGATCGTTCAGTACAGTAAGAAAAGAAGAATACCTGAATCTGTTTAAACTAAGGAGATTTTATGCATCATTTTTTTACCACAGAATCAACAGCACCACCAGCAATCTCAGCACTTTGGTATAGTGTGATGGTCTTGTTAATTGTGACAGCGATCATGATGTCACTTCGCTATTATCAGAATGAGCAATTTCGCAAATGCTTTCAATACTTACAAGGCTTCCAGTTAATTTGCTTGTATCTTTGGTATTTTGCCTACCACATTCCTTGGTCCAATAGCCTGCCTTTTTATCACTGTCGCTTGGCTATGTTTGCGGTCTTGTTTTTACCAGACAGATGGAAAAGCAAACAGTTCTTTGCCTTGATGGGAGTGAGTGGAGCCATCTTTGCTTTGGGCTATCCAGTCTTTGACCCCTACACTTTCCCTCATATTACGAGCTTTTCTTTCCTCCTCGGACATTACTGTCTCCTGATCAATTCCTTGATTTATCTCTTGAGATGGTATGATCGAAACCTCTTAAAAAATAGTCAGATTGTTCTCTATACCTTTGTTTTAGATTTATTTCTGGTTGGAGTCAATCAATTGACGGGAGGTAATTATGGTTTGATGGCCCGCCCTCCGATTATGAGAGGGGATAAAGTCTGGCTCAACTACCTGGTTGTATCTAGTATTTTAGCCCTTGCTTTATTACTCTTTAATCAGATCTTCAATCGTAGAAGTGAGCGGGTAAAAGTGAGAAAATAACCAGTATAAAGGTTGGGGCATCTCTGTCTCAACCCTGTTTTATATCAAAGGAGAATATATGAAGCGTTTCTTGCTAATGATCTCCCTCGTTTGGAGTTTGTTTTGTACAATAACGACAGCACATGCGGATGAAGAAGTTCGCTATTCGATTGAATCCTATGTAGGACACCTCCAATTGCAGGAAGATAGCCAGGCAACATTTACACAAGAGATCACCTATCAGTTTCAGACAGGCTATCATGGTCAATATGTGACTCTAGGAAGCGCAGATCCTCTTCCAAAAGGGTTTAAGATTCATCGTAATCCTGAGGTGGAAGCCTATGTGGATGGGGAAAAACGAGAGATTCGTGTAGAGGAAACAGACCTGGAAGATGGCCGTCAATTAAAAATATACAATGCCCGTATCGTCGGAGGAACGGTCAAGATCAAAGTAAAATGGAAGATTGATCATCTCTTGACTTTCTACAAGGATATTGCAGAACTGAATTGGTTTCCTATTTCAGATGGAGATGAGAAAGTCGCGAAATTAGATTTTTATGTGGATGGCTTGGATGCCAAGCAGGGAAAACTGTATGCCCATACTGGTTACTTTAATCCACCAGCCCAAGTCGAACGGACTGCAACTGGTTATCATATTTGGACAAAGGATTTTCCCAAAAATGGTAAGCTCGAACTGCATGCCTATTGGCCAATGACAGAGGCCTTGCGTCGAGACCAAGCAAATGAGA
Organism: Streptococcus parasanguinis; assembly: GCF_023109675.1. Lineage (GTDB taxonomy): Bacteria > Bacillota > Bacilli > Lactobacillales > Streptococcaceae > Streptococcus > Streptococcus parasanguinis_I. The sequence continues at coordinate 67,757 of NZ_JALDUR010000006.1, read as the reverse complement.
TTAACAAGGGAAATGGAAAAGAGAAATTTCTCAAAAAAGAGAAATCCATTGAACAAAAAACATTCTTTTATCGGACCCTTCTACTCAAGGTCGTTCCAATTGTATCGATTCTTTTATTTATCTTAGCTTTCATTCCCTGGATCCGGTATTTTATCAGTACCAGAACTCGTCGAATTTCAAAAGGAGTACGATTATACGAACCACCACAGAATTTACCTCCTCTTGTCCTAGCTAAGGCACTATATCAACTTGATTTTGAACGGATGGTGATATCTAGAGAGAAAGGACCATTAACATTCAATCATCTCATCCAAGCAACTATATTGGATCTCATTGATCGAGGAAATCTTCGTTTGACTAGGAATGAAAATGGGGAAACCTTGACCTGTCTCCATTATGAAGGCTTGGCTGATTTTGAATTGAAGTTTATTGAAATGATCTTTGATCAAGAATCTGAAATCAGTATCAGTGAAGTATTTTCAAGGTATAAAATCGACAAAGCAGCCTTAAAAAAAGATTTTCGAGCTGCTAAATCAGACACACAACGAGACCGTATTCGAAAAGTCGGAAGTGCCGTTCAATCCCTTTTAAAAAAGGATGCCCAGCAATTGTCAAAAGGGGTAGAAAAGGAAATTGCAAAATTAGGATTGCCTTCTTATTTTAGAGACTTATCTGAAAAAGAAGAAGCTTTTTCTAAAACAGGCTGCGCCTTACATTTTTGGCTCTTACTGATCTTATTTGTGAGCATGTGTTTCTTATCTCTTGGATTTGGATCACACCTATCTTCATTCTATTTTTGGATTATTTTACTTTTGGTTTTGTTATTCATTCCATTTTATATTGTTGTGAAAATCCGTGAAGATCATCTACAATCCTTAGAGAACTTGGATGCACAATTCCAATGGATGGCCTTTCGAAATATGATCGAAAGTATTCCAAATTTCAACCAAGCAGAACTTGAGAGTGTCATCCTATGGAATCGCATCTTAGTCTATGCAACCCTGTATGGCCAAGCAAAAAAAGTGAGCCAGGTACTCCAAAATCATCAGATTTCCTTACCATATGAAGACTGGGACACTGTTCTTTGGCTAACAACCTCCCCAAATACTTTCCTAGACGGCTCTACCTTGATGAACTATGCAGATGATTCCTATAGTGTTTCAAGCTTCTCTATTAACTCTTCAGATGGCAGTGGCGGCTTTGACGGCGGTGGCTTCTCTGATGGTGGCGGTGGCGGAGGATTTGGTGCCTTTTGATAGCCGTGAAAAGAAGACTAGAATCTACGGATTTCGGTCTTTCTTTGCGTCCCCAAAAAGATCCATCGTTGAAAAAAGTGCCTCTTTTCGCTATAATAGAAAAGATAGAGAAATTGAGGAGAGATCCGATGTAAAGATGAATTTGTAAATTTATCAGAAAATAAAAAGAGAAAGAATTAGGAATATGAACGTACAAGAAGAAATTAAAAAACGCCGTACTTTTGCCATTATCTCCCACCCGGATGCTGGTAAAACGACGATTACAGAGCAGTTGCTCTACTTTGGAGGAGAGATTCGGGAAGCCGGTACCGTCAAAGGGAAGAAAACAGGAAACTTTGCTAAATCTGACTGGATGGATATCGAGAAGCAACGTGGGATTTCGGTAACCTCATCTGTTATGCAGTTCGACTATGATGGCAAACGGGTTAATATCCTTGATACCCCAGGGCACGAAGACTTTTCAGAAGATACTTATCGGACCTTGATGGCGGTGGACGCTGCCGTCATGGTGGTGGACTCTGCCAAAGGGATTGAGGCCCAAACCAAGAAATTGTTTGAGGTTGTGAAACACCGTGGCATTCCCGTCTTTACCTTTATGAATAAGCTGGACCGTGACGGTCGTGAGCCACTGGACCTCTTACAAGAATTGGAAGAAGTCTTGGGCATCGCGAGTTACCCAATGAACTGGCCGATTGGGATGGGGAAAGCCTTTGAGGGACTCTATGACCTTTATAACCAACGTTTGGAACTCTATAAAGGAGACGAGCGTTTTGCTAGTCTAGAAGACGGAGACAAGCTTTTTGCTAACAACCCTTTCTACGAGCAAGTAAAAGACGACATCGAACTCTTGCAAGAAGCAGGAAATGACTTTTCTGAAGAAGCCATCCTTGCGGGTGAATTGACTCCCGTCTTCTTCGGCTCAGCCTTAACCAATTTTGGAGTACAGACTTTCTTGGAAACCTTCCTCAAGTTTGCTCCGGAACCACACGGCCACAAGAAGACAGATGGAGAACTTGTCGATCCTTATGACAAGGATTTCTCAGGCTTTGTCTTTAAAATCCAAGCCAATATGGACCCTCGTCACCGCGACCGGATCGCCTTTGTGCGGATCGTATCTGGCGAATTTGAGCGTGGGATGAGCGTCAACCTGCCTCGTACTGGTAAGGGCGCTAAGTTATCTAACGTGACTCAATTTATGGCTGAAAGCCGTGAAAATGTCAGCAATGCTGTAGCAGGAGACATCATCGGGGTTTACGATACCGGGACTTATCAGGTTGGAGATACTTTGACAGTGGGCAAAAACAAGTTTGAATTTGAACCACTGCCAACCTTTACGCCTGAAATCTTCATGAAAGTGTCAGCTAAGAACGTCATGAAGCAAAAATCCTTCCACAAAGGGATTGAGCAATTGGTGCAAGAAGGAGCTATTCAGCTCTATACCAACTACCAAACAGGTGAATACATGCTTGGTGCTGTTGGTCAACTTCAGTTTGAAGTCTTTAAGCACCGGATGGAAAATGAATACAATGCCGAAGTGGTCATGAGCCCAATGGGCAAAAAGACGGTTCGCTGGATCAAACCTGAAGATCTGGATGAGCGTATGTCTTCAAGCCGAAACATCCTGGCCAAAGATCGCTTTGACCAGCCTGTTTTCCTCTTTGAAAACGACTTTGCCCTCCGTTGGTTTGCGGATAAGTATCCAGAGGTTGAGCTGGAAGAAAAAATGGGTTAAGAAACAATTCTAAATCTATCTTAGAAAATAGAAATACGAAAATGGAAACCTATCCGTTTTCGCTTGCAAAGGAGAAATGATGGGATTATTAAGTGGTTTGATGGGCAATGCCTCTCAAAAAAATGTCGATAAGGTAGAAAGAGATCTGGAAGATATCTTGGTGCCGGGAGAGCAAGTGACGCTTGCTTTTAGCTTGATTCGTGATTTAATCGTCTTTACTGAGTTTCGTTTGATCTTGGTAGATAAACAAGGAGTAACAGGGAAGAAAACGTCCTACAAATCCCTTCCTTATCGCTCGATCTCTCGATTTTCAGTCGAAACTTCCGGTCATTTTGATTTGGATGCCGAATTAAAAATCTGGGTCTCTTCTGCAGTCGAGCCTTCAGAAGTTTTACAATTCAAGAGTGACAGCAGCGTCATTGAAATCCAGCAAGCATTAGCCAGTGCAGTTTTTAAATAAAAATATCATTTTGATAGAGAACAGTTGAGAAAGGAGACGGAATGTTTATCGAAAAACAATTGGGTCAAGATCGGAAATGGATCAATATCGACTCGGATATGATTGCTGAAAACTCATATCTTTATAAAAAATACGAGATTGACAAAGAAACCATTGAGTACGCGATGGATAAGAACGAACGTGCCCATATGGATTATAATCGAGAAAACGGTACGATCACATTTATCTACAATGTATTGGATTTAGAAAAGGACAAGGAATACTACGAAACCATCCCTATGACCTTTATCGTTCAAGATACGCGACTCGTGACCATCAGTAACCAGGACAATGCCTATATCATTGAACAAATGGTTCGCTATTTGGAAAGCCATGGGGAGTTGTCGATCTATAAGTTGCTTTTTGCAGGTCTTGAAATGATCAGTAATGCTTATTATCCGATTATTGATCGCTTAGATAAGCACAAGGATGAACTCAATCGTTTGCTTCGAAAGACAACGACGACCAAGAATCTTTATGCCCTGTCTGACCTTGAGACCGGTATGGTGTATCTGGTCGCAGCAGCCAAGCAAAATCGGATGTTGCTAGAACATATTAAAGCGCATGCCATTTATCGCAGGATGAATGATGTTGAAAAAGAGCAGTTTGATGATGCCATGATCGAAGCGCGTCAGTTGGTTTCGATGACTGAGTTGATTTCCAATGTCTTGCAACAGTTGTCAGGATCTTACAACAATATCCTAAACAACAACTTGAATGACAACTTGACAACCCTAACCATCTTTGAAGCCTTGTTGGCGGTTTTAGCCGTTATCACCGGTTTCTTTGGAATGAATATCCCTCTTCCTATGACAAAGGATCCCAATGCTTGGATTTATGTATCCGTATGTAGCTTTATATTATGGCTCATTTTGGGAAAGTTTATGCGGTGGATTGTGAAACAAAGATAAAAAAGAGGCTTGGAGAAATCCGAGCCTCTTCGTATCTAGAATAATCTGAGAAATAGGAACCATCTAGACACCTGCCCTCCTCTCCAAAGAAGGGGCAGTGTGAATAGTTCATTGACTGTACAAAATCTTCTTGGAAATAGTAGGAGTAGATTTAATAGTACTGAGTGGTTCTAAATAAATCAGAACGTAGAATAAATCGTTGAATCAGATAAAATGATCCTATTTCTTTATACAGAAATATTTTAGATACTAACTGTATTATACATATTTATTTGTAAAAACGCAAGAACTACCAAAAAAAGTTTTTCCGAAGTTTTTATACTCCTATTTAAAGGGATTCTTGAACGGTGTCAGAAGAAAGTCAGCTAAATCTAGGGGAAACTGCCCTCTTGACTATTTTCAAGTTTTTAAAAATTTTTCCTAAAAAATAAAATTATTCTCCTTTGACTATCATTTGGTCGTCCATTGTGTTATACTAGATAAGTTGCAAACTTGTATGAGAGAAATGCTGGTGAGATGGAACAATTAGAAAAGGAATGTTGGTCAATCTCCCACAAGGAGGATCTTGGTGTCTTTTCGTTTGGAAAACGACTTTAATCAACCAAATCCGCTAGTGCGAAAACATTTTTCGCAGAAGGGAATTCCATAAAAAAACGATTGGGTTTTCCTTTAGATGAGTCTTGCGACAGGTAACCGGGAAGGAGACTTCCTATGCAATCAGTGCGTTTTCGCATTGAAAAGAAGTGTGATAAAGTGGCTTCGCACCACTTTTTAGAAAGAAGAAAGAATTGAAATTCAATGAATTTAACTTATCTGCTGAATTATTAGCAGAAATCGAAAAAGCTGGCTTTGTAGAAGCAAGCCCCATCCAAGAACAAACCATTCCTTTGGCCCTTGAAGGAAAAGATGTCATTGGTCAAGCGCAAACAGGGACCGGTAAAACGGCTGCTTTCGGTCTTCCAACTTTGGAGAAGATTGATGTCGATAACACAGTAATCCAAGCCCTTGTTATTGCACCGACGCGTGAGTTGGCGGTTCAAAGTCAGGAAGAACTCTTCCGTTTTGGACGAAGCAAGGGTGTCAAAGTCCGCTCTGTCTATGGTGGATCAAGCATCGAAAAGCAAATCAAAGCCTTGAAGTCAGGTGCTCATATCGTTGTGGGAACCCCTGGACGCTTGCTAGATTTGATCAAGCGCAAGGCCTTGAAACTCGATCATATTGAAACCTTGATCTTGGATGAAGCAGATGAAATGCTCAATATGGGCTTTTTGGAAGATATCGAAGCTATCATTAGCCGTGTTCCAGAAACACGTCAAACCTTGCTCTTTTCAGCAACGATGCCAGAAGCGATCAAACGCATTGGTGTTCAGTTTATGAAAGAACCCGAACACGTTAAGATCGCAGCCAAAGAATTGACCACCGACTTGGTCGATCAATACTATATTCGTGTCAAAGAGGGCGAAAAGTTTGATACCATGACTCGATTGATGGATGTCGAGCAACCGGAGCTTGCCATTGTCTTTGGTCGGACTAAACGCCGGGTCGATGAATTGACGCGTGGCTTGAAGATCCGTGGTTTCCGAGCAGAAGGGATTCACGGAGATTTGGATCAAAACAAACGTCTTCGTGTCCTTCGTGACTTTAAAAATGGGAACTTGGACGTCTTGGTGGCAACGGACGTTGCGGCACGTGGTTTGGACATTTCAGGTGTGACCCATGTCTACAACTACGATATTCCACAAGATCCAGAAAGCTATGTTCACCGGATCGGACGGACAGGTCGTGCTGGGAAAACAGGCCAATCCATTACCTTTGTATCGCCAAATGAAATGGGCTATTTGCAAATCATAGAGAACTTGACTAAAAAGCGGATGAAGGGAATGAAACCTGCAACAGCAGCAGAAGCCTTCCAAGCGAAAAAACAAGTAGCGCTGAAGAAAATTGAGCGAGACTTTGAGGATGAAAAAATCCGGACTAACTTTGAGAAGTTTGGTAAGGATGCTCGCAAATTGGCTGCAGAATTCACTCCTGAAGAACTGGCTATGTATATCTTAAGCTTGACCGTTCAAGATCCAGATAGTCTTCCAGAAGTTGAAATTGCGCGTGAAAAACCATTGCCATTTAAACCATCCGGTGGTGGCTTTGGTGGGAAAGGCAAAGGGGGCCGTGGAAATGGCCGTCGTGGAGACCAACGCCGTGACCGAAATCGCAGAGATGACCGTGAAGGTGGACGCCGTGATTTCAAACGCAAGTCCAATAAAAATAGCCGAGACTTTGAAGGTAAAGGCAACAAACGTCCTCATCGTACTTCTAATGAAAAGAAAAATGGATTTGTCATCCGCAACAAAGGGGATAAATAAGTCCTAAAGACGGTCTAGCAATAGGCCGTCTTTTTAATGAAAATCAAAAATACAAGGGTTAACTAGCTGTTAACCCTTGTATATTTATAAGGAGACCTAAATGATAACTGACTCTTTTAGAAAAATGTATCATGATAAGGAGCATCCTAAAAAAGTCAGAAAACAGAAAGAACGGATTCCTAAAACGGAATGTTTCTGTTAACATATTAAGTTTACAATTATTTCTAAGCTTTGTCAAGGTTTTTTTCTTATATTTTTAAAAATTTTTAACGAAAAAGATAAAAATTGACAATCTTAGCTAAAAGGTTATAATGAATATAATAACTATATTAATCATAAAGAGGTGGCGTCCATGGTGATTGCATTAAAAAACGATGATCTAGAAGTACAATGTAAGACATTTGGAGGGGAATTGAGCTCCATTCGTAATAAAGAAGGCTTAGAATATCTCTGGCAAGGGGATCCGGAGTATTGGTCGGGACAAGCGCCTGTTTTGTTTCCAATTTGCGGAAGCGTTCGTAATGGCCAAGTAGGATATCATCTCAAAGATGGAGTGAAGACAGGTCAGCTGCCAAGACACGGTCTCATTAGGAAGAGAGAGTTTGAACTTAAAGAACAAACAGACCATCGTCTTGTCTTTGAAATCACCTCTAACGAAGAGAGCCTGCAAAATTATCCCTACCATTTTCGAGTTGAAATCGTTTATGAACTACAAGGGAAAGAAATCACCATCACCTATCGTGTACAAAATCTAGAGTCTGATCAAGTCATGCCTTATTTCATTGGAGGGCATCCAGCTTTTCATTGTCCCCTTTTAGCAGATGAAGACTATGAAGACTACGAGTTGATTTTTGAAAAAGAAGAAACCTGCAGCGTCCCTCTCTTGTTCACAGAAACTGGATTGGTCGATCGCCTGCAGCGGACGCCATTTTTCGATCATAAGCGTAGCCTACCTTTGCGACATGAACTATTTGAAAAAGATGCCATTATTTTAGATCAGTTAACCTCTAAATCTGTGAAGCTTATCTCGAAAAAATCAGGTAAAGGTTTGGAATTTGATTTTGCAGATTTTGAAAATCTGGTCCTTTGGTCTACCAATAACAAGGGCCCCTTCATTGCCTTAGAGCCTTGGACAGGTATTTCCACATCTGCAGAAGAGGGCGATTTCTTCGAAGACAAAAAAGGTGTGATCCAGTTGGACCCTCAAGAGACACGGAGTCATCAGTACCGTATCACCATTTTGTAAATGAAAAACCGTTGGACTATGGAGTCCGACGGTTCTTTTTGATATAGTTTAGCTTTGCTTGGCGCGATTTCTTTTTAAAGAGAGCCTCGGCAGACATAGCAGAGGGTTTATCTGGATAGGATTCTTGGTAAAGAAGTTTAACGGGGAGGCGAGCCCGTGTGTATTTGGCGCCTTTTCCAGCATTGTGAGTCTTTAGGCGTTTTTCGACATCTGTGGTGTAGCCAGTGTAGAGGGAGCCATCCGCACACTCTAGGACATACATGTAAGCCTTAGTTTCCATAGTAGATCTCATGAATCTCGTCTGTATAGCTGCCGTCTTCATTGTGAATAAAGAGGGGAGGCAGAATTTTTAAACCATCCAGTGAGCCATCTTTGATCGCCTCAATCAATAACATATTCGCCTCTTTGGTCACTTTGGGATAGACAAACTGGATCCGCTTAGGTGCAAGATTGTAACGCTTCATGGTTTCGATGATATCTAAAAAGCGATCTGGACGATGGACCATCGCTAAGCGACCATTTGATTTGAGAACTCGCTGGGCCACATGGCAAATCTCATCTAAATTGGTGGTAATTTCATGCCGAGCTAAGAGGTAGTGTTCACTCTCATTGAGATTGGAATGCTCATCTACCTTGAAATAAGGAGGATTGCAGAGGATAATATCCACCTTACTCCCCCCGATATGTTGAGGCAAATGCTTGAGGTCATCGGTGATCATGGACATTTGCTGGTTCAAGCCATTGAGATCAATGGAGCGGGTTGCCATATCCGCTAGACGTTCCTGTATTTCGACACCAATGATCTGGGACTCTGTACGAGTACTCGCAAAAAGTCCCACGGCCCCATTTCCAGCGCAGAGATCTACGATCAAGCCCCGCTTGGGCAATTTTGGAAAGCGCGAGAGCAGGACGCTATCCACGGAGTAACTAAAGACTTCCCGATTTTGTATGATTTTCACATCACTTGAAAAGAGTTGATTGACGCGCTCGCCGTCTTTTAATTCGATATCTGTCATGGCTCTATTATAGCATGAAAAGAAGCTTGGGGAAAGATCGATAAAACATAAAAAGAGGCTGGAACAAAAGTCCTAGCCTCTCAATTATTTTTGGATTGTCGATCAAGACGCAGTGGTTGAGTGGGCTCTACTACGCTGATTTCATCAGCTTTTACAGCCCTACTCAACTGTGCGGAGGTGGGACGACGAAATCGAATTCTAACGAATTACCGATTTCTGTCCCACTCTCTTTTTTTAATCAAATTCATATTTTTGGAGAATCGTAGTGAGGATAAAGACTCCTGTAAAGATAGCCATCAATGCCAGATAAACTGGGAAAGTAGTGGTTGTAAGGAGTGAAATCTCGATCAAGTTTTTTAGCACGACCGCAGATGCGTAGAATCCTACTACAGAGAAGAGGATGAGGAGGGCCCGCCAGATATTTAGTGGCAGGCAAGCACGGATAACGGATAGGAAACCGATGGATCCAAGTAAGTAATAGGATACAGTAGACATATCGGCTGCAGACCAACCATGGCTTGCTCCCCAAAGGCGAATGAACAAGACACTAAAGACGACCATCAAGGCGCTTGGTAAGGCTAACAGAAGGGAACGTCTTAAGAAGTGTTTTTCAACCGGTTTGATATTGCGTTCAAAGGTCAACACAAATGGTGGGAATCCTTCGACGAATTGGTCAATTAAGGTGATTTGAATAGGGATGAATGGAAAAATCAGCAAATAATTGACGTTGAAGAAAAGGGCACTGGCGATACAGATAATAGCCAAGAGGAAGGAATAGATCGTTTTGATGAAGAAAATCGGAGCGATTCGCCCAATGTTATTGACCACACGACGACCTTCGAATAGAATTTCTGGAACATCATTAAAGTCAGAGTTCAAAAGAACAATATTGGCAATTTGACGGGTTGCAGGATCTCCTTCAGCCATTACGATGGAGCAGTCAGCTTCACGAAGAGCGAGGATATCATTGACCCCGTCTCCAGTCATAGCTGTCGTCCGACCAGCTGCTTTCAAGGTTTGAATGAGCAGTTTCTTTTGGTGAGGGGATACGCGTCCAAAGATGGCTGTTTCCTCTGCTTGATCCACTAATCGATCATCAGAAATTTTGGAACAATCGATGTAGTTTTCGTAGTTTTTGAAGCCCGCTTGTTGAGCGATATAAGAGACCGTCACAGGGTTATCACCAGAGATGATCTTAAGATCCACGCCTTCAGAGCGAAGATACTCGAGGGTATCAGAAGCCCCTTCACGAATGGGGTCTGTAATCTCAATAACGGCAATTCCTTCAAGATTTTCAGGCAGGTTCAATTCCTGCATGCTGATCTGTTCTGAACTGTGTGCTAAGACGAGAACGCGCGATCCACGGCCTTGTGCTTCGACGACAGCAGTTGGATTTTCTTGAAGGAGCATTTCAGGAGCACCGAGAAAGACGGTGCCAAGATTGGAGAGGTGCATGGCTCCCCATTTCCGATCACTTGAGAAAGGAATAATGTTTTCTGCAGTATAAGCATGCTCCAACTCCCCATAAGCCTTGCGAATAGCTTGAGCAGTAGGATTGGTGTCCTCACTATTTTGCATGTAAGCAGAGAGGATGACCTGGATCGTTTCCTCAGAAAAATGTTCGGATAAGCTATGGAGAGCTTCGACTGTCATCTTCCCTTGAGTGATGGTCCCGGTCTTATCTAGACACAAGGTATCCACACGCGCCAGGGTTTCTACTGAGTACATTTCTTGAACAAGAACCTTGCGCATGCCGAGCTTAATAACCGCCGTCAAGAGAGACGTAACCGTCAGTAGGGCAATTCCTTTTGGCAACATTCCCAAGAGAGCTGTGGAAGAATTCACGACAGAATCCTTGATCGGTAGCATCTTGATCAACAATGCTTCAAAGAAGAGGGCAAGGCCAAATGGGATGATAATTTTCCCAGTAAAGCTAGAGATTTTCGCTAAATTATAGAGAATACGCGAATTGATAGGCTTCAAGGTTTTGGCTTCCATCATCAGTTTGTTGGCATAGTTGTTTGCCCCAACTCGCTTGACCCGGGCATAGACTTGACCACTTGCGATAAAACTTCCAGAAAGCAGTTCATCACCAACTTCTTTTAAGACCAGGTCACTCTCACCAGTCAGCATAGCCTCATTAGCTTCTGCGATACCGGACATGACTTCAGCATCACTAGGGATCTGCTCACCCGAAGACAGAAGCATTAGATCACCTAGGACAAGCTTCTCTGGTGGAATCGCATCTTTTTCCCCGTCACGAATGACAGTCACTAGCTCACGACTCATGAGATTGAGTTTATCAATCATCCGCTTGGCGCGCATCTCGGTCATGATCCCTGTAATGGCATTGAAGCAAATGACTGCAAAAAAGATCATATTGCTCCAGGCCTGTACAGCAGCCAAGGCCACAGCAATCACAAAGTTTAAGGTATTAAACAAGGTGAAGACGTTGCGCTTGATAATTTGCCAGGTACTGGTACTTGTATTCGTTGTAAAATCATTGGTTTGTCCGCGATCCATTTTCTTGCGGACTTCACTGAGGGACAAGCCCTTTAAATCAATAGTTTCCATAGACAATATGATATCATTTTTTTGAGAAAAAGACTATCTAGAATCGGTCCGCTGAGACAATTTTTATCTAAAAAAGGTTTGCGGTCAAAATCAGGATACGGTATAATAAGAAAGAACCTTTTACAGGATGGAATATCTTGTAGAGAGACGAATGAAATGGATTTGAGGAACAACTATGTTTTATACCTATTTACGTGGCCTTGTTGCCTTTATTCTGTGGGTTTTAAATGGGAATGCCCATTACCATCATAAGGACAATATTCCAGATCGGGAAGAGAACTACATCCTGGTATCCCCTCACCGGACTTGGTGGGATCCGGTCTATATGGCCTTTGCAACCAAGCCAAAGCAATTTATCTTTATGGCTAAAAAAGAACTCTTCACCAATCGTATTTTTGGCTGGTGGATTCGTATGTGTGGGGCATTTCCGATCGACCGTGAAAATCCGGGAGCAGAAGCCATTAAGTATCCTGTCAATATGCTGAAAAAGAGCAACCGTTCTTTGATTATGTTCCCAAGTGGAAGCCGTCATTCTCAAGACGTCAAAGGTGGTGTTGCCATCATTGCCAAAATGGCGAAGGTCCGTATCATGCCAGTGACTTATACTGGTCCAAGAGACTTGAAAGGGTTGGCAACAGGTGAACGCATTGATATGAACTTCGGACATCCTATTGATATTTCAGATATTAAAAAGATGAATGACGAAGGAGTGGCAGAAGTTGCCCGCCGTATCCAGGAGGAGTTTGATCGCTTGGATGCGGAAGCACAAGCGATCAACACCCCAACAAAACCTTTTATCTTGATTCGTTTGTTAAAAATCCTTTTGATTCCCCTTGTCTTAGTCGTTGGCATCTTGACCTTGCTCTTTAGTTACCTAGCAAGCTTTGTATGGGATCCAGACAAACATCGGAAAAATAAGTAAAAAAGCTGAGAGTTTTTCTCAGTTTTTTTTATTTTTACGAATAATAAAAGTGAGAGGAGGTTTCTTATGGAGGATATCATCGAAAAAATCAAAGAATATAAGCTCTTTTTAGCTCTTACTGCTATCGGACTCTTACTTGGAGGGTATTTTCTTTTTCATCGATCTCAGTCAAGTGCATCCACCATACCGGATCTTTATCAGTCTTCGAGTTCAACTTCGAGCAAAGAAAAGGTGCAGACCGCTAGTTCCAAAGAAGAAAAGACGGCGACTTCTGTGTCTGATGCACCTGAGATCATTACGGTCGATGTCAAAGGAGCCGTCAAACAACCAGGTGTCTATGAGTTGCGCTCCAATAGCAGAGTCCACGATGCCATTTATAAGGCAGGCGGGATGACAGCAGATGCCAATAGCCAATCGGTCAACTTGGCGCAAAAACTCACCGATGAAGCAGTGATCTATGTTGCTAAAGAAGGGGAGGATGTTCCAGCACTTGGAAGTTCAGAAAGTCCTGCAACTTCGTCAGCGCCAGCAGAAAAAACAGGCAAGGTCCATTTAAATCGAGCAACCGAATCAGATCTCCAGACAGTATCAGGCATTGGCCAGAAACGTGCCCAGGATATTATCGCCTATCGCGAAGCAAATGGTCCTTTTCGATCAGTGGATGATCTGAAGAATGTTTCAGGAATCGGAGAGAAAACACTGGAGAAACTAAGAGATGCTTTCACGGTGGATTAAAGACCTTCCTTTTTCGCTTGTCCATCTCGCCTTTTTGCTCCTATGGCTGTATTTTAGTATCTATCAACCATCTTGGCTTTCAATCATCGGTCTAGTAGTAGTGGGAATTTTAGCGGTTCATCACTATAAAGGGGATCGCTCAAGTTTGCTAGGGCTTGCTTTAGCAACCCTTTGTTTTGCGGCCTTCTTTGTCTTTCAGCGACTACAGGATCATCCAGTACAAGCAGAAAGTCAGCCCCCATCCCACTTACGCCTGATTCCAGATACCATCAAGATCAATGGGGACGCCCTGTCTTTTCGTGCTAAAAATCAGGGAAGAACCTATCAAGTCTTCTACACTTTAAAATCAGAAAAAGAAAAACAGCAGTGGCAAAGTCAAACCCACTTGCTGGAGTTGACATATAAAGGTGTTATAGAAGAACCAGAAGGGCAGCGAAATTTTAGAGGATTCGACTACAGGTCTTATTTGCAAACACAGGGGATTCACTATCAAATAAAAATTGAAGCGATCCAATCTGCTCTCCCTATACAGACTTGGAATGTTTTCGATTGCCTATCTCAATGGAGGCGCCAAGCCATTGTTTGGAGCAAGGAGCACTTTCCACAGCCGATGAACCAGTATATGACCGGCCTTCTTTTTGGTTATTTAGATACGGATTTTGAAGAGATGGATCAGCTTTACACGAGTTTGGGCATCATCCATTTGTTCGCCTTATCTGGGATGCAGGTCGGCTTTTTCATCAATGGGATCCGGAAAGCTCTCTTACGTCTAGGAATCTTGCAAGAGACAGTCGATATCTGGATGCTTCCAATTTCTTTGGTCTATGCTGGCTTGACAGGTTTTTCAGTTTCAGTGGTTCGTAGTCTCTTGCAGAAGATCCTCTCTCAAAAGGGGATCCGAGGGATGGAGAATATGGCGATGACCTTGATGATCTTAATGGTGCTCATGCCCAAGTTTCTTCTGACAGCTGGAGGGGTTTTGAGTTGTGCCTACGCCTTTATTTTGACCTTGGTAGATACCAGTTCTTATTCAGGACTTAAAAAGCTACTAGTGGAAAGTTTCTGGATTAGCCTGGGAATTTTGCCCCTTTTGACCTATTACTTTAGTGTCTTTCAACCGTGGTCACTCCCTTTAACCTTCCTCTTTTCTTTCTTATTTGACCTTGTCCTTCTTCCAGGTTTAACGGTGCTATTTATCTTATCGATTCTAAAGCCCCTTACAATTTTTAACAGTTTCTTTCTTCTCATAGAGGAGTGTATTCGTTGGATTTCAAAGCTCACGTCGCTACCTTTGGTATTTGGTCAGCCGACGGGACCAGCTCTGATTGCTCTCTTCCTTCTTTTAGGAATCTTGTATGATCTTCGAAAGCAAAAAAAACGTCGTTTCCTGTTAATAGGCATGATTCTACTCATCTTTTGTTGGACCAAGCATCCTTTAGAAAATGAGATTACCATGGTGGATATCGGTCAAGGAGACAGTATCTTTTTACGCGATTGGAAAGGAAGAACCATATTGATTGATGTCGGAGGACGTGTCACTTTTAAAAGTGGAGAAAAGTGGCAAGAGCGCAGTCAATCTGCCAATGCGGATCAAACCTTGATTCCCTATCTCAAGAGTCGAGGTGTTGGAAAACTTGATGCTTTGGTCTTGACTCATACAGACCAGGACCATATGGGTGATATGGTGGAGGTTGCCAAACAAATCCCAGTTAAAAAAGTGTATGTCAGTCCAGGTAGTCTAACTAATTCTCAATTTCGAGAGAAATTGCAACAGCTTCATAGTCCGATTAAAGTAGTCCAGAGAGGAGATCAACTACCTATTTTTGATCATCATCTAGAAGTCTTATCCCCTGATGAAGTGGGGGATGGTAAAAATGATGATTCGATTGTCCTCTATGGGCAGTTCTTTCAGAAACGATTTTTGTTCACGGGTGATTTGGAAGAAGCTGGAGAGAAAAAACTATTGAAAAACGATCCACAATTACAAGTAGATGTCTTGAAAGTAGGCCACCACGGTTCTAAAGGTTCCTCTAGTGATGTGTTTTTAGATCAGTTACATCCTCAGTTGGCCTTGATCTCTGTTGGAAAGAAAAATCGCTACCAACATCCCCATAAAGAATTGCTCGATCGTCTAGAGGAACGCTCTATTTCTTATCTTCGTACCGATGAAAGGGGAGCAATTCGCTTGATTGGGTGGGACCATTGGAGGGTAGAAACGGTCCACTAGAGACGAGGAGAGGTTTGCTTTCTATGCTGAAAATTGCTATTATAGAAAGTGAAATCAATGTAAAGGTAGAATCGTATGAACGCATTTAAGCAATTTTGGATACAGTATGCAGATTTTTCAAGTAAGACCAGTCGGGCCCATTTTTGGCTAGCTTTTTTCTGGAATTCCCTGATTTCTTTGCCTCTTTGGGTTTTTTACATCGTGACCTCTTTATCCCATCAAAATGCTCAAGAAACGCTCAATTTTTCAACTGTTCATTCTAAGACAGGTTTATGGGCGCTCGCTTTCTTAGCATTCTTTTACTTCCTCATTTTAGTACCCAGTCAAGCCATTTGTGTACGTCGCTTGCGGGATGCGGGAATCCATTGGTCTTGGATCTTTTTGAACCTTGGACCGGTTCTGCTCTATTTGTTGACGGGGCTAGATATTTTCCTATTTCTTTGGGGGATTACAGTTATTTCTCTCTTGATTCTCATGATGCTTCCAGGGAAAAACACCTTCCCACAACCAGTAGAAACTCCTATGGGAGTGGCTTCTGAACCACAGGTCACAGCGACAGGGGGGAGCTTTGGCGGCAACTCGTTTGAGCAAATTCCAAATTTTGTAGCAGCACCTGATTTGTCTAATGAAAAACCACCATTGGAACAAAAAATGGCTGCTGAACACGAAATCCACTAGACTGATAGAGATAAGAGAGTTTCATGCAAGCAATTACCGACATTAAACATCTGACGGTTCAAACTCTGCCTCCTATTCTTGTCTTGACGGGTGAGGATGTAGGTCAATTTGAATGGTTAAAAAAAGACATTTTAAAAAAAATAGGCTATGATCCCTCAGATTTGAATTATTCTTATTTTGATATGAAGGAAGCCTCCTATGCTGAGGTAGAGCTGGATTTGGTCAGTCTTCCCTTTTTCGCTGATGAAAAAATTGTGATTTTGGATCACTTATTGGATCTGACTACTACCAAAAAACGCTATTTAACAGATGAAGATCTGAAGCAATTTGAAAACTACCTGGAAAATCCTTCTGAATCGACCCGTTTGGTGATCATTGCAGAAGGAAAATTAGATAGTAAGCGTCGCTTGGTCAAACTCCTAAAACGGGATGCCCAAATCATTGAAGCGGCGACTCCTAAAGAGCAAGAGGTAAAGCGCTATTTTGCAAGCCAAGCCCAAGAATTGGGCCTGCAATTTGTGGGCGATTCCTTGGACCAACTACTCTTAAAATCTGGCTATGATTTTGGAGAGTTACAGAAGAATCTCGCTCTTTTGCAGGCTTATAAAGAGGATGGTCAGATTACCCTCCAAGATATCGAGGAGGTTGTTCCCAAAACCTTGCAAGATAATATTTTTGATCTGACCCAAATGATTCTCAAACGCCAAATCGATCAAGCTCGGAATTTGGTGAAAGATCTCCGCTTACAAGGAGAAGATGAAATAAAATTGATTGCTATTCTGTTGGGGCAATTCCGAATGTTTTCTCAAGTAAAAATATTTTCAGAAGAAGGTCAATCCGAAAACCAAATCGTAGCGAGCTTGTCGGACTTGTCAGGACGCAAGGTCAATCCATATCAGGTGAAGTTTGCCTTACGGGATAGCCGTAAGCTTTCCCTGTCCTTTTTGAAGCAGGCCATGATGACCTTCATCGAGACGGATTATGCAATTAAAAGTGGAACGTATGATAAAGACTACTTATTTGATTTGGCACTTTTAAAAGTGGCAAATAGCGTCTAAACATGAATGAAATTGCAAGCAGATTAGTTGAATAATTTAGCTGTTTGCGTTATCATCAAATCAGTAATAAAGAAAAGAGGACCATAAAATGGCTATCATTTTACCAGAATTACCATATGCTTATGATGCATTGGAACCTTATATCGATGAAGAAACCATGCATTTGCACCATGATAAACACCATCAAACATATGTAAACAATGTGAATGCAGCTCTTGAAAAACATCCTGAAATTGGAGAAGACCTTGAAAGCTTGTTAGCTAATGTTGAATCCATTCCAGCTGACATTCGCCAAGCTGTGATCAACAATGGTGGTGGTCATTTGAACCACGCTCTTTTCTGGGAATTGATGACTCCAGAACAAACAGCTCCTTCAGCAGAACTTGCTGCAGCTATTGATGCCACATTTGGTTCATTTGAAGACTTCAAAGCAGCCTTCACAGCAGCAGCAACGACACGTTTTGGTTCTGGCTGGGCATGGTTGGTTGTCAACAAAGAAGGTAAACTTGAAGTCACTTCAACAGCAAACCAAGATACACCAATCTCTGAAGGAAAAACACCAATCCTTGGTTTGGATGTTTGGGAACATGCTTACTACGTGAAATACCGTAACGTACGTCCTGACTACATTAAAGCTTTCTTCTCAGTGATCAACTGGAATAAAGTTAATGACTTGTTTGCAGCAGCAAAATAATAAAATAAAGGAATCTATAAGAGCGACAATTGGCTCTTATAGATTTTTTTGTTTGTATCCGGAAAATCGGAGTATAATTTCTTGCGTTTAGACAGGAAAATGATACACTAGTAGGAGTGTGTCTTACTTATCAGAAGCCCAGTTTGAAGGGCCTAGGCAAGGAAAAGATGACCGTTAAAATGAAAACTGAAACATTCAGGGAGAAACGAAATGACTAGTATTACCATTACCAAAGGAGCAGTTGAGACGCCTATCTATTTACGGATGTTGAATCGTCATGGCTTGATTGCAGGAGCAACAGGGACAGGGAAAACAGTTACCCTCAAGGTCCTCACAGAAAAATTAAGCAAAGAGGGCATTCCGGTCTTTCTAGCTGATATCAAGGGAGATTTATCTGGTTTAGCCAAAGCGGGGCAATGGACTCCAAAACTGGAAGAACGCTACAAACTGCTTGGTCTCACAGATCCGTTTGAGCCGCAAGCCTTCCCTGTTCGATTGTGGGATGTCTTTGGCCAAGCTGGTCATCCTGTTCGTGCGACTGTCGAAGGAATGGGGTCATTGCTTCTTTCTCGTCTACTTGATTTGAATGAAACTCAATCAGGAATTCTTGCAATTGTCTTTAAAGTGGCTCAAGAGAAAGATTGGCCCTTGCTTGATTTGAAGGACCTGCAAAGCCTTTTAAAGGAAGTCTATGAACACAGCTCAGACTATTCTGCCCAATATGGTAATATCACCAAACAATCTGTCGGTGCGATCCAAAGAAGCCTCTTGGTTCTTGAAGAAGAAGGAGCGGATCAGTTTTTCGGAGAGCCTGCACTTGATTTAAATGACTTTATGCAACTCGATGCATCAGGGCGTGGGTATATCAATATTCTTTCGGCTACAAAGCTCTTTCATTCACCAAAATTGTATTCAACCTTTTTAATTTGGATGTTGTCTCGTCTCTTTGAAACACTTCCCGAGGTTGGGGATCCCGAAAAGCCAAAACTGGTTTTCTTCTTTGATGAAGCCCATCTCCTCTTTAAGGATGCAAGCAAGCTCTTTCTTGAGAAGGTCGAGCAAGTCGTGCGCCTGATTCGTTCTAAGGGTGTAGGGATTTACTTTATTACCCAAAATCCTCAAGATCTACCAGAATCTGTTTTGGCACAGCTTGGAAATCGTGTACAACATGCTCTTCGAGCTTATACACCAAAAGAAATGAAGGCCATCAAGGTGGCTGCCCAAAGTTTTCGTCCGAATCCAGACTTTGATACAGAAACAGTGATCACAGAATTAGGGACAGGGGAAGCCTTGGTTTCTTTCCTGAATGAGAAGGGGCAACCTAGTGTGGTTGAGCGTGCTTATATTCTCTCTCCTCAATCGAGTTTTGACCTCTTAAATGAAAGTGAACAATTGGCCTTAATCACGACATCGCCTTTCCATCAAAAGTATGCGACGACGATTGATCGGGAATCTGCCTATGAAAAATTAGCAGCTAAAGCAAGCAAGGAAGCACAAGAAGAGGAGAAAAAAGAAGCAGAAAAAGAACGTGCTACGGCGGAAAAAGCAGAGCAAAAGCGCAGTCCAGGTCGCCCAAGAAAATCCAGTCTTGAAAAAGCTAAGGATTCCTTCTTGAGTTCCTTATTCCGGACGATTGCGCGTGAGATCGCTAAGCTAATTATGGGCTCCTTTAAACGAAAATAAGCCTTTGATGAAAAGAAATAAACTTTTTAAAAAGAAATCGTTTTCTATTTCTGATAATTCTTGTTATTTTCAGTAGAATCTTTTATAATTAATCTCGTATGAAAAAATATTTTAATCTACGCTCGATCATGATTGCGATCAGTATTCTATTGTGCTTAGTGGGAACAAGCGCACTGGGCTACTTGCATATTACGCAACCAACAGCATCAGCAATTGAAAAAAAAGCAAAGAAAACAAAAGAAGCAAAAGAACAAGATATCGAAAAGTCTACCCCTGAGACGAAAAAACCGCGTGTCAAATCTCCTGAAGCTAAGCAAGCAGTAGTAGATGCAGACATGGAAACGATGAGCGCTTATGGCCTTGTCTATGATTATGCTAATAAAGGTTTGG
Organism: Streptococcus parasanguinis; assembly: GCF_023109675.1. Lineage (GTDB taxonomy): Bacteria > Bacillota > Bacilli > Lactobacillales > Streptococcaceae > Streptococcus > Streptococcus parasanguinis_I. Next base: position 47,776 of record NZ_JALDUR010000006.1, on the reverse strand, counting down.
TAGAGGTTGTCCAGGATTTCCTAGCAGAAAGTGGAATTGATCCGTCACAAGTTGCCTTCACGTATCGCAATGCCATTACAGGAGAGCAATTTGCCATGAATGATCTTCAACCAATGACGGCAGGTAGTACCTATAAGCTACCGTTGAACATGTTGGTGGTGGATGAAGTCGCAAAGGGCAAACTCAATTTAACAGACCGGTTTGACATTACCAATACTTACTATGAATATGTAGGAGAGCATGACAATTACGTTGCTGCCTTTGATGGAGCCATGTCTATTCCTGATATGCAGCGCTATTCATTGGTTTACTCTGAAAACACCCCAGCCTATGCTTTGGCAGATCGTTTAGGGGGGATGGAGCAAGCGCGTAAGTTGTTCAGTCGCTATGGTCAATCTCGTTCACCAGAGGTTAAAACCTTTAGCGAAGATAATAAAACGACAACGGATTATTACATCCATGTCTTGGAATATCTTTGGAATCATCAAGAAAAATATGCGGATTTACTAGAACTGATCGGGGAGTCTTTCCCAGGTGAGTACTATAAAAAATTCTTGCCAGATTTGGTGATTCAACAAAAACCAGGATATGTTGCTGAAGCACTTAATGTGGATGCGATTGTCCGTGAATCGACTCCTTATTTGGTTGCTATCTACACTGCAGGACTTGGAGGGACGACTCCAGAAAGTTCTGAAATCAGTGGCGTTGGTCTTTATCAATTGGGACAATTGGCTTATGTTATCAATGAATGGCATCGTGTCAATATGAATGAATAATCGACAGAAGGTCTGAGGGTTGCTCAGGCCTTTTATTCTATCAAAGTAGGATGAAATTCACTTGGTGTTTCGAATTACTTTTCTGTTCTAAAGAGACTTCTTTCCCTTTTCTATAAAAAGTATGTTATACTACTAATAGTAATAAGAGGAAGTATAGACATGATTACAAAGGAAGATTACCAGTTGCTCCGCTCGCATCCAGCCTTTTCTGCGCTACCAGTGGAGCTATTTGATAAATTAGCTGTTGAAATTCATGCCAGGGATATCCCTAAAGGACAAATTTTATTTTATGCAGGAGATAGGCGGGAGCGCATTTTTCTTCTGACAAAAGGCTTTGCTCGTATTGAGCAATTTGATTCGTCTGACCAATTCTCCTATATGGATTATATTAAGAAGGGGGCTCTGTTCCCTTATGGTGGGATGTTCCAGGATGAGCGTTACCACTATACAGCTAGTGCGGTGACGGATTTGCGTTGTTTCGTGATTCCCGTCAACCTCTATGAATTATATGCCCAAGAGAGTAAGGAGCAGTTGCTCTTTATTATGAGAAAGCTCTCCTCCATCCTAGAATTTCAAGAGTTGCGCTTGCGCAATGTCGTGACAGCTAGTGCCAGTGAGCGCGTGATTCAATCCTTAGCCATTCTGTGCAAGGACTATGAAGGTCTAGGAAATCAGCTTCCATTTCCAATTAGTATGAAGGAAATGGCCAAATTAGCAGCCACAACCCGAGAAACCGTCAATCAAGTTTTAAAGAAACTCATTGATTCTCATAAGATCCAGTATGAGAGAAAACAACTAACTTTTCTAGATACAGCCTACTTTTTAAAGAGTTTTGAAGAGATCAACTAATTTGTTGATCTTTTTATATTTTTTACAAAAAAATATATATTCATAAAAATAATATAAAAGACAAAATATGCAAAGAAAACGCTTCATATTGAATAAAATATAGACAACATTCAAAAAAACACAAAATTCTTTGCATTCGAAAAGTAGAATCCTTCGTGAAAGCGGTACCAATAAAGGATATAATAACAATTGTAATAAAGCTTGTGAACAGGCTCAAAGAAAAAAGGAGGATGACAGATGTCAACTAAACCAATTCATGTTTTCTCTGAAATTGGAAAACTGAAAAAAGTAATGTTGCACCGTCCAGGTAAAGAGTTGGAAAACTTGATGCCTGACTATCTAGAGCGTCTTCTTTTTGATGATATTCCATTCTTGGAAGATGCACAAAAAGAACACGACAATTTTGCTCAAGCGCTTCGTAACGAAGGAATCGAAGTACTTTATCTTGAAAAATTGGCAGCTGAGTCATTGACTACTCCAGAAATTCGCGAACAATTCATCGAAGAATATCTTGATGAAGCAAACATTCGTGGACGCCAAACTAAAAACGCTATTCGCGAAATCCTTCGTGGTATTGAAGACAACCAAGAATTGGTTGAAAAAACAATGGCTGGTTTCCAAAAAGCTGAGCTTCCAGAAATTCCAGAAGCTGACAAAGGCTTGACAGACCTTGTTGAATCTGACTACCCATTTGCGATTGATCCAATGCCAAACTTGTACTTCACACGTGACCCATTTGCTACAATTGGGAATGCAGTATCATTGAACCACATGTATGCTGATACACGTAACCGTGAAACTTTGTATGGTAAATACATCTTCAAATACCACCCAGTATATGGTGGTAATGTAGATTTGGTATACAACCGTGAAGAAGATACTCGTATCGAAGGTGGGGACGAATTGGTCCTTTCTAAAGATGTCTTGGCAGTTGGTATCTCACAACGTACAGATGCTGCATCAATCGAAAAATTGTTGGTAAACATCTTCAAGAAGAACGTTGGCTTCAAGAAAGTATTGGCCTTCGAATTTGCAAACAGCCGTAAATTCATGCACTTGGATACAGTATTCACAATGGTGGACTACGATAAATTCACCATCCACCCAGAAATTCAAGGCAACCTTCGCGTCTTCTCTGTAACATATGAAAATGAAGCATTGAAGATTGTTGAAGAAAAAGGTGATTTGGCTGAATTACTTGCTGAAAACCTTGGTGTAGAAAAAGTTACATTGATCCCTTGTGGTGATGGCAATGTGGTTGCAGCTGCTCGTGAACAATGGAACGACGGATCAAATACTCTTACAATCGCACCTGGTGTGGTAGTTGTATACGATCGTAACACAGTCACAAACAAGAAATTAGAAGAATACGGACTTCGTTTGATTAAGATCCGCGGAAGTGAATTGGTTCGCGGTCGTGGTGGACCTCGTTGTATGTCAATGCCATTTGAACGTGAAGAAATCTAATAGAGAAGACCGAGAGCTGGTCGTTGAGGATCAGCTCTTTCTTCTTACTGATCAATACTAGAAAGAAAATAGGAGACAAATAGAATGACAAATTCAGTGTTCCAAGGACGTAGCTTCTTGGCAGAAAAAGACTTTACACGTGCTGAGTTAGAATACCTTATCGGACTTTCAGCTCACTTGAAAGACCTTAAAAAACGCAACATTGAACACCACTATCTTGCTGGTAAAAACATTGCGCTTTTGTTTGAAAAAACTTCAACTCGTACTCGTGCAGCCTTCACTACTGCAGCCATCGACCTTGGTGCTCACCCAGAATACCTTGGTGCAAACGACATCCAACTTGGTAAAAAAGAATCTACAGAAGATACTGCTAAAGTTCTTGGACGTATGTTTGACGGTATTGAATTCCGTGGTTTCAGCCAACGTATGGTTGAAGAATTGGCTGAATTCTCAGGTGTTCCAGTATGGAATGGTTTGACTGACGAATGGCACCCAACTCAAATGCTTGCAGACTACTTGACAGTTCAAGAAAACTTTGGACGTTTGGAAGGTTTGACACTTGTATACTGTGGTGATGGACGTAACAACGTTGCAAACAGCCTTCTTGTAACAGGTGCTATCCTTGGTGTGAACGTACACATCTTCTCACCAAAAGAACTCTTCCCAGAAAAAGAAATCGTTGAATTGGCAGAAGGATTTGCAAAAGAAAGTGGCGCTCATATCTTGATCACTGAAGATGCCGACGAAGCAGTGAAAGGTGCAGACGTACTTTATACTGACGTTTGGGTATCAATGGGTGAAGAAGACAAATTTGCAGAACGTGTTGCCCTTTTGAAACCTTACCAAGTAAACATGGATTTGATTAAGAAAGCTGATAACGAAGACTTGATCTTCTTGCACTGCTTACCAGCCTTCCACGATACAAATACTGTTTACGGTAAAGATGTTGCTGAAAAATTCGGCGTAGAAGAAATGGAAGTTACTGACGAAGTGTTCCGTAGCAAATATGCTCGTCAATTTGACCAAGCTGAAAACCGTATGCACACCATCAAAGCGGTTATGGCAGCTACTCTTGGTAACTTGTACATTCCAAAAGTTTAAGACTTTATAACCGTATACCAACAGCTATAGGGGCTGGACTGCTAGCTTTAGTCCTGCCCCTATTTTTTATAGAAAGGGAAAACTTATGTCAAGAAAAATCGTCGTTGCTTTGGGAGGAAATGCTATTCTCTCATCTGATCCTTCTGCACAAGCTCAACAAGAAGCACTTGTAGAAACAGCAAAACACTTAGTCAAATTAATCAAAAACGGGGATGACTTGATCATCACTCACGGAAATGGTCCTCAAGTAGGGAACCTCTTGCTTCAACACTTAGCTGCAAATTCTGAAAAGAACCCAGCTTTCCCACTTGATTCTTTAGTTGCTATGACCGAAGGAAGCATTGGCTACTGGCTTCAAAATGCTCTTCAAAATGCTCTTCATGAAGAAGGAATCGAAAAAGATGTGGCTTCTGTTGTGACACAAGTCGTTGTTGATAAGAACGACCCAGCTTTCGTTAACCTCAGCAAACCAATCGGTCCTTTCTACTCAGAAGAAGAAGCAAAAGCAGAAGCTGAAAAATCTGGAGCAACCTTCAAAGAAGATGCTGGTCGTGGCTGGCGTAAAGTTGTTGCTTCACCAAAACCAGTGGATATCAAAGAAATCAATACCATTCGTACTTTGTTGAACGACGGTCAAGTCGTTGTGGCAGCCGGTGGTGGCGGTATCCCAGTTGTGAAAGAAGCAGATGGTAGCTTATCTGGTGTTGAAGCGGTCATCGATAAAGACTTCGCCTCTCAACGTTTGGCTGAATTAGTAGAAGCAGACCTCTTCATCGTCTTGACTGGTGTCGATTATGTCTTTGTGAACTACAACAAACCAGACCAAGCAAAATTGGAACATGTTAATGTGGCTCAATTGGAAGAATATATCAAGCAAGACCAATTTGCACCAGGAAGCATGCTTCCTAAAGTAGAAGCTGCCATTGCCTTCGTCAATGGTCGTCCAGAAGGAAAAGCAGTTATTACGTCACTTGAAAACCTTGGCGCTTTGATTGAGTCTGAAAGTGGAACAATTATTCAAAAAGACTAATGAAAGATTAGGAAAAAACTAGTATTTTAAAGCTTATTGTGATAGAATAAATCTATAGGTAAGCGTTTTACAAGATGCTCTTGTAAAACATCACTCACACTTTGTTGCGTTAGGAGGAAGACAAATGAGTGAAAAAACGAAAAAAGGATTTAAGATGCCTTCATCTTTTTCCGTATTGTTAATTATCATTGCTATTATGGCAGTGTTAACTTGGATTATTCCAGCTGGTCAATACAAGGTTGACGATGCAGGTGCTATCATTGCAGGTAGTTATGAATCTGTAAAAGCACATCCTCAAGGAATTTGGGATGTTTTGATGGCCCCAATCAATGCCATGCTTGGTAAAGCACCAACTAGTGCAGCGATTGACGTAGCCTTCTTTATCTTGATGGTCGGTGGTTTCCTTGGAGTTGTGAACGAAACAGGTACCCTTGATGTAGGGATTGCTTCTATCGTTCGTAAATACAAAGGCCGCGAAAAAATGTTGATTTTGATCTTGATGCCATTGTTTGCCCTTGGTGGTACAACTTATGGTATGGGTGAAGAAACCATGGCCTTCTATCCACTTCTTGTACCTGTTATGATGTCCGTTGGTTTTGACAGCTTGACAGGGGTAGCTATTATCCTTTTAGGATCACAAATCGGATGTTTGGCGTCAACATTGAACCCATTTGCGACAGTTATCGCATCTGATACTGCAGGTATCTCAAGTGCTTCAGGTCTCTTACTTCGTGTGATCTTCTGGATCGTATTGACAGGACTTAGCACATACTATGTATACCGTTATGCAGATAAGGTTCAAAAAGACCCAACCAAATCTCTCACCTATGCAACTCGTGAAGAAGATTTGAAACACTTTAATGTTGATAGTGGCGAAGAAATTCCTTCACAAATGAACAAGAAACAAAAACGTGTCTTGGTCGTCTTCATCTCAACATTCGTTATCATGGTTGCTGGATTTATCCCATTCAAAGATTTGGGTATTACATTCTTTAACAACTTTAACGAATCTCTCCATAAAATTCCAGTACTTGGTCAATTGATCGGTAACACAGATGCTCTTGGTACATGGTACTTCCCTCAAACAGCTATGCTCTTTGCCTTCATGGGAATCCTTGTTGGTATCATTTATGGCTTGAAAGAAGATAAAATTATTTCATCCTTCATGAATGGTGCAGCTGACCTCTTGAGTGTTGCTCTTATCGTAGCAGTAGCACGTGGTATCCAAGTCATCATGAACGACGGTATGATCACTGCGACAATTCTTCACTGGGGTGAAGAAGGACTGAAAGGTCTTTCATCTCAATTGTTCATTGTCTTGACTTACATTTTCTACTTGCCAATGTCATTCTTGATCCCATCATCATCTGGTCTTGCCAGCGCAACAATGGGTATCATGGCACCTCTTGGTAAATTCGTCAATGTACCAGGTAGCTTGATTGTCACAGCTTACCAATCTGCATCTGGTGTCTTGAACTTGATCGCACCAACTTCAGGTATCGTAATGGGAGCTCTTGCTCTTGGACGTGTTGACTTGAGTGCATGGTGGAAATTCATGGGTAAATTGGTCGTAGCGATTGTTGTAATCACCATTGCCCTTCTTCTACTAGGAACTGTGGTTCCATTCTTGCAATAGAATAAAGTAGGTGTTTCATGAAAAATAGAATAAAGAACGATGTAAAAGAGCAGTATTTAAACTCGCTTCAAACCATCATTTCTTACCCCTCAGTATTAAACGAAGGGGAAAATGGAACACCGTTTGGACAAGCTATCCAAGATGTCCTAGAAAAAACCTTAGAGCTTGCTCGAGAATTAGGTTTTCAAACATATATAGATCCTGAAGGATACTATGGATATGCAGAGATCGGTCAGGGGGAAGAACTCCTGGCCGTTCTTTGTCACTTGGATGTTGTTCCAGCCGGTGATCTAAAAGATTGGCAAACGCCACCTTTTGAAGCGACCATTGTCGGTGATTATTTAGTAGGTCGTGGTGTGCAGGATGATAAGGGGCCGTCCCTCGCTGCTCTCTATGCAGTTAAGAGTTTGCTGGATGATGGCATCCAGTTTACCAAACGAATCCGCTTTATCTTTGGGACGGATGAAGAAACCTTGTGGCGCTGTATGAACCGCTACAACCAAATCGAAGAACAAGCAGATCTTGGATTTGCACCGGATTCCTCTTTCCCATTAACCTATGCTGAAAAAGGCTTATTACAAGTGAAATTGCATGGTCCAGGTTGGGATGATCTTCCCTTACAGGCTGGACAGGCCCTCAATGTTGTTCCAGACAAGGCGACCTATGCTGGTCATCGTTTGGAGGAGTTGCTTCCTGTTTTGGATCAAAGTGGGGTTCAGTATAGCCAAACAGAAGATTCTGTAACTGTTTTGGGTGTTTCCAAGCACTCTAAAGATGCAGCTGAAGGAGTGAATGCTATTGTCGGTTTAGCGGAAAGTTTATCCCTCATCCAACCCCATCCAGCTTTGCTCTTTATCGCAGATGCTGTTGGTGAGGATGCAACGGGAGAAGCACTGTTTGGCCCTATTTCAGATGAACCAAGTGGGGATCTTTCCTTCAATCTTGCGACCCTTGTGATCGATCAAGAACAATCGGAAATCGGGATTGATATCCGGATCCCCGTCTTAGCAGACAAGGATGCCTTGGTAGCTCGTTTGCAAGAAATTGCAGCCAGCTATCAGTTGGAATATGAAGAGTTTGATTATTTAGCTCCTTTATATGTTCCTTTGGATAGTCCTTTAGTCAGCTCTTTGATGGCCGTCTATCAGGAAGAAACTGGTGATAAGACACCAGCTATGTCTTCTGGTGGTGCGACATTTGCGCGGACCATGGAAAATTGTGTTGCCTTTGGGGCTCTTTTCCCAGGTGCAGAACAGACCGAGCACCAAGCCAATGAACGTGCAAAAATTGACGATCTCTACGCTGCGATGGAAATCTATCGAGAAGCCATTCAACGCTTAGCCACCATATAAAAAAGTTTGGAAACTTGGTTTCCAAACTTTCAGATTGAAGACAAACTTATACTAAAAACTTTCCTTAGGTGAGTACGGACGTCAGCGAACTTCTACGAAGTTCCAAGACTAAATCAAGATACTAAGGGCGTCTGCGGATAAAGTCAAAATAGGAAGTTTGACGCGGAATCTTTCGATTCTAGGAGAACTTATCTTTTTGACACAATCCGCAGCCCGTGTTCAATTTGTATTGAGCCCCCTCGCTCTTTAATTTCTGGGCTCAGGCTAAAACAGTTTCCCAAACTGTTTTACTCTCAATAATTCCGAGTGCCTGAAACAATTTTATTTCAGGCACTTTTCTCACGGCGGAAAGTTTCAGTGTTTTTTTCATTCATTCAAAAAATAAGAACACATTTTAATTTTTTTGCAGAATCGCTCACCTTATTTTAAGATAGTTTGTCTACATTTTAAAAAGTTTGGAAACTTGGTTTCCAAACTTTTTATTTACTAAAGAAGAAGGGTGGGGTGAATTCTTTTAATTTTTCAAAGCAATCCAAAGCTCCTTGATTGTCTTCGCAGATAACCAAACAGACATCGTCTCCACAGATGGTGGCTACAATTTCTTGGAGTTCCAATGCATCTAAGATCGCTCCAAAGGATTGGGCAAGACCTGGAAGAGTTTTTATAACGACCTGGTTTTGAACGGGCCGCAACATGACTAAGGCATCTTCCATATACATACGCAGGCGCTTCTCCCAACGGGAAGGAGCGATGGTATTCATGGCATAGTAGGAACTATCCCCCTCGTTAATTTTTACTAGATTCAAGGATTTGACATCCCGTGAAAGGGTGGACTGGGTAACGAGAACGCCATTGGCTTCAAGGGCCTCTTGGAGTTCTTGTTGGGTATGAATCCTACGCTCAGAAATGATAGAGCGGATCAAGCGGTGGCGGCTTTCAACTTTATTCATGAGAGACTCCTTTACTTGATGAACATAGCATCCCCAAAACTGAAGAACCGGTAGCGTTCTTGAATAGCATGGTGGTATGCTTCGAGGGTTAATTCACGGCCTGCAAAGGCAGAAACCAACATGACCAAAGTTGATTTTGGAAGGTGGAAGTTGGTTGAAAAGGCATCGACGACTTTCCATTCATAACCTGGTTTGATAAAAATATTGGTCCAACCTGAATCGGCCTGGATGTCTCCATCAAATTTGTTACCAATCGTTTCAAGGGTCCGAATAGAAGTCGTTCCGACGGCTACGATACGTTTCCCTGCAGCTTTTACCTGACGAAGGGTAGCAGCAGCTTCTTCAGAAAGTTGGTAAAATTCAGAGTGCATCTCATGGTCTTCAAGATTGTCCACGGATACTGGACGGAAGGTTCCTAGGCCCACATGAAGGGTCAAATAGACCAGGTGAACCCCTTTTGCTTCAATTTTTTGGAGCAATTCTTGGGTGAAATGAAGACCTGCCGTCGGAGCTGCAGCAGAACCATTTTCTTTGGCGTAAACGGTTTGGTAACGCTCGCGGTCAGCCAGTTTTTCATGGATATAGGGAGGAAGTGGCATTTCACCAAGGCTTTCCAAAACTTCTAAAAAGATCCCTTGGTAGTGGAAGCGAACGATACGGCCTCCGTGCTCTAATTCTTCCTCAACGGTTGCGGTCAACCGACCATCTCCGAAGCTGACTGTGGCCCCTACCTTTAAGCGTTTTGCAGGTTTTGCCAAGACTTCCCAACAGTCATCTTGCGTATTTTTAAGGAGAAGGAATTCGACGTGACCACCTGTTTCTGGTTTGACTCCATGAAGGCGGGCTGGTAGAACGCGCGTATTGTTCATGACAAGAGCATCTCCTGGCTCCAATTCATCCAAAATTGCATCAAAATGACGGTCTTGGAATTGCCCTGTTTTTCGATCGAGGATCAAGAGTTTAGAGGCATCTCGTTTTTCAAGAGGGGTTTGAGCAATCAGTTCTTCAGGCAAATCAAAGTCAAAGTCGTTGGTATTCATTAGCGCTCCTTTTATAATAAATTTGTGAGTAGATAGATGGTAGTCCCGACAGCTAAGAGCATCAGGCTGATTCCCATCAAAAAGATCAGGACCTTGAGAATCTTTCTTTGATGAATCAAGAAAGATAATAGAAAGACAAGGAGTCCGATCAAAAAAATGATGAATAATAGTGATACAATCATACCTTTCATTATATCACGAATCGACTTGAAAATGAAAAAAATGCCAGAAAAAGATAGCGGTTTCACTTGACAAAAATTGGTCTATACCATATAATAAAAGCATAGAGAAATAGGAGGTCTATCCAATGAAAATTATTGAAGTAAAGGACCAAATTGAGGGTGGAAAAGTTGCCTTTGATATATTGAAAGAAACTTTAAAGGAAGGTGCTCAAACCTTAGGTCTTGCGACTGGAAGCAGTCCCCTTGAGTTTTATAAACAAATTCGTGAAAGTGATCTGGATCTGTCTAATCTAATCAGTGTGAACTTAGATGAATACGTAGGATTGACGGGAGATGATCCTCAATCTTATCGGTACTTCATGGAGAAAAATCTCTTTGATGCCAAACCGTTCAAAGAAAGCTATCTCCCATCCGGTGTTGAAGAATCTGCCGATCAAGAAGTGATCCGTTATAACAAAATACTCGAAGACCATCCAGTGGACCTTCAAATCTTGGGAATCGGACGCAATGGGCATATCGGTTTTAATGAGCCAGGGACATCCTTTAATAGTCAGACCCACTTAGTTCAGTTGGATGACTCTACCATTGAGGCCAATTCTCGTTTCTTTGATAAGATCGAAGACGTACCAACTCAAGCTATTTCTATGGGGATTGCCAATATCTTAGCTGCGAAATCAATTGTCTTGTTTGCTTATGGGGAATCAAAAGCCCAAGCAATCAAAGGTACAGTAGAGGGTGAAAGGACAGAAAAAGTGCCAGCTAGTGCCCTTCAAGGACATCCAAATGTGACCATTATTGCGGATAAGGAAGCCTTGAGCTTGTTAAGTCGATAAAAAACAGGACCTATCGCCGATTTATTCGGGCCAGATAGGTTTTTTTCTGCTTCAAAATATGGTACAATACAAGTAATTATCTGCTGTGATTAGCTCTTTTCATCTACTGGGAGACAAGAGGAAAGGGCATGAGGGCTAGAAGCTTATTTTAGCCTCCAGCTGATTAGTCTGTTATAAAGGAAAAGTCTATGATAAAAAAATATTTGATCCATATTTGCCTCCTTCTGAGTCTCTTATGCCAGCCAATTCTAGCGAGTGCGGATGAATTGGTGGATATGGCGCAAAAGATGTATCCAAATGACAATGTCCAAGCCATTAACCGTCCACATTCTTCGCTTATTATTGACGGAAATACGGGCAATGTTCTTTGGAAAGACAATATCGATGAAGTCAGAGATCCTGCCAGCATGAGTAAGCTCATGACGCTCTATCTCTTGTTTGAAGATATGGCAAATGGCAAGATCAGTAAGGATACAGTGATCAAGGCGACCGCTTCAGACCAAGCGATCGGAAAGATCTATGAGATCTCCAATAATAATATTGTTGCTGGAGTAGACTACACCATTCCTGAGTTGATTACCATGACAGTGGTTCCATCCTCAAATGTATCAACCCTTATGTTGGCCAATCTCATGTCCAACAATGATCCAGATGCCTTTATCGAGCGCATGAATGCCAAGGCTAAGGAATTAGGGATGACCAATACGGTCTGGAATAACCCGAGTGGAGCGGCCATCTCAACCTTGCAAGGTTACTATCAGGTAAACAATTATCCAAATGATGCGGCTAACCAGACAACTGCGCGTGATTTGGGAATTTTGGTCTATCATTTTATCAATCAATACCCGGATATTTTAAACTATACCAATCAAGCACAAGTCACGGTCAAAAAAGGAACTCCGTATGAGGAAACCTTTGATACCTACAATTATTCATTGCCAGGAGCTAAGTATGCTTTGAAAGGTGTGGATGGTTTAAAAACTGGATCAAGTCCTCGTGGAGCTTTCAACTATATCGCGACCATCAAACGGGGCAATCAGCGCTTAATTGCTGTCATTATGGGCGTAGGAGATTGGGCAGACCAAGATGGGGAATATTACCGTCACCCGTTTGGCAATGCCTTGATCGAAAAAGCTTATAAAGATTTTGGCTATAAAAAATTGTTAGATGCAGGTGTCCAGAAGATTGATGGCAAGACCTATACACTCGAAAAACCCTTCTATGCAACGGTCAAAAAAGGTGCTAAAGAACCGACCCTTGCGGTAAAAGATGGCTATCTGACAGTAGATAATGATCTCTACACCTTGTCTGAAGGTATCCGAGATGATATGAAGGTGGAAGAAGGAGCCAAGCCAGAGCTTGTCAAAGAAACAGCAAGTGGTAAAAAGACAACGGCTAAGCACAGTAAATGGCTTTCGCTGGATCACTTCCTGATTTTGATTCCGATTCTCATTCTTGTCATCATTCTCTCGATTGAAAAACAAAGTCGTGAGAGACGCAAAAAAGAGGCTCAAAAGCGCTATAATAAAGAATAAAATAAAACCTAACTGATTGTCAGTTGGGTTTTGTCATTGTCCCATTCCGATATTTTTAGAAAGGATTTATATGAAAAAATTCCGAAATTCTTATGTGGCTTATATGCTACTCTATAGTTTTTATTTTATGTCCACATCTCTCTTTACGACCCTCATTTCCGTCTATTTGATGGGAAAGCACTATAGTGCAACTCAAGTGTCGACTTTGGTATCGGTTGCCTTTTTCTTATCCATGGTAGCCCAACCCTTCTTTGGGTATATCAATGAGCGATTTGGAATCGTAAAAATGACGACCCTCAGTCTGAGTGTGATCATTGGTGGTGTCTTCGGTTTTCTTTGGGCCCCCAATCTCTTTTGGCTGACTGTTTTTTACGGAATTGTTCTAGTCTGTTTGAATGGGACAGCTCCCATGATGGAAGTTTTTGCAACGCAAAGTCCATACGCTTTTGGGAAGATTCGCGTTTGGGGAACCATTGGCTACTCGGTCGGTGTCCAAATAGCTGGCTGGGTCTATCATCAGTTTAGCCCCCAAGCAGTCTATTATACGGTTTTGATCACCATTGTATTTAGTCTCTTCTGCCTAAGTGCGGTTCGAATGAAGAAAAAAGAGACAGTCGTAGAAAAGGAAAAACACCCTGTCTCTATTCGTCCTCTTCTTCACAATGGACCTTATCTCTTCTTTATTGTGTTGATTGGGTTGGCTTCAGGGGTTGGAAATATTGGTCATACCTATATTCCTGAGTTGCTCATGGATAGTGGTCTACCAGTCCATATTGCCTCTACGGTTGTAGCTGTCTCCGTCGTAGTGGAAGCTCCCTTGATCTTTTTCTCTGATCGATTCATGGACCACTGGCCTTTACGGGTTTTGATTGCTCTTCCAATCGGAATTATTTTCGCTCAATATGCCGTCTACGCTCTTCCAAGTCCTGTCTTCTTAAAAGTGCTTTTGACTCTTATAGCCAAGCATACAACAGGGATGGTTTTGATTATGGTCTCCTTACGGTTTATTGCCCAAAAGGTGAATGGCAAAGACTTGGTTCTTGCCATGGCCATTGTCCAAGGAGCTCGTTATTTAGGAACCATTCTTTTACAACCCCTCGCAGCCCTCTGTATTGAAAGAGGCGGTTACCAAGTCATGAGTTTCTTTTTAGCAGGGGTTGTAGGGATCGTCTTTTTGCTGAGCTTTGCCTTAAAAATGCCCCAAGGGAAGGCTCACGGCCTTTTTGGTGGCAAAGTAGACTAATGAAATTGTTACAATTGTATGACTAATCATCGAGGAGTTGGACAGAAACACTGATTTCACAGTGTTTTGTCCAACTTATTTGCTATTATTAAGAACTAGCGATTAATTTGACAATCAAAGTATTCGGTGGTAGAATGAGGTAAAATTAATATGAAGGAGACCATTTTATGAAAAAATGATCTTATCGACAGCTGCTCTTTTGACGATTGTTTCCCTAGCTGCTTGTTCAAACAAACAAGACACAAAGAAGGAAACTTCAAATAGTCAATCAACTACTAAAGTGACGAGCAAATCTGCCAACACTTTAAAAAGCAAGGATACTTCAACAGATTCAGAAGAGACTTCATCTTCTAGCCTCTTAACAGACGCTGAAATCAGCAAGGCTAAAACAGTTGGAGACTTTAAAAAGTTGTTTGCAAAATTAATGGATCAATCTGTTTCACTTACTGAAGAAGCAGGTACTTCTGTGACAGGTCCTGCAAAAGAACAATACGATGCAATGATTAGTACCTTAAAGCAAGGCTTAGAAAACCAAAAAGATATCTTTAATGAAGGCTTGGAAAGCATCGGTTCAGATAGCACAGTCGTTCCTAAAGAAGACCGTGAAGCTTTGATCGAAATCTTGAAAGATGCTCGTGAAGAGTTGGAAAGTACTCGTAAAGAAATGAAAGATATGCAGAAAGAATTGAGTAAATCTCCTGTTGCAGATGACGACAGTGATGATTCAGATTCAGATTCTGAAGAATAAAAAGAAGAAAAGGTTGGAATTTCCAGCCTTTTTCTTATTTTTTTTCGAATGATATAGATGAGGAGGTGGGCCTATGTTTATTGCCATGGATAACAATCAAAAGCGGTGGAACTGTTTGGAAGAGATCCCAGCTGTGACAGAAGGGCCCTTCTATTGTCTAGCATGTCATAGTCCAGTGCGTCTAAAAAATGGCTCGGTTCTACGGGCTCATTTTGCTCATGTAGAATTACAGCATTGTCCCTATCATCACGAAGCTGAGAGTTTTGAACATCTGGAATTGAAAGCCAGTCTTTATAACTGGGCCTCTAAGGAGTCTAAAACAGAGGTAGAAAGTTATTTAGCAGACTTTCAACAAATTGCCGATCTTTTGGTAGTAGACAAGAACTTAGCTTTGGAAGTGCAGTGCAGCTCTCTATCTTTAGAACGCTTGAAGGAGAGAAGCGATGATTATCGATCCCACGGTTACCAGGTCTATTGGTTACTTGGTAAAAAGTTGTGGCTCAAGAAAAGACTAACAAAGCTGCAGGCTGGCTTTCTTTATTTTAGTCAGAATCGCGGGTTCCATCTTTGGGAATTGGATCTGACAAAGAAAGAGCTACGTCTGCAATACCTCATCCATGAGGATTTACGAGGGCGATTGCATTATCAAACAGAAATTTTCCCTTTTGGCCAAAGGTCTTTACTGGAAGTCTTACGGACCCCTTATCTTTCGCAACCCATGCAGCAAATGGCAGTCGAGCTCGATCGTACATTTTTAACGTATATACAGCAGCAACTCTTTTATCGTCATCCAAAGTGGCTGAAGCTTCAGGAAGAACTCTATATGCAGGGACACCATCTGATGGAACTGGGGCTAGATTTCTTTTATCCTCTTTGTCGTCCGATCCTTTCACAGAACTTGCTCCAAATTAAAGAGGATGTAGAAGGTTACTACCAGCAATTTATGACCTATTATCAGTCGCAAGGAATCCAACCCGTTCAGATCCTTTATCCCCCACGTTTTTATGCTCAACAGAAAAGCTAACTTTCTAAGATAGAAATCCTCCCGAAATGTTCATTTTTATGCTAAAATAGTACCATTGGAGGATTAATCGAAATGGTAAAACAACGTAATGAAATTGATGAAAAATACCAATGGGATTTGTCGACAATTTTTGCGACAGATCAAGCTTGGGAAGAAGAAGCAGCAAGCTTAGCTACAGATATTAAAGCAGCAAGCCACTATGCTGGCCATTTGTTGGATTCAGCGCAAACACTGTTGGATACAACCAATGCATATTTGGAATTGAGTCGTCGTTTAGAAAAGGTCTACGTCTATGCCCATATGAAAAATGACCAAGACACACGAGTGGCTAAATACCAAGAGTACCAATCAAAAGGGATGTCTCTTTATAGCTTGTTAGGTGAAACCTTTGCCTTCTATGAGCCTGAATTCATGGCCATTACGGATGAGCAATACAAAGCCTTTGTGAGTGAAGTTCCAGCCTTGGAACAATATGGTCATTATTTTGATCGTCTGCTAGAGAAAAAAGAACATGTCTTGTCTCAAAAAGAAGAGGAATTACTTGCAGGTGCTGGTGAGATCTTTGCGGCTGGTGGTGAAACTTTTGAAATTTTGGACAATGCAGATATTGTTTTCCCAACTGTGCATGATGACAAGGGCGAAGAAGTTCAATTAACCCATGGAAACTATATTTCTTTGGTAGAATCAAAAGATCGTGCCGTTCGTAAAGAAGCTTACGAAGGCCTCTACAAGGTTTATGAACAGTACCAACATACCTATGCTAAAACCTTACAAACCAATGTGAAAGTTCACAACTTCAATGCCAAAGTTCGCAAATTCTCATCTGCCCGTGAAGCGGCCCTTTCTGAAAACTTTGTACCAGAAAGTGTTTATGATAGCTTGGTAGCAGCGGTGAACAAACATTTGCCACTCTTGCAACGCTATGTGCAATTGCGTTCAAAAATTCTAGGAATCTCAGACTTGAAGATGTACGATATGTATACGCCATTATCCGATACAGACTACAAGTTTACCTATGAAGAATCATTGGCCAAAGCAGAAGAAGTCTTGGCTGTTTTGGGTGAGGACTACCTTTCTCGTGTGAAACGTGCCTTCAGCGAACGGTGGATTGATGTGCATGTCAACCAAGGAAAACGCTCGGGTGCTTATTCAGGTGGTTCTTATGATACCAATGCCTTCATGTTGTTGAACTGGCAAGATACATTGGACAATCTCTTCACCTTGGTGCATGAAACTGGTCACAGTATGCATTCTAGTTATACCCGTGAAACCCAACCTTATGTCTATGGGGACTATTCCATCTTCCTTGCTGAAATCGCATCTACAACCAATGAAAATATCTTGACCGAACGTCTGTTAGAAGAAGTAGAAGACGATGCAACTCGCTTTGCGATTTTGAATCACTTCTTGGATGGCTTCCGTGGAACTGTCTTCCGTCAAACGCAGTTTGCTGAATTTGAGCATGCTATCCATAAAGCAGACCAAGAAGGTACTGTTTTGACTAGTGAGTTCTTAAACAACCTCTATGCAGAGCTCAATGAAAAATACTATGGTCTTTCAAAAGAAGACAACCCTGAGATCCAATATGAATGGGCTCGAATTCCTCACTTCTACTATAACTACTACGTTTTCCAATATTCAACTGGTTTTGCAGCAGCTTCGGCCTTAGCTGAAAAGATTGTTCATGGAACACAAGAAGATCGTGATAAATATATCGACTACTTGAAGGCTGGAAATTCTGACTATCCACTCAATGTCATCCGTAAAGCAGGTGTGGATATGGAAAAAGAAGACTACTTGGACGCAGCCTTTGCGGTCTTTGAACGTCGGTTGAATGAATTTGAAGCCCTAGTAGAAAAATTAGGACTCGCATAAGATGGTAGAGTCTTATAGTAAAAATGCCAACCACAATATGCGCCGGCCAGTGGTTAAAGACGAGATCGTTGACTTTATGCGCACGCGTCAAAAACCGGTAGCAGGTGCCTTGGAGGAGTTAGAAGCATTCGCCCGCAAGGAAAATATTCCGATTATTCCGCATGAAACGGTAGCTTACTTTAGATTACTCCTGCAAGCCCTACAACCAAAGAAAATCCTGGAAATTGGGACAGCAATTGGATTTTCAGCGCTCTTAATGGCTGAAAATGCTCCCGATGCACAAATTACCACTATTGATCGGAATGAAGAGATGATTGGCTTTGCTAAGGAAAATCTGGCTAAATACGATCAGAGAAAACAAATCACCTTGCTTGAAGGAGATGCAGTAGATGTCTTGCAGGATTTGACAGAGACCTATGACTTTGTCTTTATGGACTCTGCTAAGTCTAAGTACATCGTCTTTTTGCCACGAATTCTCGAACTCTTAGAGGTTGGGGGAGTCGTGGTATTGGATGATATTTTCCAAGGAGGAGATGTTGCCAAGGACATCATGGAAGTGCGTCGTGGGCAACGAACCATTTACCGGGGGCTTCAGAACCTCTTTCATGCGACTCTCAATCATCCAGATTTGACCGCTAGTTTGGTGCCACTTGGAGATGGTATTTTGATGATTCGGAAAAATACAGAGACGGTAACCTTGCCAGATCCTAGCTCTTTTTAGATAAATTTAAGGTATTCTCTCTAATTTGTGGTAAAATAGAAGAAGTTTAAAAAGGAACGGAGAATAATTTTCATGAAGAAAAAACTTGTAGCAGGTGCTGTGACCTTGCTATCAGTCGTAACACTAGCAGCGTGTGCCAATGGCACAAACAAAGATATCGTGACCATGAAAGGGGACACGATTACAGTTTCTGATTTCTATAATGAAATCAAAAACAACCAAGGTGCTCAACAAGTTCTTTTCCAAATGACCATCAATAAAGTCTTTGAAAAAGAATATGGATCAAAAGTTTCTGATAAAGAAGTCGATAAAGAATTGGCTAAACAAAAGAAACAATTAGGCAAGCAATTCGATGCTTACTTGGCGCAACAAGGCTTGACGGAAGAAACAGCGAAGAAACAAATCCGTAGCAATATGTTGTTGGAATATGCAGTCAACCAAGCTGCTAAGAAAGATATTAAAGAGTCTGACTACAAGGCGGCTTTTGAATCTTACACACCAGAAGTAACAGCACAAATTATCAAGTTAGATTCAGAAGATAAAGCAAAAGAAGTGTTGGAAGCAGCTAAAGCGGAAGGTGCAGACTTTGCCCAAATCGCCAAAGACAATTCAACAGATACTGCTACAAAAGACAAAGGTGGCGAAGTCAAGTTTGATTCAGGAACAGCAGATATTCCATCTCAAGTCAAAGAAGCTGCCTTTAAGTTGGATGAAAATGGGATTTCAGATGTGATCACAGTTTCAGCAGGTCAAAACTATTCTGCTAGCTACTATATTGTCAAATTGAATAAGAAGACAGAAAAAGGCTCTGACTGGAAGAAATACGAAAAACGTTTGAAAGAGATCATTGTTGATGGTCGTAAGCAAGATACCAACTACATCCGTAGCATTATTGCAAAAGCGATGACCAATGCCAATATCAAGGTCAAAGATGATGCTTTCAAATCAACATTTAACCAATATTTGCAAAATATCGGTGTTCAAACAAGTGATAGCAGCTCATCATCTAAAAAATAGTTGACGGTTCCATTTGGAACTTGTATAATGAAATAGTTGAGAATAAATCATTGTTACTCGGAATCAGAGAAGTGGCGGGGGTGCGAGCCATGGAAGAGAAATGATTTTGCTACTCGGCTGAGACAATTGCATATAAAATGAAGAATGACAAGTTCATTGAATGAAGGTGGTACCGCGGTTTTTCGCCCTTCGTTTAGTGGCTTGTCTTTTGTTTATGGGCAGTTGTCTGGAGCTTTTTAAAGGAGATCAAAAGATGCGAACCTATCAAGTGAAACAAAAATTTCGATTGGGTGGCGAGCGGTTCGATATCAAAGATGAGTTGGGAGATGTTGAATACCAGGTTGAGGGATCTTTTCTTAAGATTCCCAAGACTTTTACCATCTATGATAAGAATGGGAAAGAAGTGAGCCACATTACTAAAAAAACAATCAGCTTTCTTCCCAAGTTTGTGGTTGAGTTGAAGGATGGGGACTGCTTTTTTATCCATAAAAAGCTGACGCTCTTCAGGGATAAGTACGATATCGAAGATTTGGGACTGCGGGTACAAGGAAATATCTGGGACCTAGAATTCAAATTATTCGATGATCGGGATCAAATCGTCGCTGAGATTAGCAAAGAACTCTTTCATCTCACCTCTACCTACCAAGTATCGGTGTATGAGGATGAATACGCTGATTTAGTCATCTCACTTTGTGTCGCCATCGATTATGTCGAAATGTTAGAAGCTGGCGCAAATTAATCTTAAAAAAATTAGGAGACAAATATGAAACAATTATCTAGTGCACAAGTCCGCCAAATGTGGCTTGATTTCTGGGCAAGCAAAGGCCACTCAGTAGAACCATCTGTTAGCTTGGTTCCAGTAAACGATCCAACACTTTTGTGGATCAACTCAGGGGTTGCCACTCTTAAGAAATACTTCGATGGAACCATCAAACCTGAAAACCCGCGGATTACTAATGCTCAAAAAGCCATCCGTACCAATGATATCGAAAACGTAGGGAAGACTGCTCGTCACCATACCATGTTTGAAATGTTGGGGAACTTCTCTATTGGAGATTACTTCCGTGATGAAGCCATTACGTGGGCTTATGAGCTTTTGACAAGTCCGGAATGGTTTGATTTCCCTAAAGACAAACTTTACATGACCTATTACCCTGATGACAAGGATTCATACAACCGTTGGATCGCTGTTGGGGTGGATCCAAGTCACTTGATCCCAATCGAAGACAACTTTTGGGAAATCGGTGCAGGGCCTTCTGGACCAGATACAGAAATCTTCTTTGACCGTGGAGAAGCTTTTGACCCAGAAAACATCGGCCTTCGTCTGCTTGCAGAAGATATCGAAAACGACCGTTACATCGAAATCTGGAACATTGTCTTGTCACAATTTAACGCTGACCCAGCAGTTCCTCGTAGCGAATACAAGGAATTGCCACACAAGAACATTGATACGGGCGCAGGTTTGGAACGTTTGGTAGCCGTTATCCAAGGGGCGAAGACCAACTTTGAAACAGACCTCTTCATGCCAATCATCCGTGAAGTAGAAAAGATGTCTGGTAAAACCTACGATCCAGATGGCGATAACATGAGCTTCAAGGTGATTGCTGACCACATCCGTTCGCTTTCATTTGCGATTGGAGATGGAGCTCTTCCTGGTAATGAAGGACGCGGTTACGTTCTTCGTCGTCTCCTCCGTCGTGCTTCCATGCATGGTCAAAAATTGGGGATCGAAGGAACCTTCTTGTATAAATTGGTTCCAACCGTTGGGAAGATCATGGAAAGCTACTACCCAGAAGTACTTGAAAAACAAGACTTCATCGAAAAAATCATCAAGAGTGAAGAAGAATCATTTGCTCGTACCTTGAACTCTGGTCAACACTTTGCAGAAACTATCGTAGCAGACTTGAAAGAAAAAGGTCAAACGGTTATCGCTGGTCAGGATGTCTTTAAACTCTACGATACTTATGGATTCCCAGTGGAATTGACAGAAGAAATCGCTGAAGAAGCTGGAATGACGGTCGATCGTGACGGTTTTGAAGCGGCTATGAAGGAACAACAAGAACGTGCGCGTGCATCTGCTGTCAAAGGTGGATCTATGGGGATGCAAAATGAAACCCTTCAAAACATTACAGTTGAAAGTAGCTTCAACTACAATGCCAGCCAATTGCCTTCTAAGTTGGTGGCTATCGTAGCAGATAATGCTGAAGTAGAGGCTGTTTCAGAAGGAACTGCATCACTGATCTTTGCAGAAACTCCATTCTACGCTGAAATGGGTGGACAAGTTGCGGACCATGGTCAAATCTTGGATGCTGCAGGAAACGTCGTAGCGACAGTGACAGATGTTCAAAAAGCACCAAATGGACAGCCACTCCATACCGTTGAAGTCCTTGCTCCTCTTGCCTTGAACCAAGAATACACCTTGGCCATTGACACTAATCGTCGTCACCGTGTTATGAAGAACCACACAGCAACTCACTTGCTCCATGCGGCTCTTCACAATATTCTTGGTAACCACGCAACCCAAGCAGGATCTCTCAACGAAGTAGAATTCCTTCGCTTTGACTTTACCCACTTCCAAGCTGTAACTCCTGAAGAATTACGCGCTATTGAGCAACAAGTCAATGAGAAGATCTGGGAAGCCATTGCAGTCAAGACTGTTGAGACTGATATTGATACAGCCAAAGAAATGGGTGCTATGGCCCTCTTTGGTGAGAAATACGGTAAAGAAGTCCGTGTTGTCACCATCGGTGACTACTCAGTGGAACTCTGTGGTGGTACCCATGTAGGCAATACTTCTGAAATCGGTCTCTTCAAGATTGTCAAAGAAGAAGGGATTGGGTCAGGAACTCGTCGTATCTTGGCAGTGACTGGCAAGGAAGCCTTCGAAGCTTATCGTGATCAAGAAGATGCTCTGAAAGCAGTCGCAGCAACCTTAAAAGCCCCTCAACTCAAAGAAGTCCCTCACAAGGTGGAAGGCCTTCAAGAGCAACTCCGTCAATTGCAAAAAGAAAATGCAGAATTGAAGGAAAAAGCAGCGGCTGCAGCAGCAGGTGATGTCTTCAAGAATGTTCAAGAAGCAAACGGACACCGTTACATCGCCAGCCAAGTTTCAGTATCAGATGCAGGTGCCCTTCGTACCTTTGCGGATAACTGGAAACAAAAAGATTACTCTGATGTGCTTGTTCTTGTCGCAGCCATCGGTGACAAGGTCAATGTCCTTGTTGCCAGCAAGACAAAAGAAGTGCATGCAGGCAATGTGATCAAAGAATTGGCTCCAATTGTCGATGGACGTGGTGGTGGTAAACCAGACATGGCCATGGCAGGAGGAAGCAACCAAGCGAAGATCCAAGAATTGTTGGATGCCGTAGCAGGTAAATTGTAATAATAGGAGAGGTTGGATGTTTGTTCAACCTCTTTTTTCAAAAAAGAAGCAGATCCAATTAGAAAAAGATTGCAACAAAAAAACCTTTCCGTCTGGAAAGGGTTTTCTTCTTATAAACCGTAGTTATAATCGTCATCCTGCATGGCTTCTACTTCACCGAGAAGGTAACCATTTCCGACTTGAGAGAAGAAGTCGTGATTAGAAGTACCGGTTGAGATTCCGTTCATGACGATTGGGTTAACGTCATCTGCTGAGTCTGGGAAGAGCGGATCTTGTCCCAAGTTCATGAGGGCTTTATTAGCGTTGTAGCGAAGGAAGGTCTTGACTTCCTCAGTCCAGCCAACACCATCATAGAGGCTCTCTGTGTAGCCTTCTTCATTCTCATAGAGGGTGTAGAGAAGATCATACATCCACTCTTTGAGTTTTTCTTGTTCGTCTTCTGGTAATTCGTTAAAACCAAGTTGGAACTTGTAGCCGATATAGGTTCCGTGAACAGATTCGTCCCGAATGATCAACTTAATGATTTCAGCTACGTTGGCCAATTTGTTGTTTCCAAGATAGTAGAGAGGTGTGAAGAAACCAGAGTAGAAGAGGAAGGTTTCAAGGAAAACGCTGGCGACTTTCTTTTCAAGAGGGGTCCCATTGAGATAGATTTCGTTGATGATTTCTGCCTTCTTTTGAAGGAAAGGATTGGTGTTGGTCCATTCGAAAATCTCTTCGATTTCTGACTTAGTATTCAAAGTAGAAAAGATAGAAGAGTATGACTTAGCATGGACAGATTCCATAAATTGGATGTTGTTAAAGACAGCTTCTTCGTGGGGAGTACGAATATCTGCACGAAGAGCCTGAACACCTGTTTCAGATTGCATGGTATCTAGAAGGGTCAATCCCCCAAAGACTTTACCAACTAGGTCTTTTTCTTTATTCGACAACTTTCTCCAGTCATCCAAGTCGTTTGACAAAGGGATACGTGTATCCAACCAGAATTGCTCTGTCAGTTTTTCCCAGGTCGATTTATCGATGACATCTTCGATCGCATTCCAGTTAATGGCTTTGTAGTATGTTTCCATTTGCATCACTTTCTTTTTCTATTCATTCAATCGTTACTATTCTACCATAAATTGATAGAATACCGCACAAAAAGTCGGCGAACCGACTTTTGATAGCTATCTAGGATAGCGGATTAGATGACACAGCTTTCACATTGGTTGGCGCCAACTTCTCCACCATCATCTGTAAAGGTACGGACGTAGTAGATAGACTTGATACCCTTGTTAAAGGCGTAGTTCCGAAGGATAGACAAGTCACGAGTGGTTTGTTTGTTTTCAGTTTTCCATTCGTAAAGACCCTTTGGAATATCGCTGCGCATAAAGAGAGTCAGTGAAAGACCTTGGTCTACGTGCTCAGTTGCAGCAGCATAGACATCGATGACTTTTCGCATATCCATGTCGTAGGCAGAAGTGTAGTAAGGA
Organism: Streptococcus parasanguinis; assembly: GCF_023109675.1. Lineage (GTDB taxonomy): Bacteria > Bacillota > Bacilli > Lactobacillales > Streptococcaceae > Streptococcus > Streptococcus parasanguinis_I. The sequence continues at coordinate 23,543 of NZ_JALDUR010000006.1, read as the reverse complement.
ATCGTTTCCGTTGACAATCCTGCTGCAGGGTAGTAGATCTTACCGATTTTCTTCTCTTGGCGTTCTTCAATCCGTTGTGTAATTGGGTGGATAGAAGCAGATACGTCATTGATGTAGCTGATAGATCCATTTGGTGCGACAGCTAGGCGGTTTTGGTGGTAAAGACCATCTGCTTGAACTTTAGCACGCAGTTCTGCCCAATCCTCAGCACTTGGGATAAAGATATCTTTAAAGAGTTCTTTGACGCGATCAGATTTTGGTACAAATTCTCCAGTCGTGTACTTATCAAAGTAAGTACCATTGGCATAATCAGATTTTTCGAAGTTGTGGAAGGTAACACCACGTTCGCGCGCAATGTTGTTTGATTCTACGAGAGTCCAGTAGTTCATGAGCATGAAGTAGATGCTCGTAAACTCAATAGACTCCGGTGATCCGTATTCGATCAATTGTTGGGCAAGGTAGCTATGAAGTCCCATGGCTCCAAGACCAAAGGTATGCGCCAGTTTATTTCCGTGGTCAATAGTTGGAACGGCTACGATATGAGAGCTATCTGTAACGAAGGTCAAAGCACGAACCATGGCACGAATCGAACGACCAAAATCAGGTGAAGTCATCATGTTAACTACGTTGGTTGAACCAAGGTTACAGGAGACGTCTGTTCCCATTTGAACAAATTCTTGGGCATCGTTGATCAAGCTTGGTTCTTGAACTTGAAGGATCTCTGAACACAAGTTACTCATGATGATTTTTCCATCAACAGGGTTTGCCCGGTTAGCAGTATCAATGTTGACTACATATGGATAGCCAGATTCTTGTTGCAATTTAGAAATTTCAGTTTCCAAATCACGTGCCTTAATTTTAGTCTTGCGGATATTTGGATTAGCAACCAACTCATCGTATTTTTCAGTGATGTCGATGTAGTTAAATGGTACTCCGTATTCACGTTCCACAGAGTATGGGCTGAAGAGGTACATTTCTTCATTCTTACGCGCCAACTCGTAGAACTTGTCTGGCACGACGACCCCAAGTGAGAGAGTCTTCACCCGAACTTTTTCATCAGCATTTTCTTTCTTAGTTGAAAGGAAGGCGATGATGTCTGGGTGGAAGACGTTGAGGTAAACCACCCCAGCCCCTTGGCGTTGTCCCAATTGGTTAGAGTAAGAGAAGCTATCTTCGAAGAGTTTCATAACTGGAACCACTCCAGAAGCGGCTCCTTCATACCCTTTGATTGGTGCTCCAGCTTCACGAAGGTTGCTGAGAGAAATCCCAACCCCACCACCGATACGAGACAGTTGAAGGGCAGAGTTGATGGAACGTCCGATCGCATTCATATCATCGGTTACTTGGATCAAGAAACATGATACCAATTCCCCACGGCGGGCACGTCCAGCGTTTAAGAAAGAAGGAGTAGCTGGTTGGTAGCGTTGGTGGATAATTTCGTTTGCGATGTCTCGCGCGATAGCTTCATTTCCATCAGCAAAATAGAGAGCATTGAAAAAGACACGGTCTTCCATGCTTTCAAGATAGTATTCTCCATCATTTGTTTTCAAAGCGTATTGGTTATAGAATTTGTAGGCCGCCATGAAGGACTTGAATTGGAAGTTTTGATCTTTGATAAATTGGGCCAATTCCTCTAAAAATTCAGGACGGTATTTCTCGATAAAAGCTCTCTCAATGTAATTGTGCTCGAGAAGGTACTGAATCTTGTCTGTAATCGAGTCAAAGGTTTTAGTATTTGGTACAACATTTTCTTTAAAGAACGCATCCAAAGCTTCTTTATCTTTATGAAGCATGATTTGGCCGTTTACTGGACGGTTGATTTCATTGTTAAGACGAAAATACGTCACATCTTCAAGAGATTTTAATCCCATAATAATCCTTTTCTAGTTCAAAAAAATGAAGAGGAGAAGTCCTCTCTTTCCAAGTAAAAAGTCTAGTGTTAGGTTGCTAACGCTAGACCCTATTTAAGCAAAATACTGTGTTTATTAAGAAAGTTTCTTCAACTTAGCTGGTTGAAAACCAGAAAATACTTCATCCGGTGTTTGAATAACTGGAGCAGCATTGAAGCCAAGGTTCTTAACATGCTCTACAAATTCTGGCTGTTCATCTAAGTTAATTTCGCGGTATTCCACATGATTGCTATCGAGGAATCGCTTGGTCATTTTGCATTGAACACAATTATTTTTTGAATAAATGGTTACCATTTCTTTTTCGTTCTCCTATCGAAATATAAATCTGTAAACAGTATAAACAAAATCCAGCAACTTGTCAACAAAATAAAACTAAATATTGTGCAAAGATATGAAATGGGGTTTTTAAAACACAATATATTGTGGTGAACGGAAATTGAGAAATTCCAAGAAATGGGATAGGAATAGGCTTTAAAGCATCTTTAATTAGTTATAATTTTTTTGTGAATCAATATCCTGTGGTACACTTGCTTCTTTTTATTTGAAAGCGGAGGAAAATGTTACTTATAATATAGTAGAAAATTGAAAAGATTTGTTCTCCATTCTTCAGGTACTTCTTAGAATGTATCTAAATTGGGATTTTTCGCAGTCTTTTTCTGTAAGTCAGTGATAAAAATCTTGAAAAAAATTTCAAAAGATGATATAATACCAAATTGTAAGGGTTATCAAAAGGTAACTCAAAAACTATTTTTTAAAAGGAGAGTCCAATTATGGCTTCTAAAGATTTCCACATCGTGGCAGAAACAGGTATCCACGCACGTCCAGCAACTTTGTTGGTTCAAACTGCTAGCAAATTTGCATCAGACATCACTCTTGAATACAAAGGTAAATCAGTTAACTTGAAATCAATCATGGGTGTTATGAGCCTTGGTGTTGGTCAAGGTGCTGACGTTGTAATCTCTGCAGAAGGTGCTGACGCTGATGATGCTATCGCAGCTATTTCAGAAACAATGACTAAAGAAGGATTGGCTTAAAAATATGACAAAAATGCTAAAAGGAATTGCAGCATCTGACGGTGTTGCCGTTGCTAAGGCATATTTGCTCATTCAACCAGACTTATCATTTGAGACTGTTTCAGTCGAAGATACAAGTGCAGAAGAAGCTCGTTTGGATGCAGCTCTTGAAGCTTCACAAAACGAGCTTTCTCTTATTCGGGAGAATGCAGTAGCAAGCCTTGGTGAAGAAGCAGCGCAAGTTTTTGATGCGCATATGATGGTTCTCGCTGACCCTGAAATGATTGGTCAGATCAAAGAAACGATTCGTACGAAAAAAATCAATGCAGAGGCTGGCTTGAAAGAAGTCACTGACATGTTCATTGCAATCTTTGAAGGAATGGAAGACAATCCTTACATGCAAGAACGTGCAGCAGACATTCGCGACGTTACCAAACGTGTCCTTGCCAACTTGCTTGGTAAGAAATTGCCAAACCCTGCTTCTATCAATGAAGAAGCAATCGTGGTAGCGCATGACTTGACACCATCTGATACAGCTCAGTTGAACAAAAAGTACGTAAAAGCCTTTGTTACTAACATCGGTGGACGTACCAGTCACTCAGCTATCATGGCGCGTACACTTGAAATCGCAGCTGTTTTGGGTACAAATAACATTACAGAACTTGTCAAAGATGGTGATGTTTTGGCTGTTTCAGGGATCACTGGTGAAGTAGTGATCAACCCTACTGAAGAACAAATTGCAGAGTTCAAAGCAGCTGGTGAAGCTTATGCTAAACAAAAAGCTGAATGGGCTCTCCTTAAAGATGCGAAAACAGTGACTGCTGATGGAAAACACTTCGAGTTGGCTGCCAACATCGGTACACCTAAAGACGTTGAAGGTGTGAACGATAATGGTGCAGAAGCTGTTGGTCTCTATCGTACAGAATTCTTGTACATGGATTCTCAAGACTTCCCAACTGAAGATGACCAATATGAAGCCTACAAAGCAGTTCTTGAAGGCATGAATGGTAAACCTGTGGTTGTTCGTACAATGGATATCGGTGGGGATAAAGAACTTCCTTACTTCGACCTTCCTAAAGAAATGAACCCATTCTTAGGTTTCCGTGCTTTGCGTATTTCTATCTCTGAAACTGGTAACCAAATGTTCCGTACACAATTGCGTGCTTTGCTTCGTGCATCTGTTCACGGTAAATTGCGGATCATGTTCCCAATGGTTGCTTTGTTAACTGAGTTCCGTACTGCTAAAGGTATTCTTGAAGAAGAAAAGGCTAAATTGCTTGCGGAAGGTGTTGCTGTTGCAGACGATATCCAAGTAGGGATCATGATTGAAATCCCAGCTGCAGCAATGCTTGCGGATCAATTTGCTAAGGAAGTTGATTTCTTCTCAATTGGTACAAACGACTTGATCCAATACACAATGGCTGCTGACCGTATGAACGAACAAGTTTCATACCTTTACCAGCCATATAACCCATCTATCCTTCGTTTGATCAACAACGTGATCAAAGCGGCTCATGCTGAAGGCAAATGGGCTGGTATGTGTGGTGAAATGGCCGGTGACCAAACTGCCGTTCCACTTCTTGTCGGAATGGGCTTGGATGAGTTCTCTATGTCAGCGACATCTGTCCTTCGTACACGTAGCTTGATGAAGAAACTCGACACAGCTAAAATGCAAGAATACGCTAACCGTGCTCTTACTGAATGTTCAACAATGGAAGAAGTTCTTGAACTTTCAAAAGAATACGTGAACGTAGACTAAGAATTCAACAAGACTAAGACAAATCTGTCTTAGTCTTTTTTTACATTGTTCATAAAAATGTTCATTTTATTCGTAATAAACTAGTTAGTAATAAAAATAGTGATTTAAATGTTCGGTTTTTGTTTGATTTTCCTCGCATATATAGTATAATCGTAAGTAAGATAAGGAGGATGACCAAGGAAGGATAGAAAAGGTTCGGGAAAGAAAATGGAAAAACTTTTCCTGATAATTTTACATGATTTTACAGGAATCAACTTGAAAATTAAGTGATTTTATAGTAAAATAAAAACAAATAGAAAACGCTTTCAAAGAATAAAGAGGTGAGTATATGGATAGAAGCACAGACTTATGGACATTTGGAAGAAGGGATAATTTCCATCTTCAAGAGTACTTAGGAGCTCACAAGGAAACAAGGGGGGAACAAGAAGGCTTTACCTTCCGTGTTTGGGCTCCCAATGCTCAGGCGGTGGATCTGATTGGTGATTTCACTGATTGGGAAGCTCGTAAAATTCCAATGGTTCGTAATGAAGGAGGCGTCTGGGAAGTCTTCTGTTCCGATGCAAAAGAGGGAGATATATACAAGTATTTGGTGACTCGACAAAATGGTCATCAGGTGCAAAAAATCGATCCTCTAGCGTTATGGATGGAAAAGAGACCCAATACAGGATCTATTATTAAGACCATTCCAGAGAAAAACTGGAAAGATGGTCTCTGGAGAGCACGCCGCAAAAAACTTGGTTTTAAGGAACGACCTGTTAATATTTATGAGGTTCACGCAGGATCGTGGAAACGTAATGAGGATCACAGTTCCTATACCTTCAAACAACTAAAGGAAGAATTGATTCCATATTTGGTGGAGATGAACTACACCCACGTGGAATTTATGCCAGTGATGGCTCATCCATTGGGCTTGAGTTGGGGCTATCAGCTCATGGGATATTTTGCACTCGAGCAGACTTATGGTAGCCCAGAAGAGTTTCAAGACTTCGTGGAAGAATGCCACCTCAACAATATCGGAGTGATCGTGGATTGGGTACCAGGACATTTCATTATCAATGATGATGCCTTGGCTTATTATGATGGAACACCAACCTTTGAATACCAGGATGAACATCGTGCTCATAACTACGGATGGGGAGCCTTGAACTTCGATTTAGGGAAGAATCAAGTCCAGTCATTCTTGATTTCTAGTTTGAAGTTTTGGATTGATACCTATCATTTAGATGGGATTCGGGTCGATGCTGTGAGCAATATGCTCTATCTTGACTACGATAGCGGTCCATGGACACCAAATATTGATGGTGGAAACCTCAACTACGAAGGCGTTCATTTCCTTAGACGGTTGAATGCGATTATCAAGAACGAACACCCAGATGTCATGATGATTGCAGAAGAAAGTTCTGCTGGTCAAAAGATCACGGGTCCTGAAGAAGAAGGTGGACTTGGCTTTGACTATAAATGGAATATGGGGTGGATGAATGATATCCTTCGATTCTACGAAGAAGATCCCATCTACCGGAAATTTGACTTTAACCTGGTAACCTTTAGTTTCATGTATGCATTTTCTGAAAACTTCTTACTACCATTTTCACATGATGAAGTGGTGCATGGTAAGAAGAGTTTGATGCATAAGATGTGGGGAGATCGTTACAATCAATTTGCTGGACTCCGTAACCTCTTGACCTATCAGATTTGCCATCCAGGTAAGAAATTACTCTTTATGGGTTCAGAATTTGGTCAATTTTTGGAATGGAAGTCAGAAGAGCAATTGGAATGGGGCAATCTAGAGGATGAAATGAATGCTAAGATGCGTCGTTTTACTTCTCAGCTCAATCATTTCTACAAAGAACACAAGGAATTGTGGGAGATTGATGATAGCTTTGATGGCTTAGAGATTATAGATGCAGATAACCGGGATCAGAGCGTCTTGTCAATGGTTCGGAAAAATCGTAAGGGCGATCTTCTGGTGTGTGTTTTCAATATGGCACCAGTGGAACGCAAGGACTTTACGATTGGTGTGCCTGTATCAGCGGTCTATGAAGAAATTTGGAATACAGAATTAGAAGAATGGGGAGGTGTCTGGAAAGAGCACAATCCGACAGTTCAGTCTCAAGATGGACTGTGGAAGGATTATGAACAAACTTTGACCTTTACTTTGCCGGCTTTAGGGGCTAGCATTTGGAAGGTGAAACGGAAGGTTCGCAAAACGAAATCTAAAACATCAGATAAAAAATGATGATCGGTTGACTCTAAGGGAGTCCAAGCTTTAAAAAGAGGAAGTAGTCAATGAAGAATGAAATGCTCGCTTTAATTCTTGCCGGAGGGCAAGGAACACGTCTTGGAAAATTAACCAAAAACATCGCGAAACCTGCGGTTCAATTTGGTGGGCGCTATCGGATTATCGATTTTGCTCTCTCAAACTGTGCCAACTCAGGAATTCACAATGTTGGTGTGATTACACAGTATCAACCACTTGCCCTTAACAGCCATATTGGGAATGGTTCCAGCTGGGGCTTGGATGGAATCAATACGGGTGTGTCTATTCTCCAACCTTATTCAGCTAGTGAAGGAAATCGGTGGTTCGAAGGAACTAGTCATGCGATTCTCCAAAACATCGACTATATCGATAGCATCAATCCGGAATATGTCTTGATTCTATCTGGGGATCATATCTACAAGATGGATTACGATGACATGCTTCAAGCACACAAGGATAATAATGCGAGCTTGACTGTTGCCGTCCTAGATGTTCCTTTGAAGGAAGCAAGCCGTTTTGGAATCATGAATACAGATGCCAATAATCGGATTGTCGAATTTGAAGAAAAACCAGCTGAACCAAAATCTACCAAGGCTTCCATGGGGATTTACATCTTTGACTGGGCTCGTCTGCGCAATATGTTAGTTGCTGCTGAGAAGAGCGATATCGATATGTCAGACTTCGGTAAAAATGTCATTCCTACGTATCTAGAATCAGGCGAAAGTGTTTATGCTTATGAATTCAATGGTTATTGGAAAGACGTTGGTACGATTGAGTCTCTTTGGGAAGCCAATATGGAATATATCGATCCAAATAATGCCTTGGATAGTCGCGATCGTCACTGGAAAATCTATTCACGCAACCTTATTTCACCACCAAACTTCTTTGGGGAACATGCTCACATCGAAGATTCTCTTGTAGTCGATGGTTGTTCGGTAGACGGTACAGTCAAACACTCCATCTTATCAACAGAAGCTCAAGTTCGTGAAGGAGCAGTTGTCGAAGATGCTGTCGTGATGAGCAATGCCATTATCGGTAAAGGAGCTGTCGTGAAACGCGCGATCATCGGAGAAGGCGCAGTCATTGCAGAAGGTGTCGTGATTGATGGAACAGAGGAAGTACAAGTTGTCGGTTACAATGAAAAAGTGGGGGTAGCAACAGATGAAGATTGATAAATATTCAGCCATTTTAGGAAATACAGTTGGGTATCATGATATGTCCACTTTGACCAGCCATCGTCCGGTAGCCTCCCTACCGTTTGATGGGAAATACCGCTTGATTGACTTCCCATTGTCTAGCCTTGCGAATGCTGGTATTCGTAGTGTTTTTGGGATTTTCCAACAAGAAAATATTAGTTCGGTCTTTGACCATATTCGTTCAGGTCGTGAGTGGGGCTTGTCTACTTTATTGAGCCACTATTACCTTGGAATCTATAATACTCCAGTTGAAAATACAACGGTAGGGCCAGAATACTACCAACAATTATTGACCTATTTGAAACGGTCTGGTTCCAACCAAACAGTTGCTTTAAACTGTGATGTTTTGATGAATATTGACCTCAATCAAGTTTTCCACTTGCATAATAGCGTTGACCGTCCGATTACAGTTGTTTACAAAAAGTTGCATCCTCAAAATATCTCTGAAGTGAATGCGATTCTACAGATTGATGAGACAGACCATGTTACGGAGCAAAAACTGTTTGACAGCAAGTCTCCTGATGAAGTCTACAACATGTCAACAGATGTCTTTATTGTGGATACCCCTTGGTTGATTGAAAAAATTGAAGAAGAAGCCAAGAAAGAATACCCACAAAAATTGCGCTATATCTTGCGTGATTTGGCGGTGGAATACAATGCTTTTGCCTTTGAATATACAGGTTACTTAGCCAATATTCATTCAGTTGAATCATACTACCATGCAAACTTGGATATGTTGGAAAACCAAAAATTCATGAAGCTCTTTTCACCAAACCAAAAGGTGTATACGAAAGTGAAGAATGAAGAACCAACGTATTATTCCAAGACTTCACATATTAAAACGTCTCAATTTGCTTCGGGTAGTATTGTAGAAGGAACCGTTGAACGTTCCATTGTTTCACGTCGGGTACGCCTTTATGAAGGTTCAGAAGTACGCAGTAGCCTTCTCTTCCCTGGTGTTGTGATTCATGAAAATGCAATCGTCGAACATGCCATTCTGGATAAGGGTGTTGAAGTGGCTGCTGGTGTGACGATTCGTGGGACAGAAGAAGCACCTGTCGTGGTTAAAAAAGGAACGATTGTTACAGAGGATATTGTCTAATGAAACTATTATTTGTTGCAGCTGAAGGAGCACCGTTTTCTAAAACAGGTGGTTTGGGAGACGTTATTGGCGCTCTTCCTAAATCCTTAGCGAAAAGTGGTCATGATGTGCGCGTGATCCTCCCTTACTATGATATGGTAGAGGCTAAGTTTGGAGATCAAATCGAAGATGTCTTGCATTTTGAGACCAAGGTTGGCTGGAGAAGTCAATATGTTGGTGTGAAACGCATTGTGCGCGATGGAGTCACCTTTTACTTTATTGATAACCAACATTATTTCTTTAGAGGTCATGTGTATGGTGACTTCGATGATGGCGAACGCTTTGCCTTCTTCCAGCTCGCGGCCTTAGAAACGATGGAACGAGTTGACTTCATTCCAGATGTTCTTCATGCCCATGATTACCATACGGCGATGATTCCTTTCTTGCTGAAGGAAAAATACCGTTGGATTCAAGCTTATCATGGAATTAAGACAGTATTGACCATCCATAATTTGGAATTCCAAGGTCAGTTCGACCCAGGAATGTTGTGGGATCTTTTCGGAGTTGGATTTGAACGCTATGCAGATGGAACACTTCGATGGAATGATTGCCTGAACTGGATGAAAGCCGGCATTCTATATGCTGACCGTGTGACAACTGTTTCTCCTAGCTATGCGCATGAGATTATGACTGCTGAATATGGTTGTGGCTTGGATCAGATCCTTCGGATGGAGTCTGGCAAGGTGACCGGAATTGTTAACGGGATTGATGCAGATCTGTATAATCCTGAAACGGATCCACTCTTGACGTATCACTTCAGTCTCTCAGATCTTTCAGGTAAAGCAGCTAGTAAACGAGCTCTTCAAGAACGTGTCGGTCTACCTGTTCGCGATGATGTTCCTTTGTTTGGGATCGTCTCTCGTTTGACACGTCAAAAAGGCTTTGACGTGGTGGTAGAAGAGTTGCATCAACTCTTGCAAAAGGATATTCAGATTGTCTTGCTCGGTACAGGAGATCCTGGATTTGAAAATGCCTTTGCTTGGTTTGGTCAAGCCTACCCAGATAAACTTTCAGCGAATATCACATTTGATGTCCAATTGGCCCAAGAAATCTATGCAGCGTCGGATGTCTTCTTGATGCCAAGCCGTTTTGAACCGTGTGGTCTTTCTCAAATGATGGCCATGCGTTATGGAACCCTTCCTTTAGTGCATGAAGTCGGCGGACTTCGAGATACGGTCCAACCGTATAATGCTGTTGATGGAAGTGGAACAGGCTTTAGTTTCAATAATTTGTCTGGCTATTGGTTTAACTGGGCAGTTGATGAAGCCTTGGCTGTCTACTACAATGACAAACAGGCTTGGTATGGTCTCCAAGAGCAAGCTATGACGCGTGACTTCTCATGGGATACGGCTAGTCAACGATACAATGATTTGTACCAATCCTTATAAATAGATCTATAATACAAACGCCTTTCGAGGCGTTTTTTGTGTTGCTTTCTTCCTATAAAGAAAACGGTTTATTTTTTTGAGTTTTAGAGCTTGCTAAAATAGAAGAAAAAAGATAAGATAGGTAAAGGTAAAAAATCCCGGGAAGGTTCTTATTTCTGGAAAGGATCCCATCCTCTCTAAAAATAATCAGGTCCCTGCTCGAGGGTTAAATATTACTATATAGGAATTTTAGGATGAAAAAAGCGAAACAAACGTTTGAAAAAATGACCAAATATTCGATTCGGAAATTAACTGTCGGTGTTGGTCCGGTGGCCATTGGAGCCTTTTTATTAGGAGGAAGCTTGTTAGGAGCTCGTCCTGTCCAAGCTGATCAGATGACTCTACCTGCTCATGTTCACTTAGGATATGTGACAGAAGAAGAGCTGACTGCTGAAGAAAAAGCACAGGTGATTCATGCAATCCCTGAAGAGTATCAAAATGAAGATACTTTCTATCTCGTCTATAAGAAGAAGGAAGCAATTCAGTCGGTTCTTCCTCAAACAGGAAGTCAGGAAGTCGCCCTTTTTGGGCTAAGTCTAGCCACAGCTTCTTTTGCGGTCCTCTTACTCTCTAAAAAGCACCGGAAGAAGGTCATGGGCGTCCTTTTGATTGGAGCCATGGGACAAAGTCTTCTACTTCCAGTTGAAGTCGCAGCCCTACAAAATCAAGTTTTGCGCGCCTATAATCAGGATCTTGCGATCGCATCGAGCAAAGATCTTGCAAATGGCGTGATTCAAATTGACGGTTATGACTATATTGGTTATCTGCGCTACCCGTCAGTCCAAAAGACGAGCTTACGAGAGCCAAAGGCTATGCAGGAAACGAAACCTTCTGTAGAAGGAACGATCAAAACAAGTACAGGTATTCCACAAGTGGAAGCACAAGCTCGTGTGACCCCAGAAGTCTCTCCAGCCTTTCCTCAAGTTGAAAAACCAAGCCTGGAAGTCTCTACTGAGCCTGTGCCATTTGAAACTGTCAAACAAGCTGATCCTACATTACCTAAAGGGCAAACCAAGGTGCTGACTGCTGGTCAAAATGGGGAGCGGACCCTATTGACAGAAGTGAGTGTGGTAGATGGACAAGAAGTTCGCAGAGTCGTTGAAAGCAAGGTCACTAAAGAACCAGTTTCACAAATTCTTGCTGTTGGGACAAAAGAAGATGCCCAACCAACCCCTCAACCCAATCCTTCTCCAGTTGTAACGGCTAAGGGGACACAAGAAGAAGGTCATGTCGGTGAAGCTCCTGTTCAACCGGAGAAGCCAACCTATACAGGTGTGGTGGAAGATAAAGGAACACAGGAAGAAGGCCATATCGGCGAAGCTCCTGTTCAACCAGAGAACCCAGCCTATACAGGTGTGGTGGAAGCTAAGGGAACACAGGAAGAAGGCCATGTCGGCGAAGCTCCTGTTCAACCGGAGAACCCAACCTATACAGGTGTAGTAGAATCCAAGGGAACACAGGAAGAAGGCCATGTCGGCGAAGCCCCTGTTCAACCAGAGAACCCAGCCTATACAGGTGTGGTGGAAGCTAAAGGGACACAAGAAGAAGGCCATGTCGGCGAAGCCCCTATTCAACCGGAGAACCCAACCTATCAAGTAACGGAAGGGACGGTAACAGAGACAGAAACGGTAATCCTTCCATATGAAACAGAGTATGTAACGGACGCCAATCGTTACACCGATGAAGAAAGCCTCCTTCAGAAAGGCGAGGCTGGTAGCCAGGAGATTCGTCGAGTTTATAAGACGGTCAATGGTGAGAAGATTGGCGAGCCTCTCAGTACGACCACTGAAACGGTAAAAGCTCCTGTGACAGAAAAAATTAGTCGTGGGACTAAGGCGATTGAAGGCCAAACAGAGGATGTTTCGTTTGAAGAAATTCCATTTAAGACGGTAACCGAACAAGATGTTACCTTGCTAAAAGGAACCGAAAGGGTTTCTCAAGTCGGTAAAAATGGGAAGAAAAAAATCACCAAGGTCTATAAGACCATTAAAGGTGTCAAAACAACGGATGCTCCTACAATTTCTGAAGAAGTAGTAGAACAAGCCCAAGATCAGATCATTCAACAAGGGACCAAAGAACTTGATAAGCCTACCTTAACTTTGACCCAGGTCGATAAGGAAGAATTGAAGCGCAGTGCTAAAGCTACTTATCATTTGGATAAACCAGACGGTGTGACCATCAAGTCCATCCAGGCTGTATTGAAGAAGGGTGATCAAGTGGTGAAAACCCTGACCCTTTCAGAGACGGACTTGGCAGCTGCTTTAGCGGACTTGGACTACTACAAGGATTATACGCTCGCAACGACCATGGTGTATGACCGTGGAAATGGGGATGAAGAAGAAGTTCTCAAGGAAAAACCACTGAGAATTGATCTTAAAAAAGTTGAAATCAAAAACATCAAGGAAACCAGTCTGATTAGCGTGGATGACCAAGGTCTTGAGACCGATAGCAGCCTCTTGTCTGAAACACCATCAGATGTGAAGCCTTACTACTTAAAGGTCACTACCTATGATAATAAGGTTACAAAACTAGCCGTTGATAAAATTGAAGAAGTAACGGTAGATGGCGTGACCCTCTACAAAGTAACAGCCAAAGCTCCTGATCTCATTCAACGGACTGCGGACAACCAGTTTAGTGAGGACTATGTCCACTATATTGCAAAACCCAAAGCTCATGAAGGGGATGTCTACTACAATTTCAACGAACTTGTAAAAGCTATGCAAGCCAATCCGACTGGTACCTTTAAACTGGGTAGCAATATGAATGCGACTAATGTCCAGCCAGTAGGGAAATCCTATGTGACCAATGCCTTCAAGGGAATTTTGGAAAGTACGAATGGAAATAAATTTGCCATCCATAACATTACAAGACCATTATTTGGGAACATCGAAGGTGGCTCGGTTAAGAATCTCTTGCTTGAAAATGTCAATATTGACCTACCTGGGACAGATCGAGTAGCCCCAATAGCAGGTGTTATCAAAAATAATGCAACTGTCGAGAATGTTAAAGTAACAGGAAGTGTTGTTGGGAACAATGACGTAGCAGGGATCGTCAATAAAATTGATGGCAGTGGGAAAGTAAGTAATGTCGCCTTTATCGGGAAACTGCACGCTGCTGGGAACAAAGGTGGCTATCTAGCGGGTGTTGTTGGTGAGAACTGGAAGGGTGTCGTAGAAAAAGCTTACGTTGATGCTGAAATCACTGGGAATAAAGCCAAAGCTGCAGGTTTGGCTTATTCCTCTCAAAATGGTGGAAATAACCACACAGTAGGTAAAGAAGGGGTTCTCAGAAATTCAGTTGCTAAAGGTTCAATTGAACTGAAAGAAGCTGTTCAATCTGGTGGGTTACTGGGGACCAACTGGGCCTTGGGTGCTATTGAAGACAACATCACCATGATGAAAGTCAAAACTGGTGAGATGGTCTTCGGACACTCGGATATCGACGCAGATGATTATTTCACCTATTCAAGAACCAAGCGCAATTACAGTGTGGAAGGCGTGAGTGAAGGGAAGAAAACCTTTAACAACTCCCGTAAAATCCCTAGCATCTCGCTGGCAGAAGCTGAGCAGAAGATTGAAGCAATGGGAATCACTGCTGATAAATTCACCAGCAGGAAACCAATTGAAGATACGCTCAATCACCTTGTTAGCAAAGACGATCAATACAAGGCTATCACTGCTTACGATGCGACTCGTGAGCTAGCTTACCGCAATATTGCTAAATTGCAACCATTCTACAACAAAGAATGGATTGTCGACCAAGGGAATAAATTGGCTGCAACGAGTCCTCTCTTGACCAAGGAAGTCTTGTCTGTGACTGCTATGAAGGGCAATGATTTTGTTACTGAACTAGCTGATGCTGATCACATCCTGATCCATTATGCCGATAAGACAAAAGATATCTTTAGCATTTCACCGAAAGAGTCTAAAGTCAAACAAGTCAAAGAGTACAGTGTGGCGGAGCTCGGTGAAGTGGTCTATACGCCAAATATGGTGGACAAAGACCGGAGCGATCTCATTGGTGCGATCGTTGAAAAATTAAGCCCTGTCGAATTACAATCAGATCCAATCTACACACATCTTGGTCGAACAGGTCCTAACAAAGTCAATGCCATTAAGAACCTTTACCTTGAAGAAAGCTTCCAAGCAGTCAAGGATAATCTGACTCACTTTGTCAAACAACTAGTTGAAAACCAAGATCATCAATTAAATACAGATGAGGCTGCCAAACGGGCCCTTATCAAGAAAGTTGATGACAACAAGGCCGCTGTTCTTCTTGGTTTGTCATACCTCAATCGCTATTATGGAGTGAAGTTCGATGATGTCAATCTCAAACAGCTCATGTTGTTCAAGCCAGATTTCTATGGGAAGAATGTTGATGTCTTAGACCGCTTGATTGAAATTGGTTCAAAAGAAGACTACATCAAAGGGACTCGTACCCACGATGCCTTCCGAGAAGTCGTGGCTAAATCGACTCTTTCTGGGAACCTAAATGACTTCTTGAAGTACAATATGGACCTCTTTACAACTGATACAGACTTGAATGATTGGTTCATCAAAGCAACCAAAGACAATGTCTATATTGTGGAGCCTGAGACGACCAATCCAGCTTTCGCATCTGCTAAGCATAGAGCCTATGAGGGCTTAAACAATGATGTTCACGGTAAAATGATCTTGCCACTCTTGAACTTAAAAGATGCTCATATGTTCTTGATTTCAACTTACAACACTATGGCCTATAGTTCCTTCGAGAAATATGGCAAGAACACGGAAGCAGAACGCAATGCCTTCAAAGCCGAAATTGATAAGGTGGCTAAAGGACAACAGAATTACCTAGATTTCTGGTCACGTCTAGCAACGGATAAGGTACGCAATCAACTCTTGAAGAGCAATAATATGGTGCCGACCCCTGTCCTTGATAACCAAAACTACAAGGGCATTAGTACAGACCGTTATGGCCACACCAACAGTGGCAAAGATGTCGCTCCAATTCGGGAGTTGTATGGTCCAACCGATCGTTACCATGCGACAGATTGGCGGATGGGAGCAGTGGCGCGAATTTACGGAAATCCATATAAAGACGACTCTGTCTTCTTCATGGTGACCGATATGATTAGTGACTTTGGGGTCTCTGCCTTTACCCACGAAACGACGCACGTCAATGACCGTATGGTTTACTTAGGTGGTTGGAGACACCGTGAAGGAACCGATATCGAAGCCTTTGCCCAAGGCATGTTACAAACGCCATCTGTATCCAATCCAAATGGGGAATACAAGGCCTTAGGTCTCAATATGGCCTATGAACGTCCTAACGATGGAAACCAATGGTACAATACCAATCCAAATGATTTGAAGTCACGTGACGAAATTGATCGGTATATGAAAGGCTATAATGACACTCTCATGCTTCTGGATTACCTAGAAGGAGAAGCCGTCCTCAATAAAGGCAGTCAAGACTTGAACAATGCATGGTTCAAGAAGGTTGATAAACAATACCGAGGGGCTAATACCAAGAATCAATTTGATAAGGTGCGTCCTTTGAGTGATGAGGAAAAAGCGATCACCTTACATTCAGTAGATGATCTCATCACCAACAACTTCATGACCAATCGTGGTCCTGGAAATGGTGTCTATAATCCATCGGACTTTGGTTCAGCCTATGTGACGGTACCGATGATGACAGGGATCTATGGTGGAAACACCAGTGAAGGGGCTCCTGGAGCCATGTCCTTCAAACACAATACCTTCAGACTCTGGGGTTACTATGGCTATGAAAAAGGCTTCTTAGGCTATGCTTCAAACAAGTATAAACAAGAATCCAAACAAGCAGGTCATGCGACTCTAGGGGATGATTACATCATTCAAAAGATTTCTGATGGGAAATTCAGTACCCTTGAAGACTGGAAGAAAGCCTACTTCAATGAAGTGGTAACCAGTGCCAAAAATGGACTTCAGGCTATTGAAGTGGATGGGACTACTTATAGCTCTTATGAGGACTTAAAACAAGCCTTTGCAACTGCGGTTGAAAAAGATCAGGCCAGTTTGAAGAATGGTTCTGTCAAATTTGACAATACCCTTGCCTTGAAAGAAAAAATCTTTAAGAAATTACTGCAACAAACAGACAGTTTCAAAACGTCTATCTTTAAATAATCGAATTCTCTCATCTGCTGAGCAGGTGAGAGTTTTTTAGAAGAAAAAATGAATAGAGGTGGACAAAGCGTCTAAAAATTAAAAGAAATCAATCGTAGATAGGAAAAATTATCATATTAAAAAAATAACGTAATTTCACTAAAACGCTTACTTTTATAGGAAATATTTGACTATTATATCTTTTAGGAGTAAACTAAGGAGGTAAAATTTTATAAAAGGAGAATTCATCATGAATTTAACATTTTTAGGTCTTTGTTTAGCCTGTTTTGGTGTATCACTGGCAGAAGGTTTGATGATGAGTAGCTTATTGAAATCTGCGTCTCGTCAACCAGAAATTATCGGTCAATTGCGTAGCCTCTTGATTCTTGGTGTTGCCTTTGTCGAAGGTACTTTCTTCGTAACCTTGGTTATGGCCTTTATTATCAAATAGACGCTTCTATTTTAGAAAAGGAGGTGTCAAACCTTGGAAGAAAGTATCAATCCAACGATTACTCTTGGACCTGTATCTTTTAATTTGACCCTACTTGCTATGACCCTGATTTCTGTTTTCGCCGTTTTTGGCTTCATTTATTGGGCCAGTCGAAAAATGTCGATCCGACCAAAAGGCAAACAAAATGTGCTGGAATACGCATATGACTTTGTCGTAGGCTTTACAAAAGGAAATATTGGGGAACATTACATAAAGGACTATTCCTTGTTCTTGTTTGTTCTTTTCCTCTTTCTTTTAGTAGCCAATAACATTGGATTGATGGCTAAAATCGAAACGACCAATGGTTACAATTTGTGGACATCACCAACCGCTAACCTGGGTTATGACTTTGCCTTTTCATTTTTGATCACCTTAATCGCCCATGTAGAAGGAATTCGCAGACGTGGTGTGAAGGAATATTTAAAGGCTTTTGTGACACCCGGATTTATGACCCCCATGAATATTTTGGAAGAATTAACGAACTTTGCCTCCTTGGCACTTCGGATCTTCGGAAATATCTTTGCGGGTGAGGTACTAGCAAGCTTGCTTGTGACTTTGTCGCATCAAGCTGTTTATTGGTATCCATTTGCCTTTATTGGAAGCATGGCGTGGACAGCGTTTTCGATTTTCATTTCATGTATCCAAGCCTATGTGTTTACCATGTTGTCATCAATTTATATTGGTAAGAAAATTAATGGTGAAGAGTAAGTAGAGGAGGAGTAGAAGAATGCATGTATCAATGAGTGAAATTATTGGTAACTTTATTCTCATTGCTGGTTCCTTCCTATTATTAATCTTTTTAATAAAGAAATTTGCATGGAACAATATCAATGGAATTTTAGAAGCGCGTGCCAAAAAGATTACAGATGATATTGATGGAGCAGAATCAGCTCGTCAAAAAGCTGAGGAACTAGCAAGTAAACGTGAAGAAGAGTTGGCAGGTAGCCGCAAAGAAGCTGCGTCTATTGTCGAAAATGCAAAGGAAACTGCAGAAAAGAACAAATCTCAGATCCTTTCAGAAGCCACTCAAGAAGCAGTACGTTTGAAAGAAAAAGCGCAACAAGAAATTGCGCATAACAAAGAAGAAGCATTGAACAGTATCAAAGGCGATGTGGCAGATCTCACTGTCAATCTTGCCAGCAAATTGTTGAGTCAACAGCTGGATGCTGAAGGTCAACGCCAACTGATCGATCGCTATCTTGATGAATTAGGAGAAGCCTAATGGACAAAAAGCAACTGATGGTGATTGAGAAATATACCCAGCCTTTTGTTCAATTGGTCTTTGAAAAAGGAGAACAAGATCTTGTCTTTGAAAAATTGACCCAAATCAAGGGCATTTTTGAGGAGACTGGACTTGCTAACTTCTTAGCTCATATCGGTGTAGAGGATGAAGAGAAAGCAAAAAGTCTAAGACTTTTTCAACCCTCTGATTCACAATTACTCGACCATTTGATTGAAGTGGTTATTCTCAATCATCGTGAAGCCTTATTTTATGACATTGTAACGATTTGTTTGGATCAGATTCAACTGTTGAGCAACGCATTTGTCGTCACTGTTACGACAGTTGCTGGTTTGGATCCTGTTCAAGAGCAAAAGCTAGTACCCATTATCGAAAGAAAATTTGGGATTCAAGTTCGCTCGATCCAACAAAAGATCGATCCAGATTTAATTGGTGGCTTTGTCGTGACAGCCAATCATAAAACGTTGGATACCAGTCTCAAACACCAATTGCAAGTTATAAAATCTAAATTGAAATAGAAAGTGGTGTGAATTTTGGCGATTAACGCACAAGAAATCAGCGCTTTAATTAAGCAACAAATTGAAAATTTCAAGCCAAACTTTGACGTCACTGAGACAGGTGTTGTAACCTACATTGGTGACGGGATTGCCCGCGCTCATGGGCTTGAAAATGCCATGAGTGGTGAGTTGTTAATCTTTGAAAATGGCTCATACGGGATGGCCCAAAACTTAGAAACAACGGATGTTGGGATCATCATCTTGGGTGATTTCACGGATATTCGTGAAGGAGACTCTGTCCGTCGTACAGGTAAAATCATGGAAGTCCCTGCAGGGGATGCCTTGATTGGTCGGGTTGTCAACCCACTGGGCCAACCAGTAGATGGTTTGGGTGAGATTGTGACAGATAAATTCCGTCCAGTTGAAACACCAGCTCCTGGCGTTATGCAACGGAAATCTGTCTCAGAACCCCTACAAACTGGTTTGAAAGCCATTGATGCCCTTGTTCCAATCGGACGTGGCCAACGGGAATTGATTATCGGGGACCGTCAAACAGGGAAAACTTCGATTGCCATCGATACCATCTTGAACCAAAAGGGTCAAGACATGATCTGTATCTATGTGGCGATTGGTCAAAAAGAATCAACAGTTCGTACGCAAGTAGAAACTCTTCGTAAATACGGAGCCATGGATTATACGATTGTGGTAACCGCTTCGGCTTCCCAACCGTCTCCATTGCTCTACTTGGCACCTTATGCCGGGGTTGCCATGGCAGAAGAGTTCATGTATAACGGTAAACACGTTTTGATCGTCTATGATGATTTGTCAAAACAAGCCGTAGCCTACCGTGAATTGTCCCTTCTTCTTCGTCGTCCACCAGGACGTGAAGCCTTCCCAGGGGATGTCTTCTATCTCCACAGCCGTTTGTTGGAACGTTCAGCTAAAGTTTCAGATGAATTGGGTGGTGGCTCTATTACAGCTCTTCCAATCATTGAAACCCAAGCAGGAGATATTTCTGCTTATATCGCAACCAACGTGATTTCGATCACAGATGGACAAATCTTCTTGCAAGATAGTTTGTTCAATGCTGGTATTCGTCCGGCCATTGATGCAGGTTCTTCTGTATCCCGTGTAGGGGGAGCTGCCCAAATCAAGGCTATGAAGAAAGTTGCGGGTACCCTTCGTATCGACCTTGCTTCATACCGTGAATTGGAAGCCTTCACGAAATTTGGTAGTGACTTGGATGCTGCGACTCAAGCGAAATTGAACCGTGGTCGCCGAACAGTTGAAGTCTTGAAACAACCTGTTCATGAACCATTGACAGTTGAAAAACAAGTCGTGATCTTGTACGCCTTGACTCATGGTTTCTTAGATAGTGTTCCAGTAGACGACATTCTTCGTTTCCAAGAAGAGTTGTTTGATTACTTTGAAGCACATTATGATCAAATCTTTGAGACGATTCGTTCAACACATGATCTTCCAGCAGAAGAAGAACTGGATGCAGCCCTTACAGAATTTGTCAACCAGTCAAATTTCAAATAGAAATAGGAGTGGAAGATGGCAGTTTCATTAAATGATATAAAAAATAAAATTGCATCCACTAAAAATACCAGTCAAATTACCAATGCCATGCAGATGGTGTCTGCTGCTAAACTCGGAAAATCGGAGCAAGCAGCCAAGGATTTTCAGGTTTATGCTGCTAAGGTACGTAAGTTACTAACAGACTTGCTCCATGGACATGAAACAGAAAATGCTAAGTCCCATCCCATGTTGGTGAGTCGGCCGGTAAAAAAGACAGCTTATATCGTGATTACATCCGATCGTGGTTTGGTCGGAGGCTACAATGCCTCCATCCTTAAAACCATGATGGAAATGAAGGCAGAATACCATCCAACTGGAGATGACTTTGAAGTGATCTGTATTGGAAGTGTCGGGGCGGATTTCTTCCGTGCCCGTGGGATTCAGCCGGTTTATGAATTGCGTGGTTTGCCTGATCAACCTAGCTTTAAGGAAGTTCGTACGATCATTTCGAAAACAGTCCAAATGTATCAGGAAGGCTTGTTTGATGAGTTGTACGTCTGTTACAACCATCACGTCAACAGTTTGACTAGCCAAATGCGGGTGGAACAGATGCTTCCAATTATTGATTTGGACCCCAATGAAGCAGATGAGGATTATGTATTGAATCTAGAATTGGAATCTAGTCGAGATGCTATTTTGGATCAATTGCTCCCTCAATTTGCTGAAAGCATGATCTATGGTGCCATTATTGATGCTAAAACAGCTGAAAATGCTGCGGGGATGATGGCCATGCAAACTGCAACAGACAATGCCAAGAAAGTCATTGATGAATTAACGATTCAATACAACCGTGCTCGTCAAGCAGCGATTACGCAAGAAATTACCGAAATCGTTGCTGGTGCTAGTGCCCTTGAATAGTTGTCGGATACAATTTTATATACAAAAACAGATGCTCGAAAAAGAACTTTTGAGCAGTAGAAATTACTTAGAATAGGAGAATGACATGAGTTTAGGCAAAATTTCTCAGGTCGTAGGTCCCGTCGTAGACGTTGCCTTTTCCGTTGGAGATAAACTTCCTGAGATCAATAATGCGCTTGTAGTCTATAAAAATGACCAACAAAAATCAAAAGTCGTTCTTGAAGTAGCTTTGGAACTTGGTGATGGGGTCGTACGGACCATTGCCATGGAATCAACTGATGGTTTAACACGTGGAATGGAAGTCTTGGACACTGGTCGTCCAATCTCTGTTCCTGTCGGAAAAGAAACCTTGGGACGTGTCTTCAATGTTCTTGGAGATACCATTGACTTGGATCAACCTTTTGCTGAGGATGCTCCTCGTGACTCCATCCACAAAAAAGCTCCATCCTTTGACGAGCTCTCTACTTCAGAAGAAATTCTTGAAACAGGGATCAAGGTTATTGACCTCTTAGCCCCTTATTTGAAAGGTGGGAAGGTCGGACTCTTCGGTGGTGCCGGAGTTGGGAAGACTGTCTTGATTCAAGAATTAATCCATAATATTGCCCAAGAACACGGTGGTATTTCTGTATTTACCGGTGTTGGGGAACGGACACGTGAAGGGAATGACCTTTACTGGGAAATGAAAGAATCTGGCGTTATTGAAAAAACAGCCATGGTCTTTGGACAAATGAATGAGCCACCTGGAGCACGGATGCGTGTTGCTTTGACTGGTTTGACCATTGCGGAATACTTCCGTGATGTTGAAGGTCAGGACGTTCTCTTGTTTATCGACAATATCTTCCGTTTCACCCAAGCCGGATCTGAAGTATCAGCCCTTTTGGGACGGATGCCATCAGCCGTTGGTTACCAACCTACTTTGGCAACTGAAATGGGTCAATTGCAAGAACGGATTACGTCAACGAAGAAAGGTTCTGTTACATCCATCCAAGCCATCTATGTGCCAGCCGATGACTATACAGACCCAGCGCCAGCAACCGCTTTTGCCCACTTGGATTCAACCACCAACTTGGAACGTAAATTGGTACAATTGGGGATCTACCCTGCGGTGGATCCATTGGCATCAAGCTCGCGTGCCCTTTCTCCAGAAATCGTAGGAGAAGAACACTATGCAGTAGCTTCTGAAGTCAAACGCGTCCTTCAACGTTACCATGAATTGCAAGATATCATTGCTATCTTGGGGATGGATGAATTGTCTGACGAAGAAAAGACCTTGGTTGCTCGTGCTCGCCGGATCCAATTCTTCTTGTCACAAAACTTCAACGTTGCGGAACAATTTACAGGTCAACCTGGTTCTTATGTCCCAGTTGGAGAAACTGTTCGTGGCTTTAAAGAAATTTTGGACGGAAAATATGACCATCTTCCTGAAGATGCCTTCCGTGGTGTTGGATCGATCGAAGATGTGATCGCCAAAGCTGAAAAAATGGGATTCTAAGAAGAGGTGAAAGATGAGTCAAATGAACGTCCAAATCGTTACACCGGATGGACTGGTTTATGATCATCATGCCGCATTTGTATCTGTCAAGACAATTGATGGTGAATTAGGGATTTTACCTCATCATATCAATACCATTGCGGTTTTGGCTGTAGACCAAGTAAAGGTTCGTCGTGTCGACGATGACAAACATATTGATTGGATTGCAGTCAATGGTGGGATTATCGAAGTAGCTGATAATGTCATTACCATTGTTGCCGATTCTGCCGAACGTGCTCGAGATATCGACATTAGTCGTGCAGAACGTGCCAAACTGCGAGCTGAAAAAGCGATTGAAGAAGCCAAAGATCAGCATTCGGTTGATATGGAACGTCGTGCTAAAATTGCTCTTCAACGCGCCATTAACCGGATTAATGTCGGAAATCGTTTATAAGATATTAAAAATAAGGTGGAGGTTTTGTCCTCACCTTATTTTTGTGGTTCTTTGTCAACTGTAGTGGGTGACGAAAAGCTAACATCTAGAGAGGACCTGATAGGTCTTCTCTTTTTGTATG
>NZ_JALDUR010000005.1 GCF_023109675.1 Streptococcus parasanguinis | reverse complement strand
TGGGACTTTTTGTGTACACTCAAAAAGCTCTATAATCTCTACAGTGGTTTTTACCCACTACAGAAATTATAGAGCCCTTATTTTTAACACTTTTTGATCTACCAAGCCCAGTTCAGTTCAAAAAAAGAACAGCAGGAATTTGTTGCCCGTAAATTGGATGCGGTGGGATGGATCAAGTACTTATTAATTAGTGTGCTTTGGTGGTTAACCATTGGTTTCATTTACCAATCAGTTGGAGCCAATCGGCCTTTCAGGGATTCCGTTACAGATGCGACCAATGGTGTCGGCCAACTCTTGATGACGGCTGTCTACCGCGAACAGTGGATTTTCTGGGCGGCTACCAATGTATTCTCCATCTATCTTTGGTGGGGAAAAAGCCTTCAAATTCAAGGGAAATACTTCATTTACTTGATCAATAGTCTGGTTGGTTGGTACCAATGGACCAAGGCGGCCAAGAAAGGCTACTAGTAACAATCAATAAAATACAAGAGGTTGAGCATTTTGATCCACCTCTTTTTGTGATATACTAGAGTAGTTTTTGGGACTTGAAAATAATGGGTTTTCTAGTTCAAATTTATAAAAAGAAAAGGAGAGAACATGGATATCTTTCTTAAGAGCATATCGGGGATCCTGGTCATTCTGGGGATGATATTAGTGGGCTTTGTCATAGGTGAAAAAGGCTGGTTTGATGACAAGTCACGTGGCTTGATCGCAAAATTAGTCACTCAAGTTGCTCTTCCCTGCTATATGCTTTACACCATCACGCAGCGCTTCACAGCAGCGGATCTACTTATAATGTTGCCAGCCTTGCGGTTTCCTGCCCTGTCTATGGTCATTTTACTTGGCATCGCGACAGCAGTAGCAAGGATCTTTGCAGTGAGGCAGGACCGCCGTGGCCTCTTTATTTCCATGTTTTTTAATTCCAATACGATTTTTGTGGGGCTCCCCATCAACCAGGCCCTTTTCGGGGATGCCAGCATTCCCTATGTTTTGATCTATTACATGTGCAATACGACCTTTTTCTGGACCTTGGGGACCTATCTGATTCAGCGAGATGGTGAGGGAGAAGCGCAGTTTGATCTCAAAACGAGTCTGAAGAAAGTCTTTTCTCCGCCCCTGATGGGCTTTCTCTTGGGGCTAGTCATGGTGATGCTGCAGATCAAGTTGCCAGCCTTTCTAGCCAGTGATTTGCAGTATCTGGGTAATTTAACAACCCCTTTATCCATGATATTTATCGGTTTGTCAGTGTCTCATGTAGGTGTGAAGCAGTTGGTTCTGGGAAAAGATCAGCTATTGATTCTACTAGGTCGCTTCCTGGTTGCCCCTCTTTTGATGGCTTCCATCGTCTACTGGTTGCCTCTTCCAAGCCTGATGAAGCAAGTCTTTATCATCCAGTCTGCCATGCCTGTGATGACCAATGCGCCAGTTGTTGCCAGACTCTACGGAGCTGATAGTGATTATGCAGCAGTCATGGTGACAGAGACGACCCTTGCAACCATGGTGGTGATTCCTTTTCTCATGCTGTTGATGGCTTAACAAATAGAAACTACAAAAGCTCAAGTTTTTTGAAAACTTGAGCTTTTCTTATATGAGAGCTAATAAAATTGTAATCACCCGATGCCCATCCGAATCAGATGGTGGACTGGGTGGAAGTTTCCTTTGTGTTTTCCATTCCAATAGGCCCCGTAGCAAATCAAACCACAGCCGATCAGCCAAAGGACTAGAGCGACAATCGGTAAAAAGAAGTAGAGGATGAGAGATAAGGTCGCAAGGCTACTTCCGATGAGGAGAAGTGTATTTCCTAGAGTGTGATTCCCTTTTTTAACTTCAGAAAGAGAAGCCAATAAGTGAAGAAGAGCAAAAGCAAGGGCAAAGAAGGCTGTAAAAAAGCCGAGAAGAATGTGGAAGAACTTAGGGTTTCCTTTCTAAGATATGATTGCCTGAGTACTATTTTTTATGACTGATTTTATGAAGAATCATAAATGATACTACAAGATTTAATATAATAACCAATAAGGTAAAAAGAGAGTAACCATAAAGTTTAATTGGAAATTCATTTTTGAGATTGCAAAGAGCAAACAAACTCGTTAAAATGCCCGTCAACAACCCAGGCACATATTTTCGTATAACGATTGTTTGAATCAGATGTCCGAATACATGGTAGATATAAGCGATTATGATGCTTGCGTAAATGCTATAGTTATTAAACTGGTAACTAAGATATAGGGACGTCATTAGGATCAGAAATTGCTCCAAGACAATAAAGTTGAAAGCAAAAGGAATGTAATAAGTTAGGATTCGATTGTTTGGATACTGGATTGATATTTTTTTGACAAAGGATGGCATCCAAACGATTTCTTCGAGTTCGTGAAGCATGAAGAGTGATGGAAATAGAAAGTAAAATTGCACGCTGGTCATTGAAAATACTCCCTTCTAGTTCGAGCCCACTTTTAAAATCTCCAAATAAAATTGGATCACTTCTTGTTCGGTGTAGGACTTGCCTTTTTTCAACCACCAGCTGAGGGTTTCGATGAAATGGCTGACGACCAAGTGTTTGAGGTAAGAGTGAGGGAGAGTTGGATGGGCCTTGATGAGTTCGTCGGCTACCATTGGGTAGACATCGTGTTCTAGTTCTTTTCGCAGTTGCCGGATAAAATAATCGTTTTTAGAGAGCAAGAGACTGGTCACATGGTCTTGATTTTTCTTGAAATGCTGAAAGATATGAGCCAGATAGTCTTGTGGTGAGAGGTGTTCAGCACGCTCAAAGAGATGGTGAAAGAGCTTTTGACAGAGTTCATCTAGCAATAATTCCTTACTTTCGTAATGGCTGTAAAAGGTTGATCGCCCCACATCGGCTAAGTCAATGATTTCCTGAACCGTGATGGCCTCGTAGTCTTTTTGGTTGAGTAATTGTAAAAAAGCTTGATAGATAGCTTTTCGAGTTTTGGTGATGCGACGATCCTGTGCTGTCATATGGACACTTAGAACAAACTGTTCAGTAACGGACACCCTAAACAGTTTGCTCCTATCCTTTCTGTTGTGAATGTTAGATAATGATAATGAACATGATGTTCATGAATCTATTATAACAAAGGATTAAGGATTATGAAGACAAAACATGCGGTCTGGATCGCTTTTTTCTTGAATTTGAGTTATGCCATTGTTGAGTTTATTGCAGGAGGGATTTTTGGATCCAGCGCTGTCCTTGCGGATTCGGTCCATGACTTGGGAGATGCGATCGCTATTGGGATCTCCGCCTTTTTGGAAAGTATCTCCAATCGCGAAGAAGACAGCCGCTATACCTTGGGCTACAAGCGCTTTAGCCTTTTAGGGGCCATGGTAACGGCAGTGATTCTCATGACAGGGTCCGTTCTGGTTATTTTGGAAAATATAACGAAAATCTTTCATCCACAACCTGTCAACGATGAGGGCATCCTTTGGCTAGGAATCATAGCCGTCAGCATCAATGTGCTAGCGAGTCTCGTCATTCGCAAAGGACAAACCAAGAACGAATCCATTCTCAGCCTGCATTTTCTGGAAGATACCTTGGGTTGGGTGGCTGTTATCCTAATGGCCATTGTTCTACGATTTACCGACTGGTATATTCTGGATCCGCTCTTATCTCTTGCCATTTCCATCTTTATTCTGTCAAAAGCAATTCCACGTTTTTGGAGCACGCTCAAGATTTTTCTCGATGCTGTGCCAGAAGGAGTAGATATCCAGCAAGTGAAGAGTGATTTGGAGCAGTTGGACCATGTGGCTAGTATCAATCAGCTTAATCTCTGGACCATGGATGGGCTGGAAAAGAACGCCATTGTCCATGTTTGTTTAGAGCATGTCAACCACATGGAGGTTTGTAAAGAAGCGATTCGTACCTTGCTCAAAGATTGTGGTTTTCAAAACGTCACCATTGAGGTTGATGAAGACCTGGCAACCCACCGAGCCCATAAACGCAAGATCGAAGAACTGGAAGTTGATCAAGGTCATGGGCATGATTATCACCACCATTAATGACGAGTTGGTATGAGCAGAAGCTCGATAAAAAGTGTATACTATAGATAAGTAAGCAATAGAAAGTAGGTTAATCCTATGAAGAAAACAGTCTATACAAAAGCTGGGCAAGTGGGTCTAGTAGAAGTAGAACGTCCACGCATCGAAGCACCGGATGATGTCATTCTCCGCATCGTTCGTACCTGTGTCTGTGGATCCGATCTATGGAGCTACCGCAATCCTGATATTGAAGCAGGTCATCAAAATAGTGGTCACGAAGCTATTGGTATCGTCGAAGAAATCGGAGAAGCCATTACAACGGTTAAACCAGGAGACTTTGTTATCGCGCCTTTCACCCATGGTTGTGGGGAGTGTGATGCCTGTCGTGCTGGTTATGATGGGACTTGTGACCGCCATATCGGCACCAACTGGTCTGACGGGGTGCAAGCAGAGTACATCCGTTTCCACTTTGCCAATTGGGCCCTTGTCAAAATTCCAGGGCAACCATCTGATTATACAGAAGCCATGCTCAAATCCTTCTTGACGCTGGCTGATGTCATGCCGACGGGCTATCATGCAGCGCGTGTAGCTAATGTGCAAAAAGGTGACAAGGTTGTCGTTATTGGTGACGGTGCTGTTGGCCAATGTGCTGTCATTGCAGCTAAGATGCGTGGTGCATCGCAAATCGTCCTTATGAGTCGCCACCAAGACCGTCAACAAATGGCCTTGGAGTCAGGTGCGACAGCTGTTGTGGCTGAGCGTGGTGAAGAAGGGATTGCCAAGGTCCGTGAAATCCTTGGAGGCGGAGCAGATGCAGCTCTCGAATGTGTCGGTACAGAAGCAGCTGTTGAGCAAGCTCTCGGAGTCCTCCATAATGGAGGGCGCATGGGATTTGTGGGCGTTCCTCATTACAATAACCGTGCCCTTGGTTCGACCTTTGCTCAAAATATCTCAGTGGCAGGTGGAGCAGCCTCAGTTACTACTTATGACAAACAAGTTTTGTTAAAAGCGGTCCTTGATGGTGATATCAATCCGGGTCGTGTCTTTACCTCAAGCTATAAACTGGAAGATATCGACCAAGCTTATAAGGACATGGATGAACGTAAGACGATTAAGGCTATGATTGTACTGGACTAACGAAAAAATTCTAGTAGAAAATATCTACTAGAATTTTTTAATACAATTCCCAATCCGGACTTGAAAATTTCTTGGTTCGGGTCATATAAAAATGGATAAAGTGAACTTCCATTGCTAAAGTCATCACGGTTGCGATGGTAATGACAATGGTTGGATTGGCTGAGAAAAGAAGGGAGAGAACCAGTCCGATAAGGAACATCCCTGCTTGCAAACCATAATAGAGCTTGTCATACTTGAGGTGACTCTTGTTAAAATAGCCATTTGCAAGGATAGCAGCTTGAAAGAGGCCGATACCCGTATAGAAGAAGCCAGTCGCAAAATGGTGATGGACTTCTGGATTGACCAAGAAACTCATAGACACAGTCACCATAATCAAGCCGATGAAAATTGGATAGTGACTATAAATTAGGAAGATTCCCTTATTCTTTCCTTCTTCATCAATGGCATGGTCAAACTTACCAAAGTAATTCATAAAGAGGTTGACCATGATGATAAAGTAAAGGATAGAGTGGATAGAGAAATTTTCAAGTGTAAAAAAATCTGCAAGGCCCATAATCATCTCACCAAAAGTGATGATAACTAAAAGCTAGATGCGTTCAATCAGGTGGGGGAGATTAATCTGAAAAAGACTTGTATGTCGAGTTAAGATAATAGGCATGACGAAGGTCAAGAGAATCCCTAGCATATAGACATAGATACCAAAATCTATCGGAAGAAGTGCAGCTATGTAGATAGCCAAGGTCCTGAGCCCTGTCATCCAAAGAAAGCCCTTGATACTTTTTCGATTGGCTGGAGTAGTAGACTTACGCAAATACTCTACTAAGTATTGGAGAAATAGGGTTAAGGTCAGGGTTCCCACTGTCCAGCAGAAGGTATGAAAGTAGCTCTGCCAGTCATTGGTAATCATGTTTGAGATTAAGAGCAACATTGCCATATTGATGAACATGACGGTCATATTGAAAAGGGAATTCTTTCCATAGCGGTTGGTATAGACGGTCTGAATCATCCAAGAATTGACCAAAACCAGAAGTGTCATCAGGAAACCAAAGATGGCATCTAATGATAAGACTCCATGGTGAAGATGATGGATAAGGGCAGTGGTTTTGGAAATAGCGTAAACAAAGACCAGATCATAAAAGAGTTCACTATACTCAACCCGTTTGTGTTTGATAAGATTTGACATGGGTTATCCTTTCTGCGATGTTTGAACAATTTATTATATCAGAAAAATGACAGTATATGATGGAAGGAAGGGGAGTAGACCAATCAATTTCATTGTGACGCAAATTGTCATTACATGACAACAGTTGATGTAGCCTATTTACTAGGATACTCCGAAGTGTCTTCCTTCTCACGAGCCTTTAAAAAATGGACCGGACAGACTATTTCAGAGTATCGCGAGTAGATGCAGACAGAAGCTTAACAGCAGAAATTTCCATTATCAACACCAGATGTATTCATCTGGTGTTTTTATCTTTCTGAAAAAAATGAAATTTTCTACTTGGCAAGTGAGTGTTCACTCACTATAATAGATTTATCATTAAAAAGTGAGTGAACACTCACCTGGGAGGAAGTAAATGAAAACATTGCTACATTTACAAGATTTACAAAAATCTTTTGGTCAACAACTTGTGTTAAACCACGTTGGTTTTGAATTACAGTCTGGGGAAATCATTGGTCTAATCGGTCCTTCTGGTGCTGGTAAATCAACCATGATAAAAACCATGTTAGGAATGGAAAAGGCAGATAGCGGTATCGCTTTAGTCTTAGACCACACCATGCCCAATCGTCATATTCTGGGAGATATTGGCTATATGGCCCAGTCTGATGCTTTATATGAGGCTTTGTCAGGACAAGAAAATTTGGAATTTTTCGGTCAGCTAAAAGGCCTTTCCAAAAAAGACTTAAAGGATGAAATTGCCCATGTGGCTCAGGTGGTAGATTTAACAGAGCACTTAAATAAGGCTGTGTCTGGTTATTCCGGAGGCATGAAACGACGCTTGTCGCTGGCGATTGCGCTTTTAGGAAATCCTCAACTCCTGATTTTGGACGAACCGACAGTTGGAATCGACCCTTCTCTTCGAAAGAAAATCTGGAAGGAATTAATTACTCTTAGAGACAAGGGTGTAGGAATTTTGGTTACCACCCATGTCATGGATGAGGCAGAGCTGACAGATAAGGTTGGCCTCTTGTTAGGTGGAAACATCATTGCCTTTGATACACCAAAAAATCTCAAGGAAAGTTATGGTGTTTCAAGTATTGAAGAAGTCTTTTTGAAAGCGGAAGGAGAATAAGATGAGAACCCTTGCCATTGCAAAAAAAGTTATCAAAGAATTGCTTCGTGACAAACGAACCCTTGCCATGATGTTTGTGGCTCCAGTCTTTATCATGTGGTTGATGAACCTCATGTTTTCGGCTAGTACAACCGTGAACATCAAGCTAGCAACGCAGGATCTACCAACTAGTTTGGTAAAGAAAATGGATGATCTGGACCATGTCAATGTGAAAACATACAAAGACATGGAGCAAGCCAAAGAAGACTTGGCTGATGAGAAAGTCGACGCCGTCATTTCTTATAAAGACGGGGAGTATCAGGTAGATTATGCCAATACAGATGCTTCGAAAACTGCTATGACCCGTCAAGTATTGCGGACCAGTATCGCCAGTGAAGGCACCAATCAACTATTAACTCGTGTTAAACAGGCCCTTCCTCAATTGAAACTCGATGCAAAATCACCAGAAATTAAGGAATCTTATGAGTATGGAAATGAAGATACAGGTTTCTTTGCCAAAATGATTCCAGTCTTGATTGGATTTGTCGTCTTCTTCTTTGTCTTCTTGATTTCAGGGATGGCGCTGTTGAAAGAACGCACCAGCGGGACCCTAGATCGCTTATTAGCCACTCCGGTCAAACGTTCTGAAATCGTCTATGGTTACATGATGTCTTATGGAATCATAGCTATTCTTCAAACAGCAGTTGTTGTTTTAGCAGCTATTTGGTTGTTGAATATTGAAGTTGTCGGAAGTTTATTAAATGTTACAATAGTTAATGTGGTATTGGCTCTTGTAGCACTCGCCTTCGGAATTCTCTTGTCCACCTTGGCCAAATCAGAATTTCAAATGATGCAATTTATTCCTCTTGTGATTATGCCGCAGCTCTTTTTCTCAGGAATCATTCCTCTTGGTTCAATGGGAGAGTGGGCAAAAACAATTGGGAAATTCTTGCCTTTGACCTACTCAGGTGATGCCATGAGTCAGATTATTCTTTACGGACGTAACCTTGGGGATATTTTGCCAAATATCGGTGTTTTACTGCTTTTCCTTGTCGCTTTGACAATGCTGAATATTGTCGGATTGCGTCGGTATCGTAAGGTATAAAAATAAAAAGGATGTGAGGATGGACATGAACGAGAGTATTTTTGAGTCGTTTGAAGCTTATCTAGAGGGAGCAGACTATCCCAAAGGAAAGAAGAAAATTATGCAGGCAGCCGTCGATTTGATCTCGACCAAGGGTTATAATGGGACTTCAACTCTTCAAATTGCGGAGTATGCCGGGCTTAGCCAAGCCACACTCTTCAAGTATTTCCAGACCAAAGATGAGTTGCTGACGGCTATTTTACATCCGATCCTTCCTAGTCTTCTGGGAAATTTTCTGGATCAACTCTTAAATTTTCAAACAACAGAGGAAAAAATTCACTATTTCGTTTATGACCGAATGAACTACCTCAAAACCAATCAAGCTCTCTTAAAAATCGTGTTACAGGAGATATTTTCGAATGAAAAGATCAAGCAGGAGCAAGAACATATTTGGAGTTTCATTCAGGGTAGAATTGGTGACCTCCTTCAAGAACTGAAAGCGGACCCTCGCATCAATCCTGATCTGACTATTTCCCAATTCCTGCGTATTCTGATTGGCCCGCTGCTTGCCTATTTTGGTCAGCTCTATATTCTTGGAACTAATGGGCAAGTGACCGATGAAGATCTTTCCTTGGTCGAAAAGCAAATCTTAGGTGGCTTGTGGAAATAGGGGGATCTGATAGAAACAAACCAAAAAACCATATTCCATTTCAATGGGAATATGGTTTTTTACAACTTTTATTTCAAATTCGACATCACTTGTTTCTTGGTGAAGGTGCGCTCTTGTTTATTAGCTAAGGCCTTAATGCGCGCATCAAGGAGAATAGCGCGACCTTCGGCACTTCGGGTATAGACGAGGTCATACTTACCTAGGCTCTTTCGGATTTGCTCCACAAAGGCTTGGGCATCCTCTTTCCGTTTGTCAAAGAGGCTTGGTACAGCGAAATATTCTGTTTGATCGGATACCTTTTCCTGTGCTTTCAGGATATAGCGCTGATTTTCAATCGGTGCGAAGAATTCGATCATGGTTTGCGAGAAGAGTTCCTTCTCCCGCATGGTTCCGCCCTTCAAATAGATCAGCGTGTTGATGGCATCCTTTCTGTCTCGTACGACTTGGATGCGGGTTTCTTGGGTCTGGATCTGGCTAGAAAGGAGTAGGGCTTGGTGAATAGCCTGGCCGAAGACTTCTAACCGTTTATAAGGGCTATTATAGAGATAGTAGCGCAGCCAAGCAAGGAGAGCGAGAACAGCTAAAACGAATAGAAGAATTAGAGACCCTTTATTCCCTCCGCCTCTATGTGAATAGTAAAAAAGGTTGGCGACAGAATCGGTCAAAGCTGCGGCCGTCAGCCAACGAGCTAGCTTTCTGGCGTCAAAAAATAGGGCCAGGGGCAGGAAGTGTTTATCCACTTGTACCTCGTTAGCAATCTCCATATTCTCCAGAATCGGCAGGGCTGATTTCCAGCCGTCTCGGAGTTCTTGACGATGGGTAGAGCGCTCTAAGGTCTCTTCATTGAGTTTTTGCAACTGTTTTTTAGTATAGCGGATATTGTCAAAGGCTAGACGTTCGATGCCAGATTCGATGAAGGGCTCCTTGTAATGGAGGCCTAAAAATTGTTTCATCCGTCTTTCTAAGAGCTCCAGATCAGGACTGTATTCTTTCAACTGATCAGTGATGGCCTCGATCTCTTCCTTTTCAAGATCGGACTTTTCATACCATTTCTTTAGGGAAAGATTGATGGAGACCAGGTGCCAGATGTTGCTAGTCTTTTCTGGATCCTCAGGCCACACTCGGATGGCACGACCTCGCATTTGGTTGCTGAGCATAAAACTGCCGACAAAGCTCGCTAGGATCAGGGAATTGACGCAAGGAGCATCCCAGCCTTCTCCTAGAAGTGACTTGGTTCCAATGACGACTTGGATGAGCCCTTCTTGAAAGAGCTGGGTCACGGCTGTCACCAAATCATGTTGAGAACCAACCAAGCGAACCTTGAGAAAGTCATCTGGAGATAATTGGCCGACGTTTTGGTAAGTCAGTCGATTCCCTCCAAGTAGCTCTTCTAGTCTTGGCTTAGCAACTGTCGGGATGATGACGATGCTACCGGTCAAGACAGCAATGGCAGGAGGAGTAGTTAGCTCTATGCTTTCTCTGCGAATAGATTCAAAATAGGAGAGAACTCCCAATTGAGTGAATTGGGCATCTTTATCCCCGAGATGAACTTCAAAATCTTGGCGGATATAGTCTGTTAGGACCAGTTGGCGCAGTTGACTTCCAAGCGCCTGGTATTCCGCCTTGAAAATTTCTCGAACCGCATTGAGTTTTCTGAGGGATTGGTTGAGCAGAAGGTCTTGTTTTTTGTTGCGGACCAGTTTGACTTGTTTTCGATCGATCAAGCTGGCTGCTTTTAATTCATGAAGCAGTTGCTTCTCGTATTCCTCAGGTAGATTGTACCAGTGAGGCACCTGAAAGAGCAGGCCTTGCAGGAGAATTTCAAGCCAGTCCAGGGTGAAAGCAGGTAATTTCTTGGCTCCTAAAAGGTCTTGGAAACGTTGGGGAAAGGCAATTCCCTTGCTTCGAAGAAAGATCAGGGTAGCAGAGAGATACTGGGGCTCATTGAGCAATTCATCATCGCTGATCTGACCCGATAAGGCCTGGCAGGTTTGGAGGTGTTGGCAAAAGAGGGGATCGGAAGTCAGTTGTTGCAAGAGAGCATTCTTTTGTTGGCTAAAAGCATCCAACTGCTCTTGCTCTTCCTTGGTTGGAAAGGCAAAGTAGACATAGTCTTGGTGAGGACAAAGGGTGTCTTCCTTGACCAATTCGGGAACCGTAATTTCCTCATCAATCTCACCACACATGCGGATATAGCGATCCCAAAGGGCAGGATCCCCTTCATAGGGAGGGGTGGCGGTAAGGGAGATCATCTTTAAGTCAGGGAAGGCTTGACGAAAGGCTTCCAAACTCTTCCACCATTCATTGCGTAAGTGGTGACACTCATCTAAACAAAGGGTTCCGAGTGAGATGGCTTTGAAAGTAGTGAAGATATCAAAGCCTTTGAAATCAAATGTTTCAATCTCTGCCTGGTCATCGGTATCCTCAGCTTGCGATTGACCGACGACTTGGTTCATGGCGCTGTGTAGGGCCTGATAGGTAGCTACTGTAATCAGCTTAGGATGTTTTAAGTCTTGTGAAATCAGTTGTTCCGCTTGACTTTCATCACTCAAGAATGCCTGGATAATCCGATCCACCCATTGTTGACGAATGGTGACCGTTGGAGCCAAGATCAGGGTTGGCTGGCCGAAGCGTCTGATAAATTCGATTCCCAGGGTTGTTTTTCCCGAGCCAGGAGCTGCTACCAAATGTAGATGGCCATCCGCCATAAAAGCGTCACTCTTATCGAGAACGCGTTTTTGATAGTGTCTCCATTGGCCTGTAAAGGCTAGTTCTTGTAACATTGGTTTCCTCCCTTGTACTGTCCCCATTATATCATAGCGGGGGACAAGAATCTCTTGGTAGAAGTTGAAGATTTCCGCTTTCTAATGAAAATAGCAAAGGGGAAATTTTGAGTGATAAAAAGCCCAATCAACGGATTAGGCTTTTCATGTTAGTCTTTCTTTGTTTTACGAGAGAGGCCAAAGGCAGCACCCATGCTAAGAAGACCAAGACCTAGAGTCGTCAAAGCAATTGAGGTCTTGCTTCCTGTATTTGGAAGGCTTGCTTCTTTTTGAGGAAGAGCAGCTGGTGCGATATAAACTGCTGTTTTGACAGGCTCATCTTTAGCCGGTGTGAAAACGGTCGGTTTCGCAGGAGTGACAACAGCCGGTTTCTGAGGAGTAGGAGTCGGTGTTGCAGGTGTTTGGATGCTAGGCGTTTGTGGTTTTGCTTTCGCCACGCGGTGAGTTTTTGAGATCAACTCATACTTGTCTGTTTGGACTTTGAAGACACGACCTTTTTGGACAGTTTCAACGACTTTGTTGGCAAATTGAACGTTCAACAAGTCAGCAAAGTTTTTGTCGATATCTAAGTAGAGACCATTTGTTCCATTGACCAATGGATCAAAGTCTTTTTTCTCAGCTGTTTCACCAACCACTGTCAAAGAGATGCCAGCATCTTGAAGGGCCTTCAGTGTCGCTTCTTTGGTTGGTGTATCCTTTGTAAGATCAATGTCCTCGTCTGTAATCAAGAAAGCAAAGCGATGGTTGTTTGCCCCAGCCCCCCAGTTGTAGTCCCCTGAAGTAGCAATATGATGCAATGGAACAGTAGCATTTTCATAGTAGCCTTTAGTTTTGATGGTTTTCAAAGCAGAAATGAAACTTTCTGGATCACTTGTGAACTTAGATCCATTGAAATCATGGTATTTAACTTCACTAGCTCTTTCGTATTCAACCAATCCTAAACGAGCTTGAATATTTTTTGCCGATAGATTGCGAACGAAGGTCTCGACATTCTTCATCGTATCCCTGATGTGAGAATCCATTGAAGTTGATTTGTCGATGACAAAGACGATGTCTGATGTTGCTTGAACTTCTTTTTTATTGACGACATCTGCTTCTTTTGTCACTTCGACTACAGTTGTTTTGTTGACGGTTTCAGTTGTTGTCTCAGTGTAGTCAGCTGTTTCTTTGGTTGATGTAGCTGTCTTGGTAGAAGAGACTGGTTTTGAAGTGCCAACAGGTGTGTCTTGATCGGCTAAGCTAGTCGTTTTGATGGTTGCTGTTGAGGTAGTGGTTGTATCTGCACCGTCTGTTTTAGCAGCTGGGCCAGTTTTTTTAACGTCCACAGCGATAATATCTCCAGTTTTTGCTTTATCAGCAGGAACAACTGGTGTATTGGCTTTGGCGTTGATTTCTTCTGTTGCAGTGGTGATAGGTGATTTTGCTGTTGTAGGAGCTGCAGGAGCAGCTTGACTTGTGCTAGGTGCAACGTCGTCAGCAGAAGCAATAGTCGTTCCTGTGAAGACTGTTCCTAAAACAACGGAAGCTAAAGTTAAAGTTTGTTTACGTGAAATAGTATATTTTTTCAAAATACGTCCCCTTTTTAATAAACTTTTTTCTATCATACAGGTTTTTGAAAAACTTGTCAACGGTATAATAATCAAGGGTTTTGTTGGTTTTTATATCCCTAGTTATTGATAAAAAACCAAACGGGAGAAATATGCATAAAATAGGTTTAATATACAAACTATATAAAAAGAAATAGGATTTCTACAAATTTGCAGGAATCCTTATTTTATCGGCATTTCTACTATATTTTTTATCCGTAAAAAATACTAGCTAGTCACTTTATTTATGTTTCTAAATCAACACATAGGTTTCAACCGCTTGTCCAGCCCCGTTTTCATTGTTGGTCTTTGTCACGACGGTCGCTCCCTCTTTCACTTCTTGTGGAGCATTGCCCATAGCGACTCCGATGCCTGCTTTTTTGAGCATAGGGAGGTCGTTGAAGTTGTCTCCCATGGTGAGGACTTCTTCTAAGCTCAAGTGGTAGTGATTAGCGAGCTCAACCAGAGCATCCTCTTTAGAGACGTGCTTAGCAGTAACTTCTAGGTAGTTGGCTTTGGAGAGATAAAAGGCGGTAGAAGGAAAGTCGTCGGCGGGAATTGCACGATAGAGAGCTTGGATCTCTTCTGGCTCTCCGATTAAGAGCAATTTGTGGAGGGGCTTTGTCGGATCCAGCAAAGGATCCAATAGGGGAAGAATGAGAGGTTTTTCTCCTGTAATCCGGGCCTCCTCTTGACTCCATTGGTCAAGGCGGTCGGTTATCCAGTCTTTTCCACTATAGAGGTTGATCGAAACCTGAGGAAAGTGTTGGTTGGCCCAGTCGATAAAGTTCCGGGCTTCCGTCTTGTCCAAAGGATGCTCGAAAAGCACCTGCTCTCCCTTTTGGATCAAGGCACCATTGTAGCAAGCCATGGGGCAGTCTTCTATACCGAGTTCTCTGGCGATGGGAGCCATCCCTTTTGGAGAGCGAGCAGAGGCCAGTACGAAAGGAATGGTTTCGCGTTTTAAATCCGGGATCAATGCTGTCAACTGTGGATCGATCTGATGGTGGTCATTTAAGATGGTGCCATCGATATCGCTGATGATGAGACGAATATGAGACATAATGAGGACCTCCTAATAGAGAATAGTGGTTTCACTGCCGATTTGTTTAAGGATGTCAGGGCTTGGTTTTTGATCAGTAATCCAATAGTCAAATTGCTGGAGACGAGCGAGATAGTAGTTAGCATGTTGGTGGAACTTGGCACTTTCTGCCACCAGCACCTTGGTACGAGTCCGTTCAAAAACGAGAGACTTGACTGCAACGTCTTCAGCATCCTCAAAGGTGACTTCGCCATTGGCTAAGCTACTCGCTCCAAAAAAAGCAAGATCAAAGCGAAGATTGTCCAGCATGTGTGCTTGATTCGCGTCATAGTAGAAGCGGTTTTTAGGGTAGAATTTCCCGCCTAAGAGATGAACGTCAACCTGGGAATGGCTACTGAGCTGGATGGCATTGTCAAGGGAATGCGAATAGACCGTGACTTCCTTATTCAGCATGCCAGCAAGCAGGGTCATCGAGGTGGAAACGTCGAGAAAGATCACTTGTCCATCTTGGATCAATTGCAGGGCCTTTTGAGCCATGGCAGTCTTTTCCTTGTTGGCTCTCTGGCTACGGTCTAGGTAAGAAGGTCCGGGTTCTTTGTTTAAGGGGAGAAGTCCACCATGGGTCCTACGGACTAGCTGGCGTTGGCTCAGAAGGGCAAAGTCTCTGCGGATAGTATCTTTTGAGACCTTGAAATAATCGACCATTTCTTTAGCGGATAGCTGTTTTCGCTCTTCTAAAAGTTCTAGGATTTTTTCGAGCCGTTGTTCCTGGTACATGAATTCGCTCCTTATTGCTGTTCTTGTCTTTATTGTACATCATTTTATAAGCAAGTGCAAGTTTTCTTAAGCGTGTTTAAGTATTTATGATCTTTTTCTTAGAAAACCTTATTACTGACGTTTGTTTTAAAGGGGGAATTCTGCTATAATATGTCAAAATAACGTGGAGGTTTCCTTATGGCCAGTGAATATGAAAAAATGATTGCAGGTGACTATTATAGACCTGCGGACCCTGAATTACGGGCTTTGGCAAAAGCTTCTCGGGAGAAACAAGAAGCCTTTAACCAAGAAGTAGACCCTAAAAAAGGGGCCACCATCATCAAAAAGTGGTTTGGCTCTACCGGTGAAAACCTCTATCTCAACCGTCAGGTTCTTGTGGATTATGGGATCAACATCCATCTGGGAGAGCATTTCTATGCCAATTACAATTTGACTATGTTGGATATATGTCCCATTACGATTGGAAAGAATGCCATGATTGGTCCTAATTGCCAATTTTTGACCCCCTTGCACCCACTGGATCCAGATGAACGCAATTCTGGTCTGGAGTATGGGGCTCCGATTACGATTGGGGACAATTTCTGGGCAGGAGGAGGCGTCACCATCCTTCCTGGTGTCACGCTGGGTGATAATGTGGTCGCTGGCGCTGGGGCAGTCGTGACCAAGTCTTTTGGAAACAATGTAGTCCTTGCAGGAAACCCAGCCCGTGTCATTAAAGAAATACCCGTTAAAAAGGAGAAGGGATGATCCATAAACATGAAATTCCTATTTTAGAGTTTGACGACAATCCGCAGGCAGTCATTATGCCGACCCATGAGGGACTTGATCTGCACCTACCTGAAAAATGTGTGTATGCTTTCTTGGAGGATGAGATTGATCGCTTTGCCAAAACTGTTGGAGCTGAGCAAGTGGCTACCTTTGTCTCAGCTACCAAGGCTTATCCAGTCTATGTTCTGGAGCACCAAGGGGAGAAAGTCTGCTTGGCACAAGCGCCAGTTGGATCTGCACCTGCTGCCCAATTCATGGATTGGTTGATTGGCTATGGGGTGAGGAAAATCATTTCCTCAGGAAGCTGTGGCGTCTTGGTGGACATGGAAGAAAATGCCTTCTTGATCCCGACCAAGGCCTTGCGAGATGAGGGAGCTAGTTACCATTATGTAGCGCCTTCTCGTTATATCGAAGTGGACAGTCGTGCACTGACCGCCATTGAAACTGTCTTGAAAGGAAAAGAAATTCCTTATCAAGAGGTCATGACCTGGTCGACGGACGGTTTTTATAGAGAAACACCTGACAAGGTGGCCTATCGCATTGAAGAAGGGTGTCGTGTTGTGGAGATGGAGTGTGCCTCACTTGCAGCAGTCGCCCAGCTTCGTGATGTAGTTTGGGGCTTGCTCCTATTTACCGCAGATTCTCTTGCAGACCTGGAAAATTATGACCAGCGTGACTGGGGTGCTGAAGCTTTTGAGAAGGCCCTAGAATTGTGCCTAGAGATGGTTCATCACTTGTAGGTCTTTTCACTTTTTATGATACAATGAAGCTATGTTAGTCAAATTATTTTTTAAACAATGGCGGGCCAAGCTGACTCGTCTGTCTCCGGCAAGGCGAATCTTTCTCAGCTTTGCCTTGCTTATCCTGGTGGGCTCGCTCTTATTGAGTCTGCCTTTTGTCCAGCAAGCGAGCTCGAAAGCAGGCTATATCGACCACCTCTTTACAGCGGTCTCCATGGTCTGTGTGACGGGGCTCTTTACCCAGTCGGTGGCTTCGACCTATAATGGTTTGGGGCAATTGATCTGTATGCTCTTGATCCAGATCGGAGGCCTAGGGATCTTGACCTTTATTGGGCTCTTCTTTATGGAAGGTCGCCAAAAACTTAGTTACAAGGACCGGCAGACCATTCGGGACAGTTTTAGTTTTAGCAATAACCAGAGCTTGGCCCGTTTTGTCCGCTCCATCTTTATTACCACCTTTACCATCGAAGGGCTGGGGGCCCTGCTCCTCATGACCCGCTTTATCCCTCGCTTTGGCTGGGGGCATGGGATCTTTAACTCCATCTTTGTTGCGGTCTCGGCCTTTTGTAATGCGGGCTTTGATAATTTTGGAGGCGATAGTATGATGAGCTTCCAGACCGATTGGTTGGTCAATCTGACCTTGTCTGCCCTTATTATTACAGGGGGTTTGGGCTTTATGGTTTGGTTTGACCTGGTCACCAAGGCCCGTAACCAATCCGGACGACGGACTCTTCGCTTTCACACCAAGGTGGTTCTCTGGTTAACAGCTGCGATTCTCCTCTTTGGGACAGTAACCAGCCTCTTGACCGAGTTTAATAATCCGGCAACCATTGGGTCCCTGCCATTGGGAGAGAAGGTCTTGGTCAGCTTTTTCCAAACTGTCAGCATGCGGACGGCCGGTTTTGCCTCCTTAGATTATACAGCAGTTCGGCCAGTGACACTTTTTATCTATCTCTTGCAGATGTTTCTAGGTGGCGCACCTGGTGGGACAGCAGGGGGCATGAAAATTACGACATTCCTGGTCTTAGTTCTTTTGGCTCGCAAGGAATTACTTGGATTACCACATACCAATTTGGGTAAGCGTACCATCGCACCAGACTTGGTGCAACGCTCTTTGGGGACAGCGGTAATCTTCCAGTTGACCTTTCTTCTTGGTCTCTTTGGCCTTTGTCTCGTGACTCCGGATGGCCAACGATTTCTGTATCTGGTCTTTGAGGTGGTGTCGGCTCTAGCGACAGTAGGTGTGACGGCTAATGTGACCTCAACCTTAAATGGAGCGGGACTTGGCATCATCATGGTCCTCATGTTTATCGGTCGGATAGGTCCCCTGACCCTCATGGTCAGCTTGAACAATTACAAAGCCAAGAAGGCAGACGCCTTGCAGTATGCCAAGGCAGACATCATTATCGGATAGGAGAGACTTATGGCAAATCGAACCATTGGAATTCTGGGCTTAGGGATTTTTGGACAGAGTGTCTTAAAAACCCTGCAGGACCAGGATGTGGATATCATTGCAATTGACGATCATGAAGATGTGATCAACCAGTATGAATCTATGATTACAACTGGGATTGTTGGAGACATTACGGAAATGGACCTCTTGGATGCGGCAGATATTGGGAACTGTGACACAGTCGTCATTGCGACGGGAGAAAACTTGGAATCAAGTGTCCTGGCGGTCATGCACTGTAAGGCACTTGGCGTCGAGCACGTCATTGCCAAGGTCAAGAATGAAGTGACCAAGGAAGTCCTTGAGAAGATTGGAGCTGATTTGGTCATCCTACCAGAGGTAGAAGCGGGGATGTCCCTCGCTAAGATGATCCTCTTCCAACACGGGATTGAAGTCTTCCAGTTGGATGAAGCAGTGGTGGTGGCTGAGTTTACGGTTCCAGCTAGCTGGGTAGGAAAAAGCCTTCAGGACTTGGCTGTCAGAGAGGAGTACCATCTCAATATTATCGGCTATCGAGATGCGGAAGACCAACCGCTTCATATTCAGATTGGTCCCGACTTTATCTGGCCTGAAGGGGTGCGCGTGATGGCAGTGACAGACAACCAATATTTAGATAGAATCCAAGATTTGTTAGACTAATAGTGTAATGGAAACGGCCCAAAGGTCGTTTTTTTCTTCTCTAGGTTAACTCTTCTTTAAGCATTGATTGCTAAAGTAAGAGAAACAAAAATACTTCCATTGTGGGAATAGAAGGATGAAAGATGACATTTTTTAACAGAATACGACCCAAACAGCCCTTAAAAGAGCTCAAATGGTTTGATATTGGCATTGTGACGGTCATTCTCTTTGGGCAATTCATTGTCCGCTCGACCCAGCTGTTTTTAGCCAGTTTTCAGCCAGTTGCGCAGACTGCAGTAGCCACAAGCAGTAGCAGTACTGCAAGTGAAGGAGCTGCTTATTCCAGCAATATGACCCTGCAATTGATCTTGCTGGCTCTAGCCCTTCTTTACTTGCTGCTCCGTCGCTTTGATTTTAAACAATTGCCGATCCGCTTCAAGTGGTCCACCTTGATCTGGGTGCCCCTGCTCTTTGCAGCGATGGGACTTTTTGGAGATGTGATCTCAACGGTTTCGGGTGAATACAATTACCTAAGTCCGAGTCTTTGGCCTTTTATCGATCCTATGCAGATCCTCCATAAGTTCATGGCTTTGAGTCCCATGGCAATTGCTTATGGTTTGCTCAATGGATTTTATGAAGAATTTTTCTTTTTGGGCTTAATGACTTCGGTAAGTGAGAAGAACAAATGGAAGGCGCTGGCCTTTTCAACTCTGATCCGTTTTTCTTTCCACACCTATCAGGGGCTTCTCTGGGCCCTTGTGATTGGCGTCATTTATGGACTCTTTTATTACTTCATGTACAAGAAGGTCGTCAAGAATCTCTTGCCATTTTTCCTCATGCATGCCTTGGGAGATATGTTTGGCTCGAGTCTTATGTATCTCTTGATCAATTGGGGAAGTTGATCTTATAAAATTTTAGGAAAGACTCTGTCAAGTGTTGACAGGCCTTTTTTTGAGTGCTATAGTAAAATCGTAAGCGCTTACCTAGTGAAGCGGAGCAGATAAAAAGCGGGCAGTCAGATGCCCTATAAAAAGAGGAGGAAAGACAAATGGCAGGATCAGTGATACAGGGAGATAACTACCGAATCTCCGTATTAACGGAATCTTTGGTTCGCTTAGAATACTCAGAGGATGGTGTTTTTGAAGATGGTCAGACGCAAGTTGTGCAAAATCGTGATTTTGGACCTGTTGCTTATGAGGTCGTAGAGACAGAAGAGGTCCTCGATCTGCATACGGAGCATCTCCACCTTCATTTTGAAAAGGGACCTTTTACACCGGATCGGCTTTTTATTGAGCTCAAGGGTCAGTATGCAGTCTATGGTAGCCGGTGGCACTATGGAGATCAGCCTGAGACCTTGAAAGGTACCAGTCGGACGCTTGACGAGGTCGATGGAGCTATGGAGTTGGAAGATGGGATCTTGAGCAAGGCCGGTTATGCTCTTTTGGACGATTCCAGTTCCTACTTGTATGATGTCGAAAGCGGATTTAGAGCACGGTCATGTTCAGAAGTGGATCTGTATTTCTTCGGTTATGGGCGCGATTATCTAGGGGCCTTGAAAGATTTTTACCATCTGACGGGACAACCACCCCTCTTGCCACGTTATGCTCTGGGAAACTGGTGGAGTCGGTATTGGCCTTATACCAGTCAGGAGTACACAGATTTAATGGATCGTTTCAAAGCTGAAGGGGTGCCTTTGGCTGTCAGTGTGATCGATATGGACTGGCACAAGACAGCAATTCCTGCTCGCTTTGGAAGTGGTTGGACGGGCTATAGTTGGAACCGGGACTTGATTCCTGATCCAGCTGCCTTCTTACATGGTCTGCATGAGCGTGGTTTAAAGGTGACCTTAAATGTCCATCCAGCAGATGGCATTCGCGCCTTCGAAGATGCTTACCCCAAGGTCGCAAAACGCTTGGGATTAGATGCGGAAAAAGAAGAAGCGGCTAGCTTTGACTTTTACAGTCCAGCCTTTCGCGAAGCTTATTTCGAAGATGTCCACCATCCCTTGGAAAATCAAGGAGTCGACTTTTGGTGGATTGATTGGCAACAGGGAAGTCATGGCAAGATGGATCCCCTTTGGTTGTTAAATCACTATCATTATCTAGACAATTGCCGAAAAGGCCAAGCTGGTCTCATCTTATCGCGTTATGGGGGTCCTGGCAGCCACCGGTATCCGATCGGTTTTTCAGGGGATACCATTGTGACTTGGGAATCCCTAGCCTTTCAACCCTATTTTACCAGCACAGCTTCAAATATCGGCTATACGTGGTGGAGTCACGATATTGGTGGCCATATGCGGGGTTACTATGATGAAGACTTGGCTCTTCGCTGGTTGCAGTTTGGGGTCTTTAGTCCGATCAATCGTCTCCATAGTTCTTGTAATGCCTTTAACAGCAAGGAACCGTGGTTTTACTCGCCTGAGACCTGTCGCTGGATGAAGCAGTATTTGCGCCTGCGTCACA
Source organism: Streptococcus parasanguinis (assembly GCF_023109675.1). Classification (GTDB taxonomy): domain Bacteria; phylum Bacillota; class Bacilli; order Lactobacillales; family Streptococcaceae; genus Streptococcus; species Streptococcus parasanguinis_I. Next base: position 108,843 of record NZ_JALDUR010000005.1, on the reverse strand, counting down.
GCTTACTGCCTTATCTTTACACCATGAATGTGGCGACGCATGAAGAAGGACTGCCTTTGGTTCAGCCCCTCTATTACCATTACCCAAACGAAGAAGAGGCTTATGAGGCTAAAAATCAATATTTCTTTGGTAGTGAACTCATGGTGGCCCCAATTACCGAATCGCTGGATCCGGTCTTTCATAGTGCTTCTGTGAGTGTTTGGTTCCCAGACGGAGTTTGGTATGATTTCTTCCATGATTGGAAGTACGAAGGAAAAGGCAAGCTTACAGTCTTTAGAGCTAGCCAGGATATTCCGGTCTTTGCGCGTGCAGGAGCCATCATCCCTATGGATGCACAACCGCAGACAGGGGTAGAGCTACCAGAAATGCTGGACTGGCATCTTTTCCCAGGTGACAATCGTTCCTTCGTACTCGTTGAAGGAGAAGGAGATAACAGGGTTGAAACCCGCCTAACTGTCAATTGGGATGAAAGAAAGATTAGGCTGGATTTAACAGGTGATCTAACGCTGCTTCCTGAAAAGAGACAGCACCGGTTCTTCCTCCATACCTTAAAGACAGCCCCTATCTTAGTAGACAATCAAAGTCAAGAAATTGCGATGGGTGAGCTGCAATCGCGTCCTACTGCAAAAGAAGATCGGATGTTTGAGCTCTTGAAATCTGCCAACCTGGCCTACGATAGGAAGAATGAATTATTTGCGGCTTGTTCAACAGCCAAGGATTGGAAACAGTTGATGAAGATCATTACACCTTTAGAGGAAGGTTTGCGTCAACGTCTCTTTGAAGTGATTTATTCCAGTGAAGAGAATGAAGACTTGTAAATTCTTGCAATTTTACCCCTATTTTTGTATGATGAAAGTGATTTCACAATCATAAAGGAGAAGAAAAAATGGAACAAAAATGGTGGCATAATGCCGTAATTTACCAAGTTTATCCAAAGAGTTTCAAGGATAGTAATGGCGATGGCATCGGAGATCTCAAGGGGATCACGAGCAAGCTAGACTACTTGGAAAAATTAGGGGTTACAGCGATCTGGCTCTCACCAGTCTACAAGAGTCCCATGGACGATAACGGCTATGACATCTCGGATTACGAGGATATTGCCTCCATCTTTGGTAGCATGGAAGATATGGAAGAATTGATCGCAGAAGGCCATAAACGCAAGATCAAAATCATCATGGATTTGGTGGTCAACCATACCTCTGATGAGCATGCTTGGTTTATCGAGGCGCGTGAAAACCCAGACAGTCCAAAGCGGGATTTCTATATTTGGCGCGATGAGCCCAATGGCATCATTTCTGCTTTTAGTGGCTCTGCTTGGGAATTTGATGAAGCATCAGTCCAATACTACCTGCATAACTTCAGTAAGAAGCAACCAGACCTCAACTGGGAAAACGAGGAGCTTCGTCATCAGATCTATGACATGATGAATTTCTGGATTGACAAGGGAATTGGTGGCTTCCGTATGGATGTCATCGATATGATCGGTAAGATCCCAGATCAGGAAATCATCAGCAATGGTCCCATGCTCCATCCTTATTTGAAGGAAATGAATCAAGCTACCTTTGGCGATAAGGATCTGCTCACCGTGGGAGAAACTTGGGGAGCGACTCCAGAGATTGCTAAGCAATATTCCAATCCAAAAAATCAAGAATTGTCCATGGTCTTCCAATTTGAACACATTGGTCTTCAATACCAACCGGGTCAACCAAAATGGCACTACGCCAAGGAATTGGATGTGCCAAAATTGAAAGAAATTTTCACCAAGTGGCAGACGGAATTAGGAAAAGACGAAGGCTGGAATTCCCTCTTTTGGAACAACCACGATCTCCCACGGATTGTGTCAACTTGGGGGGATGATGGCGACTACCGTGTCAAATCTGCCAAGGCTTTAGCTATTCTGCTTCACTTGATGAAGGGAACTCCGTATATCTATCAAGGGGAAGAAATTGGGATGACCAATTATCCATTTAAGACCCTCGAGGATGTGGAAGATATCGAGTCAATCAACTATGCCCATGAAGCCTTAGAAAAAGGAGTGCCACTCGAAGTGATCATGGATCAGATCCGCCATATTGGTCGGGACAATGCACGGACACCGATGCAGTGGAATGATGAAGCAGAAGCTGGCTTTACGACAGGTCAACCATGGCTTGCTGTCAACCCAAACTACAAAGAGATCAATGTTGAGGCTGCTCTAGCAGATCCAGACTCCATTTTCTATACCTACCAAGCTCTGGTGGCCTTGAGAAAAGAGCATCCTTGGCTTGTGACGGCTGATTATGAATTGGTGGACGCGGCAGATAAGATTTTTGCTTACAAGCGGGTAGAAAGAGAGCAAGCCTACCTCGTCGTTGTCAATCTCTCAAGTCAAGAGCAAGACTTACCGCTTGTCAATGGAGTTGAAGAGGTTCTCATTGCCAATACCAAGGTGGAGCAAGTCCTCGAATCAGGCAAGTTAGCCCCTTGGGATGCCTTCTGTGTCAAATTAGCCTAATACAAGTAAAAAAATAGAGGAAATTCCTTCCTCGTAGAAGCAGGTCTTTCTCAGTAGAGAAGGCCTGTCAGAATGAGGACGAAGTCATCTAAAAAACTTTCCTTAGGTGAATACGGACGTCAGCGAACTTCGAAGAAGTTCCAAGACTAAATCAAGATACAAAGGGCGACTGCGGATAAAGGCAAAATAGGAAGTTTGACGAAGAATCTTTAGATTCTAGGAGAACTTATCTTTTTGACACAATCCGCAGCCCGTGTTCAATTCGTATTGAGCCCCTTCGCTCTTTAATTTCTGGGCTCAGGCTAAAACAGTTTCCCAAACTGTTTTACTCTCAAAACTCCCGAGTGCTAGAAACAAAAGTGTTTCTAGCACTTTTCTCACGGCGGAAAGTTTCAGTAGTTGATAGAATCATTCTAACGAACACATTTTTATAGAATTTCTTAGATTTGTAAACAGAAGCAGTTTGTTTATGCTTGCACAGGTCTTTCTCGATAGAGAAGGCCTGCTTTACTTTTTAGAGGCCGTCCTTCTAGCGGAATCCGCTCAAAATCTGCTCAAAAATGGTTTAGGGACGCTTGGGCTATAGGAAATATTTATAAGGAGTCCTAGTTTTTGCTTTTGAGCTCTGGTCTCAAGGCCCATTAAATCTGTGTTATAGTTTTTGGCTATATCAAAATTCGTGTAAAAGCAATTATACAAGATGCCTATCTTCTGATATGATAGTGTCAATTAGAATTTTTGGAGGACACAACATGTCAACTACAATTATCGGTTTCCCACGTTTGGGTGAATTCCGTGAATTAAAATTTACAACTGAAAAATACTTTAGAAAAGAAATCTCAGCAGACGAGCTCTTGGCAGCTGCTAAAGACTTGCGTGCTAAACACTGGAACATTGTTAAAGAACAAGGCATCTCAGAGATTCCTTCAAATGACTTCTCACACTACGACAATTTCCTTGATGCAGCCTTCCTTTTCAACGTCGTGCCTGCATCTGTTCAAAACTTGGATTTGACAGACCTTGAACAATACTTCGCTTTGGCGCGTGGTTACCAAGGTGAAAAAGGGGATGTGCGTGCCCTTCCAATGAAAAAATGGTTCAACACCAACTACCATTACATCGTTCCTAAATTTGAAAAAACAACAGAAGTGAAATTGGCTGGTCACAAGATTTTTGATGAGTACCAAGAAGCTAAAGAATTGGGGATCAACACTCGTCCAGTAGTCGTTGGACCATTCACTTTCCTTCAATTATCTGACTTTGAAGATGGTGTGAAAGATGAGGACTTCGTCGACAGCTTGGTTGCTGCTTACCAAGAAGTCTTTGCCAAATTGGCTGAGCTTGGTGCGACTCGTATTCAACTCGATGAGCCAGCTCTTGTCAAAGATTTGTCAGCTGAAGAAAAAGCTCTCTTCTTGAACCTCTACAACAAACTCTTGGCTGACAAGAAAGGTCTTGAAGTCTTGATCCAAACTTACTTTGGTGATGTTCGTGATGTCTACAATGACCTTGTAAACTTGCCAGTAGATGGTATTGGTCTTGACTTTGTTGAAGGCAAGAAAACACTTGAATTGGTGAAAGGTGGCTTCCCAGCTGATAAGACCCTTTATGCAGGTATTGTCAATGGGAAAAACATCTGGCGCAACAACTATGAAAAGAGCTTGGAAATCTTGGATCAAGTTCCAGCTGAAAAGGTTGTCTTGACGACTTCTTGCTCCCTTCTTCATGTGCCATTTACAACGGCTAACGAAGATTTTGAACCAGCTATTTTGAACCACTTCGCCTTTGCAGTTGAAAAATTGGGTGAATTGCGTGACTTGGATGCCATCCGCAATGGTCAAGGGGCAGAAGCTCTTGCTGCCAACAAAGAACTCTTTGCAACAGAACGCGTTGGAGCAAATGCTGAACTTCATGCTCGTATCGCAGCTTTGACAGAAGCAGACTACACTCGTTTGCCAGCTTTCGCAGAACGGGAAGAAATCCAAAAAGAAGCCTTCAAGCTTCCAGCACTTCCAACAACTACCATCGGATCCTTCCCTCAAACTAAGGAAGTACGTGCCAAACGTTTGGCCTTCCGTAAGGGTGAATTGACACAAGAAGAATACGATGCCTTCCTTGCTGAAACGATCGACGAATGGATCAAATGGCAAGAAGAAGTTGGATTTGACGTGCTTGTACACGGTGAATTCGAGCGGAACGATATGGTTGAGTACTTCGGTCAAAACTTGTCTGGTTACCTCTTCTCTAAAAACGGTTGGGTACAATCATACGGTATGCGTGGGGTGAAACCACCAATCATCTGGGGTGATGTGACTCGTCTTAACCCAATCACTGTCAAATGGTCTAGCTACGCACAAAGTCGTACGGATAAACCTGTTAAAGGGATGTTGACTGGACCTGTTACCATTCTTAACTGGTCATTCCCACGCGAAGATATCTCTATCAAGGATTCTACTCTTCAAATCGCTCTTGCTATCAAGGATGAAGTTCTTGACCTTGAAGCTGCAGGCGTGAAAATCATCCAAATCGACGAGGCTGCTCTTCGTGAGAAATTGCCACTTCGTCGTAGCGACTGGTACGAAGATTACCTTGACTGGGCGATTCCAGCCTTCCGTTTGGTACACTCAACTGTAGCGCCAGATACACAAATCCACACTCACATGTGTTACTCAGAATTTACAGATATCATCCCTGCTATCGACAACTTGGATGCAGACGTTATCTCATTTGAGGCAAGCCGTTCAAACCTTGAAATCTTGGATGAGTTGAAAGCGAAAAACTTCCAAACAGAAGTTGGACCTGGGGTTTACGATATCCACTCACCACGTGTCCCACAAGACGGTGAAATTGATCACACCATCGAAGCAATCTTGGCCAAAGTACCAAGTGGCAAAGTTTGGATCAACCCTGACTGTGGTTTGAAGACTCGCGGAATTAAAGAAACAAAAGAAAGCTTGATCAAACTAGTGAATGCCGCTAAAGAAGCGCGTGAACACTTGTAAGAAATGTTTCGAGGACCTTCTATCATCGTGTAGAGGGTTTTCGACTCATCCCTTATCCTAGAAATAGTGGCTCAGAGTTCTTGATCAAAGAAACAAAAGAAAAGGATAGAATATGTCACAACACACACCGTCTCTGTCATTTGAAGTTTTTCCTCCAAATCCTGAAGTAGGCAATGCCAAGCTCTTACGTGCCTTGGCCAATATGCAGGAGCTAGCTCCTCACTTTATTAGTGTGACTGCTAGCAATAATAAATACAATATCAAAGAGACGACGGTTGCTTTAGCCAATTACATTCAAAATGAATTGTCTATTCCGACGATTGCTCACTTGCCAGCCGTCTATTTGAGCAAGGAAAAAGTGGCCGATACTCTTCATGAGTTAGATGAAGTAGGGGTTCATCGGATTTTGGCTCTGCGTGGGGATATTATCCCTGGTGTGGAACCTTTAAAAGACTTTCGTTATGCAACGGATCTGATTGAATTTATTAAAAGAGAAGCTCCTCATTTTGAGGTGATTGGTGCTTGCTATCCTGAGGGACACCCAGATTCTCCAAACCAAATTTCAGATATTCAAAATCTTAAAAAGAAGGTAGATGCAGGGTGCTCTAGCTTGGTCACTCAACTTTTCTTTGACAATGAGCGTTTCTATGATTTTCAGGATAAGTGTACCTTGGCTGGGATCGATGTTCCTATTCATGCAGGAGTGATGCCGATTCTCAACCGTAATCAGGCTCTTCGTCTCCTTAAGACTTGTGAAAATGTTCATATCCCACGGAAGTTTAAAGCCATTCTGGACAAGTACGAGCATGATCCAAAGTCTCTTCGCGCAGCTGGCTTGGCTTATGCAGTCGATCAAATCGTTGATTTGGTTACTCAAGATGTGGCAGGTGTCCATCTTTACACCATGAACAATGAAGATGTCGCTTACCACGTCTACCAAGCGACAAAGGATTTATTTGCTCATCAACCGAATTTTGAAGTGAATTAATCAACACTTTTAGTAGGAAGTGTAGAGATTGAGAAAGAATCGTTCTCAATCTCTTTTTATTTGGATAAATCACTTGCTAAAAGCCAACTTTTTTTTTATAGTATAACTAAGACGATTTTGGAGGCGCTTGCAATGAAGAAAGATCTCACATTAAAGTTATTTGGACCCCCTAAGGTTGTTTTCAATCAGAAAGATATTCGGTTTTCTTTTTCGAAGATGGAGGCCTTGCTTTATTATTTAGCGGTCATGGGCCAAGTTAACCGTGATGAAATAGCCGGTATCCTTTGGGGAGCTAAGGAAAACCAAGTAGCTCGCAAAAACTTACGGAATACGGTTTACCAAGCCAATAAAATCTTTGAAGGAGATATCATTGTCTCTCCAAGTCGGAGCAGTTTGGCCCTTAATCCTGACTTGAATCTTTCGCTGGATGTTCAGCTCTTTGAAAGAGATCCACTAAGTGCCTTGGATCTCTATCGGGGGGATTTTTTGGAGGGCTTCTATGTCAAGGATGATGAAGACTTTGATCAGTGGGCTTCTCGTAAACGAGATGCTTATAGGAAGCTCTATGTCGAAAGTTGCTATCAAAAAATTGAGCAGGTCGGTTTTGCAGATCCTAGTATAGAACTCTTGCTCCATCATTTGGTAGAGCTGGATGAATTTGAAGAGAAAAACTACCAGCTCTTGATGGAGTACTATAGCTTCCATCATCAGCTAGGAAAATTTTTTGAGACCTATTATAAACTAGTCGATTTATTGGATCGCGAGCTTAGTGTGCGTCCCAGTCGAGCAATTGAGGAACTTTATCACTCCGTTTTGGAAGCCAAACGAACTCATAAACTGAGTCATCGCTTAAATATCCATGAACTTCCCTTCTTTGGTCGGAAGCAAGAACTCTCGCAGCTCGAGGAATACCTCTCTTTAGTCGAGAGGGGTGAAGCGGTAGGCCCTTTTCTGGTGATGGGGCAATCTGGAACAGGTAAGAAACGTCTCTTGCGGCAGTTGGTCTTGATGTCCAATCGCAGTTTTAATTTTATCAAGGTGGAAGGAAAAGCTACTAGCCAGCGCTACGAGGGAAGCAACTGGAATGATCTCAGACAAGCGCTAGAGAAACTGGGGGATGAGATGGGGATTTCCCTTCTGGAAGAGGAGGATGATCTCATTTCGGTATGGAATCAGCTTCAGGGCCTTAGCAAAGAAAAACCGCTCCTGATTCTGCTTGAAAACGCCCAGTGGATCGATGCAGTGTCTCTAGAAAAAGTGAAACAACTAGAGGAGCGAAGAAACCAGGAGAAATGGCAACTAATTTTTACAGCTGAAGAGCCTCTGCCAGCCTCCTTCGTCAACTTCTTGGGGAGCTTGAAGGTAGAGAAAAGGCTGTCTCAACTAGAGTTGACCAATTTTGAGCCAAGTGAAAGTCGTGCTCTCTTGAAGGGGGAACTGGGAGCAATAGAGCCGGCAGTGATGGAGCAGATGGTCGAATGGAGTGAAGGCAGTCCGTTCTTACTGTCCAGCTATATCGAAGAGTGGAAAGAAAATGAAAATTTAGAACCCTTGCCTGATATCATTCAAGCTTATCTTACTCAGGAGCTTGGGGATATGAGCAGCGAGGAAGAGGCTCTTCTACACTACCTATCTTGTTTTCATAAGCCGATTTCTCTGTCTATCTTGGCAGAATTGACGGCTACAGAGCTTCCTGTTTTGACTGAATTAATCGAGCCTTTATCTGAAAGAGCGATCGTCTCAATCGTAGAAGAAGGAGAGGCTCTCATGGTTCAATTCTGCAAGCAATTGGTAGCTATGTACTTTTACCATCTTCTTTCGCCAGCTAGACGGCGGCTCTTCCACCAACAAATTGCGCAAAAATTGGAAGAAAGCTTAGAAGATGCGACGGACCTTCTTCTTTATAAGGAAATTGCCTACCAATACAAGCAATCCCAAAATCTTTTGCGTTCCTTATCGTTTGAGTTGACCTATTTAGAAGAAATCCTTCAGCTGGAGCATGAACTGTTTCCGATTTATTCCAAGGCAGATGAGGGCATCCTATCAGATGGTACAAATAGCCGTTTGGACATTTTTGGGGAGTTATCTCGTCTACGCCTAGAATTAGATAACCTCTTTTCAAGGCACCAAAGAGATAGAGAATACAAGCATTTACAACTGCGTTACTTGTACCTAGAAGGTCGCTATTTTATTCGGAGTGGGGAGTATCAAAAGGGGATTCATGATATCCAAAAAGTCATCTCCTATGCGCGGGAACTCAAACAGTTAGACTTCCTCTTAGAGGGTTATCGGCAAATTATTTATTATTGCATTCAAACGGAAAATATCTCTGAGATGGCCTATTATACAGATTTAGCTTTGGAAGATGCCATCCAAGCTAATAATCATGAGGTCATCGCGATCCAGTTGCGTTTGAAGGGCTTGTATCACCTGATGGTTGGGGATGAGGAGCAGGCAACCCGGCATCTGTATCGCTCCATTGATTGCTTTAGTTTGACCAATAGCATGCAGGCTAAGTATGCCATTCAAATTGCGGCTTCTTTGGCCTACCTCGCTGAAATCGAGCAAGTGAGAGGTCATTTCCAAGTAGCCGTCACCCACTTAGAAGAGGTTCTGCGTTTAGTGGGGGATCAAGCTGTTGATTCCGTCCGTGTCGTCTTTGATATTGATCTTGGGATCGCCTATTATTGGAAGGGAGATTTGATCCAAGCTCGCCTCTGTTTTGACAGAGCTCAGAAGATTTTGTCCAGTGTTCGTTTCCCTTGGAAGGAAGAATTGCTCGAATTTTACCAATCCTTGATTGCTTGTCAGCAAGGGGATCAGGAGAAGGTTGCGGCTTATCTGGCTCGAAAAGAAAGGACGATGAATCCATCTGCTAATTCACGGGATAAGGGGATGGTTCATTATCTATTAGCTTACTTATCTGATCAAAAGGAGAGAGGAGAAGAGCTTGCTCCTGCCTTGAGTACCTTCTTGAAAGAAGATAAGAATTACTACAAGAAGGTAGCAGAGCAACACTTGAATCCCTACAGAGATCGTCAGTTTCTTAAGAAATTAAAAGACCTGTAGTGTCTCTTGCCTAAATCATAAGAGAAGGCTAAGTGGCCTGTCCTCCTTTCAGGCAAAGATCATTGTGTCTGAAAACGAAGAAAAAGCATAGAAATACCCTAGCAATGGGTGCTTCTATGCTTTTTATGTGTGTAGAAATCATTTTAGTTCAGTTTTTGTTGCGCCAATATTTGGGTCAAGTAAAAGATAAAGGTCGCAGCAAGGTTTGAAGTATGATTGTCGATGTCATGAGGAGGAGAAACTTCCACGACATCAAATCCGACTAGTTTGCCACTGGCAGCAATGTGTTGGAGAAGCAGGAGGGCTAGTTTAGGATCGACACCAAGTGATTGGATGGCACTAACACCAGGAGCAGAGCCGACCGCAAAGCAATCCATATCAATAGACAGATAGATTGCGGTTTGGTTTTCTAAAAATTGATCGATTCGATCCAGAATGGCTTGGTGGCTCATCTGGAAGAGATCTTGGCCAGTTAAAAAATCAATGCTTGGTGTTTTAGCAACGTAATTAAAGAGGAAGAGGTTATTATTGTGCTCTTGGATCCCCAGGATGAGGTAAGGGAAGTCCTGACCTTTTTCTTTAGCATGATCAGCCATTTGACGAAAACCTGTTCCAGAATTGGGACCGGTTTGGTCGTAAGGTCGCAAATCAAAGTGGGCATCCAAATTGATCACAGCCAGTTGTTCATCTTTTTCTAAACTGGATTGAATCCCTAGATAGTGGCCGTAAGCAGTTCCGTGACCGCCTCCTAGGACAATGGGTTGGATCCCTAATTGGTACATGCGCTGGATCGCTTGTGAGAGACTTTCTTGGAGTTCTTCTAGTGAATGGTTAGGCCCGTCAATATTTCCCACATCATACACTGTCACATTGGTTCCCCAGTGCCATGGAAGTTTAGCGATTTGAGAACGGATGGCTGTAGGACCCTCGACTGCTCCTACACGCCCATTATTGATATAGACTCCTTTGTCGCTCTTAAAGCCGATGATCCCAAAGGTCATCCCCTCAAATGGAGTGAGTGTCTCGTCGTTTAGGTCTAAAAATTTGGTGACCATTCCCCATTTGGCCGTGTAGGGATTGTCCTCGATGCTACCTTGGTAGTAGCTGTAGGTCATTGGATAGTAGTTTGTGAGCAAGCTTGTCGCCTCCCTTATTTTTCTGAAAGCAGGCAGAGGCTGAGAAGATCGCCAGCCTCTGTTTTGCTTTATTCTTACTGTATCAGTATTGAATGCTTAAGTCAACTGCTTTTTCGATGGTTGCTAAGAATTCTTCGCTTTCGACAACAGCAGATGCTTTATTAAGTTCTTCAAAGATTTCGATATCTTTGTCAAATTCAATGAAGTTCAGTTTTTGACGAATCAGCTCATAAGCTGGTTTTGTACCTTTACCAAGTTCATGATTTTCTGGCTTGAGATCCAAAGCTTGGCAAGCTGCCATGATTTCAGTAGCAACGATGCGACGTGAGTTTTTAAGAATTTCTGCTGCTTTACGAGCGGCAGTCGTTCCCATGCTGACGAAATCTTCTTGGTTTTCACAAGATGGAATAGAATCGACACTAGCAGGGTGAGCCAAAATTTTATTTTCCGATGCAAGGGATGCACAAGCATACTGGGTAATCATGAAGCCTGAGTTGAGTCCAGGGTGTTTGACCAAGAAGGATGGTAATTTACTGAGTTGGCTGTTGACCAAGCGTTCCACCCGACGTTCAGATACGTTCCCAATTTCAGAAAGGGCAATGCCTAAGAAGTCAAATGGTTGCGCCATTGGTTCACCGTGGAAGTTACCTCCTGAGATGACGTGTCCTTCTTTAGTAATGATTGGGTTATCTGTGACAGAGTTGATTTCGATTTCAACTTTTTCTTTTACGTAAGCAATAGAATCCTTGCTGGCTCCATGTATTTGAGGGATACAGCGAAGTGTATAAGGATCTTGTACCCGTTGTTGAGTCGCAACAGTGGTATTCTTGCTTCCTTCAAGAAGGTTACGGATGTTGCGAGCAGTTGCCAATTGTCCACTTTGTGGGCGGATGGAATGAAGGTCTTCTTCGAATGGACTGGTAATTCCGTTGTGAACTTCCATTGAGAGAGCACCAGCGATATCAGAGAGTTTGAGCAATTGGATACCATCATAAGTCGCAAGAGCACCGATACCGGTTAGGACAGTCGTACCATTGATCAAGGCAAGCCCTTCTTTGGCAGCTAATTGGATCTTTTCAATTCCAGCACGATCTAAGGCTTCTTGACCACTGAGAAGTTCTCCTTTGTAGTAGGCGCGTCCAAGACCCAACATTGGTAAAACCATATGAGCAAGTGGTGCTAAGTCTCCAGAAGCTCCGAGAGAGCCTTTTTCAGGGATATAAGGAGTGACTCCTTTGTTGAGCAATTCTAACAGTTTTTCAACAGTTGACAGACGAATGCCAGAATAACCTTTCAAGAGTGAGTTGATACGGATCAGCATGATGGCACGAACGGCATCTTCAGGAAGTGGATCACCGAAGCCAGATGAGTGAGTTCGTATCAGGTTTTCTTGCAGTTGAACAGTATCTTCTGGAGAGATGCTGACATTACAGAGGGAACCAAAGCCAGTGGTTACACCATAGACGACTCGTTTTTCCCGGACAATGTCATCAACGATTTTACGGGATGCGATAACGGCTTCTTTGGCTTGTTCATCAAGCTCACATTGGGCACCGTGCCGAGCTACAGCGATGACTTCTTCGAGTGTTAAGCTATTACCATCTAAATGAATCAATTGAGTCATATAAAACCTCCGATTATGAATAGTTGTTCTGTGGAAGTAGTGTTGTTTACTTCGGTTTGAATACCAAACATGGGCCCATTGTCTATTGATCATAAAAATTGAAAAGGGTCATAGAGAAAAGGGCTCAGGTTTGACATTCGTGGAGTCCTAGATGGGTTAGGGAGCAAAACCGAGCTTCGCTCCCGTCTCTGTTCCCATCTACTGTGTAAAGAAAATTAGTGAGGAAGGGCTTTCGATTTATGTAGTTTATCGCCGTGGAAAACAAAGTAAAGTCCACTTGCGATCACGAGACCGATGGCACCCCAAACAAAGTTCATCATGTTGTCCCCTGCAATCATCAAGATACTGACCACAACGGCTAGAACTGGGATAACGGGACCAAATGGTACTCGGAAGGTAACCTTTTTGTCTGGGTACATTTTTCTGAGTTTGATAGCTGCCAAAGCAGTTGGAATGTATTGGAAGAAACGGAAGACAACACTGAAGGTTGCTAATGATTCGAAAGAGCCAGATAACAAGAGTAAGAAAGCGAAGATACCAGAGATGATAATGGCAATGACAGGGGCATTCTTAGAGTTTGTTTTTCCAAGCCCTTCTGGCAAGAGTTTTTCAGTTGCTAATGCGGCACCAAAACGAGGGACCATGATGGATTCACCGATGTTTAGACCGGCGATTGAAATGAGGGCTCCGTAAGAAACGAGTGGAGCTCCGATAGGGCCAATCATTTCGACAAATGCGTCTTGTACCGGTGCACCAGTTTGCATAATGCGACCACCCAGCATGGCGATTGTTCCAGCGATGATCAACATGTAGAGAACAGATACAATACTAATAGAACCTAGAATAGCGCGGGGAACGTTCTTTTCAGGGTTGCGCATTTCCCCTGCAACGATAGACATGGTTTCAAATCCGATGAAACCGTAGAAGATGTAGACGGCTGTACTAGAAATAGAACTGAAGAGACTTGTTCCACTTTCCAATTGAAGGAAAGGTGTGAAGTTGCCCTTGCTCACCCCACCGGAAATGAAGAAGATGGCAAAGAGTGAGAAGAGGACAATTGGAATTAATTTTGCAACAGTAGCTGTCAGAGTAAACATCTTAGAGGTTTTCAGACCGGCAATGTTCATCAGACTCAAGAGAACCAGCATACCGATACTGATCGGAAGGTTGTAGCCTTCAAATGCTGGGAAGGTAATGATGAAGATCTTAGCAAAGCCGGCTAACATGGCAGCCCAGGCGATAACAGTAACGGCCCAACCGAGAATCCCGACGTTAAAGCCAACGAAGTCTCCGAAAGCGGCTTTTGAGTATTGCATGGCTCCACCGTTTTTATCGAAGTAGCCCGCCGTTTCAGCCAGACAGGCTGATAGTAGCATGACGAGAATGGCTACTCCGAACATGACAGCTAGAGAGGCTGGTCCGAGGCCAGAATATATTTTTTGAGGGAGGAGGAAGATACCAGATCCGATTACGGCGTTGATACCGTATAGAGTGGCACCACTAAAGCTGAATTTCGCTTTTTCTTGTTCCTCAATCGACTGTTTATGTGCTCCGTTCATAATGTTTCTCCTTTGTGAACATTATTGTAGTCCAGTCCAGATAGCAATCGGTTGCTCCCCAGACTGATGGGGTAAAAACGTGATTGTCATCTCTTGAAGAGGAGATGCTTGTTCGATCACCAGGAGCTCGTGAGTTTGGAGAGTTTGAGAATGATTGGTTCCCCATTTGAGTGTTAGTGGACAGAGAGCGTAGATCAATTGATAGCGACTCTGACTTTTGACACTCTCTTTTGGGGATATAGCACTCATATGCCCCTGATAAGAAGGTTTGTAAATCAAATTAAAGTCTTGACAAGTCCCTTGGCTAGATACAGGATCTCCCCCATCAAAGAAGTAGCTTTGAAAGGGGTTCAAAACCACTTCTTTATGGTGATGGGTGAGCCTAATGGAGGCATTCAAGGGCATCAAGATTCGGTGGTAGCCCGTGAGATCGGTAAAGTTACTTTTTTCAACCTCTACCGTTGCAGTAGAGAGGCGGAAGTCAAAGGTCCGATCTGGATAGCTTCCTCCCTCTGGGGAGAGAAAGAGTTGGGTGGTTTGGCCACCGGACCAGGTAGAAATTTGATAATCTGCGGGGGTAAGATGAAGGAGAGTCACCATAGGACGCCTTCTTTCTTAAAAGAGACCAGTGATATTGCCGTGGGCATCGATATCAATCTTTTCACTGGCAGGAACTTTAGGTAGGCCAGGCATGGTCATAATGGTACCAGTGAGAGCTACGATGAAGCCAGCTCCGGCAGCTACCTTAAGGTTACTGATTTTAACTGTGAAATCTTTTGGTGCTCCCATTTTCTTCGCATCGTCTGAGAAGGAATATTGGGTTTTGGCCATACAGATTGGGTAGTTCGAGAAGCCAAGAGCTTCTAATTCTTTCAGTTCGCGTTTGGCCGCTGGTGTTAAGCTGATGCCTTTACCACCATAGACTTTTGTGACGATCTTGGTCAATTTTGTTTCAATGCTGTCTTCTTCGTCATAGACATAAGAGAAGTGGTTTTCTTCTTGAGCCAGTTGAATGACTTTTTCAGCCAAGTCACGACCACCAGCTCCACCTTTTGCCCAGACATCTGAAATGACCACATCTACGTGACGTTTCTTACAAGATTCATAGACAGCTTCTAGCTCTGCCTCAGTATCCAGTGGGAATTTGTTAATGGCAACGACCACAGGTAGACCATAGACTTCTTGGATGTTGGCCAAGTGTTTGTCTAGGTTTGGTAGACCATCGATAACGGCTTGGACATTTTCAGTAGCCAAGTCCGCTTTGGCAACCCCACCATGCATTTTGAGGGCACGGATGGTTGCGACGAGGACAACGGCAGCAGGTTTGAGTCCAGCCATACGGCACTTGATGTCGATGAATTTTTCAGCGCCTAAGTCTGCTCCAAAACCAGCTTCTGTCACGACATAGTCTGCATATTTGAGGGCTAGTTTAGTAGCCAGCACACTGTTACAGCCGTGGGCGATATTGGCAAATGGTCCGCCGTGGATGATGGCAGGAGTATGCTCCA
This sequence comes from Streptococcus parasanguinis, assembly GCF_023109675.1. Classification (GTDB taxonomy): domain Bacteria; phylum Bacillota; class Bacilli; order Lactobacillales; family Streptococcaceae; genus Streptococcus; species Streptococcus parasanguinis_I. The sequence continues at coordinate 93,463 of NZ_JALDUR010000005.1, read as the reverse complement.
AGGTTTGCACCAAGTTCGGATGGATGGCATCTTTGAGGACAGCTGCCATGGCACCTCCAGCCTTGAGGTCTTTAGCTGTCACGGGTTGCCCTTGGTAGTTGTAACCGATAATGATACGATCGAGGCGTTCTTTGAGGTCAAGGATATTTTCTGAGAGACAGAGAATGGCCATGATTTCAGAAGCCACGGTGATGTCAAAGCCATCTTCACGAGGAACCCCGTTTGTTTTTCCTTGAAGGCCATCGACAATATGACGGAGTTGACGGTCGTTCATATCGACCACCCGTTTCCAGGTAATGCGACGAGAATCGATGCCCAACTCATTGCCATGATGGATGTGGTTGTCAATCAAGGCAGCAAGGAGGTTGTTGGCAATCCCAATGGCATGGAAGTCTCCGGTAAAGTGAAGGTTGATATCTTCCATTGGAACCACTTGGGCGTACCCGCCACCGGCAGCTCCACCCTTGATCCCAAAGACAGGGCCAAGTGACGGTTCGCGGAGAGCAATGACGGCTTTTTCACCAATAGCTGAGAGAGCATCGACCAAGCCAACAGAGGTGGTTGTCTTTCCTTCTCCAGCAGGTGTCGGAGAGATAGCTGTCACGAGGATCAGCTTTCCATCTTCCTTATCCTTGAGTTGTTCCAGTTGGTTGCTATCAATTTTTGCCTTGTATTTTCCGTAGAGCGAAATATCGTCTTCGGTCAATCCAAGTTCAGCAGCGATATCGGTGATGGGCTTCATTTGGACAGAATTGGCGATTTCAATATCCGATAAAACCATAGAATCCCCTCTTTCTTTATTTTTATTTGCTAGGTTTAAGATAGACTTTCTAAAATGGTTTGGTAAATATTATCTGCAAGATCAGAACCGGTTTGGAGAAGTTTGAGTCCCTTGCCGTGGTATTCTTGGACGAAGTCTTGGTCCTTGATTCCTGAAATGTTGATCAAGACATTGAGCCAAGCCCCTTGAAGGCCAGCTTTAAGATTCAGAGCAGCTACCCCTAGGTCACTAGCCGCATTGGTGTTGGACTTGCCAACAGCTTCTTTGGTGGTTTCAAGAGCTTCAACGATGAGCTCCATCATAGAGAAAGGAGATACTGTCGCATGTTTCAAAGCTTTTTGCATGGCTTCACGACGAGCAGCTTTCTCTTCTTCCGTTTCTTTTGGAAGATCAAAGACAGCTGATACGATGTTGAAAGCTTCTGTATCTTTATCGATGGCTTCTAGTAATTGGTCTTGGAGTTGAGCGCTTTTTTCATGAACCCCTTTGATGTGGTCTTCAAATTCTGCGTATTTTTTCTTTCCAATGGTCAGTTCACAGACCATTTTTGTAAGGGAAATCCCATTTGCAGCGGATAGGGCAGCAGCAGAACCACCACCTGGAGCTGGAGCATCTGAACCAAGAACCTTGGCAAACTCCGTAATACTTAAGTCAACTAGTTTCATAGAACTCCCTTTCTAACCCAACAAGTGATTTTCCAAGACTTGTTTGCTGTAGTCAAAGTCTTCTAATTGTAAGTAGTATTCAGCAGAGTCGATCAAAGCCTTAGCAGGAGCCAGTCCAATGAGTTCTGTTCCGATGATGCGAACACCATAGCGTTGCGCTTCGAAACGAACGGTTTCCACAACACGATACAATGGGAATTGTTCCAAGTTGACCATGTTGATGGAGACTTGGGCGATGTTGCGATCTTCTAGCATGACACCGATCGCTTTACAGTATTTGTATCCACCGCTTGATCCACGAATGATTTTAGAAATTTTATTGGCAATATCTAGGTCGTCTGTGTCAAGGTTAATATTGAACGCAACGAGTGGCATACGGACACCAACGGCTGTAACCCCTGCAGTTGGGTGAATCTTGCGTTCACCGTAGTCTGGCTTCCAGTCTTCTTCCAACAATTTTTCTGGCATTCCTTCAAATTGTCCTTTACGCACTTTGGCCAAGTTCTTCCGTTCTGGGCGAGTTGCAGCATCTTCGTAAAGGAAGATTGGAATACCTAATTCACGATTGATGCGTTCGGCCACTTTGTTAGCGATCTCAACGCATTCAGCTGTAGTGATATCTTTAACCGGAACGAATGGACAAACGTCTGTTGCCCCCATACGAGGGTGTTCACCTTCGTGCTTGGTCATATCAATGTTTTCAGAAGCGTATTTCACCAATTGGAAAGCCACTTCTTGAATGCTTTCTTCATCCCCAACGAGTGTAAAGACGCTACGGTTGTGACTGGCATCAGACGAGTAGTCTAGTAAAGTGACACCTGGAATACTTTTTGCTGTAGCTGCTAATCCGTCGATCACAGCTTGATTGCGTCCTTCAGAGAAGTTTGGAATACACTCAACAATTTTTGCCATATGATTACCTCTTTTTATAGGAGAAGTTGGGGAGGAGAAGTCTTTGCATTTCCTCCCCTTTCTCAGTTTTTATTTTTTGATGTTAAAACAATTTTTGAACGGCTTCTTTGACCAAATCTTCATCTGCCAGATAAGGAATGGTGATGTGGTCTGTTCCTGCATGGAGACGGTTGTACTCGATCGCTGTTTCAATGGCATGGTTATTCCGTGCCCAGTTCCGACGAGCAACCCCACCCATGGTATCCCATGCAATCGCAGATTTGATGATTTCGTCGATCCGGTGGCTACCGTCTAGGACGAGACCAAATCCACCGTTGATGGCTTTACCGATACCAGTACCACCACCGTTGTGGAGAGCGACGAGACTCATACCGCGAGCAGCGTTACCAGCGTAACATTGAACCGCCATATCGCAAGTAACGTTCGAACCATCTTTGATATTGGAGGTTTCACGGAATGGAGCATCTGTACCAGATACGTCATGGTGGTCACGTCCAATCATGACAGGTCCGATCTTGCCTTGGCGAATGAGTTCATTGAATTTCAAAGCAATGTTGACACGGCCCATGCAATCTTGATAGAGGATACGTGCTTGTGTACCAACGACTAGTTGGTTCTTTTCCGCATCGCGAATCCAGTTGTAGTTGTCGCGGTCTTGGTAGCGACGAGTTGGATCGATCGCTTCCATGGCTGCATGGTCAGTTGCAATCAAGTCTTCATGTTTACCGCTGAGGCAGACCCAACGGAATGGACCGTATCCATAGTCAAAGAGCATAGGTCCCATGATATCTTCTACATAAGATGGCCAAATGAAGCCGTCCTTGTCATCCAAGCCATTCTTAGAAATTTCCTTGATGCCTGAGTCGTAAACAGATTTCATGAAGGCATTACCGTAGTCGAAGAAGTAAGTACCTTTAGCCGTCAAGGCTTTGATCACTGCAAAGTGACGAGCCAAGGTTTCATCAACCAAACGGCGGAAGGTTTCTTTGTCTTCTGCCAGCAAACGTGTACGCTCTTCAAAGCTGATGCCAACTGGGCAATAGCCACCATCATAGACGTTGTGGCAAGAGGTTTGGTCAGACAAGAGATGAACGTGAACTTGGTGTTCATTGACATATTCGAGCAAATCTACGATATTACCATGGTAGGCAATCGAAGTGGATTCACCAGCTTCAAGGGCTGCTTGAGCCAATTTCACAGCTTCTTCGGCACTATCTGTCACTTGGCTAATCCAGCCTTGAGAGTGACGGGTTTCGATCCGAGAGCGGTCCACTTCTGCAACGATGGCAACCGCTTTTGCGATTTCAGCTGCTTTCCCTTGAGCTCCGCTCATTCCACCAAGACCAGATGAAATAAAGAGTTTACCGGTCAAGTCGCCGTCATCAGGCACACCGAGTTTAAGACGACCAGCATTGAGAAGGGTGTTGAAAGTACCGTGAACGATCCCTTGAGGACCGATGTACATCCAGCCACCAGCCGTCATCTGACCGTAGTTGGTTACTCCCATTTCTTCAGCGATTTCCCAGTCGCGCATATTGTCATATTCACCAATCAAGAGACCGTTAGTAATGACGACACGAGGAGCTTCTGGTTTCGATTTGAAGAGGCCTAGAGGGTGACCAGATTCAACCACCAAGGTTTGGTCTTCTGTCATGACTTCCAAGTATTTCTTGATCAAGTTGTACTGCATCCAGTTGGCGCAGACAGATCCTGTTTCCCCATAAGTGACCAATTCATATGGATAAAGGGCAATTTCAAAGCTCAAGTTGTTGTCGATCATGACCTGCATAGCCTTAGCAGCAGTGCATTTTCCTTTGTACTCATCGATTGGTTTTCCGTAGATCCGATCTTTTGGACGGAAGCGATAGCCATAGATCCGACCGCGAGTTCTCAGTTCTTCCAGAAATTCTGGGATCAACTCTTGGTGGAATTTTTTAGGAATGTAACGCAAAGCATTTTTAAGGGCAATTTCAGTCTGAGCTTGCGTTAAGCGGAAGCCTCTATCAGGTGCACGACGGATGCCTTCTTGAAAAGTCGCCTTTTCAGGTAGGACATCAAAGTCAAGTTTGACAGACATAGCAGCTGCAATTTCTTTCTCGTCTATAAATGACATAGCAGAACCCTCCTTATAGTTGGACTGTGAATTTATATTTTCTTTATTGTATCGAAGAAACGTCAATAAAGAGTCAAAAAAAAATATAATTTTTAATAAAGCAAAAAAAAATGAGGGAAAAACTTTTTGACTTTTTTTTGACGCTTTTCCTGTAGAATTGTAAAATGAATAACAATGGAAATAGAAAGGAATGTTTCATATGTCTGCTGATATCCTATTAACCCACTTTAACCAATTGTTTTGTCCGAATGATCTAGGCCATCCTCTCTATGGCAAGGAGATGGCAGAGGCAACAATTCTTTCCGATGCTTATATCGCCATTAAAGATGGAAAGATTCTTGCAGTTGGGACAGGTCAACCAGACCCTGAACTGATCGATGACCATACGGAAGTGAAATCCTGTGAAGGAAAAGTTGCGACTCCTGGCTTGATTGACTGCCACACCCACTTGGTCTATGGAGGCAGTCGGGAGCATGAATTTGCGAAAAAGTTAGCAGGTGTTTCTTACTTAGACATCCTCGCTCAAGGCGGTGGAATTCTGAGCACGGTTCGGGCGACACGGGAAGCTTCTTTTGACAATCTCTATGACAAGTCCAAACGACTGTTGGATTACATGTTGCGTCATGGGGTGACTACTGTCGAAGCCAAGAGTGGCTATGGTTTGGATTGGGAAACTGAAAAACGCCAACTAGATGTAGTAGCTGCCTTGGACCGGGATCATCAAATAGACTTGGTTTCAACCTTTATGGCAGCCCATGCGATCCCAACAGAATACAAGGGCCGTTCCCAAGAATATTTAGATCTCATTGTGGAGCAAATGCTTCCCAAAGTGAAGGAAGAAAAGCTAGCTGAGTTCTGTGATATCTTCTGTGAAAAAGGTGTCTTTACAGCAGATGAATCTCGCTATCTTCTTTCTAAAGCTAAGGAGATGGGCTTCAAGCTACGGATCCATGCCGATGAGATCGAGTCCATTGGTGGTGTTGATGTGGCGGCTGAATTGGAATCTACCAGCGCAGAACACTTGATGGTGATTACCGATGAAGGCATTCAAAAACTAGCCGCAGCAAAAGTGATTGGAAATCTTTTGCCAGCTACAACCTTCAGCCTCATGGAAGATACCTATGCACCGGCTCGTAAGATGTTGGACGCTGGGATGGCCATCACCCTGACAACAGATAGCAACCCAGGGTCTTGTCCGACAGCCAATCTTCAGTTTGCCATGCATCTGGGTTGCTTCATGATGCGCCTAACTCCAGTAGAAATTCTCAATGCAGTGACCATCAATGCAGCCTATTCAGTAGATCGTGCTAAAACAATCGGCTCTTTCGATGTTGGCAAACAGGCTGACATTACCATCTTTGATGCACCAAATCTAGATTATCTCTTCTATTTCTTTGCGACAAATCTAGTGACAGATGTCTACAAGAAAGGTCAAAAAGTCATTTAACCGACTCCATTTCATTTGGGACTTTGCTGGTTTGCAAAAATCAGCAAAGTCTTTTTTTAAAACCTATCCCTGTAGGGAATGGAACCACTTTAGTGGGAAATTAAAATTTGACGTTCAAAGAATATTTTTCTTACTTTCTGATGTACAAAAAGGGAAATTCTTGATAGAATAGAAGTAATATTGAATATTTTCTTCAATATCATCTGTTTGACTTGAAAACAGATTTTTTAAACTATTCATCAAACGAACAGGTTGTCCAACAGACCTGTCTAGAAATTGTGAGGAGACAAGATGACTGTCGATTATAACAGCAAAGCTTACTTGGATAAAGTAGACGCTTGGTGGCGTGCAGCCAACTACATTTCAGCTGCTCAAATGTACTTGAAAGATAACCCATTGTTGAAGCGCGAAGTCGTTGAAAATGACTTGAAGGCTCACCCAATCGGACACTGGGGAACTGTACCAGGGCAAAACTTTATCTATGCTCACTTGAACCGTGCCATCAACAAATATGACTTGGATATGTTCTACATTGAAGGACCAGGTCACGGTGGACAAGTAATGGTATCGAACTCATACTTAGATGGTTCTTATACTGAATTAAATCCAAACATCCCACAAAATGAAGAAGGTTTCAAACACTTGTGTAAGATCTTCTCATTCCCAGGAGGAATTGCTTCTCACGCAGCGCCTGAAACACCAGGATCTATCCACGAAGGTGGGGAACTTGGTTATGCCCTTTCTCACGCTGCAGGTGCTGTATTGGATAATCCAGATGTGATTGCTGCCACAGTTATCGGTGACGGTGAAGGAGAAACAGGTCCATTGATGGCTGGTTGGTTGTCAAATACCTTCTTGAACCCAGTCAACGATGGGGCTATCCTTCCAATCTTCTACCTCAACGGAGGGAAGATCCACAACCCAACCATCTTCGAACGCAAAACAGACGAAGAATTGGCCCTCTTCTTTGAAGGTCTTGGTTGGAAACCAATCTTTGCGAACGTCACTGCGATTTCAGAAGACCACGAAGCTGCACACGCTTTGTTCGCTGAAAAATTGGACGAAGCGATTGAAGAAATCAAGAAAGTCCAAGCAGAAGCTCGTAAAGGTTCTGCTGAAGAAGCAACTCAACCAGTATACCCTGTCTTGATTGCTCGTATTCCTAAAGGTTGGACTGGTCCAAAAGCATGGGAAGGAACACCAATCGAGGGTGGATTCCGTGCTCACCAAGTGCCAATCCCAGTAGATGCTCACCACATGGAGCATGTCGATGCCCTTCTTTCATGGTTGGAATCTTACCGTCCAGCTGAATTGTTCGACGAAACTGGAAAACTAGTTCCGGAAATTGCGGAAATTGCACCAAAAGGTGACCGTCGCATGGCTATGAACCCAATCACAAATGCTGGTGTGATCAAACCAATGAACACAGCTGATTGGAAGAAACATGCCCTTCAATTCAACACACCAGGTGAAATCATGGCTCAAGACATGATCGAATTTGGTAAGTATGCGGCAGACTTAGTAGATGCAAACCCAGATAACTTCCGTATTTTCGGTCCAGACGAAACCAAATCAAACCGTCTTCAAGAAGTCTTCACACGGACAAGCCGTCAATGGTTAGGACGTATGAAACCAGACTACGATGAAGCCTTGAGCCCTGCTGGTCGTGTCATTGACTCTCAATTGTCAGAGCACCAAGCAGAAGGAATGCTTGAGGGATATGTCTTGACAGGTCGTCATGGATTCTTCGCTTCTTACGAATCCTTCCTTCGTGTTGTGGATTCTATGATCACTCAACACTTCAAATGGTTGCGTAAGTCTAAGACACATACAACATGGCGTAAAAACTACCCAGCCTTGAACTTGATTGCAACTTCAACTGTCTTCCAACAAGACCACAATGGTTACACTCACCAAGATCCAGGTATCTTGACTCACTTGGCTGAGAAAACTCCTGAATACATCCGTGAGTACTTGCCGGCAGATACTAATAGTTTGCTTGCAGTGATGGATAAAGCCTTCAAGGCAGAAGACAAGGTAAACTTGATCGTTACTTCAAAACACCCACGTCCTCAATTCTACTCAGCTGATGAGGCAGAAGAATTGGTTCGTGAAGGGTACAAGGTGATCGATTGGGCATCAACTGTGTCAGCAGATGAAGAGCCAGATCTTGTCATTGCAGCTGCAGGTACAGAGCCAAACCTTGAAGCTCTTGCAGCCATCACAATCTTGCACCAAGCCTTCCCAGAATTGAAGATCCGCTTTGTCAATGTTGTGGATATTTTGAAATTGCGTCACCCATCAGTAGATGCACGTGGACTTTCTGACGAAGAGTTCGATAAAGTCTTCACGACTGACAAACCTGTCATCTTTGCCTTCCATGGTTACGAAGGCATGATTCGTGACATCTTCTTCAACCGTCACAACCACAGTCTTCGTGTACATGGTTACCGTGAAAACGGAGATATCACAACACCATTTGATATGCGTGTGATGTCTGAGTTGGACCGCTTCCACTTGGCACAAGATGCTGCTAATGCAGCTCTTGGGGAAGAAGCATCCGCATTTGCAGCTCAAATGGATGAAACAGTTGCCTTCCACAATGCTTATATCCGTGAAAACGGAGATGACATTCCGGAAGTGCACAACTGGAAATGGGAAAATGTAAATAAATAAGAAAAAAAGTCGGAGCATTCCGGCTTTTTTTCTTATTTAGACCGTCTTTTACATTTCCACTTGCTTTTTTTGAAACAGTTAAGCGCTGTTTCATCAGTTTGTGGAAGTCTTCTATCCACAGAGGGTGAAATCACCTTGTGGATTGCATTGATGATGCCAGCGGTAAAAGAATTTGATATTTTTTTAAAAATATTTGATTAGCCCATCAGTAACTAGGTGAATGATTTCATAAAATAAAAAGAGTGCTGGAAAGTGGGATTGCTTGAGAAAGAAAATTACAAACGAATTCCAGTTTCTACAGTCAACCTATTTTTATATTTTGGTTGACCATTGAGGAGTTGTCTGGTATAATAGGTTAACCATATTTGAAAGTGAGGTTAACTAAAAGTGAAACAACATCATACTTTTTCAATTGTTCTTCCAGCCTTCGGAGCTGCTATCATTGCTTCCTTATCACAAATCATCATTCCGATAGGAGCGGTGCCCATCACCTTACAGACCTTTGCTGTAGGACTGGTGGCTGCCATTTTTAAACCGAGAGAAGCTACTCTTGCTGCTCTCCTCTATCTTATTCTCGGTGCAATTGGTCTACCCGTTTTCGCAGGAGGTAGCGGTGGTTTTCAAACCTTCTTTAGTCCAATAGCTGGTTATATACTTGCCTATCCCCTTTTCGCCTTTATCACTTCTAAACTGACCAATGCTGATACACCCATTTGGAAAATCTTTTTGGCTTTTGTTTTAGGAGATGTCCCAGTATTTGTCGGTGGAATTCTCACCCTTCACTTCCTTGGAAATATGGGTTGGTCTACAGCCGTAGCTGTCGGTTTGACACCTTTTATCATTCCTGACCTGTTAAAAGGACTCATCGTCTCTTTGGTGACTAAGCCAGTTTTAAAAGCACTAAAAGATCATAGCTACTTTAACTAAAAAAAGATTGAAGGCTCTGTTCACACGAACAATGTCTTCAATCTTTTTATTTTGCAAAATAAATGTCATAGTGCTTTGAGCAAGCTGGATTAAACCGACTGTGACAGTGAGAGCAAGAGATAGACTTTTGATAGTTTTCAATAGTCATTTCATGTAGACAAACACCACAGATAACTACCTTATCCTGCCTTATGTGGCAAGGATAAGCTCGAAATCTATGATCCTCTATATGATCATGACATTGATAACAGGCATAATATTTTTGACAGTCATAGCATTTTAGAGCAACAATATCTAGTGGAGAATGATAGTGTTGGCACCTACTTTCCTTATCTACCAGGAGACCATGAATTTGTGCTACTGGTAGATAAGGAGTAGAAGCAATTGTCTTGCCCAGGACATCAGGTTCCTGCTTTCTGAGAGTTTTTCTAGTGATTGTACTTTTACTATTTTCCATTAACCACATTATAGCACAAATGATTTGTATTTTTAGGAGAAAAGTATAGTCGATTCACATGATTCATTGTGTCTATCTTATGCTTCTACGTAACAATAGTTTTCAGTTCTTATTTGATGAAACTTTAGGGACTGATTTTTTTAACAATTTATAGATCTAGGAACTAAAGAAAAGACAGCTGGATATAAGTTCGGAAATCAAGCGTTTTCTAGGGAAAGATGGAAGAGTTTTCAAAGAAATATTGAAGAAAAGCCGAAAAAATAGTAAAATGGAATAGCTGATTGCAGCAAATCAACTTTTCTGTTTTCTCCTCTTTGGAGAAGTGCCGTAAATTAGAAAATGGAGTATTTAATGAAGAAAAAAGTGATCTTGAAAAGCAGTATCTTAGCAGTTGCTACTGGTTTCAGTTTCTTTGCCATCAATCGTGTATTTGCAGATGATTTGCAAGTCCAGTTCATGGGGGTCAATGACTTCCACGGTGCCTTGGAACAAACGGGGACAGCTCGTTTAGAAGGTGAGACTGTGAAGAATGCAGGGACAGCCCCACTGCTAGCGACGTACATGAATGATTCGCAAAAGGAATTTGAAACAGAAAATGCAGGAACTCCAAATGCCAGCATTCGTGTGCAAGCTGGTGATATGGTTGGTGCTAGTCCTGCCAATTCTGCCCTCCTTCAAGATGAACCAACTGTAAAAGTCTTCAATGAAATGAACTTTGAATACGGTACACTTGGAAACCATGAGTTTGACGAAGGTCTTGGAGAATTCAACCGGATCATGAAAGGGGAAGCCCCAACACCTGGTCAATTCAACAAGATCGTCGATGAGTATCCTCATGAAGCTTCCAAACAAGAAATTGTGATTGCGAACTTGGTTGACAAGGACACCAACAAAATCCCATTTGATTGGAAACCTTATACCATCAAAGAAATTCCAGTTAATGACAAGACGGTTAAGGTCGGATTCATCGGGGTTGTGACGACAGAATTCCCAAATCTTGTCTTGCGCAAAAATCATGAACAATACCGTGTTTTGGATGAAGCAGAATCGATTGCTAAATATGCGCGTGAATTAAATGACCAAGGGGTTCATGCGATTGCTGTCTTGGCCCACGTTGCTGCCACTAGTAAGAATGGTGTAGCAGAAGGTCCGGCTGCAGAAATGATCAAAAAATTAAACCAAATCTATCCTGAAAACTCAGTGGATATCGTCTTTGCAGGCCACAACCACCAATATACAAACGGGATGGTTGGAAATACCTTGATCGTTCAAGGTACGTCTCAAGGGAAAGCCTACTCGGATGTCCGTGGAGTCCTAGATACAGATACAGCTGACTTTGTTAAAGCTCCAACTGCTAAAATTATTGCAGTAGATCCATCTAAAGGCAAAGCAAAAGATGCCAAGGTTCAAGCGATCATCGATGATGCCAATGCGACGGTTAAAAAAGTAACAGAAGCAAAAATCGGTACAGCAGACAAGGCTGAAAATATTACCCGTGAATTGAATGCACAAAAAGAAAGTGCTGTTGGAGATTTGGTCACAGCAGCGCAACTAGATATTGCCAAAAAATCAGGTTATCCAGATGTTGACTTTGCCTTCACCAACAATGGAGGAATCCGTGCAGACCTCGTGGTGAAACCAGACGGAACAGTAACTTGGGGTGCAGCTCAAGCAGTACAACCATTTGGAAATATCCTCCAAGTAGTAGAAATCACTGGGGACCAAATCTACAAAGCTTTGGACCAACAATATGATGAGAAAGAGCTTTACTTCTTGCAAATGGCAGGGATCAAGTACACCTATACGAAACCAGCTGATGCAACAGAAGAAAATCCATATAAGGTCGTGAAAGCATACAAGGCAGACGGGACCGAAATTGATCGCAACAAGACCTACAAGGCGATTATCAACGACTTCTTGTATGGTGGCGGAGATGGCTTCTCAGTCTTTCGTGATACAAAATTGATCGGTGCGATTAATCCAGATACTGAAGTCTTTATCCAGTACATCGAAGATGTGAATAAGGCAGGGAAGAAATTATCTGCTTCAATCTTGGGCAACAAGACCTTTGTGGAAAAAGTGGAAGAAGAAACACCAACTCCAGAACCACAACCACAACCTCAACCAACTCCAGAACCACAGCCAGCGCCAGTTGATCCAGTAAGTCCTGTAAATCCAGTTCATCCTGTAGCTCCAGTGTCTCCTGTTACCCCAACTCCTCAACCTGAACCCCCAGTAACTCCAGCGCAACCAGCTGCAATTGAAACAAAAGAAGTGGCAACAAACAAACCAGTCGCTGTCACTTATCATACGGGTGGTCAAGCAGAAGTAGCTGCTACACCAGCAACTGGTCTTCCAAAAACAGGTCAAGATGAATTGGCATCAACAGTCCTTAGCCTCTTTGGTATGACCTCATTAGCTTTAGCAGGCTTTGTAGCCAGCAAAAAACGTGAAGGCTAAGTCGTTCATCCGTTAACTTACCCCAAAAAACGTCCGTTCTTTTAAGAAACGGACGTTTTTGATGTCTTAGGCTGTTTTCTCCACCCAGACACTGCGGACAAAGAAGAGGCTGATCAGAGCTAGTGCTAGAAAGGCAACTCCAAGGTAATAATAGGGTTGATCCATTGTGGTAGATCGACCAGAGAGGTTGACAATCCCTCGGTAGAGGGCTCCGGCTGTTAGGGTAGCCACTCCTGAATTCCAAAGATTGAGACTCAGTCGAGAGAAGCCTTTCACCATCAACTGTAGAGCCACTAGTAGGGCGCCACCGATCAAAGGAATCAAGAAGAGGTAGTGCATGAAGGCAGAGGTTTCGCCAAAACTAAAGTGTTCATAGATGCGACTTCCGACAAAGAAGAAAGCTGAAATCAGAGTGTACCAGAGAATCGTTTTTTTCAACCGTTGTTTGATAGGATTAGTAACCGATGTAGACAATGTCACTCACCGCCCTTTCTGAGATAGTACCATTTGTTGTTGGTTTATTAATAACTTGGCCATTGAAGTAAAGTGTAGAAGATCCACCCCCGTCCAGGTTGTAGGCTGTTTTAACGCCATAAGACTTCATCACTTCTGCTAATTGGTAGAGAGATAGCCCTTCACTTTCTGAAGTCCGTCCATCTGACACGACGATAATGTAGTGGTTTTCATCGATGATCCCAATCGCTGTCCGTGGATTTGATGCCATGGATTGTCCGACCTCTGAGTTGGTATCGACAGTAATTTCTCCATTTTCAACTAAGGAAGGACCGAAAGCGAGGAGATTGACGACCCCGTCCTTGACCAATTGATTTGCAGATATCTCATCTTCATAGATAATTTTGAAGGATCCATCCTTGTAAATGGCTAGGTCACCATTGCTTGAATCTTCCCGAACGGTATCGCGGTAGACCACTCCATTTCGGATGACGTATCCTGTACTGTTAGCCCCGTAATAGTCACCATTCACTGCTAGAATGGCACTGTTGTTGGCAGCTGTGACAGAGGTCTTAGCAGTCACGTTGGTTCCGTAAGTATTTTATGCAAAGGCTGTTTTGAGGTAGTCAGATGAGCTGACTGTGATATCTGCAATGTAAACCTGGGTATTTTCAACCGTTTTTTCTGTTAGGCTTACCTGGATATTGTCATCTGAATAGCTAGTATCAGTCGTTGTAGCCGATGCAGCTGCTTTTTTGGCTGCCTTAGTGTCCGTAGTCGTAGCTTTTACGGTTTGGATGGCATCGGATAAGACAAAGGTCTTGAGCATCGAGTAGCTAAAACTGCTGGTCAAAAGAAGGCCAAAGCAGGCAGCATAGGTATAGGATTTTTTAAAGAATTTCATGGTGGGGAGCAGTCCTTTCTTTGAAGATCACTTTTTTCTGGATCACCCATGAGACCAGAAAGAGGAGGAAGCCGACGACAATCTTACTGATCAGGAGATTGAGTCCGAAAGCAGTATAGAAGAGTCGAATTAAGAGCGTATCGAGAATAAAGAGGCCGAGGGCTAGGCCAAAGTAGCCACTTCCAGTTTTAGCGACGCTGTCTTTGTTCTTAAAGACTAGGTGCTTATTGGTCGAGTAGTTAAAGATGGAACTCGTCACACGAGCGATCCCATTCGCTAGGAGAATACGTAGACTAATGGGCACGGCCATCATCACGAAGAGGAAGAAGGCGTAGACCAGATAGTCAACGATAAAACTACTCAGAGAGGAGAGGGCAAACTTGAACATGTCCTTGTAGATCATGAGGCCATCCCGAATAGGTCGGAAATGGGAGCCTTCGTTGTCATTGATGTAGACCGTCTCGATGGGAACTTCCACGATGGGGAAGGAGTTGCTTGCTGCGAGGAGCACATTCATTTCGTACTCATACCGTTGTCCTTCAACCTCAAGCATGAAAGGCAAGAGATTCGTAGTGAAAGCCCGTAAGCCCGTTTGGGTATCGCTGACCGCCACCCCTGTTTGTTGCTTAAACAAGAAGCGGGTCAATTTATTCCCGAAAGCAGAACGCAAAGGAACTTTTCCAGAGAAGGCGCGTGCTCCTAGAATAAGTGTTCCAGGATGCTCTTGAGATTGGTTAACAACCCTGAAAATATCCCAAATTTTGTGCTGACCGTCTGCATCAGCTGTAACAATGCTTCCATAGGTACCTCTTTCTAGGATGTAGGCATAAGCAGTCTTGAGAGATTGTCCTTTTCCTTGGTTGTGCTCGTGGGTCAGGACTGTTGCAAGACCGTCCAATTTGTCAAAAATCGCTTTCTTGTCAGCGTCACTCCCATCGTCGACCACGATGATGTGGAGATCGCTCTTAGCATGGACCAAGCGAACCAGTTTGACAAGATTCAGATCCGGTTGATAGGCGGGGATGATAAGATAATTCATAATCGTTCCTCGTTTCTTGAGATTTGTTGTAGCTAGTATAAAGACTCAAGCTTAAAGCTAACTGATATCAGTTTTCTTTAAGGAAAGAGGAGAAAGAAGGGGAGGGGTTTCTTCTATAAAATGTCATTTTTTAGGACATTTCTTTCTTTTTTCTCGAAGGGGACGTCCAGAATCATTTTTTAAATCCTAAAGATAATTCTTGCCTTTGTTCCAAAAGTCTGGTATAATAGTTTCTTGTGAGTAAACCTCACTTACCCCTTGCAAAGACAGGGGGTCATTAGTCCAAAAGGAGGAACATTATCAATGGCTAAATACGAAATTCTTTATATTATTCGTCCAAACATTGAAGAAGAAGCTAAAAACGCTTTGGTAGCACGTTTCGATTCTATCTTGACTGACAACGGTGCAACTGTTGTTGAATCAAAAGATTGGGAAAAACGTCGTCTTGCATACGAAATCCAAGATTTCCGTGAAGGACTTTACCACATCGTAAACGTTGAAGCGAACGACGCTGTAGCTCTTAACGAGTTCGACCGTCTTTCAAAAATCAACGGTGACATTCTTCGTCACATGATCGTAAAAGTTGACGCGTAAGAAATCATCAGAGGTGACTTATGATTAACAATGTTGTACTTGTCGGTCGTATGACCCGTGATGCTGAACTTCGCTACACTCCAAGCAATCAAGCAGTTGCTACTTTCAGCCTAGCTGTCAACCGCAACTTCAAGAGTCAAAATGGAGAACGCGAAGCCGATTTCATCAACTGTGTGATCTGGCGTCAGCAAGCAGAAAACTTAGCCAACTGGGCTAAGAAAGGTGCTTTGATTGGGATTACCGGTCGCATTCAAACACGTAATTACGAAAACCAGCAAGGTCAACGTGTTTATGTCACTGAAGTCGTAGCAGACAGCTTCCAACTATTGGAAAGCCGTGCAGCACGCGAAGGGCATGCAGGTGGTGGTTATTCATCAGGCAACGGTGGTTTTGCTGGAAATGCAACCCCAAGCTTTGGTGGATCTGAACCAAGCAATGCAGCGCCAAACTTTGGTCGTGAAGAAAATCCATTTGGAGCGAATCCAATGGATATCTCAGACGACGATCTTCCATTCTAAGAATGGGTTTAACGAATTAAAACTATAAAGGAGAATTAAACATGGCTCAACAACGTCGTGGCGGATTCAAACGCCGTAAAAAAGTTGATTACATCGCAGCAAACAAAATCGAATATGTCGATTACAAAGATACTGAGCTTCTTAGCCGTTTCGTTTCAGAACGTGGGAAAATCCTTCCTCGTCGTGTAACTGGAACTTCAGCGAAGAACCAACGTAAAGTAACAACAGCTATCAAACGCGCTCGCGTAATGGCTTTGATGCCTTTCGTAAACGAAGATTAAAAAAAAGACCCTAACGGGTCTTTTTTTCATGAGCTTGAAGACAAGAGAGCGAATTAAGACCCAAACGGGTCTTTTTTTCACGAGCTTGGAAATGTAAGGGCGAGTTGAGGTCCAGTGGACCTCTTTTTCAGACCCATTGGATCTTTTTTTGCGAGCATAGAAATGTGATAGTGTGTTAGGTCCGTGTGAAGCTCTTTGAACTTTCCCAAGCTCTGATTATGCTATAATGAGGGGAGAAAGGTATCAAGGAGGGAACTATGAAGGAAGGTGTAATCATCAGGAGGATGATAAAGGCAGATATTGAGCACATCTCTCAAGCTTTTATCCACCAAGGGTGGCCGGGTAGAGAGGATATCTTGACTAGCTATTTTCAGGAGCAGGAGAATAGAGAGAGGGACGTATTAGTAGCTGAGTCGGATGGATTTGTGGCAGGCTATATCACTATATTGCCTGCTGCCAAGCACGGCCCTTTCGTGGGAGTCTATCCTGAACTATCTGATTTTAATGTTTTTGAACCATTTAGAAATCGAGGGATTGGGAATCAACTCTTAGAGGAGGCAGAAAAAAGAGTCTGGCTACTATCAGAGATTGTTACTTTAGGGGTTGGTTTACACTCGGGTTATGGTCCAGCTCAAAGACTGTATGTCAAACGGGGCTATATCCCAGATGGATCTGGGGTTTGGTTTAGGGATCACTCCTTGGCCCCTTACAGTTCTTGTGAAAACAATGATGACTTAGTCCTCTATTTTTCAAAAAGATTGAACAGGGAAATACAGTAAAACAAAAACGGATGAAAACTTCATCCGTTTCTTTTTAGCGTCGAGTTGCTGGTGCTGTGCTCGAACTTTTAATATTAAAGCGTTTCTTGAGGTAGAAGCGAAGGACAAGTGCTAAAGCTCCTAAAACGATGGCAAGGACATCTGGAATAGTTGGGTTGAGAACCTGTGGGAGTAAGGAAGTAAAGGACAAGACAATGACCCAAAGGAACATGACTCCAACAAGAATCGGCATAGATTTCCAAAGAGAAGGACGCTCGCTACGATCTTTGGTACCATCCATATACTGATAGAAGAAGTAGTACATGAGGTATAAGAGCAGAGCCCCTGTCAAACTTCCAAGGATTAAGGTGATCAAACCATAGCCAGTACGACGAGGTGCAACCAAGTTCATAAAGGCGCTAATCGCAGCAAAGACTCCAAAGATAAAGAGGAAGGAATCCAAAATCATGAGAGAGGGGGCATCGTTTAATTTCGGATGCTCTTTTTCATAGCGTTCTTTCTCGCTGAAAGAGTTCGCCCATACAGTTGGAGCTCCAAAAAGGGTCCGTGCCGGAATTCCTTTTCCTTGGTTTTCATGGATAGCTGGTAGAATTTCCTGGATGAGGCTTTCTGCTTCTTCCTCTGTCTTTCCATTTTCAAGCAATTGGTGTTTGGCGATACGGATAAATTCTTGATTTTTCTTGCTTAGTTGATTCAAATCAAATTGAGACATAAATACTCCTTAGTGTTATTAGTAGGTGTTAGAACCATTTTTTATGGATGAGGTAGACGACGAGAGACCCGGTCAGGGCAAAGGCGATGATAATGATCAGCCAGAAGGCATGGGGTTCGCCATTGAGCGGAAGCTCATTGTCCTTGAAGTTCATCCCGTAGGCCGAAAAGATCATGGTTGGAATGGACATGACAATGGTAACGAGAGCCAGAGTTTTCATGATGTTGTTCTGGTTGTTGGAGATAATCGATGCGAAGGTATCGGTCATGGAGTGCAGGATATTTCCATAAATATCTGCCATCTCGATGGCCTGCTGGGTTTCGATCAAGGTATCTTCCAACAGATCCTCGTCTTCTAAGTATTTCTTGATGTTACTTGTAGCGCTGGTCAATTTCTTGATCACGCGCTCATTGGTTTTCAGAGAGGCTTTAAAGTAGACGATGGTTTTTTCCAGCTCCATCAACTCAATCAGCTCTTCATTACGCGTTGATTTGTGCAATTGACTTTCAATCTGCTCGCTTTTGCGATCCAAGGTACGAAGCGCTGACAAGTAGAGTTCAGCGTTACGATAGAGGATCTGAAAGATAAAGCGTGACCGCATAAAGGTATAGAAATTCCGCAAGCGTCGGTTGATAAAGATATCGAGAAGCGGCAATTTCTCCAAGCAAGTCGTGATAATAGCCTCTTCTGTCAGGATAATCCCTAGCGGAATGGTCACGTAGTAGGTCTGATTGTTCCGCTCTTCCTTGATGGGAACGTCGACGATGATCAAGGTATATTCATCTTCGATGGTCATACGGGACATTTCTTCCGCATCGAGTGGTGCCCGTAAGTCGGCAATATCGATATTAAAAGCAGAGGCGATTTCCATCGATTCACTTTGAGAAGGGTTCACAAGGTTGATCCAGCTACCAGGTTCCAGCGTCTCTATTTCCTTAAATTCAGTCGTTGTCGATAAAAAGACCTGTTTCATGGTGCCTCCCCTTGTTTTTTTACACCTTAACATTATATCAGAAAAAGGACGGTTTTGGATAAAAGAATACTAAAAAATTTGTTATAATGGAGGTTAACAAAAAGGTGATTAGAGTAAGAACATGCAAGATAAAATTGTCATTCATGGGGCACGCGCCCATAATTTAAAAAATATAGATGTGGAAATTCCACGGGACAAATTAGTCGTGGTGACGGGTTTGTCTGGTTCTGGAAAGTCCAGTCTGGCCTTTGATACCCTCTATGCAGAAGGTCAGCGCCGCTACGTGGAGAGCTTATCGGCCTATGCCCGGCAATTCTTGGGAAATATGGAAAAACCAGATGTGGACTCCATTGACGGCTTGAGTCCAGCTATCTCCATCGACCAAAAAACGACCAGCAAAAACCCCCGTTCTACAGTGGGGACGGCAACAGAGATCAATGACTACCTGCGCTTGCTCTATGCGCGTGTAGGGACGCCTTATTGTATCAATGGGCATGGAGCGATTACAGCTTCTTCAGTTGAGCAAATTGTCGATCAAGTCTTGGAATTACCAGAGCGCCAACGCCTGCAAATTCTAGCTCCCATTATCCGCAAGAAAAAAGGCCAGCACAAGAATATCATTGAAAAAGTCCAAAAAGACGGCTATGTTCGGGTCCGAGTTGACGGTGAGATCTATGATGTGACAGAGGTTCCAGAACTATCTAAAAGCAAGCAGCACACGATTGAGGTGGTTGTGGACCGAATCGTGATCAAAGAGGGCATCCGCTCGCGGCTCTTTGATTCGATTGAAGCAGCTCTTCGGATTGCGGATGGTTATGTGGTGATTGATACCATGGATGGCAAGGAGCTACTCTTTTCTGAGCATTATGCTTGCCCAGTCTGTGGCTTTACCGTTCCTGAATTAGAGCCCCGCCTCTTTTCTTTCAATGCGCCTTTCGGATCTTGTCCAGACTGTGATGGGCTGGGCATTAAGCTAGAGGTGGACTTGGATTTGGTGGTGCCAGATGATCGTTTAACCCTTCGGGAAGGAGCACTAGCGCCTTGGAATCCGATCTCTTCCAACTATTATCCACAGATGTTGGAGCAGGCCATGATCCATTTTGGCGTTGATATGGATCAGCCGTTTTCCGATCTTTCTCAAGAAGAAAAGGACTTGGTCCTCTATGGTTCAAATGGCAAGGAATTCCACTTCCACTATGAAAATGAGTTTGGTGGGGTTCGCGATATTGAGATTCCTTTTGAAGGGGTCGTAAACAATATTCACCGTCGTTTCCGTGAGACCAATAGTGATTTCACCCGCAACCAAATGCGCTCTTATATGAACGAATTGACCTGTGCGACCTGCCATGGCTACCGTCTCAATGACCAAGCTCTCTCTGTTCGTGTCGGAGGAGAAAAAGGGATGCATATCGGGGAAGTGTCAGATCTATCAATTGCGGACCACTTAAAAGCTGTGGATCAGTTGGTTTTAACGGACAATGAAGCTACGATTGCAAGACCGATCCTAAAAGAGATTAAGGATCGCTTGACCTTCTTAAACAATGTGGGACTCAATTACTTGACCCTGTCACGATCGGCTGGGACCTTATCAGGTGGAGAAAGCCAGCGCATTCGCTTGGCAACCCAGATCGGTTCCAACCTCTCTGGTGTCCTTTACATCTTGGATGAGCCGTCTATCGGCCTCCATCAAAGGGACAATGACCGCCTGATTGCCAGTCTCAAGAAGATGCGCGATTTAGGCAACACCTTGATCGTCGTCGAACATGATGAAGATACCATGAGAGAGGCAGACTACCTGATCGACGTCGGCCCAGGTGCCGGTGTCTTTGGGGGAGAGATCGTTGCAGCAGGAACTCCAAAGCAGGTGGCTCGCAACAGCAAATCCATCACTGGCCAGTATTTGTCCGGCAAGCGCAAGATTCCGGTTCCAACAGAGCGCCGTTCAGGAAATGGCCGCTATATTGAAATAACAGGAGCAAGTGAGAATAACTTACAAGACATCACAGTACGCTTTCCTCTAGGAAAATTCATCGCAGTCACTGGAGTTTCCGGTTCTGGAAAATCGACCTTGATCAATGGCATCTTGAAAAAAGCCATCGCTCAAAAGCTCAACCGCAATTCGGAAAAACCAGGGAAATACAAGACGATTCAGGGGATTGAGCATATCGATCGCTTGATCGACATTGATCAAAGCCCGATTGGTCGGACTCCTCGTTCCAATCCAGCGACCTATACAGGCGTCTTCGATGATATTCGTGATCTCTTTGCTCAGACCAATGAAGCCAAAATTCGGGGCTATAAAAAAGGCCGCTTTAGTTTCAATGTCAAGGGTGGGCGTTGTGAAGCCTGCTCAGGAGATGGGATCATCAAGATTGAAATGCACTTCTTGCCAGATGTCTTTGTCCCTTGTGAGGTCTGCCATGGACGTCGATACAATAGTGAAACCCTCGAAGTCCACTACAAGGAAAAAAATATCGCAGAAGTTCTGGATATGACGGTCAATAAGGCAGTCGAATTCTTCAAGCACATTCCAAAAATTGAACGCAAACTCAAGACCATCCAAGATGTGGGCTTGGGCTATGTAACGCTGGGGCAACCAGCGACCACCCTTTCAGGTGGGGAAGCGCAGCGAATGAAGTTGGCTTCTGAATTGCACAAGCGCTCTACAGGAAAATCCTTCTATATCTTGGATGAACCAACGACCGGACTCCATACCGAAGACATTTCTCGCTTGATCAAAGTCTTAGAGCGGTTTGTGGATGATGGCAATACAGTCCTTGTGATTGAGCACAATTTAGATGTTATTAAGACAGCAGATCATATCATCGATTTAGGACCAGAAGGCGGTGTCGGTGGTGGAACCATTATTGCGACCGGAACACCAGAAGAAGTAGCAGCAAATCCTGCTAGCTACACAGGACAATATTTGAAAGGAAAATTACAATGAATCAACGGATCAGCTACTTAAGAAACAAAATGAAAGCCCAAAACCTCAAAGCGGTATTGATTAACAATTTGAAAAATGTTTATTATTTAACCAATTTCTGGGGTTCAAACGGGACCGCTTTGGTGACAGAAGAACGCGTGGTACTCTTTACAGATTCGCGCTACACCATCCATGCCCATGCGACTTGTTTCCCCTTTGTAGAGATTGTGGAAACCCGCGATGAGTTGACTGCAGCTGCAGAGATCGTTAAGGACCTTGGAATCAAAGAACTTGGTTTTGAGGATGAAGTGACGGTGGCCTACCATGCCCGCATGGCTTCTGTTTTCAGTGGTATTAGCCTTCAATCCCTAGCGAACTTTGTCATGGAATTGCGCTTGATTAAAGATGAGACCGAGATTGCGGCGATTAAAAAAGCTTGTAGCATCTCTGACCAAGCCTTCCATGATATTTTAGACTATATCAAGGTAGGGAAAACGACAGAGTTGGAAGCAGCGACTTTCCTAGATTTTAGAATGCGGGAGTTAGGAGCTTCTGGTGTATCTTTTGATATTATCTCAGCAGCTGGTGAACGCTCTGCCATGCCTCATGCGACTCCAAGTGATCGGGTCATTTCAGCAGGAGATGCCTTGACCCTTGATTTTGGTTGCTTGTATAATCACTATGTTAGCGATATGACACGGACAATCTATGCAGGACATGTCAGCGACAAGGAAAGAGAGATTTACGAAACCGTTTTGAAAGCCAATCAAGCCTTGATTGATGCTGCTAAAGATGGACTTGGCTTCCGTGATTTTGATAAAATCCCACGTGATGTGATCGAGGCAGCCGGCTATGGTCAATACTTTACTCATGGAATCGGTCATGGAATTGGGCTAGATATCCACGAAGAACCATACTTCAGCCAAACGTCTAAAGAAGCGATTCAAGCAGGTATGGTCTTAACAGATGAGCCAGGTATTTATATCGAAGGTCTCTCTGGCGTGCGGATCGAAGATGACCTCTTGATTACAGAAACTGGCTGTGAAGTCTTGACTCTTGCTCCTAAAGAATTGATTGTCCTATAAAATAGACAGTATTTTCTTAACCCCTGTGTAACAAACAAAGATAAGAAATGAGGCCTATGAAAAAACGAATTTTAGTATTGGGAATTCTTCTAGTAGCCCTTCTATTTGCATTTGCTCCTTCTGCTCATGCTGGTGTCGGCAATACGCATAGTGGTGGTAGTAGCACTATTCATTCTGGCGGTGGTGGTGGTAGTAGCTGGTCTGGAGGGGGAAGTAGCTGGTCTGGTGGCAGTAGCTGGTCTGGTGGATCCAGTAGCTACAGTTCTAGTTCTGGATCAGACTCTGGTGGGGCGGTAGCAGTTGTCGCCATCATTGGATTGATTGGATTTGTCTATAATATTGCAAAAGAGGCTAATGAGAGTGATGATTCGTCCTATTCAAATAGTGGTCCAAAACGGACAACCGAAGAACGGGCTGGTCGACCAATTGAGAACAACTATGAAGCGATTCGTCGCATCCGTAAACTGGATCCAATGTTTGATGAAGACCGCTTCTTGTCGCAAGTTAAGCTGGTTTATCTTCAATTGCAGTCTGCCTGGACAGAAAAAGATTGGAATTCTGTGCGGAACTTAGAAAGTACGAGTCTTTATGAGCAGCACTTGACGCAGTTACAAGAGCATATTCGTGCCAAAACAACCAATGTTCTAGAGCGCGTATGTGTGGAAGATTCGAAGATCAAAGACTTTATCGAAAATCCAGAAGGCAATGACCGCATTGAAGTCATTCTGTCTTCGACGATGAGAGATTACATTCGAAATGATGAAACGGGTCGTGTGATCGAAGGGGATCCAACCAAAGATCTCTTTACCGTTTACCGCATGGTCTTCCTCCGTGAACATGGAGCCCAGACAGAGATCATTAAGAATTCAGAAGTCGTTAGTGATCACTGTCCGAACTGTGGTGCGCCACTAACGATCGATTCAATCGACAAGTGTGAATATTGCCAAGCATCCTTGAAGCACAATCCAAAAGATTGGGTCTTGGATGTCTACGAAGTTGTGGATGAAATTGAATTCTACAGATAGGAGAATGTATGGGATTTATTAAAGCAGCCCTTTCAGCGGGCATTTCAAGTTTTCAAGATAGTAAATTTAAGGAAGCCATTACCTTGCCGGAAGCTGTTCCAGCAACAGCTTTGGCCATTAAGGGACAGCTCTTGACCAAAGATCCAGATGGGCGCTCTCGTCAGAGCAACCAAAATACGGGTCTATTGACAGATGGCTCTGTTGTCATTGTTCCCCAAGGCTATGTTGCTCTCTTGGTCAATAATGGAACGTTTCTAGGAGACCTTCTAGAAGCAGGGAGTCACGAATGGCAAGCCGGTGAAAATGCCTGGTTGTTTGAAAAGGGTGGTGTGAAAGGAACGTGGGATCAGTTCAAGAATCGTTTCTCATTTGGAGGCCAAGTGGTCACCCAACAAGAAATTATTTTTGTGCGGATGCAACCTTTTACAGGAAATAAATTTGGCACTCAAAATCCAGTTGAGTACTTTAGCGACCGTTACCAACAGCTTCTGAGCATTCGCTTTTATGGTCTCTATGATGTCAAAATAGCAGATCCGGTTCTTTTCTATGTCAGTGCAGTCAGTCGCCAAATTACGGCAGATAAACCTTTTACCTTGGAAGATGTAGCTCAGGGAACCTTGCGCCAAAACCTCGCTCCAAAAATTGCCGTCGCCCTTTCAAAATATACGGCTGAAAATAAGGCAGATATCTACAATATCAATGCAGACCAAGACGTCTTCAATGAAGTCGCAAAACGCGAAGTCAACAAAACGTGGTCAGAATTATATGGTATTGAATTAACCAATGTCCTGATCGAAGATCTGAGCTACGATGCTGATAGTATGGCCAAGGTTAATAAACTGGACAGTGAATTGGCAGCCATGAAGTACAATACCATCGAAATTGAAGAGCGTCGCGCCCGCAATGAGGCCTTGGTGGCAGCTGCCAAAAATGAAGGTAGCAATGGCATGAATATGATTATGGGGATGAATCTGGGTCAAGCTCTGGGAAATGATCTGCAACAACAAGCAGCACCAGCTCAAGACAAGCCCAAAACCTTCTACATTGAGGTGGATGGCAAATATGTCCATGTGACCAAAGATGCGGATGGTAATATTGTCCCTGTTGACGAATAGAAGGGAACTAGGCTCAGAGATGTAGAGTCTCCAATCGCTAGTCTCTGCACTCTTTCCTTCCTAAAAAGAAAAGATTGCTGTTTGAGAAAAATCAAATAGTGTGTTACAATAAAGAGTAATCTATTTTTAAAAAAAGAGGTAATAAAACATGATCGAAGCAAGTAAATTAAGAGCTGGTATGACGTTTGTCACAGCAGATGGAAAATTGATTCGCGTTTTGGAAGCAAGTCACCACAAACCAGGTAAAGGAAATACCATCATGCGGATGAAATTACGTGATGTCCGTACTGGTTCTACATTTGACACAAGCTACCGTCCAGAAGAAAAATTTGAACAAGCGATTCTTGAGACTGTCCCAGCCCAATACTTGTACCAAATGGACGACACAGCCTACTTCATGAACACAGAAACTTATGACCAATACGAAATCCCTGTCGTCAATGTTGAAAATGAATTGCTTTACATTCTTGAAAATTCAGAAGTGAAAATTCAATTCTACGGAAATGAAGTGATTGGGGTAACTGTACCAACTACTGTTGAATTGACAGTCACAGAAACTCAACCATCGATCAAAGGTGCTACAGTGACTGGTTCTGGAAAACCAGCAACAATGGAAACAGGACTTGTTGTAAACGTTCCAGACTTCATCGAAGCAGGACAAAAACTCGTTATCAACACTGCAGAAGGAACTTACGTTTCTCGTGCGTAAGAGATCTCTCAGGGTGTCAAATAGAAAGGAACTTCTATGGCAACTGAACAATTTGGTGACATCGTTATTGCACCACGTGTATTAGAAAAAATTATTGCGATTGCAACGGCAAAAGTAGAGGGAGTTTACTCTCTTGAAAATAAGAGCGTGTCAGATAGCCTTTCAAAACGCTCACTTGGTCGTGGCGTCTACCTTCATACAGAAGAAGACGGTCAGGTCTCAGTGGATATTTATCTCTACCTTGAATATGGAGTGGCGGTACCATCTGTAGCAGTAGCGATCCAAAAGGCTGTGAAATCTGCTGTGTATGATATGGCGGATGTCACCTTGGATGCGGTTAATATCCACGTTGTAGGGATTGCAACAGAAAAATCTCCAAAACCAGACTTGAAAGACTTGTTTAATGAGGACTTCCTCAATGACTGATGAAATTTTATTAGAATCACGTCGAGATTTACGCGAGCGTGCTTTCCAAGCCTTGATGGCCTTGGAGTACGATGGAGACATTGTCGAAGCTTGTCGCTTTGCTTATCTGCATGATAAGGACGTGGCAGAAGATGCAACAGTTGATCTTCCGGCCTTTCTCTTGAATATCGTGACCGGCGTTTATCAGTCAAAAGATCAATTAGACCAACAAATCGGTCAACATTTGAAGCCTGGTTGGACAGTAGAACGCTTGACCTTGGTAGAGAAAAATATTCTGCGCCTTGGAATTTTTGAAATGACAGAGTTTGACACTCCACAGATTGTTGCTGTGAATGAGGCAGTCGAATTGGCTAAGGCCTTTTCAGATGAGACTTCATCACGTTTTGTCAATGGTGTTCTCAGTCAATTTGTGACAGAAGCATAGTATAAAAGAGCCCGCGGGCTCTTTTTTGATTGAAGGAAATATCTATTTTGGACCTAATTTTAATCTAATCTTACGATATAAAGTATAAAAATATGCTATACTAAAGAAAAAAGAAAACAACCACTAGGGGTGCGTAAAGCTGAGATTAACGACTGTTAGACCCTTTGACTCGATCTAGGTAATGCTAGTTGATGGAAGTGGACAAAATAACAATGGTTTATAAGCCACTAATTGACTTCTTGATACAGACTTTATCTTGTTTTACCAAATACAAACTTCAGCTGGTTGGGAGGTTTTAGATGACTTATTTACCCGTTGCTCTAACAATTGCTGGAACTGACCCTAGCGGTGGAGCTGGAATAATGGCTGATTTAAAGTCATTCCAAGCTAGAGGTGTCTATGGAATGGCCGTTGTAACTAGTCTTGTCGCTCAAAATACCAGGGGGGTTCAATTAATAGAGCATGTTTCTCCTCAAATGCTGAAAGCTCAATTGGAAAGTGTTTTTTCAGATATTTCCCCTCAAGCTGTAAAAACTGGTATGCTTGCGACTACGAAAATCATGGAGATGATCCAACCCTACTTAAAGCAACTTGATTGTCCCTATGTGCTTGATCCTGTGATGGTAGCTACTAGTGGAGACGCTTTAATTGATACAAGTGCAAGAGACTATCTCAAAACAAATTTGCTGCCTCTTGCAACGATTATTACACCCAATCTTCCTGAAGCAGAAGAAATTGTCGGCTTTTCTATCAAAGACCAAGAAGATATGCAAAAGGCTGGGCGTTTGATCCTAAAAGAATTTGGGCCTCAATCAGTTGTTATCAAAGGAGGACACCTCGAAGGTGGTGCCAAAGATTTCCTCTTCACAAAGGATGAAGAATTTGTCTGGGAAAGTCCACGAATTCAAACTTGCCATACCCATGGTACTGGCTGTACCTTTGCTGCAGTTATCACTGCTGAGCTTGCAAAAGGGAAAAGCCTCTATCAAGCAGTTGATAAGGCCAAGGCTTTTATCACAAGAGCTATCCAAGATGCCCCTGAACTTGGGCATGGTTCTGGTCCTGTTAACCATACAACTTATAAAGATTAAAAAAACTCTCTCATTCCCCATATATTGGGAATGAGAGAGTTTTTATTTAGAGATGATTTGATCTAATTTTGTTAAAAATTCTTGGGTTCTTGCTTCAATATCTCTTGCCTGCATCAAATCACGAACTACTGCGATACCAGCAATACCTGTTCCAGAAAGTTGATGGATATTTTCACAAGTTAAACCGCCAATCGCTACGACTGGAATACCGACTGCTTGGCAGATGTCCTTTAAGGTAGAAATGAGGGTAATAGGGGCATTTTCCTTGGTTGTTGTGGGGAAAATTGCTCCTGTTCCTAAGTAATCCGCCCCAGATTCTTCTGCTTCGAGTGCTCTTTTCACTGTTTTTGCAGTTACACCTAGTATTTTCTCTGTGCCCAAGACTTGTCTGGCTACTGAAACTGGGAGTTCATCATCTCCTATATGAAGTCCTGCAGCATCGACAGCTAGGCACACATCCAAACGATCATCGATAATCAAAGGAACTTGGTAAGTATCGGTAATTTGTTTCACCATTTTTGCAAGTTCATAATACTGATTGGTCGTGAGCTGTTTTTCTCGTAGCTGGATCATGGTAACACCTGACTGACAAGCTTGCTCAACTTTTTTAAGGAAGGTTTCAAGCGGATCTTGGTAGCGATTCGTAACCAGATACAGTCTAAGCGTTTCTTTAAGCATAATAGCCTCCTTTGATTGCATCTAACCAGTTGGCATCCTTTTTTAAGAGAGACAATTGATTAAGAGTCTGTAAACGAAAGTCTTCTAGCCCCATTTCTCGGTCTATAATTTTCTCTGCAGCGATATTCAGATAAGACACTGCGAGACAAGATGCCTCAAAGGCTGTAGTCCCATGACTAAGGAAGACCGCAGCTAGAGCGCCTACAAGATCTCCTGTTCCTGTGATCCAGTCCAGTTCTAGACAACCATTTGTCAAAATGGCAACTTGATTAGATGAAACGATGAGATCTTTAGGACCGGTAACTAAGAATGTACTTGTTGGATAGCCTTGACACCAGTCTTTCAGGACACTCACTAGATCTGCTGTTTCTTGATCTTTCTGGCTGGCGTCCACTCCAACTCCATGGTGCTTCAAACCCACTAGGCTTCGAATTTCAGACATATTTCCCTTAATAATGGTTGGAGAATATTTCAAAATATCCATTGCTAAGGTTTTGCGGATAGGAGAGGCAGAGACGCCAACCACATCTAAAACCATAGGTAGCGAGGATTTAGCTGCAAAGGATGCTACCTTAAGAATTGCTTGCTCCTTGTCAGCTGACAAATGTCCTAAATTCAATAAGATAGCTGCACTTTGCTTGGTAAAATCAAGGACCTCTCTGGAGTCATCTGCCATTACTGGCTTAGATCCCAGAGCCAAAATTGCATTAGCGACCATCTCACAGGAAATTTCGTTAGTGATACAATGGATTAAATGACTTTCAGATAGAGGGAAGGGATTTTGGAAGGTATGCATCATTCAATCCTTTCTTCAAAGAAATAGCTTTGTACCTTTTTAAAGAATTTCTGGGTAATTAAAAATCGAAATGATACAAAAGCTATGGCTGTCCCGATCAAGGTAGCTCCGATAAATCGTGGTGTGTAAATAAACCAACTGAGTTTTGCAGCTGAGCCTGTGAAAAATACCATAACAGGATAAGAGACAATAGAGCCGATGATTCCTGTACCGATGATTTCTCCTAAGGCAGAAAAGTAGAATTTTCTACCATATTTGTAAAAGAGTCCGGCTAGTAGAGCTCCAAAGGTAGCTCCTGTTAGGGCCAAAGGAGGAATTCCTTGTGTTGTCATACGGATAAAAGCAGTCGCAGTTGCCATGACTAAAGCATAGACTGGTCCCATTATGGTTCCTGCTAAAATATTCACAACACTAGACATAGGTGCCATTCCTTCGACACGGAAGATAGGTGTCAGAACCACATCGAGGGCAATCATCATGGATAAGACGGTTAATTTATGAATTTGTAATTGGTTGGTTTTCATTTTTCATTAATCTCCTTTTTCTAAAGCCTGTAAAGTGCTCTTCCATGTTTGATGCTGGTAGGCCATTTCCCAAAACTGTGCTTCCATATAAACGCTAATTCGGAAGGCTTCGAGCATTTTTTTCTTGTCTAGCTCGTCACTTTCACTGTAGAGTTGATTGACTAGTTCCGTCTCTTCTTTTATTTGCTGTTCGAGTTCATCTGTAATGTAAGTTTCAATCCACTTCTGATAAAGGACTTCTGGTGAAGGACGAAGATTAAGTGCCTTACCTAGGTCATGGTACAACCATGGACACGGGAGCAAGCTCGCAAAAGCAATGGCTACGTTCTCTTCTTCAAATTGACGATAAATATGCGAAATATAATGGTAGCAGGTTGGAGCAATCGGCTGCTCTGCCATTTCCTTGTCATCAATCCCCAGCTCCTTGAAAAACTGTTGACGGATAAATAACTCACCTTCGACTAAGCTCTGAGCATTTTGTTTCAAAAGTCTCTTCATTTCTTGTTTTGAAGTTTTTTCAGCTAAGTGATCATAGGCTTTTGAAAAGGCATTTAAGTAGTAGGCATCCTGAATCAAGTAATAGCGAAAAATGGAAGGATCTAAATTTCCCTTTTGTAACTGTAAAATAAAAGGGTGCTGAAAGGAAGCCTGCCAGGCCTCCCTGGATAATTCCATAGCAATATCTGTAAATTCCATAATAACTCCTTTATAAAAACAGACTGATTTGAAGGGTTAAATAGATAAGTAGGTAGATGATTTTTGTCTGTCTGGGAATATAAAAGTTCCGATAGGACTTTTCTATCATGGCATCTTCATCATAGCCATGTGCTGATAAGGCTCTTAAGTATAGATGTCGCCATCTAAAGACGCTAATCAAGACCTTGCTATAAATCAAAGGGGACCAAAAATGCAATTTTTGCCCTCGTAACAAACAGGCCTCCTTTATGGATTTAATTTCTTTCTGAATCAGCGGAAAAGCATTGAAAACCACTAACAAGGCATAGGCCCAAGACCGTGACAATCCCATTTGTGCCAAATACAAGAGTAACTCTTTTAGTGAGATGCTTGAGATAAATACAATCCCTATACAAACTGTCACAAAACCCCTGGTTCCAAGTAAAACTGCTTGGGAAACATCTCCATGTAAATGAACTGCCCAGTAATTGGCAAAGCCTGGTAGGATAGCCAAGAAAACCATCCAAATCATCATATGAAACTTGCGATAAAAGCACATATAGACGATGCAAAAGAAGGCAACCGATAGATTGAGAGGAACCGATGGAACAAAGGAGGTTTCCAAGGATAAAAGTAGTAAAAAGAGGATTGTTACCGGAGTTTGAGTGGGGACTTTAACCATTCTATCTCACCTCCGTTTTATTTCCTATACCACGAGATCTTAGTGGCCTTGTGATAGAAACTTCTTTAAGATATTTTAACCCTGTAGATGTCATTTCAATCCAGTAATCAACTAGTGACACAAGCGGATCTAAACGATGGGAAATAATTAAAAAGCTACGTCCTTTTTGACACTCCTCCCTTATCCACCTACAAACATAATCGCAAGCCCTATCATCTAAACCTGCAAACGGTTCATCTAATAAGACAACAGTGGCTTGACTTGTCATGATCGTTAATAATTGAACCATCTTTTGTTGTCCTCCACTTAACTGATAGGGACTCTTATCTAAGGAATTCTCCAAATCAAACAATTGCAGGACTTCCTTGACTCTTTTATCGTTCTCATTATCTAGGTCATCTAACTGAAGTTCTTTCTTGAGACTGGCTCTGATAAACTGCTTATCCGCCTCTTGTACCACATATGTTATCTCATCATATAGACTTTTTTTCTTTTTTAATAGCCTATTCTTCCAATGAATCTTCCCTTTATACTTCTGAAATTGGAGAATGGAACGAAAGAGGGTTGATTTCCCAACACCATTATCCCCTAGGATACAGGAAACCCCTTCATAAAATGTAAAATCAGGAATGGAAAAGAGAGGAGAATCATTTAGGATACAGGTCATTTGTTTCAGATGGAAAAGATCCTGACAATTGCCGACTTCCTTTGAAAAAACTTCTCTAGTTTCAGAGGAAGGGATTTTGAATATTTTTTTGACTTCGTCATTTCTTAGTTCAACCATATGGTCGATATAGGCTTCGTAGTCAGACAAATCATGATCACAGAGGATAATCGTCTTACCTGCTTCAACCAGTTCCTTCAAAATCCCTAGTATCTCAAGCCGACTTTTACGATCAATTGATGCAAAGGGTTCGTCTAAAAGATAGACACTAGGATTCATGGCAAAGAGTACTGCTAGGGCCGCTTTTTGTTTTTCTCCACCTGACAATTGGTGAATCGGACGGTGGAGAATTTTTTGGCTTCTACATTTCTCCACAACTTCCGCTATTTTAGATTCAATTTCCTGAATTGGATAAGCAATATTTTCTAAGGAAAAGACCAATTCCTCAAACAAGGTCTCCATGGTAAATTGATGGTTGGGGTTTTGAAATAGGATACCGACCAATTGGACACGTTCAGCTACAGAAAGTTGTCTCATGTCAATTCCATCGATAAGGATCTGACCACTATATGGCACTGGACTGAGTTGGGCAATAATTTGAAAAAGGGTTGATTTACCCGAACCGCTTTTTCCAACCAATAAAGTAAAGGCTTGGGATTGAAATGTAAAGTCAATCGGCTTTGTGAAAGAGGGATAGACAACCCCCTTTAATTCCACCCCCATCTATACTTCACTCCCAGCAGAAAACTGATGGTAAAGTTTGACCGTAGTACGAACTAGAATCGCACAGAAGAAAAATACTGATGCAAAACGTACCAAAAGCAAGGATAGTACGAAAGGAAGAGAAAAGGCATAGTAACCTAATTTAATGTATTCATAGACAAAGCTAAAGAGTGTAATTCCAATACTATTAGCTGTCAGTGAAAGCCAACTTTCATAACGATTCTTGGTGATAAGAAAGCCGAATTCACTTCCTAACCCTTGAACCAAACCGGATAATAGAGCTCCTAAACCGAATTGACTACCGTAAAGGACTTCAGCAAGGGCAGCTAAAACTTCTCCAATAGTTGCACTACCGATTCTTGGGATGAAAATAGCCGTAATAGGTGCAGCCATACACCAAAGACCAAATAATATTTCGTTGGCAAAAGCCTGTAAACCTAGAGGTGTTAAGCCAATAGTCAAAATATTATATAGATATCCTGAACCTACAAAAACGCCACCAAAAAAGATAGACAAGAAAGCAAGTAAGATAACATCTTTTAAACGCCATTTTTTAAACATAAAAACTCCTTTTTAAGACAGTCGGGCATTTAAGAAAGACGTACCACAATACTCTACATCTAGTCTATCTGGTAAAAATTAAAAAACTCCAATTACAATCAAGAATTAGAGTTTTGCTTATAAGATTAGACAGTTCTTTTCGACACACGAAAAAAACCTTTTCACATTTCCCTTCGCCAGTATTAACTGTAGCAGGTTCAATGGGTATCATCTCAGCCTAAAGCACCCCAAATGTCTTTATAATATTATTTACTCATCAGTATAACAGAAAATGAAATCTCTAGCAAGATATTTGTTAAAAAATGTATTTACAAAGTTTATGATACCATTTTCCGTGTACATCCTGTTTGTACTCTCTAAAACAAATAGGGAGTGGGACAAGGAACGATTTTTAGTAAACATTCGTTCTGTCCCACTCCCTCTTTTCTTATTAATACAATTTCAGATCACGAGGATCTACTGGGAAAGTTGGATTATATGGATTGTGACGAAGTTTGAAGTGTTTCACATCTTCAATCGTCTGAGTTCCAGATAGTTGCATCACGGTCTTCAATTCTGCATTCAAGTGTTCAAAGACTTGGCGTACACCTACACCACCGCCCAGAGCTAAGCCATAAATAACGGGGCGACCAATAGCTACCAAGTCAGCTCCTGAAGCCAAAGCCTTAAAGACATGTTGCCCACGCCGAATACCAGAGTCAAAGACAATCGGTACACGTTTGTCAACTGCTTCAGCAACTTCTTGAAGTGAGTCAAAGGCAGCTGGGCCACCATCGATTTGACGTCCACCGTGGTTGGTTACCCAGATACCAGATGCACCTGCAGCAAGAGAACGTTCAACATCTTCACGGCATTGAGGACCTTTAACGTAAACGGGTAGGCCTGAGTATTCAGCGATGAATTCTACATCTCGTGGAGAGAGGCGTTGTTTAGCTGATTTGTAGACAAAGTCCATTGACTTACCAGCACCTTCAGGTAGGTATTCTTCTACGATTGGCATTCCAACTGGGAAGACAAAACCATTACGTTTATCAACCTCACGATTCCCCCCAACAGTTGCATCTGCCGTTAAGACGATCGCTTTATAACCTTCTGCCTTCACGCGATCCATAATGTGGCGGTTAATCCCATCATCTTTACTAAAGTAGAACTGGAACCAATGAGGAGTCCCTTGAAGGGCTTGCGTAATTTCTGGAAGATCAACTGTAGAGTAGGAGCTTGTAGTATAGAGGGAACCAAACTCATGTACCCCGCGCGCAGTAGCCACTTCCCCTTGTTCATTGGCTAATTTATGAGCTGCAACTGGAGCCATAATGATGGGTGAAGATAGCTTTTCACCAGCAAATTCAATCTCAGTACTTGGATTTTCCACATCACAAAGCGTATGAGGGACAATCAGCTTATGGTTAAAAGCTCGGATGTTTTCACGCAATGTAAAGGTATCTTCTGCTCCGCTAGCGATATAGCCAAAAGCAGCTTTTGGAATGACTTGTTGAGCCATAGGCTCCAAATCATAAGTGTTAATAAAATCTACAGGTCCTTCTGCATTGCTTGTTTTATATGACATAAAATGTCCTCCTTCATAAGTAAGCGGTTACTCTTTTCTTACCCACCTATCTTAACTTATTTGCAAACGATTTTCAAAAAATTTGTCTGTCATTTTCAATTTAAAGAGAGATGATGAAATAAAAGAATGACTTATGTTCCAAAAGAAAGTGCAGGTTAACACTGATCCATTACACAAAATAGAGAGTGGGACAGAAATCGGTCATTCGTTAGAATTCGATTTCGTCGTCCCACCTCCGCACAGTTGTGTAGGGCTGTAAAAGATGATGAAATCAGCGTAGTAGAGCCCACTCAACCACTGCGTCTTGCTCGACACTCCAAAAACAAGAAGAGGCTAGGACTTTTGTCCCAGCCTCATTTTCCTAAAAATTCTATCAATCTTAATTTGAAAATTTACGATGAAAAATGAAAGACTGGGCAAACGCGTGTCCAGCCTTTGAAAATTGAGAGAAGGAACTATATAGCAAGGAATTAGACGCTGTTGCCGGAATGAAGACTAACCGGCAAGAAATAGCCTGTCGTTGCAACGGTTTGACCGTCGATTTTTTGAAGCAAGAGGTCTACTGTCAAGACTGCGATCTCTTTGATCGGTTGTTGGATGGTTGTGAGCTCTGGAATAAAGGTTTGGACGAACTGGGTGCCATCATAACCAATCACTTTAAGCTGTTGAGGAACTGGAATTTCCAGCTCTTTAGCGACTTTCATAATTAAGATAGCTGTCAAATCATCCGAAGCAAAAATGGCATCTGGTTTTTGGTGGATTAAGATCTGTTTGATTTCCATTTCCTTGCGAATGGGTGAAAAATCACTGGAGACATTAATGATAGAAGCGTTTGGCAAGACTGAAGCAAAACCTGCATGGCGAAGACCTGTTGGGGAGTTGGAATTGTCATTTCCTGTGATCATGATGATGTTTTGAGCCCCAGTCTTGACGAGGGTTTCAGCTGCGAGGATCCCTCCAGCGTAGTTGTCTGAAGAGACAACCGGAATTTCTGGGGAGAGGTTGCGGTCAAAAGCAATGATAGGAGCAGTTACCCGGTTGTAATCTTCAATGCCCAAATTATGACTTCCTGAAATGATGCCATCTACCTGGTTAGCCTCCAACATCTCAATATATTCGCGCTCTTTCTCGGAGTCGTGTTCACTATTGCAGATAATGGTTTTATAGCCGTGTTTGAAGAGTTGGTGCTCTAGTTTGTCGATTAACTCAGCATAGAAAACATTGCTGATGTTGGGAAAGATCAAGCCGACTAACTTGGCTGATTTTCCTTGGAGGCTACGAGCAACATTGTTAGGTTTATATCCCAATTCTCGCATGGCTTCTTGGACTTTTTGGATCGTTTTTTCAGATAGGTATCCTTTTTTATTGATGACCCGTGAGACAGTAGTAGGGCTGACACCGGCGAGTTTGGCGACATCAGTTAGCTTTGCGACCATAATCAAGTTCGTAGTAAGTTCCAGTAGGGGTTCCAGACTTGATCAAGATTCCATTTTGATCTGCATGTGGGTAGACCCGACCAGAAAATACTTTTTCTCCTTTATTGATAAAGATTTCAAATATCGAATTGTCAATGAAAATATTAGCGGTTGTCGCTTGGTTAGCGATTGTGCAGCTACGGCTCGTACCGAAGTCTTGGGCATATTGCTCACCAGCCTGGCTACGATCGACTGTGACCAATCCTTTAGCCAGATCAAATGTGAGAGCTAAGCCCTTCCCTTCTGCATCGGCAAAGAGGACGATTTCGTTCTGGCTATCCTTTTCAAACTGCAATTCCAATTCATAGCAGTTCTTGGTTTGAGCCTTGTTGGCAAATGCCTCACTCTCAGCGCGCAAGTCCTTGATCGCTTCAACTGGGTATTGGTAGAGTTTGCCATCTTTGATGGTTAATTCTTTGACCAGTGAGAGAGCTCCTTGGTAGTCATAGGAATCTGTTGGATAAGAAACGTCTGGAAGACCTAGCCAGCTAACAGCATAGGCACGTCCATTGGGTGCATTAAATCCTTGAGTGGCATAGGCTTCAAAACCATAGTCAAGATTATGCAATTCAGATACATCAACCATTTTGGCCTTTTCTGGGTCAAAGCTTGCCCCGATCTTGTACATATTTGGATAGATATTGTCATAATCGAGAGCTGATTTATCTAAGCCTTGAGGACAGTAGAGAAGAACGGGTTGGTCTCCAACAAAGACTAGGTTGGGACATTCCATCATATAAGCTGTCCGATCGTTTGCAAAATCCAAGTCACCGACTGCAACCCAGTTGGAATAGTCATTATCTACAGCCTTATAGAGACGGATGAATCCTTTCTTCTCAAGGTCTTGACCACCAACGATAGCGTAGAATTGACCTTTGAAATTAAAAATCTGTGGGTCACGAAAGTGATCCGTAGAGTCAGCAGGTTGATCAATCAAGATTTTGTCAATTTTTTCAATCTTGCCGTCTTTATCCATCAAAGCACCGACTTGGTAAGGATGACGAACCCATTCTGCATCACGAACATTTCCGGTGTAGAATAAGAATAGTTTGTCACCAAACTGCATGGCTGATCCGGAATAAGCTCCATGGCTATCCAGATCTGTGTCTGGAAGAAGCGTTACACCAGTTTCTTTGAAATGAACCAAGTCTTCACTTTCTGTTTGTACCCATGATTTTAACCCATGGGCTGCACCAAATGGGAAATTTTGGTAAAACAAGATCCATTTTCCATCAAAGTAGGAAAAACCGTTAGGATCATTTAAGAGACCAGCTTTTGGCTCAACATGATAGTGTGTATGCCAAGGAGATTTGGCCATATGATCTTGGATGGCTTGCTTTTCCTCTTTTGTCCAGTCTTCGTAACGTCTGTAACGACGTTCAGTTGTCCATTCCATTTTATTCCTCCGAATTTTTTCTTACTTCCATAGTACCGATTTCCTATTAAAAATGCAAGCGATAAATGAAAAAAATGGCAAAAAATGTCAAACGATTGACAGCTATTTTGCAGCCTGAAGAAAAGAGGAGAAGTTGAAAATTTATGAAAATATGAAAGAAAATGAAAATAAAAGTCTGATTTAAAGTGCTAAAAAGCGTAGTACAGGCCTGTTTTAAAATGAAAATAGTTTCATACTGTCAAAAGGTGTCAAAAAGTCCAAAAAAGTTTCAAAAAAATCCTGCAAAACGCTTGACATATTTTCAATACGTGGTACAATTAAAAACGTAGAAACGATTTAACCGTTTACATTACAAAAAATAAGGAGATTTTTGCAAAATGTCAAATACAGAAATTGCAAAGCAGGTCATCGATGCAATCGGTGGGGTTGAGAACGTTAGCAGTGTTGCTCACTGTGCGACTCGTCTTCGCGTGATGGTAAAAGATGAATCAAAAATCAACAAAGATGTTGTTGAGAACATTGAAAAAGTACAAGGTGCTTTCTTTAACTCAGGTCAATACCAAATCATCTTTGGTACTGGTACTGTAAACAAGATCTATGATGAAGTAGTAGCTCTTGGCTTACCAACATCATCAAAAGATGAAATGAAAGCAGAAGCCGCTAAACAAGGAAACTGGTTCCAACGCGCGATCCGTACCTTTGGAGACGTTTTTGTTCCAATTCTACCAGCAATTGTTGCGACTGGATTGTTTATGGGGATTCGTGGTGCCATTGCTCAAGACCAGGTTTTGGCTTTGTTTGGCACAACAGCAGATGCATTTAAATCTACTGATTTTTATACCTATTCAACAATTTTAACTGATACCGCGTTTGCCTTCTTCCCAGCCTTGATTTCATGGTCTGCATTCCGAGTATTCGGAGGAAATCCTGTTCTTGGGATTGTAATTGGTTTGATGATGGTTAGTCCGACACTTCCAAATGCGTGGGTTGTAGCGGAAGATCCTTCTAAAGCAGCAACATACTTTGGTATCTTCCATCATGTGGTTGGATTCCAGAACTCAGTTCTTCCCGCTTTCTTCGTTGGTCTAATTGGTGCGAAACTTGAAAAGTGGCTCCATAAGAAAATTCCAGATGTCTTAGATTTGTTATTGGTTCCATTATTCACATTGACAATCATGTCATTCCTCGCTTTGTTTATTATTGGTCCATTCTTCCACAGTATCGAAGAATATGTACTAAATGTAACTAAGTTTATTTTGAATTTACCATTTGGTCTTGCAGGTCTTCTTATTGGTGGCGTTCATCAGTTGATTGTCGTTACCGGCGTCCATCATATCTTTAATCTTCTTGAATCACAATTAATTACTGCAGATAAAAAAGATCCATTTAATGCAATTATTACAGCGGCTATGACTGCACAAGCTGGAGCTACTTTAGCAGTGGCAGTGAAATCTAAATCTCAAAAAGTGAAAGCTCTAGCATTTCCTGCAACTATCTCTGCCTTGTTAGGTATTACTGAGCCTGCAATCTTTGGTGTAAACTTGCGTTATGTGAAACCATTCGTTATTGCTTTGGGAGCAGGTGCAGTAGGTGGTTGGATTGCATCTATGTTAAATCTTGCTGGTACAGGATTTGGTATTACAATTATTCCAGGAACGCTTCTCTATCTAAACGGTCAATTATTGAAATATGTATTTATGGTTGTATTTACAACTGCCCTAAGTTTCGGTTTGACTTATATGTTTGGTTATGAAGATGAAGCTTCATCAGTTCCTGCAGAGGACAAAGAAGCAGAAGCTATTATTGAAGAAGAAACAACTGGAGCTCTTCCAGCATCTCTTCAAGACGAAACCATTATCTCTCCGATCGTTGGTCAAGCTGTTGCTTTGTCTGATGTGAATGATCCTGTCTTCTCAAGTGGAGCGATGGGACAAGGAATTGCCATCAAACCAACTGAAGGCGTTGTCTATGCACCAGCTGATGCTGAAGTAACCATTGCTTTTGCAACTGGTCACGCTTACGGTTTGAAGACCGCTAATGGTGCTGAAATCTTGATCCACGTTGGGATTGATACCGTATCAATGAACGGTGAAGGATTTGATCAAAAAGTAGCTCAAGGTGATAAAGTGAAAGCTGGTGATGTCCTTGGTACATTTGATGCAGCGAAAATTGCCGCAGCTGGTCTTGAAGACACAACTATGGTGATCGTCACTAACACAGCTGACTATGCTTCTGTCACACCTGTTGCAACTGGATCTGTTGCGAAGGGTGATGCGATCATCGAAGTCAAAGCTTAATCGAAACAATAAGTTTTCAAGGACTGGTCTATCATCTCCAGTCCTTGAATTTTATTTCTCAAAAAAAGTGTGTTTTTTCTTTAGAGAAGAGAAAAAGATTGACTACAAAATATGCTATAATAAATACAGGATATTTTTCATAATAAAAAAGGAGCCAACATGACAAAATTATATGGAAGTTTGGAAGCTGGCGGTACAAAATTTGTTTGTGCGGTTGGTGATGAAAACTATAATGTTGTGGAAAAAGTACAATTTCCAACAACCAAGCCAATTGAGACGATTGATAAGTGTATTGAATTTTTCTCAAAATTTGAGGATCTAGTTGGGCTTGCGATTGGTTCATTTGGACCAATTGATATCGATCCAAATTCAAACACTTATGGTTTCATCACAACGACTCCAAAACCAAATTGGGCCAATGTAGATATCGTTGGGGCCTTCCGTCGTGCCTTGAATGTACCTATCTATTTCACAACAGATGTGAATAGTTCTGCCTATGGAGAAGTGGTCGCACGCAACAATGCGGGTGGTCATATCGAAAACTTGGTTTACTATACAATCGGAACAGGAATCGGAGCTGGTGTCATCCAACGTGGTGAGTTTATCGGGGGAGCTGGGCACCCAGAAATGGGACACTACTATGTGGCCCAACACCCAATGGATGTGGAAAAAGAATTCAAGGGTGTTTGTCCTTTCCACAATGGCTGTTTGGAAGGTTTTGCGGCTGGTCCTAGTCTCGAAGCTCGTACGGGTATTCGTGGGGAAAACATTGAACTCAACAGCAATGTATGGGATATTCAAGCCTACTACATCGCACAAGCAGCAGTGAATGCGACAGTTACCTTCCGCCCAGACGTCATTGTCTTTGGAGGAGGAGTCATGGCTCAACAACATATGTTAGATCGTGTTCGCACGAAATTTACTGCCCTCTTGAACGGTTACCTCCCTGTACCTGATGTGAGAGATTATATTGTGACACCTGCAGTTGCCGGCAATGGTTCAGCGACCTTGGGGAACTTTGTCCTTGCAAAAGAAGTGAGCGAAAAGCTTAAAAAATAAGCAGCAATTGTCTCTTAGAGGTTAGAAACAAGAGCGAGGAGGCTGGGACAAAAGTCCTAGCCTCTCAATTATTTTTGGATTGTCGAGCAAGACGCAGTGGTTGAGTGGGCTCTACTACGCCGATTTCATCAGCTTTTACAGCCCTACTCAACTGTGCGGAGGTGGGACGATGAAATCCAATTCTAACGAATTACCGATTTCTGTCCCACTCTCTTCTTTCGTCTATCTATCAAGAAGTGAGGAAGGAATGAAAAAGAATATTGTAAAAGATGTCTTATTCTTGGGTCAAAAGTCAGAAGAAGCGACACCTGAGGATCGCACCTTGGCTTTGGATTTGCAGGACACCTTAAATGCTCATCTCCTTGAGTGTGTCGGTTTAGCAGCCAATATGATCGGGGTGAAAAAGCGAGCGATTATCATCCGAATGGGAAGTGAAAATTTGGTCCTGTTTAATCCGGTTCTCCTTGAAAAGAAAAAGCCTTACCAAACAGAGGAAGGATGCTTGTCCTTGGTGGGGAGTCGGCCGACCACTCGTTATGAGGAGATTTCAGTGGCCTATCGAGATATGAATTGGAAAGCAAAAACAATTCATTTGTCAGGCTTTCCGGCCCAGATCTGTCAGCATGAAATGGATCATCTAGAAGGCATTATTATCTAAAGATGAAGGATGGAGTCGATTCGGCTCCTTTTTTTAGTTCTTATGGAAACTTTTTTCTTGACAGGGATCTTTTTTGTGTTAAAATAGTTCTCATAGTAACTTTAAAATTCTTAAGAGAACTATTTGGAGGAAATGATGGACAAACCTTTACTAGAATTTAAAAAAATCGGTCATCTCATTCACCTCATGGTAGAAAGAGAGGCCAAGAAGAGAGGGCTTGAATTTAGCGCAGGACCCCAAGGTCAGGTATTGGGCTTTTTATCTCATCGTGAAAAGGAGGGGAAAGTGACCTTGATTCGGGATGTTGAGCAGGAACTTCATATCTCAAAATCCGTGACGAGTAACCTGATCAAGCGCATGGAGAAAAATGGCTTTATTTATCTAGAGCCTAGTCCAACCGATAAACGGGCCAAGTATGTCTACCTAACAGACAGTGTAAAAGATAAATTGAATGACATGAAACAATTCTTTGAAGAAGTGGACCAGGATATGATGGCTGGTGTATCAGAAGAAGAATTGGCCATCTTTTTCAGGGTCATGCATCAATTTTATGAGAATATGAAAAAAAGGAGCGAGGAATGATCAATATATTTCGGCGGTTAACTGCCAAAGAATGGGGCATGATTGCCCTTAGTACGGTCTTTATCTGTCTGGCTGTTTGGATGGATTTAAAGACTCCTGAATACTTATCCGATATCACGACCCTCTTAGCCAAGGATGGGACCAAGGTTTCTGATATTATGGATCCGGGAAGCAAGATGTTGCTCTTCTCTTTTGGAAGCTTTTTGATGGCAGTTTTTGTGGGCTTTTTGGCTTCAAGAGTCGCTGCCAGCTTTACGACGCGACTTCGAGGAGAGATTTTCCATCAAGTGATGGATTACTCTGATGCCGAGATCAAGAAATTCTCCGTTCCCTCTCTCTTGACTCGTACAACCAATGATTTGACCCAGTTACAAATTATGATTGTCATGGGGATGCAAGTTGTGACGCGTGGTCCCATTATGGCGATTTGGGCTCTGACCAAGATTTGGGGGAAGAGCAGTGCCTGGACAACGTCTGTTGGGATTGCGGTCTTGATGGTCTTGATTCTTCTCTCTGTTCTGGTTCTTATTGCCTTTCCGCGCCAGCAAAAGGTTCAAGGTTTGACCGATGCTTTGAATGCGACGACACGGGAGAGTTTGACTGGGGTGCGAGTGGTTCGCGCCTACAATGCAGAAGCTTATCAAAATGAGAAATTCCAGGCTGAAAACAAGGGCTTAACCCGTCTAAATCTCTTTGTTTATCGTTTGATGTCTTTGATGAACCCTGTCATGACAGTGGTATCAAGTGGTTTGACCCTTGCTATCTACTGGATTGGGGCGCACTTGATCAATGATATCGCCATGCCAAAAGATCCTACAAAGATCTTCACCAGTCCTGCATTAGCGGATCGGACCAAGGTCTTCTCCGATATGATCACCTTCTCCTCTTACGCCATGCAGGTTGTCATTGGCTTTATGATGATGGTGGCCATCTTGATTATTCTGCCTCGTGCCTTAGTATCCGCAAAACGGATTAATCAGGTCTTGGCTCTAGAGCCGTCTGTTGATTTTCCATCTGAGTCCAAGACTGAGTCTGGAGAAAAAGGAAGTGTAGAATTCCAAGATGTTTCCTTCCGCTATGGACGGACTTCCCGTGCTGTGATTGAGCACGTGACCTTCTCAGCTCAGAAAGGACAAACCGTTGCCTTCATTGGATCAACTGGTTCTGGTAAATCCACTTTGGTCAATTTAATTCCACGTTTTTACGATGCGACAGAAGGAAAGATCTTAGTGGATGGGGTGAATGTCAAGGACTATAGCCACCAAGAATTGAACAATAAAGTCGGCTACATTCCCCAAAAAGCAGTGCTCTTTAGCGGCACGATTCGCTCCAATATGGAATTTGGAGAAAGTAGTCAAGGAAAATTAGAGGATGAAGCCATCTGGAAAGCCCTTGAATTGGCCCAAGCCAAAGAGTTTGTTGCCACAAAAGAGAAGGGCTTGGATACAGAAGTAGCGCAAGGAGGAAGCAACTTCTCTGGAGGACAACGTCAACGTTTGGCCATTGCGCGTGCCCTTGCACGTAAGCCTGAGATCCTCATCTTTGATGATTCCTTCTCAGCCCTTGATTACAAAACGGATCGGATCCTGCGACAAGCTCTGAAAGAAGAGCTGGCAGATACGACCAAATTGATCGTTGCCCAACGGATTTCGACCATTATGGATGCGGATTTGATTTTGGTCTTGGATCAAGGGAAGGTCGTCGGTCAAGGCACCCACAAGGAATTGCTTGCGACCAATGAAGTCTATCAAGAAATTGCCTATTCACAATTGTCTAAGGAGGAGTTGGAACATGCATAAGACAAAACAAAAAACATCCCTTTGGAGCCAACTTTCTCCCTATTTGAAGGGCTTCCACCTATTTTTCCTAATTGCTATCCTCTTTTCGATCGTATCGAGTGTAATCACGGTTATTGGACCGGATAAGTTAAAAGAAATTACAGATACCATTACAAAAGGGATGGGAGGCGCCATTGATATTGATAAGATCACTTCGATTGCCCTGACCTTAGCCATCCTTTATGGAGTTGGAGCACTGGTGTCCTACAGCAGTAGTTTCATTATCTCAACCATGATTCAGCGCTTTGCAGAACGCTTGCGCAATGCCATTGCTGAGAAGATCAATCGCGTGCCCCTCCAATATTTTGATAGCCATGAACAAGGAGATACCTTGTCTCGTGTGACCAATGACGTGGATTTGATGACCCAATCCTTTAACCAAAGCTTGGTTCAAATGGTCTCTTCTATTGTCTTATTGATTGGCTCCATCCTTATGATGTTTAAGACGGACTGGCACTTGGCGGTGACAGCGATTGTGTCCGTCTTTGCAGGTTTTGCTCTTTCCAGCATCATTATGGTCAAGAGCCAGCCTCTCTTTAAGCAACAACAGGACAACCTTGCCAAAGTTTCAGGTTATGTTGAAGAAATCTATAGTGGCCACAATATCGTCATTTCCTACAATGGCCGTCACCAAGCCAAAAATCATTTTGATACCATCAATCAAGATTTGTACCATAGCATGTGGAAATCC
Organism: Streptococcus parasanguinis; assembly: GCF_023109675.1. Classification (GTDB taxonomy): domain Bacteria; phylum Bacillota; class Bacilli; order Lactobacillales; family Streptococcaceae; genus Streptococcus; species Streptococcus parasanguinis_I. The sequence goes on along the minus strand of NZ_JALDUR010000005.1, from coordinate 49,105 downwards.
CAATTCTTCTCTGGGATCATGATGCCCTTGATGCAGTTTGTAGGGAATTTCGGATATGTCATGGTCTGTATCGTTGGGGCTGTCCTCACCATTAATGGGGACATTACCATCGGGACCATTGTGGCCTTTATGACCTATGTCCGCATCTTTACCCAACCAATTGGTCAAATGGCCCAAGGAATTACCCAATTGCAATCGGCCAGTGCTGCTTTGGGGCGTGTCTTTGAATTCTTAGACGAAGAAGAAATGGAAGACGAATCCCAAAAAATTCGCCAATTGGAATCGCCAAAAGGTCATGTTACCTTTGAGCATGTTCGTTTTGGTTATTCACCAGACAAGACCATTATCCATGACTTTACTGCTGAAGCGAAGCCTGGGCAAAAAGTAGCCATTGTTGGTCCAACAGGCGCAGGTAAGACCACCATGGTCAATCTCTTGATGCGTTTTTACGACATTCAAGCTGGTAAAATTACCATCGATGGTGTGGATACTAAGGCCATGAGTCGCGAAGAAGTTCATGATGCTTTTTCGATGGTCTTACAAGATACCTGGCTCTTTGAAGGGACCATTCGGGAAAACTTAGTCTTTAATCAAACCGATATTTCAGATGAAGCAGTCGAAGCGGCAACCCGAGCGGTTGGGGTCCATCACTTTATTCGGACCTTGCCGAATGGTTATGACACCGTGCTAGATGATTCTGTCACCTTGTCCGTCGGTCAAAAGCAACTCTTGACCATTGCGCGTGCCCTCTTGAAGGATGCCCCGCTCCTCATCTTGGATGAAGCAACCTCATCTGTCGATACCCGTACAGAAGAGTTGATTCAAAAAGCCATGGACAAACTCATGGAAGGCCGGACCTCCTTTGTCATCGCCCATCGCTTGTCCACTATCCGCAATGCGGATCTGATTCTCGTGATGAAAGATGGAAATATTATCGAGCAAGGAAACCACCAAGAACTCATGAGCCAAAATGGCTTCTATGCCGATCTCTACAATAGTCAATTCACAGAAGAAGTAGCATGAAATCAAGATACAAGGCTTGTGAAATGTAAAGTAAAAAAATAGGATAGAAGGCAATTCTATGTGCTTCTATCCTATTTTTTATGCTGGAAGAAGGGATGGGAAAGACGATTCTTAGGTACAGAAAAATGACAAAGCGTCAAAAATAGATCGCTTCTAATGTTAAAAAGAAGAAAGAGAGGATAAAAAAGAAGCCTGGCTTGACAGGCTTTCTTAGGATCGCGTATACTAGTAGTACAAAAACGAGATGATAGACAGGAGTGCCAACATGAAGCCCAATCTTCAAGATTATCTGAAATTTTATCGTTGGCTAACCCTGCCTTTTACGAGAAAGCCACGTCGTGTGCAGGTTCTTCAAAGGATGAATCGAATCCTGACGTTCGCCATGCCAGGCATCTACGGCCTGGTCTTTTGTTGGCTGTTTTTAAAGAAAACTTCAATGGGAGAAATCTGGCCTTTTATCTGGATCCCTGCTTCGGGTTTTGTCTTGTTTAGCCTCTTTCGTCATTGGGTCAATGTTCCAAGACCTTATGAAAAATGGGAGATTCAACCCTTATTAGAAAAGAATTCATCCGGACATTCCTTTCCTAGCCGACATGTATTTTCGGCGACTATTATTTCTATGTGTGTCTGTCAGTTGTCTCTTCCGCTAGGAATGTGCTCCATGCTCCTATCTCTTCTATTAGCCCTTGTTCGAGTTCTTGGAGGGGTTCATTATCCCAAGGATGTCCTCGTCGCTTGGGGATTGGGACTCGTCTGGGGAGGACTCTTTTTGCTGGCTTGAATGAACAAATTGCTGAAAATTGACCTTTGTCTAAGAGCGAGGGATAGTGTATACTGGAAAGTGGACTTAGAATAGGAGAGAAGATGAAGTACAGAAAAGCAAAAAAAGCAGATCTGGATCAGGTGGTTCGAGTAGCCAGTACAGCTTTTGAGGACTATCTATTTTTAAAAGTTATCAAGGATTTGGTGCGTGATCCCAAGCAATACCCTGCCTTTGTTGAGGCAATGATGCGCATCCTGGTAAAGGTTTTTCTTAAGCACCATATTTGCCTTGTGGCAGAAAAAAATGATGAAATTTATGCAGTTGCCTTGTTGCAAAAGGGACCGATTCCTTTTCGGGCCTATCTCTTAAATGGGGGATTTGGTTTGCTCAAGTTTATTTCCTTGAAAAATATGTTGGCCTACTTTAAATTTATGGAGGACACGGATAAGGAATTGGAGCAAAATGTAGACTTTGATTGGTATTTGATGCTTCTCGCAGTCGCCCCTAAACACCAACGGCAGGGCTATGGCAGTCGCTTTATGACAGAAGGAATTGAGCCTTTCTTGGAAGAGATCCAAGGAAAAAAACTAGCCTTTTATACCAATACCAAAGGAAATGTCTATTTTTACACGAAAAATGGTTACAAGGAAGTCTATTCAAGTGAGATTAGCTTTAACCAAGTAGAGATGGGTAGTTGGTATTTCTTGAAGGAACTAAAAAAACACTAAGGATACAACCTTAGTGTTTTTTCATTGTAGCTGTGAATCTGCTTGAACACTGAATTTTTCAAAGAAAGCAGTTCGTTCTTCTATGATGGCATCCGTCGGATGTTTGATATTCCGTAAGAGCTCAACAAGGTCCGGCGTGACTTCACGGAGCAGTTGCCCTAAAGACCAGATAGCCGTTGCAATATGAATCTGATTTTGTGAAGTTTCGATGATGTTCAGGAGCTTAGGAATGGCCGAGCGGTCATTGGCATTGGCTAGTGCGATAATGGCATTGCGCTGGAGGATATTTTTGCCTCGCCAGCTTCCAGCAACGTTCCCGAATTTTTCCTTAAATTGACCGTTGGACAGTTCGATAAAAGGAATCAACTCTGGATGAGCCAGATCAGGATCGATTTCTGTTGCCAAGGGATTATCTAGCCCTTTGTTATAAGGGCAGCTAATCTGACAGATGTCACATCCATAGATGACCGTTTTAATTTTCTTGCGAAATTCTAGGTCCATCATGCCCTTGTCTTGGGTTTGGAAGGACAAACAACGCTTGGCATTCATAGAGCCATCTCCGATTAAACAGGAGGTTGGGCAAGCATCTAAACAACGCCGACAGTCTCCACAACCATAGTCGACTGGCTGATCCGGTTCGATTTCGAGGTTGGTAATCAATTCGCCCAGAAACATGTAAGAACCGTATTCTTTTGAAATGACCAAGCCATTTTTTCCGATAAAGCCAATCCCTGCTCGTTGGGCGACAGCCGTATCAACCAATGCTCCAGTATCGACCATGCCCTTGTATTCAAAATCCTGCGTCATTTCTTCAATCCCAGTAGCTAAGCGGTTGAGCTTGTCTTGAAGGACATAATGGTAGTCTAACCCCCAGCTGTTTGGAGTGAATTTTCCTCTTTTATAGGCTGTTTTTTGAGGTTGTTGCTTGAGTTTGTGGGGGTAGGCGACAGCGATTGAGATGATGGTCTTTGCGGAGGAGAGACTTAATTTGGGTTGGATGCGCTCTTCAATATTCTTATGCTCGAATCCAGAATTCCGTCCTTCCTCAACGGCCAAGCGGAGCGATTTTTCCAAATAAGCAAAGTCATCAGCAGTTGTAAATCCAATTTTTGAAATCCCAATAGAATGCGCCAGTTGGATAATATTTTCTTTTAGTGTCATCCCTTTCATTATACACAAAAATGAAGTTTTTGGCGAGAGAGGAAAATAATGGGAAGGGCTTTCAAAAACTTTCTTTTTTTTGTATAATAGAAACATGAAATGCGAGGAGGATATTATGGGACAACCATTATTTTTACATTCAGTCATGCAGGAAAAAATTTGGGGAGGAACTCGTCTGAAAGAAGAATTTGGTTACGAAATTCCGAGCGACCATGTCGGTGAATTTTGGGCGATTTCAGCCCATCCACATGGTGTTTCTAAAGTAGCCAATGGTCCATACGAAGGAATGGGATTGGATCAGCTCTATCAAGAGCACCGGGAATTATTCAGTAATCGTAAAGAGCCTGTCTTTCCTTTATTAACAAAGATTTTGGATGCCAACGATTGGCTCAGTGTACAGGTGCACCCAGATGATACCTATGCAATGGAACATGAAGGAGAACTTGGAAAAACTGAGTGTTGGTATGTGATTGCGGCTGATGAAGGATCTGAGATTATCTATGGACACAATGCCAAGTCAAAAGAAGAACTCCGTCAGCAAATTGAGGACAAGAACTGGGATGCTTTGCTGACAAAGGTTCCAGTCAAGGCTGGAGATTTCTTCTATGTGCCAAGCGGGACCATGCACGCCATTGGTTCTGGAATTTTGATTCTTGAAACCCAACAGTCGAGTGACACCACCTACCGGGTTTATGATTTTGACCGCAAGGATGCTCAAGGAAACTTGCGGGAGCTTCACTTGGAAAAATCGATTGATGTGTTAAACATCGGTGAGCCGGCAAATAGTCATCCAGATACAGTTGTTGTCGATGATCTTCGAATGACCACCTTGGTTGCAAGTGACTTCTTCACCGTTTATAAGTGGGAACTGACTGGAAAAGCTGATTTTGAAAAGACTGCTGATTACAGCTTGTTAAGCGTCTTAGCCGGAGAAGGAAAATTGACGGTAGATGGAAAGGATTATCCTATTCGAAAAGGAAGTCACTTTATCTTACCGAGCGATGTTGAATCTTGGACTTTGGAAGGGCAAGGTTTAGAATTGATCGTAAGTCATCCGTAAAAAAGAAGGGGTTTGAGTTAAAAGTTGTGAAACAACTCAAGCCTTTTTTATCTGAAAACTTTTTTTATGTTAAGCCTTGACTCTGACCTAAGGGGAGGGGTTATACTATCCTTGTAATACTCTTCGAAAATCAAATTCAAACCACGTCAGCGTCGCCTTACCGTATATATGTTACTGACTTCGTCAGTTCTATCTACAACCTCAAAGCAGTGCTTTGAGCAACCTGCGGCTAGCTTCCTAGTTTGCTCTTTGATTTTCATTGAGTACAAGGAGGAAATCATGTACCATATCAAAGAAGCTGCAGAGCTGTCGGGTGTCTCTGTCAAGACCTTGCACCACTATGACAAGATAGGACTTCTCGTTCCTGTGAAATCTGAAAATGGTTATCGGACATACAGTCAAGAAGATTTAGAACGATTACAGGTGATTCTCTACTACAAGTATCTAGGATTTTCCTTAGACCAAATAGCAGAACTCTTAGCTGAAGAAAAAGCTAACTTATTGCCCCATTTGACCAAACAGTTGGACTATTTGACTCAAGAAAGACAACGTCTGGATACCTTGATTTCTACCTTGCAAAAAACCATTCAAGAACAAAAAGGAGAAAGAAAAATGACCATTGAGGAAAAATTCACTGGATTTAGCTATCAAGATACTCAAAAATACCAGCAAGAGGCGGTAGAGAAGTACGGTCAAGAAGTCATGGACCAAGCGCTTGAGCGCCAAAAGGGGCGTGAAGATGAGGCTACGGAAGCCTTCAACCAAGTTTTTCAAACTTTGGCGCAAAATCTCAAAGATGGTCTATCCGTATCCGCAAATGAAAATCAAAATCAGGCAGCTAAACTTTTAGAAGCAATTCGAACGTATGGATTTGACTGCTCTATAGAGGTTTTTGGCCATATCGGCAAAGGCTATGTCTATAACCCAGAATTCAAGGAAAACATCGACAAGTTTGGAGCTGGCACAGCCCAGTACACTTCGGATGTCATTGCCCACTATGTGGCACATCAACCCAAATAAAAAAGAGAGAGTGGGACAGAAATCGGTAATTCGTTAGAATTCGATTTCGTCGTCCTACCTCCGCACAGTTGAGTAGGACTGTAAAAGCTGATGAAATCAGCGCAGTAGAGCCCACTCAACCACTGCGTCTTGCTCGACAATCCAAAAATAATTGAGAGGCTAGGATTTTTGTCCTAGCCTCGTTTTTTGCTTGGATCAATTTGAAAAGAAGCTGGCTGATCTAAGAGAGGTTGGATAAATGAACACAATGAAAACTTTACGAAGATTTCACAATTTCAGTTGACAGTCTTGAAAAAAAAGAGTAGAATAACCCCAGTTTTATGAAAAAGAGGCAGGGAATTCCCGGCCTCATGATCTTTTTTCAAGGAGTTTTTTATGTTTTCAACATTGAAAAAATGGTTTATTGGCCGTCCGTTGAAATCTGGTGCAGAAGGTGAAGGCGGATTGCTAGGGAAAATGCAGGCTTTGGCCATGCTCTCTAGTGACGCACTTTCTTCTATTGCCTATGGTCCAGAGCAAGTTATCTTGGTCTTGATGACCGTATCAGCAGGAGCTATTTGGTGGTCCATTCCGATTGGGATTGTGGTCCTGGTTCTCCTAGCCAGTTTAACGATTTCTTATCGCCAGGTCATTCATGCCTACCCTCAAGGGGGAGGGGCCTACATGGTGACTACGGAGAACTTGTCTCCCAAAGCGGGTTTGATCGCTGGTGGTAGTCTCTTGGTTGACTACATGCTGACAGTAGCAGTATCTGTGTCTTCCGGTGCAGATGCCATCACGTCAGCGATTCCATCTCTTCATCCTTATAATCTTCACATTTCCATTTTGTTGGTCTTGATTTTGATGCTGATGAACCTTCGGGGGCTACGCGAATCAGCGACATCGTTGATGATTCCGGTCTACCTTTTCATTGTCAGTACCATTGCCTTGATCGGCTATGGCGTGATCCAAATCTTGACGGGTCACTTGGCCTATAACGCAACTGCTCATGTGGGTCAAACCATTTCAGGGGTTAGTGTCATTCTCTTATTGCGGGCCTTTACGAGTGGATCCGCTTCCCTAACAGGGGTTGAAGCCATCTCCAATTCGGTTCCTTTCTTTAAGAAACCAAAAGCAAAGAATGCAGCCTCTACCTTGACCATTATGGCTTTGATTTTGGGGATCATGTTTGCAGGGATTACCTTCCTCAATTACTGGGTGGGTGTCGTTCCAGCTAAAGGGATAACAACTCTAGCCCAAATGGCCCAAGCCATCTTAGGGAATTCCCCAGTCGGACAAGCCTTCTTTTACGTCTTCCAATTGTCAACAGCCTTGATTTTGGCAGTTGCGGCTAATACAGGATTCTCTGCCTTTCCAATGTTGGCCTTTAACATGGCTAAAAATAAATACATGCCACACATGTATATGGAAAAAGGGGATCGTCTGGGCTATTCTAATGGGATTTTGACCTTGGCGATTGGTGCCATCGTCTTGCTCTTGATTTTTGATGGGCAAACAGAAAGCTTGATTCCGCTTTATACCATTGGGGTCTTTATTCCTTTTGCCCTATCTCAAACAGGGATGGTGATCCACTGGAAACGCCAATATCAAAAAGGATTTCTTAAGTATTCGCTTGCCAATATCCTGGGGGCAGCCATCTGTTATGGAATTGTCTTGATCCTCTTATTATTCCGTTTGCGTGAGATCTGGCCCTTCTTCCCTATTATTGGTCTCTTGCTTTGGATGTTCTTGAGTATCCGTAATCACTATGATAAAGTTGCGGCTCAATTGCGCTTGGGAGGTAAGATCGAAAAGACAAGTTATGCGGGCAATACCGTGATTGTCCTTGTTGGGAATGTCACTCAAGTAAGTGTGGGAGCTATGAGTTATGCAAATAGCCTAGGAAACGATGTTATAGCTATGCACGTCTCAACGGAAGAAACCAAGGTTAAAGACGCTGAGGTAGCAGAAGAATTTAAGCACTATTTCCCTCATATTCGCTTTGAAAATGTCATGACCAGTTACCGGGATATTATCCAGCCAACAGTTGAATTTGTCTCAAAAGTGGCTGAGGAGGCCAAGGAAAAAGGCAACACCGTTACAGTCCTAGTCCCTCAATTTATCCCTAAAAAACATTGGCAAAATATTCTCCACAACCAAATGAGTTTGAAATTGAAGTATGCACTTCGTTGGCATGAAGAAGTGGTTGTGGCAAGCTATTCTTACCATTTGTCTGAATAACGATCGCCTAAAGAAAAGATGTCTGCTTGAGCAGGCATCTTTTTGGATTTTCTTACACGAAAAAAACCACTCGAAAGTCTTGTAAGATACAGCCTTGATCTTGAAAAAATGTTTAAAAAATGCTAGAATAAAAAGAACATTTTAGATTTTGAAAAATTCAAAGTAAGGAAAAAAATGGCAAATTTATTAAAAACAATTATTGAAAATGATCGAGGCGAAATCAAACGCCTTGAAAAAATGGCTGATAAGGTCTTTTCTTATGAAGACCAAATGGCAGCTTTGACGGATGACGAATTAAAAGCGAAAACAGTTGAGTTTAAGCAACGTTACCAAGATGGTGAGTCTTTGGATGATCTCTTGTACGAGGCTTTTGCAGTTGTTCGTGAAGGGGCAAAACGGGTTCTTGGTTTGTTCCCATACAAGGTTCAGGTCATGGGGGGAATCGTCCTTCACCATGGTGACGTTCCAGAGATGCGTACAGGGGAAGGAAAAACCCTAACAGCAACCATGCCGGTGTACTTGAATGCCTTGTCTGGTAAAGGGGTGCACGTTGTTACCGTCAATGAATACTTGACAGAGCGGGATGCAACAGAGATGGGAGAACTTTACTCATGGCTTGGCCTTTCAGTAGGGATCAACCTTGCAGCAAAATCTCCAGCTGAGAAAAAAGAAGCTTACCTCTGTGATATCACTTACTCAACCAACTCAGAGATTGGTTTTGACTACTTGCGTGACAACATGGTTGTGCGTGCAGAAAACATGGTTCAACGTCCATTGAACTATGCCTTGGTCGATGAGGTAGACTCCATCTTGATTGACGAAGCGCGTACTCCGTTGATCGTTTCTGGTCAGACAGCTTCTGATACGAGCCAGCTCTATCACATGGCGGATGCTTATGTGAAGACCTTGACAGAGGACGATTACATTATCGATGTCCCATCTAAAACCATCGGTTTGTCTGATTCAGGAATCGATAAAGCAGAAAGCTACTTTAATCTTGAAAACTTGTACGATATTGAAAATGTAGCTTTGACTCACTTTATCGACAACGCCCTTCGTGCCAACTACATCATGATTTTGGATATCGACTATGTGGTCAGCGAAGATCAAGAAATCTTGATCGTCGACCAATTTACTGGTCGGACCATGGAAGGACGTCGCTATTCTGATGGACTTCACCAAGCGATTGAAGCCAAAGAAGGTGTTCCAGTTCAAGAAGAAACCAAAACATCTGCATCGATTACTTACCAAAACCTCTTCCGTATGTACAAGAAGTTGTCAGGGATGACAGGGACAGGGAAAACCGAAGAAGAAGAATTCCGTGAAATTTATAACATTCGCGTGATTCCAATTCCAACCAACCGTCCGATTGCCCGTATTGACCATCCAGACCTTCTCTACCCAAGCTTGAAATCAAAATTTAAGGCTGTTGTAGAAGATGTCAAGTCTCGTCATGAAAAAGGTCAACCAGTCCTAGTAGGTACCGTTGCCGTTGAAACCAGTGATTACCTTTCTCAATTGTTGGTTCAAGCAAGTGTCCCTCACGAAGTTTTGAATGCGAAAAACCACTACAAAGAAGCGCAAATCATCATGAACGCTGGTCAACGTGGTGCTGTTACCATTGCGACCAACATGGCCGGACGTGGTACCGATATCAAACTTGGTGAAGGTGTTCGCGAACTCGGTGGACTTTGTGTCATCGGGACAGAACGTCACGAAAGCCGTCGGATCGATAACCAGCTTCGTGGACGTTCAGGACGTCAAGGGGATCCAGGTGAATCTCAATTCTACTTGTCTCTTGAAGATGAATTGATGCGTCGTTTCGGTTCTGAACGGATCAAAGCAGTGCTTGATCGCTTCAAGTTGAGCGAAGAAGAATCAGTGATCCGTTCAAATATGTTCACCCGTCAGGTAGAGGGTGCACAAAAACGGGTTGAAGGAAACAACTACGATACCCGTAAACAAGTCCTTCAATACGATGACGTGATGCGGGAACAACGGGAAATTATCTACGCTGAACGCTATGATGTCATCACAGCTAACCGTGACTTGGCGCCTGAAATCAAGGCCATGATCAAACGGACCATCAAACGGATTGTTGAAGGAGCCAGCCACTCAAGCAAGGAAGAACGCGTTGAAGCGATTCTGAACTTTGCCAAATACAATTTGGTTCCGGAAGATACGATTTCTGCAAGCGATATTGAAGGAAAATCTGACAAGGAAGTTATCGATTACTTGTATGCACGTGCAGAAGAAATCTATGCTAGCCAAGTAGCGAAATTGCGTGACGAAGAGTCTGTGCAAGAATTCCAAAAAGTCTTGATCCTTCGTGTGGTGGACAGCAAGTGGACGGACCATATCGATGCTTTGGATCAATTGCGAAATGCGGTTGGACTCCGTGGGTATGCGCAAAATAACCCAGTGGTAGAATACCAATCAGAAAGTTTCCGTATGTTTAACGATATGATCGGATCGATTGAATTTGATGTGACTCGTCTCATGATGAAAGCCCAAATTCACGAACAAGAACGTCCACGTACGGAACACAGTATTTCAACAACTGCGACTCGCAACATTGCAGCGCAACAACAAGATATTCCAGCAGATATTGACTTATCACAAGTGAAACGCAACGATTTGTGCCCTTGTGGTTCAGGCAAGAAATTCAAAAACTGTCACGGACGTAAATTTTAAGAGCTCCTCTGAAATAGAAAGAGGATGGGGCTAGGTAGCATAAGGAGGCCGTATGGTATTCATTACGAAGAGCAATAAGATTGATGAGCAAGAGATCGCTTCGCTTTACCGCTTGGAAGGTCCAGCCTTGGAGCGCAAAGAAGCGCGTGATCGAGAATTGGAAGCTATTATCAAAGGAGAAGACCAACGGATCCTTCTTGTGATCGGGCCTTGCTCTTCTGATAATGAAGAAGCTGTGATGGACTATGCCCGTCGTTTGGCAGACTTGCAAGAGCAAGTCAAAGATCAGATTTTCATTGTGATGCGGGTCTATACGGCTAAACCTCGGACCAATGGGGATGGCTATAAAGGCTTGATGCACCAACCAGATACACATGCAGCACCAAGCTTTGTGGACGGTTTGAAAGCAGTCCGACATCTCCACTACCGTGTGATTACAGAAACTGGTTTGACAACTGCGGATGAGTTGCTTTATCCAGCAAGTCTTCCGTATGTTGAAGATTTGATTTCTTATCATGCCATTGGAGCGCGATCAGTTGAAGACCAGGAGCATCGCTTTGTATCTAGTGGGATCTCTGCTCCGACAGGTATGAAGAATCCAACTTCTGGGAATCTTTCTGTTATGTTCAATGCGATTTATGCAGCCCAACATCCCCAAAACTTTTTGTTCAATGCCCAAGCAGTGGAAACATCAGGAAATCCTTTAGCTCATGCGATCCTTCGTGGGGGCTTGGATGCAAGTGGTAAGAATATTCCAAACTACCATTATGAAGATTTGCTAGCGGCAGCAAAACGCTATAGCGAAATGGGCTTGCAACATCCCTTCATCCTGGTGGATACCAACCATGACAACTCTGGCAAACAATTCGAAGAGCAAGTACGCATCGTGAGAGAAACCATGATGAACCGTGCTTGGAACAAGGATTTGGCAACTTTAGTTCGTGGTTTCATGATTGAATCCTATCTAGAAGATGGCCGTCAAAATGAACCAGTGGTTTATGGTCAATCCATCACAGACCCTTGCCTGGGTTGGGAAAAAACACAGGCCTTGGTCAAAGAAATTGCAACGATGAATAAGTAAAAGGCAGGGGCGGAAGGAGTGATTCTTTAGCCCCTTCTCTTTTGTCAGTAAAACGATACTGAAACGATAAATAAGGATAAAACAAGATGATCAAAGGACATGGCATCGATATCGAATCGATCGCTGCGATTGAAAAAGCCTATCAGAAGAATACTCGATTCGCTGAAAAAGTCTTAACCGAGGCTGAGCGAGAGCGCTTTGAGGAATTGTCTGGAAAACGGAAAATGGAATATTTAACGGGCCGATGGTCCGCCAAAGAAGCCTTTTCAAAGGCAATGGGAACAGGGATTGGACCGGTTGGTTTTCAAGATTTAGAAATTTTAAATGATGCCCACGGAGCACCCTATTTTTCTAAGTCTCCTTTTTCTGGGAAGGTATGGATTTCGATCAGTCACAAGGGAGACCTAGTGTCGACCAGTGTCATTTTGGAGGAAGAAAATGAAAGCAAGTAAACATAGACCAACTGTTGCTAGAGTCGATTTGGATGCCATTGCCTTTAATGTGCAACAAGTCAGTGAGCATATTCCGAGTCAAGCCTTGAAATATGCAGTCGTCAAGGCCAACGCCTATGGTCATGGGGTCGTTGCGGTGACCAAAAAATTGGCGCCTCAGGTTGATGGCTTTTGTGTATCCAATATGGATGAAGCCCTCGAAATCCGTGAAGAAGGCTTGCAACACCCTATTTTGATTTTAGGAGTTGTGCCAAGTGAAACAGTGAATCTAGCCAAAGAGCATGACATCCGCTTAACAGTGGCGAGTCTTGCTTGGTTGGATCAATTGCTTGGACAAGAAGCAGATCTTTCAGGATTGAAGGTCCATATCAAGGTGGATTCTGGAATGGGGCGGATTGGATTCCGAAGGATCGAAGAGATCAAAGAGGCTGAACGTCTCCTCTTAGCAGCTGGAGCTGAAATTGAAGGGATTTTTACTCATTTTGCGACAGCAGATGAAGCAGATGATCGAAAATTCCAAGCGCAATACCAGTTTTTCAAAGAAGTATTGGCTGCTCTTGAAACCCTTCCTCCCATTGTCCATGCTAGTAATTCGGCTACCTCTTTGTGGCATGCGGATACGATTTTCACGGCTGTGCGCTTGGGAGATGTCATGTATGGCTTGAATCCGAGCGGTTCTGTCCTAGATTTGCCTTATGAAATAAAACCAGCCTTGACTTTGATGACGGAATTAGTCCATGTCAAACAGTTAGAAGCTGGTCAAGATATCGGATATGGGGCAACCTACACAACAGAAGAAACCCAATGGATTGGAACGCTTCCTATAGGTTATGCGGATGGTTGGATCAGAGAGATGCAAAATTTCCATGTACTGATCAAGGGTGAGTTTTGCCCCATTGTTGGCCGGGTTTCGATGGACCAGGTGACGATTCGCCTTCCCGAAGAAATGCCTTTGGGGACTAGAGTTACCCTGATTGGACGAGATGGTGAGAAGGAAATCACCGCGACAGAAGTTGCGGACTACCGTGGCACGATTAATTACGAAGTAGTCTGTATCTTAAGTGACCGGATTCCGCGTGAATACACAGGTCAGCAATAAGAAAAAGCAGGTGGGACTTTCCCGGTAGGGCCTGCTTTTTTATAAATGAAAGGAGGAGCGATGAATTTACACCAACCCTTATCCGTACTGCCTGGAGTCGGCCCAAAATCAGCGGAAAAATTTAAAAAATTAGGGATTGAAACCTTAGAAGATCTACTCTTGTATTTTCCATTTCGGTATGAAGACTTCAAAACCCGCAATGTTTTAGATTTAGAAGATGGGGAAAAAGCAGTCATCTCTGGGGTGGTAGCAACACCAGCCAATGTCCAATATTATGGCTACAAACGAAATCGCTTGCGTTTTTCCATCAAACAGGGAGACCAGGTCATTGCGGTTAATTTTTTCAACCAACCCTATCTAGCAGACAAAATTGAGGTTCAGCAGACAGTGGCGATTTTTGGGAAATGGGACAAGGCTAAAGGCAGTTTGACAGGGATGAAACTCCTGGCTCAAGTGGAAGATGATTTGCAACCGGTCTATCGAGTGACGCAAGGAGTCAGCCAAAACAGCCTGGTGAAATTGATCAAAATAGCGTTTGACCAGGGGTTGGACCAGCTTTTAGAAGAGAATGTACCCCAAGTCTTGCGGGATCGTTATCAACTTATGTCTCGTTCCCAAGCAGTGCAAGCTATGCATTTTCCTAAGGATCTGGCAGAGTACAAGCAAGCCCTTCGCCGGGTAAAATTTGAAGAGCTCCTCTTTTTCCAGCTGCAACTCCAAGTGCTAAAAGAAGAAAATCACGATGCCAGCCAAGGGATTTCCTTGGCCTGGAATCCAGAAAAATTAGCAGAACGAAAAAAACAGCTTCCTTTTGAGCTAACGCAAGCTCAAGAAAACAGCCTGAATGAAATCTTGACAGATATGGCCTCTCCTTATCATATGAACCGCCTCTTACAAGGGGATGTGGGAAGCGGGAAGACAGTCGTGGCCGGTCTTGCTATGTATGCAGCCTTAAGCGCTGGGAAGCAAGCTACCTTGATGGTTCCAACGGAGATTTTGGCAGAGCAACACAAGGAAAGCTTGCAAAATCTTTTTCTAGATTTGCCAATTGCCCTTCTAACAGGAGGATTAAAGGCGGCTGAGAAACGAGAAGTCTTAGAAGAGATCTCCTCAGGAAAAGTTCAACTGATTGTGGGGACGCATGCCTTGATTCAAGAGGGAGTTCACTACCAAGATCTTGGTTTGGTCATTATTGATGAACAACACCGTTTTGGGGTTTCCCAACGTCGTATTCTTCGAGAAAAAGGACAAAATCCAGACGTCCTGATGATGACGGCTACCCCTATTCCCCGGACCTTGGCTATTACAGCCTTTGGAGATATGGATGTGTCCATCATTGATCAGATGCCTGCGGGACGCAAGGAAATCATCACACGTTGGGTCAAGCATGAGCAGTTAGAAGTGGTCCTCGACTGGTTAGTCAAAGAACTTGGCAAGGGTTCTCAAGCCTACTTTATTTCTCCATTGATTGAGGAGTCAGAGGCGCTAGATTTGAAAAACGCCCTTGCCCTCAAAGAAGAGCTAGAAACCTTCTTTGGACAGCGAGCACGCGTTTCTCTTCTTCACGGGAAGATGAAAAGTGAAGAAAAAGATGCCATCATGCAGTCCTTTAAAGAGCACCAAGTCGATGTTTTGGTGTCTACGACCGTTATTGAAGTAGGAGTCAACGTGCCCAATGCGACCGTTATGGTCATTATGGATGCAGATCGGTTTGGTCTTAGCCAACTTCACCAGCTTCGAGGCCGGGTTGGGCGGGGAAATAAGCAATCCTATGCTATTCTAGTAGCCAATCCTAAGACAGATAGTGGCAAGCAGCGCATGAAAATCATGACAGAGACGACCAATGGCTTTGTGCTAGCGGAAGAAGATTTGAAAATGCGGGGTTCAGGTGAAATCTTTGGAACTCGTCAATCTGGGATTCCAGAATTTCAAGTGGCGGATTTGGTAGAAGATTATCCCATTCTGGAAGAAGCAAGGAAAGTTGCCAGCCAGATCGTAGCCACGCCAGATTGGCGCGAACACCCCGATTGGCATCTGCTCTCGCTTTACTTAGAAAAGAAAGAACATTTAGACTAGAGTATAAAAAGGGAGTAGAGTGGAAATTCTTTGGATTCCACTCTACTCCCTTTAAGATGGCATTTTACGGGCTTTGTATCTTATTAACTGAACACGGGCTGCGGATTGTGTCAAAAAGATGAATCCTCCTAGAATCTAATGATTCTGCGTCGAATTCCCTATTTTGACTGTATCCGCTACGCCCTTTGTATCTTATATTACCCTTCGATATAGTCTTTGAGTTCTTGTCCTTTTAGGCCGGCATTGAGGGCGATGAGGAGTTTGATGCGCGCTTTGGGGGCATTTAATTCTTTGATGAAAAAGACACCTGCTTGATGGAGTTGGACGCCTCCTCCTTCATATGCGTAGACGGGTTCAGCGATTCCATTGAAGCAACGGGATACTAAAGCGATTGGAAGGCCTGCATCCATGAATTCTTGGAGTTTATGTGCCGTTTCTTTAGGGATGTTTCCTGCTCCAAAGGCTTCGATAATGAGACCATCCAGCTTTGAAAGATCCAGCATGTCCAGTAGATCGGTTTTCATCCCTGCATAGGTAGCAATGATCGGAACGAACCCATCGATGGTATTGAGATCAAAGCGCACCCTTGGCTCGGCTGTTTTAAAGAAGAGGATTTCCTTTTTCATGACCAAACCTAGAGGACCGTGGGTTGGTGTCTGGAAGGTGCTGACATTGGTGGTATGGGTTTTGGTGACGTACTTAGCCGCATGAATTTCATCGTTCATGACGACTAAGACCCCTTTATCACGTGCTTTTGGATCGGCAGCCACTCGAAGGGCTGTCAGAAAATTATAGACGCCATCGCTTCCTAGCTCATTGGAGCTTCGCATAGCTCCTGTAATGACCACAGCGATCTCTGGTAACTCCATGGTATCCAAGAAATAAGCCGTTTCTTCCAGCGTATCTGTCCCGTGGGTAATAACGATGCCGTCGTAGTTGTGAGCTTCCTCTTTGATTTTTTGATATAGAGCTAACATGTGACGGGGTGTCATTTGAGGGCTGGGAAGGTTGAAGAAGTCCTCTGAGGTGACTGCAATCCCTTCAATTGGTGAAGTAACTTGGGTCATGGGATTGACTTCATTGGTAATCACTGCCCCAGAGTCATCTGCCGCCATCGAAATGGTCCCTCCGGTATGTAGTGCTAAAATTTTCTTAAACATGTGAAGCTCCTTGGAATATGTGATATAATTTATTTTATCATAAAAAGAAAGAAACAGTAGACATGGAAATAAAAGCAGTCTTTTTTGATATCGATGGAACCTTGGTCAATGATAGTCGAGCGGTCCTAAAATCAACAGAAAAAGCCATTCAGTCTTTAAAGGAAGAAGGGATCTATGTAGGTCTTGCGACAGGTCGGGGACCGGCCTTTGTCAAACCGTTTATGGAACGCTATGGTTTTGATTTTGCAGTGACCTATAATGGTCAGTATATTTTGACCAAGGACCGCGTGCTGTTTACTAGCCCAATCGATAAAAAGAGTCTGCACCAACTAATTGACTATGCTCGAGAACACCGTAAGGAAATTGCTCTCGGTACCAAGGATGGGGTATTTGGTTCTCGGATCATGAGTTTTGGGATGAGTCCTATTTCAACCTGGTCCAGTCGCTTTGTGCCCCGTAAAATGGCCCGTACAGTCAGTCGAGGATTTAACAAAGTGGTCAGCAAGGTCGTCCCACAAGATCAGGTCACCCTCTATGCACTAGCGCAAGAACCGATCTACCAAGTGTTGATCTTATCGAGTCCAGAAGAGACTGCAAAAATTGAAAAAGAGTTTCCAGATCTGAAATTCACACGGTCTAGTCCTTTTGCAGCAGATGTCCTAAACCCAGGGATTTCCAAGCTAGAAGGGATCCGCATCGTTGGTCAGGAATTTGGCTTTGACATCGATGAAGTGATGGCTTTTGGAGATTCTGATAATGACTTAGAGATGCTGTCAGGTGTTGGCTTGTCTATTGCGATGGGAAATGGGACGACCAGTGTCAAGGCAATTGCCAAGCATACCACGACTAGTAATGGCAAGGATGGCATTCAAAAGGCCCTGCAACACTTTGGTATTCTTTCAGAGAAAGAGCTCTTTCTTTCTAAGGATGATCACTTCAATAAGGTCAAAACCTTCCATGGTGTGATGGATGGGGAAACCCAGGAGAAACCAGTTGTTTGGCAGCCTCAAGACGCCCTTTATCGAACCATGTTCAAGCAAGAGGAGTTGGTAGAATTTGTCCGAGCAGCTAGCACAAGTGAGGAAGAATTTGACCGCTCGGTCGCAGCTCTTCACGAAGCCTTGGATAAGGCTGCAGATAAGGTTCGGAGCAAGCATCCAGCTGAGATCTCCATGGTAGGGCAGGTTGATGCCTTAATTGATACCCTCTATCTGACTTATGGTAGCTTTGTACTAATGGGGGTCGATCCTGAAGAGGTCTTTGAGATTGTTCACCGGGCCAATATGGGCAAGATTTTCCCAGATGGAAAGGCGCACTTTGATCCAGTAACCCACAAAATTCTGAAGCCAGATGATTGGGAAGAAAAATACGCCCCAGAACCAGCCATCAAAAAAGAACTCGATCGCCAGCTCAAGGCCTACGAAAAACATGCAAAACAAAAAGAAGCAAAAAAAGACAACTAAAAAAGTTTGGAACCTTTGTTCCAAACTTTTTTTAGAATGTAGACAAACTATTTTTTACTAAGATAAGTAAAGTGTTCCACAAAGAAGTCGAAATATGTTCTTATTTTTAAAATTTATAAAAAATATTGAAAAACTTTCCGCCGTGAGAAAAGTGCTAGAAACACTATTGTTTCTAGCACTCGGGAGTTTTGAGAGTAAAACAGTTTGGGAAACTGTTTTAGCCTGAGCCCAGAGATTAAAGAGCGAAGGGGCTCAAAACTTAGTCATGGAACTTCGAAGAAGGTCGCTGACGTCCGTACTCACCTAAGGAAAGTTTTCAATATAACTTTTTCTTTCTTACATGGTTTTATCCTTATCGCGCACCACTAGTAAGTCTACTTTGGCGTGGCGAAGGATGTATTCTGAGGAGGATCCGACCATTAAGCGTTCGAAGGCATTGAGTCCGGTAGCCCCGACCATTATGAGGTCAACCCCTTCTTTACTTGGGATATCATTGGCCAAGAGGACTTTTGGATTTCCCATTTCTACAACAGTCGCAACATTTTGAACCCCGACTTTTTCAGCACGTTCCTTGTAGCCCTTGAGCAATTCGTTGGCTTCTTCTTGCAATTCTTCGTAGACCTCAGCATCAAAGGTTGAGACACTTTGAAGGGCACGGGTATCAATGACATGGACAATAGTCAATTTAGAGCCGTTGCGAAGAGAAACGTTAACCCCTTTTTCAAAGGCTAATTCTGCTTCATGGGAACCGTCGACAGCGACCATAATGTTTTCGTATTTTTGAGACATAACCTACCTCCTTATAGCTTGAAAACATGGATAGAACAGAAGTTCTTCTATTCTTTATACACTTATATTTTATTCCTTTTAAGCTAGAATGTAAAGGTAAAGTCTCACTTTTCTAGTATATTTTTGCAGAATTTTTAAAGTCCTCAATTTGTACTCTATTTGAACTAGTGGTATAATAGAGATAATTTCGTGAATCGAGGCAGAATATGAAGGAATATAATAAATCAAGCAAACTCGAACATGTCGCTTACGATATTCGTGGTCCAGTCTTGGAAGAAGCCATGCGCATGCGAGCAAATGGAGAAAAAATTCTTCGTTTGAATACAGGGAATCCTGCTGAATTTGGCTTTACAGCTCCAGATGAAGTGATCCATGATTTGATCATGAATGCGCGTGATAGTGAAGGCTATTCGGATTCAAAAGGGATCTTTTCAGCCCGCAAGGCCATCATGCAGTACTGCCAGTTGAAAAAAATTCCAAATGTGGATATTGATGATATTTACCTTGGAAATGGAGTGAGTGAGCTGATCGTCATGTCCATGCAAGGACTGCTCGACAATGGCGATGAAGTCTTGGTTCCTATGCCGGACTATCCTCTTTGGACAGCAGCTGTCAGCCTAGCTGGTGGGAATGCGGTTCACTATCTTTGTGATGAAGAAGCAAACTGGTATCCAGATATCGAGGATATCAAGTCGAAAATTACCTCAAATACCAAAGCCATCGTTGTCATCAACCCGAATAACCCAACGGGTGCCCTCTATCCAGATGAGATCTTGCTTGAGATTGTAGAGATTGCTCGCCAAAATAACTTGATCATCTTTGCGGATGAAATCTACGATCGCTTGGTCATGGATGGGGAAAAGCACACGGCTATTGCTAGTCTCGCGCCTGATCTTTTCTGTGTCAGCATGAACGGTTTGTCAAAATCTCACCGGATTGCCGGTTTCCGTGTTGGTTGGATGGTTCTGTCTGGTCCGAAGCATCATGTGAAGGGCTATATCGAAGGCTTGAACATGTTGTCCAATATGCGCCTTTGTTCAAACGTTTTATCTCAACATGTTGTGCAAACCTCTCTTGGAGGCTATCAATCTGTGGATGAACTCTTGCTTCCAGGTGGGCGAATCTACGAACAACGGAACTTTATTTATAAAGCCATCAATGAGATTCCAGGCCTCTCGGCTGTTAAGCCAAAGGCTGGATTGTATATCTTCCCTAAGATTGATCGGGATATGTACCGCGTGGATGACGATGAACAATTTGTTTTAGAATTCTTGAAGCAAGAAAAGATTCTTTTGGTTCATGGCCGTGGTTTTAACTGGAAGGACCCAGATCACTTCCGGATCGTTTACCTCCCACGTGTGGATGAATTGGCTCAAATTCAAGAAAAAATGACTCGTTTTTTGAAACAATACAGACGCTAATTAGATAAAGGAGGCTGGGACAAAAGTCCTAGCCTCTCAATTGTCTTTGGATTGTCGAGCAAGACGCAGTGGTTGAGTGGGCTCTACTACGCTGATTTCATCAGCTTTTACAGCCCTACTCAACTGTGCGGAGGTGGGACGACGAAATCGAATTCTAACGAATTACCGATTTCTGTCCCACTCTCTTTTTTTGATTCATTCTATAGAATCCATGTCATCGAAACGACATTTTTCTGAATTGCGCACAATTGTAGAAAAAATAAATAATTTTCAGATAATTTGATTGAAATTCCCACACTTATATGATATACTTGAGCTGACTATATGCGAGGTTTATTATGGCAAACTTATTAGAAAAGACACGTAAAATTACATCCATTTTGAAACGGACTGATGAACAGTTACAGGTAGAGATGCCTTACAATGATATTGCCCAGCAATTGGCGGATATTATTCACTGTAATGCCTGTATCATTAATAGCAAGGGAACTCTTCTTGGTTATTTCATGCGATACAAGACCAACAATGACCGAGTAGAAGCTTTCTTCCAAAATAAAAAACTACCAGAAGATTATGCCAAGGCGGCTAGTTTGGTCTACGATACAGAAGCTAATTTAGATGTGGACCATGATTTGAGTATCTTTCCGGTTGAAACCAAGTCTGAATTTCCTGATGGCTTGACCACCATTGCGCCTATTCATGTTTCTGGGATTCGGTTGGGTTCCTTAATCATTTGGCGCAATGATAAACAGTTTGCGGATGATGATTTGATCTTGGTTGAGATTGCTAGTACCGTGGTAGGGATTCAAATGTTGAACTACCAACGCGAGGAGGACGAGAAGAATATTCGTCGTCGCACAGCGGTGAATATGGCTGTCAATACCTTGTCTTACTCCGAATTGCGTGCCGTATCTGCTATCCTTAGTGAATTGAAAGGCAATGAAGGTCAGTTGACTGCTTCTATCATCGCAGATCGTATTGGCATTACCCGCTCTGTGATTGTCAATGCACTTCGGAAATTGGAATCTGCTGGTATTATTGAAAGTCGTTCTCTTGGGATGAAGGGAACCTATCTAAAAGTGTTGATACCAGATATTTTTGAAGAAATTAAGAAAAGAGACTACTAATGGCTAAAGCATTAATTTCGATTGACTACACCGTTGATTTTGTAGCGGATGAAGGTAAGCTAACGGCAGGGGCTCCCGCCCAAGCCATTTCTGAGAGCATTGCTCAGGTGACCCAATTGGCCTTTGACCAAGGAGCCTATGTCTTTTTTGCCATTGATGCGCATGATGTGGACGATCCCTTTCATCCAGAAAGCAAGCTCTTCCCACCTCATAATATCATTGGGACCAGTGGACGAGATTTGTACGGTCCCTTAGCAGATTTTTATCGGGAGCACCAAGCGGATCCACGTGTCTTTTGGATGGACAAGCGTCATTATTCTGCCTTTTCAGGGACGGATCTAGATATCCGACTTCGGGAACGCCATGTAGATACCGTTATTTTGACTGGGGTCTTGACCGATATCTGTGTTCTCCATACAGCGGTTGATGCCTACAATCTGGGTTATCAGATCGAGGTTGTGGAACCTGCAGTGGCATCGATCACTCCTGAAAATCACCAGTTTGCTTTGAATCACTTCAAGCATGTCTTAGGGGCAAGTTTGGTAGACGATACACTAGCTGTATTAGACCAAAAATAAGAAACCGATGTAAAAGAGGTCATAGACACTTGTCTAGGCCTCTTTTTTGGGGTTAGAAATTGTTTTCCTCTCTTGAAAATGGTATTCTAATGAAAGAAAAAAGGGGAAGTTATGAGTAAAAAAGCTGTTGTGTTTTCAGCCAATCTATCTTATATGGAAAAGTTGGAAACCGCTATGAAGTCACTGTGTGCCCATCAGGACCAGTTGAAAATTTATGTTTTAAATGAAGATCTACCAACTGAGTGGTTTACTATCATGAATCAGCGCTTGCGCCAGTTGGATTCAGAAGTGATCAATTGTCGGATGTCACCCGAGCAATTCCAGTCCTTTTCGCTTCCAAGTGACCATATTCACTATGCAACCTATTTCCGTTACGCTATTCCAGAGATGGTGGAAGAAGAGCGAATCCTCTATCTGGATTGTGATATGATCTTTACACAGGATTTATCGCCTTTATTTGAGGTCGATCTAAAAGGTTATGGACTGGGTGCAGTGGTAGATAAGCCGACGACGACAGATGGTTTTAATGCTGGACTTTTGGTAATTGATAAGGCTTGGTGGCAAGAGCACCAAGTGACAGAGGCTCTTTTTGACCTCACTCGCGAGCACCATCAGCATGTCTACGGAGATCAAGGAATTTTGAACCTGTATTTCAAAGATGCTTGGTATCCATTACCTTGGACCTATAATCTACAAGTAGGGTCTGATAAGGATCAATATCTCTATGGTGATTTGGACTGGTATGATGCCTTCCAAGGGATCCCAGCAGTCGTTCACTACACCTCTCATAATAAACCATGGACCTCTAAACGTTTCAATCGTTTTCGTGAATTATGGTGGTTTTATTATGCCCTCTCTTGGGAGGAAATTTTACTTCGAAAACCGATTTTGAAGCAAACCTATCAAGATCTAGTGGGAGATTTTCCTTATCATGCGGCTATTTATACCCATACAGCAGATATCCACGAGTTGGAGACGTTGTTAAAAGAGTTGCCGGACGTAGCGATTCATGTCCTTGCCCATAGTCATTTTGGTTTTAACTTGGTGCAATTGGAACGCTACCCTAACCTCTTTCTTTATCCCTCTTTTGATCCCTTGACCAGTCGAAAAGTCCTAGAAAAATTGGATGTTTATCTGGATATCAATCCCTATGATGAGGTCGATCAGATAACGCAAACGATCAGTCAACAAGGTCTCCCTATTTTTTCTTTTGAAGGAACCAATCATGTGGAGAATGGTGAGAATCAGGTGTTTAGGGATGATCAGGTGCAGGAGATGGTGACAGCGATTCGCGATTATTTAAAGAGAAATGAGAAGAAGCATGGAAACAAATGAAGTAGTGAGTATCATCATTCCCATCTATAATGTAGAAGCTTATTTGAGACAATGTTTGGAAACGGTTATCCATCAGACCTATCCTCACTTGGAAATTATCCTGGTCAATGATGGTTCGCCAGACCAGTCAGAAGAGATCTGTAAGGAATTTTTTAGGAAAGATGCACGCATCCGCTACGTCCGCCAAGAAAATGGGGGCTTATCTGCTGCCCGTAATACAGGGATTGAGTTGGCGACTGGTGATTACATTACCTTTATTGATCCAGATGACTGGGTGACGGAGGACTATGTAGAAGTGCTCTATCGCCAACTGAAGAAGTATGATGCGGATGTCTCGGTAGCCAACTATAACCTCTATGATGACAGTAGTAGCAAATACTTGATCAAGGTAACGGACGATGATTATTCAGAGATCCTTTATGAGGGGCGAGCAATTATGGACCACGATGCCATTCAGGAGACCAGAGATATGGCCTGGGCGTGTGCTATGATGAAGCTCTATAAGCGTAACTTATTTGAAGGGCTTCGTTTTCCGGTCGGAAAAAATGTCGAGGATAACTTCCTGATGTACAAGCTCTTCTTAAAAGCCAATCGGGTGGTCCATACGGAGAAATGTATTTATTGGTATCGCGTGGGTCGTTCAGATACTCTGTCCCAGGTTTGGACAGAAAAGCGGGTACTCGATGAGATGGAAGCCAAGCAAGAAAAATTGGCTCTTCTTGGGATGTTGGGCTATGATCTGACCTGGCACCGCTATATCTACAAAACGCGCTTGAAACGAGCTCTTGAAAAACTAGAAGAAGCAGGCTTACAAGAGTCAGAAACCTATGAGCGCGTGGTGACCAACCTCAGTTTCGTTGAAACCATGGACTAAGAACTTAATGATGAGAAAGGATCAGCATGTTCATTATTGCATCAGAGCAGACCAGAGAGCTGGATCGTTTGCGAAAATTATTGGACAAACTTGGCCAGCCCTACCGTGTGTTTGTGACCAATTTGGAAACAGATTTGGATCAACAGACAGATAGTCTGGCGACCTTTTTTACCCAAACAGACCCGGCATCAACAGTTGGGCAACCATTATTTTTCAATGATTTAGAGGTTCCAGAATTATGGGAATGTTGGACGCTTGGGATCACAACCTATCTTTTTGATGGGGAGGAACGTCGTGCCAATGTGGTTTTACGAGGGGATATCTTGTCGCGAACGGTTGACAGAGTAGAGTGGTTTGGTCAGGGAGAAGAGATCGCATCTATTGATTTCTACAATCGCTATGGCTGGAGAAGCAAGCAGAGTCTCCTTACGGAAGCTGGTCAACCATATTTAGACATTTATTTGAACCGTCAGCAAGAAGAAGTCTTGCTTCACTTTGTCTCACAAGGAACCTTTTTGCTTCAAACTCCTAAGGGACGGGATCGCCTGTATGCCAGTAAGGAAGAGCTGCAGAGAGCTGTCCTAGAACAAGTCTTACCGGAAGATGAAGCTGTTCTTTTGATGGACAAGGCATTGCTAGATGTTGTGACAGAGATACCAAAGGAAAGACTCGCCTACTGTGCCAATGACGCTCATGAACTAGACGAGATCAAAGAACAAGTCAGTCAGATTTTGTTGGTAGAAGATGGTCTGTTGAGGGAGAAAAAAGACGGGATCACAGCCTTGTCAGGATTTGTAGATGTGGAGCAGGAAAGTTTTCAACCAGAAGCCCTAGTTATGACGGCTTCTCAAGAGGTCGAAGGCCTATCTAGCCTAGTCCATCAATTCCCACAAGTCACCTTTCACATTGCTGCCTTGACGGCTATGGGGCCAAAATTAATAGACTTAGCGACTCGCTCCAATGTGCGCCTCTATCCAGGGATTTCGCTGGACAAATATGAGGACTTATTATCCAGCTGCTCTATTTATCTGGATTGCAACCAGGGAGAAGAAGTGTGGAGTAGTAGTCTTCATGCTCTTGAAAATGGGCAAGTCTTATTTGGTTTGAAGAGCACGGTGCATCAGGAAGCCTATAAAAACTTGAGCACAATCACAGATACAGTCGAAGAAATGGAACAGCAACTAGATACCTTGCTCCAGCAGCCAGAGACCTACAAAGAATTGGTAAGAGAGCAGGCACGAATCTTGAAATTGCCTGAAAAAGAAGCTTTGGAAGAGCTGTTTAAGCGATTAGAGGGAGGGACAGCATGACCATTTATACCTTTAATCTATTAGTGGGATTCGAACCCAATGGGGTTGATGTTGCACAAGCCTCTCGGGCAAAGATGCTCCGGAGACTAGGAGTGGCAGCGAAGTTTGTCTTTACCACTTGGCCCACTCCAGAAAAATTGGCCTATTACCTCTCATTGGGGCACCGGGATGAGGAACTGCTTTTTGCCCATTTAGCTTTTACGGATCAAGAAACGACAGTCCCTCAAAAGACGGTAGGGGCCTTGCAAATGGAGTTTCAACTGACGCGTCTGGATGTTGTTGAAAAAACGGAAAGAGCCATTCGCTACCAATTTGCGGATGGAAACGCCTTGACCTTTCATCTGGATCCCTACCATCCAAACTGTGTCCGCTATGTAGACTATCTTTTGGCTGGAAATAGAATCAAGCGAGAGTATTATGGAGCTTGTAAACTTGTCACAGAGTATTTTCAGTATGGTAGTGTTGTCAGACGGACCTTTCACAATCAAGATGGGAGTATCGCTTTTGAAGAATCGAGGTTAGGTGGAAGCTGGCTCTATAAACTGGGGTCTGAGATTTTGACCAACCATACAGAAGTGATGAGACGTTTTTTGTCGCAGCTGTCGCTAAAACAAGAAGATTTGATTCTGCTTGATCGGGCTTCGCGCATGGATTTTGCTCGTCCTTTGTTGGAGAAAGCTGCTCCTTCAAAGCTCGCCATGGTGTTTCATTCGGAGCATGAATTTGAAAATGGCCATCTCAATTATGAATATTATTATGTGTTCAAGTATGCCAAACGCTTCGATTATTTCATCACAGCAACGGATCTTCAAAAAGAAGTCTTGGAGCAGACACTTGCTAAACAAGGATGCCAAGGAATTCCAATCTATAGCATTCCAGTAGGGCATCTAGAAGAATTGACGGAATCACTAGGAGACAGACCTCCCTTTAGTGTGCTCACAGCTTCCCGTTTGGATCCAAGAAAACGCATCGATTTGGCCATTCGAGTAGTGGCCCAAGCTCATGAACGACTCCCAGCCCTTCAGTTTGATATTTATGGGAAGGGGGGAGAAGCGGACAATTTGCGACACCTGATTCAGGAGCTGGCAGCACAAGGTTATATTCACCTACGCGGTCATGCGGATCTAAAGCAGATCTATCCTTGCTACCAAGCCTACCTCACCACTTCTCAGTGGGAGACCTTTGGTTTGACTTTGATGGAGGCGGCTGGAGCAGGTTTGGCCTTGCTGGGCTTTGATGCTCGTTATGGCAATCCGACTTTTATAAAAGAGGGTGAAAATGGCTTTTTGGTACCTTATAGCGAGACAGTGCCAGAAGAAGAGTTGGTGAAAGAGTTGGCGGGCAAGCTGGTCCAGCTCTTTGAAAGCGACCTCGCTTCATTTCACCAGGCTTCTTATGACTTGGCCTCTTCCTACCTCGCTTCTAACGTCCAGGAAGTCTGGAAAGAGACTCTAATGGAGATGGGGCAATTCGGCGGAAAAGGAATATAAAAAGAAGAATCTGTAGCGACAAAAAAGTCCTACAGATTTTTTCTAAGGCAAGCAAATTGGGCTAAATTATGGTAAAATAGAGGGTATTGAAAAATCATCATTTCACGAAAGGAAGCAAGATGAAAATTACGCAAGAAGAGGTAACCCACGTTGCCAATCTTTCAAAATTGAAATTCTCTCCAGAAGAGACAGCTGAGTTTGCGACAACCTTATCGAAGATTGTCGACATGGTGGAATTGTTGGAAGAAGTGGACACAACCGGTGTTGCCCCAACAACGACCATGGCGGATCGTAAAACCGTATTGCGTCCGGATGTTGCCGAAAAAGGGACGGACCGTGACCGTTTGTTTAAAAATGTACCTGAAAAAGATAACTATTACATCAAGGTACCAGCTATCCTAGAAGAGGGAGGAGATGCCTAATGTCATTCAACCATAAAACCATTGAAGAGTTGCACGACCTCCTTGTCTCTAAGGAAATCTCAGCAACGGAATTGACCCAAGCGACGCTTGACGATATCAAGGCGCGTGAAGAAGCAATCAATGCCTTTGTAACGGTGGCCGAAGAAGCTGCCCTTGCGCAAGCCAAGGCTATTGATGAAAAAGGAATCGATGCAAATAATCTCCTGTCAGGGATTCCACTCGCAGTCAAAGACAATATCTCAACAGATGGCATCTTGACGACTGCGGCATCAAAAATGCTCTATAACTACGAGCCAATCTTTGATGCGACAGCTGTTGCTAATGCAAAAGCCAAAGGTATGATTGTCATCGGGAAGACAAACATGGATGAATTTGCCATGGGTGGATCTGGTGAGACTTCTTACTATGGACCAACCAAGAATGCTTGGGACCAGAGCAAGGTGCCTGGTGGATCTTCTAGTGGTTCAGCAGCTTCTGTAGCTTCAGGTCAAGTCCGTTTGTCCCTTGGTTCAGATACAGGTGGTTCTATCCGTCAACCGGCTGCTTTTAATGGGATTGTTGGTCTCAAACCAACTTATGGAACGGTTTCCCGTTTTGGTCTCATTGCTTTTGGTAGCTCACTCGACCAAATTGGACCTTTCGCTCCAACGGTTAAGGAAAATGCCCTCTTGCTTAATGTCATTGCCAGTGAAGATGCCAAGGATTCAACATCTGCGCCTGTTCGTGTAGCAGACTTTACTTCTAAGATTGGTCAAGACATTAAAGGCATGAAGATTGCACTTCCTAAGGAATACCTCGGTGAAGGGATTGATCCAGAAGTCAAAGAAACCATCCTCAATGCGGCTAAACACTTTGAAAAATTGGGAGCAACTGTCGAAGAAGTCAGCTTGCCTCACTCTAAATACGGGGTTGCCGTTTACTACATCATCGCTTCATCTGAAGCTTCTTCAAACTTGCAACGTTTCGATGGGATTCGCTATGGTTTCCGTGCAGAAGATGCTAAAAACTTGGATGATATCTACGTGAACACTCGTAGCCAAGGCTTTGGTGATGAGGTCAAACGCCGGATCATGCTTGGTACCTTTAGTTTGTCATCTGGTTACTACGATGCTTACTACAAGAAAGCTGGTCAAGTCCGTACCCTTATTATCCAAGACTTCGAAAAAGTCTTTGCAGATTACGACCTTATCCTTGGTCCAACAGCTCCTAGCGTAGCCTTTGATTTGGATTCGCTCAACCATGATCCGGTAGCCATGTACTTGGCTGACCTCTTGACCATTCCAGTCAACTTGGCAGGTCTTCCAGGGATTTCGATTCCTGCAGGTTTTGCGCAAGGTCTTCCAGTTGGTTTGCAGTTGATTGGTCCTAAGTATTCTGAAGAAACCATCTACCAAGCTGCAGCTGCCTTTGAAGCTACGACGGATTACCACAAGCAACAACCCCTTATTTTCGGAGGTGACAATTAATGAACTTTGAAACAGTCATCGGACTTGAAGTCCACGTTGAATTGAATACAAACTCAAAAATTTTCTCACCAACCTCTGCTCACTTTGGGAACGAGCAAAATGCCAATACCAATGTGATTGACTGGTCTTTCCCAGGGGTGCTTCCTGTCTTGAACAAGGGTGTTGTGGATGCTGGTATCAAGGCTGCTTTGGCGCTGAATATGGATATCCATCAGCACATGCACTTTGACCGGAAGAACTATTTCTACCCTGATAATCCAAAGGCCTACCAAATTTCGCAATTTGACGAGCCAATCGGTTACAACGGTTGGATTGAAGTGCAATTGGAAGACGGCTCAACTAAGAAAATTGGGATTGAACGGGCCCACTTGGAAGAAGATGCTGGTAAGAACACCCACGGAACAGACGGTTTCTCTTATGTAGACCTCAACCGTCAGGGAGTGCCGTTGATCGAAATCGTTTCTGAAGCAGATATGCGTTCTCCTGAAGAAGCCTACGCCTATTTGACAGCCCTCAAAGAAGTTATCCAATACACTGGTATTTCAGACGTCAAGATGGAAGAAGGATCGATGCGGGTGGATGCCAACATTTCCCTTCGCCCATACGGCCAAGAGGAATTTGGTACCAAGACGGAGTTGAAAAACTTGAACTCCTTCTCAAACGTCCGTAAAGGTCTTGAATACGAAGTGGAGCGCCAAGCGAAAATCTTGCGTTCAGGTGGGGTCATTCGTCAAGAAACACGCCGTTATGATGAAGCTAATAAGAGTACCATTCTTATGCGTGTTAAAGAAGGGGCAGCGGACTATCGTTACTTCCCAGAACCAGACCTACCACTCTTTGAAATCTCAGATGAGTGGATTGAGGAAATGCGTACGGAGTTGCCAGAGTTTCCAAAAGACCGTCGTGCTCGCTACGTGGCAGAGCTTGGTTTGTCTGACTATGATGCCAACCAATTGACAGCGACGAAAGTTACTTCTGACTTCTTTGAAGCAGCTGTAGACCTTGGTGGCGATGCTAAACAAGTGTCTAACTGGCTCCAAGGTGAAGTCGCACAATTCTTGAACGCAGAAGGCAAAACGCTGGAAGAAATCCAATTGACACCAGAAAACTTGGTTGAAATGATTGCCATTATCGAAGATGGAACCATTTCATCTAAGATTGCCAAGAAAGTCTTCGTTCACTTGGCGAAAAACGGTGGCGGCGCGCGTGAATACGTCGAAAAAGCTGGTCTGGTACAGATTTCAGATCCTGAAGTCTTGATACCAATCATCCACCAAGTCTTTGCAGACAATGAAGCAGCCGTAGCCGACTTCAAGTCAGGAAAACGGAATGCGGACAAGGCCTTCACAGGTTTCCTCATGAAAGCAACCAAAGGCCAAGCCAACCCACAAGTAGCCCTCAAGTTACTTGCCCAAGAATTGGCGAAGTTGAAGGAAGAGTAATAGAGAAATCGAGAAATCGAGAACTGCACCCTAAAAGTTAGATTTTTACTGCCTACCTTTTGGGGGCAGTTTATTTTTTTGTTTTAAAAATATCTTATTAATGTTCTTGTATTTACTTTTTTAATTGGTTATAATATTGCATAAAGATATATTACACTAATTAGTTATAAAATGTGAGTGTTATGGAAATATGAGTTTTTAAATAACAGAAGGATTTTTAGGCTTTTATAGAAATTGATTAAATATTAGTAGATGACTTTATCGAGTCAAGAAAATATCAATGCGAATTAGGAGAAAAAATGAGTAACTGGGAAAAAGATTATGAGGCAGCACAGAGGGAACAAGAGCGAAATCAAGAATTAAAGAGACACAATGATTTGTTAGATAGACACTCTATTCAGCAAAGATTAGCTTCAGAAGAAAAAAATAGACTTCTAGAGAATCAAGTTCGACAAACTGAAAAGCAAAATGAAATATTACAACAACAAGCAATTGCTGAGGAGAGACGGAGAGAGCAAGAACTCAAACAAAAACAGGAGCAATTTTATAAAGATAAAATATTTGAATTGAAAAAAATATGGGCTCAAGCTAAAGATAATAGTGAGCGTGATCGAATACAAATACTTCTCTCAGAAGTTGAGGGGGAATACGAGAAGTATAAGTTTGAGGAAGCTGAAAAAGAGAGAAAACTAGCTTTACAAGCTGAACGCTATAGGCAGGAAGAATTAATCAAACAAGAAGAAGAAAAAAAGAAACAACGAAGGAAAAGAATTATAAGTCTAGTTATTGGATTAGTCATTTTAATTCTAATGTTATGGCTTTTTTTACCAAAAAGTGGACGATATCAAAGACAAAATGATTCAGTATCTATTTCAAGAAAGTCGGAAAGTTCAAAAAAAGACAATAAAGGAAAATCGGATCTAGAAAAAAGCACAGATACTACAGTTGTTCCTAATCTCTCAGGGAAAACAGTAGCAGAAGCAAATGCAATCATTGAAAAGCAAAATTTAAAATTAGGAAAAGAACAAGAGGAATATAGCGATTCGATTGCAGAGGGGTATATTATAAAAACAAATCCAGTCACTGGTAGCAAAATAAAACGAGGAAATAAAATTAATTTGATCGTTTCAAAAGGTCCAAATAGTTTTGAAATGCCAAACTATGTAGGAGAAACACGAGCTAAAGCAGAGGAAGATCTGAAAAATACTTATAAAGTATCAAGCAAAATGATCACGATTGAAGAAGTTGAGACCTTCGATTATGCTGCAGGGACAGTTCTTGAACAAACTCCAGCTCCAGGAAAGCAATATTCTTTGAGTTCAAAGACCAAGATTGTTTTAAAAGTAGCAAAAGAAACAACTTCAATTGAAATGCCAAACTATGTTGGATCAACCTATGATTTTGCTAGAAGTAATTTGATTGAAATATATGGAATCAAAGAATCTAATATTAAAATCAGAAAAACTAACCATCTTCCTGATGGAGTATCCGTTTCTGCAGGTCAAATTGTCAGTCAAACTCCAGAAGTTTCGAGTACGGTGGATATTAACCGCACACGAATTGTATTGACCGTTTATGAACCAAATGAAGGTGGACAGAATAGAAATAGAGTAGAACCTAATGATAATTATGATGATTCAAATTCAAAAGTTAACGATACTGGAAATTCTTCAAGTGGATATGATGATTAGCCATTAAATAACATTTAAGGGGAATGATTGGAAGAGGCTGGGACAAAAGTCCTAGCCTCTCAATTATTTTTGGATTGTCGAGCAAGACGCAGTGGTTGAGTGGGCTCTACTACGCTGATTTCATCAGCTTTTACAGCCCTACTTAACTGTGCGGAGGTGGGACGAAGAAATCGAATTCTAACGAATTACCGATTTCTGTCCCACTCTCACTTTTCTCACGGCGGAAAGTTTCAGTATATATTTACATTCTAACAGGCACCTTTTAGTGTCTGTTTTTACTTTTTCAGAGGGAATGAAAAATGGAATTTCATTGACAAAGTCTTCTGAATTTAATAAAATTAAAAACAGACCGATAGTCTGTTTTTTTAAAGGAGGAGAGTTACTTGAAACAAGAAATGAAATCAAAAAGAAGTAAAGATCAAATTATTCAGGCAGCCTTGTCCTTATTTTCAAATAAAGGCTATAAAGAAACAACGATGGCTGATTTAGTAACAGTGACAGGATTGTCAAAAGGGGCTGTTTACCATCACTTCAAAAGTAAAGAAGAGATTCTACAACTCTTAATGGAGAAAGAAACGAACTCCCTCTCAACTTTTCTAGAAGAATTGTCAAAAAACGAAGGAGTTTCATCAACAGATCGTTTATTACAATTAGTTGATTATTTAATAGGCAATGAGAATATGAAACAGCTTACTGGTATAGACTGGGCACAAAAGATACCGTTCGGCTTGTTGTTTTCTTTAAAAAATACGGTAAATATTCTTTCCAAATATGTAGGAATAATCATTCATCAAGGAAATGAGAAGGGCGAGTTTTCTTGTAAATATCCTTTAGAGACAGCTACAACACTATCTCTATTAATTGATGTGTGGCTTGATCCAACTGTATCAGGTGAAGAAATGATATCATTCTCACAAAAATTAGACTATATTGCATTTTATTTAAACAGTAGCGGTGTTCCTGTTTTAACAGAAAATAAGTGTCAAGAGATTAATCAGTTTTTTCTTAAAGGAGGAAGAAGATGAATCGGCTGTTAAGATTCTTATTTATTTTACTTATCATCGCCATGTCTGGAGCCATTATTTTTCAGCTCTTCTTTCCATCCTATATGGGAAGTCATTCGGGATATGGTGTTTCTGTCGGTTGGCAGCGAGAGATTGGGATTTGGAATGTGGCAGTTCTTGTGATCCTGATTGCTGTCAATCTCAAATACGATTGGTTTTATCTTCGTACGGTTTTATTGGCCTTGATTATCGGTGGGCTTGGGATTGGTACCAATCATCTCTTTAGTTATTTTCACAATCATCTGCCGGTCAATGGGATCGGTGCACTTGAAAATTATCTCCTCGTCCTTGGTTGGATGGTGGGCTGGAGAATAGAGACTTCACGAATTAAAAAGAAATAAGAAGGAGCAGTCAAAGGGTTGCTCTTTTTCATCTTCAGTTTTTCCTTGACAAACAAAAGGAAAACGTTTACAATTTTAAATATAAAGTTTCCTGAAAAGAAAACAAAAAAGGTGAAAACAAGGAGATCATCATATGGCTACTATGAAAGCAGCTCGCTGGCATGCAGCAAAAGACGTTCGTATCGAAGAAGTGGAAGTACCTGAAGTACAACCACATCAAGTAAAAGTGGCAGTTAAGTTCACAGGGATCTGTGGTACGGACTTGCATGAATATTTGGATGGACCGATCTTCATCCCAACTGAAGAACATGTGTATTCTGGTCAAAAAGCACCGGTCACTTTGGGACATGAATTCTCTGGTGAAATTGTAGAAGTCGGAAGTGATGTGACTCGTGTCAAAGTTGGCGATCGTGTCACTATCGAACCAATTCTTGCAGAGCACAATTTGATTGGTGATTATAACCTTGATCCAAACTTGAACTTTGTCGGCCTCGCTGCAGATGGTGGTTTTGCCAAATATTGTGTCCTTGATGGGGATTTGGTTCATGTGATTCCAGATAGCTTGAGCTATGAACAAGCAGCTCTTACAGAACCTGCTGCGGTTGCTGTTTATGCAGTTCGTCAATCTGCATTGAAAACTGGAGATACAGCTGTTATCTTTGGCTTGGGTCCAATTGGTCTTTTGATCGTTGAAGCCCTTCGTGCAGCAGGAGCATCAAAAATCTATGCGGTTGAATTGTCTCCTGAACGCCAAGCGAAAGCAGAAGAATTGGGAGCAATCGTTGTGCGCCCAGAAGAAGGAGAAACAATCGTCGAAGCCATCCATCGTTTAACCGGTGGGGGAGCAGATGTTTCTTATGAAGTTACGGGGGTTCCAGTTGTTTTAGGCCAAGCCCTTGCAGCTGTTCATAAAGCTGGGGAATGTATGGTTGTATCGATTTGGGAACGTGAAGCCAGCATCAATCCAAATGAATTCGCCATCCAAGAAAAATCTCTCAAAGGAATTATTGCCTACCGTCACATCTTCCCTAAAGTCTTGGAATTGATGGAACAAGGCTACTTCTCTGCTGAAAAATTGGTTACTAAGAAAATCAAATTGGAAAATATCGTTGAAGAAGGATTTGTTGAATTAACACAAGATAAATCCCAAATCAAGATCTTGGTTCAACCTGAATAAGCGAATAAATTTATATGAAATAAAGCAAGGCTGAAACGTTTCGTTTCGGCCTTTTGTGATACAATAAAAGTAAGGAACAGATTTGGGAGGGGACTATGTCAAAGACGATGAAGGGGACGCTCATGACCTTGATTGCTGGGATCGCTTGGGGTTTATCAGGAGCTTGCGGCCAGTACCTGATGGCTCATGGATTTACAGCAATTGGTTTGACAACAATTCGTTTAGTGTTTTCAGGAGCTGTACTACTGCTTCTTGCCTATCTAGCGGACCAGGAAAAAGTAAAGGCCTTTCTAACAGACCGCTCGTCATACATCCCCTTGCTTTTATTTGCATTTTTGGGATTGTTAATGACCCAATTGACTTATTTAGAAGCGATTGATGCGACTAATGCAGGTACTGCAACTGTTTTGCAATATCTCTGTCCCATTGGAGTTTTGGCCTATTCTTGTGTTAAGGACCGGGTAGCTCCTACGGTATCGGAAATCTTTTCGATGATCTTAGCCATCGCAGGGACCTTTCTCATTGCAACCCATGGTCAACTCAATCAATTGGCAATCACTCCTAAAGGGCTAGCTTGGGGACTTGTTTCTGCCTTTGCCTATGCCCTCTACATCATTCTGCCTATTCAGTTAATTCAAAAATGGGGTAGTATGTTGGTGATTGGTATCGGTATGCTCATTCCAGGACTTGTGATGATTCCCTTCACAGGAAGAAGACTTTTTCATGGCCAATATAGCATGGATAATCTAATGGGCTTAGTTGGCTTAGTGGTGATTGGGACCATATTTGCCTATACGGTCTTTTTGAAAGGGACAACTCTGATTGGACCGGTCAAAGGTAGCCTTCTTGCAGCTATTGAGCCTATTTCAGCTGTATTCTTTGCTTTTGCCATTATGAATGAACATTTCTTTGCCATTGATTTTATAGGAATGGCTATGATCCTCCTTGCGGTCCTCTTGATTTCCCTTAAGGATCTCATGATTCAAAAAGAAAAAGGAGTCTTGTAAAACCAAGATCAATTATTTTTCAGTTAAAAGGTTGAGAATAAAGTCTTGGCCTTTTTGTAATCCTCGCCCTTTGAGGGAGAGTTATCACTATATAGCGTATACATAGCTAGAAAAAGATGTTAAAATAGAACAAAACTTTTTTAAGGAGATGAGGATGAAAAAGATTTTTAAATGGACCCTATTTGCTGTGGCGACCTTGAGTTTAGCGGCTTGTGGAACTACTGCTCAAAAGACAAATTCGCAGCAAGCAAAGACAGAAAAAGCAGCGAAAAGCTCCGCATCTGACGGTCAAGTCGAGGTGAGTTTAAAAGGAGGACAATACATCAAACCACCTGTCCTCAATGACTCAGAAGACGGAACCTATTTAGCCCTTCAATTAGAATTTAAAAATGTTGCCAAAGAATCTATCAACGTGTCAGATTCAGATATCACCATTTACGATGCGGATAATAACAAGGTCAAATTGCAGTCAGGAATTTATGACCAAAGTGAAGCCTTCCAATTGCTCAAGAGTGATCAGTTGGCCCAGGATAAAAAATTAACCGGCTATATCGTTTTTCCAGTCGAAAAAGGTAAAAAATATGAAGTGCAGTATGAACGAAAAACCTATAGCTCTGATAAAAAATCCAAACCTTTAAAATTTGCGGTGGATTCTTCTCAGTATGAGGATAAGGTGGAAGCTTCCACTATTCTAGCAGATGAATACATCAATCAAGTTTACTTCAGTGGCCAACGAAAGGTCAAAAAGGACGATGCTTTTGTTTTGGGAACTGATTTGAAAAAGGAAGCCAGTGATTTCCATGCGAAATTTGCCGCTGACTTTACTCGTAAACTACATGATTACCAATTCTCTGAAGAAGAAGTGAACCAGTTTATCGATGCTTACGAAAAAGAAAATGCTAAGCGTGCGAAATTAACCTATAAGGTTAAACAATATCTCCCGGACAAGGTGGTCATTAGTCTAAATCCTGAGACGGTCAGCATGGAAAAGACGATCTTAAACCACATGCAGACCTTCTATCAGGAACATCGAAAAGACTATCCAGGGATTATCGAGGCGAATCAGGCTCAAAACAAAGCCTATAGAGAGGAAATGATGGCTTCTCTTGCAGATCGCCCCTTGACGACGCCGGATCGGTACGACTACCAGTTGACCTTTGTTAAGAAAGATGGCAAATGGGAAGTAGAAAAAGCCTATAATAGTGATAGCTTAATGGAAAAATTCGAGGGAAATCTTTCTTAATGCGGAAGTTGGCACTCCAAGGACATGTATCTAGGAGTGTTTTTATCTATAGTTTGAAACTATATCAAAACCCAAGAAACAAGAATTAGACGGAAACACCTATTAGTGATAAAATAATTTTAAGTTTGAAAGGAGATGAAGGCTTGTGGCTTTTTCTTATGAAGAGTTAGCAGAGATTCGCCACTATATCCACCAACACCCAGAATTGTCTGGTCAAGAATACCAGACAACCGCCTTTCTAAAAGAGCGTTTAGAAGAGTTGGGGATCCGTATTTTAGAGAGCGGACTAAAAACTGGTCTGATTGCAGAAATTGGTTCCGGCCAACCGGTGGTGGCACTTCGAGCAGATATCGATGCCCTTCCAATTTTGGAACAAACGAATCTGCCCTACCAAAGTCAGAATCCAGGAGTCATGCATGCATGTGGCCATGATTTTCATCAAACCAGTCTTCTGGGAGCAGCAGCTCTTCTCAAGGAAAAAGAAGACCAGCTTGAAGGAACTGTACGCTTGATCTTTCAGCCAGCAGAAGAAATCTCAGAAGGTGCTTCTGATGTTTTGGCAACAGGACTGTTGGAGGATGTTCAAGGAATTATTGGTTTTCACAACATTCCTCAGCTAAAAGCAGGGCAACTTGCTTTGAATGCTGGAGCTATGATGGCAGGGGTTGAGAAATTCAAGGTTACCGTGACAGGGGTTAGTAGTCATGCCGCAAGACCAGATTTGGGAGTTGACACTGTAACGGCCGTCACAACCATGGTTCAGAATGTACAATTATTAATTTCACGGACCGTTTCTCCCTTTGAAACAGCTGTTTTGTCCATTACGCACCTGGATGTGGGCTCAACCTGGAATGTGCTCCCAAAATCAGGCTATTTTGAAGGAACCATTCGTTCTTTTAATCCAAGTGTGCAAAGAGACTTGAAGGCACATTTTATTTCCATCATTCGACACATTGCAGAAAGTCTGGAAGTAGATGTGGCTTTTGAGTGGGGTGTGACACCGCCCGTTACCTTTAATGATGAGGAATTGACGAAAGTGGTTTGGGAAGCTTCACAAGGCTTGGCTGAAGTGTTTCCAGCAAATCCTTCTACAGCTGGAGAAGACTTCGCCTTTTACCAAGAGCGAATTCCTGGAGTCTTTGCCTTTATTGGTTCGAATGGAGAGCCGGATGCGCCAGACCTCCATCATGATCACATGACCATCGATGATGCAGCCTTTGAGGTTTCGGTTCCCTATTATGTTGAAAATGCGCAAGCTTTATTGCGGTATTTTAAAGAAAAATAAGTGTGATAAAGAAAAACTATCACCTCCATAAAAAATATATATTAGGCAAGTGAATGCTTTTCTGATAGAATAAAAAAATACTTTTAAAATGGCGTTTTATGTGCCTGAAACCAAAAAGGAGATCCTATGAATCTAAAAAAAATGATTAAGTATTCTGCTTTAGGATTAGTTGCAGTCCTTGCAACCAGTGCTTTAGTAGCATGTTCATCTGGCAAATCAGCCAGTGGGAAGAAAACCATTGAAGTTGGGACGGTTGGAACAACCAAACCCTTCTCTTATGAAGAAAAAGACGGCAAGCTAACTGGTTATGAGATCGAAGTATTGCGTGAAATCTTTAAAGGTTCAGACAAATACGAAGTGAACTTTAACAAGACAGAGTGGTCTTCAGTCTTTGCTGGATTAGATAGTGACCGTTTCCAAATCGGTGCCAACAACATCAGCTACTCAAAAGAGCGGGAAGAAAAATACCTCTATCCAAATCCATATGCTCGTAATCCACTAGTATTGGTCGTACCAAAAGATTCTTCTATTAAATCTTTGGATGACATTGGTGGCAAGAAAACAGAAGTTGTTCAAGGAACATCTACTGCTAAACAATTAGAAGATTACAATAAAAAACATTCAGATAATCCAACCGACTTGCAATACACAGATGGAACGATTCAAACCATCATGGCCAATCTAGCGGATGGTCGTACCGATTACAAGATCTTCGAACGGATTTCTGTAGATACCATCATTCGTGATCAAGGCTATGACAACTTGAAAGTCATTGAGCTTCCAAGCGACCAACAACCTTATGTTTATCCAATTATTGCAAAAGAGGATAAAGACCTTCAAAAATTTGTCAACAAACGCATCAAGGAACTCTATGACAATGGAACCCTTGAAAAATTGTCTAAAAAATACTTCGGTGGTTCTTACCTACCAGAAGCAAAAGATATTAAAGAATAATATTTATTTAAAGGAGATTTTAAAATGAAATTGAAAAAAATTCTTGGTTTAACAGCTCTTGCAGCTATCGCAACGTTTGCTCTTGCAGCATGTGGTTCTTCAAACTCATCTAGCAAAGATGGTGAAACAACAGTTAAAGTGGGTGTCATGACTTTGAGCGACACTGAAAAAGCTCGTTGGGATCAAGTTCAAAAGAACTTGGATGACGCTAAAACAGGGATCAAATTGGAATTCACTCAATTTACAGATTACTCACAACCAAACGTGGCTGTAAAAGATGGTAGCGTAGATATCAATGCATTCCAACACTACAACTTCCTTGATAACTGGAATTCTAAAAACGACAAAGCCCTTGTTGCAGTAGCAGATACTTACATCGCTCCAATCCGTCTTTACTCTGGTACAGAAAACGGTAAAAACAAATACACTTCTATCAAAGAAATTCCTAAAGGTGGAACAATCGCTGTACCAAATGACCCAACAAATGAAAGCCGTGCCTTGTATGTCTTGCAATCAGCAGGTTTGATTAAATTGGATACCAAAGATGGACAATTGGCAAACGTATCAAATATCAAAGAAAATCCAAAAGATTTGAAGATCTCTGAATTGGATGCTTCACAAACACCATCTGCTCTTCCATCAGTAGATGCTGCTGTCATCAACAATACCTTCGTTCGTGAAGCAGGCGTTGATTTCAAAAAAGCTATCTATGTTGAAAAGAAAGACAACAACTCAAAACAATGGTACAATTTGATCGCTGCTAAGAAAGATTGGGAAAAATCTGATAAAGCAAAAGCTATCAAAGAAATCATCAAAGCCTATCACAAAGACAATGTGAAGAAAGTGATCGAAGAATCTTCAGAAGGAATGGACCAACCAGTCTTTTAAGATTCGATCTCAAGTGTATGAAGGAGGTGGAGAAGCAATTCTCTACCTCTTATCGTGTATTAGGAGGAATGCATGCCTTTTGCAACAGAAGCGGAACAAATTCGAAAATTTGAAAATGATGAGGTCGCACAACATTATTTTGAAGTGTTGCGAACCTTGATTTCAAAAAAATCCATCTTTGCTCAACAAGTAGGTCTCAAGGAAGTGGCCAACTATTTGGGGGAAATTTTTACAGCTGCAGGAGCCAAAGTCGAAGTTGATGATAGCTACACAGCCCCTTTTGTGATTGCCAAATTTTTCTCCCCAAATCCAGACGCAAAAACCATCATCTTCTATAACCACTATGATACAGTACCAGCGGATGGAGACCAACCTTGGACGGGAGATCCTTTTACCTTATCGGTTCATTACGGGACCATGTACGGTCGAGGGGTTGATGATGACAAGGGGCATATCACGGCTCGTCTCACAGCTCTTCGAAAATACATTCGTGAAAGTGGCGATTTGCCAGTCAATATCACCTTTATCATCGAAGGGGCAGAGGAGTCTGCATCGACTGACTTGGATAAATACTTGGCCAAACACAAGAAACACTTGCGTGGGGCAGACCTCTTAGTTTGGGAACAAGGTACCCGAAATAATCAGGGTCAGTTGGAAATTTCCGGTGGTAGCAAAGGGATCGTCACCTTTGATATGGTGGTGAAGAGTGCAGAAGTGGATATCCATTCCAGCTATGGTGGCGTGGTGGACTCTGCTTCTTGGTATTTGTTAAATGCTATCGCCAGTCTTCGTGATAAAGAAGGCCGAATTTTGGTGGATGGGATTTATGATCAGATCCAAGAACCCAATGAACGCGAGCTAGCTTTGATTGAGCAATATGCCAACAAAGGACCAGAAGATGTAGCGGAAACCTATGGTCTAACCCTTCCAATCTTGAAGGAAGATCGAAAAGAATTCCTGCGCCGTTTCTATTTTGAACCAGCCCTGAATATTGAAGGTTTTGGCTCTGGTTACCAAGGCCAAGGTGTTAAAACGATTCTTCCGGCAGAGGCGCGTGCCAAGATGGAGGTGCGCTTGGTTCCTGGACTGGATCCCAAGGAAGTCTTAGAAAAGATCAAGCAGCAATTGAAGAAAAATGGCTATGATCAGGTCGAATTGGTCTATACTCTCGGTGAAATGAGTTACCGAAGTGATATGAGTGCCCCATCGATTTTAAATGTCATTCGGCTGGCCAAAGATTTCTATAGAGAAGGAGTCTCTGTTCTTCCAACAACAGCGGGGACAGGGCCAATGCATACGGTCTTTGAGGCTTTGCAGGTGCCGATGGCAGCCTTTGGAATTGGCAATGCCAATAGCCGTGATCATGGGGGCGACGAAAATGTGAAAATCGCCGATTATTACACCCATATTGAATTGATAAAGGAGTTAATAGCAAGTTATGAGTAAAGCAATGATTCAGCTGGACCACATTGATGTGACCTTCCAGCAAAAGAAACGTCAGATCCAAGCCGTCAAAGATGTGACCATTCATATTAATGAAGGCGATATCTATGGGATTGTAGGCTATTCTGGAGCCGGGAAATCGACCTTGGTTCGGGTGATCAATCTCTTGCAAGTGCCTAGCGCCGGAACCATCATTGTGGATGGAGATGTGATTTATCAAGATCAGGTGACCCTAAAACCGGCTGCCCTTCGGGAGAAACGTCGGGATATCGGAATGATTTTCCAACACTTCAACTTGATGGCTCAAATGACTGTCGCAGAAAATGTAGCCTTTGCTCTTAAACATTCTAAATTGAACAAAGAACAAAAGAATGAGAAAGTGGCGAAATTGTTGGATTTGGTTGGTCTATCTGACCGTGCAGAGAATTACCCGGCCCAATTGTCTGGTGGTCAAAAGCAGCGGGTAGCGATTGCGCGTGCCCTTGCCAATGATCCAAAGATTTTGATCTCAGATGAGTCAACTTCAGCCTTGGATCCAAAGACGACCAAACAAATTCTAGCTTTATTGCAAGAATTGAACAAAAAACTAGGCTTGACCATTGTCTTGATTACCCATGAGATGCAAATTGTCAAAGATATAGCGAACCGAGTAGCTGTCATGCAAAATGGCGAATTGATCGAAGAAGGATCTGTTTTAGATATCTTCTCGAATCCGAAAAATGCCTTGACCCAAGACTTTATCACTGTTGCAACAGGAATCGATGAAGCCATGGTGAAAATCAACCAACAAGCGATTGTTAAGAACTTGCCAGATGATTCGATTTTAGCGCATCTCAAGTATGCAGGTTCTGTAACAGATACAGCGATCATCAATGATATTTACAAGCAGTACCAAGTATCTGCCAACATTTTATTTGGGAATATCGAGATCCTTGATAACACGCCTGTTGGAGAGTTGGTGGTCATCTTATCAGGTGAAACTCAAAATCTGGAAACGGCCAAAGCTGAGTTAGAAAATGCAGGAGTTTCCGTGACTATTGTGAAAGATGGGAGAAAAGCATGATCCAGTTAATTCAAACATATTTACCAAATGTCTATAAATTAGGGTGGTCTGGCCAGTATGGATGGGGAACCGCTATTTACTTGACTCTTTACATGACCGTTATTTCCTTCATTATTGGTGGATTTTTAGGTTTGATGACAGGACTTTTGTTAGTCTTGACCCGTCCAGGTGGTGTCATCGAAAATAGAATCGTTTTCCAAATTTTGGATAAGATTACTTCCTTGTTCCGCGCCATTCCTTTCATTATCTTGTTGGCCTTTATTAATCCCTTGACCTACTTGCTCTTGAAAAATACCATTGGTCCTACAGCAGCCCTTGTTCCGCTGTCTTTGGCTGTCTTTCCATTCTTTGCCCGCCAAGTCCAAGTAGTCTTGTCCGAGTTGGATGGAGGCGTGATTGAAGCAGCACAAGCAAGTGGGGCAACCTTCTGGGATATTGTTGGTGTCTACCTTCGTGAAGGGCTTCCTGATTTGATCCGTGTAACAACGGTGACCATCATTTCCTTGATTGGAGAAACCGCCATGGCAGGTGCCGTTGGTGCTGGAGGATTAGGAACCTTGGCCATCAACTACGGGAAAAACATGTTTAACAATGATGTCATCTTTGTGGCGACCTTATTGATCCTGATTCTGATCGTTCTGGTCCAATTTATCGGGGACTTCCTTTCGAAGAAAATTAGCCACCGTTAGGATCAGTGTCCAATGAATAGAATAAATGTGAATCAAATAAAACAAGTTGGAGCCTTCATTTTCCTCTATTTTCTTGCGATTGGACTGGGGGTCTTAGTTGGAAATCTGGTCGATCATCAAGGAAATATGTTTTATGCTCCTGCCTTTTCAGCCCTGTTTGGCGGGACGATCTACCGCTATTATCTAGAAAAAATAAAAGGAGTTGGATCTATCTTTATAGTTGGCTGCGTGATCGGATCCTTCTTCCTCTTTTCGCGTCATGGTGCAGGGGCCTTTATTCCAGCCTTGATCGCCGGAAGTTTTGCGGAGATGGTCGCCTCAAGTGGTCGTTTTCGCTCGAATTTACGAAATGTCTTGTCTTTTGTTATTTTTGCCTTTGCGACAACAGGGCCCATTCTTATGATGTGGTTCTATCCAGCCAGTTACCGCATGTCGTTACTGGATCGTGGTAAATCGATAGACTATGTCAATCGGGTGATGGTATCACCAGATCTAGCGACCATCACTTGGTTTGTCCTCACGGTCATACTGGGTGCTGGATTAGGATGGGGACTATCATATATCCTACAGTCATTTCTAACAAAAAGAAGAGGAAACTAAGAAAGCCTGGGAAACCAGGCTTTTTTTGTTTTATCAAAAATATTTTTTACAAAATGTAAGATATATATTGCAAAATAGAAAATATAGTGTATAATAAAACTATAAAAACAAGAAAGGAAAATCATGTGGCGAAAAATCTCAAATTAAAAATGGCCCGGGTCGAGCATGATATGACCCAGGGGGATCTTGCAGATGCCATTGGAGTGACGCGCCAGACCATCGGTCTGATTGAGGCGGGAAAGTATAACCCAACCCTCAGTCTCTGTCTTGCCATCTGTAAGACCTTGGATAAGACGCTGGATCAACTGTTCTGGGAGTAACAGTTTTAATAATAGAAAGAGGAAGAATATGAAACAAAAGAAAGAACCAATTGTAAAAGATGAACGGACCATGCTACTTGATGGAAAAATCGCAGGAGAGCTTGTCCTTGGTATGACCTGCTTTATTGCCCTATCTGCCTTTGTGAAATCCAGTATCCTGGACTTAGATCTAGTCGCTTATCTACCTGAGATGTTCCTTCTGATTGCCATGGGGATTTATGCTCTGCTAAGAAGGATCAGTTCAGGGATTGATATCCGAGATATGTTAGAAAAAGATAGCTGGTTGAGTCGCCTTGGGTCAGGTCTATTCTTTGCTGTGCTTGTGACAGCTATGGATGTGATTGGAAAGAGAGAAGCAATGAGCTTTATCTTGAGTCCCAAGTATCTGGTCAAAATTCTATTAGAAATTCTCGTCTTTGCCATCCTGACAGATCTTCTTGAAAAACCACTTGCTCTTATCAATCGGAAAAAACAAGAGAAGATCGAGGCAGAATTAGAGGATGAAGAATAAGGAGGAAGAGATGAGATTACAATTGCTGAACAAACAGATCATAGATGAACGAGAAGAAGGCTTAGCTAATAAGGCTGGTGCTGAGACGGCTGGTTTCCTGTTCCTTGCCTTAACTGTTTTTAGTGTGGGATCCATTTTTACATCTAAGGTGGGGCTCAGTCCAATCATGGTGGTAGCCTTACTCATCGTCTCAGGATTGTATTACTCTGTTCGTTGTCAACGATTGGGTGTGAAA
The DNA here is from genome assembly GCF_023109675.1 of Streptococcus parasanguinis. GTDB lineage: Bacteria > Bacillota > Bacilli > Lactobacillales > Streptococcaceae > Streptococcus > Streptococcus parasanguinis_I. Next base: position 4,340 of record NZ_JALDUR010000005.1, on the reverse strand, counting down.
TTTATCAGTTATAGCTATCTAAATGTGACGGGAATTGTAGCAGTAACCCTTGTTCTTTCCTTGTTCATCTGGGCTCAAAATTTTCAATTAAACCAGGCTGTCTATCACTCAAATCCCTTCCATTCAAAATTCTTGCTAGTGCTTCCCATCACCTTTCTCCTGAATCTTCCGATTGTATGGGGGCTGAATTCTCTTGTGATGCTTCTTGCAAAAGTAGAGAAAAAACGCTATGAAGCCTATCTGGACCAGTTGGAAAAGGAAGAGTAGAAAGTTGAAACCCTGGTTTCGTCCTATAAAAGTCTGGGAAACCAGGCTTTTATTTTTCAGTCAAATAAATTGCATTCGTTTTCTTGGGAGAGTATACTGGTATAGTTGAATGAAAAATTCTGATAATTTAATCTTAGAAAAGAGAATGACATGGCAAAACCTATTCGTGTATTACTTTACTATAAATATGTTCCCATCGAAAACGCGGAACAATTTGCGGCTGATCACTTGGCCTTCTGTAAATCAATCGGCCTTAAAGGTCGTATCTTAGTCGCTGATGAAGGAATCAACGGAACCGTATCTGGTGACTACGAAACAACGCAAAAATACATGGACTACGTTCACAGCCTTCCAGGGATGGAAGACCTCTGGTTCAAGATCGATGAGGAAGAAGAGCAAGCTTTCAAGAAGATGTTTGTCCGTTATAAGAAAGAGATTGTCCACCTTGGTTTAGAAGATGATAATTTCGATAATGACATCAATCCTCTTGAAACAACAGGTGCTTACTTGTCACCAAAAGAGTTTAAAGAAGCTCTTCTCGACGAAGATACCGTTGTCCTTGATACTCGGAATGACTACGAGTACGATCTTGGTCACTTCCGTGGAGCTATTCGTCCAGACATCCGCAACTTCCGTGAATTGCCACAATGGGTTCGTGATAACAAGGAAAAATTCATGGACAAACGCGTTGTCGTCTACTGTACTGGTGGAGTCCGCTGTGAGAAATTCTCAGGCTGGATGGTGCGTGAGGGCTACAAAGATGTTGGTCAATTGCATGGCGGAATTGCAACCTACGGGAAAGATCCAGAAGTTCAAGGCGAACTGTGGGATGGGAAAATGTACGTCTTTGACGAGCGGATTGCAGTCGACGTCAACCATGTCGATCCAAGCGTTGTCGGAAAAGACTGGTTTGATGGAACACCATGTGAACGTTATGTCAACTGTGGAAATCCTTTCTGTAACCGTCGGATCTTGACTTCAGAAGAAAATGAAGACAAGTACCTTCGCGGATGTTCGCATGAGTGCCGGGTTCACCCTCGCAATCGCTATGTAGAAGAACACAACTTGTCACAAGCAGAAGTTCGTGAGCGTTTAGCCCTTATCGGTGAGACGCTTGATGGAGCACCTGCATAATGGAAACAAACAGTCTGAAAGCTCAGGCTGTTTTTATATGGAAATTGATTGAAAATTGTGCTATACTTTAGGTAAGCGATTTCACAAAGGAGAAAACAAATGAGTATCGTGTTTTCAATCAAAAATAAAAAGAGCTTATTTGGCTATCAGAAAGTACTCGCGGCACAGGAAGTTCTTAAATTAGTAGAAGGGTTGATGACCTACAACTATGGTCCTGCCACCCTTCATCGTCCCTTAAATGATTTTGAAGGCTTGAACTGTATCGTATTTGGTAAGAGCGGTCTTCCTCTGCAGTTACGCTATTTTGATGAGGAAGAGTCTTATCAGATTCAGGTGCCCTCTTTTGCGATAGAAGAAGATTGGCAGTTGGCCCTTCGATGGATCAGTCGCCTAGGAGAAGTATTAGGAACGGAGATTGTGGCCAGTGACGGCGTAAGCTATACTCCAGATTCTGTTTTCCATTTTGATTATGAAGTCGTCATCCTAGAAACGCTGGGTAATGTGACGAAAGAAAAAGATCTAAAAGAGTTTGAAGTACAAGGCTTCGCTCATCCAGTCTATTTGGATCGGGATACAGTGCAGGAAGTCTTGAACCATGTCCATCCACTAGAAGCCTACTCTGCCTTTATCAAGAAGATTCAATATAGTGCAGCTTATTTCAGTCAAGTCCGTTTTTATCAACAGGAGGAGACAGGAGCCTTCTTAGCCAGCTATAGCTTGACAGAAGATACGGATACAGTCTTGCCACGGGTGCCACATGTTCCTGCAGAATATGTAGAAATCGTGGGCTTAGCGGGTATCATTGATTGGCGGGTGCTATTGGTAGCGATCGAGGGAGATCCGGGTAAGCCAGAAAATTACCATCCAATTGGTTCTCTTGCTCTGAAGGACTTACTGGAGGCCTTAGAGCCAGATGAATTCCAGTTGCTTGATGCTAGTCAAATTGAAATTAAAAAATTATCCAAAGAACGCTTGCTAGAATTAGCGCAATTGGAGAACAAGTAAAAAATATCATAGTGAACTGTCCCTCCGACGTTTGATCCGAAAAATCTAACGTCTGGGAGCAGTTCTTTTTTATGCCCTTCCTTTGATCAAAAACCAATGACTAGGCTAATTGTGGTATAATAGGGGCCTAGAAGTAGAATGAAAGAGGTGCACGAAATGCTGTTAGAAGAATTTGATGCCAATCGACAGGCGATTATCAATCCACAAGACTTACACCAACCAATTGAAGGATTTCCCAAAGTAGTCATCTCTTGCTTTTCAAGAGTAACTTTTGCTCGCCTCCTTGAAAATTATGAACATGAGGTCATTGCAAGAACCTCCATGGCCAATTTTGAAGTCGTGGTCTATGGGATCACTATTGGAGACCAACAGATTGGTGCCTTTAATGCACCAGTTGGGGCTGCTTCCTGTGTGGGGATTATAGAGGACCTGATTCAATTTGGGATGGAAAAACTGGTGCTCTTTGGAACCTGTGGGGTTTTAGACCGTGATATCGAAGCGACTTCCATCATCATTCCAACGGCTGCTCTTCGCGACGAGGGGACCAGTTACCACTATCTTCCGGCTAGTGATGAAGTGGAAGTAAACAAGAAAACCCTTCCTCTCTTCCAAGCCTTTCTTGAAAGCCACAAGGTTTCCTATCAGTCAGGAAAAGTGTGGACGACAGATGCACCCTACCGGGAAACCATCGACAAGATGAAGCGACGAAAGGAAGCGGGAGCCATCTGTGTGGATATGGAATGTTCGGCAGTGGCAGCCTTAGCAGCTTATAGGGGCTTTGAGCTCTGCCATTTCTTCTATGCAGCAGACCACCTCTCGGAAGAAAAATGGGATATCCGAACCTTATCTAGTCATGAGGATTTAGATAGCAAGGATCGCATCGCGGAGTTAGCCATCCAATTTGCGCTCTTTTGGGAAAAGGCAAACTAAATGAAAGAAGCAATGATTGAACTGAAGGATTTTTCCTTCCAATACAAGAAGTAATTTTGCAAGAGAGGGATGGTTCATCTAGATTCTAATTAGAGACAGAACCTGATGGATCTGCTCAATCTGAATTTTTTTACAATCCATGGAGGTAATGTCATGTCAGAAACGATTTTAGTAACAGGAGCTTCAGCTGGTTTTGGTCAAGCAATCTGCCGTCGCTTAGTAGCAGATGGATACCGTGTGATCGGGTCAGCTAGACGCATCGATAAATTACAGGCCCTCCAAGAAGAGTTGGGAGAAGACTTTTATCCCCTGCAAATGGATGTGACGGATCTTTCTCAGGTAGATCATGCACTTGCCAGTTTGCCAAAAGATTGGGAGAAAGTGGATGTTTTGGTCAATAATGCTGGCTTGGCTCTAGGCCTCGCCCCAGCTTATGAAGCAGAGGTCGCAGACTGGCTGACCATGATTCAGACCAATATTGTTGGTTTGACCTATCTGACAAGGAAAATCTTGCCCCAGATGGTGGAACGAAATGATGGCTATATTATCAATTTGGGCTCTACAGCAGGAACTGTGCCTTATCCAGGGGCCAATGTTTACGGGGCATCCAAGGCTTTTGTCAAGCAATTCTCCCTCAATCTTCGGGCGGATCTAGCTGGCAAGAAGATTCGTGTCAGCAATATTGAACCCGGTCTTTGCGAAGGAACGGAGTTCTCTTCTGTTCGCTTTAAAGGAGACGAAAAACGGGTAGAAGCCATTTATCGAGATGCCCATGCCATTCAGCCTGAAGACATTGCCAACACAGTAGTTTGGTTGATCCAACAGCCCAAGCATGTCAATGTCAACCGGATTGAAATCATGCCGGTTTCCCAAACCTTTGGCCCTCAACCCGTTTATCGTGATTAAAAAGAGAAGCAACCACTCCACTGTACTGACCCCAAAAAGTTAGACAAATAATTTAAGTTAAGGATTTAGTCCTGTATTGCACAGGACTAAGTCCTTTT
>NZ_JALDUR010000004.1:192635-197964 GCF_023109675.1 Streptococcus parasanguinis | reverse complement strand
TAGAGCCCACTCAACCACTGCGTCTTGCTCGACAATCCAAAAATAATTGAGAGGCTAGGACTTTTGTCCCAGCCTCTATCTATTTGACTGACAAAAGGGGGGATTGATGGTAAAATGAGGAAGAGATTAGGAGGAGATGAAATGAAGAAGAAAATAAAATGGGGCCTTGTCTTATGTTCGGTACTTATACCAGTATGTTTGAGTGCCTGCAAACAAGGAACTGTAGAAAAACAAGGTTCTTCGAATAAAGAAGTACAGAAGAAAATCGATCGAAAAAACATTCATTTTGACAAGACAGGACCTGCAGCAACATTTGATTGGGATGCAAAGAACAGTATCAGATACATAACGTTTGAAAAACTTCCACAATATATGAGGTCAGATGATAGCGATGGTATTTCAATATATGGACAGCAACCGAATGAAGTCTCTCTATCTGAGGAAGGAAGAGTTCAAAAAGCTTTGCAGGTCGTTGAAGGAATCTATGTAGATCCAAGGGGAATAGACACAGTAATCAAGGCCAATGGGGCAAAAAATCAAGAGGATATGTATACTCGACTCTGGAACGATTATATTATCCCTAAAATTGAAAAAAACAGTAGTACTTTTGATCCAAATACTTATGTGGAATATCTTGGTGAGAAGTACCCCCTCAAAATATATGGTCCCATGTATTTGAAGCTCATGACGAATGCATTGAGCTTTGGAAAAAAATATGAATTAAAGGGCTATGCAGTTAAGGGAAACAAAGTATTTATTCGCATTCAGGTACCAACGTACTTCCCAGAGCTTTTACCGAGAGGGAATAAATATTATAAAAATCCTAATGAGTCAGATTTCAATCAAGCCTTCTATGATTGGCTCGATGAATTCCATCAAAGGTATGCTGAAAAAGAAATAAATCGAGATGATCATATTTCCTATATCATGCTTTCAACAGTTTTACAACAGTTAGTTAACAAAAATTTCGAGGCAACCTCATTATCCGGTTATGCTTATAGTAAAACTTCGCCTACGGAATTCACGGTTGAAATGGAAGTGACAAATCAAGGTGATGTTCGAATTGATTTAAAAAACTTGGCTATTCTCTTACAAATCCCTCAGCAAATGAAGGGGGATAATCAGTATGGTAAGCAAGATGAGAATAATATCTTTTGGACCATCCCATCTGGAAATAATAATGACGGACAAAAGATAAAAGAAAAATTAAAGAATTTTAATCCCAAAAATCCTGTTAAAAGTTATGCAATTGGAGAGCCAGTTGTATTTGCTAATGGCTTAGAAGTTACACTGAATAGTGTAACAGACGATCCAAATTTGGATGTTCAGGATGATCAAGACCGTATCGATACAAGGAAAAAACAACATCGATTGATCGTCGAATTCACCCTATCGAATACAACACCTCTCAGTATTGAAAATACTCCAGATTATACAAATGTAGATCTCTATGATGGCCATGGCAAATCTGCTTATATGTTGAATAATACTTTAAATTACAAACAGCCAACAGTCCTTGAAGCAGGAGAATCTGGTATATATAAAATTAACTATTTAACAGATGGGGATGGGCCGTTTACGATCGTTTATGGTGATGCCAAATGGGTCGTTCAAAAATAGAGAAAAATCCAAATCTTTAATCAGCTTATTGTAAAAGCTAGTGAGTTTAAGAAATTATAAGAAGCTTCAGTTGTCAATAAATTATTAAAGAAATTTATTCATATGTGGTTGGAAAAGTCGGAATACTTTTAAAGAAAAATGACGAACAAATAAGGTAAAAGAAGCGTACAGAAAGTAGAAAAGAGAGAATGAAGAAGATTTTTAAATCAATCAAGTTTTGGATATTTGTATTACTTGTTACCTTGGCAGGAGGCTGGTTTATCCGGTATGAAATTCATAAGCGTGATATATCACAATTTGTAACTTGGAAACCTCGTCCACACATAGTTGATTCCCAATTTATTGCAGGTGGGAAAGCAGTAGCTATTCAATGGGATAATAAAAAAGAAGTGGATGAGGCGCTGGAAGCAAATTCGTACAATCCAAAAGTTAAAGTAGAATGGTTTATAAATGGTGGAAATAGTGAACGGTACATTGCACAAGAAAGTTACAAATTAAAATCTGACCCACGTCTCTATTTTCAATATTATATTCGTGGTAATCAAGTTCCTTACCTAACTACAAATAAAGCACAAAAGGGAGAGTACTGGCTCATTGATGTCTATGATACCAAGGACAAGCGCTTAGTGAAGAAAACATATGATGTTTTTAAGATAGTACGAGATATGGATAAGAATTATATCCCCTTATCTGTTAAAGTTTCTTCTATGTTGTTGGATACAGATGATGGAGAAACATACATTCCGATTGATATTCTTGTCGATAAGAAAGACAAATATATTGTAGAACCTGGAAATATCTATGTACAAACAGAGTATCAATCTCGTATAGGGTTAATGAATGTTAAGGATGGAAAGCTCGCTTGGAAAACCTCATCAGGCAAAGGTTATGAACAAGTTCAAAAAGAAAATCGAGAAAGCGACAAAGACTTACATCCATTTGAATACAATTTTGAAAGAGGACAATTGCAGCTCCAACATTCACGTTTGTTATTTACAGATCGTAGTAATGAGACTAAGGATATCCCATTGAAAACACTCTATCCGAAAGTATATTCGATTTTAAGCAAAGGGAATAATCCAACTACTTTAAAATGGGATGAAAAACCGACAAAAGGGGAGAATGCCTACCTATACTTTCTCGGACCAGAAGATCTCAACTTTGATATTTCATTTTTGGAACTGCTTTATAAAGTTCCAGAGCAGCGTTCAGGTGGATGGGATGATGTCCTACGGTATCATAAGATACCAGCAGAATTTTCAAAAGATGGTCAAGAACATCTTGCGAATAATAAAAAAGAATTTTTCCAATATTTTAAAAAGGATTTAAATCAAAGTAACGATACTACAGAGTTCTCATTGCTGAGACGCTTATATGAAGTACAGAACTACGTGGTCTCTAGAGATTTTGGTCAGTCCTTCGGTGATCTGACCATACCAGCTGAGTATACTAAAGATGGGAAGGTTCATGTCGTTCAAAATGATGAAGAATTCTTCAAATATATGGATTTAGAGAAGATTCCTAATAAAAAGATGAAAGAAGATATTAAAAAAAGGTTCCCATATGCTGTAAAAAATTAATCGATTAGGTCGAATTTAGCAAGGAGGTCAGGCTATGAAGCTCAATTATTTCAAACTATTCGCAGGAATTCCACTTATTCTATGTTGCCTGTTTCTTTCCAGTTGTAAGATCATGACACCGAGTGATTACAAAAAGGCTAAAGAAGTTGTTACAGAAGTTTTTAAAGAAAATGATCTTCATGGCAAAGTTACCATCACTAAGTTATCCTGGACTGCCCTAGAATACCCACAGTATCATGTGAGCTACGCATACTCTGAGAAGACCTACGATGATCAAACGGTACAATTGGAAGATGAGGACGTAACTTTTAAAGATGACTGGTCGAGGTCATATAGTAGTTTTCTTCCATCATACAAGGAAGCGTTTTTAAAACAGAAATCTATTAAAAATATCGAGGAAAAACTAGAGACTGAAATAAAGAAGCAATCTCTAGGTCTTCCTATTAGTTTCTTTTGTTTTTTATCTAACTCCAACCGTGATGAGAAGGAGCAAATTCTAGATAGTATTGCAAGTCAAAATCTCAAAGAAGGGAAAAAGGACTTTGCTGGTTACTATCAAATCCCTTTTCAGACCTTAATCGATCAAGAGTTAATCCGTATGACTATTTATATAGAGGATGGTGTATCCGTTAAGGAACAAGACTTAAAAGCAGCAGCTAAAAAATTAGACGCTAGCAAACTACCGGATGGTGCCTATGATTTCTACTATTCCAAAGGTAGTTATGCTGATTCCATCAGTTACTCATTCAAAGTTAAAGATGGGAAAGTTATTTTTTATGAAGATCAAAACAAACCAGAATAAGAGAAGCAGATACAAAAAAAGATCTAGTCGTGTTTGACTAGATCTTTCATGTTGCTTAGAAGTCTTCCTTCTTCTTAAGTGTCATAGAAGCAATAGCTGTAGCGACGAATGTCAAACCAGTTACAAGAAGTCCTAAATGATCTGCAGTTCCTGTTGAAGGAAGAGATCGTTTACCTTCTTTAGGCTTGTCACTAGATTTAGGAGTTTCACTAGATTTAGGTTTGTCACTAGGCTTAGGCTTATCTCCATTTGGTGATGGAGTTTTAGGTTTGCTATTACTTGGTGTTGGTATATTTGGAATATCTGTTGATGGTGGAGGTGGAAGAAGTTTATTCACCACGTTTCCTTTATCAACGACAAGGTTTGTTGCAGAAGCAAAGTCGCTTGCAGAGACCTTGATGGTTGTATCTGAAAGTTGGTAACCACTTGGAGCTGAGAGCTCTTTGATGACATACTCTTTAGCTTCAAATCCAACGAAGCTTGCAAGTCCGTCTTGACCAGAAATCGCTTGTGCTTGGCCTTGACCATAAGGATTTGCAACAGGTGTCACACCATCCGCTTCAAAGAGTCCAAATACCGCACCGGCAAGGTAATCACCCTTTTCATCTACCTTACGAACTCTAAGGGTGTAAAGTTTCAATTCAGGATTATTCACTGTTGGTGGAGTTGGTGGGATGACCTTATTGATAAAGGTTTTCTTCGCACCGTATGAAACAACTGCTTGGATAGCGTTTGATGCTTCATCTTTTGTGACGGTCACTGTGACATCCACTTGACCTTCGTCATATTGGATATTTGCCTGATCAGCTGGCACGACTTCTTTAATGGTATATTTATGAGTACCAATCATCGCTTCCGTGTAGGCAATCGCATCAAATGTCACTGTACCATCCGCAGCATTTTGTTTTGTTTGAAGAACAGTTCCATTTTCGTCCAAGAGGTTAAAGCTAAATTCACCACCTTGAAGGTCACGACCTTCTAAAATCTTACTTGTGGTAATTTGTTTTTCACTTGGAGTTGGAGGTGTCGGAGGTGTATACGTGTTGGTAAAAGTAGGAGTATCTTTCTTACCGTCGTATTGCACATCCGCATTCAATTGTCCAGTTGCATCTTTTGTGACAGTCACTGTTACAGTATGAACAGACTCATCATAAGTGATCGCTGATTCTGGTGTAGCTGGTTTTTGTTCAACAATTGTATAGGTGAAAGTACCAGCTTCATTAAAGCTTACTGGATTGAAGAGAATATCCCCATTCTCACCATTTGTCTTGGTATCAACGAGCGTACCATTTTGATCCTTGAGAAGGAAAGTAAACTCATTTGCTTT
>NZ_JALDUR010000004.1:0-192535 GCF_023109675.1 Streptococcus parasanguinis | reverse complement strand
TCGCTCGAACCGTTGATCGCCAATACTTTTTTAGCCTTGAATTGAGCTGTCGTTGGTTTCACTGTTGGAGGAACAGGCGCTGGAGGTGTATAAGTGTTGGTAAAAGTAGGAGTATCCTTCTTACCGTCGTATTGCACATCCGCATTCAATTGTCCAGTTTCATCCTTTGTGACAGTCACTGTTACAGTATGAACAGATTCATCATAAGTAATCGCTGATTCCGGTGTAGCTGGTTTTTGTTCAACGATTGTGTAGGTGAAAGTACCAGCTTCATTAAAGGTTACTGGATTGAAGAGAATATCACCATTCTCACCATTTGTCTTGGTATCAACGAGCGTACCATTTTGATCCTTGAGAAGGAAAGTAAACTCATTTGCTTTCAATGTACGATCGCTCGAACCGTTGATCGCCAATACTTTTTTAGCCTTGAATTGAGCTGTCGTTGGTTTCACTGTTGGAGGAACAGGAGTTGGAGGTGTTTTCGTATTTGTAAACGTATCTCCTTTTTCAGCATCCCCACCTGAGTAAGTCACAGTAGCGACGAGTTTGTCGTTTGCTTTCTTCACATCGACAGTAGCCGTGATGCTTTGTGTGCTATAGTTGATAGAAGCATCCGTACCTTTATTTTCGGTAATGGTATAAGTATGTGTTCCTTCTTCACTATAAGAAAGGTCCTTAAAGGTTACAGTACCATTTGCCTTGTTCTTGGCAGTTTCAAGGGTATTGTTTCCTTCTTTCAAGACAAATTCAAATTGATCGTCTGTCAACGGTAAGGATGTTTCACCTTCTTTAAGGAGCTTGTTCACTTGAAGTGTAGCTGTTACACTTTCTGTTTTAGGAGCTTCTTTTTTGTTGGTGAACGTATCTGTGCCAGTTTGACCATCAGAGTAGGTGGCTTGTTCTACAACCAAGGCATTGTCTTTTTCAACCACTACAACCGTAGCTGTGATGGTTTTATCACTGTAGGTAATGGTTTTGTCCGTACCTTTTGTTTCAGTGATCGTATATTTGAATGTCCCTGCTTTATCTACAGTGATGTTATCAAAAGTAATCGAACCATTTTTTTGGTTCTTAGCTGTAGCAACAACTTGATCGTTTGCATCTTTTGCAACAAATTCAAAGTCATCGCCCTTGAGTTCCCCACCTTCAAATGCTTTTTTAAGGTTTAAGGTCACCTTAGCATTTGAAACTTTTGGTTTGTTTTGAGTATTGGTGATCGTATTTTTTTGTTCACCATCTCCACCTGAGTAAGTGACAGTAGCGACCAGTTTGTCGTCAGTTTTCTTCACATCGACAGTAGCCGTGATACTTTGTGTACTATAGTTGACACTAGCATCCGTACCTTTGTTTTCAGTGATCGTGTATGTATAGCTACCTTCTTTATTGAAGGTTAGAGACTTGAAGTTAACAGTGCCATCTGCTTTATTTTTAGCAGTTTCGACTACTTTGTTGTTTTCGTCTTTCAAGACAAATTCGAATTGACCTTCTGTAATTGGAACTTGTTTATGTTCCTGATCACCAACTACTTCGAAAGCTTTTTTAACAACAAGATTTGCTGAAACCGGGCTAATAGTTGGTTCGCTATTGAAAACTTTAGCATCGGCTGAGGCGGCTTTATTCACCCAAGTGTTTTCTTTTGAAACACTTTCTTGGTGTTGATCACTTTTAAGGCTAGCTACATTAGTAACACTCTTAATTTGATCAGCATGTTGCAACAGTGTTTGGTAAGAAAGAGTAATTTCATCTGTTGATGCATTTTTAAATTGGTCACTAATCTTAGTTAGATCAAGTTTAAATCCGTGTTCAGTCCACTCAATATATGGTTCTAACCCAAGGCCAGCCATTGGGACTCCATTGGCAACAAAAGTTTTTCCATTTACCTTCAAGTCAAATGAAGCAGGAAGGTAAGTTCCTCCCTTGAAGTATTGAGCAATATCTTGTCCTTTAGTAGATTTAATACGACTAAAATCAAGTGCTGGAAGGTTAGGCATTTGGTCAGTAAAGACGATGCTTGATGCAGGTGCTTGTTTATCGACAGCATTATTTACTGAGATATGCCAAGTTAAAAAACCATCTGCTTGTTCATCCGTTACTGTTAAAGTATCTCTCCAGTCAGGAATTCCTGTTGGTCCCCAGATCTTCTGTGCATGTTGTAAATTAGTATTATCAGTAGCACCAGAATTGTACTTTTTAATTGGGAGCAATAATGGAACTGGGCCTTGTCCAGAACGTTTAACGATAACAGATTCGGTACCGATTTTAATCGTTCGTTCTTGATCTTTTCCGGTCGTATTGTCTTTATCCCATTTGTAATAGAAGGAGACATTTCCTTCAGCCCCTTTATTTCCACCTTTAACAAAGGTGATGGTTAGGGTCTTTCCGTCGTCTGAGACTTTACCAGTTGCGATCTCTTCTCCCTTTTCGTTCTTCATTGAATTGAAGGCAGAAGAAGCGAATTTGACGTCTTCTGGCATAGAAATTTTAAAGGTATCACCTATTTCTACGCCAGTTTCGATTTCCCAGTGGTAAGAGATTTGATCTCCGTCCAATTTTGCTTGGGTTATCTTTACTTGGGTTGTTAATTCTTTTGCTTGTGTTACTTTACTTCCTGCTACAAACAGTAAAAGCACAGCAGCTAGCAATGAAAAAACAACTAAAATTGGTTTTTTCATAATTCCTCCTAATTTTTAGTATTACCAAACAAGTCCATTGTACTAATATATAGTAATAAAGTCAAAGAAAAAACACTATTTTATTATACTGTTTTGTCATAATGATTTTATACCAAAAAAATCGTTTATTTCCCGCCATTTTAGCCTTTCATGTTATAATATTCAGATAGGAAAAAGAGGAGACCAAAAGCTAGATGATCACTTCAAAATACGATTGGCAGTTAGCTTCGCCAAGTGCAGATGAGGCCTTTTTAGCCCTTGCCAAAAAAGCAGGCCTAGAAGCATCTGTAGCAACCTTGCTGTATGAGCGTGGTATTCAGACCAAAGAGGATTTAGAAGACTTTTTAGAACCCAAGCTGGAGAAGCTACACGACCCTTATTTGCTCCATGATATGGACAAGGCAGTGGGGCGCATCCGACGGGCCATCGAAGATTATGAGCAAATCTTGATTTATGGTGACTATGATGCGGACGGGATGACTTCGGCCTCTATTATGAAGGAAACTTTGGAGCAGATGGGAGCAGAGGTGCAAGTCTACCTACCCAACCGCTTCACAGACGGCTATGGTCCCAATGAGAGTGTCTACAAATACTTTATCGAGCAGCAAGGCATTTCCCTGATTGTCACGGTGGACAATGGTGTGGCGGGCAATCAAGCCATTGCCATGGCTCAAGCAATGGGGGTTGATGTTATCGTGACGGACCACCACTCGATGCCAGAGGACTTGCCGGATGCTTATGCGATCATCCATCCGGAGCATCCAGATGCGGATTATCCCTTCCATTATCTAGCAGGATGTGGTGTGGCCTTTAAGTTGGCCTGTGCCCTCCTAGAGGAAGTACCAGTCGATCTCTTAGACCTGGTAGCAATTGGGACCATTGCTGACATGGTCAGCCTGACAGATGAGAATCGGATTCTGGTCAAATACGGCCTGGGTGTTCTCCAACATACCCAGCGCATGGGCTTGCAGGAACTCTTGGAGATCGCAGGGATTCGTCCGGAGGATATCAATGAAGAAACAGTTGGTTTTCAGATTGCTCCTCGTCTCAATGCCCTTGGACGCCTCGATGATCCCAATCCGGCCATTGAACTCCTGACAGGATTTGACGATGAAGAGGCGCACGAGATTGCCCTCATGATTCATCAAAAGAATGAAGAACGTAAAGAAATTGTCCAAAGCATCTATGACGAAGCTAAAACTATGGTCGATCCGAGCTTGTCCGCCCAAGTCTTGGCCAAGGAAGGCTGGAATCCAGGGGTCCTTGGTATTGTAGCTGGCCGTCTATTAGAAGAGCTTCATCAGCCAGTAGTTGTTTTAAGCATCGAAGATGGGCGTGCTAAAGGAAGCGCTCGGAGTCCTGAGTCGGTCAATATCTTTGATGCCCTCGCTCCCCACCGGTCGCTCTTTGTCGCCTTTGGCGGGCATGCCGGTGCAGCAGGGATGACCTTAGATGTGGACCAACTCCCTTCCTTGTCTCAGGCCCTTACGGATTATATTCGAGAGCAAGAGATTGATCTCAGTAGCAAGTCCACCTTAGCCATCGATGAGGAACTACATCTAACAGAACTAACGCTTGAGACCTTGAAAAACTTTGATCGCTTGAGCCCTTTTGGCATGGACAATAAAAAACCAGTCTTTCTGGTCCGTAATTTCAAGGTAGAAGGGGCACGCTCGATGGGAGCTGGCAATACCCACTTGAAACTCAAGATCTCTCAAGAAGATGCGACCTTTGAGGTGGTTGCCTTTGGCTTGGGAAGTTTAGAGGCAGAGTTTGCGCAAGCGCAAGACCTAGAGCTAGCCGTGCAGTTGTCGGTCAACCAATGGAATGGCCAAACAACCCTTCAGCTCATGTTGGTTGATGCGCGTGTGGACGGCGTGCAGCTCTTTAATATCCGCTCTAAAAATGTCAGCCTCCCCGCAGGTGTTCCCGTTCTGGATTTTACTAAAGAATTGCCAGATCTATCTGGGGCATCCGCTGTGGTGGTTGGAAATATCCCAGAGGATATAGAGCAACTACGGCAAATCTTCCAAGAGCATGATTTGCAAGCCGTCTATTTCAAAAATGAGATCGCCAAAGCCTACTATCTAACAGGCTACGGTAGCAGGGACCAGTATGCCAAGCTCTATAAGACCATCTACCAGTACCCAGAGTTTGATGTCCGCTACAAACTGAAAGACCTAGCAGCCTATCTCAAGATCCAGCAGATCCTCTTGGTCAAAATGATCCAGATCTTCCAAGAGCTGGGCTTTGTGACCATTGAAAATGGGGTCATGAAGGTCAATAAAGAAGCAGAAAAACGGGAAATCGCTGAAAGCACCATCTACCAAAAACTCAAACAAACGGTGAAAGAGCAGGAGTTGATGGCCCTTGGGACGGTTCGTGAAATCTATGACTATCTGACAGGACAGACCTTATGAAAAAACACCTAAAACAGTTTCTCTGGCTCAGCCCCTTCCTGCTTTTAGCTCTTTATTGGCTAGGAATCTACCTGAGTTTAAAAAATCCCATGGATGAGATTGTCTACTCTGAAAATGGTGGCTTGATGCGCTATGTGATGTTTAAGCCCTTTACAGAAACGATAGGAAATGATGGTATCTGGAAAGAAGATGAGGGATTTCAAACCTACCATTATTCAAAAGGAATTGTTGATGGAAACGAAGACTTGTCCGTGATGATGTTTAGAGGAACTCCCAACTGGACCTATATGTATGATTTTAAATTGGAAAAAGGTGTGACACTCGGATTTATATTTAAATACGACTCGTCAAAAAAGCTGTTTTTTCAGAAGGAGGTCTACCTTTCTAAAGAAGATACTACCTACGAGGGCCAGCAACTCCTTGAGAAACTTGCTACCTATGGCAAAGACCGTGCTTGGCTTCGAGACCAAAGTAAGAAAGTCGCTGAACAATACATCCTTGGTACCTGGTTCAAAAATGGAAGCTCCCGATATTCCCTGAAAAACTTGGGAGATATGAAAATCGAGTACAATAAATTCATAGAAGAATAGTAAGTTTTTTTGGAATTCAATCCCACATCATTTTTCGGATGTGGGATTTTTGCTTTTGACGCGGGAGCTTGGGAAAATGATTTGGCAAAAAATGATGCAAGTTAGTAGAATTCATGATATAATGGAATGTAAAAAAATTTTTATGAAAGAAAGTTAACCATGAATTTAAAAGATTACATTGCAAGCATTGAAAACTATCCACAAGAAGGAATTACCTTCCGTGATATCAGCCCTTTGATGGCAGATGGCAATGCTTATAGTTATGCGATTCGTGAAATCGTTCAATACGCGACAGATAAGAAAATCGATATGATCGTTGGTCCTGAAGCGCGTGGTTTCATCGTTGGATGTCCGGTCGCTTTTGAGTTGGGAATTGGATTTGCGCCTGTCCGTAAGCCTGGTAAATTGCCACGTGAAGTCATCTCTGCTGACTACGAAAAAGAATACGGCGTTGATACCCTCTGTATGCACGCAGATGCCATCAAACCAGGCCAACGCGTCCTCATCGTTGATGACCTTTTGGCTACGGGTGGTACCGTTAAAGCAACCATCGAAATGATCGAAAAACTCGGTGGCGTCGTTGCAGGGTGTGCCTTCTTGATCGAGTTGGATGAATTGAAAGGTCGCGAAGCGATCGGCGATTACGACTACAAAGTCTTGATGCATTACTAATATAGTCTAATACTATAACTGGCTACAGAAAAACCATAATTGAAAACTATAAGCTCCTATCATATAATGTTAGTTAAGAACTTGTAAGATGGGAGCTTTTTATGCCAATTACTCTAGATAAAAAATTACCAGCAGTCGATATCCTTCGTTCAGAAAATATTTTTGTCATGGATGATGTTCGAGCAACTCACCAGGATATTCGTCCTATAAATGTTCTGATTTTGAATCTCATGCCGACTAAGGAAGCAACTGAGACTCAACTGCTACGCCTCCTGGCCAATACGCCCTTGCAGATCAATGTAGATTTCCTCTATATGGCGAGCCATAAGTCTAAAAATACAGCGGCCGAGCATATGGAGAGTTTTTACAAGACTTTTGAGGATATCAAGGATAATTACTATGACGGCTTGATTGTGACGGGGGCGCCTGTCGAAAAGATGGACTTTGAGGAAGTGGACTACTGGGAAGAGTTGACCCAGGTCTTTGAATGGGCCAAGCGTCATGTTTTTTCTACCCTGCACCTCTGTTGGGGAGCCCAGGCTGGACTGTACCACCGTTACGGAATTCAAAAAGTAGAGCTCTGTGACAAGCTATCGGGCATCTATGACCAAGCAGTGGTGCGTCCCGATAGTCTGCTCATGAGAGGATTTGACGATCGCTTCCTTGCCCCTCATTCTCGCTATACAGATATTCCTTTGAAGGAAGTCCTTGAAAAGAGCAATCTTCAAGTGATCGCTCAGGGAAATGAAGTTGGGCTTTCCATCATTGCTAGTCCAGACATGCGTGAGGTCTATAGCTTTGGCCATCTGGAATATGATCGCGATACGCTGGCAAAAGAATACCACCGAGATGTCAAGGCGGGCTTGGATCCAGATGTTCCCAAGAATTACTTTGATGGGGATGACGCTAATACAGAGCCTCGCATTCGTTGGAATCTAGCTGCGACGACTTTCTTTAGTAATTGGATCAACTATGCGGTTTATCAAGAAACACCTTACCGCTTGGAAGAATTGGAAAAAGATATTTCATTTTATGGTTACCTATAAAGGGGAATTATGACATATTCACAAGCATTTAAGTATGGCAACTTGGTTCTTCCAAGTGCCTTGCTTTTTCATTATCATGAATTGTTTGACCAAGCAGATGATTACTTGGTTTGGCAGTTTTTCTTCCTTCAAAATACGACTGGCCAAGAGGCCTTAACTCCCAATCAGATTGCTAGTCATCTAGGAAAAACGGTGACAGAGGTCAATCGGATTATGTCCAATCTGACCACCAAGGGACTCCTTCAGTACCGGACCATTGAGCTCAATGGCGAGATTGAAGCCATCTTTGATGCGACCATTGCCCTGGAGCGCTTGGATGAGATTTTAGAATCCCAATTACAAGGGAAGGCACAGAGCGCGCCCGCTAAGGGAAATGTCATCAAGGATTTGGTGGAAACCTTCCAACAAGAACTGGGACGACTCTTGACACCTTTTGAGATTGAAGACCTGACCAAGACTGTGCGCGAGGATCAGACAGATCCAGATGTGATCAAGGCAGCATTACGAGAAGCTGTCTTTAACGGCAAGCCTCACTGGAAATATATCCAAGCCATTTTACGCAACTGGCGCAGTGAAGGCATCAACAGTCTAGCCCAAGTAGAGGCGAAACTACAAGAACGCGAACAAGCCAACCCACGCAATGTGACAGTTTCAGACGATTTCTTGAAGGCCATGGATTTGTGGAAAGATTAAAAAAACTAGCACTTTATAAAAGTGCTAGTTTTTGAATGTAGACAAACTTCTTTTGAATGAAATAACCTGCATAATTTCGCGAAGATAGAAGAAATATGAGGATTTTAGAGCAATATTAGGATGTATTGGAACTTTCCGCTGTGAGAATGGTACTTGAAACACTATTGTTTCAAGTACCCGGGAGTTTTGAAACTTTAGGTTCAAAACTAAGTCTTGGAACTTCGGAGAAGTTCGCAGACGTCCGTACTCACCTAAGGAAAGTTTCTAATAAGTTACTGTCTTCAATCTAAAACGATTGCTTAATCAAATGTAAGCTAATCCGTTTATAGATAGTCCGCGTAGGCTTTTTTTAGTTTGCTAAGGAGTTCTTGTTTTTCCTCCTCACTAGCAAAGGAAGCCTGGATGGCATCGACATTGTGCTGGTAAAAGTCAGTTTCCTTGGTTTGGAAATGCTGATGGTAGAGGGCGTATTCCTTGGTGAGGTCGGTATCAGATACAGTCCGGTTATCGGTATTGATACTGATTCGAGCACCTGCTTCCTTCATTTTCAAATAAGGGAAATCCTCTAAAGTCGGCGCTGCTTTTGTCTGTAAGTTGCTGGTCAAGCAGAGTTCACCAGTAACCCCATTTTCAATAAAGGATTGGAGTAAGGCTGGTTCATGAGATAGAGCCGTCACGTGGCCATTGCGTTTGATGCCAAATGCAATCGATTGGGCAACAAAGTGTGGGCAATGACACTCACCTGCGTGAAGCGTCATGGGCCGATGGTAACTTTTGACTTGCTCGATTAGAGGTCGAATATCTTCTGGAGAGTAGTTGTGCTCATCTCCAGCAAAGTCAAAACCGACAAAATCTTGATCACTAACTTGGTTGGCTTCTGCCAGGATGCGAGAGGTGAGTTCTTGATCCGACTGGCGCATGCCGCAGACGAGGGCTTTCGCGACAATGCCAAATTCCTCCTGGGCTTGGCGCAGTCCTTCACAGACAGCATCGATAGTTTCTGGAACAGTGAGTCCTTGATCTATGGACAATTCTGGTGCAAAACGGACTTCGATGTAGACGACATTTTCCAGAGCAGCTTGCTTGGCCACATCGTAAGCAGCAAGCGTCAAGGCTTCCTTAGTTTGAAGGAGGGGCCGAATGTAGTCAAATGCCTCCAAATAGTCCAAAAGATTCTCACAGTGGGCAGGCGCAGTGACATGGTGCTTGAGCTCCTCATCGCTAGCAGGTAGGTCAATATGGGCCATAGCTGCCAACTGGCGAATGATTGGAAGCGATAAGGAACCGTCTAAGTGACAGTGAAGTTCTGTCTTTGCCAAACTATGAAAATCGATCGTGGACATGGTTTTCTCCTTAAAATTGTATTTTTTCTATACTATCATTTTGGCAAAAAAAGTCAAGTAGCCTTCGCGTAGCAGATCTTTGAAAGGGAGGCCGATATTTGATATGCTAGGAGTAGCGAAATAAAGGAGAAAAAAGATGTCAGACTATCAATTACCAGAAGTATGGAAAGCACCGAGCCAAATGGGAGGAGCTTGGGGTGGCTTGAACCAACCCACAGCAGGTGCCCGCTTTGAACAAACCCTTCCAAAAGGGGATCAACCTTTCCAACTCTATACCCTTCCAACACCCAATGGAATCAAGGCTACCATTATGCTGGAGGAACTCAAAGAGTTGGGAGTGGATGCAGGCTATGACGCTTATCGGATCAAGATTGGTGAGGGAGATCAGTTTGGTAATGACTTTGTAGCCATCAATCCTAACTCGAAAATTCCGGCCATGTTAGATCAATCAGGCGATCAAGACATTCGTGTCTTTGAATCAGCTAATATCCTCCTGTATCTAGCCGAGAAATTTGGCAAATTAATCCCGACTGATCGGGCTAAACGGACAGAAGTGCTCAACTGGCTCTTCTGGCAGACGGGTGCAGCACCTTTTCTAGGGGGAGGCTTTGGTCATTTCTTCCACTATGCGCCGGAGAAAATCGAGTATGCCATCAACCGCTTTGCCATGGAAGCCAAACGTCAATTGGACCTACTGGACAAGGAACTGGCCACTAAACCTTATATCGCAGGAGATGACTATACCATTGCAGATATCGCCATCTGGTCTTGGTATGGCCGTCTAGCCCAAGACAAGGTCTGGGACCGTGCAGGAATTTTCTTAGATGTGAAGGAATATAAGCATCTGCAAGCTTGGACAGAGAAAATTGCCAATCGCCCAGCAGTGCAACGAGGCTTGGAAGTAGACTATAAGGAAATTGACTAAAGTCTAATATCGGCTTGTTGAGGATGATAGCGAGAGTTTCCGCCGTGAGTATAGCACATGAAACGTATAAGTTTCATGTGCCCGGAAGTTTTGAGACATTAGACTCAAAACTTAGTCATGGAACTTTGAAGAAGTTCGCTGACGTCCGGACTCACCTAAGGAAAGTCTAAAGTAATACCTTTCCATAATAGACAAGGCGCCGTTGCGCCTTTTTTTAATGGTGCAAACATGGTATACTAAAGGGTGGAATAAAAGTATAGAAAGTAGCACATGGAATTTACAAAATTATCAAATCGATTGGACTTGGTGGCTAGCTTCGTCCCAGCTGGAGCTCGTCTGTTGGACGTGGGGAGTGACCATGCTTATCTGCCAATCGCCCTCTTACAAGAAGGCAAGATTGAGGCTGCTATTGCTGGTGAAGTGGTAGAGGGGCCTTATCAATCTGCCCTCCAAAATGTCGCCGATAATGGTTTAGAGGACAAGATTGAGGTCCGCCTGGCCAATGGTTTGGCTGCCTTTGAACCAGCAGACGGCATTTCCTGTATCACCATTGCTGGTATGGGAGGACGCTTGATTGCAGACATCCTAGCCGCAGGTCTTGAGAAATTAGCCAATGTCTCTCGCTTGGTCCTACAGCCCAATAATCGTGAAGATGAACTGCGGGCTTGGTTAGTCGACCATGATTTCCACATTGTTGATGAAGCGATCTTGGAAGAAAATGAGAAGTTCTATGAGATCCTCGTGGTGGAACAGGGTTCTCAAGAGTTGACAGCCAAGGAACTGCGTTTTGGTCCCTATTTGATGCGGGAACAAGCTCCAGCCTTTGTCCAAAAGTGGTCCAAGGAAGTAGAGAAATTAGCCTTTGCCTTGGAGCAGGTCCCAGCTGAAAATCAATCGGCCAGAGCATCGTTAGAAGAGCGCATCTCACAAATCAAGGAGGTTCTACATGTTAGCAAGTGAAGTCATCAAACGCTATGAAGCCTACTGTCCTCAGGAACTATCCATGGACGGAGATGTCCGTGGGCTACAGGTCGGCACTTTGCAAAAAGACATCCATAAGGTCATGGTGGCCTTAGATATCCGCGAGCAGACGGTGGCGGAAGCTATCGCTCATGGGGTGGACTTGATCATCGTCAAGCACGCGCCGATTTTCCGTCCCATCAAGGATTTGGTAGCTGATCGGGCTCAAAATCAGATCTATATCAATTTGATCAAGCATGATATCGCAGTCTACGTCAGCCATACCAATATTGACATTGTTCCAGATGGTCTCAACGATTGGTTCTGCCAGCTCTTGGACATTGAAGATACAGAACCCCTCAGTATGACGGGAGAAGGGCTCGGAATTGGTCGCATCGGTCGGGTAGCTACTCAAACCTTTGGACAGTTGACTAGCAAGGTTAAAGAAACCTTTGGCTTAGATGCTTTGCGCCTAGTCAGTTATGATCAGGCGGATTTGGATCGGGTTATCAAGCATGTCGCAATCTGTGGAGGAAGTGGCCAGTCCTTTTACAAGGATGCTCTCGCCAAGGGAGCAGATGTTTATATCACAGGAGATATCTACTACCACACGGCTCAGGACATGCTGAGCGATGGCCTCTTGGCCTTAGATCCCGGGCACCATATCGAGGTTCTCTTTGTGTCAAAACTAGTAGAAAAGCTCAATCAGTGGAAGGCTGAGGAAGCCTGGGAGATTGAAGTGATTGGCAGTCAAGCCAGCACCAATCCTTTTTACCATATCTAAGGGGTCATGATGAAAGTTGCCATTATTGGTGCAGGGATCGTGGGATCCACTGCAGCCTATTATTTATCCAAAGAAGCACAAGTGGATGTGACTGTCTATGACCATGGAGTCGGCCAAGCAACCAAGGCGGCGGCAGGCATTATTAGCCCTTGGTTTTCCAAACGGCGTAATAAGGCTTGGTATCGCCTGGCTCGTCTGGGGGCTGATTTCTACCAAGAATTGGTAGAAGACCTGGCCAAGGACGGAATTAATACAGATTTTTACCAGCAGACCGGCGTCTATCTCCTCAAGAAAAAGGAAGAAAAATTAGACGAACTCTATCAGTTGGCGCTGAGTCGTCGGGAAGAATCTCCCTTGATCGGAGACTTAGCGATTTTAAACAAAGAAGAAGTGTGCCAACAATTCCCAGGTCTACAAGGCTTTGAACAGCTCCTTTATGCCTCAGGTGGGGCCCATGTAGAGGGAGCCCTTCTAACGGAAACTCTCCTTGAAGCCAGTGGCGCAAGACTGATTAAGGAAGAGGTTGCTTTGGCTATTACAGAGGATGGTTTTCAGATAGCAGGAGAAAGCTATGACAAAGTCATCCTGGCAACAGGAGCCTGGTTGGGTCAAATGCTCGAGCCACTTGGCTACCAAGTTGATGTCCGTCCTCAAAAAGGACAGTTGAGGGATTATCAGCTAGACCGAGATATTGCTGATTATCCAGTGGTCATGCCGGAAGGAGAGCTGGATATCATTCCCTTTCAGAAGGGCAAGATCAGTATGGGAGCCACTCATGAGAATGAGATGGGCTTTGACCTGACGGTGGATCAGGCTTTGCTGAATCAGATGGAAACAGAAGCCTTGGCCTACTATCCAGAACTCGCTCAAGCCGAAGTTATCGGGGAGCGCGTGGGAACCCGTGCCTACACCAGTGACTTTTCACCATTTTGGGGAGCTGTTCCTGATCAAGTAGGCCTCTATGTCGCCAGTGGACTTGGTTCGTCTGGCCTCACAACTGGTCCCCTCATTGGGTGGCACCTATCCCAACTCGTGGTAGGAGGAAACCTGCGCTTAGATCCAGCAGATTATCCAGTTGAACAATATGTGAAGAAGTAGGCTGGGACAAAAGTCCTAGCCTCTCAATTATTTTTGGATTGTCGAGCAAGACGCAGTGGTTGAGTGGGCTCTACTACGCTGATTTCATCAGCTTTTACAGCCCTACTCAACTGTGCGGAGGTGGGACGACGAAATCGAATTCTAACGAATTACCGATTTCTGTCCCACTCTCTTTTTTTCGAAAGATCTTCCTTAATTGGGCTAAAAATAGTAGAATAGAAGAAGTGAATCATCGAGAAAATGGGAGTTGTTATGAATTGGTTTCAATCGCAATCCGTGGTCTTGCAGGCCTTTCTCGCAGGATTGTTTACATGGGGCTGTACCATTGTCGGGTCAGCCATCGTCTTTTTCTTCAAGCATATTAGTCGCAAATTACTGGACATCATGATGGGCTTTGCGGCAGGGGTCATGATCGCGGCTTCTTTTTGGTCGCTCTTACAACCCTCGATTGAGTATGCGGAAACCTCTTATGGGAGCCTGGCTTGGTTGCCAGCGGCGATCGGTTTTTTAGCTGGAGGTTTTTTCCTTCGCTTGATTGACGCCATCGTCCCTCACCTTCATATGACGAAGGAGATTGAAGAGGCTGAGAGTATCCATACGCCGCGGGAGAAGAAGTTGTCTAAAACAATCCTCCTTTTTCTCGCCATTACCATTCATAATTTTCCAGAAGGCTTAGCAGTCGGAGTAGCCTTTGGAGCTCTGGCTAGCAATCCAAGTCCAGAAGCCTTTATCGGGGCGGTTGGCCTGGCCATTGGGATTGGCTTGCAAAATATCCCAGAAGGGGCTGCTCTTTCAATCCCAATCCGGACGGATGGAAAATCCCGTCTCAATGCCTTTTATTGGGGATCTATGTCAGCCATCGTCGAGCCCATCGGAGCCCTGCTAGGGGCAGTTGCCGTCTTATCCATGACAGCCATCTTGCCTTACGCCCTCTCTTTTGTAGCAGGTGCGATGATCTTCGTAGTGGTTGAAGAGTTGATCCCAGATTCCCAGACCAATGGCAACACAGATGTGGCGACCTTAGGCCTCATGGTTGGCTTTGTCATTATGATGATTCTAGACGTCGCTTTGGGATAAGGAACTGAAAAGGAGAGCATCAGGACAAGCTCTCTTTATGATTGGTATCATGGTATTTGAGAATGAAAAGATGAAGAACAATTCATCAGATTCAATTCAGAGGTAGACCTTAGTCAGCGAGGAAAATTATCTTATGGTAAAAATCAAGTTTAACAAGAAAAGCAAAAGGATAATGAGCGTCATCGCCTTGGCTCTCCTTTTGGTAGTTGGGATTTCTATGTTTTATATGAACAAAAAATTAGAGGAGAAGAGACGCAATAGAGAGTATGAAGTCAGCCTTGTAAGGACCTTGAAGCATTCTTACGAGGGAATTGAAGAAATTGAGATTAAAAACCCATCTTATAGCTCTACTCCTTCGGACGCATGGGGAGCAGATGTAAAATTTACATTTTCTGATGGGAGTTCCAAGGAACATGTACTAGCTTATGATAAAGATGCGAAAAAAATTAAGATAGGGGTCTATCATAATGAAGATGAAGAATTTCAGAGCTTTATGGATTCTAGGAGAGGCACGACCAAATCGGGAGTAAAGGTAAGGTTTTCAGACGGCTCAGTCAAGGAGCAGTAATCAGTGAATTAAAGTATATTAAAGAGTCCTAGTCCGAGCGTCCTATTTGAATCACGATAATGAAGATCGTTAACGGGACTATAGAATCAACGTCCTGTCATCACCTTGTAACACAAATGCAAGGTGACTTTTTTATATAAACATGATAAAATAAGGGTAATGACTACGTAGAAAGGCCTAACATTATGAAAGGTATTATTTTAGCAGGGGGCTCAGGAACTCGCTTGTATCCATTGACACGTGCGGCTTCTAAGCAGTTGATGCCCATTTATGACAAACCAATGATCTACTATCCGCTGTCAACGCTTATGTTGGCTGGGATCAAAGATATCCTGATCATCTCAACACCTCAAGACCTTCCTCGTTTTGAAGAGCTTCTTGGAGATGGTTCTGAACTTGGTATTTCCCTCTCTTACGCAGAGCAACCAAGTCCAGATGGCTTGGCGCAAGCCTTCATCATCGGAGAAGACTTTATCGGTGACGATCATGTTGCCCTCATCCTTGGGGACAATATCTTCCACGGAAACGGCTTAACCAAGATGTTGCAACGGGCAGAAGCGAAGGAAAAAGGAGCGACTGTCTTTGGTTACCAAGTCAAAGATCCGGAACGCTTTGGTGTGGTAGAGTTTGACGCGGATATGAATGCCATCTCTATCGAAGAAAAACCAGAACATCCAAAATCCAACTTTGCAGTGACCGGACTTTACTTCTATGACAATGATGTGGTAGAAATTGCCAAAAACATCAAACCAAGCCCTCGTGGTGAGCTTGAAATCACTGATGTTAACAAGGCTTATTTGGAGCGTGGAGATCTCTCTGTTGAGCTCATGGGCCGTGGTTTTGCCTGGTTGGATACTGGAACTCACGAAAGTCTCTTGCAGGCATCTCAATATATCGAAACTGTTCAACGCTTGCAAAATGTCCAAGTGGCTAACCTTGAGGAAATTGCTTATCGCATGGGTTATATCACCAAAGAACAAGTCCATGAATTAGCGCAATCACTGAAGAAAAACGAATACGGACAATATTTGCTCCGTTTGATTGGAGAAGCATAATGACGGAACTATTTTTTGATAAAGAATTAGCAGCCCGCAAAATTGAAGCCATCCCAGGCTTGATGGAGTTTGATATTCCTGTGCGCGGAGATAACCGTGGTTGGTTTAAAGAAAACTTCCAAAAAGAGAAAATGCTTCCTCTTGGATTCCCTGAAAGCTTCTTTGCAGAAGGTAAGTTGCAAAACAATATTTCATTCTCTCGTAAGAATGTTTTGCGTGGCTTGCATGCAGAGCCTTGGGACAAGTATATCTCTGTAGCAGATGAAGGCAAGGTTCTTGGAACTTGGGTAGACCTTCGTGAAGGCGAGACCTTTGGGAATACCTACCAAACTGTGATCGATGCTTCAAAAGGCATCTTCGTCCCTCGTGGTGTAGCCAATGGGTTCCAAGTTTTGTCAGACAAAGTTGCCTATACATACTTAGTCAATGATTACTGGGCATTGGAACTCAAACCAAAATATGCTTTTGTCAACTACGCAGACCCAAGCCTAGACATCCAATGGGAAAACTTGGAAGAAGCAGAAGTCTCAGAAGCAGACAAGAACCACCCACTGCTCAAAGACGTCAAACCCCTAAAAGCAGAAGATTTGTAAAAACGAACCTTGCGTAGCAATATTGCGACTGCAAGGAGCGTTGTAAGATCGTTCCTGCCCTAGTGGAAACAAGAATGCCGTAGGGAATCTTGTAGGGAAATCCGGAGACTTCGGCTTCGGATTTAGCCATGAAACCGAAGGGTTGCTGGCGTCACTTACTAGCCAAAGGAACAATCAAAACTAAAAATTATTTGGAGAAAAAATGTCAGAATATAAACATATCATCGTAACCGGTGGAGCTGGTTTCATCGGTTCAAACTTCGTACACTATGTCTACAACAACCATCCAGACGTGCATGTGACTGTCCTTGACAAACTCACTTACGCTGGTAACCGTGCCAATATCGAAGAAATCCTTGGAGATCGTGTCGAGTTGGTGGTGGGAGACATCGCGGATGCTGCATTAGTTGATAAATTGGCTGCTAAGGCTGATGCCATCGTTCACTATGCGGCTGAAAGCCACAATGATAACTCCCTCAAAGATCCATCTCCATTTATCTACACAAACTTTGTTGGGACTTATACACTCTTGGAAGCAGCTCGTAAATACGACATTCGTTTCCACCACGTGTCAACAGACGAAGTGTATGGAGACCTTCCATTGCGCGAAGATCTTCCTGGACATGGGGAAGGTCCTGGTGAAAAATTCACTGCTGAAACCAAATACAACCCATCATCACCTTATTCATCAACCAAGGCTGCTTCTGACTTGATTGTGAAAGCTTGGGTACGTTCATTTGGTGTCAAAGCAACGATTTCAAACTGTTCAAACAACTATGGTCCATACCAACACATCGAGAAGTTCATCCCACGTCAAATCACCAATATCTTGTCTGGTATCAAACCAAAACTTTATGGTGAAGGCAAGAACGTCCGTGACTGGATCCACACCAACGACCACTCAACTGGTGTTTGGGCTATCCTCACTAAAGGCCGTATCGGTGAAACTTACCTGATCGGTGCCGATGGTGAAAAGAACAACAAGGAAGTGCTTGAATTGATCCTTGAAAAAATGGGTCAACCAAAAGATGCCTACGACCGTGTAACAGACCGTGCTGGTCACGATTTGCGTTACGCTATTGATTCAACCAAATTGCGTGAAGAATTGGGTTGGGAACCACAATTCACCAACTTCGAAGCAGGTTTGGAAGAAACCATCAAGTGGTACACAGACCACCAAGACTGGTGGAAAGCTGAAAAAGAAGCTGTCGAAGCCAACTATGCGAAGACACAAGAAGTTTTGAAATAAGGAAGAAAGTCCAAGTAGAAAATCGCTTGGACTTTTTCTTTTATTTTCTGAAAATGAGTGATTGCCTTTTCATGTATGGTATAATAGGATCAGTTTGAAAACAATCATCGATTAGGAGGAATAGATGAATCAAAAAGATTGGGTAGACTATTTTGAAGCACTCCATAACCGTAAGCCGAGTCTGCAAGAGTTTCAAAATGCACGAGCGAATGGTGAGTTTGTAGTGGAACGAAAAGAGACCGTTCCTGAAGCACCAGTTCCATCAGCGGTAGCCTCACGAGAGAAAAGTGAGCAGGTTCAAATGCCGTCACAAGTGGAGTCAGGGTATGAGACTCTAGCTATCAAACGCTTTAGTGTGAAATGGAATAAGCAGACCAAATGGGCTTTATCAGGTGTGGGAATACTAGCTGTTATTGTACTGGCTTATTTCTTTTTCTTCCAACCGACTCCAAGTTTGGAAGGAATTTGGGTTGGACCTGCTGATTCAACAGCAGTGGTTTATGAGTTAAATCAAGAAGATCCACGATCGTATGGTAAGTATAAGATTGAGAAAGTTTACAAAGGTAATGAAGCAAAACAAGAGTTTCAGAAAGCTTTAAACCAGTTAAACTACTCCAAGCTGAAAAACTTAGCAGATGTTGATAGAAAATTTGACCTCCACACGAGGGAAGTTATCATCATTAAAGACGAGCATGGGCTTGTTTATAATCTACTCCAAAGCAATGGGACCAATGTGATTTTAGCCAATGACTTGATGGATTTGGTTACCTATAGTGATCATTCAGAAAGCTTTAAGAAGAATGCTATTTTTCACAAGACAGAAATTCCTAAAGTTCTAGTTGGGAAATGGAAAATTGAGCGTTCTTTTGATGATGAAACCAATTATCTTGAATTAAATGATCGTGGTATTCTTACTTATAGTGAATATGATAGTAGCGAAGGTACGGCTTTTTATAGTCTAGAAGAGCTCCAAAAGATGCCTTCAACTAAGTTTGATCAAGAAAAGACAGCTGACAAAGTGAAAGAGGTCTATGAAGATCTTCAAGATGCGGTCGATTCCCAAGATTACCAGCTAACTAGTATGAAAGACGTGTACAAGCAACTAGGATCTGATTTTTATTATGTCCTTGTAAATGGAGGGAAGACAGTCCTTGTTTTCACAGAAGACTATCATTTAGTTGAAAAATTGGAAAAAGTGAAATAAATTAGAAGGACCGTAAGGTCCTTTTCTTTTATTTTCTGAAAATCACAAAATATACCATGGATTTGTGGTATAATATGGTTAGTTTTTATAATGAATCAATAAGGGGAATATGATGAATCAAAAAGATTGGGTTGAATATTTTGAAGCGGTCAATGGTCGCAAGCCAAGTATGCAAGAATTTCAAGAAGCGCGTGAAAAAGGGGAGTTTGTCGTAGAGCGAAAAGAAGCGCCGACTCCAACAACTGAGGCACCAGCTCCAGCCACTGAAGCGCAGGCTCCTGCTCAGGAAGGACCTGTTGCACCTAGTGCGCCTCTTTCCCAAGAGCAGCCAACTTCTGTCCAACCGCAGCCATCGGCGAAAACCTTACAACCTGTTCCAAGACCAAAAAAATTGACATTTTCTTTCAATAAACAAGCCCAAATTGGGGCTGCAGTTGCGGGACTTGTCGCAGTGATTGCCTTTGCTTGGTTCTTTTTCTTTTCAGGTGGACCAAGTCTAGATGGTGTTTGGTTGCGAAATACGGATTCAAGTCCGGTCACTTATGAACTAAGTGGAAAGAAACAAAAAGTCAATGGTGGCGAGAACATCAAAAAGGTTCTCAAGGGCAATGAAGCGAAAAAAGAATTTAATACAGCACTTTCTTTGTTAAATGCAACAGACTTGCATTCACTTGCGGATGTCGATAAGAAATTTAACCTGAAGACGACAGAAATAGTTGTTATTAAGTCTGGTGGGAACACACGCTATAACTTGCTCCAAAAAGACGGAAGCAATATTATTTTAATAAATGATTTATTCGACTTGAAAACTTATAAGTCATACAAAGGAAACTTTGAAGATAATTTGGTCTATCACAAGGTTGAAATACCAAAGGCCATGGTTGGAAAATGGAAGAATGTGACAGAAGGAGATAATACAACTGTTCAGATTTCAGATCATGGAATTATTAGTGATAAGTATTACGATAACAAGGCTTACGCATTCTATTCTCTAGCTGATCAAGAAAAGTATGATGGAGACACGACTTCTAAAGAAGAGATCGAACACACATTTGAAGTCATTCAAGAAGCGATGAAATCACAAGGCTATCAAGTGAAGAGTGCTAAGGAAGTCTATATACAAGCTAATTCAAATTATTGTTTCGTACCTGTCAACGGTGGAAAAAATATACTCGTCTTACGTGGTGGTAATGAATTTGCCGCAAAATTAGAAAAAGTGAAATAATCAAAGGACCGCAAGGTCCTTTTTGTTTCCAAATTTCTGACTGAAAAACTATTCATGTCTAGGCAAAAATATGGTAAAATGGATAAGATGTATCTGAGATGTCTATTTCTTCTCAGACGACTAGAGGTAATGGAGTAGAAAATGCAAAATAGACCTATTATTATTGGTGTTACTGGTGGCTCTGGTGGTGGAAAGACCAGTGTGTCTCGTGCCATTTTGGCCAATTTCCCGAATGAAAAGATTGCCATGATTGAGCATGATTCTTATTACAAGGACCAAAGTCATTTGACCTTTGAGGAGCGGATCAAGACTAACTATGACCATCCTTTTGCCTTTGATACGGACTTGATGATTGCGCAGATCAATGAACTCTTGGAGGGTCGTCCGGTAGATATTCCAACTTATGACTATGCAGAGCATACGCGCAGTAGCAAGACCTATCGTCAGGAACCACAAGATGTTTTCATCGTGGAAGGAATCTTAGTTCTTGAAGACAAGCGTCTTCGGGACTTGATGGACATCAAGATTTTCGTTGATACGGATGATGATGTGCGGATCATTCGTCGGATCAAGCGGGACATGGAAGAGCGCGGACGGAGTCTGGACAGCGTCATTGAGCAATACCTTGGAGTGGTAAAACCGATGTACCACCAGTTCATCGAGCCAACCAAGCGCTATGCGGATGTGATCATTCCTGAGGGCGTGACCAATACGGTTGCGATTGAC
This sequence comes from Streptococcus parasanguinis, assembly GCF_023109675.1. Lineage (GTDB taxonomy): Bacteria > Bacillota > Bacilli > Lactobacillales > Streptococcaceae > Streptococcus > Streptococcus parasanguinis_I. Next base: position 171,635 of record NZ_JALDUR010000004.1, on the reverse strand, counting down.
TTGATCACAACCAAGATTGAGAAAATCCTCAACGAGGCGCGTGAAGGAAAATAAAGATAGGGAGAAAGAGGACAATCGATCTCCATCGTTTATCATTAGTTGGAATAATTGAATGTCGCAGTAGTTGGTGAGACTCTTCATTCGCTAAAAGACTCGAAAGAGTTCTCAATCAACTTCGCGGGAGTGGTACCAGAAATGTTATGTAACATTTGTACCACTCCCTCTTTTTCCTAGGGAGAATGGAAATGAAAAGGGAGTTTCATTCGCGGACCAAGGCGTTCGCTTGTTTATTGACCATGTGTGCTGGTTTTTCAGATGCTTATACCTTTATTTGTCGGGGTGGGACCTTGGCGGCAGGCCAGACGGGAAATGTGGTCTTTCTATCGGTTGGTTTGATCGGCCAGCAGATCTCAGATGTAGAAGTGAAGTTAGCCACGATGCTGGCCTTTATGCTGGGGATCTTTTTAATGACGGTCTTGCGTCGCTTGATTGATAATTCAGTCTGGCGCTTGAATACCCTAGTGCCCTATATCCTCACAACTTTGGTGACGGGATTTTTGCCAGCATCGGTAAAAAATGTCTTCATCGTGCCTTTTTTTGGCCTGAGTTTGGGAATCGTAGCGACCTCATTTGGAGAAGTAGGTAGCTATGCCTACAACCACTCTTTTATGACCGGAAATCTCAAGAAAACCATGGTAGCTTATGGAAATTTTGTTAGAGACAGGGAGATGAAATTCCTCTGGGAAGCCATCTTTATGACCTGCTTGATCGGGAGTTTCGTCTGTGGGGCCATTTTTTCGACCTACTTGATCCAGTTTTATGGACTAAAGACGATTTGGCTGGTGGCCATCATCTTGACCATCTTTTTAATCTATCGGGCCATTCAATATTTTGAAGTCTTTCACTTCAATCGGCGGCATGAATAGATAATGGAGGCTGGGACAAAAGTCCTAGCCTCTCAATTATTTTTGGATTGTCGAGCAAGACGCAGTGGTTGAGTGGGCTCTACTACGCTGAATTCATCAGCTTTTACAGCCCTACTCAATTGTGCGGAGGTGGGACAACGAAATCGAATTCTAACGAATTACCGATTTCTGTCCCACTCTCTTTTCTTTCGCTGTTTGAAGCTTAATTTTTGGGCAAAGATTTGGTATAATGGAAGGTATGAAACATTCGGAAAAAGAATCACAATACCAACTTTTACTGGCACAGTTAGACGCTCTCTTAATGGGAGAAACCAATGCCTTGGCTAATCTGTCCAATGCCAGTGCTCTCTTAAATCAAGCCCTGCCTCGTTCGGTCTTTGCGGGTTTTTATTTGTATGACCAAACGGAATTGATCTTGGGACCTTTTCAGGGAGGTGTTTCTTGTGTCCATATCGCTCTCGGAAAGGGTGTCTGTGGAGAAGCAGCTCAAGAGCAGAAAACCATGATTGTCGATGATGTCCGCCAACATGCCAACTATATTTCCTGTGATAGTCGAGCCATGAGTGAGATTGTGGTGCCTATGGTTAAGGACGGTCAGCTCCTTGGGGTTTTAGATCTGGACTCAGAATGTGTCTCTGACTACGATCAGCTGGATCAAGAGTATTTGGAAAAGTTTGTCACCATATTGATCGAAAAGACAAACTGGGACTTTAAGATGTTTGGAGTTAAGAACTAATGTATCAAGCTTTATATCGGAAATACCGTAGCCAGACCTTTGGTCAATTGGTCGGCCAGCAAGTGGTGGCACGGACTTTGAGACAGGCAGTGGAGCAGGACAAGATCAGCCATGCCTATCTCTTTTCTGGACCTCGTGGAACTGGGAAAACGAGTGTGGCCAAGATCTTTGCTAAGGCCATGAACTGTCCCAATCAAGTCAATGGGGAGCCGTGTAACAACTGCTATATCTGTGAATCCATTACCAATGGGAGTCTTGAAGATGTTATCGAGATCGATGCAGCCTCTAACAATGGGGTCGATGAAATTCGCGATATTCGCGACAAGTCGACCTATGCTCCAAGTCTAGCCAAGCACAAAGTCTACATTATCGATGAGGTCCACATGCTCTCGACAGGGGCCTTTAATGCCTTGTTGAAGACGCTGGAAGAGCCGACGGAAAATGTGGTCTTTATCCTTGCAACAACGGAGTTACACAAAATTCCTGCGACCATTCTGTCTCGGGTGCAACGCTTTGAATTCAAATCTATCAAACTACCGGATATCGTTCACCATTTGGAAAGTATCTTAGCTACAGAAGGCATTGCCTATGAAGCAGATGCTGTACAGATCATTGCTCGGCGCGCTGAAGGTGGGATGCGGGATGCCTTGTCCATTTTGGACCAAGCTCTGAGTCTGACTGCGGGTAGTGAGTTGACGACAGCAATCGCTGAAGAAATTACAGGCTCCATCAGTCTAGCGGCGCTCGACCAGTACGTGGCTGCCATCCTGGCTCATGATGCGACGGCGGCGCTCGACCAGCTGGTAATTATCTTTGATAACGGGAAGAATATGGCTCGTTTCGTCACGGACTTACTTCAATACCTGAGAGATCTATTGATTGTCCAGACAGGCGGAGAAAACACTCACGCTAGTGACTTGTTTGCGGCCAATCTTGAAGCCGATCAAGCCCGTCTTTTTGCCCTGATTGACCAGGCGACGACCAGTCTAGCGGATATCAAAAATAGCCTGCAACCGCGCATCTACACTGAAATGATGACCATTAAATTGGCTGAAAGCACAGGCCAAGTTTCTAACTCAGCAGCTGTGGAGGTTCCTTCCAATGTACTAGCTCAGCTGGAAGACTTGAAGAAGGAAGTCGCTCAGCTCAAGCAACAGTTAGCGCAATCGGGTAGCAGTCTTCCTGCCTCAAAACCAGCAGTAACTCGTCCAACCAAGTCGAACAAGGGCTACCGTGCGGATCGAAATAAGGTCAATGCCATTTTACAAGAGGCGGTTGAAAACCCAGAGTTGGCACGGACCAACTTGATCCGTCTTCAGAACGCTTGGGGGGAAATCATCGAGAGTTTGGCAGGTGCGGATAAGGCTCTCTTAATCGGATCCCAGCCGGTCGCTGCTAATGAAAATCACGCCATTTTAGCCTTTGAGTCTGCCTTTAATGCTGAACAGACCATGAAGCGGGACAACCTCAATACCATGTTTGGAAATATCCTCAGCAATGCTGCGGGCTTCTCACCAGAGATTTTAGCGGTTTCGATGGAAGAATGGACCCAAATCCGGGCAGAGTTTTCGGCTAAGGCGCGTGGTCAAAAAGCGGAAGTGGTAGAAGAAGAGGAAAGTGTCATCCCTGAGGAATTTCACTTTTTATCCGATAAAATCACCCTGCAAGACGATTAATACATGAATTTTTTACTGAATCATGGTAAAATAATTTTATGAATAGAAAACAATTTGCAGTGATAGCAGTCTTTACTGCTATGGAGACATACTTTTTCAATGAAGCGACCATGGCGGGTCAAATGCTCTTTACATGTTTTTGGGCCCTCTTGATCTTACGCAATCTCCAGACGGCCTATATGGTGGAGAAAATTGCTAGTGCCATTGAAAAAGAAATCAGAAAGAAAAGAAAATAAAACCTTTGAAAAGAAATCCTTTTTCAAAGGTTTTTTCTTGTTTTAAAAGGCTTCTTGGCATTGTTTGCGGTAATCTCCTGGGGAGAGGCCGACCTTCTGTTTAAAAGCCTTTGTAAAGTAGGAGTAGTTGTCATATCCCACCTGGAGGGCAACTTGGTAAATGGGGGTATCGCTTTGCGATAGCATCTCTTTTGCGGCGGCCATCCGTTTATCGGTGATGTATTTCACCAGTGTTTCGCCGGTGTCGCGCTTAAACATCCTCGCTAGATGATCTGGACTAAGAAAAACCATTTCGGCTAGCTTGGTGCGACTAATATCCTCCTTGTAATGGTGATCGATGTAGTCAGTGATCCGCTGGATGAGATTGGATTGGTGTTCTAGATCGATCACATAATGGCGAGCAGAGCTCCAGTAATCCCTAATATAGGCTTCAAAAGCTTCGATGGCATGAAAACGCCGTTCGAAGAGAAATTGATGGTGTTTGTTTTGAAATAACTTGTGGGCGAGAATGCCGTTCTTGTCCAGATAAATCCCAATTTGCTGGGTCCAGTCTAGCTGGAGTTCACTCAGAGCTGAGAGCGGGATGCGATCTTGAGTTTCTAAGCTATGGATGATTTGGAGGAGCTGTTCCGTCTCTAGCTGATTTGTAAAAGTGAGCGATGTCCGATGAGCAGGCTTTTGAGGTTGTGGAGCCAAAGAAGCATAGGAGTGGATACTGTCCCAATGGAAGACTTGTTCCTCACTGTATTGGCAGAGTTGCAGAGCCTTCATCAAGAGCGTCTCAAGGGAAATAGTATCTGAATAGAGAAGGATAGAGGATCGGTCTAAGTCTTGCTGGATCTTCTGCTGGATAGCCTTTAGGAAGTCTGCACACTCTGCGGTCTGATTCTTTTTGAAGAGGCAGAGGTAGCGATCAGTCTGGCTTTCGATTTTACTGAGGGCGCAGTAGTGGACAGGGAAATCCAGGGAGAGATCCTTGATACAATGGCGGAGCTGCAAGCGCCAAGAAGGGACGCTGGGGTGAAAGTCTTCTTCAACTAAGTGGAGAGTGATGAGGACTAAGAGGTAGTCTTCATGTGGTTTGGGGATATAACCCCGTTTTGTCACTTCTTGAAGGAGCTGTTCTGCTTGAGATGGACGTGGTTTTCGCAAGTAGTCATGCCAAAATTCAGCTTCTTTTTGTCCTTGTTGTGCTAATTGGGCCGCACTCTTGTGGCGCTTGATCTTATTGAGGGCTTTTTGAATGATAAATTCTAAGCGATCTGGGTCAATCGGCTTGAGGTAGTATTCAAAACTTTGGAGTTCAATGGCTTTTTGGGCATAATTGAAATCAGCATAATTGGTGAGGAAGATCGTTTGAATGTCATATTTTTCTGACCGGACCCAGGCTAGGAGATCTAACCCACTGCCTTGTGGCATCTCGATATCACTGATCATGAGGGCAATCGGGTGACTTTGAATGATGGCTTGGGCTTGGCTCAGACTGGAGGCAGTATATACCTGCTCAATGCCCAAGGCTTCCCAATGGATGGTTTCCTGTAGGGCTTTAATGATAAAACGATCATCGTCAACGAGTAGGATATTCATGTGTGTCTCCTTTGTAGGGTTCGTAAGGAAGGCTCAGTTGGATGCGGGCCCCTCCTTGGGATCCATTTGAAAATTGAAGGGTGTAGTGATCTGGATAGAGGAGATCTAGTCGCTCCCGTGCATTGGTCAAACCAATGTGGTGGCCATTTTCAGTGACTAAGGATTTTTTCTCTGCTAGATCTTGTAAGATAGCGGAGCTAAAACCGGGTCCATTATCCTGAAGGGAAATGGCAAGCTGTTGGTTTGCTTCTTCATGAATGGAAAGGTGAATGTGGAAGGAATCTTGGAAAGAAAAGCCGTGTTTGATGGCATTTTCCACAAAGGTTTGTAAAAGCAGAGGGGGAATAGCCGCATCTTTCAGATGAGGATCCCAGTCCAGGTCAAAGTGGATGCTGTCCCCATAGCGGATTTTTTGGATTTCTAGGTAATTTCGGATATGTTGGATTTCATCTACTAAGCGATTGAAATCTTGGTTAGCTTGAAAGAGGTGACGCAAGTAGTTGGAAGTCACCTTGGTCAACTCCTCGATTTCCTTATAGTCCTTGGTCTGCAGCATGCTGTGAATCATGGAAAGCATGTTGAGGTAAAAATGGGGTCGAACTTGATTTTTGAGGTAATTGAGTTCGACTTTTTTGAGGTTGAGTTGCGCGTGGTAGGCTCGAATTTGAAGGTCTTTCATATGGATCAGGACCTGATTGAGCTTGTGATTGGCCTGATCGATCTCTAAGATCCCTTGGTCTTCGATCACATCTAGCTTGGTGGAAGCAGCGTCTAGCTGAGAAAGGCGTTGGGTGAGTCGTTTCATCGGTTGGATCATCCGTTGACGAATATAAAGGATCAGAATGGTAGAGAGAACGGCGATGATCAAAGGGACCAAGGAGAGAAGGGTTTCAAGTACGATATTTGTACGGAAAACGTCCCCGTAATCGACCGTCACATACAGATCAAAAGGCAGGTGGGTTTGATTGCTACCGGCTTGAATAACGGAATCTGTAGCATGGATCTGATTGGGGCGTTCGATGGATAAGCGCCCTTTTTTTCCAATATTGAGCTTTTGCAAGGGTCTTAAAATATCCTGGGTAGAAATGATGGCATAGATAGCCTTGCCCTTGTAATGAAGGGATTTCAAGAGATAATCATGCTGGTTCAGGCTGATTCGTTGCCATTTTTGACGGGTCTTGTCTGTTTCTTTGTCATAGGTTTTAAGATGATCTTTCAATTGTACATAGTCCAGGTAGGGCAGTTGAAGACTGGAAGCGTTGAAAAAATGTGGGATATCTTTTGTCTCTATGAAAAAGGTAATGGGGCTATCCATCTGGTACTGAAACTCCGTGAAATCAATCCGCAGTTTTTTTAGATTTTCATGAAAATTTGTGAAATCAAGCGGAGTATTGAGCTCTGTCAAATAGTCGTTGTGACTAATGGTACTGTACATAAAACGCTCAACGGAGTGAAGCACTGTATTTAAGGAATCCGCATAGATATGAATCGAGTCCTCTAAATGGAGCATATTTTGGTGTTTAATAAAATTTCGGCTAATCCCACCAATCAAAAGGTTGATCAAGGTATTGACAACTAAGAGGAGAAAGAGTAGGCGCGAAAAAAATTGAATCGAGTGATCTCGTGTACTTCTGTGAATAGCTTTCATAATGAGCACCTCACATATATTATAGCACTATTTGAAAACGGATTCATGAACAAAACCGATATTAAAGTAAAAAAAATCGGGAAAGTGCATGTTTTTGTGTGGAGAAAACGGAAAAGTGAATGAAGATGCACGAAAAAGTTCTATAAAGATGGAAAGGATTCCTATAAAATAGAGGAGAAAGAAAAGGAGGGCCTTATGAAAAGCGAAGTAAATGCGAAGCAGAGCAAATTGAAGAAAAATATTCCTTTATATGTGCTTCTCCTGCCATCGATTATTTTATTGATTTTATTTGCCTATATCCCTATGGCGGGTCTAGTCATCGCTTTTAAAGATTACTCTCCCGCTACTGGGATATTTGGAAGTCCTTGGGCTGGTCTCAAGTATTTTAACCAGTTCTTCTCATCCTTCCAATTTGCAACAACCATGAAGAATACCTTGAAAATTTCTATTTACAGTATTCTGGTTGGTTTTCCCTTGCCGATTGTTCTAGCCATCATTTGCAACCAGATTCGTGTGGGCAAGTTCAAAAAAATCTTTCAAGTAACAACTTATTTGCCTCATTTTATCTCGACCATGGTCATGTGTGGGATGATTATTCTTTTTCTCTCTCCAAGTAGTGGACTGTTAGCCAATGTCCTCAAATTGGTCGGCTTAAAGATGCCTGCCCTCTTATCCAAACCGGGTAGCTTTGCAGGTGTCTATGTCTGGAGCGATGTCTGGCAACATATCGGTTGGGATAGTATCATCTATCTAGCCGCTTTATCAGCCATTGATCCAACCTTTTATGAAGCAGCGACCATGGACGGGGCGAGTCGATTGCAAAAAATCCGTCATATTGACTTACCCTTACTGTTACCAACGGCGATGATTCTCTTGATTCTCAGAGCAGGAAGCCTACTCAGTGTTGGTTTTGAAAAGGTCTTGCTCTTGCAAAATCCACTTAATCTGGCAGGAAGTGAAATCATTTCGACCTATGTCTACAAAGTGGGGATGATTAATTTCCAATATAGTTATTCGACAGCGATCGGTCTCTTTAATACCTTGGTCAACTTGATCATCTTATTGTCGGTCAACTGGTTTGCGAAACGCTATACCAAGACGGGATTGTTCTAGAAAGGAGGAGGAATTGTGAAATTGTTTCAACATGCTAGAAAGACCAAGTCGGAAATCCTCTTTGATGTTTTTATCTATGGTCTAGCGATTTGCTTGATTCTGTTGATTGTCTACCCTTTGTGGTTTGTCATTATTGCCTCCTTCAGTAATCCGTCTGATGTGGCAACTGGTAAGGTTTGGTTTATCCCGAGGGAATGGCGACTAGATGGCTATCAACGCTTGATTGAGCAACCTTTGTTTCTAAAGAGCTATCTCAACACCATCCTCTACACGGTTGTAGGGACCATCGTTGCCCTGGTCATTAATATTCCGGCTGGTTACGCCTTGTCGCGAAAGGACCTCTTTGCTAAGAAATGGGTCAGTGTCTTCTTTATCGTTCCTATGTTCGTCTCTGGGGGCTTGATTCCCATTTATTTGACAGTGAAACAATTGGGTTTGGTCGACACCTTCTGGGTCATGGTTGTACCGTTTGCAGTATCACCTTACAATATCGTTGTAGCTCGAACTTTCTTTAACAATAGTATTCCAGAAGGGATGTGGGAAGCTGCCCAGATTGATGGGTGCGGAACCATTCATTACTTCAGAAAGATCGTGCTCCCCTTGTCCAAGGCTATTATTGCCGTTATTGGACTTTGGACAGCAGTAGGGATCTGGAATTCTTGGTTCAATGCCCTGATTTATTTGACCAATGAAAATCTTCAACCCTTACAACTGATCCTGCGCCGTCTCTTAATTAGTAATCAAATGTTGCAATCGCAAGCAACAGGGGAGGTAGCTTCTGACCTCCGTATTAAGGCTGATATGATGAAATATGCAGCCATCGTTATCTCAACAGCACCGATTATGATGCTGTATCCATTCGTCCAAAAATACTTTAATCAAGGTGTCATGATAGGGGCCTTGAAAGAATAGGAGAAGATCATGAAAAACAGGAAATTTGCCTATCTGCTCCTTGGAGCAGCTGCTTTAGCTGGCTTGACGGCTTGTGGAGCTTCCACAAATAAATCAAGCAACGACAAGAATGATGGAAATACCTTCAAGATCACGACCGTTCGTTGGTCGGATTGGGGGGAAGACTATCACAAAGGCTTTCTAGATGATTCAGCCAAGGAATCAGGTATCAAGATCAAATGGGATACCATGGTGGCTGCAGACTGGTCTGATAAGAAATCTGTTCTTGTTGCCAGTGGAGATTTACCAGACGCTTTCTTGGGATCCAATGCCTTCACGGATTCTGAAATCGCTCAGAACCAAAATATGTTCATTCCATTGGAAGATTTGATCAAGGATAATATGCCCAACTTGAACAAGGCCTTTGAAAAAGAACCGAAATTAAAAGCCATGGTGACCAACCCAGATGGTCATATTTACAGCCTACCTAAGAAATTGCCAATGCGGCCAATCGTCGGCAACCAACTCTTTATTAATAAGAAATGGTTGGACAACCTTGGCTTGAAGATGCCGGAAACCTATGATGAATTGGTGACTGTTTTACAAGCCTTCAAGGACAAAGATGCCAATGGCAATGGGGATGTCAATGATGAAATTCCATTTGGCTCTGGTAACTTTGATCCGACCTTCTCTTATATCTTGCCATTCAACAACCGTCTGGGTGGAGATAATACCTATGAAATGTCCGTCAAAGATGGCAAACCGGTCTACCTCCGGACGGAAGAAAGTTATAAACAAGGGATAGCTGCTATGCATGAAGCCTACAAGAAAGGCTTGATCGACCCTGAACTCTTTACAGAAGATACCTCTATGTCTGTTGCCAAACGGATGGACAAGGGAGTGGCACGTGTCGGTGTATCAAGTGGTTGGACAGCAGATGCAACCTTCGGCCAACATGCCAGCGAATATGCTCCTCTTCCAGCATTGAAAGGCCCTGATGGCAAACAATATGTCATTTCTGACCCAGATCATTTGAACTATGGACGCAATGAAATCTTGATCACGAATAAGTGCAAGGACCCTGCAAAATTGCTCAAATGGTTGGATAAATTCTACACGGATGATGCCAGCATTCAAAACTTCTATGGATCCTTTGGCATTGCGACTGAAAAAGATGGTGACAAGTACAAGGTTTTGGCTCCAAAAGATGGTAAATCTGCCGATGAATGGGCTTGGATCAATTCCCTTCGTGACTTTGGACCAAAATATGTGTCAGATGATATCAATAGTCATGTCGACATCGACCAAACGCAAGGTGATGGCCTCAAATTGAAGATGGACAAAGAATTGAAACAGTACGCTTTGCCAGCATATCCAAATGTCATCTACTCTCAAGAAGAATTGAACAAATTGTCCTCTATTTATGTCGATATCAACTCCTATGTTACCCAACAAGCTTCTAAATGGGTAGTCGAAGGGGGCGTCGAAAAGGATTGGGACGATTACAAAGCAACATTGAAGAAGATGGGCATTGATGACTTTATGAAGATTCAACAGGATGCCTATGATCGTTACCAAAAAGAAGTGAAGTAACAGGAGTCTAAATGGATTCAAGTAAGTAACTCAGGGGCCTAAAGCCCCTGAGTGCTTCCTTGGAGGAAGTAGCAGAAATTGAGATGAAGAACAAGGAGAAGAAGATGCAAAAATTATTTTCATTGGATGGACGCTTGGTCAAGACCTTGACCCGGTTGACAGACATCATTATCTTGAACACCTTGTTTATCGTTTGCTGCCTTCCGATTTTCACGATCGGTGCATCGCTTACCGCTTTAGCAACCATGTGGCACCGCTTGTTGAAAGGGGAAGATACGGATCTCGTCTTTCATTTTTTCCGTCTCTTTCGAGCTAATTTCAAGCAAGCGACGGTGATTTGGCTGACCTGCCTAGGACTATCTGCCCTTCTTTATCTGGATTACTGTCTTTTTTCAAATACGGCCTTTTTAAGTGAGTATGGGATTTGGATCTTGCTTCCCTTTATCGTCCTTCTATGTGGAGGGATGACCTTGATCTTCCCTTATATTGGCCTCTTTGAAGACCCTACAAGAAAGGTCTGTCTGAATAGTTTCCTCATTGCTCTCTTAAATCCTATTCAAACCATCTTTCTTATCTTCTTCAATCTGGCAGTGGTTTATATCAGTCTCAGTAGTCCTGAACGGTTACTGACAGCTATTTATCTCTTTACCTTTGGAGGTTTCGCTCTTTGGAGCTTCTTAAATGTTCGACTGACCGATCAGATCTTTTCAAAGATTCAAGAAGGAGGAGTCTTTGAAAAATAAGGTCAAGCAAGTGGGACGTATGTTTTACATAATATTATTTAAATCGAATAAAGTTTCCTAGAAAATCTAGGAAACTTTTTCTATTTCATAAACATTTCACATTTCTTTTCTATAATAACTATAAAAAATGATGAAAACGTCCACATTGTATTGTCGTGGACCTTGAAATGGAGGGTGAGATCATGCTCTTACAACAGGCAATCGCCTATATTTCTCGAAAAAGAACGAGGAATCTGGTTCTCTTTCTGATTCTCCTCTTGATCCTTTCTTGCTTGTATTTCTGTTTTTCACTGATGCAAGTGGGAGGAAGACTGGAGGACCATATCAAGCAGTCGGCTGGGACCAGTTTTGCCCTGACCAGTAAGCAGGGGGCTACTCCCTTTGCACTGAAGGAAGCTGAAAAGGTGCAGCGGCTAGCTGGAGTTGGATCTATGGTTCCTCAATATGAAAGTCCTGTTCGTATTCTTGGTAAAGAAGTGGTGACGGGGCAGCAGTCGGTAGAGCGGGATGATCTGGGTCAGGAAGCCAAGCAAGCGCTAGGCGCTGTCTTCACCCAGAAGACAGACCAGCACCTGGATTTCCGCAGTGGCAGTTTCCAACTGGTGCAAGGCAAGCACTTATCCGACAAGGCTCGCGGCCAGATCTTGATCCACCAAGAGTTGGCTAAGAAGAACAAGCTAAAGGTCGGGGATTCCTTGACCTTATCCAGCTTTCAGATGGGAGAGACTCCTGCCAAAGAGCAAACCTTTAAAATCGTTGGGATCTTTTCGGGTAAGAAACAGGAAAAATTCACAGGAATGACCTCTGATCTGAGTGAGAATCAAGTCTACCTCCCTTATGAGGATACGACCAAGCTTCTTGGTCTCAGTCAGCAAGAAGTGACCCAGGTCACCTTTGGGGTCAAAGATCCTGAGAAAATCGATGCCCTCTTGAAGCAAGTCAAAAGCTTGGATCTGGATTGGCAATCGCTACGCGTGGTCGAAGATCGCAAGGCCTTTGACCAGATGAAGGAATCCTCTCAGACCCTAGAAGGCCTGGTGCGGATCATGATGATCGTCCTCCTGGTGACGGGAGCAGGTGCCCTATCGCTCTTACTCAGTCTCTGGACACGAGAGCGGATTCATGAAATCGGGGTCCTCTTATCCATTGGGAAGAGCAAGGGCCGGATCTTTAGACAGTTCCTCTTGGAAGTGGTGCTGGTATCCTTACTAGCAGTGATCCCAGCCTTTCTCATCGGGCGGATGGTCAGCCATCGTTTCTTAGAGCAGTTTGTCGGACAGACCGGTCAACAGCAGACCCTAGAATTACTCAACCAAATCCCTCAAGGCCTTTCCTTAGGAATCGCCTATGCTAGCCTCTTGTGCTTGATCCTTCTATCACTCGGTGTAACTACCAGCATGATCTGGCGCAAGACCCCAAAAGAAATATTAACAAAAATGAGTTAAGGAGAAATAACACCTATGTTAGAACTCAAACATGTATCTTATAGCTACCAAAGTTACCAAGAAGAGATCTTCTCAGACGTGAACTATCAGTTCAAAAATGGGACATTTTACAGCATTATCGGTCAGTCTGGAGCAGGGAAATCGACCCTCCTCTCCCTCCTGGCTGGTCTGGACAATCCCAAGAAGGGGCAGGTTCTCTTTGATGGGGAGGACATCCAGACCAAAGGGTCTAGCTACCACCGCAAGCATCATGTCTCCCTGGTCTTTCAGAATTATAATTTGATTGATTATTTGACGCCACTGGAAAATGTCCGCCTGGTCAACAAACAAGCTGGGAAAGACATTCTCTTGGAATTGGGGCTGGACGAAACGCAAATCAAACGCAATGTCCTGCAACTATCCGGCGGGCAGCAACAACGGGTGGCTATTGCGCGTGCGCTCGTTTCAGAAGCACCTGTCATCTTAGCAGATGAGCCGACAGGAAACTTAGATGAACAGACAGCTGGTGACATCATTGCCATTTTAAAGAAACTGGCCAAGGAACGCCAAAAATGTGTCATCGTCGTCACCCACAGTAAGGAAGTGGCAGAGGCCTCCGATGTGGTCTTGGAATTGAGTCGCCGTAGCCTCGTTGAGAAGAGTAAGTAAGGAGGGAATGTTATGTTGCGCAATGCTTTTGCTTATATCACACGGAAATGGCCCAAGTCCCTCTTGCTCTTTGCCATCATTCTCCTCATGGGGACCTTGAGCTTGATCGGACTCTCCATGAAGGGAGCGACCCAAAAAGCTTCATCGGAAAGCCTGGGATCCATTACCAATAGCTTCTCCATGCAGATCAACCGCAGGACTAATCCAGGAACCCCTCGGGGAGCTGGGAATCTCAGAGGAGAGGATATCGAAAAAATCAGCCAGGTAGAGGGGATCACCTCCTCCATCAGGCGGATCAATGCTATTGCAGATATCCTAGACCACGAGATCATTGAGACCGAAGAAACCCTGCAAAATCAATCTCCAGAGCGGGCAAAATACTTCAAGAATACCTTGATGGTGACGGGGGTCAATGACTCTTCAAAAGAAGATAAATTTGTCTCTGGAGCCTACAAGCTGGTCCAAGGGGAGCATCTGACAGACAAGGATAAAAACCAAATCCTCATGCATGAAGATTTGGCGAAAAAGAATGGTCTTAAGGTGGGCGATAAGGTGCGTCTCAAGTCCAATCTCTACGATGCTGACAATGAAAAAGGGGCTAATGAAACTGTCGAAGTGACCATTAAGGGTCTGTTCTCAGGGAAGAACCAAGCTCCTCTAACTTACGCCCAAGAATTGTATGAAGATACCCTCATCTCTGACCTGGATACAGCTGCCAAACTCTACGGCAATACTGTTCAAACAGCTACCTATGAGGATGCGACCTTCTTTGCCAAAGGGGATCAGGACCTCGATCAATTGATCGAAAAAATCAAAGCACTTGACATTGACTGGAACCTCTATGACTTGGTTAAGAGCTCTTCCAACTACCCGGCCTTGCAAAAATCGATCAGCAGCATGTTCCAAGTGGCGGACTACTTGTTTATCGGTAGCCTCGTCTTTGCTAGCTTGCTTCTCACCCTTCTCCTCGTCTTGTGGCTCAATGCCCGTCGCAGAGAAGTGGGTATCTTGCTAGCTCTGGGACTCTCCAAGGTGCAGATTGCAGGGCAATTCGTGGCAGAATTGGTCATGATTTCCATCCCAGCCTTCCTCCTCTCCTATGGAGTTGCAGGACTTCTTGCCAAAACAGTCGGAGATACGGTACTCAAGAACGTAACCAGTGGCATTGCCAAACAAATGGCTCAAGAATCCTCTGCAGCCAACCTTGGTGGTGGAGCTGAGGCAGAAAGCTTCAGTAAGACCCTGACAGACCTCCATATGGACATCCAACCGAGCCAATTGTTGGTGATTGTGTTGGTCGGTGGCCTCCTCTTGATTCTCGTATCCATCCTTTCTTCTCAATGGCTCTTGCATAAGAAACCAAAAGATCTCTTGGTGGATGTCGAATAAGAGATTGTTTCCTAAAATAGAAATAGGGTATAATAGGAGGTAGAAGAAGTTTCTTAGATAAAAGGAAAGTGTATGAAGATACTAATCGTAGAAGATGAAGTCCTGATTCGCGAAGGGATGAGCGACTATCTCATGGAATGTGGCTATGAGGTCTTTGAAGCAGGCGATGGGCAGGAGGCCCTGGACCTCTTTCACAGAGAAGCGCCGGATCTGGTCTTGCTGGATATCCAGCTCCCGATCCTCAATGGCTTGGAAGTCCTCAAGACCATCCGGAAGACCAGCTCAGTCCCTGTCCTCATGCTGACGGCCTTCCATGATGAGGACTATAAGTTGACAGCCTTTGGAGAGTTGGCAGATGGCTACCTGGAAAAACCCTTCTCCTTGTCCCTCTTGAAGGTCCGTATCGAAGCTATTTTTAAAAAGCTTCAGCCTTCCCGGGTCTTCACCTATGGAGAGGCACGAGTGGATTTTGAGAGCTACACAGCCAGTTTAGCTGGGCAAGCCATCTCCATGAATGCCAAGGAGTTGGAAATCTTGGAATACTTGCTCCAGCATGAGGGTAAGGCCCGGACTCGCTCTCAGATCCTCGATGCCGTCTGGAAGGAGACGGAGGAGATTCCTTTTGACCGGGTGATCGATGTCTATATCAAGGAACTACGAAAAAAACTAGAGCTGGACTGTATCGTAACGGTACGCAATGTCGGCTATAAATTGGAGAGACCATGACCAAACGAAGTATCTTTGCAAAGATCTTTCTGATCACCTTTGCCCTTTTTAGTGGCTTAGTCATCCTTCTACATGCTTCGGTTTACTTTATTTTCCCCTCGACCTATATCGAGTCTCAGCGCCAGACGATTTTGAAGAAATCCCAGGCCCTGGCCAAGAGTTTCCAAGGCCAGGAAGAAGGGACCATTGAGTCCGTCATCGACCTTTATTCCAAGACCAACGATATCAAGGTCTCGATCAAGGGCAAGGAAAAACAAAATGCCCTAGAGGTTAAGGATGACTTGCTCCTGAACCCTGATAGCCAGAATAATTCGCTGGTCATTGAAGAGCGAAAGATTCAGACCAAAGAGGGGAAGGACTTGACCTTGCAATTCTTAGCAACTGTCGATTCCCAAAAGGAAGCGCGGGACATCAGTCTGGGCTTCCTTCCCTATAGTCTCCTTGCTTCCTTTGTCCTGTCGCTGATCGCTTCCTATCTCTATGCCCGCCTGATTTCTGCTCCAATCCTTGAGATCAAGCAGATGACCAAGCGGATGAAGCGTTTGGATCGGACAGCTAGTCTTCCCATTCACTCGCAGGATGAGATCGGCGTACTCAAGCAACAGATCAACGACCTCTATCACCATCTCCTAGAAGTGATCGACAATCTAGAGCAGCAGAAACAGGAAAATCTGAAGTTGGAGCAGATGAAGGTCGAATTCCTACGGGGAGCCTCGCATGAGCTCAAGACGCCTCTGGCCAGCTTGAAGATTATCCTAGAAAATATGCGGGATAAGATCGGCCGCTACAAGGACCGGGACCGCTATCTGTCGGTCTCCCTCGATATCGTCGATGAGATGAACCAGATCGTCCTAGAAATCCTGTCCCTGTCCTCTGTCCAAGAATTGGCCGGAGACAAGGAATGGATCCAGTTGGATCAGGTCGTAGAGCAGATCCTCGACCAGTACAAGGTCTTGGCTCAATCTCGCTCGCTCATGATTGACAATCAAATCCCTGACAAAGCCGTCTATATGGACCCAGCGATTCTAAAATTGGTTCTCTCAAATGTTATCAGTAATGCCGTCAAACATTCGGATGCCGGTGGAGAGATCCAGCTCCGTCTCGAAGAGGAAGGGACGCACTTGGCGATTGAAAATACCAGCCAGGAAATGGTAGAGACCGCTGAAATGCCAATGACCGCTAGCCGTCAGAAGAAGGAAGGCGGCTTGGGGCTCTTTGTGGTCCAACACTTGCTAGACCATGAAGAGCTGGCCTACCAATTTGATAAAACGGCTATGGGCTTGCGCTTCCGTATGGAACTGCCCAAGGAGCCACAAGAATAAAAAGAGGCTGGGACAAAAGTCCTAGCCTCTCAATTATTTTTGGTTTGTTGAGCAAGACGCAGTGGTTGAGTGGGCTCTACTACGCTGATTTCATCAGCTTTTACAGCCCTACTCAACTGTGCGGAGGTAGGACGACGAAATCGAATTCTAACGAATTACCGATTTCTGTCCCACTCTCTTGTATTTAATCAACCTTTTCTACCTTTAGCAATTGGCCATGTTTTAATTCATAAATAGTATCTACATAGGTCAGGATGGAGCGGTCATGGGTCACCATGATGGCGCTCTTGTTTTTGGATTTGACTTCTTTCCGGATCAATTGGGCGATTTCTTGACCTCGATCTGGGTCTAGGCTAGCGGTTGGCTCATCAGCTAAAATGACCTGCGGATTTCCGATAAAGGCCCGAGCGATGGCTGCCCGTTGTTTTTGCCCACCAGACATCTGATTCGGGTATTGGTGGTAGCAAGCTTCGATGCCCAGATCTGCCAGCAAGGCTTTGACTTCCTCTTGGCGTTTCTTCTTGTCCTTTTCCCCCTTCAATTTGGCCACCAGTTCTAACTGGTCACCGATTTTCATATAGGAGAGGAGCTGGTGATCTTGAAAGATGAAGCCGAGCAATTCCAGCCGTTTTTGCGTCCACTGGCCTTGGTTGAGGTTAGTTAAATCTTGGCCAGCGATAGAAATCCGCCCCTCATCCGCTGATAAGAGTAAGCCAGCGATAGCTAAGAGAGTGGATTTGCCTGATCCTGAAGGGCCCAAGATGGCGACAAATTCGTTGGGTTCTACGCTTAAATTCAGCTGGTTGAGGACATGGTGCATCTGGCTGCCATCGGCGTAGGATTTTCTGATATTTTCTAATGCGATAATGGCCATCTTATTCTCCATTTCCACCAATGACTTCGATTGGATCTACTTTTTTGATTTTGACAAGGGACAAGGCACCACACAAAATAGAGGTCAGGATAAAGCTAACCGAGATGTTGAGGTTGTCTTTCAGGGTCATAAAGGAAGGGACACTATTAGGTAAAAATGGCGCCATCATAGTTGCCAAGCCAAGCCCCAGCAGCACTCCTATGAGGGAGATGATGGTGAGCTGGGATAGTTGGACATAGGTAATCTGGCTCATGGACATGCCAATGGCCTTCAAGACGCCGAACTGTTTCAACTTCTGCAGGGTCAGGATATAGAAGAAGACCCCAAGGATAGCAGAAGAAGCAAGCAAGAGAACCCACGTAATCATCCGTAGCGTCAGATTTTGAGCCTTGTAGCCAGGAATTTTATCGATCACTTGCTTCTTATCCGTCACCATTAAGTTGCTGGCTAGATCACTAGAAGTGATGCTTTTCTTGGTCACAAGGGTTTGGGCTCGCCATTGATAGCTTGGATCTGTTTTTTGCCGCATGCCTGTGTAGGTATCCGAGCTGATAAAGCCAATCTCGCTATAGCCGTATTTTGCATTTTTCGCAAAGGCCACGACCTTGAGTTTTTGCTTAGAAGTTTTGTCGATCACTTGGTCGCCGACTTGGATCCCTTCATCTTCTTTGAAAGAACTGTCCAGAATGACCTCGTTTTTCTTTAAGTCGGAGATCTTGAGGTCGGTATCCTCCATAATTGGATTAAGGATCTCTTCTTCGTTGTGATCGGTCGCGAAGTAGGTGATATCCAGAGTGTTGGAATCCTCTGTTTTTGAGACGGTTGCCCGTTGGATGGACAAGCCAGAATAGTCCATCCCCTCTATCTTTTTGACCTCATTTAAATCTTTCGCCGTAATGGTTGAAAAGGGGATAATCCCTTCTGAATCCGTCGAAAGGATATAGTGCAGGGCCCCATAGTTATCGATTTGTGCCGATACCGAACGCCCCAGTCCATTTGTCAGACCGGACAAAAACACCACCATAAACATGAGGATGATAATGAGGAGTTCAATCAGGATAAACTTCTTGGGTTGGTATTTAATTTCATTCCATGCGATTTTCATAATCGTCTCCTTTTAACAAGGAGGTGCTCGAGTAGCTCGGCACCTAAACATACTCTACCATCATACCATAAGTGGGGGGATAATAGGGGGATGGTGTTTGGTAGAGTATGAAGGAATCGGATTTGTTTCTCAATTATTAATTATTAATTGTTAATATATACAAAAAAAGAGATATGCTATAGACAAACAAAAACGCCTTGATTTCAAGGCTTTTCCTGTTGTCTTTGATGCCCCCTGCATGAAATCCTTCATTTTAGTGTAGAAGAAAATAGCGATAGATGCTTGAAATAGAGGGATTCTTATTAAAGATATTTTTCGAATAAAAGTGATTTGAAATACAACTTGGTACAAATAAACTTCAATTTTATGAACATATAAGTTTATAAAGTTTATAATTATATGTTTCCGAAAAACATATCTTTTTCAGAAAGTGGAACAATAAGCAAAAAAACAGCCCCAACGGTTGGGGCTGTTGGTGTTTCTGATGAAATATCTTAATCATTTCATTTTAAAATGTTCCAAAATAATTATTTCAACATTAATTTTTTATAATTTATACAAAAAAATTCTCAATGAGAAAAAATAGTTTGAAAAAATCTGTTTTTTTGTGTATAATATACACAAAAAGATGAGGTGATTTAAATGGCAATTACAACTACAAAAGCAAGATTGAATCTAAGTATTGACTCTGAATTAAAACAGGAAGTTGGTGAGGTCTTGAAGGAGATTGGGCTTGACTATACTACAGCAATTAATTTATATTTCAATAAAATCAGACGTGATCGTAAAATTCCATTTGAACTTGAAGCACGAAAAAATTTAACTGTCGATGAATTTCTTGGTTCAAATTGGCGTGAAGGTATGGAAAATGTAGAGGACGGTTGGGATTGAGTTATAAAGTTGAATTGATACCTGAAGCGCAAGATGATTTTTATAAATTAGATAATAGTCAACGTCTTCATGTTAAAAAGTCACTTATCAAGTTAGAAAATCAAGGGATGCTTGCCGGAGAGGCTCTTCACGGTAATTTAGCAGGTTACAGGAAGTTAAAACACAAAAAATTGGGCCTGAGAATTGTTTTTCATGAAACTGTCAATGCGATTGAAATTATTGAAGTCATTGCTATTGGTAAGAGAAGTGATAACGAAATTTATACAATTTCTGAAAAACGTATAAAAAACAGATGAAGCTATTTTAACCAACCTGCATAAAAGAAAGAAACACCTACTAACTTATTCAAGAAATTAAAAGTAAATGAGATAAGAAAACTGAAACTACTTTCACATATAAAAAAATGAAATTTCATTCAAATTAAAGTATAATAAAATAAGAAAAAGTTGTTACTAAAGATAACATTTTTAGAATAAAAAATTACCGTAACTAATTAATATTTATATAAGAAAGTGGATGATTCCAATGTGCAAACTATAATTATCAATTCTTAAGCTGTAAATAGTAGTGCTTCAGGTCAAATTAAAGCAGAGTTGTTAGGAGCTGGTTTTAGTTTTGGAGGTAGTTTTGGAGGCAAAACTTATTATAGAGTCCCATTTAATCAAAACGGAACTATTAGTCTATACTAACTTAGGAGATAATCGATATTATGAATGAAAAAAATCGTACATATTTTATTTGTGCAAGTATTATTATTTCATCTATAATTTTAGGACTCTTTATTTATAACGGAATTTATAACGGATTTGACGTTTTGGGTCAATATATAAACGATGGCCTCAGGGTAATTAATAGTAATTTACCTGATGTTTTTAGGCAGTAATAGTAATAGAATTTAAATAAAAAACGGTAATTTAGTGAATGCTGATTGCCGTTTTTTGTTTGCTAATTCCAATAACCATTGATAGTGTAAAAAAGAATGTAAATGTTTAACAAAAGATTTGACAAATGGAAAGATTAAGAGGATTAACAAGATAAAAATAATTATTTTTTTCATTGTAGTTCTCCTTTATTTTTTGTATGATTATATCAGAATGTTTTTAAAAAATGAAAGGGTTTTCTATGGAAAATGATGTGTTTTTTGATTATTTTTTAAGATCACTTAGGTTTCATTTACGTGATAAGTGTAAGGATATTGGATTTATAGAGTTTTTCAAAGATGAAAATAATTGTTTTATTACTATAGAGGATTATGTTTTGGAATCTTTTGTAATATTGTCAAATATTTTGAGTCAGGAGAGGATTGTGTTTTCTTGTGGAATTATTTATAGTAAGGGGGTAGTTACTGGAGTAGAAGTATATATGAGTGTATTAGAGTTAGAAAAATTAAATAAATTGTTTAAAATATAGTTTTGAAGCATATTAAATTTTGTCGGACAATAACGAAGCGGTCCTACTAGTCATTTTGAAAGCTGGATGACTTATCTAAGTCACCTAGCTTTCGAAAAAAGTCCTTGTTGTTCGAGGACTTTTTTATGTATATAAAGTTAAAAAAGATGGGATGTACAAAGCTATTCCCAAAATTTCCACCATTTTTTAATGTTCTAGTAGTAGGGTCTCATTCCTTACTGTCAGGGCTCCGATCAGTTGCAACTGGCTGTTGCTTATCCAATCATGACGAAATATTAAAAAAGCTTCCAACACTATTCAAGCAATTAAAAGTGGGAAAACTTAATCCGTTTAGAAAGATAAACATTTGTCTTTTTTCGCACTTTTGCATCGTCTAAATTGACTATTAAATAGTGAAAGGGGGTAGTAAATGGATAAAGTGATAAAAATCGTTGGCGTGTCTTAACGCTTTTATCGGTTGGCTTTTCGTCTTCTTCTATGAGACTGAGCTAGTTTTTAGTTTCACAGTGCCTCAGATATGGACGATAGCCTATGCTATAAA
Source organism: Streptococcus parasanguinis (assembly GCF_023109675.1). GTDB lineage: Bacteria > Bacillota > Bacilli > Lactobacillales > Streptococcaceae > Streptococcus > Streptococcus parasanguinis_I. Next base: position 150,135 of record NZ_JALDUR010000004.1, on the reverse strand, counting down.
ATTCATATAAAGATAATCAACAACAAAATAAGCAAGAATAGGGAAAAGTCTTTAGATCAAAAAACGCATAATATTAGGTTTTGAAGAACCTTGATACTATGCGTTTTATTGTGGGGAGATTTACTTTATTTTCTCCTGAAATTGAGTTTTTACCTAGTATCGTTTTACTTCCGATTAGAGATGAAAAATTTATCAATGAATAGTAAGTGAAATAATGCAAGTATAAATCCCCAGAAACTACCACGAAGAGAGAATTCTTGATGATTAAGAGGAAGCAAATCATGGTTTCCTACATAGATGCATGTCAAAATCACAAATAGAATCCAAAATAAATCAGTCCATTTATATTTTGAAAAATATTTTTTTAGCATAAGAACACCTTCTTCCTTTACTACATTAGTATTATATGATAAAATGTAAGCGAATACAAATAAAAAGGAAAACATGCAGCAAAAAGTGCTATTCGTTCAGCAATTTCTAGATATCTAGGTAGTTGGTTTGTAAATGATGTTGCTTTAGAATTCGCTATGAATTTATTATCACCGGGGACTTATTTAGCAAAATTATGGGATCAAAATGATGCCGTTCCTAACAACGGAAGAATTAACTTTTAATCATGAGATATATAATAAAATTAATTGGGTATAACGTATTTTCGTTGTTTATATTCTTTCTCTTTGCAATGTTGTTTAAAGTTCCCTTTAGGTGGTGGATAAGCATTGCAATGACGACTTCGTCGTACATTGTATATAATTACTTAGAGAAAAAGAGAGAAAAGGAATGATCTTATACCAGATCATTCCTTTTCTGCAAAGTACCAAGAGAAAAACTAAAAGTTTATGTACAATTGAGTTAACATGGACTAAACCATTGATACAACTGAAACAGAAGCATAAAGTACGTTCTTTAAAAAATGTACTTTATTTTCGTTTTGTATATTATTCTGGAGTGGTATTTTGTATATTTTATAGTTCATCATATTATCAAATCTAAGAAATTGATTTGTACATTTTTTTCAATGATAATCAAGGTATAATAAAAAAATTAAAGTTCGAATTCTGAAACTACTTTCATATATAAAAAATTGAATCTAAATTGCTGTAGTCCTATAATAAAGATAGGGATAAAAAGAAATTTTCCTAGAAAGGAGTATACTGTATCATATGTGACAGTATTATTAATGAATCATGAAAAAAATAATTACCATAGTACAGTGCATTTTGTTTCCCGTGTCTCCTTATATAGCTAGAGAACTATGCTTGATGAGTAAAAATCTAGTCGATAATATGTTCCTTACATTCTTTATCATGCTAACAATTTCTTTTTGGCTTGGTATTTGGAAGTTGGGAGATCTTGTGGGAAATCCAAAATAGAAAGTAAAAAGTTGTGCTAGAGATGAGATTTTTATTTATTTTAATTATTAATACACCTTATTTCTTTTATTTAAAATGGAAGGATAAGCCTAAACAAAAAAATAAGTCCTTTTGTTATCTTTATAAGTTTTACATGATTTACTTGTGGTTTATCCTCATAATTTCCATAATGGCTATCGGTATTTTATCCCTTGGAGTAGTAGCTGGTATGGGAAGAAAACTTCCGTTTGGTTTCTTTGTTTTATCTTTTTTATGTATAGTTCTATTTAGTTTCTATATTTTTAGTATTCTAAAAGAGATAAAGGACTTAAAGCAAATAAAAGGTAAGTAAATATTAACTAAGAGAACTAGCTAACTAGCTTAAGTAAAATATAACACGGCCATGATTCATGAGCCGTGTTTTTGTATGAATGTACAATTGAAAAATTTTTAGTTTTCACTTAATAAAGTACATAATTGACAATGATTAGCTAAAAACATTTTTTGGTTATCTTAGAATTGAATGTTTAGAATGTGTGGTGGAGGATAAGAAGCCTTATTCATATTTGGATAGGCAAAAGGTTTTTTAGAAAGTAAAAGTATCTAACAACATCTTATGTCGTGAGCAATTATAAAATTAGTCAATTTCTTATAATTAATTTTTGAAATTTATTAACTATTATATAGTAAAAAAGGAGACTATGCTGTACTGACCCCAAAAAGTTAGACAATTAATTTAAGCAAAGGATTTAGTTCTGTATTGTACAGGACTAAGTCCTTTTAGTTTTACCTTAATTCGTTTGTTGTTGTAGTAATCAATATAGTCGACAATAGCTTGTTCCAAGTGCTCAAGTGACTGAAACGTATTCTCATAACCATAAAACATTTCAGACTTAAGAATGCCAAAGAAAGATTCCATCATACCGTTATCTGGGCTATTTCCCTTACGTGACATAGATGGTTGGATTCCCTTATTCTTTAAAAAATGATGATAGAAATCATGTTGGTATTGCCATCCTTGGTCACTATGGAGAATTGTATTTTCGTAATGGTTCGCTGTAAAGGCTTGTTCTAGCATAGCTTTCATTTGTACTAAGTTCGGCGAAGTAGAAAGATTGTAGGAGATAATTTCGCTGTTAAAGCCATCTAAAACTGGTGATAAATAAAGCTTTTGACTGCTTGCTGGAATGGCAAATTCTGTCACATCTGTGTAGCACTTTTGCATTGGTTTGGTTGCTTCAAATTGACGTTGAATAAGGTTATCTGCTTTCTTGCCAACCTCTCCTTGGTATGAAGAATACTTCCGTTTACGGCGAATTCGAGCCGTTAAACCAAGTACTTTCATAAGACGCTGCACCTTCTTATGGTTCACTACGAAGCCACGATTTCGTAATTCTAGAGTCATGCGACGATAGCCGTAATTTCCTTTATGCTCAGTATAAATTAACTGAATTTCAGCTTTAACTTGATCATCCTTATCGCTTTGATCCAGCTGTTTTAAGTGATAATAATAAGTTGAACGGGCAAGCTTAATAATCTTTAGAAGGATATCTAAAGAAAACTCTGTTACTAATCCTTGAACAATTTCCGTTTTTCTTCTTGCTCTTTTTCCTCCTTCAATCGGAGTTCTCTCAACTTTTTTAGAACAGCATTCTCCGCTCTCAGGTATTCATTTTCTGCTTGAAGACGTTCTAACTCTGTCATTTCTTCAGGTTTTTTCTTTGGCTTGCGTCCCATTTTAGGTGCTCTCCCTCTTGTTTTCTCAACAATAGTATACCCATTTTTCTTGTATTGTGCCAGCCAATTTGGAAGCATTCCTTGGTTTGGGAGAGCATAATCTAGAGACACCCTTATTTGTGAACGACCTTCAAGCAGAACTTTATCAATAATTTCTCGTTTTAATTTAGGAGAATAATAACGATTCTTCCCCTTTTTGACGAACTCTATACCGTAACGATCAATCAATTTAATCATGTACCTAAGATTAGGAATATTTATCCCGAATATATTTGAAAGCTCTTTGAAGCTTCGCCCTTGTTTTCTAAGTTCATATATCTGAACTTTATCCTTATATGTCAATTTCATAATAAAAACACCCCAAAAGTTAGATTTTTTCTGTCTAACTTTTGGGGTGCGGTTCATGCGCTAGTCTCTTTTTTGTCGCTTAGATTTTTATTAGAAAAAATAAATTATTCTTTTGGTAATGAGTATACTTCGATATGATTTCCAAGTATTTTAATCTTGACTGGAAGTTTATCTGATTTATCACCGTCAACATCTGATTCTAACTCAGTATCAGAAGAAATTCTAATATTTTTTGCTTTAATATATTCGATGTGATCATTTGACACAACATCTCCTTTTAACAAATCTGGAATTGCAGATAGTTTAGAAAGGATGGAGGCATCTTTTAAAATTAAGATATTTTCATATCCATCTTTATTTTCGTCAAATAGTTTTTTATCAGCGTAATAGTTGGATAATAAGACTAAGACTTGACTGGCCTCACCGTTATAACTTCCATTTTCAGTTTCAATATGAATATTAAACACATCGTCTTTTATGATTGACTTCATTGTATTTAATGCATATGCGAAGATCCCAAATTTTGTTTTATCTTCTATATTTTGAAAAATTTGAACACAAAAATAATGCCATGTTATTAACTTTTTCCTCTTAATACACTGAAAAAATGGTAATGAAGATATTAAAGATTATTAGTTATCATTTTCTCTCTTTTGCATAGAGAGAAACTCTTGAAGGAATAGTTTTTTAGCCTCTCCATCTGATGAAGTATCTAAATCCTCGATAATCATTCTGGCTACCTCTTCGCGTGAGGTTGTTCCGTACTCTTCTAACAATTTATAATCAATTCGTTCTTCAACGTTTGTATATGGGTAACGAGCAAGTAAATCATCGATACGATTATCAAATTCATACTCAGTCCATAACTCTTCAAAGACATCCCTATAATTCTCTATATTAGAATCTGAAGCAATTAAAGATAATGTATCCAAAAAGCCAGATTTATATCCTTTTATTTCTGAACAAAGAGCGATGACTTCATCTTTATTAATTTTGGTTAAATCTTCTCGTATGTCTAACAAGTCCTTATCTCTAAAAAGTTTTTCAAAACCTTCAAGTTGAGTATTGAAGCTGCTTAATTTTGAATGCTCTGGTTGAACCAATATTTCTCTAAAATCCATAATAATCTCCAAATTTCTCTAAATAAAATATTAGAGTGTCGTGAATAGGCACTCTTGGAATGGAAGCTAAAAGTCAAATTAACTTGGAAAGGCTTACATATAAATATTATACATTTTATAAAAGTATACGTCAAATTTTATAAAAAATTCTCTATAAAATATAGTATTTTAAAAAATTTTTTTAAAAAAGCTCAAATTTCTATCGAATAGAGACTGATATATCATCTTAAATTAAACATAAAATACAATAAAGTTATTTTTTTATTCATTTTATTAGTGATCGAGATAGAACAAATAATATAGAAAACAAACAAAATTAAACACGCTTTTATAGATATATAAACAAATGAATATATAAAATAACATAAATTAAAATGTTGTGAAAACGCAAACAATCTTACTATATAAAGGTTCATTATCTTATAAGAATATTTATGCTTTTTAAAAATACCCAAGCATTTTAGTTGACTTTGTTTGGGTAAAGGTTTATAGTTAAATCAATCAAAGAAAAATATTTTGAAAAAAATATCCAAAATAAGATTTTAGCTAAAATTCTACTATTTATTTTATCAATTCAAATTGATAATATTATTAATCAATGGAGATTGATAATATTTAAATAAATATTCTATGATATAGAAAGGTGGCCCATTATGCTATGGTCTATTATTGTAGGAGGCCTTATTGGTCTCATTGCAGGAGGAATTACCAAAAAAGGTGGTTCAATGGGTATTATTGCTAATGTTTTAGCAGGTTTAATTGGTTCATCAGTTGGACAATCCCTTTTGGGCAGTTGGGGCCCATCTTTAGCAGGCATGGCTTTGCTTCCTTCAATTGCAGGAGCTGTCATTGTTGTTAGTGTAGTTTCATTCTTCTTAGGGAAAAAAGAATAATTTTCTTTTTCAAGAATAAATCATAATCTTTAAGACAGGGCAAGGTTATGATTTGATTGTATTCGTGAAAGGATTCAATATGTCAAAATCTAAGAAAATACTTTCTCTTATATTTTGTATTTTAATCTTGACAATTTTGATTCCTATTTTGCTAGATTATCATAAAGTTAGCGGTTTAGAGCTCCATTTGATTAATTGGAAGAGGATTTCTTTTTTAGGATATTATCTTTCTAGATACATTTTTTGGGGTACTTTAGTTCTTTCAATTTTAATTTTATTATCTATGTTAGTGATAATTTTTTATCCTAAACAACATTTAGAGATAGAGTTAGAAAATGCTGGTGGTGAACTAAAACTAAAAAGTTCTGCTATTGAAGGATTTGTTCGTAGTGTGGTTAATGAAAACAACTTCATTAAGAACCCTAAAGTTCGTGTAAATAGTCGGAAAAATAAATGTTTAGTTTACGTGGAAGGAGAAATTCTTCCTTCAGATAATATTATTAAAAGAACTCAGTCTATAAAAGATGAAATCGGTAATGGATTAACACAGTTTTTTGGACTTAATCATGGTGTTAAGCTTAATGTTTCTGTAAAGGATTATAAGCCTAAAAAACCAACTAAAAAAACTGTGAGTCGTGTAAAGTAAGGAAATAAAAAATGGAATTGTTTAAAAAATACCAGTATCCACTCCTGTCTGGGTTAGCAGGTATTATTTTAGCTTGCTTCATCCTCTCCTATGGTTTCTTTAAAACATTATTTGTTTTAATCTTCGCCGTCTTAGGAGCTGGAGTTGGATATTATTTACAACAGAAAAATTTATTTAAATAAAAGGAGTTTCATATGTCAAACGAAAAAAATATCAAAGAAACTAATGCAAAAGCAGAAGATGTGAAGGGTGAATTGACTTACGAAGACAAAGTCATTCAAAAAATTATCGGACTTTCTTTAGAAAAAGTAAATGGCTTGTTGGCTGTTGATGGAGGATTTTTCTCTAATCTAACTGATAAGATTATCAACACTGACAATGTTGCTAACGGAGTAAACGTTGAAGTTGGTAAAGAACAAGTTGCTGTCGACTTGAATGTCGTGGTTGAATATCAAAAGAATGTTCCTGAAATATACAAACACATTAAAGATGTAGTTGTATCACAAGTTTCTAAGATGACTGACTTGGAAGTTGTTGAAGTGAATGTGAATGTTGTTGATATTAAAACAAAAGAACAACATGAAGCTGACTCAGTAAGCTTGCAAGATCGTGTGACTGGAGTTGTTGAATCAACAGGTGAATTCGCATCTGAACAGTTTGAAAATGTTAAAACAGGTTTAGGAAATGGATTCTCAGCAGTTAAAGAAAAAGTTGGTGAAGGCGTAGAAGCTGTAACTGACTCTTCATCAAATGAAAAACCACGTGTTCATTAATTTGAATTTGGATATATAAAAACATATACAAACGGAGGTAAGACCATGTCTACAGAAGAAAAAGTAAACCAAGCAAAAGGAGCAGTCAAAGAAGGATTCGGTAAATTGACTGGCGACAAGAAAACAGAAAAAGAAGGGGCTGCTGAAAAAGTAGTTTCTAAAGTTAAAGAAGTCGCAGAAGACGCAAAAGATGCTGTTGAAGGAGCAATCGAAGGCGTTAAAAATATGATTAAAGGTGACGACAAATAGTTGTCAAGATAAAAGATGGTAAATGGTCATAAGCCAACTAATAGGTTAAATGACGATCAGATTTAATTCGAGTAAAAATTATTCATAGAATAAATAAATTATAACGGAGGCAAGACTATGTCAACTGAAGAAAAATTAAACCAAGCAAAAGGTGCTGTAAAAGAAAAAATTGGTGAACTAACTGGCGATGAAAAAACAGAAAAAGAAGGAACTGCTGAAAAAGTAATTTCTAAAGTTAAAGAAGTTGCCGAAGACGCAAAGGATGCTGTTGAAGGAGCAATCGAAGGCGTTAAAAATATGATTAAAGGTGACGACAAATAGTAGTTATTTGTTATCATTCAATCACAACTAGTCTATCCTAAAAAAGCACCCTAAATTCTATAGTTTTTATATCTACTATAGAAGATGGGGTGCTTTTTGATCAAAATTTTTAAGAGGCTGTTACTATACAGATATGTTGAGAATCTAAAAAAATCTTTTAATGATATAAGCAATTAGCTACATTTCTGCTTTGCTTTAAAAATTAATGAAATACACACTTTGTATTTATTTTATACATTAAACAAATGTAAATAACTATAAAAAATAAAGTGAGATAAGACATAATTTAAAAGCAGAAAATACATATAAATCAATATACAATAGAATGATTCAACATATATTTTCTATTTTTTGATCACAAACAATAATACTATTTAGGTATTTTGTTTTATAATTTAATATATTTTAACAATTTTAAAAAAGTCAAGTATTTTAGTTGACTCCCTATAAAAAATAGTCTATAATTATATTATCTCTAGAAAAGTAAGCGCTTTAATTTTTATTCAATAAGAAACTTTTAGCTAAAAAAGCAAAATACAAAAATGTTATATTCATCATACTTGCTTATTGAATATGATTTAAATAGCGTTTCTTTGAGATAGAAAGGAGTCCTATTATGCTTTGGTCTATTATTGTAGGAGGCCTTATTGGTCTCATTGCAGGAGGAATCACAAAAAAGGGTGGTTCAATGGGTATCATTGCTAATGTTTTAGCAGGTTTAATTGGTTCATCAGTTGGACAATCTCTTTTGGGTACTTGGGGACCATCTTTGGCAGGTATGGCATTGCTTCCTTCAATTGCGGGAGCTGTCATTGTTGTTTGTGTCGTTTCATTCTTCTTAGGGAAGAAGGAATAATTTCTTTTTTCAAAAATAGATCATAATCTTTATAACAGGAAAAGATTATGATTTGATTGTAGTTTTGAAAAGATCGTTATTTCAAAATCACAGAAGAAAAAGCAACTAAGTAAAAGATGTTGTTTAAGGCGCAATCAAAGATGTAAAGAATTTATTTAATGGTGATGACAAATAAGTCATAAGTATAATCGATTTTTCGTGTTAGATCAACATACTCTATACAATTTTTAGTTCTGTTCATATTAACTTTTACAATAAGATTATAGAGGCTATAAGCCGATATAATCAAATAAACCTAAGTAAAGCACTATTTCAATTTAACTGAATGATGGCACACTTAGCATAAGATTTAAGCGAAAAATCGATTTTCTTTTGATATAAAATAAAATATATTACAGATGGAGGTAATAGTATGTCTACAGAAGAAAAAATCAATCAAGCAAAAGGTACAGTCAAAGAAGGATTTGGTAAATTGACTGGCGATAAGAAAACAGAAAAAGAAGGAGCTGCTGAAAAAGTAGTTTCTAAAGTTAAAGAAGTCGCAGAAGACGCAAAAGATGCTGTTGAAGGAGCAATCGAAGGCGTTAAAAATATGATTAAAGGTGACGATAAATAGTTGATAATAGTCATCTTTTAGTCCCTAATGACGCATTCTAATTAGCTCCACTATGGAGAATAGAGTGCGTTTTTGATTTTGTGAGATTAATTTGCTATTGTAACAGACATTTTTAAAAATTGCTGTTATCGTAGATATTTTCGTAGTATTCCTGTAATGGTATTTTGTTATAACATTAACAATTAAGGAGGTATTACAATGAATAAAATATTGATTCTACTATTTTTAACGATTTTGAGTATGCCTTTAATTTCATGCTCTAATCAAAGAAATCAGACTTTGGATGGGGAATATTATTGGGTTAGTGAATCTAGAAATGAACGAGCATTTACTATCTCAGGAAATAAAGGGATACTTGATAGTAGTGTTGCTGACAACTTTGTAATTGATCGAAAGAATGAAAAAATTGAGTTAATGGGCTCGCAAATGTTAAACCGTACAACAAGTTATACATATGAAGATGGCGTCTTTACTGTAGATATCTCTGGTGTAGAGCGTGATTATTATAAGAAAAATAGTGAGGCTTATAAGAAGGCACTGAAGGATTTAGATGAAAATTGACCACAATAATTAATCTTTTCTTTTGCTCTTGTCATTTAACGCTTATCCTATACAAAGGGATTAAGCGTTTTTATATTGTGTATCTCCTAGGTCAAGATTTGACTCTCAGTTATCCTAGTGTGTACTAAATCTGACAAAATTGACAAAATTACATAAATTTGATATAATAAATTTATATAAGAATTTGAATCAAATTACTACAACTAAGAAAGATCCTTTAAATAACAAGCTAGCCTTGTTGCTTGCTGTAAAATAGAAACAAGTTGTATAAATAGAAAGTGAGAATACTATATGAGAATAACAAGTTTTAGAGATATGGACACCACTGAAGATTTTGAATTTGTAGAAGAAAAAATGGGAGATTATTTCCGTTGGGGAATTGCTGATTTCTATTCACTTCAACAAGCTACATATTGGATTGGTGATCTTTTAAGAAAAGAGCCTAGCGCTAATTTTGAAGTAAGAGCACGCCTTTCAGGAAGTGAAGATGTAGATGACTATGAAAGAATTGTGTTGTACGAAGGAGACCAGTGTTTTGATTCTTGGTTTTTAGAAGAGAAAGCAAGCTTCATGGCACCATATTCTATGATACTATTTCTCAATAAGGATACAAATGTGGCGTATGCTATTGAGAAAAATGAATTTGATGAGCCTGGACATGTGAAATATTTATGTGAGATAAGAAAATAAGAGAGTTGAAAAACTCTCTTTAAATTTAGTTATTAGTATATTGACAATTTTATTTTTCAAAACCTTTTGATAAGAAGAAGGCGACCGACCATAAAATAGTTATGGAAATCAAACATAATAAAATACTTGCATTACTAATTATTAATCTCTTCTTGATTGTGCTGGTTTTATTACATACCCAAGAATGTAATAAAGCAGTATGAGCAGATAATGTTTTACTAGAAGCATTTACTTTTTCTGCGGATTAATTTTCATCAAAAGGGTCTCAGGCTATAGAAGAAGAGCAGTATATGGTCATACACTACAAGAGAAACTAAATGAAGAATTTGATAACGTTAGAAAACTTTTATAATTATTTGGTACAAAAAACAAAATGACAAGCAAAAAAGCCTTGGTTACCAAGGCTTTTTCCTGTTGATTTAGATGTCCCCTGTATGGATTTGGAAAGGAGTTTTCATATTGAGAGTAATTAAAAATATTGAAATATAAATGAATTTCGGAAGGTGCTTTTAGGTGTTTTCAATATCATGATTTAAAAATGGGGCAAAAAACCTACTGAATTGAACTGTTTAGTAGCTTAAATATATCATGGTGCTATCTAAAAAGTTAATTTTATAGAGTTTGTTGGGATAGTTACTGAGTTTTTTGTTTAACATTCAAACTTTATTATTATATCAAAAAAATAATTAGAAAAACAGACTTGTATTATTTTGAAATTTGTATATGATGAAGGTGTAAGAACTATAAAATAGCCTGGTAGAAAGGGGAATGAAAGAATTAATCAGGCTATATAAAATTGGTAATTGGTATTTAATGTTGGAAAACAAGAAAGGAAAAGGTAAAAAATGCAAATACATAAAAAAATTTTTATAGTGGCGTTGGTTTTATCTATTTGTATCTCACTATATTTTCTTATCAATCCGTCTAATATCTTCACCTTTCCGATCCGTGTGCATGAATTTGATGACACATTTAAATATTACATGTTTGTGAAGATTGGAATTGTATTATTATTTATCAAATTCTTACTGGATATATGCTTAGAGTATATCAAGAATTGGTTTAAAAAGTTTTGATATATCTTCACACAAAAGAGTCTGAGACAGTGTTTTGTCCCAGACTCTTTTTTGAGTTGTGAGCTCTGTTTTATAGATTCCACTGCTTGAGGGAAATTTCGCCACTATTGAGCCAGATTTCTTCTTGATTTTCTAACTGGACCAAGAGTTGGCCGGTATCGGAGATGTCTTTGGCGAGGCCCTGATAGGTCTGCTGGTTCTGCTCAAAGGTGACAGTTCGTCCTAAGACCAGGGAGCGCTCTTTGTAGAGGTAGACCAGTTCATCGATATCCCTATGAAGAAATTCTCTCCAAATCTCGCTGATGAGGTCATTGCGGGTGATGGGACAAGGGCCTTCAAATAAGGAACCAGCCTTACTTTCTAGCTCATCTGGAAAAGTAGAGATAGCCAAATTGAGACCGACTCCGATAATGACATCCGTGACAAGGCCAGTCTCGATGGATGTGATAGCTTCGGTTAGGATTCCCCCAATTTTTTTATGGCGATAGTAAATATCATTGACCCATTTGATATCGACATCGATCAGGGTCAGATTTTTAATAGCCTTATAGATGGCTCCTGCGACCATGAGGGTATAAGGGGGGAGCTCCGCAGGTGGGAGTTGGGGCTTGAGATGAAGAGACATATAGATGCCGCCTTGATCGGGAGAGTAGTAGTCGCGACCAAAGCGGCCCTTTCCAGCAGATTGGGATTTGGCCAGGTAGAGAGCCCTGCCCTCTTTATGGGCTTCCATGCCTAATTTTGCGTCCAATTGGGTAGAATGACATTCTTCATTCAAAGTAACGGTCAACTGGGTATTGTTTGCGATGACTTCAGGAAGCAGAATATCGCCTGAGACCAGTCTATAACCCTTCTTTTTTAGGGATTCGATGACGACCCCATCTTTTTCCAGGCGCTGAATAGCTTTCCAGATGGAGGTGCGAGAAACACCTAATTCTTTTGCCAACTGTTCCCCGTTGACGTAATCATCTGCCTGAGAAAGGGTTTGAAAGAGGATTTCGTGTGTTTTCATAAGACTAAGACCTCCTAGCGACTGCTGTCTCGAATCGTCAGTTTGGTGGCTAATTTGACCATGCAGGGAACACTTGATTGACTCCCTTGAAAGGTTTGCCGCAACAGCTGAATGGCTTGCTTGCCCATTTCTTCTGTGTATACGGTCACTGTAGAGAGGGCCGGAAAGACATACTTAGCAATCGAGGTATCATTGAAGGAAATGAGACTGACGCGATCAGGTACTGCGATTTGGTGCTCCTGAAGGGACCGAAGGGCCCCAACAGCTATGGCATCACTGGCCATGAAAAAGGCAGTTGGCAAGTCGTCGCCCAGTGCTTGAATCAGTTGCTCCATCATCTGATAACCCGACTCGGTCGAGAATTGCCCAACAGAGACAAAGCGTTCCTCATAAAGTCCTTTTTCCGTGAGAAACTGTTGAAAGGTCCGTTGACGGGGATCCATCTGTAACGGTGTCGCATCTGCCGTCTCTTCCTGCCCGACCAAGAGCCCGATCTCCTTGTGGCCATGCTCAAGGAAATACTCGAGAGCGGTGATAACAGAATCTTCTAAATCGGTCGTCACGCAAGAATGCCCCAGATAGAGGGTATTGCTATCGACAAAGATCAGGGGTTTGCCGTAGCTTTCTAAATCTTGAATGGTCTTGGGACTGAATTTCCCAAGAGCAATAATGCCGTCTGCCTCCTGAATCAAAGACCAATCGTCCTTGTTGAAGATACGAAAGATCTCATAGCCTAATTCCTGGGCTTGTTTCTCCAAGCCCATCCGAATGGCATAGTAGTAGAGGTCCTCTAATTCTTCTTCGCGCGTGTACCATTCAAAGATGACGATTTTATGAGAATCTTCGACTGGTTGAGGCGCTGTTTTGCGGCTTTTCTTTTGGTAATGCAGTTCCTCAGCGATGCGAAGAATCCGACTGCGCGTGTCTTCACCAACCGATAAGGTTGCATCCTGGTTGAGGACGCGAGAGACCGTTGCCTGAGAAACGCCTGCTTTTTCTGCAATGTCTTTAATCGTTGCCATGGTTCATCCTTTATTGATTTCTACTTCCAGTATACTCTAAATACTAGTAAAAAGAAATGAAATTTTACTAAATTTTATGTTTGCTACGATATTGGCTAGGAGTCAGTTGGCTATAGGCCTTAAAAGCCTTTGAAAAATAGAGGGGATCTGAAAAACCCACTGAGTAAGCTACAATCTTGATGCTCTCGTCTGTGTTGGCCAGCAATTGCTGGGCTCGCTGCATGCGGACCGAGTGCAGGAATTCTTTGGGAGAGATCTGGTGAAACTCCTTAAAAACAGTTGTTAGGTAAGACCGATGGACATTGAGGTCATCGGCGATCTCTTGAATACTTAGATGATCTTTATTGTAATGCGTCTCAATCATATGCTTGCAGGTCAGATAGAGCTGATAGGTGGGAGATGGATGGCTCCGATGGATATCGGGAGCCACTTCACTGATAAGAAATAGCAGTTCATAGATCTGAGAGAGAAGGTGGAGTTGGTAGTGCGAAGTCATCTTTGAAGCCTCTGCTTTGTGGACGAGTTGCTCCATAAACTGGCCAATCTTTTCTGTTTCCACCTCTGTTTTCTTTAGAAAACCTTTTTCATGCAGGGTTGAAAAACGCATGAAATCACTCACCTTGGTGCCACTGATGCCAATCCAGTAGTAGGACCAAGGTTCTTCGGCATCGGCCTTGTAGTAGGTCACCATATTTTTAGGGAGGAGAAAGAGATCCCCAGCCTCTAGGTGGATTTCTTTTTTATTGAAGTGGAAGACTCCCTTCCCTTCTGTAATAAAATGCAGGACAAAATTATCTCGGACGCTAGGGCCAAATTCATAGTTCTTCGGGCAATCTTCGTAGCCATAAAAATCAAGGGCTAGGTCAATGGTATCGGTTTGGTATTCAGAAAAGACTAACATAGGGAAACCTCCTACCTAACATTTTACCATATATGTCCAACAAAATTCTATTTTCGAAAGCGTTTACATCAAGTAAAATAAAGACATGTAAAAAAAGAAAAATATTGGAACTGAATTTAAAAATACATAGTGATATTTTATAGGATCCAATGGAGGAAGATATGGCAATTCGTATCGAACAAAATTTGTTCTATGTAGAAAGTAAGGGACTGAGCCTGATCCTTGAAAATCGCGATGGCTACCTGATGCTTAAGCATCTGGGGCGTCCGATCTCGTCTTATCATTTTTCCAATACAGTGCATGAGAAGGACCATGCTTTCTCAGGAAATCTCACACCTGACAATCGAACCTTTAGCTTGGATACCCAGCGACAGGTCTTGGGCCAGCACGGACTAGGAGATTTTCGAAAACCGTCTATCCAGATCCAGCACGGAGCCACAGAGGTGACGGATTTCCTCTATGTCGGAGCCAATATCTACTCTGGTAGTGTCGAGGCGACCGGTCTTCCGAATCCACATACAGGAGATCAGGCTGAAACCTTGGCCTTGGTCTTTGAAGATGATCAAGCAGCCCTTCGTTTGACCCTCTACTACACCGCCTACGAGGATCAGGCTACTATCACTAGCTTTTCTAAGATTGAAAACTATGGTGACGAAACCGTCGTGATTCACAAGGCTCTTAGTGTGATGGCAGATGTCCCAGCAGGTGACTATGATGTCATCACCCTTCAAGGGGCCTATGCGAGAGAAAAAACAGTCCGCCGTCAGCAAGTGGAGCAAGGAATCTTCTCCATCAGCTCTAACCGTGGTGCTTCTGGACACGCCCAGACCCCAGCCCTTATTCTCGCTGATCATGAAGTGACAGAAGATGCGGGTTCTGCTCTTGCCTTCCAACTGCTCTACAGTGGAAATTTTGAAGCTTTTGTTCAGAAAAATCAACTCAATGAAGTTCGGGTTGGACTAGGAATCAATCCTGAAAACTTCGCCTGGGAATTGGAAGCAAATCAGAGTTTTGATACGCCAGTGGCCATGATCACATACTCCCATCAGGGATTGACCGGTCTTAGCCAAGAGAGCCAAGCTTTTGTTCAAAGCCATATTATTCCAGCACCGTTTGCTTATAAAGAACGTCCGATCCTGATCAATAACTGGGAAGCCACCTACTTTGATTTCAAAAAAGACAAATTATTGGAGCTAGCAGACGAAGCTCAAAAAGTGGGCATCGAACTCTTTGTTCTTGATGATGGTTGGTTTGGCAATCGGTATGATGACAATCGGGCCCTCGGTGACTGGACCGTTAATGAAGAAAAATTAGGGGGAAGCCTAGCAGAACTGATCCAAGGCATCCACGACAAGGGACTTCAATTTGGCCTTTGGGTGGAGCCAGAAATGATTTCTGTTGATAGCGACCTCTATCGGGCTCATCCGGACTGGGCTATTCAAGTCCCAGGCTACGAACACACCTATTCACGAAATCAACTGGTACTCGATTTCTCAAATAGAGAAGTAGTGGACTATATCAAGCAGGTCTTGGATGACTTACTTGGAAACCATGAGATCGACTATATCAAATGGGATATGAACCGCAATATCACCAAGCTTGGAAATGGGAAAACCTACCTTGAAACCAAGATGCAATCCCATGCTTATATCTTGGGCCTCTATGAAGTGGTTTCCTACTTGACGGAGAAGTACGACAACATCCTCTTTGAGTCCTGCTCCGGTGGTGGTGGTCGCAATGACCTTGGTATGATGCGTTACTTCCCTCAAGTGTGGGCAAGTGACAATACGGATGCCATGGCCAGACTTCCCATCCAGTATGGATCTAGTTATCTCTATCCAACCATTTCTATGGGAGCTCACGTATCAGCGGTGCCAAATCACCAGATGGGACGGATGACACCACTTGAAACGCGTGGACATGTAGCCATGATGGGAAATCTGGGCTATGAATTAGATCTAACCAGTCTTCCGCAAGAAGAGTTGGATCGGATCGCAGCTCAAGTCGCTCATTACAAAACGATTCGACCACTTGTTCAGTTCGGAAAACACTACCGCTTGATCAATCCAAGCCAAGGTAGCAATCAAGCAGCCGTCCAGTTCACTTATCAAGACCGCACGGTTGTAACCTATGTACGGGTCTTATCAACGGTTGAGGAGATCGAGCCGACCCTGAAACTCAAAGGATTGGAAGAAGATGCGCTCTATCGCTTAGAAGGGACGAACCAAGTCTATTCAGGAGCTGAGCTCATGTATGCCGGCTTAACCGTCGTTCTTCCTCAAGGAGATTTCCTCAGCAAACAATATGTTTTTGTCAAAAAATAAAAGGAGACAGCCAAATGAAATGGTATAAAAAATTCGGACTTCTTGCGACTACAGGCCTAGCCTTGTTTGGGCTCGGTGCTTGCTCTAACGATGGTAAATCTGCGGATGGCACAGTGACCATCGAGTATTTCAACCAGAAAAAAGAAATGACCAAAACCTTGGAAGAAATCGCGCGTGATTTTGAAAAGGAAAATCCAAAGGTCAAGGTCAAAGTTGTCAATGTACCAAATGGTGGTGAAGTATTGAAAACACGTGTTCTCGCAGGGGATGTGCCAGATGTAGTCAATATTTACCCACAGTCTATCGAACTGCAAGAATGGGCAAAAGCGGGTGTCTTCGAAGATTTAAGCAATAAAGATTATCTCAAACGCGTGAAAAACGGCTACGCTGAAAAATATGCCGTAAACGGAAAAGTCTACAACGTTCCTTTCACAGCCAATGCTTACGGGATCTACTACAACAAAGATAAATTCGAAGAGTTGGGCTTGAAGGTTCCTGAAACTTGGGACGAATTTGAACAGTTAGTAAAAGACATCGTTGCCAAAGGACAAACTCCATTTGGGATTGCAGGAGCAGATGCTTGGACCCTCAATGGTTACAATCAATTGGCCTTTGCGACAGCAGCAGGTGGAGGAAAAGAAGCCAACCAATACCTTCGTTATTCTAAGCCAAATTCCATTAAATTGTCTGATCCGATTATGAAGGATGACATCAAGGTCATGGATATCCTTCGCATTAAAGGTTCGAAGCAAAAGAACTGGGAAGGTGCAGGGTACACAGACGTTATCGGTGCCTTCGCACGAGGGGATGTCCTCATGACACCAAATGGGTCTTGGGCCATCACAGCGATCAATGAACAAAAACCGAAATTTAAGATTGGGACCTTCATGATTCCAGGGAAAGAAAAAGGACAAAGCTTAACCGTTGGTGCGGGAGACTTAGCATGGTCTATCTCAGCTACTACCAAACATCCAAAAGAAGCCAATGCCTTTGTGGAATACATGACCCGTCCAGAAGTCATGCAAAAGTACTATGATGTGGACGGATCTCCAACAGCGATCGAAGGGGTCAAACAAGCAGGAGAGGATTCACCACTTGCTGGGATGACCAAATATGCCTTTACGGATCGTCACTTGGTGTGGTTGCAACAATACTGGACCAGTGAAGCAGACTTCCATACCTTGACGATGAACTATGTCTTGACAGGTGATAAACAAGGAATGGTCAATGATTTGAATGCCTTCTTTAACCCGATGAAAGCGGATGTGGATTAGGAGTAGAGAGACGATGAAAAAAGTATTACAAAAATATTGGGCATGGGCTTTTGTGGTCATTCCCCTCTTATTACAAGCAATTTTCTTCTATGTGCCAATGTTCCAAGGAGCCTTTTATAGTTTTACCAACTGGACAGGTTTGACCTATAACTACAAATTTGTTGGCTTGAACAACTTTAAGCTCCTCTTCATGGATCCAAAATTCATGAATGCCATTGGCTTTACTGCGATCATCACGATTGCCATGGTAGTTGGTGAGATTGCCCTTGGGATCTTCATTGCGCGTGTCTTGAACTCTAAGATCAAAGGTCAAACCTTCTTCCGTGCTTGGTTCTTCTTCCCAGCTGTTTTGTCTGGTTTGACAGTGGCGTTGATCTTCAAACAAGTCTTCAACTATGGTTTACCAGCGATTGGCAATGCCCTTCATATCGAGTTTCTACAAACTAGTCTTTTAGGGACTAAGTGGGGAGCGATCTTTGCGGCTGTCTTTGTCCTTCTTTGGCAAGGGGTGGCTATGCCTATCATTATCTTCCTAGCAGGTCTGCAATCTATTCCAACTGAGATTACAGAAGCAGCCAGAATCGATGGTGCAACGAGCAAGCAAGTCTTCTGGAATGTTGAATTGCCTTACTTGCTACCAAGTGTCTCTATGGTCTTTATCCTGGCCCTAAAAGGTGGGCTTACTGCCTTTGACCAAGTCTTTGCCATGACTGGTGGTGGTCCAAACAATGCCACAACCTCACTTGGGCTCTTGGTTTATAACTACGCTTTTAAAAACAACCAATTCGGTTATGCCAATGCCATTGCCGTAATCTTGTTCTTCTTGATTGTAGTGATTTCGATCATCCAATTGAGAGTATCTAAGAAATTTGAAATTTAAGAGGAGAAGCACGATGAAACAAGATGAAAGAAAAGCCTTGATTGGCAAATATATTCTATTGATTCTGGGATCGGTTCTGATTTTAGTGCCGCTCCTTGCCACCCTCTTTAGTTCCTTCAAACCCACCAAGGATATCGTAGACAATTTCTTTGGATTTCCGACGAATTTCACATGGGACAACTTTAGCCGACTCTTGGCTGATGGGATCGGAGGCTATTATTGGAACTCTGTCGTCATCACTGTCTTGTCTTTACTTGCAGTAATGATCTTTATCCCTATGGCGGCCTACTCCATCGCCCGCAATATGAGTAAGAGAAAAGCCTTTACCATCATGTACACCCTCTTGATCCTTGGGATTTTCGTACCTTTCCAAGTCATCATGATTCCGATTACGGTTATGATGAGTAAACTCGGTTTGGCTAACACCTTTGGTTTGATCTTGCTCTACTTGACCTATGCGATTCCACAGACCCTCTTCCTCTATGTAGGGTATATCAAAATCTCGATTCCAGAAAGTTTGGATGAAGCAGCAGAGATCGATGGGGCTAATAAATTTACAACCTATTTCCGTATCATCTTCCCAATGATGAAACCCATGCATGCAACAACCATGATCATCAATGCCCTTTGGTTCTGGAATGATTTCATGTTGCCACTCCTTGTCTTGAACCGGGATTCCAAAATGTGGACTCTGCCATTGTTCCAATACAACTACGCAGGCCAATATTTCAACGACTACGGACCAAGCTTTGCCTCATACGTTGTCGGCATTATCAGTATCACCATTGTCTATCTCTTCTTCCAACGCCATATCATCGCAGGAATGAGCAACGGCGCAGTGAAATAATAAGATACAAAGCCCGTTAAAAGCTCACAGTGAAAATAGGGAATCTGAATAAGAAGCCTTGGCTTCTTGGAGGATTCATCTTTTTCACACAGAGCTTAGGGTGTGTTCAATTCTAGAAACAAAGGGACGATTCAGCTTGCTGAAAATTTCTGTAGTACCCTAGGGCATCCACATCCGTAGACTACTGAAGTAGTAACGGCTGTGGAAATATAGGAAATCGACGTAGTGTGCTTGCACACAAGGAGATTTATCTTTTTTCCTAAGAAATTAGTCCCGTGTTCAATTCCGTATACAAAGGGACGATTCAGCTTGCTGATTTAAATCGTATCTTAGGAAGCAATTATTTAAAAATATAAACTCAAGAAAGCCAGGTCTCTTCAGACTTGGCTTTCAAAAAAAAGAAAAGGAAACCATTATGCCAATTCAAAACAAAACCATGTTAATTACTTACTCAGATAGCTTAGGAAATAACCTCAAGGATCTCTATGAAAATCTGGAGAAGCACTTTGGGGATGCAGTAGGTGGAGTACACCTCTTGCCATTTTTCCCATCAACTGGTGACCGAGGCTTTGCGCCTGTAGACTATGACCAAGTGGATCCAGCTTTTGGGGATTGGGAAGATGTCAAACGCTTGGGCGACAAGTACTATCTCATGTTTGACTTTATGATCAATCACATTTCCCGTCAGTCTAAGTATTATAAAGACTACCAAGAAAAGCACGACCAAAGTGCCTACAAGGATCTCTTCCTCAACTGGGACAAGTTCTGGCCGGAGAATCGTCCGACTCAAGCAGATGTGGACTTGATTTATAAGCGCAAAGACCGAGCTCCTAAACAAGCTATCACTTTTGCGGATGGGACGACTGAGCATCTCTGGAATACATTTGGGGAAGAGCAGATTGACCTAGACGTGACCAAGGAAGTGACCATGGACTTTATTCGCAAGACCATCGAACACCTGGCGAGCAATGGCTGTGACCTCATTCGTCTAGATGCCTTTGCCTATGCGGTCAAGAAATTGGACACCAATGATTTCTTCGTGGAGCCAGACATTTGGGATTTGTTGGATAAGGTGCGCGATATGGCAGCAGGCTACGGTGCTGAGCTCCTTCCGGAGATTCATGAGCACTATTCCATCCAATTTAAGATTGCTGACCACGATTATTATATCTATGACTTCGCGCTACCCATGGTAACCCTCTATACCCTCTATAGCTCAAAAGTGGAGCGCCTTGCCAAGTGGTTGAAGATGAGTCCGATGAAGCAGTTCACGACGCTGGATACCCATGATGGAATTGGGGTGGTCGATGTCAAGGATATCTTGACAGATGAAGAGATTGACTATGCTTCAAATGAGCTTTATAAGGTCGGAGCAAATGTGAAACGCAAATATTCCACAGCAGAATACAACAACTTGGACATCTACCAAATCAATTCGACCTACTATTCAGCGCTCGGAGATGATGATCGCAAGTACTTCCTAGCCCGTTTGATTCAAGCATTTGCGCCAGGTATTCCACAAGTGTATTATGTTGGATTCCTAGCTGGGAAGAATGATTTGGAACTCTTAGAAAACACCAAAGAAGGCCGCAATATCAACCGTCATTACTACAGCAATGAAGAAATTGCTCAAGAAGTAGAGCGTCCAGTTGTGAAATCCCTTCTCAAGCTCTTTAGTTTCCGGAACAACTCGCAAGCTTTTGACTTAGAAGGAAGCATTGAGGTGGAAACACCAGATGAACATACCATTGTCATCACGCGCCAAAACAAAGACCAAACTGTCACAGCAGTAGCTCGAATCGATCTTGCTGAGGGCACTTACCAAGTGACAGAAAATGGTCAAGAAATGGGGTTTTAAAAACGATTGAAGTCAGGGCGAGACAGTTTTTCTCCAATATTTTTAAAACAAAGGATTTGGCAGACCTTTCTAGTAGCCTATCTACCCTGCAAGTAATCCTTTTGCAACTTTGACCTTGTCAGGGTCTAATCATTCAAGATCTACTTTGACCTTCGCAAATTCTGTCTCTATCTGTCTTAATAGCCTCGTATGATACTAGGAACTCTGATACAAGAAAGGTTAAATATGAAGGACCTCATTCTCTACCAGGAAACATACAAGCAGTTTCATCTACGAAATGATTTTATTTCATATATCTTTATGATTTCCCATGATGGGAAGTTGCTCCATCTTTATTATGGCCCGACCTTGCCAGAAGGGGATTATCGTCATTTGGTGGAGATGAAGCACCGTCCGATGACCACTTACCGGCAAGAAGGGGATCTTCTGTATTCACTCGAACACTTGCAGCAAGAATTTCCAGAGTATGGGGCGACAGATTTTCGCCATCCTGCCTTGGAATTGTCTTTTGAAAATGGTTCTCGACTGACAGATTTTATCTATAAGGATTATGTAATTTTAAAGGGAAAACCAAGATTAGAAGGCTTACCAGCAACTTATGTTGAAAACGAGGATGAATGCGAGACCTTGCAAGTGAATCTGATCGATTCGGTGTCGGGTGTGGAGGTGAGTATTCAGTATAGTATTTTCCGAGATTTTCCTGTGATAACGAGAAGCCACTTGATTAACAATCAAGGCTCAAGGCCACTTTCTATTGAAGGAGTCACCAGTCTTTCTTTAGACCTACCTGATCGAAATTATGAGATGATACAGCTTTCAGGAGCGTGGGCTCGTGAAAGGCACATTCATTCCACCTTGTTACGTCAAGGAATCCAATCGATTGAATCAACCCGTGGAATCTCTAGTCATCTTCACAATCCTTTCCTTGCTCTAAAACGTCCTGAAACCACCGAGAATCAAGGGGAGGTTATTGGACTAAGTCTGATTTACTCAGGAAATTTCCTTATTCAAACAGAAGTGGATACTTTCGATGTCACCCGACTTCAAGTGGGAATCAATCCCTTCCAATTTTGTTGGAAATTAGACCCTGGTGCTAGCTTTACAAGTCCAGAAGCAGTTCTGGTATACAGTAGAAATGGTTTGAACGATATGAGTCAAACTTTCCATCGTCTTTATCGTACCCGTCTAGCTAGGGGAGAATGGCGAGATAAGGAGCGGCCGATTCTACTCAATAATTGGGAAGCAACTTACTTTGATTTTGATCAGGAAAAACTGCTCAGGATTGCGCAAAATGCCAAAGAAGTTGGCGTCGAATTATTTGTGTTAGATGACGGCTGGTTTGGAAAACGAATCAATGATCGAACGGGTCTTGGAGATTGGGTTGCCAATCGCGAGCGATTTCCAGATACAATCGGGGCTTTATCAGAGAAAATTCATGATATGGGCTTGAAATTCGGCCTTTGGTTTGAACCGGAAATGGTTAACAAAGATAGCGATCTTTATCGTACCCATCCAGACTGGATCCTAGAAGTAGCAGGTCATTCCCCACGTCATGGACGAAATCAATTTGTCTTAGATTTTAGCCGTGAAGAAGTAGTAGATGCCATTTATGAGCAAATGGCACGGGTAATTGAAGAGACAAAATTAGACTATATTAAGTGGGATATGAACCGTCCTCTTACGGATGTCTTTTCTAAATCCTTGGCTCCAGACCAGCAAGGAGAAGTGTTTCATCGTTATGTTCTTGGATTATACCACTTATATGATCGTTTAACGACAGCATTCCCTTCGATTCTCTTTGAATCTTGCGCTTCGGGAGGCGGTAGATTTGATCCAGGTTTGCTTTATTATGCACCCCAAACGTGGACCAGTGACGATACAGATGCCGTTGAACGGCTTAAGATCCAATACGGAACCAGTCTAGTTTATCCACTCTCGACGATGGGAGCACATGTGTCCATTGTCCCTAATCACCAAACCAATCGGATCACACCGCTTACGACAAGGGGAAATGTCGCTTATTTTGGGGTCTTTGGTTATGAGTTGGATCTAGCTGAGCTGACGCAGGGTGAGAAGGAAATCGTAAAAGAATAAATTAACTTTTACAAAAAAGAGCGATCCCTGATTCATCAAGGAAATTTTTACCGTTTGCGCTCTCCTTTTGACTCAAATCAAGTCGTATGGTCGGTTGTCAGTCAAAATCGTTCCCGAGTGATTCTGGCTCAGTATAAGCTATTGAACGCAGTGAACCGTTCCTATGATCGTGTGTATCTACAAGGACTGAAGGCAGACGCTCTCTATGAAGTAGATGGGAAACAGTATAGTGGTGCAGAACTGATGTTAGCAGGCTTTAGTCTTTCAGACGCTTCCTGTGGGCAGCCTTTAGATCAAGAGAAACTGAGTTGTGATTTTGACTCTCACATTTGGGTTTTTGAAGAAGTAAAATAATCAGAAAAAGCGGATAGCTATTGATAGGATGCCTCTTAAGTAGACAGGGTAAATGACAAAATCTACTTAAGAGGTCTTTTTATGACGAAGGACTGAAACCGTTTACAAAACTATAAAACAATGGTACAATATCTATTGAAAGAAAGGAGGTCGCTTTATGAAAAAAATCATTTATCCATCTGCGGCCCTATTAACGGCTTTTGCTCTATTATCCGTTCAAACAGCAAAAGCAGACACAGCTCAAGCGTCGGATCAAGCCAATGAACCGGCAGCAACAGTAGAAGAGGTGGTGGCTTCTCCAACGCCAGAAAGCACTACAGAAAATCAGGGAGAAGTGGCTGAAACACCGACGACAACAGACCGTGCAGCTGTCCCTGCTGCCTCCCCAACGGTAACGTCAACAGAGACGGCATCTCCTGAAGTGGAAAAACTGATTGAAAACATGCCACTCAAACAAAAAGTGACTCAAATGATCATGCCGGACTTCCGTAAGTGGCAGGAGGCTAATCAGGAATCGCCACAGGATCTCACCAAGGTCAATGCTGAAGTAGCAGATGCAATTGATAAATATGATTTTGGAGGCGTCATTCTTTTTGCTGAAAACGTCAAAGAGACCAAGCAAACTCTGGCTCTGACGCAAGATATGCAAAAGGCAGCGATTGAAAACAAAGCCAATAACGGGAAGATTCCGCTATTGTTAGCCATCGACCAAGAAGGAGGGATCGTCTACCGCTTGGGTACGGGTACAGCCCTTCCTGGTAATATGGCCATTGGGGCTACCAATGATCCCAAACTAGCGAAAGAAGCCGGTCAAATCATCGGACGTGAACTTTCTGCGCTAGGCTTGAATGTGGACTTCGCTCCGGTTCTAGATACCAATAACAATCCTCAAAATCCTGTGATTGGGCTTCGTTCCTTCTCATCTGACCCAAATCGGGTTGCCTATCTTGGTATTCCGATGATGAAAGGCATTCAGGACTACAATGTGGCTGTAGCAGCCAAGCATTTCCCAGGTCATGGAGATACAGCGGTCGATTCACATACGGGCCTGCCATTGGTGGATAAATCTCTTGCTGAGCTTGAAAAATTGGAACTCCTTCCATTCAAAAAAGCTATGGATGAAGGGGTCGACCTCTTGATGACGGCTCATATCCAATACCCGCAGATTGAAAAAGATCAGGTTGTGTCAAAAGAAACAGGTGAGAAAATCTATGTTCCAGCGACACTTTCAGATGATATTTTAACGGGCTTGGTACGGAAGAAATACGGCTATAAGGGCGTGATTGTCTCCGATGCCATGGGAATGGATGCTATCGCTAAAAACTTCGGTGAGGTGGAAACTGTGAAGATGGCCATCAAAGCAGGAGTTGATTTAGTCTTGATGCCAACGACCCTTCGCAGCAAAGCCGATTTGACCAAGATTGATACCATTGTCAATGCAGTGGTAGATGCGGTCCAAACCGGTGACATCTCAGAAGAACGCTTAAATGAGTCGGTTCGCCGGATTCTGACCCTCAAAGAAAAACGTGGGGTCTTGAATTTTGATCCAAGTGCTCGGACAGCTGAAAAAGCAAAGGAAGCAGTCGGATCTAGCCTCAATCGTGACTTGGAACGCAAGATTGCAGCAGCAGCGGTGACGGTTGTAAAAAATGAAGAAAATACTCTGCCATTTAAGGTGCAAACAGGGGACCATGTCTTACTCTTAGGAGCTTTTGAAAACGAAGTTCCTGGACTAAATTTGGGCATGCGTCGCTTAATCGCGGATGGAGTGCTTCCAAAAGATACTTCCTATGTAGCCAAGAACTTCACCAAAGAATCTACCCTTGATAGTCTAAAAGAAGACCTAGAGAAAGCCACTCACATCGTAGTGATTTCAGAGATCGGTTATGAAGGGCACTGGATAAAGATTTCTGGCGGACCAAGATCCCAACAGAAATCGTCAATTATGCCAATACCAACCATAAGAAGGCAGCTGTCCTTTCTATCTCTAAACCTTATGATGTAGCCAACTATCCAGCAGCCAAAGCCATTTTGGCAGTCTATGGAAATAAGGGAATGGATCCAACGGAATCCCTCAAACCAGACAATGCATTTGGTCCTAATATTCCTGCAGGAGTGGAAGTCATCTTCAATGGCAAGGAACATCTAGGTACCTTACCGGTTGATATTCCAAAAATTGTAGACGGAAAAATGTCGGAAACAGAGTACGCCTACCGCATTGGTCATGGTCTCTTCTATCCAGCACCTGCTCCATTGCCAACACCAGAAACCCAAGTTCCAACTTCACCAGTTCAAGATCCAACCCATCAGACACAACCAGTAGAGGTTGGTCACACTGGAACACAGGTTCTTGTTAGCAAGCAAGAAAAAGCTAGCACTCTTGATCGTCCACAAGTTACTCCGATCGCTGTGAAACAAGCCACTGATCAGGCTCCTGTCAGCGTGTCAGCAAGTCCTGCATCATCTGTATTGCCAAAAACTGGTCAAACAGAGAATCTCCTAGCTCTCATGGGCATCAGCCTCTTAACCTTCCTTGGATCTTTTGTCTATCCAAGAAAGAAACACTAAAGGATTCAGAATCTCAATTGGGTCACTCCCAATTGAGATTTTTTGGTAAAGTTTTACTAAAATTAACTCAAGTCGGCAATTATCGAATAGAAGTTTTAATCGGAGGAAAACCCTTTGTTATAGCCTTCTTTGGCATAAAATAAAAAATTAATAAAATTTTACTAAAAATACTTGAAGTTTTACTTGCGATCAGATATAATACAAGTATAAAAACGTTTACAAAACTAAAGGAGTTTCTCATGACGACAACAATCACATCTCAAGATTTACAAGCAAAATTCCAGGCTGTCTTTGGGGAAAAGGCTGACCACACTTTCTTCTCACCAGGACGGATTAATCTGATCGGTGAACACACGGACTATAATGGTGGGCATGTCTTCCCAGCAGCCATTACACTTGGTACCTACGGAGCTGCAAGAAAGCGTGAGGATAAGGTCTTGCGTTTCTTCTCAGGAAACTTTGAAGACAAGGGGATCATTGAAGTTCCACTGGATAATCTCCACTTTGAAAAAGAGCACAACTGGACCAACTATCCAAAAGGCGTGCTCCACTTCTTGCAAGAAGCTGGTCATGTCATTGATAGCGGAATGGACGTCTATGTCTACGGCAATATTCCAAACGGATCCGGTCTTTCTTCTTCAGCATCGCTTGAGCTCTTGATTGGCGTCATCGCTGAGAAACTATATGATCTTCAGTTAGACCGCTTAGATCTGGTTAAGATCGGGAAACAAACCGAAAATCACTTCATCGGAGTTAACTCTGGGATCATGGACCAATTTGCCATCGGTATGGGAGCTGATCAACGGGCTATTTATCTCGATACCAACACCCTAGAGTATGATCTGGTACCGCTGGACCTCAAAGACAATGTCGTGGTCATCATGAATACCAACAAACGCCGGGAATTAGCAGATTCAAAATACAATGAACGTCGTTCAGAATGCGAAACTGCCGTTTCTGAACTCCAAGAAAAATTGGATATCCAAACCTTAGGGGAATTGGATCTCTGGGCTTTTGATGCCTACAGCTACTTGATCAAGGATGAAAATCGCATCAAACGGGCTCGTCATGCTGTACTTGAAAACCAACGGACCCTCCAAGCACGCAAGGCCCTTGAAGCAGGTGATTTGGAAGGCTTTGGCCGTCTCATGAACGCTTCCCACGTATCCTTGGAGCATGACTACGAAGTGACAGGTCTAGAATTAGATACCTTGGTGCATACAGCCTGGGAACAAGAAGGCGTCTTGGGCGCTCGTATGACAGGAGCAGGCTTTGGTGGTTGCGCCATCGCCCTTGTAAACAAAGATAAAGTTGATGCCTTTAAAGAAGCTGTCGGCAAACGCTATGAAGAAGTCGTTGGCTATGCACCAAGCTTTTATATTGCAGAAGTTGCGGCAGGAACACGGGTGCTTGATTAAAAAGGAGATAGGATGACAGAACAGGTATTAGATGCATTTGTCACAGCCGTCATTGCGGCGAGTGACTACGAAGAGATGGATCGGATTTATCTAAAAAATCGCATCATGAGTCGCGTTGGAGAAGAAGGGCTAGACGCCCCAGCTCATATGGCAGACTTGATTGAACTCAAAGATCAGCTGGTAGAGATCGCTGTTGCAAATAGCAAGATCCAGGATAGTATGGCCGCAAAAGACAGTTTGGGTGCGGAGTTGATGGATTGGATTACCCCTAGCCCTAGTCAAGTCAACCATCGCTTTTGGGAGACCTACCGTCAGTCCAAGGAAGACGCGATTGCTGATTTCTATGACCTCTCTAAGCGCAATGATTACATCAAGGTCAATGCGATTGCGCAAAACATTGCCTTTGAGGCAGAAACTCCCTACGGTTCTCTTGAAATCACCATTAATCTGTCAAAACCTGAAAAAGATCCTAAAGACATTGCAGCGGCCAAACTTGCCAAAGCCAGTCATTATCCAGCCTGCCAATTGTGTTTTGAAAATGAAGGCTATCAAGGTCGCCTAGACCATCCAGCCCGGGCCAATCATCGGATTATCCGTTTTGACATGGACGGTCATGACTGGGGCTTTCAGTATTCCCCTTATGCCTACTTCAATGAACACTGCATTTTCCTCGATAGCCAGCATGTGCCTATGGCCATTAGCCGCAAGACCTTTGAGCGACTCTTGACCATTGTCGAGACTTTCCCAGGCTATTTTGCAGGGTCCAATGCAGACCTGCCCATTGTAGGGGGATCCATCCTGACTCATGACCATTACCAAGGCGGACGCCATACCTTCCCTATGGAGCTAGCTCCTGTTGAGGAAAGCTTTAGCGTTGAGGGATTTGAGGCTGTATCGGTAGGAATTATCAATTGGCCCATGTCGGTTCTCCGCTTGCAATCGGACAACAAGGCGCAATTGATTGACCTGGCAGACCATATCCTCACAGCCTGGCGAGGCTACTCGGATCCAGCCGTTCAAGTCTTAGCAGCATCCGACGGTCAGCCCCACCATACCATTACCCCCATTGCACGGATTCGTGATGGGCATTATGAATTGGACTTGGTGCTCCGTGACAACCAAACCTCACCAGAGCATCCAGATGGCATTTATCACCCACATGCGGATGTGCAACACATCAAAAAAGAAAATATCGGCCTGATCGAAGTCATGGGCTTGGCCATTTTGCCACCTCGCCTCAAGGAAGAGCTCAAGCAGGTTCAAGACTATTTGATTGGACGTGAGAATACTGTGGCGACCTACCACCAGCCTTGGGCAGATGATTTGAAAGCCACTCACCCAGCCATCACAGACGAAGCAGAGGCAGAAGCCCTTGTCCGTGAATCAGTTGGCCAGATCTTTGCGCGTGTGCTCGAAGATGCTGGTGTCTACAAGAGAACAGCAGAAGGACAAGCTGCCTTTAGACGCTTTGTTGCGACACTTTAAGTGTGGAGAAGTGGCAGAAATTTGGTACAATAAGAGAGAAGACAAGAAGCGAAAGGAAAACAAATGGCAATACTCGTACTCGGAGGAGCTGGCTATATCGGTTCCCACATGGTGGACCGCTTGGTCAATGAAGGACAGGAAAAAGTCGTCGTGGTTGATAGTCTGGTCACAGGCCACCGTGCAGCGGTGCATCCAGATGCCGTCTTTTACCAAGGAGACCTGGCGGATCAAGACTTTATGCGCACTGTTTTTAAGGAACATGCCGATATTGATGCGGTCATCCACTTTGCGGCCTACTCACTGGTCGCTGAGTCCATGGCAGATCCTTTGAAATATTTTGACAACAATACAGCAGGCATGGTCAAACTCTTGGAAGTCATGCATGAATGTGGGGTGCACTACATCGTCTTTTCTTCAACTGCTGCCACCTACGGCATTCCAGAAGAAATTCCGATTCTTGAAACCACTCCACAAAAACCGATCAACCCTTACGGGGAAAGCAAGCTCATGATGGAAACCATCATGCGCTGGGCTGATCAAGCCTACGGCATCAAGTACGTGCCCCTTCGTTACTTTAATGTAGCGGGTGCTAAGCCAGATGGATCCATCGGAGAAGACCATGGACCAGAGACCCATCTCTTGCCGATTGTCTTACAAGTAGCCCAAGGCAAACGCGAGAAGATCTCTATTTTTGGAGATGACTACAAGACACCAGATGGCACCAATGTTCGGGACTATGTCCATCCATTTGACTTGGCAGATGCCCATCTTTTAGCAGTGGAGTATCTCCGAAATGGCAATCCATCGACCGCCTTTAATCTGGGCTCATCGACTGGATTCTCCAATCTTCAAATCGTTGAAGCAGCCCGCAAGGTGACGGGACATCCGATCCCACTTGAGATTGCAGATCGTAGACCAGGAGATCCTGATACCCTGATCGCATCCTCTGAGAAGGCGCGTGCCATCCTCGGTTGGCAACCAAAATTTGACAATATCGAAACCATCATCCAAACAGCCTGGGCTTGGCATTCTAGCCACCCAGATGGCTACAATGATCGATAAGGAGGAGACTGCGAACATCATTTTGAGGCTTTTCTAATAACACCTAACACGACAGTTGATCTTGCTACAGGACTCATTTCAGACGTCAGTCATTTCCCTAACCATCAAAAAGTGAGGTATTCAAGATGAATAAAACCACAAAAATGTTAGCCGTCTTCTTGACAGCGGGTTTTCTTTTAGTTGGTTGCGCACAAAAAGAGAGTACAAAATCTACTACTCAATCGTCCACTAAAGCTACAACTAAATCATCCGCTAAAGAGAAGACAAAAGAGTCATCAACTGATGAAAGCAAAAAAGAAGATGCACTAGCAGGTGCACAAAAAACCGTTCTTGAAACGAGTGATGAAGCAGGTAAGTCAACTATCACCTTGTATTACAAGGGAGATACCTTGTTATTACAAGAAAAAGTTGATGATTACGACGTCTCAAAAGTGCCTGGTGAGAACCCTCTTGAAACCATGAAAGAAGCCGTGGCCAAGAGCCAAGAAAAATTCAAAGATCTGATGGGCCATGGATTTGAACTAACATCAGAATACAAAGACGGAATCTTTTATATCCGCAATACCATTGATTACACAAAAATCGATTTTAATAAATTAAAAGAAATCGTCCCAGGCTTTAATCCCCTAGATGACAAAACAGTCAGTTATTCAGTAACGAAAGACAGTCTTATCAAGGGCGGAATGGTCGAAAAATAAACCAAATGGAGAGCAGCTCAGTTTGCTGCTCTCTTTTTGTTTTAGTATGAATTCATGGCCATATTTTGGTAGAATAGGATTTAAACAAAAGTGAGTTTAAAGAAATTTAACTTAACTGTAGTATGAAAAAATAGCATTAGTTAATGAGGTTTTTCTAATGATGAACAGTAGTATGAAAGAGACTTTTTTAGAAGCGATCGATCATTTGTTGTCTATCATTGACAAATATAATATTAAAAATATTGGTCCACAAGTAGATGAGCTACATATTTTGAAAGAATATGTAAATACTAATAAAGAAATGAGTTTAAGAGATAAATTGACAATTTATCAAGCCCTTTTTCCACCACATGGGGGATTATCTGACATTTACTATTGGAATAATGATATTGAAATAAGAAAACAGACAAACGAGACTATTGCTGAATTAACAATGATTATTGCTAATTATTTATTGGAACGGTAACCTTTGCTGATATTATCGAATTATGTAAAGTCATTAAAATTAGAACTCGATTGATGATCTAAGATATTGATACTCCGGTTTGTTAAATATTTGGGTAATTATTGTAAGTTTTTGAGTGACGGCTCGGAGTTTTAAATAATGGAGAAGTGATGAACAATAAAGAATTTGAAGATTTATTTTATAAAGTCCCTGAAGGGGTTGATTATGCTGATATATTGGAAGATGTTGATCTAGAGGATGTTCCTGAAGAAACGATTCAAAAGTTGACTTCATTATTGGACAGTGATGATGACTATTTACGTTATCAAGCCTCTCGATTGTTGACCATTTGGGGAATTAGAGAAGGCTTTGATGTCTTGACTCAGATGTTCAGTCAAGGGCAATTAGAAGGGATGATTTCGCATCGTCTGTATGGTTATGATGATACCAATCGGATTTTTCTATATGATATCGTAAATTATTGGGCGAGCCGGTATGATTTGGGCGAAGAGAAGATAGCTAGAGGGGGAATTTATCCTTATGTTTGTAAAATCATCGAACAGGCTGAGACTGGATATTATGATATTTCAAAAATATATCGACTGGTTAGCGAGGAACATTATACGGAATACATCCCATACCTGAAACACTTCCTTTCAACTATTATGGACAAACCTGAGGATAATTATTGGCGAATTCATGATACCTTGAAGCTATTCCTCAAGGTAGAGCCTGATTATGTGACACAGTTATTAAAAGAAAAGCAAAAATCATTGGGAGATTTTGGAATCGAGGATAAAGGTGAAAGAAATTAAATTTTATAAAGTAAATGATGAGTATGGTTTTATGTCCAATTTTGCTCCCTACCCTTTTTCAGATGGTAGCAGAATCTGGCCAACATCAGAGCATTATTTTCAAGCACAAAAGTTTTTAGTACCCCAAATTCAAGAGAAAATTCGTCAGATAGCATCTCCAATGGATGCTGCTTTGGAGGGACGCAATCGTCAAAATCCCTTGAGATCAGATTGGGAAGAGGTCAAAGATGAGGTAATGCTCCAGGCTCTTCGGATGAAATTTAGCCAAAATCCAGAAATCGTAAGGGAATTGCTGGCGACAGGAGATGCCAACATCATCGAACATACGCGAAACGACGCCTACTGGGCTGATGGGGGAGATGGCACTGGGAAGAACAAACTAGGCCTTCTCTTAATGCAAGTGCGGGAAGAGTTGAAAAACTCTATCCTGTAAGATCTCTCCTCTAGTTATTCCATTTAACAGTCTGGGTTTGGTATAACAGTCAACTAGATAGTTACAATGATCAACAGGAGATATTCCAGAAGGTGTAATGAAAGATATTAGTACCAAGAGAGGAGAACATACATGGAACATAGTAAATTAGGCTGGGAAGATGTTATCCAGTTTGAAGAGGTAAAAGGTTATGGTCAGCATATCTGGAGAGATGGTAATCATTTTTATTACGTTACTGAGGAGGGAGGAATTGCCCCTCAGCGTGTAGTTTATGAATTACCAAATGAGCTGTTTGCCCTATTAGAAAGTGGAGAGAGAACGCAGTTAGAAATATTAAGTAAACTTCAGACCGATCGTTGGCCACCGACGGAAGAAGAAAAGAAAGCTAGTGAGAAACGTTTCATAGAAGAGAGTCCCACATCATTAATTGATATACCTGAAACTAGAGAATTATTTACTCAGGAAGAGCTAAAAAGATTAATTCCGATTGCTGAGCAAATGTGGATTGACTGGAGAGGTAAACTTCCAGATGATTATGTATCACCATTGAAATAGCTTGTAAGGAATTTATTTATACACTATTAGTTGTAAGCAAGTTCCTGTTTTTACTTTAAGTGGACTAAATGAATCGCTCCCAAAATGTGTCCAAAATATTGACAGAATTCCACAATTAGACTGGATAGTGGATATAGGAATTGTACCAAGTTAATGTTTTGAACTATGAAAAACAAATATATGAAGTATGCAGACAAATTACAAGATTTAATTGACTTAGAATATCCAAGTCAAAAGTTATACCCGGGAATTATACAGGATATATATAACTTAACTAAGTGTATAAGAAGAGGAGAAAATATCGGTGACATTAGTTTTTTTAGTTTAGCAAGAAGATTTGTAGATGAAACTATGGATTATAAAAGCGAAATTTGAGTAGTCTTAAAACAATTAGAGAAAGAGTTAAAAAAAGAAAATTGATGGACAATAGATTAATTGATTAGATAATGAATCTAAGAATTTGTTATGATAAAAGTATAGAGATACAATTATTTAAAGAATTATTACAGACAAAATTTTTGTGCCCTATCAGTATTGATGATCAACAAATATTAATACAAAGATCGGAGAACATACATGAAATATAGTAAACTAGGCTGGGAAGATGTTAGTAAGTTTGAGGAAATAAAAGGTTATGGCCAACATGTTTGGCGACATCATGAGAAATATTTTTTTGTTACTGATGAAGGGGGAATAGCTGAACAGAGGGTAGTCTATGAATTACCATTAGAACTATTTCAATCACCCTACCAAGTTTTTCTGAGTTACTTGAAAAGTCTAACTTAATTTGACAATTTAGGCAATAAAGAAATCCTAGACAAGCTTTTGAGCTATTCAGAAGACTTGAAATACCACTATAATCTCTATCAGCTCTTCCTTTTTCACTTTCAGAATAAGGAACCAGAGAAATTTTTTGGACTCATTGAAGACAATATAAAGAAGGTTCATTCTCTTTTTCAGACTGTCTTTAAAACATTTCTAAAGGACAAAGGGAAAATCATCAATGCCCTTCAGTTATCCTATTCCAACGCAAAATTGGAAGCAATTAATAATCTCATCAAACTTATCAAACGCAATGCCTTTGGTTTTCGGAACTTTGAAAACTGCAAGAAGCGAATTTTCATCGCTCTGAATATCAAAAAAGAAAGGACGAAATTTGTCCTTTCTCGAGCTTAGCTTTTCTTCAACCCACTACAGTTGACAAAGTGCCGTAGATTTTAGGTATTTACCTTGTCTACTTAAGAGGTATCATATCATCGAGATAAAGATGATTTGTTTGTTCCTAAGAATGAGGTTTTAGGTTTGACTTGTGGCAACTTCTGGAAAAAGCTTGTCTAAGATTTTTGGAGTGATAGCTTGTCCAGGACCTTCAGCACAATAGGTGTGAATATACATAGCGGGATTGAAGTTGAGCTCGATACAAGTGAAATGAGGTTTTTCCTTGCTAGCAGGCTGAGTTTTATCTGGAATGATGAGGTCAACCCCGCAAGCCCAGGCCCCCATGCTAGTTGCCATAGCTGCTGCCAATTCTTGGTAAGAGGAATCTATTGTCTCAGTGACATCAATAGAGTCACCACCCGTAGAAATGTTGGAGTTACGGCGGAGATTGACCTTTTTCCCTTCTGGGAGAATATCATCAGGTGCATAACCTTGCTGAGTCAACATCAATTGTTCGATGTCTCCTAGCTTAATGATTTCCAGAGGTGAGCGGTGGTCACGGCCTCGCAATGGATTGGCATTTTTCTGAGCGACTAATTCACGAATGGTGTGTTTGCCATCACCGACAACATTAGCAGCGACACGAAGGAGGACAGACTCACAACGCCCGTCCAGAATGAAGAAACGGTATTCGGTTCCTGGGATAAATTCTTCAACAAGAACAGCTGTATCTTCTGCAAAGGCAATCTCGAGAGCTTTCTTATAGTTATCAAGGCTGGCAGGCTCTTGGAAAATGGAAATGCCCAGCCCGAAGTTGGTTGATTTTGGTTTAACCACAATTTGCTTGCCCTTGATAAGAGGATAGTAGGCTAGACCTTGTTCTAGACTGGTAAATTCGTCGCCGGCAGGGACAGGGAAGCCAGCATCAGCCAGGATTTTTTTGGTCACGGTTTTATTAGCCATGGCAAGAGGAACTACATAGTTGTCTTTTGAGGTCATGTTACCATTTTTGATGTACTCAACATGATCTTTATGCCAGAGTTTAAGGAATTGATCCTGCTCATCTAGGATTTCAAAATGAAGCCCTTTTTGAATGGCATCAAAGAGCAGCATCTGGGTAGAAAGTTCCATCTCCTCATAACCCTTAAGGGCATAGTGGGCAGTCCAGTCGTAATCATGATAGGCAAGCGCCTTGTCAAGGGCAAAGTCAGAAAGGGACTTGTCTTTGATATGAGGAAGAAGTTGAGCAGCTAGTGTCTGACTGGAATCTGCAAAGGCATCTTTAACTTGTTTGACCAGACCTTGATGATAGTCACCAAGCTCAAAATGTTGCACCAGTTGGTCTAGAGCTATCGTAATGTTCTGAGTTTCAGCTTCAGAAGGTAGAGGTTCTAAAGGATGAGAGAGGGCAATTTTTTCATTCAGCGCGTGACCTTGAGCCAGAGCCTGATCAACATTTTCAGGGGCATCCAGCCAGAGGAAGGCTAGAAGGAGTAGGTGTACGGTATCCATGGTAGTTTGGCTAATACCAATACGCTCAAAGGGGTTGAGGTCGAAGTTACGGAATTCTAGGTAGGTGATTCCCTTGTCAAGGAAGGAGCGATTAACCTTTTGTCCACGGAAACGAACAGCCGAGTAAAATTCCTTTTCCGCAATCAAATCACCTTGCTCGATATAGTTTTCGATGGCAGAGACATAGTCTTCTAGGCTTGCAAAAGATACTTGTATTTCTTCCTTATTGACATAACCATGGTCGCTGTTTCGGAAGGAACGCACGAGTTCTGGCACTTCTTGGTCGAAGAAGCCTTGCTCAGCAACAGGTGCAGCACCAAAGAGATAGGTAATCACCCAACGATAGCGCAAATAGTTCTGAGCCAGCTTAAGATAGAGGGCGTTTTTGAAAGCAATTATATCAATCTGGTCACTTTCTTGGAATAGGGCTTCAACCAAATCTTTCCCTAGTTCCATATTATAGTGGATACCTGAGATAGCTTGTAGTTTAGTTCCGTATTTTTCGGCCAAGTAGTTACGATAATGGCGTTCAAATTCATTTTCTAGTTGGGCAACTTGGATTTCTTGGGCGTTGATACGAGGAGGCATGGACAAGGGCCAGAGAAGTTCATCTTTACTGATGGAACGTCCAGCTACATCGGTAATGGCTCCAAGAAATCGACGAGCCTCAGTGGTAGATTTAGCAACTGGTGTGATGAGTTCCATCTGAAACTCACAAAAATCTGTTTGAATATAAGGGTGGAAACTTCGAGCTCCTAGGCAGGAAGGGTGAGGCGTATGTGCTAATTTTCCCTGTCTATCGACACGAAGACTTTCGCGTTCAATTCCAAAGTTAGCTTGAAGGATAGGGCTAGTAGGCTCCAGCTTTTGAAGCAGTTGATTTATAGTCATATAGTCACCTTTTCATCTAATGTTAGTGATAGTCTATTATAAATAGGAGAAGAAAACAACTTTCCGCTACGGTTAAGGGGAATTTCCGAATGTTTCAGATAAGAATTCTTAAAACCAGTTGTTTTTTAGCTATATTATATGGAAAAATTGTAAAATACCCACTGATTTTTATGTAAAATGTTATTTCTCTTGGAATTTAAATCAAATTAGCCTATACTAATGACGTATATATGAGAACGAAAGAATCCCTAGGGTCGGCACTGCACCCATAAAATGAGACACAAGAAAACACTCCTGTTGAAATCTGGTAAACTAGAAACAGGAGTGTTTTGTTATGGTCAAAAAAGCATATTCGGTAGAAACTAAGTTAGCCTGTATCGAAATGAAGAAGGCAGGCAAATCAAATAAAGTTATCATGGATACCCTCAGTATCAAAAATGCTAGTCAGGCCAAGAACTGGTTGCGATGGTATCAGAATGATGAATTGTACCGTTTCCACCAACCCGTGGGGAAACAATATACTTATGGTAATGGGATGAAACAGTTATCTGAAGTGGAACAGTTACGTTTGCAGGTAGAATTACTAAAAAAGTATCAGAGCTTGATAAGAGAATCGACAAAGTAAGTCTTATCAAGCTAGTAGAAGAGTATAAGAAAACGTGCGCTGTATCTATTATTTTAGAATGTTTCGGCGTCAAACGCTCCACCTTTATCGCTGGAAACAGGAGTGTAAGAATTCTCAGAAAAGAGGCGAAATAGCAGATAATGGCTGTATCGAATGGTTTAACTCTGTTCTCAAGTCTGAAACCTTCTATCTCCA
Organism: Streptococcus parasanguinis; assembly: GCF_023109675.1. Lineage (GTDB taxonomy): Bacteria > Bacillota > Bacilli > Lactobacillales > Streptococcaceae > Streptococcus > Streptococcus parasanguinis_I. The sequence continues at coordinate 112,470 of NZ_JALDUR010000004.1, read as the reverse complement.
TAAGTGGAGAAACATAACTGAAGATAGTCTAACAGATATTGTCAAAAATTACATCATATTTTATCCTGATAATTATGTATCACCATTGAAATAGCCTGCGTGGAACTTGTTTAGACACCGTTAGTTGTGGACAAGTTTCTTTTTTTATTTTAGGTGCACTAGATGAATCTCTCCCAAAATGTGTTGAAAATATAAATAGAACTCTGGCTTTCTCCTAATGCAAGTACGGGAAGAGTTGAAAAACTCCACTCTGTAACCTCTCCTCTAGCTATTCCAACTATTTCATGCTAGAATAAAGAAAAACATATTTGGAGGCATTATGAATCAGACAGTGACTTATTTACAGGAATTGACAGCCATTCCTTCACCGACCGGTTTTACACGTGAGATCGCAGACTATTTGGTCAAAACCATTGAAGGCTTTGGGTACGAAGTAACTCGGACTGCTAAGGGTGGCGTGAATGTGACCATTCCTGGTGTGATCACAGACAAGCAACGCTACGTCACAGCCCATGTGGATACCTTGGGGGCTTATTGTCCGCGCTGTGAAAGCAGATGGCCGCCTCAAGCTGGACCGTATCGGTGGTTTCCCTTGGAATATGATTGAAGGGGAAAATTGTACGGTCCATGTGGCTAATACCGGAAAGACCCATTCGGGTACGATTTTGGTCCATCAGACTTCTTGCCACGTCTACAAGGAGGCGGGGACTGTCGAGCGGACCCAGGACAATATGGAAGTCCGTCTGGATGAAAAAGTGACCAATGAGAAAGAAACCCGTGCCCTTGGTATTGAAGTGGGTGATTTTGTCAGCTTTGATCCCCGGACCATTGTGACAGATACTGGCTTTATTAAATCTCGTCACTTAGATGACAAGGTGAGTGCGGCGATTCTCTTGAATCTTCTGCGCGTGTACAAGGAAGAGCAGATCCAATTGCCAGTAACGACCACCTTTGCCTTTTCAGTCTTTGAAGAAGTGGGGCATGGGGCTAATTCCAGTATTCCGGCTGAAGTGGTCGAATACTTGGCAGTGGACATGGGGGCTATGGGAGATGACCAAGCGACGGATGAATACACGGTATCCATCTGTGTCAAAGACGCTTCTGGACCGTATCACTACGAATTCCGTCAGCATTTAGTAGCCTTGGCAAAAGCTCAAGAAATCCCTTATAAGTTGGATATCTATCCTTTCTATGGATCAGATGCCTCTGCAGCCATGAGCGCAGGAGCAGAAGTCAAACATGCCCTCCTCGGAGCAGGTATCGAATCTAGCCACTCATATGAGCGGACTCACTTGGATTCTGTAGTCGCAACAGAGCGCATGGTCGATGCCTACCTCAAGAGCGACTTAGTAGATTAAAAATTGGAACTACTCTCCGGAGTAGTTTTTTATAAACTAAAATTTTCTGAAAATTCCTTTTCTTCTGAAAATCTTTGTGGTATAATCTTAAAATAAACTTAAAATTTCTTAAGGAGTTTTACATGAAAAAAAGAAATGTCATTGCACTTGCGGGAGTTGCCCTCCTTTCAGCAGGTATCCTAGCAGCTTGTTCGGGTGGTTCTAAATCATCTAGCTCAAGCAACGGTCAAAAATTCTCATATGTTTATGAGACTGAGCCAGAAAACCTAAACTATATCACATCTGGTAAAGCAGCAACCCACGATATCACTGGAAACTTGATTGATGGTTTGTTTGAAAATGATAAATACGGGAACTTGATTCCATCTCTTGCAAAAGATTGGACAGTTTCGCAAGATGGCTTGACTTATACTTATAAACTTCGTGACGATGCTAAATGGTATGATTCAGAAGGCGAAGAGTATGCGGATGTAACAGCTAAAGATTTCGTCACAGGGATTAAATATGCGGCTGATAACAAATCAGAAATGCTCTACATCATCCAAGATTCTATCAAAGGCTTGAATGACTACGTCAATGGTAAAAATAAAGATTTCTCAGCTGTAGGAGTAAAAGCAGTTGATGATCATACCCTTCAAATCACTTTGAACCAACCAGAATCTTACTGGAACTCTAAATTGACTCTTGGGATCACTTTCCCTGTCAACGAAAAATTCGTGAAATCAAAAGGGGATAAATTCGCTCAAGCAAGTGATACTAGCTCCCTTCTTTACAATGGTCCTTACATCTTGAAGAGCTTTACTTCAAAATCTTCTATCGAAATGACCAAGAATGAAAACTACTGGGATAAAGACAAGGTCTACATCTCAGATGTGAAATTGGAATTCTACGATGGACAAGACCAAAGTAAATTGGCTAAATCATTCGGTGAAAATGCTCTTAGCTTGGCCAAACTCTTCCCAACTGGATCTGGTTACTCAGAGCAAGCCAAAGAATTCAAAGACGAAATCACCTACACTCCTCAAGATGCTGCTTCTTATGTTATTGGTACCAACATCGACCGTCAATCTTACAAACACACAGCTAAGAAGACCGATGAAGAAAAACAATCTACTAAGAAAGCTCTCTTGAACAAGGACTTCCGTCAAGCGATCAGCTTTGCCTTCAACCGTGAAGCGTATGCTGCTCAATTGAACGGAAAAGACGGAGCAAGCAAGATCATCCGTAACCTCTACATTCCACCAACATTTGTCCAAGCTAATGGCAAGACCTTTGGTGAAATGGTGAAAACTCAATTGGATACCTACGGAGATGAGTGGAAATCTACTAAACTAGACGATGGTCAAAATGGTCTCTTCGATGCTAAGAAAGCGAAGGAAGAGTTTGCAAAAGCGAAGACTGCCTTGGAAGCAGAAGGTGTGAAATTCCCAATTCACATCGATATGCCTGTAGACCAAACCACACCATCAAGAGTTCAACGGGTACAATCCTTCAAACAATCAGTTGAAGAAGCACTTGGTAAAGAAAATATCGTCATCGATATCCAAATGCTTTCGAAGGAAGACCTTCAAAATGTGACCCTCTTTGCACCAAATGCGGCTGGCGAAGATTGGGATCTCTCTGATAATGTTGGATGGAGCCCTGACTACCAAGACCCATCAACTTACATGGATATCTTGAAAGCTTCATCTGGTGAAAATACTAAGACTTTCCTTGGATTTGACCCAAGTGAAAACAATGAAGCAGCTAAAAAAGTTGGTCTGTACGACTTTGAAAAGATGATTAAAGATGCTGGTGCAGAAACACAAGACGTCAACAAACGCTATGAAAAATATGCGGCAGCGCAAGCTTGGTTGACAGATAGTGCCCTTGTTATGCCAACTTCTTCATCAACTGGACGTCCATTCTTGACACGTATCGAACCATTCTCAGCTCCATTTGCATGGACTGGTGGTAAAGGAAAAGACCACGTGATCTACAAAGGGATGAAACTCCAAGATAAAGCTGTGACAACTGCTGACTACAACAAAGCCCTTGAAAAATGGCAAAAAGAACAAGCAGAGTCAAACAAAAAAGCACAAGAAGATCTTAAGAAACACGTCAAATAAGGATCGATAACCGAGGCTGATGCCTCGGTTTTTTTTGGATCAGATGAACATCTGTTTGATATAAAAACGCTTACATAGTATAATAGGAGTGTTGATTACAAAAAGTGAGGAGATTGACATGAAAAAGAAAACAATGGTTTCCATTGTCGCATCGAGCTTACTGATCGCACCGATGGTCTTGCATCAAGTAGCAGCAGCAGACGAGCAAACGGAAGAGTTAGCCCCATCGACAGAAGTGGTCCATGCTCCATCTACTGAAGCAAGACCGACAACAAGTGACGCAAGTACTGTCACTAGTGAAGAAGCAGCAAACTTGAATGATGCATCGCTGGATCGGACAGCAGTTGCCAATCAAGCAAACCCTGCTACAGAAGAACACACAAGACAAAGTGAGCCTACGGTCCCAGTAGTAACTCCAGAGGCAACAAACAGGGAAGCTGCACCTCAATCCACTCCTACTTCAGAAGCACTGGCAACAAGTCAGGATTTGGCAAAAGTCACAGGTTCGACCCTTGCAGCGGATCAGACCTCTAAAGAGTTGACAGTGCAAGATGCTGTTAATGGCTTGCTTCAATGGGCAGCAACGGATCCAAGCCAATTTGGCCAAAGCCAAGCAGATCGGGAACGCTTTGCCAAGAGTTTAGGTTTGATTGAAAGATCAGAAGATCTGACTCGTAAGGTCAGTCAGCCAGAATTGGCCAAGATGTACGAAACAGCTAAGAAACTCTATGATGCTTACCGGGCTGAAAAGAAAAGCCCTCTCTTTTTAAATGGTCGTGCTCAGCCTATTTTCCCTTATATGACGGGAGAAAAAGCAGATGAAGACTACAAATATGAGGACAGCCAAATTGTCCGCTTCCCAGTCTATGTCGAAACGGACTACGACACCGATGCAGATGGCAAGCCAGACTTGGTCAAAGCCATTGTTCAATTACCAAAGGCAGTCGCGCAAGGTGACTTTAAGGCGGCGACCATTCTGGAAGCGCGTCCTTACGTAGCAGGAACACTAGACGAAAACTACGTGACCCTTGAAAGTCTGGGGCTTCCGACAGATGGTAGCTACGACATGAAGAAACTGCACAGCCAACCTGCAAAGAGACAGCCAGTAAGCAGTGAGACAACAGTAGAAGCAGCGAAAAAAGCCAAAGCATCGGATTGGTACTACTACAGTCCCTACGAGTATATCTATGACTACGAAGATCTCAACTGGTACGACTATTTCTTGGTCAGAGGCTATGCCTTTATCTCGAGTGCTGGACTTGGGACCAAGGGATCAGAAGGATTTAACACGACAGGGTCTGACCTCGAAATCAATGCCTTCAAGAATATCATCGAATGGGTCAATGGCAAACGCAAAGCCTACACCGATAAGACCAGCAATATCGAAATAAAGGCAGACTGGGCAAGTGGCAATGTCGCAATGACCGGTCTATCCTGGGCTGGCACCACAACATTTGGTGTGGCAGCGACAGGCGTAGAAGGCCTAAAGACCATCGTTCCAGCAGCAGGGATTGCTTCTTGGTATGATTATTTCAATAGCCAAGGGACCCAATTTGGCAATGCACCTTATAGTGACCTTTCATGGCTCTCCCTCTACGTTAGCACGCGGATGCTGGATCAAGACGATTGGGCAGGGATTTGGCAAAACTATTCCAACTACATCAACCAATTGAACAAGGACCAGTACGCCCATGATCGTAACTACAGTGATGTCTGGAAGGAGCGGGATTATACCCTTCATCCGGAAAATCTCAAGACCAGCGCCCTGATCGTCCATGGCTTGAATGATGACAATGTCAAGACCAAACACTTTGAACTCATGTACGATGCCCTCAAGAAAGCAGGCCAAGATGTCAAGCTCTATCTTCACCAAGGAGATCACGTCTATCCAGCGGCTATGTCACGGGGATACGGCATCACCGCCAATGGTCAGGACTTTTATGACCTGCTCAATACCTGGCTGACCCATTACCTCTACGGAGTGGACAATCACGTCGAAAGCTTGCCAGCGGTCCTAGCTCAAAACAACTATGATCCAAGCAAGTGGACCAGCTATGATAACTGGAAGAGCAGTCAACGTCTCTTCTTGAATGCAAGCTCGAAACGTCTAGAAGAAACCATTTCTAGTGATTATGTGGCTGCAGGTGTTGAGATCGCTAACCGTAATGAAACTGTCAGCAAAGCCTCCTCTAAGGCCAATCTGACCTTCGTTTCTGATGTTACTGAGGACACTACGATCAAGGGCCACATCCCTGTTCATTTCAAGGCAGCTCTTGCCAAGGGTCAAGGAAAGAATTTCCAAATCAACGCCCTCTTGGTAGATGTGGCAGATGAGGACTTTGACGTGGTAGGAAATGGTAGCGTCAAGCCAGATAAAACAGCAGACGCTTTCTGGATGGGAAGCAATTTAAGCAACCTATCTGTTGCCGAATACGAAACCATCAAGACCAAGTACAAGGTGATCGCAAAAGGCTGGATCAACCTTGCGAACCCTGAGTCTGGCTACGATTCAGCAAGCTCTCGCGCAAGTATTGAGCCAAAAGTTGGGGAATACCATGATTATACAGTTTATCTCCAACCAAATCTCTATACGGTTAAGAAAGGTCACAAGTTAGCTCTAGTCTTTAACACCTATGACCCATCAGATTTAACGGTGGAGCACCCATATGAAGTGACCTTCAAGACAGACTCTATCCAGGCGGCGATTCCAATTGTCGAAAAGACCCGCGCTCAAAAGGCATCCTATGTACCAAGTGCAACAGATACTGACTATGCGAAATTGCCAGAAATAGAAGGAACTGCTCTAGTCGCTCCAGAAGTACACTACAAGGAAGAATATACGCTTCCAACTCCAGAACACCTTGTCCAACCAAGCCAAACTCTTCCTGAAAAAGATGAACAGATGCAAACAGGATCAGCAAGACAAGAGCAATCTCATCTTACACTAGCTGTATCTTATGGACCTCAATTTGTTTCACAAGGATTTGTAGAAGATCCTCAAGAAGTGACTCCTGCAGTAGGAGGAGAGCAGGTAGACCATACCCTTCCTCAAACAGGCAGCAAAGACCATGCTCTGGGTCTCTTAGGTATGATCAGTCTAACAGCTTCTAGCCTCATCTTTTGGCGCAAAAAGAAAGAAGATGCCTAAGGAGTCCCCGTAGCAAATATTTCTAAAATGGCATTATTTAGTGTAAAATAAAAGTAGAAATGCAGAATCAGTAGATGCCTACTGAAAAAGGAGGAAATATGGCACACGTAATCACAGATGCAACTTTTGAACAAGAAACTAGCCAAGGACTTGTCTTGATTGACTTTTGGGCAACTTGGTGTGGCCCATGTCGCATGCAAGCACCGATCTTGGATCAGTTGGCAGAAGAAGTACATGAAGATGATTTGAAAATCTGTAAGATGGATGTCGATGAAAATCCAAATACAGCACGTCAATTCGGTATCATGTCGATCCCAACTCTTCTATTTAAAAAAGATGGACAAGTTGTCAAACAAGTGGCTGGAGTTCATACGAAAGCCCAATTGAAAGAAATCATTGCAGAATTGAGCTAAAAAGAAGGGAGTAGGAAAGAACTCCGTAAAATAAAAAAAGTTGAAAAGGTTCCCCAAACCTTTTCAATTTTCCCACCCCCGTATAGCTTCAACAGTCTGGGAGACTGTTGAAGGTTGTGGATAAAGGAAACTTTGTTTCCCTCATTAGGTATCTTCGGAGCTTAATAAGCGAACGAAGATACCAATCAACCACTGCGTCATACAGTTATTTCTATCAAACATCGAAGGCTGGATAATTTTTTCCAGCTTTTTTTGATGCTCTTTATTTCTTTCAAATAGACGCGATATCCATTGACAGCGCTTTCTTATAGTGCTAAAATGAAGCTGTATTTCCTATAAAATTTTTACAGGAAAAAATTCTCCTAGGAAGATGTAGATCCTAGGAGAAAATTACGTATAAAGGTTATTGGCCCTCTGTATCTTGGGCTACCCAGACACTGACGGAGCGTTCTGCCACTGGGAATTCAGCAGTACCGTCTTCTTGGACTTGGACGGTTTCGCTACAATTTTCTAGTACATCATAGTAGGTGAGGCCTGCGTAGGATGAGCCGATCTCCATGACTTTTGTAGTAGCTTGGTTATTGGAAATCAAGCAGGCGATGGGTGCTGATTCTTCTGAACCTGAACGTGTCCAACCGATGCAATTAGGATCATCGAAGTAGTCCGTTTGTTCCCCATAGGCCAGATCTTTACGAACCCATAAGAGACGATCTAGGACCTCTTGGAAACTTTCTTGCGCAAATTGGCCCTCGATACCGTAGTAGTCTCCATAGAAGACACAAGGCAAACCAGCTTCACGAAGTAAGATCAAGGCATAGGCTGCAGGCTTAAACCATTCTTGGATCGTAGATTCCAAGGCTTGCCCTCGTTGGGTGTCATGGTTGTCCACAAAGGTTACGGCCTGTTCAGGATGATTGAGCGCTAGTGTTCCATCAAAAATAGTTCGAAGGTCAAAATTTTCACCCTCTTGACTAGCTCTGAAGAGATTTTGGTGGAGGGCTACATCGATCAAGTCATACAAGTAGTCAATGCTTTCCAAGTACTCATCGTTGGTTTCTGTGTCGCCATTCCAAAATTCACCAAAGACGTAGAAATCTTCTCCATATTTTTTGGTGATATTATGAATGAAATTCTTCATAAAGAAGGAGTCAATGTGCTTGACGGCATCCAGACGGAAGCCTTCTACACCAGTCGTTTCGATAAACCATTCAGCCCATTGGTCGAGATTTTCTACAACTTCGGGATGTTTGAAATCGATATCGGCGTACATGAGGTAATCGTAGTTTCCGTTTTCCTTGTCTACCAGATCTCCATGAGCCCAACCTTTATTGTCCCCTTGGATTTGGTAGATCCCATTCTTATTGCGTGAAGCATCGTAGTCCGTACCGGTGAAGTGGTACCAATGCCAGTGGAAGTCATTATAGGCGCCATTTCGGCCATCAAAGGTGAATTTGGTCCATCCTTGAATGGTGAAGGGCTCAGTGAGGACCTTGTTTCGATCCATTGGATCCACCTCAACGACCTCGAATTCCTCTAAGCCATCGGCAGCAGCTTTATGGTTGAGAACGACATCGGCCATTGGTTGAATCCCTGCATCTTTGAGGGCTTGAATGGCTTGAAGATAATCATCTTTGAAGCCATATTTGGTGCGAACCGTTCCTTTTTGATCGAACTCGCCCAAATCAAAGAGGTCATAGACTCCGTACCCAACGTCATTGTTAGAAGTAGCTTTAAAGGCAGGCGGCATCCAGACTTTACGAATACCCAAGTCTGCTAAGTGTTGCGCATCTTCAGCAAGACGCGACCAATGGTTCCCATCAGCGGGCAAATACCACTCAAAATATTGCATTAAGGTTTGATTTTCCATCGTTATTTCTTCTTTCATGTGAATGTCCTTATTTTACCAAAAATAGTTGGATGCGACAAACGTTTGCGCTGGAAGCAAGCCCTTTCTAGAAAAGAAATCGCATACATGAAAGAAATAAAGTGAGAATATAAAAAGTAGCATTTTATTTACGTAGAAATATCAGTCTGATACATATATTTCTATTCATTTTATAGTTTGATCATAACAAAGGAGGATTGGTTTGAAAGTGAAAACCACCAATAGAGAGAGCATCGAAAGGATTTTTACCGAAGCCTTGGCCATTCCGAGCTTCACCAATACTGAGACAGAGCAAGCAATCGAAGCCTATCTGGATCAACGGATTGGCCAGATCCCCTATTTCAAGGAACATCCGGACCATTTTGGGCGCTATCAGGTGCCACAGGATCACTTGCATCGGTCGGTCAATTGGGCCTTGGTTGATAAGGGCAAGAAAAAAACAGTTATCCTTTTCCACCACCATGATACAGTCGATTTAGAAGACTATGGTAATTTGGCAGAAATCGCACTCGATTCTGATCAAGTAGCAGAAGCCTTGAAAATACTGGATAGGCGACCAGATATGCAGGAAGATTTAGCTTCTGGGGAGTGGAAATTTGGCAGAGGGTCTTGCGATATGAAAGCAGCTTTGGCCCTTCAATTAGGGGTTCTAGAATCCTATGCGGCGGATCCCTCAGGAGGTCAGGTCAACCTGCTCTATCTCTCTGTTGGAGATGAGGAATCCTATTCACGTGGGATGCGAGGAGCTTTGGGTCTCCTCACAGATTTGCAGGAAACCTTTGATCTGAATTATGTATTGGCAGTGGATTCAGAGCCCTTTGAATCGGAAGTAGGAAAAGAAAAGGTCCTTCACATTGGTACAGTTGGCAAACTCATGCCGGTCGTTGTGGCGCAAGGTGTCTTGTCCCATATGAAGGAGCCCCTTAAAGGGATCAATGCCTTGTCCCTCTTAGTAGCCATTGCAAGCCAGCTGGATCTTCATCCCGATCTGGCAGATCAGGCGCTGGGAGAAACGTCTCCCCTTCCTTCTTGGTCCTATCTCAGAGATTTGAAGGAGCAGTACGACGTATCGACCGTACTTTATGCGGCTGGTTATTTCAGTGTATTGCATTTGAAGAAAACACCTCAAGAGATCTTGCAACGAATCTATGAGCTAAGTCAAGAGGCCTTGGACGCCTTTTACAAGAAGTACGAGCACTTGCAGGATCAGGCTGGCCAAGACCATATTATTGCAAGGCCAAGAGTCATCACCTATCAAGAACTAGAGGAACGTTGCCAAGCCTTAGAGGGCTACCAAGCCTTTAAAGAAATATCTAACCAAAAAGCGGAGCAAGATTTTCGTAATGGGACCAGCTACCAGAGCCTTGCGATTCAGCAAATCCAGCGACTCCTTGAGTTTCTCGGAGATAAGGATCCCATGGTGGTCATTGGTTTTGCGCCCCCATATTATCCTTCTATGAATTGTCGCTTTTTGGACAATACAGAACTCAAAATCGAATCCTTGATCGAGGATTACCGCCAGTATCTGGACAAAAGAGGCTATAGCTTGAAGGTCGAAGAATACTTTATGGGGATTAACGACACCAGCTATTGTGCCTTGGAAAAGGATGTGGCTTCTTATCAAGTCGTCCTTGATAGCCTAGCCACTCCGGCTCAAATTTATGATCTGGATCTGGATAAAATTGCTCGAATTCAGGTTCCAGCGATCAATCTCGGGCCCTGGGGTAAAGAATTGCATAAGCGAGGAGAGCGGGTGTACCAAGAAGATTTCTTGGAGACCATTCCAACCTATCTGCTAGATTTGCTCTACCATTTCGATGATCGCTTATCAACAGAATAAGAAAAACGATCCCTGTGAGGATCGTAAAGGGAGTTAGTATGATTACATTCCACGGAGTTACCAAAGATTACGATGGGCACATTGCCCTCAACCACTTGGATCTGACCATCGAAGATGGGCAAATTGTCGGACTGATTGGCCACAACGGAGCCGGTAAGTCCACAACCATCAAGAGCCTGGTCAGTGTCATCACCCCAAGCACTGGGACGATTGAAGTGGACGGTCAGGACCTCTATAGCCATCGGCTGGCGATCAAAAAGAAGATCGGTTATGTAGCGGATTCACCAGATCTTTTCTTGCGCCTCACAGCCAATGAATTCTGGGAGTTGGTTGCGACCTCTTATGATATGAGTCAGAAAGACTGTGATCAACGCTTGGAAGAGCTTCTTACGATCTTTGATTTTCAGAGCCACCGCTATGAAGTGATTGAATCCTTTTCACATGGGATGCGCCAGAAGGTCTTTGTTATTGCAGCGCTCTTATCCGATCCAGATATCTGGGTCTTGGACGAACCCATGACCGGTTTGGATCCACAGGCTTCTTACGATTTAAAACAAATGATGCGCCAACATGCGGATCGCGGCAAGACGGTTATTTTCTCTACCCACGTATTAGAAGTGGCCGAACAACTCTGTGATAAGATCGCCATTCTCAAAAAAGGTAATCTCATCTTCTATGGGACGATCGAGGAATTGAAGGGCCAACATCCCGAACAAAGTCTGGAAAGTATCTATCTCAGCCTAGCGGGGCGGAAGGAAGAAGGTGGCGATCATGCGTCTTAAGATCATCCAACAGCTGGTCAATGTCAATATCATCTATGCTAGTCAGCCGGCCCAGATCGCAAAATTACGCGCCAAACAGGCTAAAAAACCGGACGTCAAACTCAATGTTGCCCGCAGATCGGTGCTCAACTACCTCTTTTTAGGATTGGTCTATTTCCTCATATTTGGCTTGCTCTTTAGTATCTATGATTTTGTGAACCAACCAGCCTTCTTTGTCAATATGGTCGCCCTCTTTTCCTTGATGACCATTTCCCAAGGCTTTATGAGCTTTTACAATGTCTTTTATGAAAGCAAGGACCTGCAGTTTTACCGGCCTTATGCCTTTTCAGATGCGGAAGTCATTGCAGGAAAGAGTATCTCGGTCATCCTGACCCTCCTTATGGCTATCCTTCCCTTGATCAGCTATTTTTTGATCCTCCCTGTGCAAGCAGGTGGTTTCAATCCGATAGGGATCCTGCTGGGAATCTTTTGTGCTTTGATTCTCTTAGCCGTTCTCTTTTTAGCGACGATCATTCTATCCCATCTGATCACTAAGACCCTCTTTTTTAAAAAACACACGACTCTGGTCTCCAACATCATGATCGGAATCGGCTCCCTTCTCAGTCTAGGCGCCTATCTTTATCTAAATCTAGTCCAAACTCACCGGGTAGAGATGTCGGGTGGAGCGGATATTCCCATTCTTTTTCCGCCTTTTGTTGCCTTTCATCAGTTTATCCTCCATCCTTTTGATGGGGGAGCGATCCTTGGCCTCTTGGGCTGGATCGCGGTGCTGTTAGTTCTGATCGCCCTGGTTCGTAAACTTGTGATCCCGCAGTTTTATGATGCAGCCCTTGCGGTTTCGACAAACCAAACCGTCAAAGAGCGCGTGAGAGCGATCCATGTGGGTCAGAAAGACTCTTTTAGACGATTTGTCATTCAGTATCATCGCAGACTCTTGCTTGATGGAACCCTTATGGTGCAAGTCCTCTTGATGATGAGCATTCTGCCATATATTTTCCTCCTCAGTGGAGCAGCAGGAGCATCGAAGAATATAGGAGGCCTCAGTCCTTACTTGACACCCCAGTATCTGGTGCCACTGGCCCTTGTTGCCTTCTTGATCGGTGTTTTCAACAGTTTTGGAGGCTTGACCAGTATCGGTATTTCGCTGGAGCGTGAAAACTTTGAGTACTTGAGATCGCTCCCTATTGATTTCAAGCGCTATCTCTTCCTGAAGTTTTGGTTGCTCTATCTGGTGCAATCCATCCTTCCTGTCATTCTTCTGGTTGGTGTTTGTCTCTATTTTGGCGTCCATCCCTTGGCCATTCTTGCCATGTTGCTGATCTGGGTCGTAACCACTATTCCGATATGCATTCGAGACTATGTCAAAGATTTTCAAAATTTTAGCACCAATTGGACCAATATCACGGAGTTGATGACCCGTCATCGAGGGAATGCCGTCCTTCAGTCTATTTTCTTGATTGTCTTTCTCTTTGTGATGTTTCTCTTGATCATTGTCAGCTTCATTTGGACCTATCATTCCGTCAGCACCCTGCTGGCTGTGATCCTTTATAGTGTCATCCTGCTCATCGGAGCAGGGATCAGTTCTGCCATCTACCGCAAAAAAATCCGGACTCTCTACCAAGAGATCGGAGAATAAAAAGAGAGAGTGGGACAGAAATCGGTCATTCGTTAGAATTCGATTTCGTCGTCCCACCACCGCACAGTTGAGTAGGGCTGTAAAGTTGATGAAATCAGCGTAGTAGAGCCCACTCAACCACTGCGTCTTGCTCAACAATCTAAAAACAAGAAGAGGCTAGGACTTTTGTCCCAGCCTCTTTTTAGTGCTAACTTAAATTTCATACCCCATGAGGAGCCCGCCTTCTTCGGCATAGAAACTACATAGTCCGGAAGTAGGGAGGACTTCGATGTTTGCACGGGCAAATTTTTCACGGACCAATGCAGAGAATTGCTCGATAAATTTTTCATTGTTGCGGTGGGCGATGGTGATATGTCCGCCCTTATAGCCTGCCTTGATTAATTCATTAAAAGCTGCCTTGATCGCTTTCTTTTGGCCCCGTGCTTTTTGAAGCAACTCGAGGGTACCCGTCTTACTAGCTTCCCCGACCATACGGATATTGAGAAGCCCGACAACAGTTCCGAGCAATTTGCTGAGACGCCCATTTTTGACCAGATTATCAACCTTGGCCAAAACAAAGAGCAACTTCGTCTTAGACTGATAGGTGGTGATCACATCGACCACTTGATCAAAATCGAGGCCTTCAGCGACCAACTGATTGAGCTTGCGAACGATCAGGTCCACCTCGCCCCCAGCTGATAAGCTATTAATGACGTGGATATTGGTATTCGGATGCTCTTCCAGATAAATCTTCTTAGCTACCTCAGCACTATTGTAGCTACCTGAAAGGGTTCCTGTAATGGTGACAACGACAATATTTTCAGCCCCTTCAAAAGACTTCATGTAGTCATCTGGACTTGGACAGGCAGACTTAGAAGCAGTCGCAGTCGCATACATCTCTTCCATCATCTGATCGATATTGAGTTGGGCATCATCTGTATAGATGGTATCACCCACTTGGATGGTCAGTGGGACACTGACAAACTCCGTATCTGGTGCCAGATTGTCCAAAGAGCGGTAGTCACAGCCGGAATCCGCAATAATTTTCCATTTCATTAATTTTTACCTCATGGTTATATAAAAATGTACATTGACAAGTAGTATGTCTTCTTTTACAATTATATCATGAAGTACAATGCTATCCAAGCAGATATCATCAGGTGAGACAGATAGAAAGTAAATGTTATGGCAGAAAGAAAAATATCCGAGAAATCCTTGGAAAATCTCAAACGATTTAACCAAGAAAACAATGCGATTACACGAGAATCCATCGAAATCTCTCTCCTGCAATTATTGGAGAAAAAAGATCTGAAAAAGATTACCATCTCTGAGCTAGTTCAACGTGCCGGTGTCTCTCGCGCAGCTTTTTACCGGAATTATGACTCCAAAGAAGAGATTCTAGAATCCATCTTTCAATCTAGTATCGCAAAGATTACCAAGTCTTTAGATGGCTATAACCTTAAGACAGATCTCTACCAAGTCTGGGTCTACCTCTTCAAGGAAGTCAAGAAAGAAGCTAAGATCATCAGCCTGGCCATTGATTACAATTTTGAGCGGCTCTTGACCAAGGCAGTCTATGATTTTCTAGAAAAAAGAAATGGCAACTCCTCAAATGGTGCTGGCAGCTACCTCAATTCTTTCTGGAGCTCCGCCATTGTCTCTGTGATCTCCAAATGGATCAAGGATGGCATGAAGATACCCGCTGAGAAGATCGCGACCCTTGGCCTGCCCCTCTTCCCACAAAAGAAGAAGTAAGAACCACCGATAGGTGGTTTTAAAGTAAACTGCCCCTCTCCATAACTAGCCCAAATGAATAGATAGAACTATACATAGATTATTCAAAGGACAAGAACGATGATGAAAGAACGAATTCTTGCTGCTAAGCAGTATGTGAAAACCTTATTTGCTGATCGAGCGGATGGCCATGATGTAGAGCATACCCTCCGCGTCTATACTAATGCTATGAGAATCGCACAAGCAGAAGGGCCATGTGATCTGGAGATAGTGGGCTTGTCAGCTCTTCTTCACGATGCTGATGATGATAAATTGTTTCAAACAGAGAATCATGCGAATGCTCGTAAGTTTCTAGAAGAGATCGGTACTCCTAAAAACCAAATCGAGCAGATTTGTCGGGTAATCAATGCTGTTTCTTTCAGCAAAAATCGCGGTAAACATCCAGAAACCTTAGAAGGCAAGATTGTCCAGGATGCAGACCGGCTCGATGCGATAGGAGCTGTAGGAATTGCGCGAACTTTTTCCTATGGTGGCCACAAAGGGAGACCCCTTACTGATACCGTCCAACATTTCCACGACAAGTTGCTCCTCTTAAAAGATGAAATGAACACGGAGACTGCCAAACAAATGGCAGAAAGTCGCCATCAATTTTTAATCACCTTTCTAAAAGAACTAGAGAAGGAATTGGACTGAGTGAAATATTGAAATTAACTTTTATAAAAGACTTATTTGAAAGAAAGATATGCTAAATCAACTAATAAAGAAACCTATTTTAAGTTGTTCAATTATATTTGTTATCTGCTCAGTAGCAAGGCTAATTGAATACTTCTATATTAGGACGGATAAAACCTTCTTATCTGAGAATTTTCTACATAAACTTTTTGGAATTCTTCTACTGTGGGGAGTCCTTTCAATTTGTAAATTAAGATGGAAAGATATTGGTTTCAGTCCTGACGGAACCGTGAGTGGTATAGGGAAGGGGCTACTCTTTGGCTTAGTGTGTTCCGTCTTTGCATATACAGTTGAGTGCATTGTTCTCTTGTTTCTTCATGGCAATGTTCACTTATCGTTTTACGCAAGTGGTTTTTCCTTAACAAACGAAAAAGTATCTCAAGCAGGAATCTTACTTATTCTCTCAAGTGTGTTGTTTAACCTGATAAATGTCTGGATGGAAGAAGGAATATTTCGTGGCCTTTTCACAAAAATTCTTGAAGGGCTTTCTTACCGCAAGAGTCTATTCTTTATAGCCTTCCTATTTGGAATATGGCACTTGGTAATGCCCTTAAGAGATTATCTTCAAGGAGAGTCGTCACTCGTAAACCTCATCGCCATGGGCATAGGCTATGTTATCTTAGCGGGAATGATGAGTATCAAATGGTCCTTACTCTACAAAATGACAGGTTCCTTATGGTTTGGGTTAGGAGATCATTTTTTCAACAATCTTGCTTCGAATCTAGTTCATGTGGTTTCAAATTCTGAAGGGGATAGTTTGCAGATAGTAAGAATTCTTCTGTGGCAGTTGTTGTCATTTGCAATTGTTTTGATCATTTATAGAAGAAAGTCAAAGACGATAGCTAATCAATGATGTAGCTCTTTTAGGAAATTTTGAATCCTATTACAGTTTATAAACCGACGGTTTAAAAAGGAATTGTTTATAAGGAAGTAACAAGAACCCCTGTCTGAAACAATGATTTCAGACAGGGGTCTTTCTTTATTCTTGGATCATGGCTAGGAGATCCTCTCCTGTAGTGGTTGGAAGGATCCGAACTCGTTTGAGGGAATAGAGGCCATCAGCGGAGCTGGCGATTCCATTTTTAGTGGTGAGGCCTAGTTTGTAGTCAGCTTTCTTGGCTTGGTCGATCGTGACCTGGCTGTAGCGACCGGATGGGTAGACGATAACGCTGGTATTTTGATCCAGCACCTTATCTAGCAGGCGTTTAGAAGCAACTAGCTCATTCTTTTGGGTCTCAAGACTGGAATTGGCTAGGTCTGGATGATTGACCGTATGGCTTTCAAAGGTCAAGCCAGCACTTTTCATCTCTTTGATTTGGTCAAAGGTCAGGACATTTTCTTTTTCCTTTTGGGTAAAGTCCGTGATGATATTATTGGTGGCGGTCATCTTGTACTTCTTAAGAAGCGGATAGACGATAGTATAGAAATCTTCGACGCCATCATCAAAGGTCAGCCAGACAAATTTCTTTCCTTTGGGTACTTCGTTCTTGACGAGGATGCGATAGGCTTCCCCAGGTGTCAGGGTGTAGTAACCCGCTTTTTTTAGGGCCTTTAGTTGGCTTTCAAAGGTTTCTGGATCAACGATCAAATTAGCATTGGCAGCTTCAGACTCGGCCATATTGTGCACGGAGTGGTACATGAGGATGGGCAGTTTGACCGGCTTTTTCACCCGAGTCCACTCGATAGAGGAGCTACCTTCTTCGAGAGAACGCGTCATGGCAGTGCCACTGGTATTCCCCTCATTCGGCTGAGTGATCCGCTTGATCAGAAGAAAGCTACAAATAAAGATACAGACCAGTAGGAGGGCATTGATTCCAAGTAGTGCTTTGATTTTTTTAGGTACTCTTCGTTTACTCATAGTGTCACCGTTTTCATTATTTTCTTTATTGTACCACAAATTCTATGTTCTTTTCCAGAACTTGCTACAGGCAGATCCTGTCATGAAAATTCAGAATTTTTAAGGCAATTGGCTGTCAAACGCTCAAGTTTTTGTTATAATGGAGCTACTATAGAAAATTCAAGGAGTCAATAGGATGTCTGTTAAGATTGCCTTACTAGGATTTGGTACTGTTGCAAGTGGCGTACCATTTTTATTAAAAGAAAACCATGAAAAAATCACCCAGGCAGCTCAAGATGAAATCGAGATCGCCAAGGTCTTGGTTCGAGATGATGCTGAGAAGGAAAAATTACAAGCTGCTGGTCATGACTACAACTTTGTGACCAATGTCGATGAGATCATTGAAGACAAGGACATTGCCATCGTGGTCGAATTGATGGGTCGTATCGAGCCAGCTAAGACCTTTATCACCCGTGCGCTGGAAGCAGGCAAACATGTGGTTTCTGCTAACAAAGACCTTCTTGCCGTTCATGGAAGCGAGTTGCTAGAGATTGCTAAAAAACACCAAGTGGCTCTTTATTATGAAGCTGCCGTAGCTGGTGGGATCCCAATCCTTCGAACTTTGGTGAATTCTTTGGCCTCAGACAAGGTGACCAAGGTTCTTGGTGTGGTCAATGGAACCTCTAACTTCATGATGACCAAAATGGTCGAAGAAGGCTGGACTTATGAGGATGCTTTAGCAGAAGCGCAACGTCTTGGTTACGCTGAAAGTGATCCAACCAACGACGTTGAAGGAATCGATGCTGCTTACAAGATGGTGATCTTGAGCCAGTTCGCTTTTGGGATGAATATCCAATTTGACCAAGTAGGTCACAAAGGAATTAGCCAGATCACTCCTCAAGATGTATCGGTTGCTCAAAGCCTTGGATATGTCATTAAGCTGGTCGGATCTATCGTTGAAACAGAGTCAGGGATCGCAGCAGAAGTGACACCAACCTTCCTTCCAAAACAACATCCACTCGCAGGAGTGAATGATGTCATGAATGCGGTCTATGTGGAATCCATCGGTATTGGTGAGTCTATGTACTACGGACCAGGTGCTGGTCAAAAACCAACTGCGACAAGTGTCGTAGCCGACCTCGTCCGCATTGTCCGTCGTCTAAAAGAAGGAACGATCGGTAAAGCCTTCAATGAATACAGTCGCCCTCTTCAATTGGCTAAGCCAGAAGACGTGAAGAACAATTATTACTTCTCAATCAAAGCACCAGATGCGACTGGTCAAATCTTGCGTCTTGCGGAAATCTTTAATGCAGAAGGAGCATCCTTCAAGCAAATCCTTCAAGAAGACTCAGATGGTCACTATGCAAGTGTTGTCATCATTACTCACCAAGTTAACCAAACTCAATTCAAGAACTTGGTTGAAAAATTGGATTCAGAGGCGAATTTCGAACTCTTGAATACCTTTAAAGTCTTGGGAGAATAAGCATGAAAATTATTGTTCCAGCAACCAGTGCCAATGTAGGGCCAGGATTTGATTCTGTTGGGATTGCCGTGACTCGCTATTTGACCATTGAAGTCCTTGAACCAGCAGATGCTTGGTTTATTGAGCATGATCTTGGAGCAGGGATTCCGACAGATGAGAAAAACCTCTTGCTCTCAACAGCTCTTTCTATCTCAACTGATATGCAACCCCATCGGATCAAGATGACTAGTGAAGTGCCTTTGGCGCGTGGTCTTGGATCTTCTAGCTCGGTCATTGTCGCAGGGATTGAATTGGCCAACCAATTAGCCAACCTCCAGCTATCAGACGCTGAGAAATTACGCATCGCGACCGAGATCGAAGGTCATCCGGATAATGTAGCTCCAGCTATCTTTGGGAATATGGTCATTGCGAGCTACATCGGTGAAGATGTCCAATATGTCACGGCTGACTTCCCAAGCTGTGACCTTGTGGCCTTTGTACCGAGCTACCAATTGAAGACCAGTGATAGTCGGAATGTCCTACCGAAAGAATGGTCTTATAAGGAAGCTGTTGCAGCCAGTAGCGTAGCCAATGTCGCTATCGCAGCTCTCCTCAAGGGAGATTTGCTGACGGCTGGTCGCTCCATCGAGTCAGATCATTTCCACGAGCGCTACCGTCAATCTCTTGTCAAAGAGTTCCCTCAGGTCAAAGAAGTCGCACATGCGCATGGGGCTTATGCTACCTATCTGTCAGGAGCAGGCCCAACGATCATGAACCTCTTAGCGCCAGAGCATACAGCAGCCTTTGTCGCAGCTCTCGAAGAACTCGGGCTAGATGGTCAGATTTTCCAACTTAAAATCGACACATTTGGCGTTCGTGTTGAGAAATAAACCTCAATGTAACACAAATGAAAGAAGGATGTATACGAATGTATATGTCCTTTTTGCTTCTTCTATGGTA
Organism: Streptococcus parasanguinis; assembly: GCF_023109675.1. Taxonomy (GTDB): domain Bacteria; phylum Bacillota; class Bacilli; order Lactobacillales; family Streptococcaceae; genus Streptococcus; species Streptococcus parasanguinis_I. The sequence goes on along the minus strand of NZ_JALDUR010000004.1, from coordinate 92,596 downwards.
GAATGGGAATTGTATGGGGAAAAGCTCAAGCTTTCCCGAAAATCTAGGGGGAAACATGAAACCAGAATATTTATATAGTATTGCTACCGATCTTGGTCTGCAATTTGATGGCGAAGCTCGTGTGATGTACGGGGAGCGTGAAGGCTTCTTGTTAGTCATTGAAGGCGCTCAAACCAAGAATGTATTTACCATTTCACTCAGTGTGAAACAAGGTTCCGAAGGAGACTTGATCGAAGAAAGTGAAATTCTTTGGAATGAATTGAAAGAACAATCAAAAGCCATTAATGCCATCTCTTCTGATGGTTACTTGACCTCGATCGTAGTCAAAGGTGGAATGACCAAAGGGAAGGCTGTCGAAACCTTATGGACAGCTATCCAAGATATTGTTGATTTCTTGCTCAACCACCAATTTGTGCAAGTGAATGCGGAAACTGGTGAGGAAGGGCCAATCGGTCTGTATCAAATTGGAGATGCGATCTTTTTAATCGACGATGAAACCTTTAGAGCCTACCAAGCCGAAGTGCAAGATACAGTTGAGGCTTATGAAGCGCGGGAAGAAAACTTCCTTTTAGGGATTGTAGGGGCTGTGATCGGTGTAATCATCGGTGGAGCAGTTGCCCTCTTGGTAGCGCGTCTTGGCTATGTATCTGTTTTAGCAGGGGCTGCCCTCGGTTATTGTACTATCAAAGGTTATGAGATTCTTGGTAAGAAATTGACTAAAAAAGGTGTGGTAGTTTCAGCTATTTTGATGGTCTTGACCGTCTTTTTGGTCAACCAATTAGATTATACTTTGGCGCTTATGAGTGAACTGGATTTGCCATTTGATATGTCCTGGACGCTTCTCAATGAAGCGACATTTTCAGGGGACGTCCCAGATAAATTTTACTTGAATCTAGGCTTGCTAGCTGTCTTTACTCTTGGTGGTGCTTGGATTTCGGTCAAATCAGCTCTGGATGGACAAAAGAATCGTGCTATCGCACGTAAAATTGCATAATAAATGGTAAAAGGAAGGCCTGAATATTATAGGTCTTCTTTTGTTTTTTAGGGTCGAAAAATAGTCAAAAATTTGGTATAATAGTTTGTATTTTTATAGAGAGAGAACAGACAGAAAGATGAATGAAAAAATGAATCAAATTCTTGAAGGGATTGATATCCGTTTTCAAGAACCATTAAAACATTATACCTATACAAAGGTCGGTGGGAATGCTGAATTTTTAGCCTTCCCTCGCAACCAATACGAATTAAAACGCATCGTCCAATTTGCCAACCAAGAGCAAATTCCATGGATGGTCCTGGGCAATGCGTCCAATATCATTGTCCGTGATGGGGGCATTCCGGGATTTGTCATTATGTTTGATCGCTTGCGAGATATCAGTGTGGATGGTTATGTGATCGAAGCAGAGGCAGGAGCTAAACTCATCGACACCACTCATGTGGCATTGCACCATAGTTTGAAAGGCTTCGAGTTTGCTAGTGGCATTCCAGGCAGTGTCGGTGGTGCTGTCTTTATGAATGCGGGAGCCTATGGGGGAGAAATCGCTCATGTCCTAGTATCCTGTAAGGTCTTGACCAAAGACGGGGAGATCGAAACTCTGTCAGCGAGTGAACTAGCTTTCGGTTACCGTCATTCTAAGATTCAAGAGACAGGTGCTGTCGTCATCTCTGCCAAATTTGCTTTGTCACCAGGCAATCACGAGCAAATCAAACAGGAGATGGATCGGTTGACCCATCTTCGTCAGTTGAAACAACCCCTTGAATACCCTTCTTGTGGATCTGTCTTTAAGCGTCCTGTCGGTCATTTTGCAGGTCAATTGATCAGCGAAGCAGGTCTGAAAGGCTATCGAATTGGTGGTGTGGAAGTTTCTGAAAAGCATGCTGGCTTTATGGTCAATGTCGACAATGGAACAGCTAAGGACTACGAAGACCTGATCGCCCATGTTATTGAGGCAGTAGAAGCTCACTCAGGCGTCCGTTTAGAACCAGAAGTTCGTATTATCGGTCAAGCCTAAGAACGTTAGTATTGAAGAACAATTGATAGTGTAAACATCGATAGCATCAGTCGGAAAGGGGGTGAGTGCCTATCGATACCGTAAATAGGTGGGGCAGTCTAATAAGTCCCCGAGAGGTATTGGTGGTCTGACAGGTCTTCCTGTCAGCCGCTGCGTTTTCGTTTGAAAAGCAGTTTGGTAATCGTAGTAAAGAAGGAATTTATGTGAATTGAAAAAACCAATTATTGAGTTTAAAAATGTAACAAAGGTCTTTGAAGATAGCGGAACCGTTGTCCTAAAGGATATCAATTTTGAATTGGAAGAAGGGAAGTTCTATACCCTGCTCGGTGCATCTGGATCAGGAAAATCAACTATCCTTAATATTATTGCTGGTCTTTTGGATGCTAGCTCTGGAGATGTCTACCTTGATGGGGAACGGATCAATGATGTCCCTACCAACAAGCGGGATGTCCACACCGTCTTTCAGTCCTATGCCCTGTTTCCGCATATGACGGTCTTTGAAAATGTGGCTTTCCCCCTTCGTTTGAAAAAGCTGGACAAGGCTGAGATTGAACGCCGTGTTTCAGAAGTCTTGAAAATGGTCCAGTTAGCAGGATTTGAAAAACGTTCAATCCAAAAATTATCGGGTGGTCAACGTCAGCGGGTAGCTATTGCACGGGCTATTATCAATGAACCACGAGTGGTCCTTTTAGATGAGCCTTTGTCTGCACTTGACTTGAAACTTCGGACAGACATGCAGTATGAGTTGCGGGAATTGCAACAACGTTTGGGGATTACCTTTGTCTTTGTTACCCATGATCAAGAAGAAGCCCTTGCCATGAGTGACTGGATCTTTGTCATGAATGAAGGAGAGATCGTCCAATCTGGTACTCCCGTGGATATCTATGATGAACCGATCAACCACTTTGTAGCGACTTTTATTGGTGAATCTAACATTTTAGATGGTCGCATGATAGAGGACTACTTGGTTGAGTTCAATGGCAAACGCTTTGAAGCCGTCGATGGGGGAATGCGTCCAAACGAACCAGTTGAAGTCGTCATTCGTCCTGAAGACTTGCAAATCACCCTTCCTGAAGAAGGCAAGCTCCAAGTAAAGGTGGACACCCAGCTCTTCCGTGGTGTGCATTACGAGATCATCGCCTATGATGATTTGGGAAATGAGTGGATGATTCACTCCACTCGTAAGGCCATCGTGGGAGAAGTCATCGGGCTAGACTTTGAACCAGAAGATATCCACGTTATGCGTCTCAATGAAACCGAAGAAGAATTCGATGCGCGGATCGAAGAGTACGTTGAAGTAGAAGAGCAAGAAGCTGGTTTGATTAATGCCATTGAGGAGGAAAGAGATGAAGAAAACAACCTCTAATCTATTTATCCTCCCCTATTTCTTGTGGATTTTTCTCTTTGTCTTGGCTCCTGTAGTCATGATCATCTTTCAATCGTTTTTTAACGTTGAAGGGCAGTTTTCACTTGAAAACTACAATGAGTTCTTCACTTCGCAAAATCTGACCTATTTAAAGATGAGCTTTAATTCGGTCCTTTATGCCGGAATCGTCACCCTGGTGACGCTCTTGATCTCCTACCCGACTGCTTACTTTTTGACGCTGCTCAAACACCGGCAGTTGTGGTTAATGTTGATCGTCTTGCCAACCTGGGTCAATCTCTTGCTCAAGGCCTATGCCTTTATCGGAATCTTTGGGCAAAACGGCTCCATCAATAGCTTTTTAAGCTTTCTCGGAGTCGCTCCCCAGCAGATCCTCTTTACCGATTTCTCCTTTATCTTTGTAGCTAGCTACATCGAGTTGCCTTTTATGATTTTGCCGATCTTTAATGTCTTAGATGACTTAGATCCAAACTTGATCAATGCCAGCTATGATTTGGGAGCCAATCGTTGGGATACCTTCCGTCATGTGGTCTTCCCCTTGTCCATGAATGGAGTCCGCTCAGGTGTGCAGTCTGTCTTTATTCCTAGTCTGAGTCTCTTCATGTTGACACGGATGATCGGTGGAAACCGAGTCATTACCTTAGGGACTGCGATTGAACAGCACTTCCTGACAACACAAAACTGGGGAATGGGTTCTACCATCGGAGTTGTTCTGATCCTTGCTATGCTCCTTACCATGTGGGCAACTAGAGAAAGGAGAGAACGATGAAAAAAGTATCTCATTTCTATCTAGCTTTCGTCTTTCTGATCCTCTATCTTCCCATCTTCTATTTGATTTTTTATGCCTTCAATAAAGGGGGAGATATGAATGCCTTCACGGGCTTCACGCTTGATCATTTCAACGAGTTGTTCGCAGATAGTCGCCTGATGCTGATCTTATCAGAGACCTTCCTCTTGGCCTTCTTATCAGCCTTGATTGCGACAGTGATTGGAACCTTTGGAGCCATTTATATCTACCAATCCAAGAAAAAGTTAGAAGGACCATTGCTTTCCATCAACAACATTCTCATGGTAGCGCCAGACGTTATGATCGGGGCCAGCTTCTTGATTCTCTTTACGACGGTGAAGTACCAGCTAGGTTTCCTATCTGTTCTGGCTAGCCACGTGGCTTTCTCGATTCCTATTGTGGTCTTGATGGTTTTGCCACGTCTCAAGGAAATGAACCGGGATATGGTCAATGCTGCCTATGACTTAGGAGCTACCCAAGTGCAAATGCTCAAAGAGATCATGTTGCCGTATCTGACACCAGCCATTATTGCTGGATACTTTATGGCCTTTACCTATTCGCTTGACGACTTTGCCGTGACCTTCTTTGTAACCGGAAATGGCTTTACAACCTTATCTGTAGAGATCTACTCCCGTGCGCGTCAAGGAATTTCCCTCAGTATCAATGCCTTGTCCGCCCTTGTCTTTCTCTTTAGTGTGCTCTTGGTCATCGGTTATTACTTTATTACCCGTGAAAAGGAGGAAGCAGCATGAAAAAACTTTATTCATTCCTAACTGGGATTGTCCTTGTCATTCTGGTCCTCTGGGGAATTAGCCACCAGATCGAAGCCAGCATGAATACCAAGAATAGTGACAAGCTGGTCATCTACAACTGGGGAGATTATATCGATCCGGAATTGCTCAAGGAATTTACAAAAGAGACAGGGATTCAGGTGCAATATGATACCTTTGATTCCAACGAGGCCATGTACACTAAGATCAAGCAAGGTGGAACCACTTACGATATTGCGATTCCTAGTGAATACATGATTGCTAAGATGATGGATGAGCATCTGGTTGAAAAGTTGGACCAATCCAAGATCAAAGGGATGGAAAATATCGATCCAAAACTCTTGAACCAATCGTTTGATCCAGGCAATCAATATTCAGTACCGTATTTCTGGGGGACCTTGGGAATCGTCTACAATACCAAGATGGTTAAAAATGCTCCTGAACATTGGTCAGATCTCTGGCGTGAAGAGTACAGAAATGACATCATGATGTACGATGGTGCGCGTGAGGTCATGGGAATTGGTCTCAATACCTTGGGCTATAGCCTCAATGAAAAGGATCCAAAGAAATTGCAAGAGGCAGTAGATAAACTCTACACCTTGACGCCAAACATCAAAGCTTTGGTGGCCGATGAGATGAAAGGCTATATGATCCAAAACAATGCGGCTATTGGGGTTACCTTCTCAGGAGAGGCTAGCCAAATGCTCGAAGCCAATAAGGATCTTCGCTATGTCGTCCCAACTGAAGCCAGCAACCTTTGGTTTGATAACATTGTCATTCCAAAAACCGTGAAAAATAAAGAAGCAGCATATGCCTTTATTAACTTCATGCTTCGTCCTAAAAATGCTTTGAAAAATGCTCTTTATGTCGGCTACTCTACGCCAAATAAAAAAGCCAAAGCCATGTTGCCAAAAGAAATCCAAGATGACCAATCCTTCTATCCAAGCGATGAAACACTGGACCATTTGGAAGTCTATCAACAATTAGGCAAGAAGTTGCTTGGAGTCTATAACGATCTTTACCTTCAGGTCAAGATGTATCGAAAATAACAAAAAGGAACCTCCAGGTTCCTTTTTGATTGCAGATAAACTCCTCTTAGAAACTTTCCTTAAGTGAGTACGGACGTCAGCGAACTTCGAAGAAGTTCCATGACTTAGTTTTGGATCTAAGGTTCCAAAACTCCCGAGTGCTAGAAACAATGGTGTTTCTAGCACTTTTCTCACAGCGGAAAGTTTCATTATATATTTAGATGCTCTACAAAAATGCAACATTTGAATTTTTAGCATCACTTAGGTGTTATTTGTAAAAAAGGATTATCTATATTCTAGCAGAACACCGCAGGTTCTTTTATGATTGCTGCATAAAGTCTCTAACTAGTGAGTTAGATTGAGATTCAAATGAAAGATGCTATAATAGTAAAGAAAGTGACTGATTCGTTCAGTCATGAAAGGAAGGATTGGAGAAGATTAAATGAAGAGACGTGTGGAACTATTTTTGATCATTTTGTTACCGATACTAGGACTGGTTTTTCTTGGAGGAAAAATCATGACCCTGACCAAAAGCCCTGAACAGAAGATAACGACCTCATCTTCAAAGAAAGTCGTACAAAAACCAGATGAAGACATAAAAAAAGAACAACTGGACTACCTAAAAGAACACGAACAGAAGGTTATTGATTTAGTCAAAGCACAAAATTCAAAAGTTGAATCCGTTCAGATTGATTGGGATCAGACACAATGGGGTGATGGTGGACTGACAACTCCTGAATATTATATGAGTGTTTATGGACGTATAAATAATATTGAAGAATCGGGTTGGGGAGTAGATATCCCAATTAATGATGACAATACATTGAATCTAGATGAGATGTATATAGGATCCGACATTAACATAGGGGGAAGATTATTTGAGTAATTTGAACTTAAAATGATAGGAAAAAACGTGCTATGTGTAAGTAATAGACCATTAGTCTAGATCGTAACCAACGTCATAACTCTTTAATTTAAAACTTTGATAATCAAAAGTAAAGAATTAATTAACTCATGTTTTAAAAAGCTCTATGTAGTGAGATAACTTGATTTTCAAACTATAAATGCTATAATAATTAAAATAATATTCATCTAGTTTTCAATCTTAGAATAGAAAATAGCAGATAAATAGTATGAGTTGAACAAATGACTATTACAATGAGTTTGTTAAGAGAAATGACAGGTGGAAATTTTAGAGAATAATCTGTACAGAATGATAGGAGGACTCATGAAAAGTCGAAAAATCATGATAATAGTTGCTTCAATTGCAGTGTTGCTAAGTATAGGAGGATGTACCGTGAAACATAAAGATGATACAAAACAAGGAAAAACGATTGCTGCTTCATCTACGAAAGACCTAAAGGAAGATGAAGAAACTATAAAGAAAAAACAACTGGACTATCTAAAAGAACACGAACAGGAGATTGTTGATTTAGTCAAAGCACAAAATTCAAAAGTTGAATCCGTTCAGATTGATTGGGATCAGACACAATGGAGTGATGGTGGACTGACAACTCCTGAATATTATATGAATGTTTTTGGACGTATAAATAATATTGAAGAATCGGGTTGGGGAGTAGATATCCCAATTAATGAGGATAATACATTAAATTTAGATGAGATGTATGTAGGATCCTACATTAGAGTAGGGGGGAAATTATTTGACTAATTGGAATTTAAAAAGTTTTGATAATCTATATGCTTCATTAGCAGAATCAGCTTACAGAGATAGACCAAATAAGTTTCCATATGAACAATTGGATCCGGAAAGTCGAAAAAAATTTGATTCAGGGAAATCCATTGAATTTAATTTCTCCATAGATGCAAAAGATAAGGATGGACAGATAACTAAAGGTGGCGGTACGGATCTACCGAATGGTGGCAATGTTTATCTTCAACCGGATAATAAAAAGTTGTTAGAGGATGAAGAAACTGGATACCACGCTTATTATGTCACAGATACTGATACGATCAACGCGAATACGCACCAGACTTATTTTTCGATTCGTGGAAGTGATGGTTTTGGAATTAATTTACCACAAATCAAAAAAGGTAATTTTAAGGAATTTAACTATCAAGATTGGATCAATAATGATGCAGCTTTTGCTCTTACGGATGCGATCGTCCCTCAAGCACAGTATGCTACAAAAGGGATGAAAGAAAAGATCGCTGAATTAGAGGAAAAAGCTGCACCGGATGCTAAAATGGATGTAACGGCTCATTCGCTTGGAACAATGGTATCCGTACAAGGTTTGGCAGGATTATCTGAATCAGAATTGAATCACGTTGGAAAAGCAGTTCTTTTTGATGGCCCAGATACAACAGCTAGTTTAAAAAAAGCTGGGTATAGTGATGAAAAACTGAAATTATTGGATAAAAAAATTGTTTATTATGTCAATCCTTTTGATCCAGTTAGTATGCTCAATCGTGATAAACCATGGGATCAACAACTTGGTCAAGTTAATGTAGTTGTCCCGATTAAGTATACTAGTATGATGGACAAGTATTCATCCCATGATTTTGGTGCCTATCAAATAGATAGTTATGGGAATATCCTAACTGCATCGGAATCCTATCATCCAGAGTTGTTAGTTGCAGGTCAGAGACTTGCTAAGCTGAATAGAAGAACTATAGATAACCTGAAGAATTATATTCCTGAGGAAGCAATTGAACGCATTGTGACAATGAAACCAGAAGTATTTCAAAAACTTACTTCATTGTTACATGAAGCATTAAAAGATCCTTTGAATCATAAGACAGAAATTTATCTAATATTCCGTGACGGATTTGGTATTGGTATCACTGATGCCACGAAAATAATTTCTAATATACCTTCAATTGCTTCAGGACTTTCAGAATATTTACAAGAATATGATAAAATTATAAAAGATGCTCAGAAAGCTTCTTTGGAATGGGATAGAAAAAATTTAGACCTCAAGAATCCTAATAATTTGCACAACAAAATCAAAAGTGTTGGGAGCTATGCGGAGCGAATCTTACTTCGAACAGAATTGTTATATGCAGCAGTTCAATTGGCAGATGCAGATATTGAGCAGAAGGTGTCAGAAACAGAGAAAATGATCACGACTGCGGAAAAAAATGTAAAAGCTTCGGTTGAATCATCTAGAAATACTGTTTATGCATTAGGATGGGCATTATCGGCAAGTGAAAGAGAAAGTTTAATGACTGACTTGACTTTTGAACATTTGTGGGATAGCGGAATTGCGGAGACCGATAAAAGTAATTTAAAGAACTACAAAGAAAAAATAAGTGGCTTCTCAAAGAGTATGATTCAATGTGCGCAGAAACTTGTAGAGGTTGATGAACAAGGCGCTGCTGATATTTTTGGATCCCTATCATAAAAGAAGGAAGGTGGGAATGATGCCGATTAGTATACCGTTTTTTAGTGAAAATTTTAAAGAAGGACTGAAAGCACAACAGAGATTGGCAATAAAAGCGGCTGTTGTAGTAGCAGTGAACACTATAAAGCTAAAGAATATATCTCTCCAATCAAGACTGCATATAAAAGCAGATGAATTAGAAAACTATGCTAAAGAAACTTACAGTCAAAATATCACGGATGGTCTTGAGGGGCAAGCCGCAACTGCAGCAAAAGACTATTTATCTAAAGTGAGTAAACCAGAACTGACTAGTCCGCTTAGAAATTGAGAATTGACAGAAGATGAAGGAAGATCTTTATAAATTAGAACTTGAATTTGATAGCAAAATGAAACAGTTAAAGAAAAAAGAGGAATCTCTTGAAGAAGATCTCTCTTATTTTCTACAGCAAACGGACCAGTTGAAAGAAGAAGTCTATCGCATGGCAGAAGGTGAGTTACCTGCAGAAGTTCATACTTATTTTTTCCAAATGGATGAAAATAGTGAACGATTTCGACGGGACGTCTTTGAACAATTGGATCAAATCCAGGAAGAGCGCTCAAAGCTCAAATGGGAGTATGACAACGAGATCGATGCTTTCTATAAACATCAGAAAAAAATGGAATCAAAAGCCAAAAAAAATCAGTAAGGTTGTCCTTACTGATTTTTTAGTTGGATCCAGATGATGCTGTATCTGCGCCACTGTCTGTTGCGGTGGAACCTTGATCTTGCGCTGCAGATGAACTAGTTTCTGTAGCAGATGAGTTATTGGTTTCTTTCTGAGAACTTGTCTCTGTATTGCTTGAATCGGTTTGCGTGTTGGTATTTGTGTTGGTATCTGTCGCGGTGGAGTCAGAACTTTTATCGTGAACCACGACGACGCTGGTGCTACTAGATGGCTTATCTTCTGTTTTTTGATTGTCTTTATTAAGCAGGCTTATAATCGTAAAAGAAGTGACGATAATCCCTAAAAGACTGGCAATCGTGGCGACAACTGTTTGAAATAGTGACAGGCCTTGTTTGACTTTTTCACCACGTGAGGGTCTTGTATCTGCCTTTTCCTCTGGTTTTTGGTTTTTGTTGCTTCTTGAATATTGTGACATGTTCATTCTCTTTCTATCAAAAATTGTTTTTTAACACTTTCCTATTATAAGTCATTTTCTGAAAAATGTCTAAAAAGAACTGAATTTTATGAAGTGATTTTACCTCATCTCTCTTTATCAAATCCTTGTCCCAAGCGGTTAGAAATGATAAAATAGAAGTTACGTAAAAAGAAAGTGATGGATGCGTAGGACATGATTTATTTTGACAATTCAGCAACGACTAAACCCTATCCAGAATCCCTTGCGACTTATACAGAAGTAGCGACTCGGATCTGGGGCAACCCATCTAGTTTGCACAATCTAGGTAGTCAAGCTACTCGTATTTTGGAAGCTTCTCGGAAACAAATTGCGGAGCTAATTGGCAAGAAAGCTGATGAAATTTACTTCACGTCTGGTGGGACCGAAGGGGACAACTGGATCCTTAAGGGTGTCGCTTTTGAGAAAGCTCCTTATGGCAAGCATATCATTGTCTCTGACATCGAGCATCCCGCTATCAAGGAGTCCGCTGCTTGGTTAAAGACGCAGGGATTCGAAGTGGATTATGTTCCAGTGGATGCGCGTGGCTTTGTCAAAGTGGATGCCTTGGCTAGTCTTCTCCGTCCGGATACGACCTTGGTCTCTATTATGGCCGTTAACAATGAGATTGGCTCCATCCAGCCCATCCATGAAATTGCGGCTCTCCTTGAGGATCGCCCAACGATTAGTTTCCATGTCGATGCTGTTCAAGCTTTAGCTAAGGTAGAAACAAAAGTCTATCTACCAGAGCGCGTGGACTTTGCGACCTTCTCTAGTCACAAATTCCATGGCCTTCGTGGAGTTGGCTTTGTCTACATCAAAGAAGGCAAAAAGATCACACCCCTCTTAACGGGTGGAGGTCAAGAAAAAGAAATGCGCTCGACAACTGAGAACGTGGCAGGGATCGCAGCAACAGCAAAAGCCCTACGCTTAGCTATGGAAAACCAAGTAGCTTTTGCTAGCAAGACCCAGCAGATGAAAGAAGTGATCCGCAAAGAATTGGCCAACTATCCAGATGTCACTATCTTTTCTGGTGAGGATCACTTTGCCCCTCACATCTTGACTTTTGGGATCAAGGGAGTTCGTGGTGAAGTAGTGGTCCATGCCTTTGAAGAGTTTGATATTTACATCTCGACCACCAGTGCCTGCTCGTCCAAGGCTGGAAAACCAGCTGGTACCTTGATTGCCATGGGAGTGGACAAGAGTGTTGCACAGACAGCAGTTCGCTTGAGTCTCGATCTGGAAAATGACATGAGCCAAGTCGAGCAATTCTTGACCAAGTTCAAACTGATTTACGAACAAACACGAAAAGTACGCTAATTTTAGAAGGAAATCAATATGACCTTAACCTATTCAGAAATTATGATTCGCTATGGAGAGCTTTCTACTAAAGGGAAAAACCGCATGCGTTTCATCAATAAACTTCGCAATAATATCCAAGATGTTTTATCTATTTATCCGGCTGTCAAAGTGACAGCGGACCGCGATCGGGCTCATGCTTATCTACATGGGACGGATTATGAGCCGGTGGCAGAATCCCTCAAGCAAGTTTTTGGAATCCAAAATTTTTCACCTGTTTACAAGATCGAAAAATCAGTACCAGCCTTAAAAGCAGCGGTGCAAGAGATTATGAAGGAGATATACAAGGACGGCTTGACCTTTAAAATCTCAAGTAAGCGTAGCGATCACACTTTTGAACTCGATAGTCGCGAACTCAATCAAACCCTAGGTGGTGCTGTCTTTGAAGCCATTCCAACCATTCAGGCCCAAATGAAAAAACCAGATATCAATCTGCAAGTCGAAATCCGAGAAGAAGCAGCCTACATCTCTTATGAAACCATCAAGGGAGCAGGAGGTCTTCCAGTTGGGACTTCTGGGAAAGGGATGCTCATGCTTTCTGGTGGGATCGACTCTCCAGTAGCTGGCTACCTAGCCTTGAAGCGCGGTGTGGACATTGAGGCGGTTCACTTTGCGAGTCCCCCATATACCAGCCCAGGTGCTCTTAAAAAAGCCCATGATTTAACACGGAAGTTGACCAAGTTTGGGGGCAATATCCAATTTATCGAGGTGCCCTTCACAGAGATCCAAGAGGAAATCAAGGCAAAAGCGCCGGAAGCTTACCTCATGACCCTGACCCGTCGCTTTATGATGCGCATCACAGATCGTATTCGCGAGGTTCGCGGTGGTTTGGTGATTATTAATGGTGAAAGCTTAGGACAAGTGGCTAGTCAAACCTTAGAGAGTATGCAGGCCATCAATGCGGTAACCAATACACCGGTTATCCGTCCAGTGGTAACCATGGACAAGTTGGAAATCATCGATATTGCCCAAGAGATTGATACCTTTGAAATCTCTATCCAACCGTTTGAAGACTGTTGTACCATCTTTGCACCAGATCGTCCAAAGACGAATCCGAAACTCAAAAATGCAGAGCAGTATGAGCAACGGTTGGATGTGGAAGCCTTAGTTGAGCGAGCTGTAGCAGGCATCATCGTAACAGAGATCACACCAAAAGTAGAAAAAGACGAGGTTGATGACCTGATTGAGGATTTGCTATAGGAGAGACTGGGCGTATCCAGCCTCTTTTTCTAACCAACTTAAAGGAGACAAGATGAAAAAAATTATCGTATTAATGACAAGTTTGCTTCTGTTGACAGGCTGTGTCAAAGTATCGTTTACTGGCCCGAAAAAAGAAGAGAAGACTAGCCAATCAAGCAATAGAAAAAAAGAACCCCTCACATTTGTCAGGGCCGAGCAGTATAAAGACCAGGACAACGAAGTCTTGGAAGCGTCTGAGAAATTTATCAAGGAACATCCAACGCTTGGAGAAGCTGGAAAATTATTTGTCTTTTTTCCAGGATATACCTTTGGAAATGAGGAAAATCGCTTCGCCTTATTCTTTATTGTGAATCGTACCACCACAACCATCGATCGTGATGGATCCTTTGTCCTGAATTTGGAATATGATGGAGAGCCACTTTTTAAAGATGTCACAGTTGACTATGAAGTGAGCGAATCGGGTGTGTTAAAACCCAATACTGCTGCAGCGATTCCGATAAAAATTACTAAGGAACAAGAAGAAAAAATGAAGGGGATGAACGATTCGTCTAAAGCCAAAATGAGCTTCAATGACTTTAAATTTAAGGATAAGTAGATGAAGGCAGGTTTTGAATGCGATCTTAAACTACAAGATACAAAAAATAGATTTTTCAAAGAAAATTCGCTTTCAAAGCGCAAAAATACTTGTCTTTGTCTGATAGAAGTGATATACTTAGAGAGTTGACTATGCACATGCCTGTGCAACCGCTCGAACATCGTCGCTCATTTCCATGAGAGTAAGTGGTTCGTCCCACGATGCTAGGCGAGTCTTCACAAAAATACGGGGAAACCCAAAAATACATAGGAGGTGCATAATGAGCACATACGCAATCATTAAAACTGGCGGAAAACAAGTTAAAGTTGAAGTTGGTCAAGCAGTCTACGTTGAAAAATTGAACGTTGAAGCTGGTCAAGAAGTTACATTTAACGAAGTTGTTCTTGTTGGTGGTGAAAACACTGTTGTCGGAACTCCACTTGTTTCAGGAGCTACTGTTGTTGGAACTGTTGAAAAACAAGGAAAACAAAAGAAAGTTGTTACTTACAAGTACAAACCTAAAAAAGGTAGCCACCGTAAACAAGGTCACCGTCAACCTTACACTAAAGTTGTCATCAACGCTATCAACGCTTAATTTTTAGGAGAACACATGATACAAGCAGTCTTTGAACGAGCCGAAGATGGCGAGCTGAGGAGTGCAGAAATCACTGGGCACGCTGGAAGCGGTGAATATGGCTTTGATGTCGTGTGTGCATCGGTTTCGACTCTAGCCATTAACTTTGTCAACTCTGTTGAGAAATTTGCAGGCTACGAACCGGATCTAGAATTAAACGAAGAAGAAGGTGGCTTCCTTCGGGTCACAATCCCGACAGATATTCCACCACATCAAAGAGAAATGACCCAACTATTCTTTGAATCATTTTTCTTAGGGATGGCAAACTTATCGGAGAACTCTTCAGAGTTCGTCCAAACAAGAGTTATCACAGAAAACTAACATGGAGGAAAACAATTATGTTGAAATTGAATCTTGCTAACTTGCAACTTTTCGCCCACAAAAAAGGTGGAGGTTCTACATCAAACGGACGTGATTCACAAGCAAAACGTCTTGGAGCTAAAGCAGCTGATGGACAAACTGTAACAGGTGGATCTATCCTTTACCGTCAACGCGGAACACACATCTACCCAGGTGTGAACGTTGGACGTGGTGGAGACGATACTTTGTTCGCAAAAGTTGAAGGCGTAGTACGCTTCGAACGTAAAGGTCGCGATAAAAAACAAGTTTCTGTTTACCCAATCGCAAAATAAAAAGGTTTTCTAAACCTTTTTGTCCCGAGCCTTGATCCAAAGGTGAGGAAGCTAGAAATAGCAAAATTAAAGCTTTCTGATTTATCAGAAGGCTTTTTTCTTTTATTTATTTAAAAATATCATGTTTACCCTTGTTAATATAATGTTTGAATTTGTGTTTTTTGAAAAATATAGTATAATAGAGACAAATATAGTAGGAATGGAAGTAGTACCATGAAAGATAGCAGACATGTTGAAATTCTTCAGGAACTGGATCGAAAAAGTGTGGTATCAGTCAAAGAACTCAAGGAACTCTTTGGGGTGACAGACATGACCATTCGTCGCGATCTGATCGATCTTGAAAAACAAGGTCTTTTAGTTCGTGTACATGGTGGAGCCCACAAAAAGGTCAAAGATAGCTTGTTAGAGGCTTCTCACAGTGAGAAAAATCTCATCAATATTGATGAGAAACGAACCATAGCAAAAAAATGTGCAGAGTTGATCGAAAATGGGGATACCGTCTTTATTGGGTCTGGTACGACAACAGATTTTATCGGCGACTATTTAGAAGGAAAGGAAATCAGTATTGTCACCAATTCCCTCCCCATTTTTGAAAAGCTAAAGGATTTTCCAAATTATGACCTGATCTTAGTTGGTGGTCGCTACCGGGTGAAGACACAAACTTTTGTCGGTCAATTTGCCAATAAACTCTTGAAAGAAATCAAGGTTTCTAAAGCTTTCATCGGGGTCAATGGCATCGATGGGCATCATGTTTCCACAGCCAATGAAGAAGAAGGAAATGGTAATGCTATTATTCTAAACAATGCAATTGAGAAATATGTGGTTGCCGATAACAGTAAGTTTGATAGCTATTCTTTCTATAGTTTCTATCGAGTGGAAGACCTGAATGCCATTATTACTGATGATAGTATTCCAAAGAAGATCAAAGACAAATATGCCTTGTATACGAAAATCATATAGAACAAAGTGGTCTCAAAAAAGAGACCACTTTTTACTGATTTAATGATGTTGGAAAATGACCGATAGAAAGCGCTTTAGAGTGATATACAAACAAAATTAAACAAATTTAGACAAAAAATGATTGACACTCAATCAATATAGTGATATACTGAAGCTATAAAATAAATAGTTAGATAAGGAGGTGGCAACAATGGGATTAAATCAACTCTTTAACAAAGATCTTGTATTTTGCCTACATGCCAAGGATCAAACAGATCTCTTTGAGCAGGTAGCAAGCTTATTGGAAGAGCGACAGATTGTGACACCAACCTATCGTTCCGCTTTGATTGAGCGTGAAAAGTCTTTCCCGACTGGATTAGACATGGAATTTCTTGGTAAGGACTTACCAAATGTGGCGATCCCGCACACAGACATTGTCCATAATCTCACTGAGAATGTGGTTGTGGTTCGTTTGGATCAACCCGTAACTTTCCATAATATGATTGCTCCAGATAAGGAAGTTCAAGTTTCACTTTTATTCTTCATTATCAATAATACGAGCTCAAGCCAAACCAATATTTTGGCCCAACTGATGGATTTCTTTACATCCAATGGAAATCTCGAAGCTCTATCAAAATTAGATAGTGAAGATAAGCTTTATCAATACATTACGGATACTATTTCCTAAAACATTCGTAAATATTTATAATGGAGGACATCCAAATGATTAAAATTTTAGCTGCCTGTGGTGCAGGTGTTAACTCTAGCCACCAAATTAAGAATGCTTTGGAAGAAGAGTTGTCAAACCGTGGTTATGATGTGCGTTGTGACGCTGTCATGGTCAAAGACGTCAATGAAGATTTGATTTCTGGTTATGACATCTTTACTCCAATTGCTGCTACTGATTTGGGATTCGATCCTGGTATTCCAGTGGTAGAAGCAGGACCAATCTTGTTCCGTATTCCAGCGATGAGTGCGCCAGTCTTTGATAACATCGAAGCTGCCATTAAAGAACATGGATTAAGTTAATTTTTTTTTAAACATGATTGTAAGCGTTATCCAATTATAAAATTGGGAACACTTTATGCTGTAAATTACAAAAAAATTCATAAATCGGGAGGATTTATTATGAATGGCATTATTGATTTTGCCAATAAATTTTTCAAACCCATCCTAGACATGGGTGCTCCGATCATCATGTTGATCGTCTTGACTTTATTGGCTCTCTTATTTGGAGTGAAATTCTCTAAAGCCCTTGAAGGTGGTATTAAACTTGCCATCGCCCTTACTGGTATCGGTGCTATCATCGGTATGTTGAATGGCGCCTTCTCAGCGTCTCTTGCAAAATTCGTTGAGAATACTGGTATTCAATTGAATATCACAGACGTTGGTTGGGCGCCTCTTGCGACCATTACTTGGGGGTCTGCCTGGACACTTTACTTCTTGTTGATTATGTTGATCGTCAACGTTGTCATGTTGGCTATTAAGAAAACTGATACGCTTGACGTCGATATCTTCGATATCTGGCACTTGTCTATCACTGGTCTTTTGATCAAATGGTATGCTGACAATAACGGTGTCAGCCAAGGAGTTTCACTTTTCGTTGCAACTCTTGCCGTTGTCCTTGTAGGGGTTATGAAAATCATCAACTCAGACTTGATGAAACCAACATTTGATGATTTGTTGAATGCACCAAGTTCATCACCTATGACATCTACTCACATGAATTACATGATGAACCCAATCATCATGGTCTTGGATAAAATCTTTGACAAATTCTTCCCAGGTCTTGATAAATACGACTTCGACGCTGCTAAATTGAACAAGAAGATCGGTTTCTGGGGATCTAAATTCTTTATCGGTTTCCTTCTTGGTATCGTCATCGGTATCATGGGTACTCCACATCCAGTTGCTGGTGTACAAGATGCTGACAAATGGGAATTGGTTATTAAAGGTTGGTTGAGTCTTGGTTTGACTGCCGGTGTCTGCTTGGAATTGTTCTCATTGATCGGTTCTTGGTTCATCGCAGCAGTAGAACCATTGTCACAAGGTATTACAAACGTTGCTACTAAACGTCTTCAAGGACGTAAATTCAACATCGGTTTGGACTGGCCATTTATCGCTGGTCGTGCTGAAATCTGGGCTTGTGCCAACGTACTTGCACCAATCATGTTGATCGAAGCAGTGCTTCTTTCTAAAGTCGGAAATGGTATCTTGCCACTTGCAGGTATCATCGCTATGGGTGTAACTCCAGCCTTGTTGGTTGTAACACGTGGTAAATTGATCCGTATGATCATCTTCGGAAGCCTTCTCTTGCCACTCTTCCTTCTTTCAGGAACATTGATTGCACCATTTGCAACTCAATTGGCTAAGAGTGTTGATGCCTTCCCTAAAGGGGTAGCTTCTACTCAATTGATCACTCACTCAACTCTTGAAGGACCAGTTGAAAAATTGCTCGGTTGGACAATCGGTAACGCAACAACTGGTGATATCAAAGCTATCCTTGGTGTAGTTGTCTTCTTGGCATTCTATATCGGAATCTTCGCTTGGTACAGAAAACAAATGATCAAACGTAACGAAGAATATGCTGCAAATGCAAAATAATCGTTTCATGTAGTTTGAAAACTGACACCATATCTTTTCTAGATATGGTGTTTATATTTTTAAAAAAATGTTCGAAAATAAACAATTTAATGTTGACTTTCGTTCGAAATAGGTGTAATATATTATCAAAAGTAAGAAAATGTTTCTTTGTGAAAAATTAACAACAGGGATATTTGCTGAAACAAACAAAAGGAGGACAGGACATGTCTATTGTAATTGGTGCAGATGCTGCAGGATTAAGATTAAAAGATCTCGTGAAAGAGTTTCTTGTAAAAGAAAACTTCGATGTTGTAGATGTAACCGCTGAAGGTCAAGATTTTGTAGATGTGACACTTGCAGTTGCGAGCGAAGTGAACAAAAACGATCAAAATCTTGGAATCGTGATTGATGCTTATGGAGCTGGTCCATTTATGGTTGCGACTAAAATCAAAGGAATGGTGGCAGCAGAAGTTTCAGATGAACGTTCTGCTTATATGACACGTGGACACAACAATTCTCGAATGATTACCATGGGAGCTGAAATTGTTGGGGATGAATTGGCGAAAAACATTGCCAAAGGCTTCGTCAATGGTAAATACGACGGTGGCCGTCACCAAATCCGTGTCGATATGTTGAATAAGATGTGCTAATGAGAGGAGAATTCAAATGAGAATTGCAATTGGTTGTGATCACATTGTGACAAATGAAAAAATGGCTGTTTCTGATTTTTTGAAATCAAAAGGATACGAAGTGCTCGACTTTGGGACTTATGACCATACACGTACCCACTATCCAATCTTTGGTAAGAAAGTCGGTGAAGCCGTAGCAAGTGGCCAAGCAGATCTTGGTGTTTGTATCTGTGGTACTGGTGTTGGGATTAACAATGCTGTTAACAAAGTACCTGGTATCCGTTCTGCCTTGGTACGCGATATGACAACTGCTCTTTATGCAAAAGAAGAATTGAACGCAAATGTCATCGGATTTGGTGGTAAAATTACGGGTGAATTGCTCATGTGCGATATCATTGAAGCATTCATCCACGCTGAATACAAACCAACTGAAGAAAATAAAAAATTGATCGCTAAGATCCAACATGTGGAAACCCATAATGCTCATCAAGCGGATGCTGATTTCTTTACAGAATTCCTTGAAAAATGGGACCGTGGTGAATACCACGACTAAGAGGTGACGTATGATATTAACGGTCACGATGAACCCTTCGATTGATATTTCTTATCCTTTGGATGTACTCCAGTTGGATACAGTCAATCGTGTAGCTGAGGTGAGTAAGACAGCTGGTGGAAAAGGTCTCAATGTTACCCGTGTACTTTCTGAGATAAAGGATCCAGTGGCAGCGACTGGCCTACTTGGTGGTCGGACGGGGCAATTCATTCTCGATCATTTAGGAGAAGGGATAGAGGAACGTTTCTTTGAAATTGCTGGAGATACACGTAATTGTATCGCCATCCTTCACGAAGGCAAGCAAACAGAAATCTTAGAAAAAGGTCCAACCATTTCTGAGAAAGAAGGCCAAGACTTTCTCGACCATTATCGTCACTTGGTTGAACAAGTAGAGGTTGTTGCCATCTCTGGAAGTCTTCCTGCTGGTTTACCAGTGGACTACTATGCTAGCCTTGTCAAGATTGCAAGGGAAGCTGGGAAACCAGTCGTACTTGATTGCTCGGGAGCTTCTTTAGAAGCTGCCATTCAAGCAGCTGTCAAGCCTACGGTCATTAAACCAAACAATGAAGAATTATCACAGTTGTTAGGAAAAGAAGTGAGTAAGAATGTGGAAGACTTAAAAGAAGTTCTTCAGGATTCTCTCTTTGATGGCATCGAATGGGTGATTGTCTCCCTTGGTGCAAATGGCGCTTTCGCTAAACATGGGGATGTCTTCTATAAGGTAGATATTCCTAAGATTGATGTCGTCAATCCAGTTGGATCTGGTGATTCGACTGTTGCAGGGATTGCATCTGGTCTCTATCATCATGAGAGTGACGCAGACTTGCTCAAGAAAGCAAATGTTCTTGGAATGTTAAATGCGCAAGAAGCACAAACAGGACATGTCAACATGGGGCACTATGATGCCTTGTATCAACAATTAATCGTAAAAGAGGTATAAAATGGTATTAACAGAACAAAAACGCAACTATTTGGAACGTCTTAGTACAAAAGACGGTGTTATTTCAGCTTTGGCCTTCGACCAACGTGGGGCTTTGAAACGCTTGATGGCCAAATACCAAGACACTGAGCCAACTGTAGCACAAATGGAAGAATTGAAAGTTCTTGTGGCAGATGAATTGACAAAATATGCTTCATCTATGTTGTTGGACCCAGAATATGGTTTGCCTGCTACGAAAGCCTTGGATAAAGATGCTGGGCTCTTGCTTGCATACGAAAAAACAGGTTACGATACATCTAGCACCAAACGCTTGCCCGACTGCTTGAACCTTTGGTCAGCAAAACGCATCAAAGAACAAGGCGCAGATGCTGTGAAATTCTTGCTCTACTATGATGTAGACAGTGCAGATGAACTCAACCAAGAAAAACAAGCTTACATCGAACGTATTGGTTCAGAATGTGTGGCAGAAGATATTCCATTCTTCCTTGAAATCTTGGCTTATGATGAAGGAATTGCAGATGCAACCTCTGCTGAATATGCGAAAGTGAAACCTCGTAAGGTGATTGAGGCTATGAAAGTCTTTTCAGATCCTCGTTTCAATATCGATGTCTTGAAAGTGGAAGTTCCAGTTAATGTGAACTTCGTGGAAGGATTTGGAGAAGGAGAAGTTGTCTATAGTCGTGAAGAAGCAGCTGCTTTCTTCAAAGAACAAGAAGAAGCAACCAACCTTCCATACATCTACCTCAGTGCAGGTGTATCAGCTAAGCTCTTCCAAGAAACCTTGGAATTTGCTCATGCATCTGGTGCAAACTTCAACGGTGTTCTTTGTGGACGTGCGACATGGGCAGGTTCAGTAGAAGCTTACATCAAAGATGGAGAAGCAGCTGCTCGGGAATGGCTTCGTACAGAAGGGCGTCAAAATATTGAAGAATTGAACGCAGTCTTAGCTAAAGTAGCAACACCTTGGACAGAACGCGTATAAGATTCAAATGATGATTGCCTCCTAAAGCAACAGTTAGAGAGTGGGACAGAAATCGGTCATTCGTTAGAATTCGATTTCGTCGTCCCACCTCCGCACAGTTGAGTAGGGCTGTAAAAGCTGATGAAATCAGCGTAGTAGAGCCCACTCAACCACTGCATCTTGCTCGACAATCCAAAGATGATTGAGAGGCTAGGACTTTTGTCCCAGCCTCTTCATTATTTTAAGGTCTTGTTTATTTTTTATAAAAAAATGTTTAAAAATTTTCGCTGTAAGGGTTTACAAAACAAAAGGTTTATGATAGAATAAGTTTATAAGTTGAATAGCAGTGAGCGTTACTAAGTTAGATTAGGCGTGACCACAAGTAGACTGAACAATTAGTGTAGGCTAGTTTTTTCGGTTGCTTCGTGGTCATTTTTATTTGCTTTTAACAAATTTTACAAAGGAGAGCCTCATGTATCGTATTATCCATCCAATGAACAATAATGTTGCTTTGGTTCAAAATGAACTACAACAAGAGTTGATTGTTATTGGGAGTGGGATTGCATTTGGGAAAAAGAAAAATGATCTAGTAGCTGATGATAAGGTCGAAAAAGTATTTCGTTTAAATACGGATGAGTCAAGAGAAAACTTTATGGCCCTTCTAAAGGATGTTCCTCTTGATTTCATTACAACCACTTATGAAGTGATTGATACCTTGTCTAAGAAATATGACTATCCTGTTCAAGAATATATCTATGTGACATTAACAGATCACATCTTTTGTTCTTACCAGGCAGTTCAACAGGGAAGATATAAATACAGTGACCTTCCTGATGTGTCTGCTATGCACCCGATTCCTTATAAAATCGCAAAAGAAGCGATTGAGATCTTTCGAAAGCGGCTCTTGGATCAATTTCCTGACGATGAAGTGAATCGCATCGCTTATCATTTCATTAATGCACAAGGGGAAATGATTCATGAGCAAGATCCAGATGTCCAGGACAGACAAGTTATTTTGAAAGCTGTAGAAGAAAAACTAGCTCAAAATGGCTTGAAACGGAAAGAAGAAAACAGTCATTTCTATGATCGCTTTATGATCCATCTCAATTATTTCCTAGATTCGCTAGATAAGGGAAGAGAAGATTCAGAAGGTTTGAGCGAGATGGAACAACTGATCCAGCTAAGTTATCCAAAGGCTTATGAGATTAGTCATCAAATCTACCAAACCATCGCTGAACAGACAGGAGCCAAGATATCTCCTAATGAAAAAGTCTATTTAGCCCTTCATATTCAACGTCTATTATAAAAATTTTCAAAAGGTATCATAAGGAGGAACCAACATGAATAAAGAAGAAGTCCAATTACTTGGCTTTGAAATTGTCGCTTATGCCGGTGACGCTCGATCAAAATTAGTGGAAGCCTTAAAAGCTGCTGAAAATGGTGATTTTGCTAAAGCAGAATCCTTAGTAGAAGAAGCAGGGTCTTGTATCGCTGAGGCTCACAAATCTCAAACGACCATGCTAGCGCATGAAGCAGCAGGAGAAGAAATCCCCTATAGCATTACCATGATGCATGGTCAAGACCATCTCATGACAACGATCCTATTAAAAGACGTGATTCACCATCTGATTGAACTATATAAAAGAGGAGCGAAATAATGAATAAACTGATTGAACTGATTGAAAAAGGGAAACCATTCTTTGAAAAGATTTCTCGAAACAAGTATTTGCGAGCGATTCGGGATGGCTTTATTGCAGGGATGCCTGTTATCCTTTTCTCATCTATTTTCATCCTAATTGCGTATGTACCAAACGCTTGGGGATTCCACTGGTCTAAAGATATTGAAACTTTCTTGATGACTCCATATAGCTATTCTATGGGCATCTTGGCCTTCTTCGTTGGTGGGACAACGGCTAAGGCTTTGACTGATTCAATGAACCGTGACCTCCCAGCAACCAACCAAATCAACTTCATTTCTACAATGTTGGCTTCTATGGTTGGCTTCTTGCTCATGGCTGCCGAACCTGCTAAAGAAGGTGGATTCTTAACAGCCTTCATGGGTACAAAAGGTCTGTTGACAGCCTTCATTGCAGCCTTTGTTACAGTTAATGTTTATAAGGTCTGTGTGAAAAATAATGTGACGATTCGCATGCCGGACGAGGTTCCACCAAATATTTCACAAGTATTTAAAGACTTGATTCCATTTACATTGTCAGTTGTACTCTTGTATGCACTTGAATTAGTTGTGAAAGCAAGCCTTCATGTAACGGTTGCTGAATCAATCGGTACCCTTCTTGCTCCACTATTCTCAGCAGCAGATGGTTACGTCGGTATTACGATTATTTTTGGTGCCTTTGCATTCTTCTGGTTTATTGGTATTCACGGCCCATCTATCGTTGAGCCTGCGATTGCAGCGATTACTTATGCAAATGCCGAAGTCAACTTGAACCTTCTTCAACAAGGTATGCACGCTGATAAGATCCTTACATCTGGTACACAAATGTTTATCGTCACTATGGGTGGTACTGGTGCAACTCTTGTTGTTCCGTTCATGTTTATGTGGTTATGTAAATCAAAACGAAATCGTGCTATTGGACGTGCTTCAGTAGTTCCTACATTCTTCGGTGTAAACGAACCAATCTTGTTTGGTGCACCACTTGTTTTGAACCCAATCTTCTTTATCCCATTCATCTTTGCACCAATTGCAAACGTATGGATCTTTAAGTTCTTTATTGAAACACTCGGCATGAACTCATTTACTGCCAACCTTCCTTGGACTACACCTGGGCCTCTAGGTATTGTTCTTGGTACAAACTTCCAGTTCTTGTCATTCGCTCTTGCAGCATTGTTAATTGTAGTAGATATTGCTATCTACTATCCATTCCTCAAGGTTTATGATGAACAAATTCTTGAAGAAGAACGTTCAGGTAAAGCTAATGATGAATTAAAAGAAAAAGTTGCAGCAAACTTTAACACTGCAAAAGCAGATGCTATTCTTGCAAAAGCTGGAGTAGAACCAGCACAAAATACAATTACTGAAGAAACAAACGTACTCGTTCTTTGTGCGGGTGGTGGAACAAGCGGTCTTCTTGCCAATGCTTTGAATAAAGCTGCAGAAGAGTATAAAGTTCCTGTTAAAGCTGCAGCAGGTGGCTATGGAGCCCACCGTGAAATGTTACCAGAGTTTGATTTGGTTATCTTAGCACCACAAGTTGCTTCAAACTTTGAGGATATGAAAGCTGAAACTGATAAATTAGGTATCAAACTGGCTAAGACAGAAGGTGCTCAGTACATCAAGTTAACCCGTGATGGAAAAGGTGCTCTGGCATTTGTTCAGGAGCAATTTGAAGAATAAGAACTAAAAAGTGAGATGGAGATGGATGGCTCACTAACTCCTCTCCACTCACTTTTCCTTTGATCCAATCAAGAAAAAGGTGAAAAAATGACAAAAATACTTCCTAAAGATTTTATTTTTGGTGGCGCTACAGCTGCCTATCAAGCAGAAGGGGCTACTCATACAGATGGGAAAGGCCCTGTTGCATGGGACAAATACTTAGCTGACAACTATTGGTACACCGCTGAACCGGCTAGCGATTTCTATCACAAATATCCAGTAGATCTTCAATTAGCTGAAGAATATGGGGTCAATGGTATACGGATTTCCATTGCTTGGTCACGTATTTTCCCAACTGGTTATGGTGAGGTGAATCCTAAAGGGGTTGAGTTCTACCACAATCTATTTGCAGAATGCCACAAACGCCATGTGGAGCCTTTCGTAACCCTCCATCACTTTGATACCCCTGAGGCTCTTCACTCAAATGGAGACTTCTTGAACCGTGAAAACATCGAACACTTTGTAGATTACGCTGCCTTCTGTTTCGAAGAATTCCCAGAAGTCAACTACTGGACAACCTTCAATGAAATTGGCCCAATTGGTGATGGTCAATACTTGGTCGGTAAATTCCCTCCAGGGATTCAGTATGATCTTGCCAAAGTCTTCCAATCACACCATAATATGATGGTTTCACATGCGCGTGCTGTGAAATTGTACAAAGACAAAGGCTACAAAGGTGAAATTGGGGTTGTTCACGCTCTTCCTACGAAATATCCTTTGGATCCAGAAAATCCAGCAGATGTTCGGGCTGCTGAGTTAGAAGATATCATTCACAACAAATTTATTTTAGATGCAACCTACCTTGGACACTATTCAGATGCAACTATGGAAGGTGTTAATCACATCTTATCTGTCAATGGTGGTAGCTTGGATCTTCGTGACGAAGACTTTGCAGCGCTTGAAGCAGCTAAAGATTTGAACGACTTCCTTGGAATTAACTACTACATGAGTGACTGGATGGAAGCCTTTGATGGTGAAACTGAAATCATCCACAACGGTAAAGGGGAAAAAGGAAGCTCTAAATACCAAATCAAAGGTGTTGGACGTCGTGTAGCTCCTGACTATGTACCTCGTACTGATTGGGACTGGATCATCTACCCTCAAGGTTTGTATGATCAAATCATGCGTGTCAAGAAAGATTATCCAAACTACAAGAAGATCTACATCACTGAAAACGGACTTGGATACAAAGATGAATTTGTGGACAACACTGTTTACGATGATGGCCGGATTGATTATGTGAAGCAACACTTGGAGGTCTTGTCTGATGCGATTGCAGATGGTGCTAATGTCAAAGGTTACTTCATCTGGTCTCTCATGGACGTCTTCTCTTGGTCTAATGGTTATGAAAAACGCTATGGTCTCTTTTATGTGGACTTTGAAACCCAAGAGCGCTATCCAAAGAAATCGGCTCATTGGTACAAGAAAGTAGCTGAAAGCCAAGTGATTGAATAAGTATCAACTGGAACTGTTTTAGTTCCAGTTTTTTATTTTCACTTGATGAGTGTCTCTTAAACGGATCTCTTCTTTCAGCCCCTAATTTATGGTATAATAGATCGATACTGTAATAAGGAAAATAGAATGAATATACAACAATTACGATATGTAGTGGCGATTGCCAACAGTGGTACTTTTCGTGAGGCTGCTGAAAAAATGTATGTGAGTCAGCCGAGCTTGTCCATCTCCGTCAGAGATCTGGAAAAAGAACTGGGGTTTAAGATTTTTCGTCGGACCAGTTCTGGGACTTTTTTGACCCGTCGGGGAATGGAATTTTATGAAAAAGCGCAGGACGTGGTCAAAGGGTTTGATGTGTTTCAAAATCAATATGCCAGTCCCGAAGAAGAGAAGAAAGAATTCTCTATTTCGAGTCAACACTATGACTTCTTACCACCTTTGATGACGGAATTCTCGATCCGCTATCCGGAAAATAAAAACTTCCGCATCTTTGAATCAACGACGGTTCAAATTTTGGACGAAGTGGCTCAAGGGCATAGTGAGTTGGGGATTATTTATCTCAATCGTCAAAATACCAAGGGGATTATGCAACGGGTCGATAAATTAGGGCTTGAAGTAGTGGATTTGATTCCTTTTCAGACTCATATTTATCTTCGCAAAGGACATCCTTTGGCTAAGAAGAAAAAACTGGTTATGGAAGATCTAGCTCAGTTGCCAACTGTTCGTTTTACCCAAGAAAAAGATGAGTACCTCTATTATTCAGAGAACTTTGTCGATACCAGCTCGAGCTCACAAATGTTCAATGTGACCGACCGGGCTACCTTGAATGGAATCTTGGAGCGGACGGATGCTTATGCGACGGGATCTGGCTTTTTGGATAGCCAGTCCGTGAATGGCATTACCGTGATTCCTTTGGAAGACAACTTAGACAATAAAATGGTCTATGTCAAACGCGAAGAGATGGATCTCTCTCCTGTAGCAGAGAAGTTTGTCGAGGTCATGGTAGAATATTTTGATCAAAAGAGGTAAGAAATGAAGAGAAAAACAATGGTCCCAGTAGCGATCGTCCTTTTGGTCCTACTGGATCAGCTGGTCAAATGGTATGTGGTGAAGAACATTCCACTGGGTGTCGTCAAGTCTTTTATTCCCCATGTGGTCAGTCTGACTTATCTTCAAAACACAGGTGCAGCTTTTTCGCTTCTTGAAAATCAGCAATGGTTCTTTACCCTCATCACGCTAGTCGTGATGGTAGGGGCCTTTTACTATCTTTATAAGCACCTTAAGGGGTCGCTTTGGATGGTGATGGGCTTGACCTTGGTGATTGCAGGTGGCTTGGGGAATTTTATCGATCGCCTGCGTCAGGGCTTTGTGGTCGATATGTTCCACCTGGATTTTATGAATTTTGCCATTTTTAATGTAGCAGATAGTTATTTGACAGTTGGAGTTTTCTTGCTCCTGATCCTGATGTTGAAAGAGGAAACGCATGGAAATTAAAATCGAAGTAGCCGGTGCGCGACTGGATAAGGCTTTGGCGGATTTGACTCCCTTGTCACGAGCTGTAGCCAATGAGCAGATCAAAGAAGGAAAAGTTCTGGTCAATGGAACTGTGAAAAAAGCTAAGTATACGGTCAAAGAAGGAGACATCATCCAGTATGAAGTCCCAGAAGTCGAAGAGGTCAGCTATGAAGCAGAAGATCTGCCCTTAGACATCGTTTATGAGGACCAGGATGTTGTGGTGGTCAATAAACCTCAAGGCATGGTTGTTCACCCAAGTGCGGGTCATACCAGCGGGACCTTGGTCAATGCGCTCTTATACCATGTCAAGGACCTTTCAGGGATCAATGGGGAATTGCGTCCAGGGATCGTTCATCGGATTGATAAAGACACGTCAGGCCTCTTGATGGTCGCAAAAAATGACCAAGCTCACGTCGCCTTAGCAGAGGAACTCAAAGACAAAAAATCTCTCCGGAAGTATTGGGCCATTGTCCATGGCAATCTTCCTAACGATCGAGGGATGATTGAAGCACCCATTGGTCGCAGTGAAAAGGACCGGAAAAAACAAGCGGTGACGGCTAAAGGAAAACCTGCAGTGACCCGTTTTCAGGTTTTGGAACGCTTTGGGGATTACACCTTGGTAGAGTTGCAACTGGAGACCGGTCGGACCCATCAAATTCGGGTGCACATGGCCTATATTGGCCATCCCGTGGCTGGAGATCCTGCTTATGGTCCTAAGAAGACACTTAAAGGACAAGGACAGTTTCTTCATGCGCGGACACTTGGCTTTACCCACCCCCGTACAGGCGAGACCTTGGAATTTTCAGCAGAAGTGCCAGCGATCTTTGAGAAAACGCTGGAAGACCTTCGAAAAGGATAATGAAGAATGGGAGTGGGAAAGAACTCTGACTAGTTAAAAAGAGTTCGTTTTCCCACCCCCGCACAGTTGATTAGGTTATCTTTGGAGCCTAAAAAGCGAACAAAGATGCCAATCAACCACTGCGTCATGCAGTTATTACTATCAAACATAGAGAGCTGGACAGTTTTTGTCCAGCCTCACTTTCATTAGATACGAAATAAATAGTATTAGAAAGAAACACAGCGATGAAAGCAAAACGAATCGTCTTTAAAGTAGGGACCTCGTCTTTGACCAATCCCGATGGGAGTCTCTCCAGACAGAAGGTTAAGGTCATTACGCAGCAATTGGCTCTCTTACATGAATCAGGTCATGAGTTGATCTTGGTCTCATCAGGGGCAGTTGCTGCCGGATTTGGTGCCCTTGGTTTTAAGAAACGGCCGACCAAGGTGGCAGACAAGCAAGCTTCTGCGGCAGTTGGGCAAGGCTTACTGATGGAAGAATACACAGCTAACCTGCTCTTGCGCAACATTGTTTCTGCGCAGATTTTGTTGACCCAGGACGACTTTGCGGATCAGCGCCGCTATAAGAATGCCCACCAGGCCCTTTCTGTCTTGCTCAATCGTGGGGCCATTCCGATTATCAATGAAAACGATACAGTCTCGATTGCTGAGTTAAAAGTAGGAGACAATGATACCTTGAGTGCGCAAGTTGCAGCCATGGTTCAAGCTGATCTTTTGGTGCTTTTAACAGATGTCGATGGTCTCTATACAGCAAATCCTTCTCAGGATCCAACAGCTAAGCGCTTGGATCGAATCGAACACATTTCCCGTGAGATGATCGAGATGGCGGGTGGTGCTGGCAGTAGCAATGGAACTGGCGGTATGCTGACTAAACTCAAGGCAGCGACCCTTGCGACCGAGTCAGGGGTTCCCGTCTATATTTGCTCGTCTCTCAAGCCGGATGCCTTGATCGAAGCAGCAGAAGAGCAAGCAGATGGCAGTTACTTCTTTGCAGTGGACAAGGGCTTAAAAACCCAGAAGCAATGGCTAGCCTTTTATGCAGAAAGCAAAGGAGCCGTTTGGGTAGATGCTGGAGCAGCGGAAGCCCTGTTGGATCATGGAAAGAGTCTATTGATTTCTGGTGTGACCAAGGCAGAAGAAGATTTTTCTTATCACGACATTGTCAGCGTCTATCATCAAGAGACTGGTCAATTATTAGGAAAAGGCAAAGTCCGTCTCGGCCAATCAGCTGTGCGCGATCTACTCCAATCTAAAAAAGCTAAGGGAATCCTTATCCACCGGGATGATTGGATCTCGGTAACTCCTGAGATTGACCTACTCTTTACAGAATTCTAGAGGAAAACGTATGGGAACAACACAAGAACAATTAGCCTTAGCGAAATCAGCTAAGAAAAGCATCAATACATCCAGTACAGCTCTTAAAAATCAGGCCTTAGAGGCCATGGCTAGCCAGCTTTTAAAAGCAACTGAAGCCATTTTAGCAGCTAATCAAATCGATATGGAAGCGGCACGCGGCAAGATCTCTGAAGTCATGCTGGATCGCCTATTTCTTGATCAAGAGCGGATTGCTGGGATGGCACAAGGAATTCGTGCTTTAATAGACCTGCCAGATCCGATCGGGGAAGTGCTGGATACTGAAGTCTTGGAAAATGGTCTTGAAATCCAGAAAGTTCGAGTCGCCATGGGTGTTATTGGCATCATTTATGAAAGCCGTCCAAATGTAACGTCAGATGCCGCAGCGCTTGCCATCAAGAGTGGAAATGCAGTAGTCCTTCGTACTGGAAAGGACGCCTTTCATTCTGCTCAAGCGATCGTGACAGCCCTCAAGGCTGGATTGGAAGAAGCTGAACTGAATCCAGATCTTCTCCAACTGATCCAAGATACGAGTCGAGCTTCTAGCCTTGCTATGATGAAGGCTAAGGGCTATCTGGACTTGCTCATTCCACGTGGTGGTGCTGGATTGATCCAAGCGGTGGTTGAAAATGCCATTGTCCCTGTGATCGAGACAGGAACTGGGATCGTCCATGTCTATGTGGACAAGGAGGCTGATTTCCAGAAAGCACTCGCCATTATCGAAAATGCTAAGACAAGCCGCCCATCCGTCTGTAATGCCATGGAGGTCTTGTTGGTTGATCAAGCGATCGCGTCTGATTTCTTGCACTTGGTCAAAGAGCGTTTATTGGATGATCGGGAAAGATCCGTTGAGTTGCGCCTAGATGAGCAAGCTCAGGCTATCATTTCTGGAACAGCAGCACAGGAACAGGATTTTGATACCGAATTTTTAGATTATATTTTAGCAGTTAAGGTCGTTGATGGAGTGGAGGAAGCGGTGGACCACATTGAAGCTCACAGCACCCATCATTCGGATGCCATTGTGACTGAAAATCCTGAGACAGCCTCTTATTTCACCAAGCAAGTAGATTCAGCAGCCGTTTATGTCAATGCTTCTACACGCTTTACAGATGGGGGTCAATTTGGACTAGGTTGTGAAATGGGGATCTCGACCCAAAAACTCCATGCGCGTGGACCAATGGGACTCCGGGAAATGACCAGTTACAAATATATCGTCAGTGGAAATGGTCAAGTGAGGTAAGAAATGAAAGTTGCATTTATCGGTCTTGGAAACATGGGGGCTAGTCTAGCCAAAGCAGTTGCAAAAGAAGTGGACGCGAAAGACCTGCTCTTGGTCAATCGTTCTCCTCAAAAGGTGCAAGAGTTTATCAGCCAGTATGGGGGAACGGCATCTGATCTTGAACAAGTCTTTCAAGAGGCTGAAGTAATCTTTTTAGGGGTCAAACCCTATCAGATTTGTCCTCTCCTAGGAGAGTATCAAGGCATCTTGGCCCAACGCTCTAATCTCTTACTGGTTTCCATGGCTGCAGGCCTGGAATTAGAAAAGATGGCTGAAGTGATCCAGAACGACCAGCTAGGGCTAATTCGCATCATGCCCAATACGCCTGTGGCCATTGGTCAAGGGGTTATCAGTCTGGCTCGCTCTCAAGCAGTGACAGATCAGCAAGTAGCCAAAGTCAACCAGCTCTTATCAGGTGCTGGGGCTCTCTATGAAATTGAAGAAAAATTGATGGATCCTGCAACGGCTGTTGCAGGCTGTGGTCCAGCCTTTGTCTATCAGATGATTGAAGCTATGGCAGATGCAGGAGTAAGCTTAGGGCTTACTCGAGAGCAAGCCTTGCAAATGGCGGCTCAGACCTTCCAAGGAGCTAGTCAAATGGTCCTAGAGACAGGCGAGCACCCAGCCCGCTTGCGAGATGCAGTTTGTAGCCCAGGTGGCTCTACCATCGCAGGAGTCAATCGCTTAGAACAAGTCGGCTTACGGGGCGACATTATTGCTGGAGTGGAAGCAGCCTATAAACGCACTCAAGAATTAGGACAAGAGGCAGCGAAGGAATAGAAGAAAAGATTGGTTTTCGCCAATCTTTCAAGTTGAAGATAAAGTCCTCTTAGAAACTTTCCTTAGGTGAGTACGGACGTCAGCGAACTTCATAGAAGTTCCATGACTAATTATTGAGCCTAAGGTCTCAATAATTCCGAGTGCTAGAAACAAGAGTGTTTCTAGCACTTTTCTCACGACGGAAAAGTTTCCATAGAGGATTGGGTAACTCTGGTTTTGTTAGATTTGTATAAAAGAACAGTTCGTTAACGTTCTCCAAGATTGGTTTTTTGGCCAATCTTTTTTACGTCAGAGCGACTCTATTTCTACCAAACCATTTTCGGTCAGACGATAGATTTTTTTGCAGACTTCTTTGAGGAAGGTCCGGTCGTGGGAGACTGTAACCAGTCCGCCTGGGTAGTCTGCGAAAAGGCGTCGAATTTCTGGTTGGGAAGTGGGGGAAAAATTGCGAGTAGGCTCGTCCAAGAGTAGAAATTGGGGACTTGTGAGCACTAGTTGTAGGAGAAAGAGTTTTCCTTGCTGGCCACCAGAAAGTTCAGAGATCGGATGGTGCATTTCAGAATAGGTAAAGTTGAGGGAGGCTAAATGCAATTGAATGGTGTTGATTTCTTCGCGATCGCCTGAATGCTGTAAGAATTGAACTGGTGTCTTAGTCAGAGGGAGGCCTTCAGTGTAATCTTGAGGCATATAGGCAGTGCGGATGCTCTCATTCTTCTGTAGACTTTTCCATATCATTTTTAGGAAAGTGGATTTCCCCACACCGTTGGAACCGATAATCCCTATCTTATCCTGCCCTTGAAGTGTGAGGGAGAGGTTCTTGACTAGGACACGATCACCAATTGTGAGCTCTTCTTGATCTAAGAGAAGGACACGTTTTTGAGGAGACAAGGGAGTGAGGGAAGGGAAATGCAGATGGATGATTTCCTCATCATAGGGTTGGGAGGTCATGGATTGGAATTCTCGCTCGTAGCGCTTTTCTTGTGAGAGGAGGGACTTCATTTTCTTTGCCAGGAGACGTCCAGCAGTGCTATCCTTGGTGTTTCGTAAGGAAGTTTGGACTTGCTGACGGACGCGACGGTGCTTCTCCATTGTTTTTCGGTAGGCTCGTTGATCGTTGGCCGCTTGCTGAGACTGTTGCTTAAATTGTTGTTCCCTCTGGCTACTGTAGTCTTGATAACCTAGGTGCTCTACGATGGTTTCAGCCTCCTTGCGGTGTTTGATCTGTCTGAGGTGAATGATGGTATCCGCCGTCTGAGTCAAAAAATCCTCATGATGGGAAATAAATATTATGGTTTGGGGGCTCGTTTGGATCATCTGCTGGAGCCAGTCCAAGGTCTCCAAATCCAGATCATTTGAAGGTTCATCTAAAAATAGTAATTCATGAGGACAACAAAGTTCGTGAAGCAGTTGGACTTTGAGGGCTTCTCCTCCAGATAGACTTCCGATAGCTTGATCGCTTGCAAAGCGCTCGCTATTAAAATGCAATTGATCTGCCAGTCTGTAGAGGGTGGCATAGTCTAGCTCGTCCTCTCCAAAAAAATATTCTTCCAAGGTTTTTTCCTTCAAAGCTTCCGGTAAAGTTTGGGGAATATAGGCATAGGAGTGAAAGGAAGTGGTGATTTCTCCTTCCGTGATCAGATAATCTGGTAGGGATTTTGGGGACATAAGGACGTTAAGCAAGGAAGATTTTCCATTTCCTTCTTCGCCAATAATGGCAACTTTTTCCCCTTCATGAATGGTTAGGGACAGATCGCGAACCAAATCTCGTAAATCTTTTGTATGGCAGATGGTAAGGTGGGATAGTTTTAGCATAAGATTCCTTTCTACTGGGGCAAAAAAACAGCTCTACCTATTTAGTAGAGCTGTATTCAAGTGGAACCCAGGCAGAAAAAGACCTTATTTAGCCAAAAAAAGTTGGAAAATAGGCAAGAGGGTACACAAAAAGAGATAGAACAAGCAGTCCACTAAATAAAGTATTTTATTTAACGAAACTTAGTTGTTCATATCTCCTTACCTCCGAATATGATCAAATTTATTCTATTCCTTTTATTCCTTCTTGTCAAGGAATTCCTTGCTTCTTATTCCCTTTTCTTTTCGGACTCGGGGGGATTTTATGGTATAATTAAAGGTATGCATACAAAACCAACGTCCGCTTATGTCCACATCCCATTTTGTACCCAGATTTGTTTTTATTGTGATTTTTCGAAGGTTTTTATCAAGAACCAACCGGTCGATGCTTATTTGGATCATTTGATCCAAGAATTTCGTCGGGAAGAAATCACAAATTTACGGACTCTCTATATTGGGGGTGGGACACCGACAGCCTTAACTGCGGATCAGCTAGAGTATCTGCTCAAGGAGCTGACCAAGTCACTTGATCTTTCTCAGATGGAGGAGTTGACCATCGAGGCCAATCCTGGTGATTTGGATCCGGATAAGATTGCTGTCTTAAAGGATTCACCGGTTAATCGGGTTTCTTTAGGCGTACAGACCTTTGATAATCGCTTGCTCAAAAAGATTGGTCGGAGCCATCAAGAGCAGGATATCTATGACAATATCGATCGTCTGAAGCTGGCTGGTTTTGACAATATTTCGATCGACCTCATCTATGCCCTTCCGACGCAAACCATGGAGCAGGTCAAGGAAAATGTCGCTAAGGCTCTTGCCCTCGACATTCCTCATATGAGCCTCTATAGCTTGATTCTGGAGAATCACACGGTCTTTATGAATCGCATGAGACGGGGCAAGCTTCCTCTACCAAAAGAGGAGTTAGAAGCGGAGATGTTTGAATACATCATTCAGGAGTTGGAGCGTGCGGGCTTTGAGCATTATGAAATTTCTAATTTCTCCAAGCCTGGTTTTGAAAGTCGACATAATCTCATGTATTGGGACAATGCTGAGTATTATGGTCTGGGAGCTGGTGCATCCGGCTACGTCAACGGTGTTCGCTACAAGAATCATGGGCCTATCCGTCACTATATGCAGGCGGTCGAAGAGGGAAATGCGCGTGTCCAAGAAGAACATCTGAGTCAGACAGAAATGATGGAGGAAGAGATGTTTCTAGGACTGCGTAAGAAGACAGGCGTTTCCAAGAAGCGTTTCGAAGAAAAGTTTGGTGTGAATTTTGACCAACAATATGGTTCAGTGGTTGAGGAATTGACCCAGCAGGGACTCTTGGTGCCTGACAAGGACATTGTACGAATGACCAAGAAAGGTCTCTTTTTAGGAGACACTGTAGCAGAGAAGTTTATTTTGGAGTAGAAGATGGCAAAAATATTTGAATACAGTATGAAAATTCCTTTTGATATGAGCGATGTCAATGGATTTATAAAGATTCCCCAATTGATCTTGCTGTCTTTGCAGGTATCAGGCATGCAATCGATTGAGCTGGGCATGAGTGATATGTACATTTTAGAGAATTACAATCTAGTCTGGATTATCACGGATTACAATATGAAGATCGAGCGTCTCCCAGTTTTTGATGAGAAGATCACTATCGAAACCTATGCCATGAGTCACAATCGCCTGTTCTGCTACCGGGCCTTTAATATCAAGGATGAAGCGGGAAATACCATCATTGAGATGGTGGCGACCTTTGTCTTGATGGATCGTGATACACGCAAGGTCCATCCTGTCATGAGCGAAATCACAGATGCCTTTGACTCAGAGTTTTCAAAAACCATGATCCGTGGTCCCCGATTCAAAGAATTAGAAGGGGGAGTGGAACAAGAATACCGGGTTCGTTTTTACGACTTGGATATGAACGGACATGTCAACAATAGCAAGTACTTGGACTGGGTTTTTGAGGTGATGGGAGCAGACTTCTTGACCCATCATATCCCTAAAAAAGTTCATCTAAAATATGTCAAAGAAGTGCTAGCAGGAGGTCTCATCACCTCTCAATATGAACAAGAGGGCTTGAAAACTCAGCACCAAATTACTTCAGATAGTCAGATCAATGCCCAAGCTGAAATTGAGTGGGAAGAAGTAGAAGAAAAGGGTTGGAATTATGGAAAGTAGAAGATTAAAAAATAAAAAACAGGAACTTGAAAGCTATCAAAAACGGGTTGTGGCCTATGCCAAGCGTCAAAAGAACCCTTTGTACATGTTGGGAGATTGGCTCTTGACTCTTTGTGCTTTGGGCATCATCCTGGTAGAGGAAATTTATAAATTTTTCCGCTATCGCTTGAATTTAGAGAGTTTTAATCGCTTTTTAAGAGAAGATGTACGCTGGTATCGGGTCTGGATCCATTTCACCTTGGCCTTTCTTTTACCGGTCATGATCTTCTCGATTGGGATTACTAGCCAATCAGGATCCTTCTGGTCCAATTTCTATCACCGCTTGTCTCAAGGCGTGCTCTTTAGCACAACAGTCAGCCTCGCTGCGACCTTAGTGACGGATTTTGTCGAGAATTTGCAACCAGAAACTAAGTCTGACGGGAAAAATCGGAGCACTAAACGCACGGTTTATCAAATCAGTGTGGATCAGGCAACCGTGATAGGCTTGTTATTGACCATTGTCATCCTCATGGTAGCATCCTTCTTGTTCACCCAATCGGGAAGTCAAGGGATTAATTTTACAGGTTTGGTGTTACAATTTGTCCTCTATGCTGGAGCCTTGCTCTTATATGGTTCTGGTGGACGAGTCGATGCAGAGAAGTTACATGACGAAACGGAAACAGAAAAGGAAGAATAAATGCACTATAAGGGCTATTTGATTGATTTGGATGGCACTATTTACAAAGGAAAATCACGAATTCCTGCAGGAGAAGCTTTTGTTCATGAATTGCAGGCGCGTGAGATTCCCTATCTCTTTGTGACCAACAATACAACCCGCACACCAGAGACTGTTCGGGATATGCTGGCTACTCATTTCAATATAAAAACCCCAGTTTCGACTATCTATACAGCTACCCTTGCGACCATTGACTACATGAATGACCAAAATTTGGGCAAAAAGGTCTATGTGATCGGAGAAGCGGGGCTCAAAGACGCTATTGAAGAAGCTGGCTATATCATCGATGAAGAAGCACCTGATTATGTGGTGATTGGCCTGGATTGGCAAGTGGATTATGAGAAGTTTGCTATTGCGACCTTGGCGATTCAAAAAGGAGCACACTTTATTGGGACCAATCCGGACCTGAACATTCCAACAGAGCGTGGCTTGCTGCCAGGTGCAGGATCCTTGATTGCGCTTGTAGAGGCTGCGACACGGGTCGAGCCTGTGATCATTGGAAAACCAAAGGCCATCATCATGGATAAGGCTATTGAACACTTGGGTCTTGCAAGAGAAGAAGTGGTTATGGTTGGCGACAACTACCTAACAGATATTCGTGCAGGTATTGACAATGGGATTCCAACCCTTTTGGTGACGACTGGTTTTACCAAACCAGAAGAAGTGCCAACCTTACCAATTGCACCGACACATGTTGCTTCCAGTTTAGCGGAGTGGGATTTTGATGCTTAAAAGTTTGAGATCCATAAACCTAATTTTCTTTATCTTGTCCGCTGCCATCCTTCTCACCATTGGCCTAGCATGGGCCATCTATCCACTGGAGATCCATTGGTTGGGAATCCAGGGTCGAACTGGTTTTTCGGCTTCTGTCATCATGAAGAATATTAATGTCTTGATGAACTATTTGACCAATCCTTTTCAATGGGTGTTGAAGATGCCCCAATTTCCTTCTTCAAAAAATGGACTGCACCATTTTGAGGCCGTCAAGTACCTATTTCACTTAGTGACGGTCGTTTTCGTGATCACACTACCTGGTTTTATCCAGTTTATGCGGACAGTCGTCAAAAATGGCTACCTGGCCCTGTACCGTAGTCTCTTCTTTTGGATGATGGTTTTACCAGTAGTGCTTGCAGTGATGACTGTTATAATTGGCTTTGATCAATTCTTTACTCTCTTTCATCAAGTCTTATTTGCTGGGGACAATACTTGGCTCTTTGATCCGCGCGTGGATTCGATTATTCTTGCATTACCAGAAGACTACTTTATGCATGCCTTTTTGATTTTCTTTGTCTTATACGAAGGAGTCTGTGCGTGTTTTTATCTATTTTCTAGGAGGAAGAAATGAACCAATACAACCGATTATTAGACCCTAAAAAAGATATAGGAAGGTATTCTGGGACACTTGCTATTTATCTCTTGGTAATGACCTTGGTAACCGTCCTGTGGGAAGTCCTCCTTGGATTGACCATAGCAGGCTCTCTCAGAAAAGATCCAAGTCAAGTAACAGAGAAACTCAATGCCCTGAATGTTTGGGCTGGTATTCCCTACCTCATCTCTATTTCCATTGGACTCTTTCTCTTTAATGCCTATCGCAAGAAGGCCCTTTATAAATATGATCTCAAGCACAAGGGACGTAAGATGACTCTTTCAGTCTTCTTTATTCTTCTCGCCTTTCTTGGCTTTTCTCAAGTCTTTTCATCTGTGATGACACAAATGATTGAGCGCATGTTTGAGACCATTGGCCTTCATTCTCCAACACCCGATCTAGGTGATACGATTGAGAGATCATGGACTATGCTCTTGTATGCTGGCTTTTTTGGTCCAATCACAGAGGAATTCTTCTTCCGTGGGGCAGGCTTGCGTGGCTTGGAACGGTATGGCAAGGTCTTTGCCATTGTCATGACGGCTATCTTGTTTGGTCTCTTCCATGCCAATTTTGATCAGCTCTTTTTCGCGAGTATCATTGGTCTAGGTTTCGGCTACATTGCCTTTGAATACAATATCTGGTGGGCTATTTTCTATCACATTTTCAATAATTTTGTGATTTCCCAAGGCTTGCATTATGTGGCCTATCATGTGGACGAGGGGCTAGCGAATTGGCTCCAAATTGGTGTTTTAGCTATTGGTTCCATTGTCATGATAGTGGTTCTTGCGACTAAATGGCCAGCTATCAAGGCTTATATTCAAGTCAATAAACCTCAACCGGGAGTTTTCCAGCGTGCCCTCGCGTCCTTCTGGTTCTGGTTCTTCGTGTTATTTACTATCCTGATGTCTATTGTTCCTTATGTGATTCCGATCTTCCAGATGGCTAATCTCAAAGGATAAAGTTTATCGATTGCTAGTAAAGGGGGATCCTTTAAGATCCCTCTTTTTGCTATGAAAAAGGGCAAGTGAAGATGAAGGAGTGAGGATGAGGGTCTGATATACTATTTAATAATTATTTTTTACTTGGTGAAGGTGGATAACAATAATACAAACATACTAGAGAGAGGCTAACCCCTCTCTTTTTTGCTATAATAGAGAGTATGAATAACTTGATTAAATCCAAGCTCGAGCTCTTGCCGACGAGCCCGGGCTGTTACATTCACAAAGACAAGAACGGAACCATCATCTATGTGGGTAAGGCCAAAAATCTTCGCAATCGGGTGAGGTCCTATTTCAGAGGGAGCCATGATACTAAGACGGAAGCGCTGGTATCTGAGATTGTGGATTTTGAATTTATCGTCACCGAGTCCAATATTGAGGCCTTGCTTCTTGAGATCAACCTGATCAAGGAGAACAAGCCCAAGTACAATATCATGCTCAAGGACGACAAGTCCTATCCCTTCATCAAGATTACCAATGAGCGTTATCCGCGCCTCATCATCACGCGCCAGGTCAAAAAGGATGGTGGTCTCTATTTTGGTCCCTATCCAGATGTGGGAGCGGCCAATGAGATCAAGAGGCTTTTGGATCGGATTTTCCCATTCCGCAAGTGTACCAATCCGCCTTCCAAGGTCTGCTTTTACTACCATTTAGGGCAATGTATGGCCCACACAGTATGCCACAAGGACGAGTCCTATTTCAAGGGCATGGCCCAGGAGGTTTCTGATTTCCTCAAGGGGCAGGATGATAAGATTATCGATGAGCTCAAGCTCAAGATGAATACTGCTGCGCAAAACATGGAATTTGAGCGGGCAGCCGAGTACCGCGATCTGATCCAGGCCATCGGGACCCTGCGGACCAAACAGCGGGTCATGGCTAAGGATTTGCAGAACCGGGATGTCTTTGGCTACTACGTGGACAAGGGCTGGATGTGTGTGCAGGTCTTCTTTGTCCGTCAGGGCAAGCTGATCGAGCGTGACGTCAACCTCTTTCCCTACTACAATGATCCGGACGAGGATTTCTTGACCTATGTGGGGCAGTTTTACCAGGAGAAATCTCACCTGATCCCCAATGAAATCCTGATCCCTCAAGATATCGATGAGGAAGCGGTCAAGGCCCTAGTGGATACCAAGGTCCTCAAGCCCCAGCGTGGGGAGAAGAAGCAGTTGGTCAATCTGGCCATCAAGAATGCGCGTGTCAGTCTGGAGCAGAAGTTCAATCTTCTTGAAAAATCCATGGAAAAGACCCAAGGTGCCATTGAAAATCTTGGAAAACTCCTGCAAATTCCAACTCCTGTGCGTATTGAGTCCTTTGACAACTCCAACATCATGGGGACCAGTCCCGTTTCTGCCATGGTGGTCTTTGTCAATGGGAAGCCAAGTAAAAAGGACTACCGCAAGTACAAGATCAAGACCGTTGTCGGACCAGATGACTATGCCAGCATGCGGGAGGTCATTCGCAGACGCTACAGTCGGGTCATGCGGGATGGCTTGACGCCACCAGATCTAATCGTCATCGATGGGGGTCAGGGCCAGGTTAATGTCGCTAAGCAAGTCATCCAAGAAGAGTTGGGGCTGGACATTCCCATCGCAGGCCTGCAAAAGAATGACAAGCACCAAACCCATGAATTGCTCTTCGGTGATCCTCTCCAAGTCATCGAACTTTCTCGAACCTCGCAGGAATTTTTCCTCCTGCAACGGATCCAGGATGAGGTCCACCGTTTCGCCATCACCTTCCACCGCCAGCTTCGGTCTAAGAATTCCTTTTCCTCCCAGCTGGATGGGATCGAAGGCTTGGGACCAAAACGCAAGCAGTTGCTGATGAAACACTTCAAGTCACTGACCAAAATCAAAGAAGCTACTGTAGATGAGATCGTCACAGTTGGCATCCCACGAGCAGTGGCTGAAGCGGTGCAAGCTAAGCTCCATCAAGGAAAGCAAGAAGAAGCAAGTCTCTTGATGGAAGTTGCGGAGGATTCTGAATCATACCAATCATAAGGAGTTTAAAATGAACCATCGAATCGATATTTTATCTGATATCCACGGAGATACGACAGCCCTGGAGGCAGTGATTGCGGATGCGCGTGCTCTAGGCGCAACGGAATACTGGCTTTTGGGAGATATTTTGCTACCGGGGCCTGGAAGAGAGGACCTTTTTGAATTGCTGGATGCGATTCCGATCACAGCGGCTGTTCGGGGAAATTGGGACGATTGTCTCTTAGAAGCCTTGGATGGCGAGTACGGACTTGAGGATCCGCAGGAGATCCAACTCCTTCGCCTCACTCAGTACCTTATGGAAGGACTGGATCCTAAGCGAATTGATTGGCTTCGATCCCTTCCATTGGTAGAGAAGAAGGAGGTCAATGGCATTCGCTTTTCACTGACCCACAATTTGCCAGAAAAGAATTATGGTGGGGATTTGCGTCCAGCTAATGCGACGGAGAACTTTGACCAATTGCTGGATGACCAGACGGATCTGGCGATCTACGGTCATGTCCACAAGCAGTTGCTTCGCTATGGCAGCCAGGGTCAGCAGATCCTCAATCCGGGGACTATTGGCATGCCTTATTTTGACTGGGAACCAATTCAAAACCACAGAGCTCAGTATGCGCTAATCGATGTCGAAGCAGATGGGGTGACCAACCTGCAATTTCGTAAGGTGGCCT
Source organism: Streptococcus parasanguinis (assembly GCF_023109675.1). Classification (GTDB taxonomy): domain Bacteria; phylum Bacillota; class Bacilli; order Lactobacillales; family Streptococcaceae; genus Streptococcus; species Streptococcus parasanguinis_I. Next base: position 50,720 of record NZ_JALDUR010000004.1, on the reverse strand, counting down.
ATGACTATGAAGCAGAGCTCCAAGATGCCAAGGACAAGGGCCTCCCCTTTATTGAGATGTACGAAGAATTGAGACGCGAGGATAACTATCGGGGCCATAACATCGAGCTTCTAACTAGCTTAATTGAGAAATACGGTTATGCCAAAGAAGTAGCTGCCTATTTCAATCTTTCTAATGAATCATAGATGGGTCTCTTATGTATTCAACCTATAACAAAGAAGCGGATCTTCAAAATGTCTGCTTCTTTTTTCACAATCTTGGGCTGTAAAACCCTGCAAGCTCTTTCATTTTGTGTTAAAATAGAAGTAACAGAAATAGAAAAGGAAGAAGCTTATGAAATTTCTAGAGCTCAATAAAAAAAGCCATGCGATCAAGCATTTCACTGACCAACCGGTCGATCCAAAGGATGTACGGACTGCCATTGAGATCGCAACCTTGGCCCCTAGTGCCCACAATAGCCAGCCTTGGAAATTTGTGGTCGTTCGTCAAAAAAATGCGGAATTGGCAAAATTAGCCTATGGTTCAAACTATGATCAAGTCATGGAAGCACCTGTGACCATCGCCCTCTTTACAGATACTGATTTGCAAAAACGTGCTCGTAAGATTGCACGTGTCGGTGGGGTGAAAAACTTCACAGACGAGCAGTTGCAATACTTTATGCAAAATCTTCCTGCTGAATTTGCACGCTATGATGCCCAACAAACAAGTGATTACTTGGCTTTGAATGCTGGTCTTGTGGCCATGAACTTGGTACTTGCTTTGACGGACCAAGGCATTGGAACCAATATTATCTTGGGATTTGATAAATCAAAAATCAATGAAGTATTGGACATCGAAGAGCGTTTCCGTCCGGAAGTCTTGATTACGGTTGGCTATGCCGCTGAAAAAGTAGAGCCAAGCTATCGCTTACCAGTGGACGAAATCATTGACAAACGTTAAGCCAATTAGCAAATAGAAGATTGAGGAGGAATTCATGACAACAGTTGACTTTAAAGCAGAAGTAGAAAAACGTCGCGATGAGATGATGGCTGACTTATACAGCCTCTTGGAAATCAATTCTGAACGCGATGACAGCAAGGCAGATGCAGAGCATCCTTTTGGACCTGGTCCTGAAAAAGCTCTTGAAAAATTCTTGGAAATTGCCAAACGTGATGGCTATGAAACCAAGAATGTCGATAATTATGCCGGTCACTTTACCTTTGGTGAAGGAGAAGAAGAGCTTGGGATCTTTGCTCATATGGACGTCGTGCCTGCAGGTAGTGGCTGGAAGACGGATCCCTACAAACCAGAAATTATCGATGGCAAGCTCTATGCGCGTGGTTCGTCTGATGATAAAGGGCCTACAATGGCCTGCTACTATGGTTTGAAGATCATTAAAGACCTAGGACTCCCTGTTTCTAAGCGCGTGCGCTTTGTTGTCGGTACGGATGAAGAATCAGGCTGGGGCGACATGGATTATTATTTCAAACATGTCGGACTTCCTGAGCCAGATTTTGGCTTCTCACCAGATGCGGAATTCCCAATCATCAATGGAGAAAAAGGAAACATCACTGAGTACCTTCATTTTGGAAATGATAACACAGGAAGTGCTCATCTCCATAGCTTTACAGGTGGACTTCGTGAAAACATGGTACCAGAGTCAGCGACTGCAGTAGTTTCTGGACAACTACCAGATCTTGCTGGCCTCTTAGATGCCTTTGCCAAGGAACACCAGCTTCAGTATGAAATCTCAACCGTGGATGAAGAAACATATACCGTTACGATTATTGGTAAATCAGCTCACGGATCAACTCCTGAAGATGGAATCAATGGTGCAACCTACTTAGCGCTCTTGTTGAACCAATTTGATTTTGGTGGCGCTGCTAAGGCTTACCTTCATGTGACAACTTCGCTTCTTCACGAAGATTTTGCCGGCGAAAAATTAGGTATTGCCCATACAGATGCCAAAATGGGACCATTGAGTATGAATGCAGGTGTCTTCCATTTTGATGAAAGCCAAGCAGACAATACCATTGCCCTCAATATCCGTTACCCTCAAGGAACAGATCCTGAAACCATCAAAGCCATCCTTGAAAAGATCGATGGAGTGGCTACAGTGAGTTTGTCAGCCCATGGTCACACACCTCACTATGTTCCGATGGATGATGAATTGGTATCCACTCTCTTGCGTGTTTATGAAAAACAAACTGGTCTCAAAGGACACGAACAAGTGATCGGTGGTGGTACCTTTGGTCGCCTCTTGAAACGTGGTGTTGCCTTTGGAGCTATGTTCCCAGACTATGTCAATACTATGCACCAAGCTAATGAGTTCGCAGATGTTGAAGATCTCTATCGTGCAGCAGCTATTTACGCAGAAGCCATCTATGAACTAATCAAATAATCCACTACTCGGCCAGTTTTTCTGGCTGAGTTTTTCCATAGAAGGAGGACTTATGTCAAGGATTGAAAGCATTAAACAAGCCATTATGGCAGATCCTCAAAATAAAGCATATACGGATAAAGGAATCAAGCCACTCTTTGCAGCCCCAAAGACAGCTCGTATCAATATTATCGGACAAGCTCCAGGGATGAAGACGGAAGAAGCTGGTATTTACTGGAAGGATAAGAGTGGTGACCGCCTGCGCGAATGGTTAGGAGTTGACGAAGACACCTTTTATAATTCTGGTTTGTTTGCGGTCATTCCTATGGACTTTTATTTCCCAGGGCATGGAAAATCTGGTGACCTTCCACCTCGCAAAGGCTTTGCGGAAAAGTGGCACCCTCAACTTCTCAAGGAGTGTCCGGATATTGAGTTAACCCTCTTAATTGGACAATATGCCCAAGCATACTACCTTCATGAAAAGGTTAGTGGCAAGGTAACCGAACGCGTTCACCATTTTAAAGACTATTTGCCAACCTATTTTCCACTTGTTCACCCTTCCCCTCGCAATCAAATCTGGATGGCTAAAAATCCTTGGTTTGAGGCAGAGGTGGTGCCGGAATTGCAAACCTTAGTACAAGAGATCATTCAAAAATAAAGGAGAGCGACGATGGATCCTTATCAACAAGTTAAAGAAAAATTAGATGAGTTAGGAATTTCATTTGATGTGGTGGAACACCCACCTGCATTCACGACTGAGCAGGCGGATTCTTATATTGAAGGCTTAGAAGGCGTCCGGACCAAGACCATGTTTTTGACCAACAAGAAGAAAACCCAATACTATCTGCTCATCATGGATGACCAGAAGCCATTGGATATGGATGATTTCAAAGAGCAAGTGGAAGCCAACCGGATCCGCATGGCTTCAGCAGATTCTTTAGCTGAAAAAATGCAATTACCGCCAGGAACGGTTTCTCCATTTGGTTTATTGAACAATGAAGAAAAAGATATTCGAGTCTATTTCGATAAAGACATTGTGTCAGAGGAGATCATGACCTTCCATCCCAATACCAATGAAATGACGATCTTTATTAAAACCCAAGACTTGTTCCGATTTTTAGAGTCTATTGGCTTTAACTATGAAATCCTAACCCTTCCATAACATATCTTACAGGAGAAATCATGAAAGAAATTCCATTTTCAAGCTTTTACCAAGCTTATCAAAAAGGAAACATACACGTTCTTGATGTACGCGAGCAGGAGGAATATGATGCCCTTCACTTAGATGGGGTTCGTCTTCTTCCCTTATCTGAGTTAGCAAATTGCTACCAGGAATTAGAGAAGGATCATCCCTATTATGTCATCTGCAAGTCAGGTCGTCGATCAGCACGTGCTTGCCAATTTTTGGAAGAGCAAGGCTATGATGTGACCAACGTCCAAGGTGGCATGGATGCATTTGAATCCTAAGAAACGGGAGTGGGAAAGAACTCCGTAAAATAAAAAAAGTTGAAAAGGTTCCCCAAACCTTTTCAATCTTCCCACCTCCGCATAGCTTCAACAGTCTGGGAGACTGTTGAAGGTTGTGGATAAAGGAAACTTTGTTTCCCTCATTAGGTCATCTTTGGAGATTAAAAGGCGAACAAAGATGCCAATCAACCACTGCGTCTTGCACTTATTCCTATCAAACATCAAAGGCTGGACAGTTTTTGCCCAGCCTTTTTCTTTACTAATTTCTAAAAATGAGTAGAATTTGTATGTTTTTCAAAAGATATTACAGGGATTTTCCAGTCTTTCATTGAAAATGGTTCAGAAATTTTGTATAATACCCTAGTATAAACAATTGTTAAGGAGATTCATTATGTCAAAACAAGATTGGCTGGATTATTTCGAAGCCGTAAATGGTCGTTCTGCTAGTGCAGAAGAAATCGCTCAAGCGCTGGCTGCAGGAGAATTTCAAGAAGAAGTAGTGGTTCCAGAAACCCCACAAACCACAGAATTTGTTGCAGCGCCAACTGCCCCTGTTGAAGAACCAGTAGCAGCTCCACAAGCCCCAGAGTTTGTTGCAGCGCCAACTGCCCCTGTTGAAGAACCAGTAGCAGCTCCTCAAGCTCCAGAATTTGTCGCAGCACCAGCAGCGCCAGCAGCCCCAGAGTTTGTTGCAGCGCCAACTGCCCCTGCAGAAGAACCAGTTGCAGCTCCAGTTCAAGAACCGGCTCCTCAAGCTGCTTCAGCGAATGGACCTGCTTTCCAACAAGCTCCACAGCAAGCCTACCAACAACCGACTCAAGCAGCTTATCAACAAGCTCCTTTCCAAGGACAAACAGGACAAGCTTATCCTGCCCAACCAAGTCAATTTGGTGTTGCCGTTGGTGGTTATTGGAATTGGTTTCTTTCAGCTTTGAAACGTCCAACAGCTGTAGAAAATCCAAAAGCTCTTAACGGAATTTTACAGTATGTCTTAACTGCCTTTGTCTTGACCCTATCAACTTTCTTCACAGCTAGTGGAGCTACAGGTGGTTATGGAATGGATTTCCGTGCCTTTATGTTGACATTGATTTCCCTATTCTTTAGCCTTTACGCCTTCCAAGTAGCTGGATTCTTTGTTCGTCGTGTGGTTCTTCAAGACAAGGAATATAGTTACGGTCGTTCATTTGAAGAGTTTGGACGTTTGTCTGTTTACACTTTGCCACTTGCCCTTCTTGCTTTCTTAGTAGGTCTTGTAAAAGTTTATGAATTTTATGGCTTTGTAAACTTCCTTATTTTCTTCTTGTTCTTTGTTGGAACATGCTATGTCGTTCATCAAGGATTGAACAAGACAAGCTTTAAAGCAGATAAATTCTTGCTTCTAGTAGCATCATCTGTTGTCTTGCTTCTCATTGCCATCTTTGTCATTTATGTGAATGCTCGTATTTTAGAACAAGTAGCTATTGGATTTATTCCAAGTGCTCCAAATTTCTCTAACTTTGGATTCTAACAATATCACAAAACGGAAGGTGGGGGAACCCACTTTCCCTATTTTATAATGAGGGAGAAGAGATCCATGCAAAAGAAATGGGTTGAATTATTTGAAAAAGTGATCGGTCGCAAACCGTCACCAGAAGAGTTTATGGCTGGGAAAGCTTGTGGATTTGATTTGAAACAAATTCAGTCTATCGCAGGAAATGCCCCAGCAGAGGAAGTCGCTCCTATTGAGGAACCAGTGGTTGAACCAGTTGAAGAAGTGAAGAATGTCGATCCACTTCTAGCAGCTCGTCAGGCTTGGTTGCAACATTTCGAAGAAACCTATGGGCGCAAGCCAAGTGCAGAAGAATTTACCGCGGCTAAAAGTCAAAACTTTGAGTTTTTTGTAGGACCTGTGCCTGAAGCAGAATTTGTAACCCCAGATGCAACAGAAGTAACACAGGAATATGTGCCTCAACAGCCAACTCAGGAGTATACAACTCCACTTGCTGCTGAGCAAACGCAGGTCTTTGCTGGTCCAAATGTCACAGAAGCAGGTCCAGCTCAGAAAAAACAAAAGGCCCCGAAAACGAAGGGTGAAAAGAAACTTTCCAAGAAGAAAATTGGGATTATTTCTGCTATTGCAGTCCTTGTGATCGCTTTGGTGGCAGCCTTCTTTTACTTCCAGTCTCAAACACGTGTCGAAGTAACTGCAGATAAATTCATTAAGGCAGTGGACACCAAGGATTATCGCGAAGCAGCAGACCTGCTTTCAACCGATAACGATAAATGGACAAAGGATGAAGCCGAAAGCTTTATCACCAGCATGGAAGATCAAGGGGTCGATATCGGCACAGAGTTGAACAAGATCATTGATAATGGTGGAGAAGGCAGCTATACGGATAAATCTGGAAACAAGATCTTCGGTTTGGAAAAAGCGGACAAGAAATTTGGAATCTTCCAAGAATACCGTGTGGCCAGCTATCCAGTGCAAGTCAAGGTCAAGACCAATTTGGACCAAGCCAAACTCAAAGTGGCTGCCAATAAAACCGTGACCTTGAAGAAAGATGCAGTGACAGATCTTGGTTCTTTCCATTACAATACAAAAGAAATGGAATTGACTGCTAAAACAGAGGTCGGAAATGTCACTTCTAAGATCCATCTCAATCCTAAAAAAGCAACCAAGAACAACTTAGAATTGCAGTTGAATTCTGAAAAACGCAATTTAGAAGTTGAGTTCCCAGATGAGGTTGAAAACCCAACGGATGTGAAGGTTGTGGTCAACGGCAAAGAAGTCGGAACCAGCACGACTTTTGAAGTAGATAGCATCCCTTATCAAGAAATTGAAGTACATGCTGTCTTCAACATGAATGGGGAAACCTATACAACTGAAAAGGCTAAGGTGACGATTGAAGAGGGTGAGAACGACCCGATCGAACTCAAACTAGCCAAAGATACCCTAAAACGAATCAAGAGTGCGCAAGATGCTAAGAAAGCGCAAGCAGCCAAAGAGGAACAAAATCGGACCTTGGCAGAAGAGTTCTTGAAAGAGTACCGCGACGCAGTCTTTAGCTCCGTTTCAAATCGAAACAACACCTACTCTAAATACTATGACACACAAAGTCAAGCCTACAAAGACATGGTTGAATTCACAACTGGTGATGGGGTTCGAAAGGCTAAAATTGACTACTATACTCCAGGAGCTTTGGACATTCAAAGTGTCACTGAAGAAAATGGTGTGGTGACGATCAAGACTTATGAAGACTTTACCGTGCATTATACAGATAGTCATCCAGATTCACAAAATCGTAAGTACAAGACCTACACCTTGAAAAAAGTAGGTGCAAGTTATGTGATTACGGATATTGTCGTAACAAAAGAATCATAGGAGATTCCTCATGAAAGCAAGATTTTCCAAATTAACTTTAGTGACAGTTGCCTTGTTAACCCTGACAGCTTGCTCCCAATCTCAATCCACTAGTTCTAAATCTTCTGCAAAAGAAGAAACTAAACAAACGCAAACCAAGTCTTCCAAAGAAACGTCTTCTGCAATGGATACGTCAAAAGAGACAGGAAAAGAAGAATCGTCAAAATCTGGTAAGTCAGATGTGAAAGTGGATTCTGGTGTGAGCTATAATGGTTCCTACTATAGTGTCAAAGGGAAATATGGTGAGGTCATGATCGCCAACAAACATTATCCCTTGTCGCCTGACTTTAACCCAGGTGAAGATCCTGAAGCTGTTTCAGCCCTTCATGAATTGATCGCAGCCATGCAGGCAGAAGGTTATCCGATCAGTGACCAATATAGTGGTTTTCGTAGCTACGACACCCAAGTTGGCCTCTACCAAAACTATGTCAATCAAGATGGTCAGGAAGCAGCAGATCGTTATTCTGCTAGACCAGGTTATAGTGAACACCAGACAGGTTTGACCTTTGATTTGATCGATACCAGTGGGAATCTGGTGACAGAACCTGGACCAAGTAAGTGGTTGCTCAAGAATGCCGCTAAATATGGCTTTGTGGTTCGTTACCAAGAAGGAAAAGAAAAAGTGACAGGCTACATGCCAGAAAGCTGGCATCTCCGCTATATCGGAAAAGAAGCGCAAGATATCGCGGACTCAGGTTTGAGTCTGGAAGAATACTATGGCTTCACCGGTGGCGATTACGTTGATAAATAAAAAAGGTTGGGATTGATATCCCAACCTCAGATTGAAGACAAAGTCATATAAAAAACTTTCCTTAGGTGAGTACGGACGTCAGCGAACTTCTACGAAGTTCCATGACTAATTATTGAGCCTAAGGTCTCAATAATTCCGAGTGCCTGAATCGTTATTGTTTCAGGCACTTTACTCACAGCGGAAAGTTTTGCTATTTTCTTGATTCATCTAAAAAATGGAACTCAATTTTATTTCTTATTAGAATCGCTTAATTTATTTTACTTTAAAATAGTATGTCTACATTTGGGATAGATATCCCAACCTTTTTTATTGGATTGTTTTTAAAAATGCATCCAGTTCTTTTTGGTTCTTGAGAGAGATAAATTTTTCGGGGTAGGTGGAGTGGATGTTTTGATACCTTTCTCTGGCAGTTTTTGTTCGTCCGTCCCAAAGAATCCAACGGATGAATTCCCAGTCAAAGCGTTCGGGGCAGCCAGCTGCCATACTCTCACGGACCCGATCTTTATAACGACGGAATCGTTTCCAGGCTCTATAGAGGCAATTCCAACGAGAGAAATTGAGAAAGATAATGTGGTCTGCTTGCTCCATTCTTTCCTCATAGCAACACCATGAATAATTTCCATCAATGACCCAGTCTTTATGTTGGCTAAGAAACTGTTTCATCTGTCCCCCCATCCAATCCCGGTCACTGTCTATCCATCCCGGTTGAAATTGAAGGGTATCCATATGAAGCTTGGGGATGGAGTAGTAGCGAGCTAAGTTTTCAGCCAAGGTGGATTTGCCTGCTCCAGAATAGCCGATAATAACAATTTTCATAAGCACCTCTCAAAAATTTAGGAACAAAAAAAGCTCCGGAGAGCTTGATTTTTATGCTGTTCTTGATTAACCAAGTTTCGCTGCAAGACGTGCTTTATCACGGCTAGCTTTGTTCTTGTGGATCAAACCTTTAGTTTCTGCTTTATCGATAGCTGAGCTAGCAGCGCGGTAAAGTTCTTCAGATGGGTTTGCTTCAAAAGCTTTGATTGCAGTACGCATAGCTGATTTTTGAGCTGAGTTTTTTTCGTTTTGTTTAACGTTCAATTCAGCGCGTTTGATAGCTGATTTAATGTTTGCCAAGTTATTCACCTCCATTGATAATCTAACTATCTCATTATATATGAAAAGTTATGATTTGACAAGCCTAAAATAGCTTTTCCTTAAAAAAGTACCGGTAAAAGGCCATTTTCTCTAGCGTTTGAGATAAATTTCGTCGATTTCATGGTTGGTTGCCTTATGGAGAATCAGATCAGCCCGGTTACGGGTTGGTTGAATGTAATGTTGCAAGTTGACTAAATTAATGGATTCCCAAACCTGATGGGCCATGCTTAAAACTTCTTCTAGGGGTTGCTCTGTAAATCGATAGTAGTAGTTCTTGGGATCATTCTGAGCTAATGCCAGGAGTTTTTGGAAGCGATCGATATACCAAGATTCGATATCATCGACTGCGGCATCCACATAGATTGAAAAATCAAAGAAATCGGTCATATAGAGACTGTCATTTTGCGGATTTTGAAAGACATTGATTCCTTCTACAATGACAAAATCAGCTGGTAAAATCGTTTGCTTCTCATCTGGGACAATATCGTAAATTTCGTGGGAATAGACAGGAATTTCTACACTCTTGTTGTTTTTGATTTGATTGAGAAAATCAAGAAGCAATTCCATGTCATAGCTTTCAGGAAATCCTTTTCGATTGAGGATCTCTTGTTCTTTTAAGATAGCATTTGGATAGAGGAAGCCATCTGTTGTCACCAATTCTACTGTCGAGCCTTCGAAGGTTCGTGACAGCAGGATTTGAAGGAGACGGCTAGTGGTCGATTTCCCAACAGCAACACTCCCTGAAACTCCAATGATAAAGGGTTGGCGTTCACTCGTTTTTTGAAGAAAAATACCTTTTGAGAAGGCCAAATCTTCTTTGGAACGCTTGTAGATTCCAATCAGGTTTGTCAAAGGCAGGTAGACGTCACGTACATCCTGGAGGTTGATGCGGTCGTTAAAACTTTTAATAGAATTGAGCTCTGTTTGAGAGAGAGGTGGGGTGGTTTTGCGGTGCAAATTTTGCCACGTTTCCCGATTAATTTTTTCAAAATGTAGAAATTCTTTGTCCATATGTCACTCCTATTGTAGTCTTTAGTATACCAATTTTTAGAGGTCATGTAAACGATTTAAAAAAGGAGTGAATTATGATAAAATAACCTTATGAGTAAAATGTATTTCGATGTAAACCCAGATGCAGCCCATGATATTCATGATCTGGCTGTTGTTTTATTGGGGCAAAAGATGTATTTCTATACGGACGCGGGCGTCTTTAGTAAAAAAATGATTGACTATGGAAGCCAGGTGCTCTTATCAACCCTGGATTTTCAAGAAGGAGAAAGTGTCCTTGATGTTGGCTGTGGCTATGGTCCAATCGGTCTCTCTCTGGCTAAAGCCCAGGGAGTTGCAGTGACTATGGTCGATGTCAATGAGCGGGCGCTGGACTTGGCTAAGAAAAATGCCAGCCGAAATGGCGTGGAAGCACAGATCTTTTCTTCGGATGTCTATGAAGCAGTAGAAGGGGTCTTTGACCATGTGATCAGTAATCCGCCGATCCGAGCTGGTAAGAAAGTGGTTCACCAAGTGATTACGGGTAGTTTTGAACATTTGAAACCAGGTGGAGATTTGACTATTGTCATTCAGAAAAAACAAGGGGCTCCCAGCGCTAAGGCCAAGATGGAAGAGACGTTTGGCAATTGTGAAATCGTAAAAAAAGACAAAGGCTATTATATTTTAAGAAGTGTGAAAGAATCATGAGAGCAGTAGATATCATTCAGAAAAAAAGAGATGGTCTTGCCTTAAACAAGGAAGAAATTGAATGGCTGATTGAGGGCTATGTGGCTGGAACAGTACCAGATTACCAAATGTCTGCTTTTGCTATGGCCGTTTATTTTAAAGGGATGACGACGGAAGAAATTTCTCATATGACCATGAAGATGGTCCAAACGGGGCAACAGTTTGATCTGTCAGCTATTCCAGGGATCAAGGTGGACAAACACTCGACTGGTGGTGTGGGAGACAAGGTAACCTTGGTCTTGGTGCCTTTGGTTGCGAGTTTCGGAGTGCCGGTTGCCAAAATGAGCGGCCGTGGCTTAGGCCACACAGGTGGAACTATTGATAAGTTGGAATCCATTAAAGGCTTTCAGATTGAACGAACCCAAGAGGAATTTATCCAGCAGGTGCAGGAGATTGGCTTATCGGTCATTGGTCAATCCGATCAACTCGTAAAAGCAGACAAACTCTTGTATGCTCTACGTGATGTGACAGCGACAGTGGATACCATTCCTTTGATTGCTAGCTCCGTCATGAGTAAGAAAATTGCTGCTGGTGCGGATGCTATTCTTTTGGATGTGACAGTGGGCGAGGGTGCCTTTATGAAGAATATTGAGGATGCTCGTCGCTTAGCCCGTACCATGGTGGATCTTGGAAATGCAGTGGGTCGGAAAACCATCGCTGTCATTACAGATATGAGCCAACCTTTGGGAACCAGTATTGGTAATCGTTTAGAAATTTTAGAAGCCCTGGATATTCTGAAAGGGCAGGGCCGAGCTGATGTCACAGAGTTTATTTGTGAATTAGCGCAAATCATGTTGAAATTGGCCAATGTAGAACAATCGATTGAAGCCATCCATGAACACTTAACCAATGGTCAGGCTTTAGCGAAGTTTGAAGAAATGGTTGTGGCTCAAGGTGGAGACTTAGAAGATTTGCATCGTCCCGTCAAAGTGGATCAGGTCCTTGAAGTAACAGCGGACCAAGATGGCGTCATTGCTGCTTTACCTGCCATGGAGTTTGGTTTGTTTGCTATGCGCCTGGGTGCTGGCCGTGCTGTCAAATCAGATCCCCTCGATTATGAAACAGGAATTGTGTTTGACAAAAAAGTGGGAGAGCACGTCAAAAAAGGGGAACGAATTGCCCGTATTTTCATGAATGAAAAAAATTCACAAGAAAGAGTTACAGAATTCAAAAAAAATGTTAAAATACTAGAAAGGGCTGAAAGCGTTAAAGAAATTATTGAAATAATATCTTAAGCAGCTCAGGAGATTGTATGAAGTTAAATAAATATATCGATCACACTCTTTTAAAACCAGATGCACAACAAGAACAGATCGAAAAGCTGATCGAAGAAGCCAAGGCTTACGATTTTGCGAGTGTCTGTGTGAACCCGACATGGGTGAATTTTGCGGCTGAGGGCTTGCGCGATTCAGACGTTAAAGTTTGTACCGTCATTGGTTTTCCTTTAGGAGCAAATACACCATTTGTCAAAGCGTGTGAAACAAAAAATGCGATTCAAAATGGTGCCGATGAGATTGACATGGTCATTAATATCGGGGCTCTTAAGTCTAAGAATTTAGCACTAGTTGAGGAAGATATCCAAGCGGTAGTCGAAGCGAGCGGTGATAAGCTGGTCAAAGTCATCATTGAGACTTGTCTCTTAACCGATGATGAAAAGATCGTTGCTTGTCAAATTGCTAAGTTAGCTGGCGCAGACTTTGTGAAGACTTCAACTGGCTTCTCAACTGGAGGAGCAACGGTAGAAGATGTGGCCTTAATGCGTCAAACTGTTGGACCCGACATGGGTGTTAAGGCTTCTGGTGGTGCTCGCTCTTATGAAGATGCTCTTGCTTTTATCGAAGCTGGTGCGACCCGTATTGGGACTTCTTCTGGTGTAGCCATCATGGAAGGAAAGGTGGCTCATGGCGACTACTGAGTTGATTGACTTAGCAGTTGAAGTGAGTAAACAAGCCTATGTGCCTTACTCTCATTTCCCAATTGGAGCTGTACTGCTAACGAAGGATGGAGAAATCTATACAGGGGTTAATATCGAAAATGCCAGTTTTGGATTAACCAACTGTGGAGAACGGACAGCCATTTTTAAAGCTGTTTCTGAAGGAGCTCGTGAGTTTCAAGAGCTCATTATCTACGGGCAAACAGAAAAGCCCATCTCTCCATGTGGTGCTTGTCGCCAGGTCATGGCTGAATTTTTTGAGCCAGACCTTCCTGTAACCTTAGTATCTAAAGATAAATCGACGGTCGTGATGACGGTCAAGGAATTACTTCCATATTCCTTTACAGACCTGACTTAATAGGTCTGTGAGGCGGTCTTTTGACCCTTTCAATACTTCGCAACAATGTTGCACAATAATTTAGGAGGTTCAGTAATGAACAAGAAACAATGGCTAGGCCTTGGTCTAGTAACTGTCGCTGCTATCGGACTTGCAGCATGTGGAAATCGTGCGTCTAAAAAAGATAGCGCAAACTCAGAATCTAAAACAGATTTGAAAGCTGCTATCATTACCGATACTGGTGGTGTGGATGACAAATCATTCAACCAATCTGCTTGGGAAGGTTTGCAAGCTTGGGGTAAAGAAAACGGTCTTTCTAAAGGGAACGGATTTGACTACTTCCAATCAACAGATGAATCTCAATATGCGACAAACCTTGATGAAGCTGTTTCTAACGACTACAAATTGATCTTTGGTGTTGGTTTTGCCTTGAGCGACTCTGTTAAAAAAGCTGCAAAAGACAACCAAGATGTGAACTATGTCATCATCGATGACCGTATTGAAGGACAAAAGAACGTAGCATCTGCTGTTTATGCCGATAACGAAGCTGGTTACCTTGCTGGTATCGCTGCTGCGAAAACTACAAAAACTAAACAAGTTGGGTTTGTAGGTGGTATGGAAAGTGAAGTTATCACTCGTTTCCGCGCTGGATTTGAAGCTGGTGTTAAATCTGTTGACCCATCTATCAAAGTTCAAGTAGACTACGCTGGTTCATTCGGTGACTCTGCTAAAGGTAAAACAATTGCTGCTGCACAATACGCTGCAGGTGCAGACGTTATCTACCAAGTAGCTGGTGGTACTGGTGCAGGTGTCTTCTCTGAAGCTAAAGACTTGAACGAGAAGAAAAATGAAGACGAAAAAGTTTGGGTTCTTGGTGTTGACCGTGACCAAAAAGCTGAAGGTGAATACACTTCTAAAGATGGTAAAAAATCTAACTTTGTATTGGCTTCAAGCTTGAAGAAAGTCGGAGAATCTGTAAAAGACTTGGCTAAGAAAACTGCTGACGGTAAATTCCCTGGCGGTAAAGTGATTACTTATAGCTTGAAAGATGGTGGAGTTGATTTGACAACTGACAACCTTTCTGCAGATGCTAAAAAAGCAGTCGAAGATGCTAAAGCTAAAATCCTTGACGGGTCTCTTAAAGTTCCTGAAAAATAATATTTGATTGGATCGGCCCGACCTTCAAGGGCCGTTCCTTTTAATAAATTGAGACATTTTTGTCTCAGTAAAATCTATTAGCAACCCTAGTAGATTTTATTGAAATAAAAATAGATTTGAAAGGAAACACCCCCATGACACATGAATATGTCATCGAAATGCGTGAGATTACCAAAAAATTTGGTGACTTTGTAGCAAATGACAAGATTAATCTTCAGTTGCGCAAAGGTGAAATCCATGCACTTCTTGGAGAAAATGGTGCGGGAAAATCTACCCTGATGAATATGCTGGCTGGTTTGTTGGAACCAACTAGCGGAGACATCGTGGTAAATGGAAAAACTGTTAACCTAGACTCACCTTCAAAAGCAGCTTCTTTAGGAATTGGAATGGTGCACCAACACTTTATGTTGGTTGAAGCCTTCACTGTTGCTGAAAATATCATCCTTGGGTCTGAAACCACTAAACATGGTATTTTGGATCTTAAGAAAGCCAGTCAAGATATCCTTGATTTGTCTAAAAAATATGGCTTAGCAGTGGATCCAAATGCTAAAGTTGAGGATATTTCCGTCGGTGCGCAGCAACGTGTGGAAATCTTAAAGACGCTTTATCGTGGAGCCGACATCCTAATCTTCGATGAACCTACTGCAGTGTTGACACCAGCTGAAATCGAAGAATTGATGACAATCATGAAGAACTTGGCAAATGAAGGAAAATCCATTATCTTGATTACGCACAAGTTGGATGAAATCCGTGCTGTTTCTGACCGCGTCACAGTTATCCGTCGTGGTAAATCAATTGAGACAGTCGAGATTGGTGGAGCTACCAACCAAGACTTGGCCGAAATGATGGTCGGTCGTTCTGTTTCCTTTAAAACGGAGAAAGGTCCTTCTCAACCGAAAGAAGTCGTCTTGTCGATCGAAAACTTGGTTGTAAACGAAAACCGGGGAGTCCCAGCTGTTAAGAATTTGTCACTGGAACTTCGTGCTGGTGAAGTCGTCGGGATTGCAGGGATTGACGGAAATGGTCAGTCTGAGTTGATCCAAGCGATTACAGGACTACGGAAGGTAAAATCCGGTTCAATCAAGATTAAAGGCAAGGACGTTGTGGGACTTCGTCCACGTCAAATCACAGAAATGAAAGTAGGGCACGTCCCTGAAGACCGTCACCGGGATGGATTAGTCCTTGATATGATGATCTCTGAAAATATTGCCCTTCAAACCTATTATAAAGAACCTCTTAGCAAGAATGGTATTTTGAATTATCCAAATATTACCTCTTATGCTAAGAAGTTGATGGAAGAGTTTGACGTTCGTGCAGCCAGTGAAGTGGTACCTGCTAAGACTCTCTCTGGAGGGAACCAGCAAAAAGCCATTATCGCTCGCGAAATCGATCGTGATCCGGATCTCTTGATCGTTAGCCAGCCGACTCGTGGATTGGACGTTGGAGCGATCGAATATATTCACAAACGTTTGATTCAAGAACGGGATAATGGAAAAGCTGTTCTGGTTGTCAGCTTTGAATTAGATGAAATTTTGAATGTTTCTGACCGTATTGCGGTTATTCATGATGGGAAGATCCAAGGGATCGTAACCCCTGAAACAACGAATAAGCAAGAACTTGGAATCCTCATGGCAGGTGGACAAGTAAAGGAGGGAGCATCAAATGAATAAGAATTTAAAACAAATTGCCGTTCCATTGGTGTCTGTCCTTTTAGGATTGGTCTTGGGTGCCATTATTATGTGGGCCTTCAGCTATGATGCCCTTTGGGGATATGAATTGCTGTTTAAAAAAGCCTTTGGTTCGATTAAGAGTTGGGGAAATATTTCCCGTGCTATGGGGCCACTGATTTTAGTTGCTCTTGGGTTTTCAGTAGCCAGCCGGGCCGGCTTCTTTAACGTTGGACTTCCTGGTCAGGCTTTTGCAGGATGGATCATGGCGACTTGGTTTGCCCTTTCCTTCCCAAATATGCCTCGCTTACTGATGATTCCGATGACCGTTTTGATTGCGGCTATTGCAGGTGGATTTATTGGAGCGATTCCTGGTTTCCTTCGTGCCTATCTCGGAACCAGTGAGGTCATTATCACCATTATGATGAACTACATTGTTCTCTATGGTGGGAATGCCTTGATTCATAGCTTCCCAGCTTCCTTGATGAAAAACAAGGACTCAACCATTGATGTGGGAGCCAACGCTGTCTACCAAACGGAGTGGTTGCGTAATTTGACAGACAAATCACAAATGAACATCGGGATCTTCTTTGCCATCATCGCAGTGGTGGTCATCTGGTTCTTGATGAAGAAAACAACACTTGGTTTTGAAATCCGTGCCGTTGGTCTCAATTCGAATGCGGCAGAATACGCTGGGATGTCTGCAAAACGGACCATTATCCTTTCTATGATCATTTCTGGTGCTCTTGCTGGTATTGGTGGGGTAGCAGAAGGTCTGGGTATTTACTCAAATGTCTACGTTCAAACCAGCTCGATGAGTGTTGGATTTAACGGAATGGCCGTAGCCCTTCTTGCGATGAATTCACCAATTGGTATTCCATTTGCTGCCTTCTTGTTTGGTGCACTTCAAATTGGGGGAGTTGGTATGAAGCCAGCTGCAATCCCTGAAGAAGTCGTTCAAATTGTGATAGCATCTATTATCTTCTTCGTATGTGCCCACTACATTATTGAAAAGATGATCTCGATGCGTTCAGCTAAAAAAGGAGGAGCAAACTAATGAGTATTGTAACGATTTTAAGTATTCTTGTTTCCTCTATGATTGTGTATGCAGCGCCGCTGATCTTCACAAGTATCGGAGGAGCATACTCAGAACACGCTGGGGTTGTTAACGTTGGTCTGGAAGGAATCATGGTTATGGGAGCCTTCTCAGGTATTATCTTTAACTTGACTTTTGAGCCTGAGTTAGGAAGTTTGACACCATGGTTGTCCTTGATCGTTGCTGCAGGGATTGGAGTACTCTTCTCCTTGATCCACGCGGTGGCAACCATTCATTTCCGTGCTGACCATATCGTCTCAGGTACAGTATTGAACTTGATGGCACCTCCACTTGCGGTCTTCCTTGTTAAAGCGATGTACAACAAGGGGCAAACTGATAATATCAAAGTTGCCTTTGGGAAAACATCCATTCCGGTCTTATCTAAAATTCCGGTGATTGGGGATATTTTCTTCAACAATGCCAGCATCATCGGCTGGGTTGCGATTCTATTTTCATTCTTTGCTTGGTTTATCATGTTCAAGACGAAATTTGGATTGCGTCTTCGTTCAGTAGGTGAACACCCACAAGCAGCAGATACTTTGGGAATCAATGTTTATAGAATGCGCTACTTAGGAGTGATGATCTCAGGTGCCTTAGCAGGTATCGGAGGAGCTATTTACGCTCAGTCAGTTTCTGTTAACTTTGCAGTAACTACAATTGTAGGTCCTGGATTTATCGCCCTTGCGGCTATGATTTTCGGGAAATGGAACCCAATCGGGGCCATGCTTGCTAGTCTCTTCTTTGGAGCTTCACAAAGTTTGGCTGTTATCGGAAATCAATTGCCTTTGCTTAAAGGTATCCCATCCATCTACTTGCAAATTGCGCCTTATGTCTTGACCATGGTTGTCTTGGCAGCCTTCTTCGGACAAGCAGTTGCGCCAAAAGCAGATGGTGTTAACTACATTAAATCGAAATAATGCACAGAGAGAGGTTGGGACAAAAGTCCTAGCCTCTCAATTGTTTTTGGATTGTCGAGTAAGACGCAGTGGTTGAGTGGGCTCTACTACGCTGATTTTATCAGCTTTTACAGCCCTACTCAACTGTGCGGAGGTGGGACGACGAAATCGAATTCTAACGAATTACCGATTTCTGTCCCACGCTCTCTTTTGCTTTCTAAAGGCCCCTCATAGTCGCAATTTCTTTAGATTTAGGGTACAATAAGAATACAACTTTACACGTATTGGAGGAGCAGATGTTTAAGTGGATGAGACGCCTGATTGGCATGGTGATCGTTTTATTTATGTTATTAGTGATCTTGTTGGTCCCTGGATCTATTCCTGAAGGGGAGCAGCTGAGAAATGTGCAGGCAGGGAGTTCTTTGATTGAGCTGGCTCAAAATGCTGTTTCAAACGCCTCTGTAAGCACTGAAGGACTCTCAACTGAGCTGAATCTCAATTCTGTGCAATTGAGTCAGGTCGTAAAAACAAGTGCTGGTTCTGCCCTTGACAATTCTGACTATCAAAAGATGGCACTAGGAATGGATGGCAATGACCTTCACGTCAAAGTTCCTGTTTCCTTAGGACCAGTTGATAGCTATTTAGATTTAACTATGACCGGTCAAGTTGAAAACAATGTCATGAATTTGACCGTGACCGGTGCTAAATTAGGGAAAATGCCCATTCCAAAATTCTTGGTTCTCAACTATTTGAAGGATCAATCCAATCAAAATGGAGGCGGCTTCACAGTGAATGGTGATCAAATCACCCTTGATATCCCTCAAGCAGGCTATAGCATCTCAAAAGCGAGAGTGGAAAATGGCAATGCTAAGGTAACCGTTAGTATATTCTTGTTTTAAGTCTTTGTAATTGGAGTTGTCATGCTTGTCTTTGAATTTTGTGCAGAGAATTTAACTTATATTGATAAGGCGATTGCTGCTGGGGCAGGTCGCATTGAACTGTGCGATAACCTGGCAGTAGGAGGGACCACACCTAGTATAGGTGTGATCAATGAAGCAATCAAACTGACAAGAGAGAAGTCCGTGGATCTATGTGTCATTATCCGACCCCGAGGTGGCGATTTTGTCTATACTGATCTGGAA
Source organism: Streptococcus parasanguinis (assembly GCF_023109675.1). GTDB lineage: Bacteria > Bacillota > Bacilli > Lactobacillales > Streptococcaceae > Streptococcus > Streptococcus parasanguinis_I. Next base: position 31,643 of record NZ_JALDUR010000004.1, on the reverse strand, counting down.
GTCGAAGCTATGCTGACGGATATTCGTGCTGCGAAAGAAATAGGGGTTACTTGTTTTGTGCTGGGAGCGCTGACGAGCGATCGAAAGTTGGACCAGAGAATCATGCAGCTTTTACTAGCAGCCTGTGGAGAGGCAGAGGTTGTCTTTCATATGGCCTTTGATGAGTTAGCTCATACAGATCAGCTAGAAGCGATTGAGTGGCTTTCTGATCAGGGTGTAGCCCGCATTTTATCACGAGCTGGAAGTCCAGGTGACCCACTAGAGCAACGTTTTGCACACTATCATCGTTTATTAGATGCGGCTAAGGGAAAAATTCAGATCCTGCCAGGTGGAGGTGTGACCCTTGACAATCGTCAGCTCTTTTTGGAGCAATTGGGCGTTTGTCAACTGCATGGCACGCGCATCGTGTTTTAAAGAAGAAACGATCACTGCTTGAAGTAGTTTTGAAGATCCGTTATCAAGGTTGGGGACGTTGTTTCCAGCCTCTTCTAGTGCAAAAATGAATAAGGGAGAGAAAATGTTTTTAGAGCATTATTTTGACCGGTACACCTTTCAGCCAGAAAAGGGATTGGCTTACGGATTTGAGAAGAGAGGGGCAGGCTATGAGTACCAGTGTCCCGTCTTATCTGACACTTTTCTCTTAAAGGTCCGTGTCTGCGACCAGAAGATTTCTTTTCAGGTCTATGATCAGGATACAGGGGACGAGTATATCCAGATCCATCTGGAACAGCTACAAGGAAATTTCGTCGGCCAAGTCAGGGAAGCCTGTCAGGAAAGTCTTGCAAGGATTCGGCAAGCTTGTTTTGAGGTAGAAGAATTTCTCTATCCTCAAGCTAAGCGTCTCATGGCCTATATCTCCCTGCACTATCAGGGAACGATTGAGTATTTGTGGGAGAGATCTCCGGAATCCGGTGCCATTCGCCACCGAGACACCCTCAAGTGGTATGGTGTCTTTATGACCATTGATTGGAAAAAATTGGATGCTAGCAAGTCTGGGAAAATAGAAGTTTTGAATGTCAAGTCTGATCAAGTAGCCTATTTCATCCAGCAGAAAGGGATTTATCCAGCCTTTCATATGAATAAAAAATATTGGGTGAGTATCCCCTTAGATGGAACAATTGCTGATGAGGACTTGTTTGCTCTGGTGGATAGTAGCTGGCACCACACCAAAAAGGGGAAATAAGATGAATCTGTTGAGGAAATTATCTTGGTTTTTTAATTTAGAGAAGAAGCGATACTTGATCGGGATAGGATCCTTGATCTTGGTTAGCTTTTTAAACCTCATTCCTCCAAGAATCATGGGACTTGTGATCGATTTGATCGATAAAAGAAGGCTGACACTAGGGCAGTTAGTTGTGGATATTGCCTTTTTGGTCCTCGCGGCTCTAGCCATGTATGGCCTTCGTTTTGTATGGAGACGCTATATTTTTGGGACGGCCAATAAGTTGGCTCGGATCTTGCGTTACCGTTTGTTTAAGCAATTTACGCTCATGTCTCCGTCTTTTTATCAGCGTTATCGCACAGGGGATCTCATGGCCCATGCCACCAATGATATCAATGCGGTGACTATGTTTGCTGGTGGCGGTGTTATGTCTGCTGTAGATGCTTCTGTGACAGCCTTGGTGACCCTAGTCAGCATGTTTTTCATGATTGATTGGCGCTTAACCCTCATAGCTATTTTGCCCCTACCGGTTATGGTGGTAGTGACTTCAGCCATTGGGCGCAAAAACCACAAAGCCTTCAAAGAGGCCCAAGAAGGATTCTCAGAGCTGAACAACTTTGTTCAGGAATCAGTATCAGGAGTCAAGGTGACCAAATCCTTTGGCTTTCAGGCAGATGAGATTCGGGCTTTTGAAAAGACTAATCAAATGGTCTTTTCAAAGAATATGACTTCAGCCGCTTACAATGCTTTGTTTGATCCGACCACTCTTCTTTTTGTCGGTCTCTCCTATGTCTTGACACTCTACTTCGGGGGGGTATTTGTTCAGGAAGGGAGCCTGACGGTTGGACAAATCGTAACCTTTATTACCTATCTCAATATGCTCGTCTGGCCCCTTCAAGCTATGGGCTTCTTGTTTAATATTAGTCAGCGTGCTAGCGTCTCCTATGATCGGATTGAGACACTTTTAGCAGAAATACCTGATATCCAAGATCCGAGTCAACCAGTCACAGTCATTCAAAATGGCGATCTGGAATATAACATTAAAGAATTCGCCTATGAGAAAGAGCCTGTCCTTGAAAAGGTTGCCTTTCATTTAGAAAAAGGGCAAACCCTTGGGATTGTGGGGCCAACTGGATCTGGAAAGACTACCTTGTTGCGTCTCTTGCTTAGAGAGCATGACTTGGAGCAGGGAGATATCTTGCTCAATGGAATCTCTATCAAAGACTATCGTTTAGAAGATCTTCGAAGCTTGATCGGCTATGTCCCTCAAGATCAGATCCTCTTTGCCATGACCATTCGCGAGAATGTCGCTTTTTCAGATCCACAGGTCAAAGAAGAAGAGGTGATAAAGGCTCTGAGAACTTGTGGAGTCTATGAGGATATTCTGGCCATGCCAGACCAGATGGAGACAGTGCTGGGAGAGAGAGGGGTTACTCTTTCTGGCGGGCAAAAGCAACGGATTGCCATGAGCCGTGCTTTGGTCATGAATCCTGAGATCTTAATCTTGGATGATTCCCTGTCTGCAGTAGATGCTAAAACGGAGCACCAAATCATTGAAAATATGAAGCAGGAACGCAAGGGGAAAACAACGATCATCACAGCCCATCGCCTATCAGCGATCGTTCATGCGGATTTGATTCTGGTAATGGAGAATGGACAGATAAAGGAGAGAGGAAATCACGAGGAATTAATGGCTCAAAAAGGTTGGTACTATGAAACCTACCGAGCCCAACAATTATCAGAAGAAATGGAGGGAAAGCTGAATGAAAACATCTGAAGCTCATGTTATGAAGCGGCTCTTGACTTACATGTGGCGTTATAAATGGTTAACAGGCCTAGCCTTAGCCTTTACCTTCCTGACTAGTCTGTTATTGACGGCGATCCCTCTTGCAGCTCGCTGGTATATTGACCACCTAGTGGATCCAACAGAAGCAGGCTCTCCAGTTCTGACAGCTTTTCAGTTTCTCATTCTCTACTATGGGTTATTCATTGGGCGCGTGCTGGCAACTTATCTGAGTCAGTTAACCTTTGCGCGTGTATCCAATTCTATCGTAAGAGATATCCGTTTAGATATTTTCCAAAATCTTCAAAGGCTGGGCATGTCCTTTTATGACCAGACAGCAGCAGGTTCGATTGTTTCGCGTGTGACCAATGATACCCAGGCAGTCGCAGATATGTTTTCTACGGTCTTTTCAAGCCTAGTTTCATCCTTTTTACTCTTTCTAGTCACCCTGGTAACCATGTTTAGCTTGGACTGGCATTTGACCATTTGGATCCTGCCTTTTCTTCCCATCATTTGGTTTTCCATCCGTCTCTATCGCAAGTTATCCAATCGCTTGGTCAAGATGACCCGACAAAAATTATCAGATATCAATGTGAAATTATCGGAATCCATTGAAGGAATGCGGATCGTGCAGGCCTTTCGTCAAGAAAAGCGCTTGACGGATGAATTCGAACAGATTAATGGGGAACATTTGGACTATGCCAACCGATCTGTAGATGTCAATTCCCTCTTTTTGAGGCCAGCTATGACCCTGTTACAGGTCCTGGCTTATGCGGTTATTCTAACCTTTTTCGGCTTAAATTGGCGTAACTCTGGCTTTACAGCCGGTCTTATCTATGCCTTTATCCAGTATGTTAGCCAGCTTTTCCAACCCTTGATTGATGTTACGCAGAACTTTGCTACCTTGCAGACCTCAACCATTTCTGCAGGTCGTGTCTTTGAAATGATGGATCGAGACGACTATGATCCCAAGCAAGCTGGTAGCCTGAAAGAAATTGAGCGGGGGGATATTCGTTTTGAGCATGTATCTTTTTCTTATGATGGCAAACGGGATGTCCTAAAAGAGATCTCCTTTGAGGTCAAAAACGGACAAACCATCGCTTTTGTTGGCCATACTGGTTCTGGTAAATCCTCTATTATCAATCTCTTCATGCGCTTTTATGAATTTGATCGTGGCCAGATCTTGATTGATGGACAGGATATCAAGGACTACAGCCAGGAAGCCTTGCGCAAGTCCATTGGTCTAGTGTTGCAGGAACCCTTCCTCTATCATGGAACCATTGCTTCTAATATCCGAATGTATCATGAAGAACTGACAGATGAGGAAATCCGACAAGCAGCTGCATTTGTGGATGTAGCAGACTTTATTGAGAGTCTACCTGGTGGCTATGATCATCCGGTAACAGAGCGGGGTTCTACCTTATCGACCGGTCAGCGTCAGCTTCTGGCTTTTGCCCGAACGATTGCTGCCCAGCCTAAGATCCTCATTTTGGATGAGGCCACTGCCAATATCGACCAAGAGACGGAAGAGATGATCCAAAATTCTCTGAAGAAGATGCGCCAAGGGCGGACAACCATTGCCATTGCCCATCGCCTTTCTACCATCCAAGATGCCGATTGCATCTATGTTCTCGATAAAGGAAAAATCATCGAATCAGGCAACCACGACCAACTCATTGCTCTAGGAGGAACGTATAAGAAAATGTATGACCTCCAGGCTGGTATGATGAAATAAGGATAAACAAGGTCTAAATGCAAATTTAACCTTGTTTTTCTTTCTTGAAAGCTGTAAAATAAAGAAAAGAACAGAAAAAGGGAGCATAAACCATGTCAAACGATCTGATCATGATGGGAGTTGTCATTGTCTTATTTGGACTCTATTTCACCCTTCAAGTTGAGCTCAATAAAGTCAGAAATCAATTTACCTACTATCTTCTAAAACCAGGTAGTATTTCAAAGGAACAAAGAGAGAAGTACCTCAAAGAACCAGAGATGGAAGCGATTCGCCTGATTCGCCTCGATTATCGGATCGGCCTTCAAAATGCCAAACTTGTTTATGAGCAATTGAAGAAATAAGAAAGACCCTCGTATAGTCTATACGAGGGTTTCTCTTTTAAAAAAAGGCGTAAGCTTTGGTAAAACGTTGGCAACATCTGCTGATTGGATTTTTGCTAGTTGATAGGGACAAGGAGTGATGTAGGCTGCTTCAAAGAAATCAAGCGGGAGTCCACTGTGTTTTAAGGCAGCAAGAGATTTGACCTGATGAAGATCTAGTAGGATCCCATCGTGGGTCAGGGTCAGATGAGGGAGAAGAGAAGACTGATCCATCAAGGTCTTCAATCTTTCTTCTTCCTCTTTTTTTCTGGCTAGGAGTCGTTTTTTATTGGTCAAATACATACCATTATCAATGTAGAGACTTAAGGCCTTTTGCATGATGAGATTGCTATCATAGTCCAGAATCGTCTTATAGGTCAAGACCGGCTTTAAAAGGGCTTGGGGAAGGATCATGGAAGTGATGCGAAGAGCAGAAAAAAGATTGGTCGAAAAAGATTTGATATGGATGACTCGGTCCTTTTGATCCAAATAATGAAAAGATGGAGCATTGCTGCCATCAAGATCTCCCAAATAGTCGTCCTCAACAAGGTAAACATCATATTGGTCAGCTAGTTGCAAGATCGCTTCTTTCTGCTTGGTCGAATAGCTATGACCAAGCGGATAGTGAAAACGAGGGATCGTGTAGAAGAATTTGATATGGCCACTTTTAAAAATCTCTTCAAGCTCCTCAAGATCAATCCCCGTTAAATTACGTTGAATGGTACGGTAGGCAAGTTGCTGTGAATCTAAGAGTTGGTTCATCCGGTGATAAGTCGGTTGCTCGATCAAGATCTGCGATTTTTTATTGGGAAAGTCAATCTGGCTGAGGATATTAAGCGCCTGCTGGGTACCAGCAGTCAAAACAATCTGATCTGCAGTCGTATAAATACTTTCTTCCTTCAATAAGCCTTGAATCGATTGGCGTACTTCGAGTAAGCCTGCTTGGTCCGAAAAGTTATTAAAGAGATAATTCTCCCGTCCAATCAAGGTTTCATTAATACAAGTCCGGAAATCCTCGAAAGCCTGGTTGCGGTCTTTCTCTAATTTTAGCGGAAGATCCTCATGTCGATTAGGTTCTTGCTCCAAAACATAGTAGCCACTTTGAGGCTTAGCATAGAGGAAGTGCTGGTAAGTCAAGTCCAGCAGGGCTCGTTGCACTGTGTCCTTATTACAAGAAAATTGACTAGCTAACTGGCGAACGGAGGGAATTTTCTCTCCAGTTTCCAGTTCTCCATCTTGAATGGCTTTTTTTAGTACATGAATAATTTGTTGGTATTTGCTCGTCTTCATCCTGACTGTCCCCATACAGTTTTTTTCTATTGTACAGAAAAAATCACAAAAAAACCACTCCGAAGAGTGGTGAGCGTATTACATAAAGTAAACGATGGCTAAATACTGAAGAGCAGAAGCTGCCAGGATGAAGAGGTGCCAAATCATGTGGAAGTATGGTTTTTTCTTAGCATAAAAGCCAGCTCCAACCGTGTAGCACAGACCGCCCATGAGCATGAGACCCCAGAAGATCGGATTGGTTTGGCTAACGATTTGGGGAATAATAAAGATGACCAACCAGCCCATGATCAAGTAAAGAGCGAGACTGAACTTTTCATTGACTTTTTTAGCAAAGATTTTGTAGAGAATACCAAAGATGGTGGTGCCCCATTGGATCAAGATAATGCTGTAACCCATCCAGTTGTTCATCAAGGTAAGGACTACTGGTGTGTAACTACCTGCGATCGCAATGTAGATCATGGAATGGTCGATAATGCGAAGTACATACTTTTGAGGTGAATCGTAAGACATGGCATGGTAGACGGTCGAAGACAGAAACATCAAAAAGAGACTGATCACAAAGATAGAAGTCCCAAAAGCACTAAGCAGACCGTGTTGCTCAAAGCTATAGACTGCTGAGATCGGAAGCAAGATCAACATGAGGAGGGCCCCAACAGCGTGGGTTACGCTATTTGCGATCTCTTCTCCAAAGGATAATTTTTTACTTAGTTTCATGGTGTAATTCATCAGTTTCTTCCTCCGTTTTTACTGGTTGAATATAAGATAGGGTTTCAAGATAAAGTTGAACTGTCTGACAGGCAGAGCGAATAATGGGTGCAATCGGCTCTTTTTGCTCATTGAGATAAGCAACAAAGCTATTATAGAGAAGATCTGAGCTTGCCTGGTCCTGCAAAAAATTTAAGGTAGAAGCGATCTCCTGAATAGAAAAGACCGTTTTTAAGGTTGTAATAGCGATCAAGCGAGCTACCTGGCGACGTTGGTATTTCTTCTTATCTGGTTTTTCGACGTAACCATGTTTTACGTAATTGTTGATCATGGCAGCCGTCAAGCCTTTGTCTGAAGAGGAGAGGACAGGTGCACAGGTTTTATTAACATAAAGAAGGACCTGATCGAGATAGAGGTCTAGCTCAGGCAGTTGCTCCCATGTTGGATAGGAAAAAGTGGACACTAAATCTTCACCTTTCTTTAATCTAGTTTTCATAACTAGATAATAACATTAATAAAAACTCCTGTCAAGAAATTTTGAAAAATATGGTACAATAGACCTATGAAACTATTAATTCCATCCGCTAAAGAACTGAACGAACAGGCTCGTATGGTCGAGTCCCAACCCTTGTCACACAAGACAAAAACCATCCTCCAAGCTTTGAAACAATTCTCACTAGAAGAATTAGCGACTTTTTACGGGATCTCAGAGGAGAGGGCCCTAGTAGAAAAGGAAAGAATTGAGGCTTTGTTAGATGGGAGTGCTAAGACCCATCCTGCTTTGGAACTGTTTGATGGTCTTATGTACCGGAGTATCGAGCGTCAAGGCTTATCTGAAAAAGAGCAGACTTATCTTCAGGAGCATTTGTTGATCACGACTGCCTTATATGGGGTGATCCCAGCCTATGAGGGAATAGCTCCTCATCGCTTAGACTTTATGATGAAGTTAAAACCAGCTGGAAAGTCTCTAAAGGCACTCTGGCAAGAGGACTATGATCAGGCAGTAGAAGGTGAGGAGCAGATCTTATCTCTCTTATCTTCTGAGTTTGAACAGGTCTTCTCAAAAGCTATTCGTGAGCGAATGATTCGGATTAAATTCATGGAGAATCGTGGTGGGACATTAAAGATTCACTCAACGATTTCAAAGAAAGCACGTGGGGCCATGGTGACGGCTATGATGAAGGAAGAAATCACCCATCTAGAAGATTTGAAATCATTAGAAGTAGCAGGTTTCTCTTATCGTGAAGATTTATCACAAGAGAACGAATGGGTCTTTGTGAAAGAATAAATAAAACTATTCCTGAGAAGCATCAGGAATAGTTTTTTGATCTGTTAGATAAAGAGAATGCACGATGAAAACTCCAAAATAGTGGATTTTGGAGTCAGAATCGTCTTGAGGCTGTAGGCTTAGGCTTAGGCTTAGGCGATATGTTTGAATTTCTTCAAGAGTTCTGTTAACTCAGCTTGCTCGCCGCTATTAAAGACTTGCATCAAGCGTTGAATATTTTTAATATGATCTGGAAGAGCTTCTTCGATCTTTTTACGACCGGCATCGGTAATAGATACAACATATGCACGGCGGTCTTCTGGATCGGTTTCGCGTGTAATCCAACCATCGCGGACCATATTGCGAATAACCACAGTCATATTTCCAGAGGTCGCAAGAATGCTATCGATCAGATCTTGAATGCGAAGATCGCCTTTGCTATACAAGGTCTCAAGGACAGAGAATTGAGTTGGTGTCAACTGGTGCTTTTTAAAGATATGAGCCTCAGATGCACGGATCAATCGTTCCGCCTTGTGGAAGACGATCATTGTTTTTAAATCTACGTTTGCTTCTTTGAATAATCTCTTTAAATTTTCCATATCTATATTTTATCAATAAATAGTGTTTCTGTCGTTTAATTTTATTTTCAAATTAGTTACAAAATTGTGACAAATTTATTAAACTATGAACATAAAATATACAAGGTGTTAATTTTAGTTTGTTTATCAAACAATTTTATACTAAAACATTGTAACAGGTATGAAATATTAGTAACAATTCTTTCTTGAAAATCTATAGAATTCTAGGTAGCTTTGGTGTATAATGAGGGAGTGAAACAGAAAAATTATCTTTTTATCATATGGCAACATATAATAGGAATCTGTGTCTTAGTTCTGACGGTGCTTTTTTCTTGGCTATTTCTTGCTGAAAAAACTTCGGATCGCATGCAGGATCAAATGGAACAAGCAAGAAACATAGCGCTGTCGCACTCTTCGATGGCTACAATTGATACGGAGAGTTTCTTCCATGGCAAAGAAGCATATCTTTCCTTTATTGGAAAAGACCAGGAGGGGCAAGAACTAGCGGTCTTGGTGGCGGAGGCAGATGATCAGGCCTATGCTTACCCTTTAAAAGAGGGGATCAGCCAGAAAAAAGCAAAGGCGATTGTGAAAGAGAAGAGCAAAGACGCGATTGATCGAGTAACTTTTGGACGCTTTAAAGGCAAACCGATCTGGGAAGTCAAGGCAGGAAGTTCTTATTATGTGGTGGATTTTAAGACTGGGAAAGTAACCAGTGTTTTTTAGGATTTGAGGAGGAAATATGAAATTATCAAATCGTGTATTGGAAATGGAAGAAAGCGTGACTTTGGCTGCAAATGCTCGTGCCAAAGCTTTGGCAGCTGAAGGTCGTGATATCTTGAGTTTGACGCTTGGTCAACCTGACTTTGCGACTCCAAAAAACATTCAAGAAGCAGCAGTGGCATCCATTGAGGACGGTCGGGCTAGTTTTTATACGGTAGCGTCTGGACTTCCAGAATTGAAGGATGCCATTAGTGACTATATGAAAGAGTTTTATGGCTATGCTGTTAGCCGCAATGAAGTAGTGGTTGGCACTGGAGCCAAGTTTATTCTTTATGCCTTCTTTACTTCTGTTATCAATCCAGGTGATGAAGTCATCATTCCAACACCTTGCTGGGTTTCTTATGTAGACCAGGTCAAGATGGTAGAGGGCACACCTGTTACTTTCCAAACAACAGAAGAAAATCACTTCAAAGTAACGGTTGAGCAACTGGAAGCAGCACGGACAGACAAGACCAAGGTAGTCTTGCTAAATTCGCCATCCAATCCAACAGGAATGATCTACAGCAAAGAAGAACTAGAAGCGATTGGAAACTGGGCTGTTGAGCATGACATCTTGATTTTGGCAGATGATATCTATGGTCGTTTGGTCTATAATGGCAATACCTTCACGCCAATTTCTAGCTTGTCAGAAGCGATTCGCAAGCAAACCATCGTGATTAACGGAGTTTCCAAAACCTATGCCATGACTGGATGGCGTGTTGGGTTTGCAGTGGGGGATCCTGAGATTATCGGAGCTATGGCCAAGGTGATCAGCCAAACAACTTCTAATTTGACGACAGTTTCCCAGTATGCTGCCATCGAAGCCCTAACCGGAGACCAATCTTCTATTGAGATCATGCGCCAAGCTTTTGAAGAGCGCTTGAATACCATTTATCCTTTGTTAAATGAAGTACCTGGTTTTGAAGCTATCAAACCTCAAGGAGCCTTCTATCTCTTTCCAAATGTAAAGAAGGCCATGGAGATGAAGGGTTACACGGATGTGACAGAATTTACCACAGCGATTTTGGAAGAAGCTGAAGTAGCTCTCGTCACCGGTGCAGGTTTTGGTGCCCCTGAAAATGTTCGCTTGTCTTATGCGACAGATTTGGATACCCTTCAGGAAGCTGTTCGTCGACTCAAGGCCTTTATGGAAAAATAAACCTATCGGATCCTTAGCATTGAGCTGAGGATCTTTTTCTTTAAAAAAATCGGCTTTTCACAGGTAGAATCTAGCACTGTAAGCCTTTTTATGATACAATAAAGAAGATAATGTCTTCGGACAAGTTTAACGAGAAAAGGAAGATGAATGATGACAAAACGGATTACTATCATCGAAGTAAAAGACTATGTTGGTCAAGAAGTGACCATTGGTGCTTGGGTTGCTAACAAATCAGGAAAAGGGAAAATTGCTTTCTTGCAATTGCGTGACGGAACAGCCTTCTTTCAAGGTGTAGCTTTTAAACCAAACTTTATTGAAAAATTTGGGGAAGAAGTGGGAACTGAAAAATTTGATACCATCAAACGCTTGAGCCAAGAAACGTCAGTCTTTGTAACAGGGATTGTCAAAGAAGACGAACGTTCTAAATTTGGTTATGAGCTGGATATTACAGACATCGAAGTCATCGGTGAATCGCAAGATTACCCAATCACGCCAAAAGAACACGGTACAGATTTCTTGATGGACAACCGCCATTTGTGGTTGCGTTCACGTAAGCAAGTTGCTGTGATGCAAATCCGTAACGCCATCATTTATGCAACTTATGAGTTCTTTGATAAGAACGGCTTTATGAAATTTGATAGCCCAATTCTTTCTGGAAATGCAGCAGAAGATTCTACTGAACTTTTCGAAACAGACTACTTTGGAACACCAGCCTACTTGAGCCAATCAGGTCAGCTTTATCTTGAAGCTGGTGCTATGGCCCTTGGTCGCGTCTTTGACTTTGGTCCAGTATTCCGTGCTGAAAAATCTAAGACTCGTCGTCACTTGACTGAGTTCTGGATGATGGACGCTGAGTACTCATACTTGACACATGATGAGTCACTTGACTTGCAAGAAGCTTATGTTAAAGCGTTGCTTCAAGGTGTTCTCGATCGTGCTCCTCAAGCCTTGGAAACCTTGGAACGTGATACAGAGCTCTTGAAACGTTATATTGCAGAGCCATTCAAACGCATTACTTACGATGAAGCCATTGATCTCTTGCAAGAGCATGAAAACGATGAAGATGCAGACTATGAACATCTCGAGCATGGAGATGACTTCGGCTCACCACACGAAACATGGATTTCAAACCACTTTGGTTTGCCAACATTCGTGATCAACTATCCAGCTGCTATCAAGGCTTTCTATATGAAACCAGTACCTGGTAACCCAGATCGCGTGCTTTGTGCAGACTTGCTTGCGCCAGAAGGGTACGGAGAAATCATCGGTGGTTCTATGCGTGAGGAAGACTATGATGCCCTTGTAGCGAAGATGGAATCACTTGGTATGGATCGTACAGAATACGAATTCTATCTTGACCTTCGTAAATACGGTACAGTACCACACGGTGGATTTGGTATCGGTATCGAGCGTATGGTTACCTTCGCAGCAGGTACAAAACACATCCGCGAGGCCATTCCATTCCCACGTATGTTGCACCGTATCAAACCTTAATAGACGTAAAAACGCCATTAGGCGTTTTTAACTTTTATCTGGTCCAAAAAAATATGAAAGGAATTTCTATGCTGAAAATAGACATCATCGACGGGAAAGAATACGAGGATGGACAAGGGTCTTTGATTGTAGATCTAGACCACACCATTCAACAAATGCTCAAGTCCTCTTATCCTGAAAGTCAAATGGATGATTTTATTACTTACAAAAATTTAAGCCAATATTGCATGGATTATCTAGGTCAGATTATTGACAGAGCCAATGATAAGAACCAAGCGATTAAACAGCAAGTAACTGCTGTTATGCCTGAAAGTGAGCGTCCCTTTAACGTTGAAGATCGTTTGACAGCAAGCTATACCTTTGGCCAGCGAGTGGCGGATTCAGTTGCACGCTTTGGTGGGTCTTGGACCTTTATTATCAGTTTCATTCTTATGATGGCAATTTGGATGTTGATGAATGTCTTGCATCCCTTTGGTTGGAATTTTGATCCTTATCCTTTCATTTTGCTCAATCTTGCCCTGTCTACGATTGCGGCGATTCAAGCTCCTTTAATCATGATGAGTCAAAATCGTGCGGCAGATTATGATCGCCTGCAAGCACGAAATGACTTTAACGTCAATATGGAATCGGAACGAGAAATTCGTTTGCTCCATACAAAGATTGACCATATGGTGCAACAAGATCAGACGGATCTACTAGAGATTCAAAGGTTGCAAACCGAATTGTTGGTTTCTTTGTCTAATCAAGTGACCCAATTGCGTCAAGTGATGAACCAAGCCAAAGAAGAAGTTGACTGATCAATCATATATCCAGATAAAGAGAATGGGGAGACGATGACATCATTATTGAAGTATTTTAAGGGTTATCTAAGAGAGACTATTTTAGGTCCTGTATTTAAACTATTAGAAGCTATCTTTGAATTGTGCGTACCTTTAATCATCGCCCACTTAGTCGATCAGGTCATTCCGAAAAAGGAAACGAGCGGAGTGGTGATGATGGTCGGTGCTTTGGTTATATTTGCTAGCTTTGGTGTCGTCGTTGCCATTACGGCTCAGTATTTTTCATCTAAAGCAGCTGTCGGATTTACCCGTGAGATGACCAAGGATTTGTATGATAAGATCTTGTCCCTTCCAAAGGACAAGCGAGATAGAATCGGTACATCTAGTTTGGTGACCCGTCTCACTTCTGATACCTATCAAATCCAGGTTGGGATCAATCTCTTCTTGCGCCTCTTTTTGAGGGCGCCGATTATTGTCTTTGGCTCTATTATCATGGCCTTTACGATCAGTCCGAAATTAACCCTTTGGTTCTTGGGGATGGTGGCCATTTTGACGCTGATTATTGTCATCATGTCTCGGATTGTCAATCCTCTCTTTACAAACATTCGAAAAATTACAGACCGGATGGTCACGGTGACGCGTCAGCAATTTCAAGGGATGCGAGTGATTCGGGCCTTTGGACAACAGGCTAGTGAATTAGAAGATTTTAGAGAGGTCAATCAGGACTACAAAGTCTGGCAAATTTGCGCTGGTATCTTGTCTAGTTTGGTCAGTCCCTTGACTTTCTTAGTCGTGAATACGACCTTGGTCTGTGTCATTTGGCAGGGACAATTGACTATCTCTGCTGGCCTTCTAAGCCAAGGGATGTAGGACGGATTTTGCGGACATTCAAAATAAAAAAGAATGTGGAGGTAACAGACAATGGCAAAGACAATTTTTGAGGAAATGGGCGGCAAATACGAAAGGCAAGGCGATTATTTAATACCGTGCTTAACTGTACCCGCCGAAGAAGAACAGCCGATAGGCATCTGGGGACAGCGGCATTTGGATTATCTGAAGCATCACTGCAAAGTTACATACACCAATCTTCTTACAAGCGGCAGACTTAACGCTTACCTTGCCGACATCAACAGACAGGCACAGGAACGCTTTGAAAGGCTCATAGAGGGTATGAAACAGGCACAGGGCATAACGGAACAGCTAAAGGCAGAAAACGCCTTAGAATGGACAGGATGCCTCAATAACATAAGGGCTTGTGCGAGGGAGATTGTGGAAAAGGAAATTATTTTTGCATAAACAGATGATTAGTGGCAGGGGGAAATCCTGCCGCTTTTTCTGCTTTAGTTTGTCAGCTTGACAAATAAAGGGTTAAGGAATATAATTAGATTCAGTATTATACAAGGAGTTAATAAATATGCGGCAAGGTATTCTTAAATAAACTGTCAATTTGATAGTGGGAACAAAAAGTAGCAGTCCCGTTTCACTTTTAATATGGGGCTTAGTTTTTTGTACCCAGTTTAAGAATACTTTTATCATGTAATTTTATATGCCCGAAAACATATAAGTGTTTTGGGGCTATTGGAGTTATTTACCCAGTGATAGGAGTATTTATCACTGGGTATTTTTATGCCCTTTTTTGGGTGTTGATAGGAGGAAAATCACATGAAAATAATTAACTTAGGCATTCTGGCTCACGTTGACGCAGGAAAGACAACATTAACGGAGAGTTTATTGTATACCAGTGGTGCAATTGCAGAACCAGGGAGCGTAGATAAAGGCACAACAAGGACAGATACAATGAATTTGGAGCGTCAAAGGGGAATCACTATCCAGACAGCAGTGACATCTTTTCAGTGGGAGGATGTAAAAGTCAACATTATAGATACGCCAGGCCATATGGATTTTTTGGCGGAAGTATACCGTTCTTTATCCGTATTAGACGGAGCAGTATTATTAGTTTCTGCAAAGGATGGCATACAGGCACAGACCCGTATACTGTTTCATGCACTACAGACAATGAAGATTCCGACAATTTTTTTCATCAATAAAATTGACCAAGAGGGGATTGATTTGCCAATGGTATATCAAGAAATGAAAGCAAAGCTTTCTTCGGAAATTATAGTGAAGCAAAAGGTTGGGCA
Organism: Streptococcus parasanguinis; assembly: GCF_023109675.1. Taxonomy (GTDB): domain Bacteria; phylum Bacillota; class Bacilli; order Lactobacillales; family Streptococcaceae; genus Streptococcus; species Streptococcus parasanguinis_I. The sequence continues at coordinate 16,429 of NZ_JALDUR010000004.1, read as the reverse complement.
GCATCCCCATATAAATGTAACGGACAATGACGATATGGAACAGTGGGATGCGGTAATTATGGGAAACGATGAACTATTAGAGAAATATATGTCAGGGAAACCGTTTAAAATGTCAGAACTGGAACAGGAAGAAAACAGGAGATTCCAAAACGGAACGTTATTTCCCGTTTATCACGGAAGTGCTAAAAACAATCTGGGGATTCGGCAGCTTATAGAAGTGATTGCCAGTAAGTTTTATTCATCAACGCCTGAAGGTCAATCTGAACTATGCGGGCAGGTTTTTAAGATTGAATATTCAGAGAAAAGGCGGCGTTTTGTTTATGTGCGTATATATAGCGGAACATTGCATTTGAGGGATGTTATTAAAATATCTGAAAAAGAGAAAATAAAAATCACAGAGATGTGTGTTCCGACAAACGGTGAATTATATTCATCCGATACAGCCTGCTCTGGTGATATTGTAATTTTACCAAATGATGTTTTGCAGCTAAACAGTATTTTGGGGAACGAAATGCTGTTGCCGCAGAGAAAATTTATTGAAAATCCTCTCCCTATGCTCCAAACAACGATTGCAGTAAAGAAATCTGAACAGCGGGAAATATTGCTTGGGGCACTTACAGAAATTTCAGATGGCGACCCTCTTTTAAAATATTATGTGGATACTACAACGCATGAGATTATACTTTCTTTTTTGGGGAATGTGCAGATGGAAGTCATTTGTGCCATCCTTGAGGAAAAATACCATGTGGAGGCAGAAATAAAAGAGCCTACTGTTATATATATGGAAAGACCGCTTAGAAAAGCAGAATATACCATCCACATAGAAGTCCCGCCAAATCCTTTCTGGGCTTCTGTCGGGTTGTCCATAGAGCCGCTCCCTATTGGAAGCGGAGTGCAGTATGAAAGCAGAGTTTCACTTGGATATTTAAACCAATCGTTCCAAAATGCGGTTATGGAGGGGGTTCTTTATGGCTGCGAGCAGGGGCTGTATGGATGGAAAGTGACAGACTGTAAAATCTGTTTTGAATATGGATTGTATTATAGTCCTGTAAGTACCCCCGCAGACTTTCGGCTGCTTTCCCCTATCGTATTGGAGCAGGCTTTAAAAAAAGCAGGGACAGAACTATTAGAGCCATATCTCCACTTTGAAATTTATGCACCGCAGGAATATCTCTCACGGGCGTATCATGATGCCCCAAGGTATTGTGCAGATATTGTAAGTACTCAGGTAAAGAATGACGAGGTCATTCTGAAAGGAGAAATCCCTGCCAGATGTATTCAAGAATACAGGAAAGATTTAACTTATTTCACAAATGGGCAGGGAGTCTGCTTGACAGAGTTAAAAGGATACCAGCCAGCTATTGGTAAATTTATTTGCCAACCCCGCCGCCCGAATAGCCGTATAGATAAGGTTCGGCATATGTTCCACAAGTTAGCTTAACAGCTTGCAAAAGTCATATAAAATGAGATTTGAAAGGATTAGAGACTAATTATGATGAAATGCGAATGGATATTGTGTCCTGTTTGTGGGAGCAAAACCCGTAATAAAATTAGGAAGGACACTGTTTTGGAGAATTATCCCCTTTATTGTCCAAAATGCAGACAAGAAAGCTTGATTAAAGTTGACAACTTGAAGATAACTGTCATCAAAGAGCCAGACGCTTAAGACGCAGAGCCGATGAAATTGTGGAACAATTCACGAATCATCGGCTCTTTTTGTTTCGTATTTGAAAGAACAAACTCACCAAATAAAAAAAACGATATTCGGGTGGGTTATTTTGTTATACCCTAAATTACCCTCTGAATTTGTTTTTAAATTTGGAGGGATTTTTTTATGTTCTTTTTTCGGGCGGTTATTCATCTGCTCATACGAAGTAAAATTTATCAATACATAGCATATCAGAGAATGGCAGGAAACCAGTTAAAAAAATTTCTGCCAGTGCAGCGGTACTTCTCACCTTGAAAGTGGAAGTACAATCTCCATACAACAGAATTTGTATTTCCCATAACCGTGAAGGTCACAGAGCCTTTGCGGTTTTTCTTTTGTCGTTTTTTGTTGGAAAGTGCCGCAGGGCTGTTTCTGGTGTGCGTTGCCGCTCCCCGCCTCTCCATCTGGATTTTTACATTTCAAAAATTCAGATTGGAGGTATTAGCGGTGAAATACGCACCAAGAAAAGTATATATCAAAGAAAGCGGCGGCTATGTGGAACTGTCCTATACGGATTTCTGCCGCCGCAGGCAAGCCGACAAGGGATATATGGACAAGCTGTTTATCCCCGTCCAAGGTTGTCTGCTTGAAGTCGTAAGGGAGCAATATGCGGACTTCTACCGTGACAGGGAGCGGTGGCGTTACCTGCAAAAATTAGATGCGAGGAACAGCCTGCTATCTCTGGACGGATTTACGGACAGCGAGGGGAATCCTCTGGACTTTATCGCTGATGAAGCGGCGGACATTGCGGAAACCGTTGTCAATGCTGTTATGGTGGACAGGCTGAAAGCCGCCCTGTCTTTGTTGTCGGATAGTGAGCAGGAGTTGATACAGGCAATCTTTTTTGACGGACTTTCCGAGCGTGAAGTCGGGGCGAGGTTAGGCATAACCCAGAGCGTTGTGAACAAACGCAAAGCCAGAATCCTAAGAAAACTAAGAAAGATAATAGAAAATTAAAATTTAAGGCGTTCAGCCCCCTTGTTTTTTCCTTTGGGAAAATGAGGGGGCTTTTCTCTGCCCTCTCAATCAATTCTGATTGGAGGAAGAAAGAATGGCATACAACCACGGACGGGAGGACAGGAAATGGCGTATCTGGAAAGAAGCGGAGGAAAAGCTGCTGCGTGAGTGCGGCGTTGATGAAGTGACCATTGAGCAGATACGCATAGCGGACAGGGCAGACTTCAATTCCAACAGGCGGTTTTACCGATGGACGAATGACGTTGCGGAATACCTTGAGGACATGGCAGACAGGGAGCGGCAAGCGGAGGTGAATACAGTTGCGGAGTTACTGGACGAGATTGAGAGCGAAAATCTCTATCAAGTATTAGTCACGGTGGACGGGCGTACCTTGAAAATCGTCCTGCTGAAAATGCAGGGGTATTCCACAAAGGAGATTGCCCCACTTGTGCATTTGACGACTGGTGCCATCTATGCGAGGTTAGACCATCTGCGGAAGAAGCTTCGGAAAATTTTGTAAGCGTCTAATACATCCCATTATTCTGCGGGCTACTGGGTGGGGAGTGGAATCTCCCCGCTTATTTTTGGCAGGAGGAAAACGGGATGGCATATAAAGCTAAGGCGTACACGCTTCGGGAGGAATCCACGGAAAGCGGTATAAGGTATTTTATCAGTTTTAAGGACGGGCAGGGGGAACACCACGAACTGGAAGTATCCGAGCAGTTATTCTTTGAATTTCGGCAGATGGAACGCAGGAACAGGAATCTTCTCCAATGGGACGAGCGGCACAGGGAGTTTTCGGAAGTATGGGACGAAACGCTGAACAGGCGGGCGTTAAAGCTGCCTAAGAGCATTGAGGAACAAATGATTGAAGCAGAACGGGCGGAACTGCTCTGTAAGGCGGTTGACAGACTGCCAGAGATACAAAGGCGACGTTTCCTGCTCTACTACGAGTATGAGTTCAATTTTTACCAAATCGCCGCTATGGAGCATTGCACCGCTTCTGCAATACAGAAATCCGTTGCTGTTGCAAAGAAGAAAGTAAAAGCGGAAATGAGGAAATATCTCCAACCATGACCGACACCGCCCGAAAAAGAAATCTGTTTTTTATTTGTGTGGGATTGGCGGTATTACATACTCTCACTTTTTTCGTGGGAGTAAATCTATTTTTAAGGAGGTCAACGCCTATGTGCAACAAAAACAAGATAACTGCCCGAAAGGAGGAAACCCATGCAGAAGTTACAGACAGTCAACGCCGAAACGCTCCTTTATGAGCCGCTTGAGAAGCCGTCCTTTGTGGTGGACAGCCTTATCCCCACAGGCTTGTCGCTGTTCTGCGGCTCACAGAAGATAGGCAAGAGCTGGCTCATGCTGAAGCTGTGCTTATGCGTGTCGCAGGGAATCCCCTTATGGGACATGACGACAATGGAGGGCGATGTGCTTTACCTCTGCCTTGAGGACACGTTCTGCCGCATACAGGACAGGCTGTTCCGTTTGACGGACGAAGCGAGCGGGCGGCTTCATTTTGCCGTGGCAAGCTGCAAGCTGTCAGACGGTCTTATCGTGCAGCTTGAGGATTATCTGAAAGACTATCCAGACAGCAGGCTCATTGTCATTGATACCTTGCAGAAAGTCCGTACAGCTTCAAAAGACAACGCCTATGCAAGCGACTATGGGGACATCTCCCTAATCAAAGATTTTGCCGACAGGCACTCTCTGGCGGTCATTGTCGTACACCACATCCGAAAGCAGAATGACAGCGATGTGTTCAACAAGGTGTCTGGGACGACAGGCTTAACGGGGAGTGCGGACGCTACCTTTGTTCTGGAAAAGGAGAAACGGGCATCTGACACCGCCAAGCTGTATGTAACGGGCAGGGACACGCCCTATCAGGAATACACGCTCCGTTTCCGTGATTGCAGTTGGGAACTTGTGGAGAGGAAAACGCAGGAGCAGCTTGCGAAAGAAACGATACCAGATGTCCTTTTTCGGTTGGTGGATTTTATGAGGGATAAGGAAGAATGGGCAGGCACGGCAACGGAGCTGTTAGCCGCTATGGGGGAAACGGAAACCATACCCACGGTGATTACGAAATGGCTGAATGAATATCACACCACATTTTTAAGCGAGAACCGTATCTGCTACCAGTACAGCCGCAGGAAAGACGGCAGGCAGATTGCCCTTGCAAGGAGGGCGGGTGACAGCGGTGACGGCGGTGACAGCGATATTGGGATACCCCCTGTTACTGTCATTGACGCTTAAAGCCATGTAAAGTTGGCGGCTCTGCCCTGCGGGTGACAGCGGTGACGGCAGTGACAGTGATTTTAGGATACCCTGCCGCTGTCATCCCTACGGGAGAACACCCCGCAAACGCAAAATGCAGGCGTGGGATTCACCCGCCCTTTTCGGGCGTGTAAAATCACCCCTGCGGTCAGAAAAATCTCTCCGATTTTTCCGACTGCGTTTACAGGGTGTAACACACTACACTTTGCCCTGCAAAGAGCCGTGTGCCAGACGTTCCCTCTGGACTCCCTTATGGCAGGTCTTACGCCCTGCTATCCTACGCCTTGCGGCTTCGGATAAAAGAACGGCGGCATGACGGTTACAGCTCTTGCGAGGGAGTATCCCAAAAACACCGTCACCATCGTCATGACCGTCATGCAGGGGATAAGGGTGACAGTTACGGCAATCGGCAGGGGGCATCCCAAAACTGCCGTCACCACCGTCACCGCTGTCACCCAAAGGGCAGTTACCCGCCGAAGAAAGGAAGATGATGGATTATGCCCTATGCAATCCTGCGTTTCCAGAAACGCAAAGCGGGCGGCGTTGCGGCTTGCGAACGCCACAACGAGCGGAAGAAAGAAGCCTACAAAAGCAACCCAGATATCGACATGGAACGCTCTAAAAATAACTATCATCTTGTCGCACCGCCAAAGTACACCTATAAGAAAGAGATTAACCGAAAGGTAGCCGAAGCAGGGTGCAGGACAAGGAAAGACAGCGTGATGATGGTGGAAACGCTCATCACGGCTTCACCAGAATTTATGAACCAGTTACCGCCCGAAGAACAGAAAGCGTATTTTACGATGGCTCTGGATTTCATTTCGGAGCGTGTCGGGGAGCAGAATATCCTCTCCGCAGTCGTCCACATGGACGAGAGAACGCCCCATATGCACCTCTGCTTTGTGCCGATTACACCAGACAATAAGCTGTCCGCCAAAACAATTTTAGGCAATCAAAAGAGCCTGTCGGAGTGGCAGACCGCCTACCATGAGCGGATGTCCTCACGTTGGAATCAGCTTGAGAGAGGTCAATCTTCGATGGAAACCAAGCGGAAACACGTCCCCACATGGCTCTATAAGTTGGGCGGCAGGCTTGATAAGCAGTATGGGGAAATCGTGTCTGCCCTGTCCGACATCAACGCCTTTAACGCAGGGAAAAAGCGTGACAAGGCTCTGGAACTGGTTGCCGCATGGCTGCCCGAAGTGGAGAAATTCTCTAAGGAAATCGGCAGACAGCAGGCGTATATCGACAGCTTAAAGGAGCAAATCGGGCAGGAAGCCGACTATGCAGGGCGTATGCGTGATGAAAAGTACGAGCAGGAATTAAAGGTGCAGAAAGCCAACCAGAGGATATTTGAATTGCAGAGAACCAACGAGCAGATGGGGCGGCTGCTCTCAAAGATACCGCCAGAAGTGTTGGAAGAATTACAGAGAACAGGCAGAAACAAATCAAGAGAAAGGTAAAAAGTGAATGAAGAAACAGGATTTTAAGGTGTTAAAGACCAAAGATTTATACCCGTTTCCCGACAATCCGTTTCATGTTGTGGAGGATGAAACGCTGTCAGAGTTAGCGGAAAGCATCAAGGAATTTGGCATTGTCACGCCGATAATCACACGCCCGAAAGAGGACGGGAACGGTTATGAAGTGATTGCGGGGCAGCGGCGTGTCCGTGCGTCCGAACTTGCAGGTATAAATACCGTGCCTGCATTTGTCCTGCCCTTAGACCGTGACCGAGCCATCATCACCCTTGTAGACAGTAATTTACAGCGTGAAAATATCCTGCCATCGGAGCGGGCGTTTGCCTACAGGATGAAATCCGAAGCCATGAAGCGGCAGGGTTTCCGCACAGACTTAACCTCGTCACAAGTTGTGACGAAGTTGCGGACGGACGACAAAGTGGCACAGGGCTTCGGCGTGGGCAGGATGACCGTCCAGCGTTTTATCCGCCTGACGGAACTGATACCGCCGATTTTGCAGATGGTGGACGAGGGGAAAATCGCCCTCACACCTGCGGTGGAACTGTCCTTTTTGAAGAAAGACGAGCAGGAAAATCTCTTTGCCACGATGGAGAGCGAAGAAGCAACGCCCTCACTCTCACAGGCACAGCGGATGAAAAGCATGAGCCAGAGCGGGCAGCTTGACATGGATATGATATTTTCCATTATGACGGAGGAAAAGGGAAACCAGAAAGAAACCTTGAAAATCAACACAAGCAAACTGAAAAAATACTTTCCGAAGGACACAACGCCGAAGCAGATGGAGGAAACCATCATCCGACTTCTGGAACGTGAGTTGCAGAGAAAACGGAGCAGGGACAGCCGCTAACCTTCTTTTTTCGGGAAGTAAATGCAGGAATTTGGAACAGAAGAAAGACAGAATTTTAAGGAGAATGAGGTAAGGAATGAAAGAAATCCAGTATGAGATTGTAAAGGAAATCGCCGTATTGTCTGCGAGTGACAGCGGCTACACAAAGGAAATCAATCTTATTTCATGGAACGGGAGAGAGCCGAAATATGACATCCGCAGCTTTTCCCCGAACCGTGAGAAGTGCGGAAAGGGTATCACGTTGAACGCTGATGAAGCAGCGGCACTCCTTGAAGCATTACAGAAAGAAGTAAACAGCGGGGATTGATGGTATCTGATTGACAGGGCGGGGCGTTTCCAGACGTTCTCCTGCCCTGTCTGGAAAGGAAGATTTAAGTATGGGCGAGGATAGGAAAACAACTGGAAGAAGAAAGCGTATTGTGCCAAAAGGGCAAGTACAAATGATTATCAGTCGAGAATATATCGGCACACAGACCGTTGCAGAAGCGTTTGTCCCGATTATCTCCGAGGATATTCGGAAGAAGATTGCCGAGGGCGACACCTTCGACAATGAGGGGCTGTCCGCTTAGAATGTACGCAATGGAACATGAAAACGTTAGGACAGATATGGAGGTTTTACAGTATGGCAGGAATAAGAACGGAGAACAAGATTTATGAAGTCGGCATTTACTGCCGCTTATCAAAGGACGATGGCACGGATAACGAGAGTGCGAGCATTGCGACACAAAAATCCATCCTCACGGATTATGTGAAAAGGCAGGGATGGCATTTAGCAAAAACGTATGTTGACGATGGCTACTCTGGAACAAATTTCCAAAGACCAAGTTTCCAGAATATGATTAAGGACATTGAAAACGGGCTGATAAACTGCGTGATTACAAAAGATTTATCCCGTCTGGGGAGGAACTATCTTGATTGTGGGTTATATCTGGAAGTCTTTTTCCCAGAGCATAACGTGAGGTATATAGCGGTCAATGACGGCGTGGACACCTTAAACAAATCCGCTATGGACATCACGCCTTTCCGCAACATCCTAAACGAAATGTATTCTGCCGATGTGTCAGTCAAGATAAAATCGGCGTACCGTGCGAGGTTTCAGCAGGGGAAATTCATGGGAACAACAGCCCCTTATGGCTATGTCAAAGACCCTGCCGACCACAACCATCTGCTGATAGATGACAAAGTTGCCCATGTGGTAAGGGAGATATTCGACCTTGCGTTAGCGGGCAACGGCATCGCCAAAATCCGCAAGCACATCAACAAACAGCATATCCTACGCCCTGCCGCTTATGCGGTGGAGCAAGGGGCAACAGGCTATGAGCGGTACTTTGAGGATAACGAGGAAAACCGTTATATTTGGAGCGAGAACAGCGTGAGGGGCATTTTAAGAAGCCCGATATATGCGGGCAACCTTGCAGGCTACAAGCGGATTGCAGCCAACATGAAAAGCAAGAAACGCCCCTCTAAGCTGCCCGAAGAATGGGAAGTGATACCAGACACCCATGAGGGGATAGTCACGCAGGAGGAATTTGACACCGTACAGCAGCTTATGACGAGCCGCAGGCGGGAGCAGAACGCAGGGGGATTTGAGAATATCTTTTCGGGCGTTATCAAGTGTGCGGACTGCGGCTATGCGATGCGGGCGGCGAGTGCCAACAGGAGGAAACGCCCCGACATCATCGACTGCGTACAATACACCTGCAATAATTATGGCAGATATGGCAATGTTATGTGTACCGCACACAGCATTGAAGCGAGGGACTTATTCAATGCCGTCCTTGCCGACATCAACCGCTTTGCGGATATGGCGGTCAATGATGAAAAGGCGGTCAGAGCCATAGAAAGGCGGCTCACGGAAACAGACCAGAGCAGGGCGAAATCATTAGAGAAAGAAAAGAAGAAGCTGAACAAACGCCTTGCGTAGCTTGACAGGCTGTTTTCCTCTCTCTATGAGGACAAGGTAATGGAGCGTATCACGGAGCGGAATTTTGAGATGATGTCGGGGAAATACCAGAAAGAGCAGCTTGAAATTGAACCACGGCTGAAAGAGGTAACGGAAACGCTCAATGACAGCTATGAGAAATCGCAGGGCGTGAGGGACTTTCTATCCCTAATCCGCAACTATCAGGGGCTGAAAGAGTTGGACGCAACCATCATAAACGCACTCATAGACAAGATACTTGTTTCGGAACGTGAGAAACTTGCGGACGGGACAGTAAGGCAGGAAATCAAGATTTACTATAAATTCATCGGCTTTGTCGGTGAATTACATATCACACCCACAAAGCGGTGGACGGCGTTAAAGCCTAAAAATTGTACGGTGTGCGGTGTTGAATACGTCCCCAGCTCTGGAATATCAAAGTATTGTCCCGCTTGTGCTAAGAGGATACAGAGGGAGAAATCAAACGAGAGCAAACGCAGGAGTAGGGAGAGGAACCGAAGGGCATGTATTGAACTGTCCGCAAAAAATGACCGACTGATGTTGGTCGCTTTGGTCAATTATTTATTACAAATTTTAACAGAATTGATCAAGCTGGCTATGCTGGTCACGTCTTTAAATGTCAGCTATATTTCAGCCAAGCGTGTCCAAGAGATTTTTGATTTGAAGGAAGAAGACCTCCTAGAAGCTTTGCCGGAAGAAACTGCAAGAGAGCAAGAAGCGATTAGCGCAGAGAAAGTTTCTTTCACTTATCCAACGGCTTCAAGCCCAGCTCTAGAAAATATTTCCTTTGATCTGGATCATGGACAGATGTTGGGGATTATTGGTGGTACTGGTTCTGGGAAATCGACTCTGGTTCAGCTGTTAAGTCATTTATATGCCGTTAGTCAAGGCCAATTAGCCCTCTATCATCAAGGACATTCTCCTAAAACTCTTAAGGAGTGGCGGGAGTGGGTAGCTGTAGTCCCACAGAAGGCAGAGCTCTTTAGAGGAACCATTCGCTCCAATCTCTTACTAGGAATGGATGAAAGTGTGACGGAGGATGATTTGTGGTGGGCACTAGAAACAGCTCAGGCGGCTGATTTTGTGCGTGAAAAAGAAGGACAGCTGGATGAGCCGGTAGAAGCCTTTGGTCGAAATTTTTCAGGTGGCCAACGCCAGCGGTTGACCATTGCTCACCGCTTATCGACCATTCAAAATGCCGATATGATCCTTGTCATGGTGGATGGCGATATTGTTGAGCATGGCACTCATGAAGAGCTAATGGAAGCGCAAGGTGTGTACTACAAGATGCAGACAGCTCAGCAACAGATTAGTTAGAATGTAAACAAACCATTTTTAATGTAAAATAAGTATAGTGATTCTGCAAAGAAATAAATATCTACCCAATTTGTATAACGAATTAAGAGAACATTAAAACTTTCCGCGGTGAGAAAAGTGCCTGAAACAATTTAGTTTCAGGCACTCGGGAGTTTTGAAACTTTAGGTTCAAAACTAAGTCATGGAACTTCGTAGAAGTTCGCTGACGTCCGTACTCACCTAAGGAAAGTTTTTAATATGTCTTTATCTTCAATCTAAGCATTTTCAGATTTGAAAATACTTTTTTCGTCTAAAAAAACATCTAGCAAAATTGCTAGATGCTTTAGGAACCACTCGTTTTTATCTTTTTAAACGTTTAGAACCTTATCCAAGAATTCTTTTAAACGTGGATGTTGTGGGTTGTCGAAGATTTGGTCTGGTTTGCCGTCTTCGAGGAATTCACCGTCTGCGGTGAAGATGACGCGGTTGGCTACTTGGCGGGCAAATCCCATTTCATGAGTAACGATGATCATGGTCATGCCTTGCTCTGCCAACTCTTTCATAACGTTCAATACATCTCCAACCATCTCAGGGTCAAGGGCAGAAGTCGGTTCGTCAAAGAGCATAATATCTGGATTCATGGCGAGTCCACGGGCAATGGCCACACGTTGTTTTTGACCACCGGAAAGACTATTTGGATTGGCATCGGCTTTATCTGCGAGTCCAACTTTTTCCAACAATTCCATTCCGACTTTTTGAGCTTCTTCACGGGTCATTAGTTTGTGCTCTACTGGCGCAAACATAATGTTTTCTAGGACGCTCATGTGAGGGAAGAGGTTGAAGTGTTGGAAAACCATCCCAATATTTTCACGGACCAAATCAACATTGGTTTTTGGATCGGTTAGATCATATCCATTTACGGTAATTTGACCTTTTGTCACTTCTTCGAGGAGATTAAGACTACGAAGGAAGGTCGATTTACCAGAACCGGACGGCCCGATAATACAGACCACATCCCCTTCGTAGAATTTTGTTGAGATTCCTTTTAAGACCTCATTTTCACCGTAGTATTTGTGGAGGTCATGGACATCAATTTTTAATTTAGCCATTAGTTAACCTTCTTTTCTAATTTTTTTGCAAATCGTGTTAGCAAGGTGATAATCACGAGGTAGAAGACGGCAAGGATAGCATACATCTTGAAACTTTGGTAGTTTCGAGCAATGATGATCTTACCAGTTTGGAAGAGTTCTACCAATCCGATTGCAGACACAATAGTCGTATCTTTCAGGGCAATGACGAATTGGTTCACAAAGTTTGGAAGCATGAGTTTGGTTGCTTGTGGCAAGATGATCTTGCGCATGGTCTTGCCATAAGAGATTCCAAGGCTTCGGCTGGCTTCCATCTGTCCAATCGGTACAGCTTGGATCCCCCCACGGACAATTTCTGCGATATAAGCAGCAGCATTGAGGGAGAGGGCGATGGTACCTGCGACAAAGTCGTTGATTGGGGATTGGTGACCTGTGACCGATTCAATCAAGTTTGGAATTCCCCAGAAGATGAAGGCGGCAAGGATCATGAGTGGGATCCCACGAATAACATCGACAAAGATTTCTGCTGTCCAGCGGAGCCACTTATAAGGACTAACACTAAACATCCCAAAGATAACACCGATCACCATAGCAATGGCGAAAGAGAGAAGTGCAAGGGCAAGAGTCACACCCAAACCACTTAACAATTGTTTGTAGTTGTTTTGAAGTAAGCCCCAGATCGTTGTTTCATCTGCCGTTGTACTTGAAGTACTTGATTTGCTATCTGCTTTAAGGTATTTATCGAGAATCTTTTGGTATTGACCGCTTTTCTTCAAGTTCGCAAGACCGTTATTGAACATTTCGATCAATTCAGGATTTTCACCCTTCTTAACGGCAAATGCTAGTTGACCACTTGGAGTCCCTTCGATAGGTGTTTTGAATTTACGTCCTTGTTTAATAGCGTATTTGATAACAGGTTCGTCATCCATAATCGCTGCAACAGAACCAGAATTCAAACTATCATACATAGAAGCTCCATCAGAGAACGTTTTGATCTTGTAACCATATTTCTTTTGGTTTTTTTCAAGGAAGTTTTGTGAGGAAGTACCGTTTTTAACACCGACTGTCTTTCCTTTTAGGTCATCATATGAATCAATCTTGCTGCTTTCTTGAACGGCTAGAATAGAATCGGCCGTGTAGTATGGTTCAGAAAAATCAAATGTTTCTTTCCGAGCATCTGTTACGGTCATCCCTGCGATCATTCCTTGCGCATGTCCGGATTGGACATCACTTACCGCTGCGTCAAATCCAGGATTATTAATCTCGATGGTAAATCCTTGGTCTTTGGCAATAGCCTTGATCAAGTCCATATCGATCCCTGTGTATTTGTTTTTTCCATTTTGGAAGACAAATGGTGCAAAAGATGAGTCACTTGAAATTACATATTTTGATTTTTTAGGAGTTGCTTTTTGACCAGCAGGAGTAGTGGTTTCTGGAACGGCACTGTTACTTGATGATTGGCTTTCACCTGTCCATTTCTTGATGATCTCATCAAGTGTTCCATCAGCTTTCATTTGAGCGAGAGCCTTGTTAAATTCAGTGATTAACTTTTCATGATTTCCACCTTTTTTAACACCAAAGGCAAAGCCACCGACTGCTTCCCCGTCCATATTGATAGCTAGGTCCTGACCCTTTTGGATGGCGTATTGAATAACAGGTTGGTCATCCATCACCGCATTGACCGCACCAGCTGATAAACTGTTGTACATGAGATCACCGGTATCAAAAGTCTTGATCTTGTAGCCGTACTTGTCCTTGTTTTTATCGAGGAAGCGTTGGGCTGCAGTTCCGTTTTTAACACCGACTGTCTTCCCTTTTAATTGGCTGTACTTCGTGATTTTAACGGCTTTCGTAGTCGCGATGACAACTTTTGTATCGTAGTAAGTATCAGACATGGTGAAGACTTTTTCACGTTCTGTTGTTTTGGTCATTCCGGCCATGATGGCATCCGCTTGACCAGCTTGAACTGCATTGACCGCTGCATCAAATCCTGGGAAGGATTTGTCCAAATCCCAGCCATTGATTTCAGCGACCTTGTCCAAGATCTCTACGTCAATTCCTTTATAGGTTTGATCTGAATCCTTAAATTCAAACGGTGCATATGCTGTGTCGAAAACGACCTTGATCGTTTCAGCATGAGCATGACCAGCGAATGCAACGAATGGAAATAAGAACAGCAAACATGCTAGTAATTTTTTCTTCATTTCTGTCTCCTTTTTCTTCATTTCTCTTTGGGTGTTTGACCCATGAGTGCATTGACCAAAGGATGGCCTGAAAAAACAAAACATTCATACCAAATAGAGTATGAATGATCTTATGTTTTTCTATAAAAGCTATTATATCAGAAAAGTATCAGTTTAGCAAGAAAAATCAACCTTTGATGTCAGGTTTTCTAACATGAGGTGGTGTTGCAGGTCTGGATTTTCTTTGCTACAATGGACCTATCAGATAAATGGAGGTTACTAGATGAAGAAAGGGTTGATCATTCAGGGTATCAAAACGAAAACTTCAGTGTCAGTTTTCGTTTCTACACTATTCTACGTGTTTTTAGCTTCCTTCTTTATAGAAGGGGGACTATGGCTCAGTAGTGAATTGGTGGGACCATTTTCCATTGCAATAGGTTATTTAACCGAGTTCTTCTCACCAGGAAATGGGGTTGCAAGTATTCAAGAGTTTTTCTACCATTATATTCTCTATTATGAGCTCTTCAGTTTTGTATTTATTCTCTTACTCTTTATTTTTTGGGTGAAAGTAATAGAGAAGAATTCCTTATCAACTTTAGGTTTTGTAAAAAAGAACTGGCTCAAGTATCTAGGTTGGGGAATCTTGATTTCCCTTCTTCAAATGGGTGTGATTGCCCTTGTCTACCAAGTGGGCGGAATCGGGACTTTTGAGCTGAATGAATTAAGTTTAGAACCTATTCTCTTTATTCTAGGTTTATTCCCATTTTGGCTCCTTCAAGGAGGGACTGAAGAAGTAGCGACGCGGGGTTGGCTCCTGACTCGGATTGCTGCAAGAACTAATCTGCCTTTAGCGATCGCGATTTCTAGTAGTCTCTTTGGCATTCTGCATATGGGAAATGCAGGAGTGACCTTCTTATCCGTTCTGAATATCATCCTCGATGGAGTGCTGGCTGGTCTGCTTTTTATCTATACGGATAGTATCTGGCTAGTGGTCGCCCAACACGGCACTTGGAACTATGTACAAGGAAATCTCCTTGGTTTTCAAGTCAGTGGCACAGGCGCAGATGCGTCTATCTTTAGTTTTACCATGGGAGATGGACCTGACTGGTTGACCGGAGGGGAATTTGGAGCAGAAGGATCGATCATCACAACTCTGGTTCTTCTATTATCCGTCGTGATGGTTTACCGCTTAGGGGAAAGAAGAGAAAAAGTTGATCATGAAAAAGTGTGAAATGGCTGATAGTCATATAAGAAAAAGACAAACACCAAAAATGACGTTTGTCTGCATTCTGAGTCGAACACATATAGATGGGTTCGGCTTTTTCTATATAATAATAGGAATAATTAGCTTGACTTGGGCACCATGATTAATATTTTCTAAATGCATCGTTCCATTATGAAGTTTCATGACGCGTTTTACGAAAGATAAACCAAGTCCATAGTGACTTTCTTGAGAGGGTGTTCTTGCTTGGTCATCTTTATAGAAAAGATTTCCAGCATTCTGTAATATATTTTTTGAAAAACTAGATTGGTTATTCCATATAGTTAGAACTAATTGACTATTTTCTTGTGAAATTGTTAGCTGGATTTGTGCATCATTTTCTTTTTGATGTTGTATTGCATTATTAATGATATTTGTGATTGCTCGGAAAAATAGATTGGAATGAATTGCAATTTGTGTTGATGGAGTTACTGTGTTTGTAAAAATAAAATGTGTATTTCTGGGGAGTAAAGGTGAGATATGTTCCTGTAATTGATGAGTTACTTGTTTAATTGATATGTTTTCAAGTTGAATATCATGGTCGTAAAAGGTTTTGGAGTATTGGATGAAGTGGTTAAAATAATCGTTTAATTGAATACTTGCTTGCTCAAGATCTTTTAGACATTCCATTACTTGAGGTGTTTGTTTGGTAGATTGTAAGAATTCAGCATTTCCTCTGATAACAGTTAGAGGGCTACGAAGATCATGTGCAGCGCTAGATACTTGAAACATGAGTTCTTTCTTTTGATCTTTTTCATTTTGAATTCTATTTTTTATATCAGATTGCATTTTTTCGATCAGTTCATTTGTTTCAATAAATTCTTTAATCTGCAAATGGTGATGTTCATTTTTTGTGAAATATAGACCACTATGATAAACCATGTTCATTTCTTTTTGAATCTTGGTCAATAATTGTCTAATATTTATTACAATAATAAAAATTAAAATGATGCAAAGATAAATCCAAGAACTGACGCTAAAAAATAAAGCAAATTGATTGGCATTATTCTCATTTATTCCAGATACAGAAGATAGAAGAGCTGGAACTATGTAAAAAAGTATCAGACATAGAAGAAATTGCCACATGATTTTAAGGTAGGTACGCTTAATGAGTTGCTTGATTGTCAATTCTTTTTCCATTTGTATCCTCCTCCCCAAACGGTTTTGATGGGATCAATTTGATGAATCTTAAATTTTTGTCTAATTTGATAGATGTATTCAGTGATGGATCGTAGTTGTGCATCAGAGTCTATAGGATAAAGATAATTGTAAAGTTCTTCTATGCTAAATATTCGGTTTTCATTTTTTGGGCTCTATAATTTCTGTAGTGGGTAAAAACCACTGTAGAGATTATAGAGCTTTTTGAGTGTACACAAAAAGTCCCAT
>NZ_JALDUR010000003.1 GCF_023109675.1 Streptococcus parasanguinis | reverse complement strand
CTCCCTATTACAGCCGATAGTCAAGAAACAGCACTCACTATTTTTTCAACTCTAAACGATAGAGGACTAGCATTATCGGATGCCGATATTTTTAAAGCAAAAATTTATAATCACTTAGATCCAGAAGAAAAAAAGAAATTTATAGAACTCTGGCAAGAACTAGATGAACAAGCTACAAATGCTGGGGAAAGTATTCAAAAGTTGTTTTACTATTATATGTTCTACTTGAGAGCAAAGGAAAATGATCGAAGAACAACCACTCCTGGTATTAGAAAATACTATGCAAAAAATAATTTCGAAAAACTGTACTCACAAGATTTAATGCAAAACTTAAATGCCATTTTAAATTTGTGGATAGTGATAAATAATAAAGTCTCACTAGAAAATGAAAAATGGTCAGAAAATATGGAAATAAAACAAATTTTGGATGCTCTGACCTCTTATCCTAATGAATTCTGGAAATATCCTGTTGTCATTTACTATTTACACTATCATCATAAAGACACATTCGAAGATGATTTTCTTATTTTTGCGAAGAGATTATTAGCAGTTCTTTCTGCAAGATATATCATAACACCAACAATTAATGCCGTCAAAACTGGAATCTTGAATTTAAATGCAGAAATAGTTAACTCATCACAACCCAGATTCAATTTCAGCGATATCGATGAGAAAGAATTGTCAGATAAAATCAAAAATGCGAATCGTAATACAGTGAAGATGATATTAAATATCATAGCTTATCAACATCAATCGGAATTATTACCAGAAAAATGGGAAATTGAGCATATCCTTCCCCAAAAATGGCAATCTAGTTATTTCCCAACAAATTCAGATTCTGAAGTCAAAGAATTAGTTGAACATATTGGTAATAAGATTCCCATTGAAAAGAAGCTCAATATTATCGCAAGTAACGGATACTTTGCTAAGAAAAAAGAAATCTACAAGAAGTCCAAAGTTGGCGTCTTACTTGAGTTAAGTCAAAGTAATAACAATTGGGGACTTGATGAAATTAGAGAACGTGATATTCGTATTTCTGATGAATTAGTTGGAATACTAAACGACTGGGGTCTGAATCAATCTGAAGCTAATGTTGAAGAATTATTGATATGTATCCCAGAAGAACGATTTTCAGACTATCTTGATTTTATAAGAATTTTCAAAATGGAAGATTCAAATGAGGCAAGAGAAAAATTTTTGAGCATGTAGCAATTTAACAAAGCACTTTAGCTGATAACACATATTCTGTTACTATCAACTAAAGTGCTTTTCCCTGTATTTAATGGCAATTATGGATACGATTATCTACTTGTATCGTCCCCAACATTTAATAAGTTTCCGAAAAAGACCTATTTTTTAGACAAAAAAGACATCCAAGAGAATACTCTTGAATGTCTGTAAACGTTGATAGTATCGTGTTGATTAACGTTTTGAGGCAACTGACGTTGTCAGATTGCAGCCACATTTGTAAGCGACTAAAGTCGCGACAACTGTGTCAATTGCACCAATTTAGTAAAAAAATCTAAAAAAGAACACCTTGAAAGGTGCTCTTTGTAAGTATCGTAATTCTCTCGAATTAACGTTTACTAAATTGTGAAGCTTTACGAGCTTTTTTCAATCCTGGCTTCTTACGTTCAACTTTACGTGAGTCACGTGTAAGAAGTCCTGCGCGTTTCAATGAATCGCGGAAGTCTGGGTCTACTTGAAGAAGGGCACGAGCGATACCATGACGGATAGCTCCTGCTTGACCAGCGTAACCACCACCTACAACGTTAACGAAAACGTCGTATGAACCTGCAGTTGAAGTAACTGCGAATGGTTGGTTGATTACAAGACGAAGGTCAGCGTGTGGGATGTACTCTTCAACATCTTTTTTGTTAACAGTGATTTTACCAGTTCCTGGAACAAGGCGAACGCGTGCAACAGCGTTTTTACGACGTCCAGTACCTGCATATTGTGCTTGTGACATACTTTATTGTTCCTTTCCTTAGATAAGTCCTGAAATATCAAGAACTTCTGGTTGTTGTGCAGCGTGAGTGTGCTCAGCTCCAACAAATACTTTCAATTTCATACCTTGAGCGCGGCCAAGAGTATTGTGTGGAAGCATACCTTTAACTGATTTCTCGATCAAACGTACTGCATTTTTAGAACGAAGTTCACCAGCAGAGATTGATTTCAATCCACCTGGGTGGTTTGAGTGAGTGTAGTAGATCTTATCAGTTGCTTTTTTACCAGTCAATTTAACTTTTTCAGCATTGATAACGATTACGAAGTCACCTGTATCAGTGTGAGGTGTGAATGTTGGTTTGTTTTTTCCGCGAAGCACGCTAGCAACAACTGCTGAAAGGCGTCCAAGAGGTACATCAGTTGCGTCAACAACGTACCATTTGCGTTCTACTTGGCCTGGTTTAGCCATGAATGTAGTTTTGTTCATGATTTCTCCTATATGAATGTCGTTTTTGTTTACAGGGCGGATGTTCCGGTCCGCAAGTTATTTGAAAGGTTCCGGGGCCTTACAAATGGGGTAAACAATACCGCCTACTATTGTATCAAAATTCTAAGATAAAAGTCAACCGATTTAGAAAATTATTTGCGATTTTCTTTTCCAATGACAAATCCGATCAAAGAATTCGGGCCGACGTGGGCTGAAATAACTGGTCCAAGGGGCATCACGAGGACTTCATCAATCCCTTCAAGCGCAAGCATTTCTTGCTTCAGTGATTCGGCTCCTTCTAGATCGTTGGTATAAGACACCAAGGCTGTACTTTCACCGATATCTGCTTTGATCAGCTCCAGTAATTCACGGACAGCTTTTTTGCGTCCGCGAACCTTGCTAATAGGGACTAATTTTCCTTCCACATCTATCCAAAGAATGGGCTTGATACTGGCCAAACTTCCCATGATCGCGGCACTTTTTGAGAGACGGCCTCCACGCATGAGGTGGTAGAGATCATCGACCAGGAAATAGGTCCGAAGTTTTGGCGCTAGATTCATGATCTCTTCTTTAGCTTCTGCTAATGATCGGCCTGCATCACGCGCAGCTACTGCCCGCATGACCAGATAACCCTCTCCAATCCCAGCAGCCTTCGGATCGACAATCTCGATCACGGCTTCCGGGTAGTCTTCTAAAACCAGGTCTCGTGCCATGACTGCACTCTGGTAAGTCCCAGATAAGACCGATGAAAAGGCCACATAAAGCAGATCTTTTCCTTCTTTGGCAAATTGTTCAAAGGTTTCCTGAAATTGGCCCACATTGACCTGACTGGTTGTCGGTTTAGCTCCATTTTTCATGGCTTCTAAAAGCTCAGGGCTGGTCAATTGACCTTGGCCAACTGTCTGGTAAACCGTCCCATCTAACTCAATGGTCAACCCAAGAATGGTCACCTGGTGTTCCTTGGCCCAGTTCTGATCTAAATCTGCGGTCGAATCTGTCAAAATAGCAAATGTCATTACTTGTCTCCCATCATTTCTTGTAATTGTCGCAATACTTCGTGATCGAGCGGTCGCATGGGTGGTTTTTGATCGTTGACCACTTGTTGCGCTTGATTAAGGTTTCCTTTGACGACTGCGACCCGTTTTTCTAACTCTCTAGCGGATACCCGAAGGGCCCCTTGAGCAAAGACGGTCCATTGCTCATTTAAGTCACTGGTCGCTACCGATACTTGGTGGAGGGGTGTGTTGAGCTCTGCCGCCAAGCGCTCGATATAGTCATCTGCCGTCTCATCCTCACCGGTAAAGACCACCTGAACATTGAATTCCTCATAGGTCTGCCGCACTCCTGGCATATACTGGGCATCAAAGACACAGATGACTTCGATCCCTTCAAAGCTAGCATAGTGGCTCAGTTTTTGCAGAAGGATATTGCGGGCTGCATCGAGCTCACTCTTTTGAAAGAGCTGGCGGGTCTCCTGCCAAAAGGCAATCATATTGTAGCCGTCAACCAATAAGATTTTTCGTTTCATATCATTGCCTTTCTAGGATTATAGTCGGTTGCGAAAGACCTCATACATAAGAATAGCTGCTGCCACGCTGGCATTGAGGCTTTGCACATGACCATTCATGGGAATGGTGATCATCTCATCGACTTGCTTTTTGATGTTGGCTGAGATCCCTTTTCCTTCATTGCCAATGATCAAGGCTAACTTGCCATCCGTATTCCACTGGTGCGATGGCGTGCCGTTCATGTCGGTTCCAAAGATCCAGAAGCCCTCTTCCTTTAGCTTGTCTAAGGTTTGGCTAAGATTGGTCACACGCGCAATGGGAATGTGTTCCACTGCTCCGGTAGAAGTTTTTGACACCACTGGGGTCACCCCAACCGCTCGGTGCTTAGGAATGATGACTCCTGAGACATTGGTCGCATCAGCTGTCCGCAAGATAGATCCAAGATTGTGCGGATCTGTTAAGCCATCGAGAATCAATAAAAGCGGGTTCTCTTCTTGGGCTGTCTGTTTCAGAATCGCTGCCAAGTCGGTGTAAGCAAAGGCTGCCACTCGAAGAACAAAGCCTTGGTGAACAGCTCCTTCTGTCATTTCCTGCAGGGTTTTCTTTGGCGTCCAAGAAATCGACACTTTTTTCTCAGCTGCTAAGGCCTTGATCTTGTCGACATTTTTCCCTCGGAGATCTTCTTGAATATATAATTTATTGCCTGTGTTGGCTTGTAAAGCCTCGGTGACTGCGTGGACACCGTATACGATATCGTTATTTTCCATAGAACTAGTATACCACAAGAAAGGAGGAAGAGGCCAATTCATGATATAATGAAATGAAATCTATCTTAATGAACGAACCAAACTAGAAAGGAAGCCATGCCTCTTTTTCAACGAACCATCAAGCTCACCTTGGCCACCTGTTTAGCAGCGGCCCTTGCTTATGCTCTGGGCTTGACCTATGCCATCTCAGCTGGCGTCATTGCCATCTTGAGTATCTCGGATACGCGTCGCAGCACCATCAAGCAGGCCTACCAGCGCTTTATGTCGACCTTGCTGGCCCTTGCTATCGGAAGTCTTGCCTTTTCCTTTTTAGGGTTTAACCTTTGGGCACTGGGAGTCTTTATCGCTCTCTATGTCCCTTGTGCCTTTCTATTGGGCTGGCAGATCGGCATCACGCCAAGCACGGTGCTGGTCACCCACCTCTTGATTGAGCAGTCTACTTCCTGGGGACTCTTGCTCAATGAACTTGCTCTCTTTTTGATAGGGACCAGCTTTGCCCTGCTGGCCAATCTCTATATGCCTTCGAATCAGGCTGCGATCGATCATTACCATGATGTTGTTGAAGACCAACTGAAAAAGATCCTTGGTCGTTTTGCGGAATTACTTGGTAAAGGGGATGGTCGCAATGATGCTCGCTTGATTAAGGAGTTGGACAGCATCCTAAAGGACGCTTTGAAGCTAGTCTATCTGGACCATTCCAACCACCTCTTTCACCAAACCAACTACCATATTCACTACTTCGAAATGCGCAAGCGACAAAACGATATCCTGCGGGATATGGCAGAAAACGTCAACCGCTGTCAGTTAGCGGCGAGTGAAAGCATAATCCTGGCACAACTATTTAAGAAGACGGCCCAACAGTTAAGTCAGGAAAATCCCGCCCAAGATCTTCTAGATGATATTAATCAGTATTTGGCGATCTTCCGCGAACGTCCTCTTCCTAAGACCCGTGAGGAATTTGAAACACGCGCCACCTTGCTCCAACTCTTAAGAGACTTAGAAACTTTCATCCAGGTCAAGGTTGATTTTTACCAACAATTTCATAAGGAAACAGAATAGACAAAGAAGCCCTTGCAAGATGCAAAGGTTTTTTTATTCAGGGGATTATTGTAAACGTTTTCCTAAAATGGTATACTAGAAACGGAAAATAACTTTTTAAGGAGGGTCTTCTATATGAAGTCTTCGTATAAGAAACATTTGTACACTACAACACTCAGCCTCTCAGCGGCTGTCTTGCTTTCTGTTATCGGTCATGGCCAAGCTTCAGCTGATAGCTTAGAAGTGCCTCAAACGGAACCCAGCACGGTTCTTGAAGCGACACCTGCTACTGAGCAACCTGTGACAGCTGATACTGCCAGTCCCACTACAGCCACAGAAGTAACTCCTGCTAGTTCTGCAGAAACAGCAGCGACTTCTGATATGGCTTCTAGTACAGAAGTTGCTCCAACCGCTAGTCCAAGCACTAACCGTGCTACAACGACTTCTGACCAAGCGACTCGATTGGCGGATAGCACCATTTATCTCTCTGAAAAGAGTACGATTGATGACAAAGTCCAAGAAAAAGCTCAAGCTGCTGGCAAGATCAACTGGACCTTAGACAATAAGCCTCTCTCTGAGTGGAAAACTTGGGATATGGAGACAGGAACACTAAGCAAGGATCCATTCCTCACCATCACAGAGACTGCAAACGGCAATGATTTAGATCTCCACATCGACGTGCAGGATCTCTTTGGTGAAGATCTCAGTCTTCGTAGCCCAAATAATATTCGCCGGACTTATCGCAACTACATCGGCAACCATGAACTAGTCGGGACCAATGCAGACTTAGGTGTGACCATCAATAAAACCCTTGTTTTTCGACCTTACCAAGACTACCATACACATGAAGAGATGCTGGCTGCTATCGAAAAATCCAAGGAAGAAGCGAAACCCGATCGTTTAGTGCAGCTGGAAACTCTTGGAAAGAGTGCCCAAGGCCGGGATATGAAGATGGGGATCGTGAGCAAGGACCAAGCCAGCATCGATCACTACCTGTCTAGTACCAACCCTACAGCTTTGACTAAGCCAAGCGAAATGCTGGCCGCACTAAAAGACAAGACCTTGGATTACAAATTACCTGTCTTAGTCCACAACACCCACGCGGATGAACAGCCAGGCATTGATATCATCACAGGCCTCTTCAATACCTTTGCGACCAAGGAAAAGGTGACCTTTAACACCACAGATGAAGCTGGAAATGCTAAAACAGTCACGCTAGATATTCCAAGCTTGCTCAATAAATTCATTTTCTTATTTGACTTCACGGAAAACCCAGATGGGGATGCTCTCAACCTGCGGGCCCTAGCAAACGGGCTCGATCCAAACCGGGATGCCAGCTACCAAACCAACCCTGAAGTTCGCACGGTTATCCAAATGATCAACAAATGGAATCCGATCGCTCTCTACGACTTACACGGTTTTATCAAAGAATTCTTGATCGAACCTGCAACGCCACCACATGATCCGAACTTCGAATACGATCTTCTGTCAGACCTGATGCTAGAAAATGCCCATCATATGGGACGGGCAGGAGTTGCCAATTCTAAATACAATAGTTACATCATTCCAAAACTGGATTGGGGCGATGGCTGGGATGACTCCTTCTCTGGCTATACAGGGGTATATGCTGTCTACCATGGTATCTTAGGCCATACCATTGAAATTCCGGAAGGAAATGAAGAATCCTACAAAGCGGGTCGCAATGCTGTCCTAGGCGGCATTGACTTCCTCAACCAAGATCCAGACCGTCTCCTTGAGATGCGTCTCAACTTCTACCTGCGCGGTCTCAATAAAACCGAAGATCCAAAAGCTGAAAATGAACTGGTTGGCCCAAATGGGGAAATCGTTGGACGGGTGAAAAATGGTCGTCCGAAATTCTTCCCAGACTACTACGTCATCCCAATGAGCCTCGACAAGGACAATGATGCGCAAGAAGCCTTCAATATGATTGACTACTTCAAACGCAATGGTGTCCTCGTCAAGGAACTTAAAGAAGATACAGGTCCCTACAAAAAAGGGGACTTGGTCATTGACATGGCCCAAGCCAAACGTGGCTATGCCAACCATATTCTCTACAAGGGCTCCAACGAATCTGCCTGGGCTGCGATGTACGCAGAGTTACTGGTCAACTTCCCAGATATGAGAGGGTTCAAGTCCGAACCTATATTTGCGGATGGTCTTTTCAACGGAAAATTAGGAGAAGTCACCACCACCCGCGCCACTCGTACCTCTGAGATCGATCCAAAAGCTCCTTACTATGTGATCGCAAATACCTCAGCCAGTGCCGTTAAAGCTGTCAATCAGGCCATCGCGCAAGGAAAATCTGTCTACCTAACAGACGATGGCTACATCGTTGACCGCGATACCTTTGCTTCGCTCCTACCAAACTATGCCATCTATGGGGATGCCCTCTACAAGGTACCTAGCGGCCCAACCTTGAAACCGATGAAGATCTACTCTCCGAACTACCACTATAATTGGGCTGGAGTAGATGCGCCTGCTCATACTAGTCTGGTCCTTGAAAAATTAGGCTTCCAAATCGTCAATACACCAGAAGAAGCCGATGTTGTTATTTTGGAAAGCAACCGCTTTGACGCTTCCATTTTTGGCAAGAAACCAACCCTTGTCATTGGTGGGGAAGCCATGCAAAAACTGGAAAAATTGGGAGTTCTTACAGGATTTGACGCTGAAAAACTAAAAGGCGGTAGTGACTACGAAGGCTTGATGAAAGCGATCATTGATGACCAGGATCCATTGACCAGCGGATACAAGAAGAATACCCTCTTCTACTCCAACTCAGGAAACTGGATTGAAAAGGTTCCAGAACATTTCAAGACCTTGATGAGCATCGCTCCGAGCGATTATTATATTGCAGGTTGGTGGCCACATAATGATGTTCTGGCTAACAAAGTCATGGCCATCTCTGGAGAACTGATGGGACAACCACTCTTTGTCTATGCAGGAAATCCAACCAACCGTCAACACCCTGTCCACTTCTTCCGCTGGGTAACCAATGCGATCTTTGGCAGCAAATTGGCAAGCTTGATGGATTACGTTCCAGCTAAAGAACCAGATCAAGTAGTGGTGCCAATTCATAACCAAACAAGCAATCCACAGCCAATCTTAGCCAAGAAGGAGACTCCTAAAGTGCTCCTTCCACAAAAAGAAATGACAACTAAAAATGAAGAAAGTGTGCAAGCCTTGACTTACCAAGTAGAACAAAGCTTCCAAGGAAGTCCAGCCAAGGCACAATTGCCACAAACCGGAGAAGACACAACTGCACACTTCATTCTTTCAGGCTTCTTGTTAGCTGTAAGCGGAGGCTTCCTCCTCTTGAAAAAGAAAGAAGTTGAGTAAGTTCCAGGTTTAGACCTGGATGACATGAAAAGAACCTTTGCAGATGCGAAGGTTCTTTTTGGATCTAAACTATCTTTCAAAACTTTCCTTAGGTGAGTACGGACGTCAGCGAACTTCTTCGAAGTTCCATGACTTAGTTTTGAGCCTAAGGTCTCAAAACTCCCGAGTGTTTGAAACAATAATGTTTCAAACACTTTTCTCACAGCGGAAAGTTTCAGTTTATACTTGATTGATTCTAAAGTATAGAAAACTTTTATTAATTTCTCCAGAATATTTAATGAAAATACTATTCTACATTAAATCCTAATACTGATGCAAAGTTTCTCCTTATTCCACCAATTCCAACACAACAGTTTGGTAAGGGGTCAATTCGAGCACTTGGTCTCCTTCTTGGAATAATCCTGCTGTATTATTTAAAACGACCGTTTTAATCGGAGCTGGCAACTCCAAGGTGGCCTGGCGATTTTGGAAATTGCTGACAACCAAGAGACGTTTGTCCCCACGGCGTTCAAAGGCGATGATGTTTTCACGGTCCCGATACGCTGGGATCATATCTCCAAATCGGATAGTATTTCCATAGAGGGGATGGCGATACAAGGCCGTCAGCTGCCGGTAATAATTCAAGATGGAATTTGGATCCTTTTCCTGATCTTCCACATTGATGGCAACATTTGGTTTGGGACTGATCAACCAGGCTGACCCATCGCTAAAGCCCAGACCTGGCTCTTTTGTCCACTGCATGGGTGTCCGCGCATTGTCCCGGCTGTATTTAGCAATCGCAGCTAAGGCTTCTTCCTCGCTCAAACCAGCTTCTTTAGCAACATGATAACCATTGATGGTCGCAATATCATCAAAATCCTCCACCGATTCAAAGACTTGGTTTTCCATTCCAATTTCTTGGCCTTGATAGATAAAAGGAATTCCCTTACGTAAAACCTGAATGGTTCCTAGAGCTTTTTTACTGGTATCGTTTACCGGACCTTCCGCAATATAATGGGACACGCCACGAGGTTCGTCGTGGTTTTCAATAATGGTCGAAAGAACCCCAATGCTATCCGCGCGCTCATGGGCTTTGAAAATACTTTCCTTGAGTTCATCTGCTGTTGGAAGAGCATGGTCAAACCAGCCTTTTCCTTCTTGCCCCAGCATGGTTTGTTTAAAGTCAAAGATGGAAGAGAAGACACCGTCTTTCCCGATGAAGAAATGCAATTCTTCGTCGGTTTCATTGAACACTTCCCCTACTGTGAAGGCATTATACTTGGCGAAGGTTCGCTCATTTAACTCTTGCAAGAACGGTTCAATCGATTGGGCATTCACTAGAGACTCCGGTACTGGGACCAAGCCATTTTCGCGATCAGACGGAAGAGAACGCCATTCTAGATCTTTTTTGATATTGATAATAGCATCGATCCTAAAGCCCGCAATTCCCTTGTCCAACCACCAGTTGATCATCTTGTAAATTTCTTCGCGCAAGACAGGATTTTGCCAATTGAGGTCTGGCTGGTCCTTATGGAAAGAATGGAGATAGTACTTATTGGTGCCAGGAACCGGCTCCCAAACACTACCCCCAAAGTAACTTTCCCAGTTGTTGGGTTCTTTGTCACTTTCGATGAAGTAAAAGTAGTCCGCATAAGGACCATCTGGATCTGCTAAAGCCTTTTGGAACCACTCGTGATGACTGGAACAGTGGTTAACCACCAAGTCCATAATGATGAAAATGCCCCGCTTCTTACCTTCCGCAATCAACTCTTCCATATCTTCCATGGTCCCAAAGAGGGGATCAATGGCATAATAGTCTGAAATATCATAGCCCTGGTCAATAAACGGACTCTTGTAAATAGGGGAAAGCCAGAGAATATCAATTCCTAAGTCTTGAAGGTAATCGAGTTTCTCCGTGATGCCGTTTAAATCCCCAACACCATCACCATTGCTATCTTTAAAGCTTTTTGGGTAGATCTGGTAAGCAACTTTCCCCTTCCACCAGTCTTTTTCCATATTTTGTCTCCTTAAAATGAAAGAGACCGAGACAAATCGTCTCAGTCTCTATAGTATCAGTAGGTATTAGTATACTGTTTTTTCAGTTTCTTTGTCGAAGAAGTGAGCTTTGTTCAAGTCAAATCCAAGTTCGATGGTTGCACCAGTTCCAAGGTAGTCACGCGCATCCACTTTAGCGATGAATTCGTTGTCACCAACTTGGCAATACAAGTGAGATTCAGAACCGAGCAACTCAGACACAGAGATCGTAGCTTTCACAACTGATTCTGGGAAAGTTTCAAGGAATGCAGCTTCTGTATTCACGTCTTCTGGACGAATACCAAAGATCAATTCTTTACCATCATAGCCTTTTTCTTTCAAGACTTTCAAAGCACCTTCTGGAACTTTCAAATTCAATCCATTAGCAACGATGTGTCCACCTTCCAATTTCACGTTAATGAAGTTCATCGCAGGGCTTCCGATGAATCCAGCTACGAATTTGTTGACTGGGCTTTTGTACACTTCTTGTGGAGTTCCGATTTGTTCTACACGTCCAATTGTACCAGTACCTGCAGGGTTTTTAGTAGCAGACATGATAACGATACGGTCAGCCAATGTCATCGCTTCTGTTTGGTCGTGAGTTACGTAGATCGTTGTAGCTCCGATACGACGGTGGATTTTCGCAATTTCAGCACGCATGGATACACGAAGTTTCGCATCCAAGTTTGACAAAGGTTCGTCCATCAAGAATACTTTTGCATCACGGACAATAGCACGTCCCATGGCTACACGTTGACGTTGACCACCAGAAAGGTCAGCTGGTTTACGATCCAAGAATTCTTTCAAGCCAAGGATTTCAGCTGCTTCTTGTACACGTTTGTCGATATCTTCCTTGCTGTATTTACGCAATTTCAAACCAAATGCCATGTTATCGTACACAGTCATGTGTGGGTAAAGAGCGTAGTTTTGGAATACCATGGCGATATCACGGTCTTTAGGTGCCACGTTGTTTACAACAGTACCATCGATTGAACATTCACCTTCTGTGATGTCTTCAAGACCAGCGATCATACGAAGAGTCGTTGATTTACCACATCCTGAAGGACCTACGAAAACGATAAATTCTTTGTCTTTGATGTCCAAGTTGAAGTCTTCAACTGAGTAATGTTCGCTATTTGGATATTTTTTATAAATGTGACTAAGATTCAATTCTACCATGATGGTACTCCTTTGATTTTTATAGTTCTATTGTAAATGAAAACGTTTTACAAATCTATGGCAAGTCTCACAAAAAAGAAAAAGAGTTTTGTGCAAGTTGCACAAAACTCTGGATTTATTTCGTTTAAATCACATCTGGTAAGACCAAATGATAGCACAGGGCTAGATCTGTCAGATTTTTCAACTGAAGACCCGTCAACTCCTCCCACTTGTCAATCTTGTATTGGAGCGAATTGCGGTGGAGATAGAGTTGCTGGGCGGCCTTGGTTACAACTGCCCCATTGTCCCAAAGAGCAACAATGATGTCTTGCAATTGATCTTGACTTTCAATCAACTGATGCAAACTTGCCTTGATTGGAGTGAGATCCAAATCTGCCTGCTCGATTCCCCACAGATAGAGTTGAGAAAAGCGATAGACACCTTGATGACCTTCTCGAATCCAAGCTCGAAAGACGGCCTGTTCTGCTCGGATAACCGGAGATACTTTCCCAGCTTTTGACTCAGTCCATATTTGCCCGACCATGATGGATAAGCGAATGTTGAAATCATACTCCATGGCAGAGACGGTATCTTTTAAGATATCAGCCACAACCAGCGACTGCTCTTGATCTAGAATGAGTACATAGTCCTGTCCACTCAGTTGCAAGACTGCCCGAAAGTTGGGCAAGAGTGTCTGCATCATCTCTAACCAAGAAGCCGTCCCTTCTGCTGTTGAATGCGAGAGGTGGCAATAGACGAGCTGCATTTTTTTGATGACTTGAGGGGCTTCTCCCTTTCCATCGATCAGGTACTGGTACCAAGGATTAGGGGCAACCTCTTCTTCACCACCCAACCAGGAAATCAATTGTTTTTCTCGCTCGGTTAGCTCTTCTTCCTTCAGCAGCAGCCATTGATGAGCCTGAAGGGGAATGGCTACATAACCAGCTGGTGGATTGGCTTGATCCGTCACCTCTGCATGAGGAAACCACTCTCTGATATTTTTCACTGCTTTCTTCCTTCTTCTACTTGCTGGATGCACCAGTCAATCAGCTCTTCTAGACGAGAGAACTCCCCCGTCATATGGAGATAGCCCATGACAGCCTCAAAGCCCGTCGACATGCGATAGGTCACGACATCCGCATTTTTGGCCTTGGTATGGCTATTGGTATTGCGACCGCGCTTGTAGATCTCCAACTCTTTTTCCGTCAGAATTTCTTGCTCCAGCATGCTTTCAATCAAGCTGGCCTGAGCCCTAGCAGAGACATAGCGGGTGGCAGCCTGGTGAAGCTTATTAGGCTTGGTCATACCTTGAAAAATCAGGTGTCTGCGAATATACATGGAATAGACCGCATCTCCCTCAAAGGCAAGGGCAATCCCATTGATTAGATTGACATCAATCACGTGTCCACCTTACACCTTCTTTTGTATCCAAGAGCTTGATTCCTTGTGCAGCCAATTCATCGCGAATGGCATCTGCTCGCGCAAAATCTTTCTTAGCCCGCGCTTCCTGACGTTCAGCGATCAAGGCTTCAATATCCGCATCCAAGACTTCTTCGACAAAGACCACTCCAAAGACTTCTAACATCTTGGTCAAGGCATCTTTGACGTCTTGATTGTAGTGACCTGAATTGATCCATTTGGCCAATTCAAAGACGACAGTGATGCCGTTTGCCGCATTGATATCTTCATCCATAGCCACGATAAACTTGTCCACAAAGCCTTGCAAGTCTGCTGGATCTACTTCTCCTGTGAACGGTTGCTCATAGGTATTTTTCAAATACTTGAGGTTGGTCTCCGCATCGCGCACCGCTTTTTCTGTGAAGTTAATGGGCTTGCGATAGTGCTGGGTCGCAAAGAAGAAGCGAAGCACTTGGCCGTCGATAGTCTTCAATGCATCATGCACGGTGATAAAGTTGCCCAATGACTTGGACATCTTGACATTATCAATATTGACAAAGCCATTGTGCATCCAGTAATTGGCAAAAGTCTTGCCTGTTTTAGCTTCAGACTGGGCAATTTCATTAGTATGGTGTGGAAACTCAAGGTCGGCTCCACCACCGTGGATATCAATAGTATCCCCTAAAATTCCCGTCGACATGACCGAACACTCGATGTGCCAACCCGGACGACCAGGTCCCCAAGGGCTGTCCCAAGAAATCTCACCTGGTTTGGCAGCTTTCCAGAGGGCAAAGTCGACTGGATTTTCTTTGCGAGCTGTTTCCTCATCTGTCCGACCTGAAGCGCCTAGCTCCAAGTCTTCTAGGGTTTTATTGGCTAACTTAGCATAGTTGTGGGATTTTTCCACACGGAAATAGACATCGCCTTGACTCTCATAAGCATAGCCTTTTTCGATCAAGTCAGCGACAAAACGAATGATGTCATCCATAAACTCGACCACACGAGGGTGGCGGGTTGCAGGTTTCACGCCAAGAGCCGTTACATCCTCACGGAAGGCCGCAATATACTTGTCTGCCACTTCCTGTGGCGTAATGCCTTCTTCTTTGGCACGGTTAATGATCTTATCATCCACATCTGTAAAGTTGGAAATGTAGGCAACTTCGTAGCCACGATACTCAAAGTAGCGACGAATCGTGTCAAAGGCCACTGTTGAGCGGGCATTCCCTACGTGGATATAGTTGTAAACCGTTGGCCCACAAACATACATGCGGACCTTTCCTTCCTCGATGGGGATAAATTCTCGCAAATCACGAGACATAGTATCATAAATTTTTAACACGCTTCATTTCCTTTCTGTTTCTACTCTTTTGGCTTCAAGTAAACCACCTGAGTCTGTTTGATAAAGCCAATCTTTTCATACAAGCGTTTGGCACCTACATTGCTATCTTCCACTGCAATCTGAAATTCCTTATCATTTTGCTCAATGAGTTGGTTGACGAGGGATTTTGCTAGATAGCTTCCGTAACCTTGCCCACGATAGACTTCAGCAATCGCAAGTCCATAAAGGTAATTGCATTTTCCAGATACATCGACCGTACAAACGCCAATCACTTGACCTTCTTTGAGTAATATGTACAGCAGACTATCAGGATCCTTCAAGGCCTCTGAAATGTATCTGTGGCTCACTTCCGGTGCTTCCACTTCATCTGAGAAGGTTTGGTGGTGGAGCTGGGCAATGGCTTCAAGATAAGAAGGTTCCGCCAAGAGCACACCGACATCCGAACGGGAATCTAATGCATAAGCGGTTCGATCACGTCCTAACCAGGTTTCTGTCTCTTCATCCTCGACCAGTCCCCAATTGCTGGCAAACTCAGGATGGCGCTCTAAAAAAACACGCTCTGTCTGAAAAGTCACAGATTCAATGGGATAAGATGCCGTTTCTGTCTCAAAACTTCTATACAAAGCACGCGCAATGCCTTGACGACGATGATTGGGGTGGACCAGAATCGCTACTTCAACATCTTGGTCATCCGCATAGACGGTTAATAGGCCAACAAGTTCACCTTTTTCGTAATAAAGGAAAAAGGCGGGCATATCGGGATCAAAATTGAGCATATTGGAGAGATAAGGATCCCGAAAAGTTCCGTCATCCTTCTGACAGATGGCAATAAAGGCCTTTGCTTCCAGTAGTTGGTGGTCATTCAATGTATTGGTTGCTTGAATCACGTAGCGATCTCCTTACAAGCTAGAAGACCGATGACTGGCTTCCTTAGCATGCTCCAGCTTGTTCATGTAGTATTCGCGTTTTTCTTCTTCTTGGTGAATGACTGGCTCATCCTTCTTACCGTGAACACGAACAATTTTAGCAGGGACTCCGACAACAGTCACATCACTCGGTACATCGGAGACGACGACCGCTCCCGCTCCTACTTTGGCCTTGGCCCCAATCTCAATAGGACCGATGACCTGAGCATGAGCGGAGACCAAGGCTCCTTCACGAACCGTTGGATGGCGTTTCCCGACATCCTTCCCTGTTCCCCCAAGGGTCACCCCGTGGTATAGCATAACGCCTTTTTCGACAATGGCCGTTTCCCCGATAACGAGGCCCGCTCCATGGTCGATAAAGACACCAGAAGCAATGGTCGCACCTGGATGGATCTCAATCTGAGTCCAAAAACGCCAGAACTGACTATGCATCCGCGCCAAGAGCTTAAAGCCATGGTTCCACAAAAAGTGGGAAACACGGTGAGCTGCCAGTGCTTTGACTCCCGGATAGGTCAAAAGGACCTCCAGCGAGGTACGCGCTGCTGGGTCATTTTCTTTTACAATATTGATGGTTTCACGCCACCATCCCATACCGTGCTCCTCCTTTTCTAATGCTTATTCTGAATCTTTTTGTGTAATGGTAAAGTCTTTTTTAGGTTTGTGGTCTTTATTGTGGTGACGAGGACGATCGCCATGACGAGGACCCTTTTCACCTTTTTCTTCTGAATGTTCAGGTTTTGGCGGACGTGGCAATAGTGCCTTCATAGAAGCATCGACACGACCTTTTTCGTCAATCTTGATAATCTTCACATCCACTTCATCGCCGATGGCTACCAAGTCTTCGACACGGTTGGTACGCGTCCAAGCCATTTCAGAGATGTGAACGAGGGCGTCCGTCTTGTCAAAAAGGTTGACAAAGGCACCAAATTTCTCGATCCGAACCACTTTGGCATGGTAGACTTCATCCACCTTCGCTTCACGAACCAAACCAGCAATGATTTCCTTAGCACGGTTGATGGCATCTTGGTCGCTTGAGTAGATCGATACATTTCCTTCTTCATCGATATCAATCTTAACGCCTGTTTCAGCGATGATCTTATCGATGGTTTCTCCACCTTTACCGATGACAATCTTGATCTTGTCCACATCAATCTTGATGGTATCAATTTTCGGAGCAGTTGGAGCCAATTCTGGACGCACTTCCGGAATGGTTGCTTCGATCACATCAAGGATTTCAAAACGAGCTTTCTTGGCTTGAGCTAAAGCTTCAGTCAAGATTTCCGCAGTAATCCCTTGGATCTTGATATCCATTTGAAGGGCTGTAATCCCGTCACGCGTACCTGCAACCTTAAAGTCCATATCGCCAAAGTGGTCTTCCAAACCTTGGATATCTGTCAATACGGTATAGTTATTTCCATCAGAAATGAGACCCATTGCAATACCTGCTACTGGCGCCTTGATTGGCACACCACCCGCCATAAGGGCAAGTGTTCCCGCACAGATAGAGGCTTGAGATGAAGAACCGTTTGATTCCAAAACTTCTGCTACCAAACGAATCGCATATGGGAATTCTTCCAAGCTTGGCAATACTTGAGCAAGGGCACGCTCACCAAGAGCACCGTGACCAATTTCACGACGACCAGGCGCACCGTAACGACCTGTTTCCCCTACAGAGTATTGTGGGAAGTTATAGTGGTGCATAAAGCGTTTCTTGTACTCTGGATCCAAACCATCGATGATTTGCGTTTCACCCATTGGTGCCAAGGTCAAGACAGAAAGAGCTTGCGTTTGTCCACGCGTGAAGAGACCCGAACCGTGTACGCGAGGAAGGTAGTCCACTTGTGCATCCAACGGACGGATTTCATCGACCTTACGACCATCCGGACGAACCTTGTCTTCTGTAATCAAACGGCGCACTTCTGCGTGTTCCATTTGTTCCAAGATTTCAGCCACGTCCCGCATGATGCGGTCAAATTCTTCGTGGTCGGCATATTTTTCTTCGTAAACTGCTGTGACTTGGTCTTTCACTGCTTGAGTTGCAGCTTCACGCGCCAATTTTTCTTCAACTTGAACTGCTTTTTGAAGGTCGCTGTTGTAGGCTGCGATGATTTCAGCCTGCAAGTCAGCATCTACATGAAGCAATTCAACTTCTGCTTTTTCTTTCCCAACTGCCGCAACGATTTCTTCTTGGAAGGCAATCAATTCTTTAACGGCTTCGTGCCCTTTAAGAAGAGCTTCCAACATGATTTCTTCTGACAATTCTTTGGCACCAGACTCTACCATATTGATAGCGTGTTTGGTACCAGCTACTGTCAATTCAAGAAGAGAGCGCTCTGCTTGTTCTTGCGTTGGATTGATGATGATTTCCCCGTCAACATAGCCCACTTGTACCCCAGCGATTGGTCCGTCAAATGGAATATCTGAGATAGAAAGTGCCAAGGAAGAACCAAACATGGCTGCCATTGGTGCAGATGCATTTTCATCGTAAGAAAGGACTGTGTTGATGACTTGCACTTCGTTACGGAAACATTCCGCAAACATTGGACGGATCGGACGGTCAATTAAACGCGCTGTCAAGGTCGCATCTGTAGAAGGGCGTCCTTCCCGTTTCATAAAGCCACCAGGAAATTTCCCAGCCGCATACATTTTTTCTTCGTAGTTGACTTGAAGTGGGAAGAAATCCCCAGTTGCCATTTTCTTAGACATGACAGCTGCCGTCAAGACAGTTGACTCACCATAACGCACGACAACAGAGCCATTTGCTTGCTTGGCAACCTGACCAGTCTCTACGATCAACTCACGACCCGCAAAAGTCGTTTGAAACACTTGTTTTGTCATTGTAATCCCCTTTGGATTGATAAAATTATACGACTTGCCTACAAAGATCAAGATATTTTGGACGGTTCGGCTTGCCGAACATTTCTGTAGAAAAATAGGAAGGTGACGCCGCACTCGATGAGTGCTAGGAAGCTTATCTTTTTTCCTAAGAAATGAGGCCAAAATTCAGTTCATCAGGATACAAAGGGCGTGAAGAATCCCGTATGAAAATAGGAGATTGACGCAGTGTGCCACGCACACTAGGAAATCTATCTTTTTCACTAGGGATTTAGCCCGTGTTCAACTATCAAGATACCAAGGCCGTCAAAAGCAAAGTAAAAATAGGAAACTGACGAAGTCTTCGATGAAGACAAGACAGTTTATCTTTTTTACACGGCTTTTCGGCCGGGTTCAATTACTCAAGATACCAAGCCGTCAAGCAACTCAACGAGATAGGAATTTCAACAGCCTATCTGTCTGTTATATCCTCATCTTTGTATCCAAGCACGTATACCTTTTATTTTAACATATTCAAGCCCAAAAGAAAAAGGCTTTGAGGGCCTTTTTCTTTGATTCTTCAGCAAGTTCTATATAAAAATTTTAGAGCTAGATATAGCTTCTGATTATTTTTACGATTTTGCGAATTCAGTGCTGTCGACATAAAAGCGTGTTTTATGTGTTCCACCCTTGTAGTCCTTATTGTTTCGTTTCAAGACAAAACGTCTGTATGGTTCAGAAGTCCCTTGGATCGATGTGGTCACTTCAACTGAATTTTCATTGATCACCCATTCATCCGGTGAAGGGATTTCCATCGGTGGCATCGCTCCGCCACGACCACCAGGTACAATTTCGTAGAAGGCCTTGTCTTTTGTCGAATAGATCCAGCCGTCTTTCTTTTCATTTGTAAGCTGGATCAGCTTGTCTTGTGAAAGACTGCGGATTGAGTCCGATGTTTCTTCTGCATCTAATTTATCAATGACATCTTGCAGATTATAGGTCCCAGGCGTGTAGGTATTGTAGTAATCAATGAACATGTCTTGTGGGTAACCATCAACCGCGCCGTGGTCATTATTCAACTCTAGCAAGCGAGTCGGTTGCACCTGAAGTGAATAGGTCAAAGACGCACTGTTTTCAATAATCGAATAGATATCCGCTTGGTCCGCTTTTGACAAGGTCCCAATGGCTTCTTTATCATGTTCATCTGACTTATCTCCTTCGGTTTGCTCTTTTTCTTGGGCTTTATCAGATGATTTTTTAACCGATGAGGCTCCTACTGGACTGTGCTTGCGCTCATAGCGTTTGGGAGCACAAGCTGCTAGGGAAATTATCGAACCAACTGTTAAAAATAAAATAATAAATTTTTTCATAATATCTCCTATTTTTTTATCCTACTCTATCAAAGAAAATCTATTTACTCAGTATCAATGAAGAGACCACTAGCAAATATAAGTTAATTTTCTAACCTTTTTTAGTCTTCCTTATAGAACAAGTCGCTTTGATCTGAAATAACATTTTGACCCCAATAAATAATATCCTTGCTATTATCAACAGAAAAATTTCCATATTTTAATGATGCGGGAAACTCTTGACCTGCTGGGAAAAAACTCATTGCTGAAGCACCAGCTGGGGCAGTTGAATGAACACTACTGCTTAAGTATCCAAATTCATGATTAAAGCGGTCTACAACCTGGTCTGTTGGTTCACCATTGATCTTTGATATACCGTTATCATCAAATGTTACACTCATCCCTTTCCCATTTCTCCAGGTTCCTGCGATACTTGAGAAATTTCCGTTCTGAATCTCTTGAATATTCATTCCGCTGCTTTTTTTACTTGAGCTTGCTGATTTAGAACCATCCACGCGCGTTGTGAATTCAAGGGCGATCCAGCCTTGTCCAGATTCCAATTTGCCCCAGGTATGGCCATCTGCCTCTACTGTTTCCGTAATGGTGTGAGTTCCTTTTGCGATCATTCCCGCAGATGGTGCAGAAGTCGATGGCTCTTTTCGAATACGGAGATCCGACACACTGACTTGTACTTGGAAGCTTTCCGATTTTTTCTCTTCCGATTTTGCTGCTGATTTGGAATCCCCTGAACCTTCAAAAGTTTTCCAGTCCAGCTTACTGAGGTCCAACTGCTTGGCTGAAATCCCAAGAGCTTGTTCTGCTGTTTGGTCACCACCAATTTGAATGGTTGCTTTCTTTTCTTCCTTGGCTTCCCCTTTTCCTAGCGAATAAAGGGTCAATTCCATTTCTGGATTAAGAGATTGCCAAGTGGCATAGACGATTTGTCCATTGTCGAAAACTTCTAAGCTGGAGCGATAACCACCCACCGCAGCTGTATAAGCTGTATGGAGCAATTCAGCTTTTTGACCCTTGAGGTAATAGATAGCAGAAACATACTGTTTGTTTCCAGTGTATTGATTGGACACCAAGAGCTCATCCACACCATCTTTGTTCAAGTCTGTAAAAGCGTATTGGAAGGTTACCGGAGTTCCTAAGCGCTCCAAAGCATCTAGATAGATGCTTTCTTCTGAACCAGATTGTATTTTACCTAATTCCGCAAAGAGGCCTGCTTTATCCCCATTTTTAAGAGCAGTATCATACTTAGCATACCGCTCCAAAACCTCTTGATAATACTTCTGACCTGTATCCTTCTTTTCTTTTTTGACAGCTGATGACGTTGCTGTCTTTGGTTTACTTTGGCGTTCATAGCGTTTGGGCGTACAAGCCACCAGAGCTAGAACGGACGCACCCGCCAGTAGTGAAATCATAACCTTTTTCATAAAAAATTCCCCATTTAACTATCTTTTTCTTAAAATTATATCATTTTAGGCTGGGTTTCCCCAGCCTAAATAGAATTTTTATTTTGATTCGCGTTTGCGTTTCAATCCAACAAAACCTAGAGCCATCATAGCTACGCCCATAAGTCCAAGTGCACTTGCAGATTCACCAGTTGACGGTAATTCTTTCGTGTTTGCTTGTTTAGTTGGGTTAACTTGAGGTGTTGCCGGTGTGATTGCACCAGGTGTTCCTGTTACGATTGGGACAGTTGTCTTCATCACTTTGTTTTCAGTTGGTTCATGACGAACTGGTTCGTTGCGACGAGTTTCTTCTTCGTGTTTGATACGTTCTTGTTCACGACGAATTGTTTCTTCCCATTGTTTCGCTTTAACGAGTTTTTGGTAAGCTTCGAAGACACGAGTGTAGTCTTCTTGAGATGCTTTCGCTTTCAATTTCAAAGCTTCAAGTTTGGCAATTTCTGTTTCAAGAGTTGCTTTAGCTTCAGCTGTTTTAGCTTTTGCCTCAGTCAATGCTTTTTCAGCTTCAGCAAGTTTCACAGGTGCGCTCTTAAGCAATTCAAGATAATCTTTTGCGTCTTGTACAGCTTGTTCAGCTGATTTAACAGCTTGTTTAGAACGTTCCACTTGAGCTTTAGCTTCAGTTGTTGCAAGACCTTTTGCTTTCAAATCATTTTCTGCATCAAGAGCTGCCTGAAGGGCTTGTTTCAAAACTTCTTCTTGAGCAACCAATTTAGCTTTAGCGTCTTTCAATTCAGATTCACGTTGTGCACGAACTTGTTGCAAGTTTTCAAGATTTGATTGAGCGGTTGCGAGTTCAGCTTTAGCTGCTTCAAGAGCTTTCGCAGTTTCAGCAACTTTAGCTTGAGCTGCAGGAGTTTGTTCTTTGACAACAAGAGCGTCATCGTAAGCTTTTTGAGCTTTAGCGATAGCATTTTGAGCAGCGTTCAATTTAGTTTGAGCGTCAACTTGAGCTGATTTTGCCGAAGCAAGGTCATTTTCAGCAGATGTAACGGCTTGGTCAGCAGTTGCTTTCTTAGCTTTAGCTGCTTGAAGCGCTTGTTCTTCTTTTTCAACTGAATGTTTCACAGAATCGTTGTATTCTTGATCAGTGCTAAGGTAATCAGCTTTGTCTTGATTTGTTGGACGGTTTGTTGATAAGATGTGGAGTGATCCGGAGCTTACGCTGAATCCAATGCCCGAACCTTCAAGGGAAATCAAGTGTTTAGCGTGACCGTTTGCTTGATTACCATCTTGGAACATCATCATACGAATATCACCTGCAATCTCCTGTTTAAGGTTCAACATTGTATATCCGCCCATATTTTCTTTATGCCATTCTGGCAAAAGCCCACCGAGTGATTCAGATGCTCCATATTGACGGAGAATTGAGAGTTGGTGCCCCCAGTTTTTACCGAAGTTGAATTTATCAGGAGTTCCGCCATTGTCTTCGTAGAATTTAGAATATCCACGAGCGATAGCGTCTGCAAATTCTTGACCACCAACTGTCAATTGGATTGGTGTGATGGTTTTGCCTGGTTCGCGTTGTGACCAATATTGTTGGTTGAGGTCGTTCAACATTTGAGATACAAATTCAGCAATTTCTTTACGTTGAGCCGCTGTGAGATTTGCTAAATCAACGATTTCTCCGTTAACACCAATGCCAGTTTGGCTATAATCTGTTTCTGGTTGCAATTTCATGTATTCATCTTGATGAGCGATGAACCATTCGTAGTCTTTAATGTCGTGTTTTGCGTATTCAGCAGGAATAACGATTTTACGGAGAGCTCTATCTTGTTCCAACTTAGCAACTTTTTCTTGATAGTCCGCGTTTGCTTTGTCAAGAGCTTTTTGAGCCTCATCAACTTCAGCTTGAGCTACGCCGACTTTGGCTTTTGTTTCAGCAAGAGCTTTTTCTTTTGCTTGAACATTAGCTTTTGCATCAGCAAGACCTTGTTCGAGTGCAGGAATGTTCTTTTCAGTACGTTCTTTATCGAGAGCTGATTTTGTTTCATCGATTTTAGCTTGACGAGATGCGTCGAATTCTTTTGCACGAGTCAATTCGTCTTGAGCTGCTTTATTCACAGACTCTGCATCTTTCAGTTTATTTCCCGCAATCGTCACTGTCTCCTGTGCTCTGGTCAGTGTTGTCTCATTAAGAGCTTGTTCTGCCTTCTTCACTTCTTCCTTGCCTAAAGCGACTTTTGCTTTTTCATCGTCTACTTTTTTAGTAGCCTCTTCATAAGTTTTTCCTGATTCGGCTTCCGCTGTCTCAGCTGATTTCACACCTTCTTCAGCCGTTTTTACACTTTCTTCAGCTGATTTCACACCAGCCTCTTTTGTTTTAATGGCTTCTTCAGCTTTTGCAATATTTTCAGGAGTTGCTTCCCTCGCAGCTTCTTTTGTTTTTTCATAGGTTGCTGCTGCCGTTTTTTCAGCAGCTTCCGCTTCCTTAGCCTTTTGATCCGCTGCACTGACAACCTTTTCTTGTTCTGTTACCGTTTTAGCCGCAGCATCAGCTTGCTCTTTTGCTGTATCAACTGCCTCTTTTGTAACCTCAGCAGTATGGTCAATATTTGAAACAGTTGCTGATGTCCCTGTCTGAGGTTGAGCAACTGGCGCTTCTTCAGCTTGTACAACTGAAGTTACAGCAGTAGCGGCAATAATAGTAGCACCGATAGCAATACTTTTCTTTGTTGTTTTATTCATAATTATATTCCTTCTATTTACTTCCCTACCTATTTATCCCGGATTTCTTATCTTCCATAACGAATATTCTCAAGTTCACTTGCTACAGCACGTGATGCAGCAGCTGCTTCTTGTGTTTCTGCAATTTGTCTTGCACTTAAAATATTTGCATGTTCTTGAAGCTTGATCATCCGTTCTTGATTAATAATCTGCTCTTTCTCAAGTTCGATCATCTCTGCCTCAAAGGCTCGACGTGCTTCTCGGTCTAAATATGTATCATATAAATTAATCGCTTCTTTTATGTTATCTGCTTTAAAGTTATTAAACGCGTGAATTAGATAATTCACTGCATCTAGTGCGTAATAATCCTTAGGGTACCATCCTTGACCAATTGCTACAGCTTGATTCCGGAAATTTTCCATCAAACGTCCCTCTTGCTGATAGGCCAATTCTAATCGTTGATTTTCTGCAACCACTGCTTGGTAATCTCTTAAATGCTGTTCATTTTTATTACGAATACCTTTATTCACAAACGCAATCATTAATTCCAGCTTATTTTGAATGATAAAATAAGTGGCTACAATTGACACTCCAAGTAGAATTAATGTTATAGGATTAGGAGTCAAAAGCAAACGTAGAGGGAATACAAGTAAGATCCCTCCCATAATCAGTGTCGCTGGATAAATCCAGCTATCCTTTGAACCTTTCATACGACGAAATAATAGAAATAAAAATCCCGATAAGAACAAAACTTCAAAGATAATATCACCGATTAATCGATTCACAGCACCAAGTAAGATGACATACAATAAATCCCCTAATAGTATCGAAATACTTGAAAATACCATAATTGAAAAAGCAAGCTTGAGGGATTTATGAGACAATGTGTTTTCGTTATATTCATCTTGTTGAATCAATTTGGCTGTTCTCATTTGATTAACAAGTGTAACTTGACGTGAACGGGCTTGAATAAATCCCAATATATTCTCACGAATGAGTTCTAATTTAGAGACAATTTCTTCTCTTGTTTCCATTAATAACCTCCTCTATCACTAATTAGCAACATTTTACTAAAATTTTGAATATAAGAATTGCCACAAAAAATTATTAAGCAATCCTTATATTCTTTAGAGCCATTAGTGTTGAGTATTGCATGAAATGCAATACTCTGATGTACTAAGTATATCAGCGAAATTCCAATCCATGCCTTACCTAAATATAGTGGTTAAACTTAAGTTTTTTAATCTTAACTTTTTTCCAGCTCTTTTCAAGATTTTCACACAAGCATTTTCCCCTCTTCCTCTATGTTTCTGCCCTTTTTTCTGATATACTTAGTATAGTTATTTGATCAAAAGGAGAACACTATGGAATTAAAAAAACGTTCTGAATTTCCTGAGAACGAACTCTGGGACCTCACAGCCCTCTACCAAGACCAGGAAGACTTCTTGCGTGCCATTGAAAAAACACGTGAAGAAATCAATGAATTTGTCCGTAACTACAAAGGCAACCTCCACACCTTTGAAGACTTTGAAGCTGCCTTTACAGTCTTTGAACAAATTCAGATCCAACTCAGCCACATTGGCAACTACAGCTTTATGCCCCAAACGACGGACTTTGGGGATGAAGCTTTTGCAGAAATTGCCCAAGCAGGGATGGATTTCGAAACTTGGGCGAGCGTTGAACTTTCCTTCTTTGATGATGCTTTGGTAGAAGCGGATGAAGAAGTCCTTGAACGCCTGGGTCAACTCCCTCACCTCACTTTTGCCATTCGTCAGGCTAAAATCAAAAAAGCTCACTACTTGGGAGCTGACGTAGAAAAAACTCTGACCAACCTGGGTGAAGTCTTCTACGGACCGCAAGACATCTATACCAAGATGCGGGCAGGTGACTTTGAAATGGCTGATTTCGAAGTCGATGGAAAAGTTTACAAGAATAGCTTTGTTACCTATGAAAACTTCTACCAAAACCATGAGAATGCGGAAATCCGTGAAAAAGCCTTTCGTTCCTTCTCAGAAGGTCTCCGCAAGCACCAAAACACAGCTGCTGCTACCTATCTAGCTCAAGTTAAGTCTGAAAAACTGATCGCAGATATGCGAGGCTACGACTCTGTCTTTGACTATCTCTTAGCTGAGCAGGAAGTGGATCGTTCTATGTTTGACCGTCAGATTGACCTGATCATGAAGGATTTCGCTCCAGTCGCTCAAAAATTCCTCAAACACGTAGCCAAGGTCAACGGCCTTGAAAAAATGACTTTCGCTGATTGGAAGTTGGATTTGGACAGTGCGCTCAACCCAGATGTTACTATTGATGATGCCTATGACTTGGTCATGAAATCTGTGGCACCTCTTGGGGAAGAATATTCCCGCGAAATTGCCCGCTACCAAACCGAACGCTGGGTTGATTTCGCTGCCAATGAAGGCAAGGATTCCGGTGGTTATGCAGCTGACCCCTATCGTGTCCATTCTTATGTCTTGATGAGTTGGACAGGACGGATGAGCGATGTTTATACCTTAATCCACGAAATCGGACACTCTGGTCAATTCATCTTCTCAGATAACAACCAAAGCTACTTCAACGCCCACATGTCGACCTACTATGTGGAAGCTCCTTCTACCTTTAACGAGCTCCTCCTCAGCGACTACTTGGAACACCAGTTTGACGATCCTCGTCAAAAACGCTTTGCCTTAGCTCACCGCTTGACAGACACCTACTTCCACAACTTCATCACCCACTTGTTGGAAGCGGCCTTCCAACGCAAGGTCTACACCCTGATTGAAGAAGGTGGAACCTTCGGCGCTAGCAAGCTCAACAGCATCATGAAGGAAGTCTTGACCGAATTCTGGGGAGACGCTGTTGAAATCGATGACGATGCAGCTCTAACATGGATGCGCCAAAGCCACTACTACATGGGACTATACAGCTACACCTACTCAGCTGGCCTAGTTATCTCAACCGCTGGTTACCTGCATTTGAAGAACTCCGAAAACGGAGCTAAAGATTGGCTAGATCTCCTTAAATCAGGCGGTAGCAAGACCCCACTTGAGTCTGCTATGATTATCGGAGCAGATATTTCAACAGACAAACCACTTCGGGATACCATCCAATTCCTTTCAGACACTGTCGATCAAATCATTGCTTACAGTGCAGAATTGGGAGAATAAGAACAATTTTCAGACTTAGTTTAATCTAAGTCTGATTTTTTTATAAAAATGTTACCAGTTAGTGATTGAAAGCGCTTTTATATTATGGTATGATAATTCTTGGATAAATATCCGAAGGGAGTAACATTATGAAAAAACGGTTGATTTTAACAATCTTAATTGCGTTATTATTTGGAGCTTGCTCAAATCAAAATGAAGCTTCTCAGAAAGAAACTGAAAAACAGGTAGGTTTCGTTCAAAAAGAAGAAAAAGCAAAAAAAGAACGCGACGAACAGGAGAAAGCAGAAAAAGAGAAAAAAGCAAAGGAGGAGCAAGAACGAAAAGAACAAGAA
Organism: Streptococcus parasanguinis; assembly: GCF_023109675.1. GTDB lineage: Bacteria > Bacillota > Bacilli > Lactobacillales > Streptococcaceae > Streptococcus > Streptococcus parasanguinis_I. Next base: position 186,279 of record NZ_JALDUR010000003.1, on the reverse strand, counting down.
GAACGCGAGAAAAAGGCGAAAGAAGAACAGGAACGAAAAGAAAAAGAAGAACGTGAAAAGAAAGAGGCTGAAGCAAAACAACTTGCGGAGCAAGCTGAATCTTATGTACAACAACTAGAAAATAATCAAATTCAAGATAACGTTGCCCCGGCACAAGCAGCTGTCGAGCAAATTGTTGATCCAACAGTAAAAGCTACGTTAACTGAACGCATCGGACGTGTACAAAATGCAATTAATGAAAAAGCTAAAGTAGAAGCACAACAAGCTGCTGCTGCTCAACAAGCTGCTGCCCAGGAACAACGTATCGTCTATGTTGCTCAATATGGAAAATCACCTGCCTATTGGTACAATATTAATAATATGCCATCAAATACTCGTAAGGACAAAGTTATCACAATGAGTGAAGCTGAAGCAATTAGAGCTGGAAAACATCATTCGAACAAGGAATAACAAAAAAAGCTAAAGAAGGTTCATTCTTCTTTAGCTTTTTTGCTTTTTAACTCAACTCAGCCACAATAGACTTGATTTGTGCTGCAGTGTGTACCCCTGCAACTTGTTTGACCACCTGTCCATCTTTTTTAAAGAGTAAGGTTGGGATAGACATAATGCCGAAAGCACGCGCTGTTTCAGGATTTTCATCCACATCTATTTTCAGGATTTTTAACTCATCTTCCGAAAGTTCTTCCGATAATTTTTCTAAGATAGGAGCTTGCATGCGACATGGACCACACCAGGTTGCCCAAAAGTCTACCAAGACTAATCCTTCTTTCGTTTCTGCTTCAAATGTTGCATCTGTAATTGCTTTTACCATTGTTTTTCTCCTTTAGTTTTTGTATTGATCGAGGTCTTGCTTCATCAAATAGAAGAAGACATCTCCGTAAGTTCCGTGGTAATCGAGTTCGTGACCATTATAGGTCAATTTTTGTACGGGATAGTAATCCGCTACACCAATCAAGCAGGTCTGTTGGGATCGTTCAAACTCTTCATAGGAATCAAAATGCATGACTCTTTCATGTTTTGCACCATCTAGATATGTAATTTCAATCATATCAGTAACCTCTATTTCTTAAGATGTATCCATTGTAACACTGTTCATTACATCTGTCAAACAAAACGACTTCCTCAGAATGATGGATCTTGTGCGAAAAGGAAAAGACAACAAAACAAAAAATCTCCCCGAAGGGAGATCGATCTGGTCTATTTTACCTTACGATGCTAGAAACCGTAGCCGAAGATTATACTGGATAAAACCGTTCTAGAGAAGGCGACGAACCGAAGATTGTAGGCTCTATCGTGCCATTTTCATACATGATGTATAGTCCAAGTGTAATGAATACTAAGGGCACAACGATTCGCTCATATTTTTCAATTGTCTCAGATATTAACGGCATAGAGGATAGCACACGACTAAGCTCGCAAAAGATAATTATGCCGATTGCAAACACAAGCAACGCCACGAGTGTCTGTGACCAATCTAACGAAGCAAAATAAGGTATATAGATACCTAAATTATCTCCGCCAGACGCAATTGTCAGCAATGTAACTGTCCAAAACAGTTGATTTGCCTTGCTTTGTTCAAATCTTTCAATAATTTCTTCCTCTTCTTCCTCACCTTCTCCAACAATTGCAAAGCGAATCCCTAAATAGATAGGGATTAAACCAAGCAATCCAACCATCCATGCTTCAGGCACGAAATTGACGACATAAGCAGCAACTAAACTCGCCCCTACAAGTAAGCCTGTGCCTAGATATTGCCCCGCATAAATATGCCATTTCTGTTTATTCTGTGATAGCTGTGCAAATAAAATAATTAAAATAATTAAATAATCGATACTGGTGGAAATATAAACACCAATAGCAGATATGATTGTCTGTCCCATAAAAAACTCCTGTATTAGTCAGTAATAAATCAGCAGATTTTAGGGAAGCACAGACACATTAATTTAGCTATCGCTAGTGGGTAATGTCGAACGTAGGAAAGCATTTTACTCCTCCTCAAAACGTAGTTACAAAGTAATTTCTAGCTAGAATTCGGTGACTACTTCCATGTAAAGTATAACCCACTATACTTTACTTCGTAAAGTGTAGGCTCTCCGAGGGAGCTTGCAGACTGCTACTATTTGAGTTTTTGTAGTCTCCAAAATTGTGGCCGATAAAACCTCAATAAAAAAGCCCCCTGAATTCAGAAGGCTCCATTCTTGCTGGATAAAACGTTTCTAGACAAGGCGCCGAGCCGAAGATTGTACTGATGGTACATCGAGGCGAAGTCAACGAAGTATAGAAACGTTTTAGACGCAAGATTAACGACGAAGTCCAAGAGAGTTGATCAACTCACGGTAACGGTTAACGTCGTTTGTACGAAGGTAAGCCAACAAGTTACGACGGCGACCGATTTTCTTCATCAAACCACGGTAAGTAGCGTGGTCTTTTTTGTGTTGTTTGATGTGTTCGTTCAAGTGGTTGATTTCCCAAGTAAGGACAGCAACTTGTACTTCTACTGAACCAGTGTCACCTTCGTGACGTGCGTATTGTGCAATGATTTCATTTTTTTTCTCTTTTGAGATTGCCATGATAAGCTCCTTTTCTTTATGCTCTATCCGAGTGGCAGGTTTGGCATAGCCTGCTACCAAGAAAGAGTTAGTTGTCTATTCGACCTTCTTATTCTATCAGGATTGATCCCGTTTGTCAAACAAATAGAAAATACAGTAGCTTGATGATTTTAAAAGTTAGTTTGTACATAAACTTAAGCAAGAAAAAACATCTCCATAATATCAACTCACTCGTTGGATATCAAGTAACCCTATTGTAGAAAGCTTAGACAGATCCCCTTCGTCAATACCAATATCTTTCCTCATCGCAATGAGTAATTGAAAATATTTAGTATTTTGATCCTCTTGTGAAGTGCAACCTCCCCATGTTTGAATATATTCATTTAACGTATAAACTACTTCCACACTGCCAATCATGTTTACTATATTTATTTTAGAAATAATTTGTTCAAAATTAACTCCTGGATTCTTCAACACTATTGTTAATAGATCTATTAATTCTACATAGTTTTGTAACTTAATATTTCTATTGTCTTCTTTTAACTTATTTTTATTTTCAATTTTCTTATTTATCATATTAGGAACAATTGAAATCAATGCACCAACAATAACTGGCATTAAAACTATAAATAAATTATTAAAGTAATTCACTACAAACTCCTTATATATTGTAATTATCCAATTTTTAACTTTAACATTGTACTAACTTAAAGTTTGATCCCAAATATACTGATAGATTTCAATTCAGACTCATTCAGCCGTCTCCAGTCCCCAAGCTCTAAATTTGGATCTAGCCTTAGAGGACCCATAGAAATTCGCTCTAAATCCACTACTTCCTTGCCACAGGCAGCGACCATGCGCTTGACCTGATGGAATTTTCCTTCTGCAATTTCAATTTCGACATAGGAACTGGCGCTTGCCTCATCCACCTCTAAGATCTGCAATCTCGCAGGCAAAGTCGTGAAGTCTTTGAGGGCAATGCCTGCTTCAAAACGGGCCACATCTGCCTCATCCATGATCCCAGCCACCTGGGCACGGTAGACCTTCGACACATGCTTCTTCGGTGAAAGCATGGCATGGGCGAGCTTACCATTATTGGTCAAAAGGAGCAAGCCATGGGTATCGATATCTAGGCGCCCGACAGGAAAGACTTCCTTGTGACGGGCTGTCTCATCCAATAGATCCAAGACAGTTTGGTGATGGTCATCCTCAGTCGCTGAGATGACTCCAGCTGGTTTATGAAGCAGATAATACACAAAGGTTTCATGGACCAGATTTTCCCCCATAAAGGTCACCTGATCCTTGGCTGGATCAATCTGTAGCTTCCCTGCTGTCTCTTTTTTCCCATTCACTGCGATTTTCTTTTGCTTGAGAAGCTGCTTGACCTCGGTCCTACTCCCCACGCCACAATCCACTAAAAATTTATCTAGCCGCATGATTACTTCCCGCTCTTTCGCACAATCCAAAGGCCAAAAAAGGAAATCAGGATCATGAGGATACCAGAAAATCCAAAAATGAAGGCTGGAGCAGATGAGATCGTCCCTAATAGACTAAGGACAAAGGTCGTTGCGATCGAACCTGCACTACACCCCAACACCGCAATGGATGTTGCCTGACTTAATACTCCAGCTGGCATCTGATCAGATAAGACATTATAAACAGTTGTGAGAGCCACACTATAGGCAAAACCTGCAAGGATGGTCACAAGGGCGAGCATCCAGAGATTGGTAGAAACCCCGATCAACAGTTGGGTCAAGCCATAGGCCACTCCCGAAACTACCAACAAGCGATCGCGAAACAGCTGGGTTAATGGGGAGAAGGCTAATCCTGCAAGGATTCCGACAAATTGCATGGTTGCTAAAATAACCCCCGCAGTTTGGGCAGTGCCATGTCCAACTTGTTCTACCACACTTGGAATCCGAACGGTGATCATGACATTGGACAAGACGATAGCTGCCGCAACGACCGCTAAGCCGAGCGTAGTCCGCCATTGTCCCCCCGTCATCTTCACATCCTTGTGTTTTTCCTCCACTGCTTCTGTCTTAGATCCATAAGGCACAAATAAGAGATACAAAAGTAAGATAGGAATACTGATGCCGTAAACGAGAAAGGCAGCCTGCCAGCCAAAGCGAATCAAGAGGCTGACTCCAAAGGTTAAAACGGCCGTCCCAACAACCTCTGCAGAACCACGAATGCCAAGGGTTTGAACGCGTTCTTTTCCTTTATAGCGCTCACTGATAATGGCAATGGCAGAAACATTGAGCAAGCCAACCGCCATCCCGAAAATAATCCGAGACAAAAAGACAACCGGATAGGCTGGACTGATTAAGGGAATAAAGCCACATAGAGCGTAAGCAACTAAGCCTGTCACAATCATCTGGCGCTCTGAAAATAGGCGCCCAATCCATTTATTGAAGATGAGTGAAACCATGATCCCTGCAGAAGGAAGCGAGACCAAGAGCTCAATCATGCTATGAGGAATTCCCTTGTAATAGGCAAACATGGCCGACTGCGCACTCGAAATCGAAAACGAGGTCGTCAAAATAAATGAAAGCGCGAGAATACTCACTTTCTCCATGATTTTTTTCATTATTCTATCCTTTAAACTAATCTTTTTTTCACACTCCTCCTATAATAACACGAGCTAGTGACAGGACGCAATAGATTGAATTAAAAAAACGAAATGATTTCTCCATCATTTCGTTCGTGCTAGTAATTGTGAGGCAAAGACTCCCGTTCCAACCATCAAAGCACCAATCCAGACAAAAAGCAGATGATTGTTAGGAGCTAGTGGCGTCACCAACTGGATGAAGAAAGAAGAGAGGGCCGATCCGAGATTGCAGCCGATCAAGACCAGCGAGGTCGCAAGGTTCAGGAGATTGGTCGGGATTTTTTCAGATAAGTGATAAAAGATACTGGTGACCCCCGTACTGTAGGTAAATCCTGCTAAAAGGGTTCCTATAACCAAGCTCCATAGCTGGCTGGACAAGCCAATCAAGGCCAAAGCCAGACCGAAACCAAAGCACATGATCATGAGCAAGTTCTTTTTGAAAACATGTGTCAAACTGGCAAAGCCTACCCCTGCGACAATCCCTGTTAATTGCATCAGACTCAAGACGGTTCCAGCTGTTGTCGCTGTTCCCATACGAGCATCAACGATGATATCCGGCACGCGCAGACTAATGATGGAATTGAAACAAATGATGATACCAGCAATCACAGCTAGCATCAGACTAAAACGCCATTGAGGGGAGCGAAGACGTGCGGAACCTTTCTTTTTCTCCTTCAAGCTAGCCTGTTTTTGCTCCTTAGGATAAGGGACAAAAAGGAGATAGAGGAGTAAAATCAAGTAACCACCACCATATACGGCAAAGATCGCTGGCCAGCCTAGGGGTAAGAGTTGTCCCACAATAAAGGTCAAGATGGCAGAGCCCACCACTTCAGCAGACCCCCGATAGCCCAGCATCCGGGTCTTATCATTGCCTGAGTAGCGCTCACTGATAATTGAAATAGCCTTGGCATTGATCATTCCTGTCCCCAAGCCAAAGAGCAAACGACTCAGAAAGATGAGAGGATAGTCCTGCACGACCAAAGGCAAGAGGCCACTAGTTGAAAAGAGCAAGAGCCCTGCGACAATCATCTGGCGCTCACTCATCCACCGCTCGATCAGGCTATTTAAAAAGAGCATGGCTACGACCGCAAAGGCTGGCAGGGAAACCAAGAGTTCCACCTGACTTGCTGAATATCCGAAGTGACTAAAATAAGCCTTCATAGCCGGCAAACCGGCTGTAATTGAAAAGGATGAGATCAGCATGAGCGACAAGCTCAAGAGACTGATTCTTTCCATTGTTTTTTTCATTTTTTTATTTCCTACACTTTACTGGTAATACTTTGATTTCACTAGTTTTTTCAAAAAAGATTCAAACTAGTATTTTCAATAGAATCCTAGTATAATCAATTTAGAAATAGAAAAACAGGACATTTGTCCTATTTTAGGAGAGTGAGATGAAAAAAATTTCCCCATCTACAAGACTCAAGGAGATCATCACTGACTACCAATTGGACCAGATCTTTCCAGGCGACTGTCTCAGCCAGCTGGACCTCGTTCTCTATCAGGCTGGAGATTATATCTGCCGCCAAGGTTCTGAGCAAGATGTCATTCCTTATTTTCTCAAAGGCCGGCTCAAGATTATCCACAGTCTTGAAAATGGCAGCGACACCATCCTTGAAATCCAAGAAAAACCTGGACTCTTAGGAGAGATTGAGCTCCTGCTCGATCGGGTCTGTATCTCATCAGTCATTGCAGACCAAGACTCGCTAGTCGTCCAGCTCCCAGCCCAGCACTTTAAGAAGCGCCTCCTGTTTGATCCAACCTTTTTGCGCTCTACGGCCAAGACCTTGGCTGAGAAATTGCACCAGATCAACTATTTGGCTCCTGCAAACTTTCATTATTCGGTCAAGGAACGCCTCGCTACGCATTTTCTGGAACATTGCGATGAAAATGGGACCCTCAAGCCCAAGATGAATCAGCTGGCCCTGCGTTTTGGGATCAGCTACCGCCACCTTAGTCGCGTGATCAAACAGATGATTGACGAGGGGTTGATCAAAAGAGAAGGACGGGTCTATACGATTTTAGACCGAAAAAGAATGGGGGACTTGTCCATCAAACACACGGAAACAACTGACAGAAAACTTTAATTTCAGGTTCTTTTGTGTTATCATGGAGGGTAGAAAGAAAGTGAGAGTAAAACGATGAAAGCAATTGAAAAAGTTACAAGAGCGTCCCATTTGATTGATATGGATGACATTATCCGCGAAGGAAATCCAACACTTCGAGCTGTTGCAGAAGATGTAACCTTCCCTTTGTCTGATCAGGAAATTATCCTGGGTGAAAAAATGATGCAATTCTTGCACCATTCTCAAGACCCTGTTATGGCTGAAAAACTTGGCCTCCGTGGAGGAGTTGGACTTGCCGCACCACAGTTGGATATCTCTAAACGGATTATCGCTGTTTTGGTTCCCAATCCAGAAGATGCCGATGGCAACCCACCAAAAGAAGCCTATAGCCTTCAAGAAGTCATGTACAATCCAAAGGTTGTCGCCCATTCTGTGCAAGATGCAGCTCTTGGCGACGGGGAAGGCTGTCTCTCTGTAGACCGCAACGTCCCAGGCTATGTGGTTCGTCATGCCCGCGTGACGGTTGAGTATTTCACAAAAGATGGGGAAAAGAAACGCATCAAACTCAAAGGCTACAACTCCATTGTCGTTCAACATGAAATCGACCACACCAACGGCATCATGTTCTATGACCGCATCAACCCAAACAACCCATTTGAAATCAAAGAAGGACTTTTGATATTAGAATAAGATACAAAGGGCGTAAATGACAAAAATACCTAACTGAGAAAGCTCTCGGTTAGGTATTTTTTTGTTATTTTTTGCCTTGCCTTTTATTCGAAAACTTGCGTATGATGGTACGTGCCATGCTAATAAAGAAGTCCAAGGCAATTCCTAGGGTAATCATTCTGACAAGCCACACCAACCAGATTGGTCGTCTTACCTTTGCATCAGCATATCCTAAATGATCAAGTGCTACAAACATCAATAGATAGCATACTATTTCTAACGGAATGCGAAGTTTAGCTTTTTTTAGGCTGAAGCCTTTCAACCAATTCCATAGTAAATCCCACAACGTCGGATTATCTTCAGGTTCATCCTCCCAGTATTCCTTGCTTTTTGTTTTCAAATACAAGAGGTAACCCACTTCTGTCAGCAACTGAGTAAAAGCGTAACTGAATAGTATGCTTACGGATACTCCTAGCACCACTCCATAATAGCCAGTAAGGGCCGCTCCTATCATGGAGCAGACGAAGATGATCGTTAGGGCATTGCTACTGTAACTACTTGATTTTGCGAAATAATTTCCTAGGGTTCTAGTTGGTGAAAAGCCAATCTTTAACTGCTTCTTAAGCCAAAAATAATTATAAATAAAGCCCACTAAGGTACAAATCACAAGAAAAGGAATGACGATGAAGCCATATTTCGGGAAACCTACCTCAAATTCTTTATTTGCCAGAGCAGAAACAATGATGAGCAAGCCCATGACTTGGAGCGATAAAAACATCCCTGCATAGGTGAATAAGAGTAGGGTCGTTGACAATACTTGTCTTCTATATATAAATGTCCCCATTAACGGCAAGAAAAATGTAATGATATGGTAAAGACAATAGATGACGAGGATATCAAAAAACCAATGACTAAATGGTTTTATACCTTTTGATACATCATACGAATAAAAACAAAGGATTGCAATCGCGAACAGAAATACGCCTGTCCACGAAGTGATCATCATAGCCGCTGAAGCACGTGTATTGGCTAAACTTTTAAAGTAGACTTTGTTCACCTGCTCAATACCGACTGTCTTTTCGTTTTTCATGACATGCTCCTTTCTAAGAAATTCCTTTAAGATCCAAAAGCAGATGGATGTTGCACTTGCTTCTGAATTTCACTTAACTTGATCTACTTGACTTTGGCTTTGAAAGAGATGATTGGGGAATAAAAAATTAAATTCCCAGCTGATAAAAATAGAAATGATGAGATTAATAGACCAAAATGTATTATAAAATTGGGCTCAAAGTTTATTAAAATTGCATAACATACTGCAATGAACATGACTATAAGAAAAGTTACATATATTAAAGGTAATAGTATGTTTTTTATATATTCAGGAAAGCAATACACTTTTCGAGGTGTTTTATCTGCCACAATTTCCTGCATCCCTTCCCCTCTACCCATCCAAATCCGAAGTCCCACTACAAAAATTAAAATCAACATCATCAAGGATAGATTAAGCAAGTGAGAGGTAAAATTGAGGTATTTTTCTATTGGAAACGCCCTTGCTAATAGCATGGAGGTTACACCTAGACCAACCGATGCCCTCCCGATATTATTATTCACTAAACTCTGATGCTTCTTGTCTCTTTCAAATACTTTTGGAGCTAGGACTCCTACTTCATCCTCTGTCAGCTGATAGGCTTTATGAGGGATAAAATAAACAAACCACGGAAGAAAATAGGTGATGATAATCGGCCGATCGACTTCCATCAAATACCACTCTCCGTCAACTTTTAATAAATGATAGCGAAAGTTCATTTTGGGCAACCGTTCGATTTTTGCTGGTTTAAACATAGATCATCCTTTCTTAACATTTACACTTTTTCCTATTTTTTAATTTTTGCCTTATAATCCTCGCCTGAAGCATATAATAATAAATTACCATGTGATAAAAAAACCAATGAAAAAGCAAATAAGGCCACATGAAGAATTAGATTGGGTTTACTGGTACTCAGAACAAAGCAAAATGATACAGCTGAAAGAAATAAAGCCAATGTTACTAATAGAAGATTTTTTAGTAGTAACCTAAATCTTACTGGGCGACAATACATTTTTTTAGCTTTCTTGGAAGGCTTTATGACCGACTCTTTTTTCCCAATACTGATCCAAATGCGAATTCCAAAAGCAATGATTAGAACAAGGATCATTAGCACTAGATTCAGTAGATGGGAAGTAAAATATAAATAATCCTCTATCGGAAAAGCTCTACCTAGTAAAACTGCTAAGGAACCAGCACCAAGTGTTGAAATCCCTGCTTTAGTCTGAGTTGAAAGTATGTTCTTATCTCTTTTAAGAACTTTCGGAGCTATTGCTTCTACTTCATCCTCTGTTAGCTGATAACCTTTATGAGGGATAAAATAGGTAAACCATGGAAGAAAATAGGTGATGATAATTGGTCGATCGACGTCCATTAAATACCATTCATTCTCTACTTTTAACAAACGATATCGAAAATTCATTTTCGGCAAACGATCGATTTTTGCTGGTTTAAACATAGATTGATCTTACTTTCTATACTATTTTATTCTTAGACAGTCATAATTATATTATTTATTCATAAAAGAACATACCATCCATCATACCTGATTTTACTTTGATGATCAAGTTTTGACCAAAAAAAGTATCTAACTTCTTAGCAGTTGGATACTTTTTACTCTATTATATTTTGGGCACAGGGGTTGATGGCTCAAAACACTGTTTTGAGGTAGTAGATAGGGATTGCGAAGCAAGGCCCCTTCCTCATCAACTGTGCGGGGGGGACTAAAAAGGTCCTGTGGACCTTTTTTGCCCGAGCCTTAAAATCGAAAAGCGAGGTAGAAATCAAACTCTTCGAGTTACTGATTTCTGTCCTGCTCCCTATATCGCCCAATCTCCGTTGCGGAAGACTGGGACGCGGGTGCCGTCTTCTCGGATACCGTCGATATCCATTTGGCTTGAGCCGATCATGAAGTCGACGTGGACGTCTGAGCGGTTAAGGCCGGCTGCTTCGAGTTCTTCTTCTGTGAACTCTGCGCCACCTTCTACACTGGTTGCATAGGCTGCTCCGATGGCCAAGTGGTTAGAGGCATTTTCATCGAAGAGCGTATTGAAGAAGGTAATGCCTGATTGGGAAATTGGGCTTGGATCTGGGACGAGGGCACATTCACCCAAGGCACGCGCTCCCTTGTTTTTGAAGACCAAATCTTTCATGACTTGATCGCCTTTTTCTGCTGTGATATCCACAATTTCTCCATTTTCAAAGGTCACTTTGATCCCTTCGATGATGTTTCCGTTATAGCTAAGCGGTTTTGTAGACGTTACATAACCTTCTGCGCGACGGAAGTCAGGAGCTGTGAAGACCTCTTCTGTCGGCATGTTTGGCAAGAAGCTTTCGCCTTGGGCATTGATGGCTCCGGCAGATTCCCAGACGTGGTTTTTCGGCAAGCCAAGAGTCAAATCAGTCCCTGGGGCTGTGTAATGAAGGGCTGAGAATTGTTCCTTATTCAGTGTATCTGCCTTGCTCTTGAGAATAGCTGCATGCTCTTCCCAAGCCTTGACTGGATCTTCCTCGTAGACTCGGCAAGTCTTGAAGATTTGATCCCACAGGAGATCCACTGCTTCTTCATCGCTCGCCGCATTTGGGAAGACCTTTTTCGCCCATTCTAAACCTGCTGCTGCAGCAACGGTCCAGCTGACCTTGTTAGATTGAGTAGCGATGCGCATTGGTTTCATGGCCATGCCCAAAGCCTTAGCCGAGGCAGAAAGCTTCTCTGCATCAACACCATTTAAGGCACCTGGATCAGACGAGCGCACACCCAAGCGACTAGCTTTGTGGTCTAAGAGGTAGTTCATCTCCGCAATCTTGTAGTCTGGCACATTGTCCAAACGATCCATCGGTGCATGGAGGAATTTTTCCCGGGTAGTGAAATCATCTGCCCATTGGACAATCACTTCATGCGCCCCCAAGGCATAGGCTTCCTTCACGATCAAGTGGGCCAATTCTCTTTGTTCCACATCGATGTTCAAGACCAAGGTATGCCCAGGTTGCACATTGATACCGTTCGCCACTAACAATTTAGCGTATTTTTCGAGGTTTTCTTTAAAATTTGGTAAAACCATTGTTTTCTCCTTCATAAGTGAATGATCTCCTCCTAGTATACCATAAGTCCATGTAAAAAGAGAGTGGGACAGAAATCGATAATTCGTTAGAATTCGATTTCGTCGTCCCACCTCCGCACAGTTGAGTAGGGCTGTAAAAGCTGATGAAATCAGCGTAGTAGAGCCCACTCAACCACTGCGTCTTGCTCGACAATCCAAAAATAATTGAGAGGCTAGGACTTTTGTCCCAGCCTCTTTTTTCTTGTTCCTTCAGCTTAAGGAAGAACATAGCCTTGATCATCCACGGTATGGGGTTGCTCTGAACTGCTATTCTCTCTCAAAGCTTCCAAATCTTGATCCAAAATGGAATTGTAGTCTGTACTACCTTCACGGGTTACCCGAGTTGATACTTGGCGCAAGAGTTTTTCATTGAGATTGCGGACCCAGCGACCATTACTATGGTCATTGGCACGCATATAATTCCCTTTCACAATCTCTCCATAAAGGGCTTCATTGACCTGGTAACCTTGCTTACGCAATCCTAACAAACCGATCTCCACGATCTCATCTGGGCTGTAGTCTTCAAAATCAAATGTAGTTGGGATCCGGCTTTGTAGACCTGAATTGACCTGCAAGAAGTCGTGCATCTCTTTCGTGTAACCAGCAAAGATAATGACGATATCGCGGCGGTGATCCTCCATAAATTTGAGGACTTCGTCCAAGGCTTCCTTCCCAAAATCGTCATTTAAACCGGTATAAAGCGTATAGGCCTCATCGATAAAGAGGACTCCACCCAGTGCACTTTCTAGGACTTCGCGCGTCTTCAAGGCTGTTTGACCTTGGTAGCCTCCAACCAGATTGCTCCGGGATACTTCGATAAACTTCTTCTGCTTGATAACCCCCTTTTGGAAGAGGATATTACCCAAAATGCGGGCCACAGTCGTTTTCCCTGTACCGGGGTTTCCAAGAAAGAGAGAGTGCAAGGTCGTATCTTCAACGATGCCACCTTGTTCAGCCCGTTTTTGGTTGAACTCAGCCATGGCCACGAATTGTTCAACTTGCTCTTTCACCTTAGCAATTCCAACCAAACGGTTGAGGGCAGCCATCCCATCTTCTTCCTTGTCGGCTCCTGCTTGATACTTACCTTGGTTAAGAACAGCATCAATATCGCTATTGAGGATGGTCTCAATATCGTCAGAACCTTGGGCCACCACCCGATCTGCCATGGTCTTGGTCAATTGCTCATCCAGGTTACGGATCCAGCGACCATTGCTCTTATCTAGCGAGCCATCATAAGCCCGTTTAACATGCCGCGCATAGTAATCCCGGTCTTCGAGTTTGTAGTCTCCTTTGCTCAGGATCATTTCACCTAGTTGGACAATCTCATCTCCTGTGAAATCTTCAAAGATGAAATTATTTGGTACCCGAGAACGAAGGCCTGGATTGGTCTTTAAGAACTCCTCCATTTCCTTGGTATAGCCGGCAAAGATAATCATGATGTCGTCACGATTGTCCTCCATAAATTTGAGGATGGTATTGATCGCCTCGATCCCAAAGTCCGCACCGCTGTCCTTTTTATCCAAGCTATAGGCTTCATCAATAAAGAGAATGCCTCCTCGCGCTTTTTCAAGCAGGGCTTGGGTCTGTTCAGCCGTTCCTCCAATATTCGAAGAAATCAGATCGGACTCCGTTGCTTCCACGAAACGGAATTCTTCCCCTGAGAGGACACCCGCATCAAAGAGCACTTGTCCCAACAGACGGGCCACAGTGGTTTTCCCTGTACCAGGATTTCCCATAAAGGCAGCATGCAAGGTTTGCTTTTCAGGTGCCTTGCCACTGGCGATTCGTTTCTTGTTAAATTCCACCATGTTGATCATTTTCTTGATCTCATGTTTGACTTTTTCAAGACCAATCAGGCTATTGAGTTCTTGAAGAGCATCTTGTTTCTTCTCTGGTCCAGAGTCTCTTGCGGTGGTTGGAGCCACCGTTGCATCCGTCGCCTGTCCCGTAGGAACGACTTGCGCATTTCCCTTCGCCACTTCTCTGCCAACAAGATAATCACAGTCATCCTCGATTTCCTTGGTCAGATCACGCGCATCCCCTTGCTTATAGGTCATGGTGCCCACCTTCGCAAAGGCTCCACCTTGAAGCCGTATATTAGGATCCGCAATCTTATGACAAATCATATGCTCAGCCATCAGCACACCATCATCAAAAACGCCAAATGAAATGGTTTCGGCATTCTCATTCAAGAAGGTTGTTTCTCCAGTCAGGGAAGCAAAGGACTCTTCATAGACGCATAAAAATTCTGTAAATGTAGCCTGGTGAGCTCGGATCATACTATTGAATGAATTGATGGAGGTTATACGATCCGAATCCGAATTGAATTGAACATTATTATCAAGACAGACCCCAGTACCGGTAGGTAGCTCAATTTTACAGTTTTCAGACTCCCAGATGACATTCCTCAACCAAACTGGTGGAAAATCCTTTTCCAGATCCCCGCCTGTAATCGTTGAATTTTTTGCAATCACTTCTGAGTCCTTGGCATGGATCGTATTATTCCCAAATTTTTCAATATGGACATTTTCTAAGGTCAATTTAGATCCTTCTGACAGATCAATCTTAGAAAAGATCGTTGAATTGCGAATAGACAATTCTGATGCTGACATTCCGATGGCACTTTGGTGTTTTTCCGGAACCTTCATCCCGACTCCTTCCAGTGTCAACTTCGAATGCGTATCCATATAGATAAAAAATTCATTATTTGTTGGAGTGGTTGCTTCAAAATAGACCTGTTTACAGGTGATATCTGAGCTATTCCATAAGAGCAAGGTAGTATAATTCCCACCAACTTTAAACCACAGATCTTCAAATGTCACCTGAGCTCCCTCTACAAATCGGAAGGAAGCCTCAATCGTGTTGTTAAACATGCGCCCATTGCCATTTGGATTTGGGACCACATGCCCCACAAAATGAAGGTTCTTGTCGATCTCGATCACTTTATTTGTCGGCCATTGAAAGACATACCCATTTTCAAACTCGATGGTATCCCCATCCTGCGCTTTTTCAACCGCATCCATAAAGTTCCAACTATTGTTGTAAGGCCCTACTAAATATCTTGCCACGCGCTTCTCCTTTGTTTCATCTTTTTGAAAGAACATCCATTGTTTTTCTGTTTCCTTGTCACAAACAATCGTTACTAAAAATTGTAACACAATCTAGGTCCAAAGAAAACACTTATCAGATCTGAAAGGACTGAAAAACCTCTATTTTCAACAGGAAAATAGAGGCTGTCCGTTAATCTTTCAAGGCTGAAAATAAGCCGGCTAGAGCAATCGCTCCTGAGAGCATGGCGGTGGAAAGGAGCAGGACATTGTCTGCCACTTCTAGCTTGTACTCAAAGACTTTTTCAGCTGGTTTGTCTTCTGCAAAAATTTCTACCTTCATGTTTTCCTCCTTTGTTTCTAGAACAAATCATCAAAGAGGCTCAACTGGTTATCCTCTGGCATATTGCCAAGAATGCCCATCTCATCCATCTTTTCAACCAGAGTTGACGAAACGCCGCCACGCTTCCGGAGCTCAGTCTTAGAGAGGAATTCTCCTTCTTCACGCGCCCGCACGATCTGCTTAGCAACGTTCTCTCCTAGACCATCCATAGCGACAAATGGCGGAATCAGGGTGTCTCCATCGATCAAGAATTCTGTCGCCTGACTGCGATAGAGGTCTAGCTTACCAAACTTGAAGCCCCGCTCCCACATCTCATTGACAATCTCAAGGGTGGTGTAGAGATCGATCTCGACGTTAGAGGCTTCGTTGTTCTTGCGTTTCTCAGCGATTTCTTTCATCCGCGCTTTCACGGCTTCAAGGCCTGCCCCCATGGTTTTGATGTCAAAAGCCTTGGCCCGAATCGAGAAGTAAGCACAGTAGTAATAGAGAGGATGATGCACCTTAAAGTAGGCCACACGAAGGGCCATCATAACATAGGCCGCCGCATGGGCTTTCGGGAACATGTACTTGATCTTCCCACAGGACTCGATGTACCATTCAGGGACATTGTTTTCCTTCATGGCTTGGATGTAGCCATTGCGCTCTTCTTCTGAGATCTTGAGCCACATCCCTTTCCGCACGCGCTCCATGATGGTAAAGGCCATCTTAGGCTTGAGACCCGCGTGCATGAGGTAAACCATGATGTCGTCCCGACACCCGATAACGGTCGATAGATCAGCAATGCCCGCCTTGATCAAGTCTTGGGCATTTCCCAACCACACGTCGGTACCGTGAGACAGACCAGAGAGCTGAAGTAACTCTGCGAAGGTCGTCGGATGGGTCTCTTCGACCATGCCCCGAACAAAGTTGGTCCCAAACTCTGGAATCCCCAACATCCCTGTCGGCGTTCCGATCTGCTCGGCTGTCACCCCTAGCACTTCCGTCCCAGAAAAGAGAGCCATGACCCCTGGATCATCCATAGGGATATCATTTGGGTCAATGCCTGACAAGTCTTGGAGTTTCCGAATCATGGTCGGATCATCATGTCCCAGGACATCGAGCTTGAGGACGTTCTCATCGATATCGTGGAAGTTAAAGTGGGTGGTCTGCCATTCAGCGGTCACATCATCTGCCGGATATTGGACCGGAGTAAAGTCATAGACATCCATATAGTTTGGAATAACAACGATTCCTCCCGGGTGCTGACCGGTCGTCCGTTTGACCCCAGCTGCGCCAAGAGCCAAGCGCTCGACCTCGGCATCCCGGTAGTACTTGCCATAGTCCCGCTCATAACCCTTGACAAAGCCGTAGGCAGTCTTAGCTGCGACCGTACCTACCGTTCCTGCCCGGAAGGCATATTCTTCCCCAAAGATATCACGAACATCCAAGTGGGCGCTCGGCTGGTCCTCCCCAGAGAAGTTCAAATCGATATCGGGTACCTTGTCCCCATCGAAACCAAGGAAGGTTTCAAAGGGAATATCCTGCCCATTTTTGCTGAGCTTGTGGCCACAGTTTGGACAATCCTTGTCTGGCATATCAAAACCAGATCCATAAGAACCATCCGTGATAAACTCACTGTACTGGCACTGGCCACAGACATAGTGAGGCGAAAGTGGATTGACCTCGGTGATCCCGATCATGGTCGCTACAAAGCTAGATCCGACAGATCCACGCGATCCAACCAGGTAGCCCCGCTCATTGGAACGGTGCACCAGCATTTGCGATGCCAGATAAATCACGGCAAAGCCATTCCCCAAGATGGAGGTCAATTCTTTTTCAATCCGCAGATCGACAATATCAGGGAGCGGATTACCATAGATCTCAAAGGCTCGCTTATAGGTCAATTCCGCAACCCTTTCTTCGGCCTTGTCGATAAATGGCGTATAGAGGTCCCCCTTGACCACTTCGACCGGCTCAAAGGTCTCTGCGAGCGCATTGGTGTTTTCAATAACAATCTTGCGTGCCAAGTCTTCTCCTAAAAAGGCAAATTCATCCAACATTTCATTGGTGGTTCTGAAATGCGCTTTTGGCAGTGGCGCTGGCTGGGCATCTTCTCCGTGCCCGATGGTCCGGTTGATCATAGCTCCTTGACCGAGACTACGGACAATGATCTCCCGATAAATCTCATCTTCCGGCTCCAGATAGTGGACATTCCCTGTGGCAAGAACAGGCTTGCCAAGGCGATCTCCCACCTCAATCAAGCTCTTGATAATGGTCTGGAGCTCCTCCATGTCCTTGACCTGCTCCTTAGCAATGAGAGGTGCATAGATAGCCGGTGGCATGACCTCGATAAAGTCGTAGTACTTGGCCACTTCGACCGCCGCATCCACCCCTTGTGATATGACCGCATCAAAGACTTCCCCTTCTGAGCAGGCCGATCCGAGGATCAAGCCCTCGCGGTGGGCATCCAGCACAGTCTTGGGAATCCGTGGGACTCCTTCAAAATACTTGGTCCCAGACAGCGAGACCAGTTTAAACATATTCTTAAGGCCGGTCTGATTCTTGACATAGATCGTGGCATGCTTAACCCGGGCCTTCTTATAAGAATTCTCATCGATCAAATCGATATTCAGATCCTTGAGATTGGTCACCCCATGCTTTTCAGCGACATCTTTGATGAAGATAAAGAGCAGGCGCCCCGTCGCTTCCGCATCGTAGTTGGCCATGTGGTGGTGCTCCAAGCCCACTCCAAACCGCTTGGTCAAGGGCCCCAAGCCATGCCGTTTAAAATCGGGGTAGAGGTTGCGGGCAAATTCCAGGGTATCGATGACCGGCTGGGTGATCTTGGGAAGACCATGACGCTCGTAGTTGACATTCATGAAGCCCATGTCAAAAGTGGCATTGTGGGCAACCAAAACCGCATCCTTGCAGAATTCCTGAAATTCCTTCAAGACCTGCACCAAGGGCTTGGCCCCCCGGACATGCTCATTGGTGATCCCTGTCAATTGGGTCGTAAAGGCAGACAAAGGATGGCCCGGGTCAATAAATTCGTCAAACTCCTCAATGACATTGCCCTTGTACATCTTAGAAGCGGCCACCTGGATCAAGTCATTGTAAATGGCTGAAAGTCCCGTTGTTTCTACGTCAAAGACCACATAAGTCGCTTCATTGAGGTCCAGGTCCACCTCGTTATAGGTGATCGGTACCTTGTCTTCTACGATATTTGCTTCCATACCATAGATCAGCTGGATTCCAGCTTTCTTGGCTGCTTTAAAGCCATGTGGGAAGCTCTGCACATTGCCATGGTCGGTGATGGCCACCGCCTTGTGGCCCCACTCAGCTGCCTTGGCAACCAGCTCTTCGACTTCCGGTAGGGCATCCATGGTCGACATATTGGTATGGGCGTGGAATTCCACCCGGCGCTCCCCTTCTAGCATCAGGTCCTTACGGGTATAATGGACGACTTCCTGGATGTCTTGGACATTCATAGTCAAGTCGCGCGTGAAATTGTTCATTTCGATATTTCCCCGGACCCGTAGCCAGCTGTTCTTCTTGATCATGTCAAACTTCTGGGCTTCTTCCTCATTTTTGACCCATTTTTGAAGGGAAAAACTCGAGGTATAGTCGGTCATCTTAAAGCTGATCAAGACCCGACCGGTCCGCGTCACCTTGTGCTCCACGTCAAAGACCACACCCTCAAAGACAATCCGGTTCTCTTCTGTCGTAATCTCGATCATCGGAGTGATCTCAGCCTTGTCTAGCTTAGGTTTAGCCGCAGCTTTCTTAGCCTTGAAGTCAAAAACTGGCTTTTCTTCAACTGCTGGTGGCGGAGCCATCTGGGCCAAGGATTCCATAGCTCGCAAGGTCTCTTCATTGGCTGCTTGGAAAATCTTTTCATTTTCCTCCTCAAAGCGCGCCACTTCCTGCTCTGTCAACTCCTCATCAGACTCCACCCGACAGGTGAAATGCGGAAAACCAAAGGCTGCCAACTGCTTGGCAAGGTTGGGCAAATGATTCTTACGAAAATGCTCCGTATCAACCGAAGAAGGTCCAGAGATGATCAATTCCTGCCCTTCCGCGCGCACCTGCAAGTCTTGGTAGAGCCCCTTAAATCCTTGACTAGCGCAAGGCCCATCTTCAAAGACCTCCTGGTAGTAGGCCTGCAATAAATCTGCAGAAAAATCCTGATTGGCCACTTGGATGGTAAAGGTCGCCTGGTTTCCTGTCTTTGAAAATTCATCCTTCAAGCGCTGGCGCAATTCCTTAAACAAAGCAATCGGCAAAACTTCCGCAAAGGCAAAGCGGAACTCCCAAACCCGACTAACCTTGTGCACCACGACTTCTTGAATCTCCGCATGCAAAAAGGCACTGGAAGATCGCATCTCCAGCGGCATATCCAGCTGATCCATTAAAATTTCAAAGGTGTTGGACATTGTTTCTCCCTTGATCTTGATTCTTTTGCTCGCTTTTGAGCGGCCCGACTCTATGCAAAAACAGACCATTCAAAAACATTCGTAACCCTTATTTTATCACAATTTAAGGATTAATTCGAGGGAGAAGTGAAGACGAAAAAACCACCGATAGGACGGTGATTTCTCTTCATCATTTATTCAGTTAGGGCTGATCCATTATTTATACTTCATCCCCATAGTGATGGCCACAACTGCTAAAATAGGCAATAAAATTAACCTCCAGATTCCAATCCATATCTGCCGTTTAAAAAGCCTGTCTAATCCACTATAGCGTTCAACGTAGGATTCTTTTGGACAGGCTGGATTATACCAGACCGTCATCTTCGATCCCAGTGGAAAAGCATCTTGAAAAAGATTGCCCTTTGAGACTGTAGAATTGGTGTAGATGGTTATCCTTTGTGCCATCAAATCGATATCGCTAGCCGCTTGATTCGTTTTCCAAGGAAGTGTTGCCCGCACCACCCGATAATATTTTAGACTATTACGATAGGTCTGACCATCCACTCTATATTCTACAATTGGAGCCACCACAATTTGTGCCCGCTTATAGCCAACTACCACTCCCTCAACGCTCTTTGACGAGAGGGTCTTAATCCTAACTTCTCTTCAAAAATGTCCAAAAAAGAGTACGGTAAACAAGGGAAATCCAATAACAGCCACAGCAATGACTAGAAGTATTCTGATATCAGGCATCCCCATTACCTACTTCATCATAATGTCTGTGATACTCAGACTCATTTTCGTTTCATCTGTTATACTTTCGACAATTGATTGTTGCTCCTTAGTCAAAGGAAGCAAAAAGATCGTTGCCGATTGAGTCGGTAATTTGCCATTTTCAGAAATCCTATACTCAACTAACTGGTTTTGATATATAGATTGTCCATCGTAACTCCAATTTAGCTTAAATTCTGCATCATGATCAATATTCGTTGCCGTTTTGTTGACCAACATAAATACTACATATTCTTGTTGGTTCAAAGTATAGGTACTACCTGTATAATACAAAGTAATCTCACCTTGCTTGCCAGCTTCCGGATGCTCTTTAACTAACTTCTTCCCTAGTTCGATCAAGTCAGATGTTTTTCCTTCATACTGAGGTGCCACTACAAATTTCAACCCCTGTTCCTCTTTAGCAGACGAGGAGGCTTTTGTAGTTTGCTCAGTTTTCTTTGCAGTCGCCTCCTTGACCTCTTATTTCGGCTGAGCACAAGCTGTTAATACAAACACACTCGCCAGTAATACCATCATCTTTTTCATGGATCATTTCCCTTCTTTTATAATTGAGTTAGATTCAAAAACATTTTCTACTATCATACCGGAAATTAGTTTGAAGAGCAAGTTCGTCACTAGGTGGAGAGAGCTGAGGGGATGAAAAAAGAGAGAACCTGTGTACTGACACCAAAAGTTTGATTTTTTCTGTCTAACTTTTTGATCGCAGTTCATATTTGGTTCTCCCAATTTATAAACGACTTCCTCATTAAAATAAAATCAGCTATAAACAATAAATTTTCCCAAATACAATAAGACACTTATGGATATTGAACTTTTTTCTTAGATTTTGTTGTTTCTTGTTTTTTCTCTGCATTTTGACGTTTTTCTTCTTCTGACTGCATTTGCTTGGTCGACTTCCCATTTGAAAATGATTCACTTATATTATTTTTAATCGCTTCAGCTAAATCGCCATCCACTCTATCAAAAGCATCCGCTATTGAATTTAAATACTGATCAAGATTTTCCACAGTATCACTCAAATCAGTAATCATTTGTTTAATGGAGCTTGTTGCTGCTGATAATTTTTCTGTTGCATCTGATTCTATCAAGTCAGAGGACTTATCTGATAAATGTTCATCCGCAACCTTAAAACTTGCTTTAACTCCTTTTATATGTTCTGAGCTAATTCGTTTAGTACCTGTTCCCATTTTATCTCCTTTCTTATTTAACTATTGAATCCTTGTATCTTGTAAAATGTCACTACCTTCTGGTATAAGAGGAGATAAATGATTTAAAATTTCTTTTGGACTTCGATCGCTATTAAAAGTTGGATAATAAGCGCTATTATTTTCTTTTAAAATTTTGTAAGCCTTCGGATATTCTTTCTGAATTGGTAGATCTTTACTTTGTTCAAATAATTCTTTTTTGATGTTTACAGTATTATAGTTTAAATCAAGACCATAATGTAATAATTCATCTCCTGGTAAAGAATCCCCTTGGTAATTTTCATTGATTGAAGAATATAATCCCTCTAATTTTTTGCTTTCCTTCTGATAATCAATGAATTTACCCGTTTCCAAATCTAAATAATATGGTTTAATTTCTGTCTTAGAGACCGGAATACCATTTACCTTTTTTTCTGTACTCTTTTGAATATTGACAGACAACACTTCCTTTCCGCTAGGTAGTGTATTTAAAGATGGACCAACTGTACTTAATCCCCAGCCTTCACCTTTTTCTCGAAGCCATTTTAATACATCAACCTCTTTCTTTTTTAAAGTTTGATCTTTTGTATCATAGATTAATAAACGATAGGTACTTCCACCTTTTTTGCGCGACATCGTTTTAAAATTCTCTCTAATGATAAAACGTTTACCTGCCATGATAACATCATTGTTATGATATTCAACTTTACTTTGTGGATCGTTCTTAAGGTGCTTACGAATTTGTTTATCTTCTTCCGGATCTTTACTAACCCACTTTGCTACGATACCCTTATCTCCTAGAAATTCATAATCACCAATTTCGTAGTCACCACTATAAGTGTACACATTATTGTAATAATCTTCTTTTTCTTGTTTATCTTGGTAGTATTTATAGACAAAAAATCCTAAAATTGCGACAAAAATCGTTGAAAGTATTGCAAACTTTTTAAAAGTCATACTTATCTCTCCTTGTATTCAAATTTCTCATCTAGGTATAAAATATACCTTTCTACGCCTCTGTTTCCCGTACTTTCATTCTGCGGAATGATAGCATTTAAAGCATTTGTAAGTTTATCTATTTCCTCTTGCTTCATATCTGTTATTTTTTTATCAGATACTCCCATAAGATAGTTCTTGGTATCATTATCAACTTTAACTTCGTTCTTTTTAATTTGGTTTTCTATCCACTGTTCCGGAGTTAAACCATTGCGAGTAGCTTCTGGAATTTTTTCTTCTACATAGCCTTTCATACCTCTATCGTCCATTTCTTCCGCTCGAAGAGTTGCATTAAAGTCATAGTAAACAGAAGAGTCTGTATAAGTATCTTTATTCGATTTGAGATACCAAGTCCCTTTTTTCAAATACTCACCTATGCTTTTTTGTTGATTACTTAATTCCTCTTTTGACAGTTTCTCTATCTTACTACTAAACTCAAAATGGTCTTTAGCAATGTTACCAATAACCTTCAGTGCATTCTTCCCGTATTTATTTGGAATATAATCACTAAGTGATTTAATACCATCCGATTTCTCCTTGTCATCTCCAGCAAACGATCCTAAAAGCTCCATGACTGTTCCAGAACCAGGAATAAGACTATTTAATAAGCCTTGCCCAATAGCTTTACCCATTTCTTTCTGAAATTCTTCCAACGCTTCTTTTCGAGCTTTCTTAAGTTTAGATGCCCTTTCTTGATTATAGATCAAATTTGCACCTGCTCCAGCCATTGTACTACTATTATAATTTTCCGTTGTTGTAGTGGCAGTCATAATTTGATCTACTTTGACCATTCCCAAAACATTTTTATGTATTACATGTTTAAAATCTGTTTTTACAGAGAAAGAAATTCCATCACTTGTTATTTGTATGTCTTTCATTTGTTTGTTGGTCATTTTAGTTTCTGGCTCAGTGTATTCACCATAATTTAATCTTTCTATATCTTCTCCGATACCAATTAAATTAATAGACTGCATCAAACCAATGAAATCATTCACGTTATTTAATCGATTCTGATCTCTACCAATTTTAGAATCATTCGGATTTTCTGAATGGTTCTTTTTCATATTTCCAATTAGAAACCAAGCTTCTCTATCACCGGCTTCTATCATTGAAGTTGTAAACTGAGATACAGTGTCAATCGACTCACTCCCCATCGCATCTACTAGATGATTTAATTTTTTTACTGCTAGTTTATCTCCATTTTTCCCACGCACTATCCAATCCGTAACTTCTGCGGAAAGTACATTATATGTACCACCACTAATCCCCTCAGGTCGTTGCTTCATTATTTTTCCAGGAGATTCACTAAGGATATCTTTTACTACTGTTGCATCAACATCGCTTGACATAGAATCAAGATAATACATTTTATCCTTCGTTAAAATTTTATGGCTAATACTATCCAAAATAAAATCTGCAGGCATCCTTAAAATCGACTTTGCATGATTGACTTCTATTTGAAGCAGATTTATTGTCTTCGTTATTTCATCCAACCCCTGTACAAATGTTTTGTGTGCTCCTTCGATCGCATCATGTGTATTTGATCTATTCGTAGACTCAGTTAATAATTCTTGCTGTGCTGTTGTTTGGATAGGGGTCAAATTTATACTATCAATTTCTAATAATCTTGTGGCAGTATCCAACGCAGGTTGCAATTTAGACTTGACATCTTCAACAGCAGTTGACTGATCACCTGTCAAAGTCTGTGTTACAGTATTTTTCCCGCTTTCTGAAGTCCAAGCTTTGACATCAAATCCAGCATCCTTAATAGTTGAACTAAACGTGATATTGAGTGTAGAATATTTTTCTAACTCTTCAGGTACTTTATGAAAAACTTTTTCTTGTAAAATGTTTAATTTTTTGTAAAAAGCTTCTAACGCATCTAATTCTGAATTATTTTTTTTAATAGAAAACTTTCTTTCTGTATCACTAACAGCAACTGAATATGATTTTGAAAATTCTGAAATAGACTTTCCAAAATCATCTATACCAGGTAAATTATGTATCTTGATAATGTCACTCATAAAACTATCACTCCTTCGCCATATCTATAAGTATAGATAATGTATTCATTGACGTTCTACATGCAGCAGCCTCAAAGCCAAGAAATAATATTTTAGCATTGAGTTCCCCTGCAATATCTTCTTTATATTTTGAAAATTTCTCCGAAGCTATCTTTACAGTTGTTTGTTCTGCTTCTGTTTCATTTTTATATGCTGTTCCAGCCAAATTATAATTATTTTTTATATTTTCATGATTTTTAAGAATATAATCTACTGTAGTTGAAACATTATTTAAATTCTTTAAAGCTTCTGATAACTCAGCGATTTTTGCATTTAATGCATTACTCTTAGCACTAATTTCATTATACTGTTGGATTAATTCAGATTTATTTCCCATTACATCTCCTATAATATTACGATATCAAAACCTTGATTATTCTTAGTTGATTATCAACTACATAATAATGTAATTGTTTTTCTAACACTCCTTCTCTTAGTGGCTTATTGACTGCATTCAACATAGTTTGATCATTAAATCTAATTGCTAAGAAAGCTTGTTTATATGCTCTTACTTGTTTCGAAGCTGAATCAATATTGCGACTTATAGAAGCCGAAGTCATAACAACAACACCGTATCCAACCTTCAAACCTTTTTCCAATAAGTACGTCAAGTAGTCAATACCATTTTGTGTTAACTCCTGCAGTAGATCAATCATATTATATATAATAATAGTAGCATCATGAGAAAACAACTGTTTCTCCAATCTCTCATCAATACGCTTATTCATATCTTTAAGAGATTCTAGAACTTCCTCAGCCGATGAAAAGACAAATAAATTATCTGCATTTGGTAGTTTATGATACTTCGGCGCCAACACAATCACCTTCTGCTTGCTACGAGCAATTTGTTTGACGAATTGAGTCATCTGCTCTTCTTTGTCTGTCAGATAGAGAAGGTTGCCTTTCTTGAGATCCCATGTCACCGGCTCAACCGTCTCCAGATCCAATCCGAGTGGTACCTTTCCTTCATTCAGTAAAGCTGCTACATCCTCACGGCCGTAGAAGGCTGCTTCTGTCAACTCATCTGGGACCATTGGGATGCCTGCTGGGGTGTGGCCTGTCCACATCTCTTTGAGGCTTTGGACTTGGTCGCGGAGGTTGTTGATGATTTGGATATCATTGTCTCCTGCGACTGGTAGGGCGAACTGAACAACATCGACTTCGTCACGCTTCATGAGCGCGCGTCCCTTGATGTCTTCCATCGTAGCTGCTAGTGGGGTTGCTCCTACGATACCACGGACTTCAGAGATATCATTTTGTGGCAAGGTCAGCTGGTGCTTGAAGTTGGAGTATAGCTGAGCACGTAGGTTGTTCTGACGGCTAGCTGTGATGATCAAGTGCACACCGATGCTGAGACCTTCACGGGAGATCCGCATGAAGAGCTTGAAGAGGTCTGTCTCATAAGGCTCGTCCTTCATAGACTCATAGCTATCCATGAGGATGACCATGGTTGGCTCTTGCTTACCGGTTACTTCACGGTAGAGGGCGATGGTGCCGACCCCATGCTCGGAGAGGAGCTTCTTGCGACGATCCAACTCGCGGTTGATGATCCGGATAAATTTCTGGATTTTCTCCGTCTGATCCAGCAAGAGGCTATCAGCCACATGTGGCAATTGGCTTAGTGGGGCTAGACCATTGGTTCCGAAATCCAGCAGGTACATGGTCAGATTTTCTGGACTCTGCTTGCGAGCCAGATCCATTGCGACTGTCTGAAGGAAAGTCGTCTTTCCTGTCCCTGGACTTCCGTAAAGGAGGATATTCCCATCTTTTGACAGATCGATGGCGACTGCTTCTTGCTTTTGCGCTTGCGGGATATCGGCTACCCCGATCAGGACGCTTGGAGCTGTCCGTTTTTGCCAAGCCTTGATCGGCACGACCTTGTCCAACTCATCCAGCGTAATCCGCTCTTTGAGGGGAGGCAACCATGGTTGGGCCACAGCTGCGATGCCTTCTTGTTGGTGCAAGTGATTGATTTCCTGCACGATGACATCCAGTTCTGTTGGCACTTCCTTGATTTCTTCTGCCATATCCAGACCGGAGAGGTCTTGGTTGAGGACTTCATATTGGCCTAGTTCATTGATCAAGTAGATGGTATGATCTTCGATCCCTAGCTGGTCCTTCTCAGGCTGGTAGTCTGCACCTGACCAAGCGGTTTGGAAGAGTTCGTAGACTTCGTTGTTGCCAACTTGGAGGTAGGCACGACCGGTCTGGGTGATCTGAGCCGCATCTGCCGTCCGCAGCATCTCCATGGAGTCTCCACGGTCTGCCACCTTGAGGGCTAGCTTGAAGCGAGAGTTGGACCAGATCTGGTCATCCACGACCCCAGAAGGTTTCTGCGTCGCAAGGATCAAGTGTACCCCGAGGGAACGCCCGACACGCGCGATAGAGACCAATTCCTTGATGAAGTCTGGTTGGTTGACCTTGAGTTCGGCGAACTCATCACTGATCAAGAAGAGGTGAGGAAGCGGTTCGGTCGCTTCACCGAGTTTAAATTTCTTTTGGTATTGGTTAATATGGTTGACCCCATATTGACCAAAGAGGCGTTCCCGACGATGGATCTCCGCATTGATAGAGGCGAGGGCCCGCATAGACTGGGCACCATCCAAGTTGGTGATGGTTCCAAGCAAGTGAGGCAGATCCTTGAAGAGGTTGGCCATTCCCCCACCCTTGTAGTCGATGAGGAGGAAAGCAACATCGTGTGGGTGGAAGTTGACGGCAAGGCTCAGGATATAAGACTGAATGGTTTCAGACTTACCAGAACCGGTTGTCCCTGCGATCAAACCGTGTGGCCCATGAGCTTTTTCATGAAGATTGAGGTAGACCAAATCGTCCTTCCCGCGCAGACCGATCGGCACGGCCAAACTTTGGTAAGGGGCATGGCTCTCCCAACGACTCAAGACTTTGAGGTCACTGAAAGTTTCCGCTTGGTACATTTCAAGGAAGGTCACAGAGTCCGGAATTGAGCTCTTGAGCTGTTGAATATGCTTGAGAGGGGCAAGGCCGCGCGAGATGGCTTCCTTGTCATAGCCTTCAGGGAAGTGGTCCAATTGGAAGTCGAGCTCCCGAAGAACCCCTTCTTGCAAGAGCAATTGCCCTTGGTTGCGGTCCTTGATAGAGATAACCGTTTGGATATTTTCAGAAAGTGATGAGAGCACATCTGCTACATAGATGATGGAGCAGCCGAGCTCTGTCGGATCCTCACGGAAGAACTCCATGATGACATGGTCCAAAATCAAAGTCTCATCGGTGATGAGGACCACATAGTGAGGGTGGAAGATCTTGGTATCATTGGCTTTTTCTTCCTCTTTTTGCGCCTTGCGGAGCTTGAGGATTTGGTTGAGACTGTTCAAGACCTGATCGCGTGTCCGCTGATTGTAGACAAAGCTACGGACATTCATGTCTTGCAGGGTCGCATGAGGCAACCAGCGCATCCAATCCCAGCTTTCTTTTTCCTCTTCTGGAATGATCGGAATAATAGTCAGATCATGGTATGAGTGAAAGACAGCCAATTGGGCAACCAGGAGTTGCAACTGTTCTAGCACGATAGGGCGAGGACCGACGTACCCGACAGGTCCCCGATTAAGGCTGGCTACAATCGGAAGATTGTCGATCTTTTGATGGGCTTGGAAAAGAGCATAGCCTTCTTCTTCCAAGGCATCTTTCTTCCCACTGCGCTCTTCCTGACCATATTTGAGCTCATAGCTGGTTGGAACCTTGCCCAAGCCCAAACGATAGGCCAAAAAGTCAAAATGAAGCGGTGTTTTTTCGTAGATCCGCGAGTCATAACGTTTGACCATCTTGGTCAAGTCTTCGATCGCTGGGAAATGGTAAAACATGCCTTCTCGTTGCTTCCGAGATAGCTGTTCCAAGTCCTTAGCCTTGTCCTTGAGATAGAGATGGTAGAGCTCCACGCGCTCTTTCTTGTCTTCTTTGTATTTCTTACGATTCTTGAAGAATCCTTGGACCGAAAAGATCACACTGACCACAGACATGGATACCGTCGCGATGATATAGAGACCCCGCGGTTGGAAAATGGTGATCAAGAGGGTCACCCCAACCATGATGAGGGGGGGTATGATCAACTTCAAGAGTTCATCTGATGGCTTTTGAGGCTCTGCTCCCGGAGGATTGATCAAGATTTTGTCTTCCGAACTTCGGTAGATGATCCGCGGAGACCGGTGGTACTCTGGATAGTCCTTGTAGAAGTCATAGCGTGAATGCAAACGCGGCACCAGATAAGGACTCACTTCGACAGCCCCTTCCACGCCAAATTCTTCTGGATAGAGCTTAAAGGTCACATCTCGAATAGCTAGCTCATCCCCAAAGGCCAGTGGAAAAGTCGCTTCACTGACGAGTTTGTGGTTATGGTATAGTTTTCCGGATAAGAGCTGGCAAGTCCATGTCTGCTCTTTTTTCACAAGGAGAAAGCGCACTGGATAGTGCAAGCGCACATCCGCACCCTTTTCATCTGCTACGAGAATTTCTTCCTTGTCTAGCAGTTCATAGGTATGGACTTCTCCTGTCGCCAAGTAGCAGACCACATCCCCAAGGATTTTGCTATTTTCAAGCACACCCTTGTCTTCACCATACTGGTAGAAGATTTCACCTTGACTCCATTGGAAATGAAGGGGATTTTCTTGCGAAGCCAGGGTCAACTGAGCTGTTTCTTGATTCGATACAGTCGCTGTTTTTCCCTCTTCTAGCGCTAGCTCATAGCGAAAACCTTTTTTATAGAGTATGATACGTTTTTTCATAGACTACTCCTTGTGGTCGCTAGACTCAGTCGAGCTTGCAGTTGTAGAAGACGAGCTTTCTGTTGAGGAACCTTCTGTAGACGAAGCCGTTGTTGAGCTGCTAGTGGAAGCTTTGGTTTCATCTGTCTCTGCTTCCAAGAGTTTAGAGCGGGCATCCCAGTATTTCTTGTATTCGCCCTCTAGCTCAGAGAGTTTCTTCTCGCGCTGTTCACCAGAGAGTTTTTCGCTATCACGTGTCGCCTTGATTTCTTTACGAAGGGCATAGATGATCAAGTCTGAATCGTCGATCCGCTTGGCTGTATCCAGCGCTTGGGTAAAGTCATGACGGCCGATATAGATCCAGTAGTGGAGATAGAGACTGTCTGATTTGAGCGTGACGTTGTTGAGGATGACCTTCTTTTGGTCCTCTGAGAAATTCAAGCCTTGCAAGTAAGACGTCGCCAACTCGTATTTCTGTGTCGTTGGAAGACTGCTTGGAGCCACTCCCTCCAACTCATCGATCACACCAGTATAGTCTACCTTGAGATAGGCTGTATCCGCTTGAAGCAACTTTTCTTTAAAGGGTGCTTGGAAAAAGACCAAATAAATCAAAGGCAAGAGTAAGAGGGCCACTACAGCTGAAAGCCATACTGTTGCCAACTTAAAGATTCGGTGTTGACGACTTGAAACCAAGGTCAAGGTCTTTTCTTCCTCTTCCTTGCGTTCTTGGTAGGCTTTCTCTAAGAGAGCTTTCATCTCTTCTAAGCTAGCAGCATCACGGATTTCTACCAAGAAATCAGGCAGATCTTCTAATTCAAGTGTGCCTTGATAGAGCTCCATGAAATCCCAGTCCCCAAAAAGAGTGACCGCATAGCACTTGGCCTGCCGCAAGAATTCAACCTGATCCCACTTGCGTGGCACCATCATTCCCGGCACCCCGCGATAAGCGATCTTGACTTGCGCATCCTTGGTCACAAACAAATTGATAGGATGCAACATAAAGGTCACCGGAAGCTCCAAGGCTGGCGCCAAATCCAAGACATTGATAGCTAGACGCAGACGGTCTGAAACCGGTAATGCCTGGATTTCTTCTGCACTCAAGCCTAGCGCGTCTGTCTGATAGGTCAGATGAATCTGGTCTTGATCCGCTGTCATGCTTTGCTCTAAAAACAAGGGATGATGGAGATCCAAAATCCATAAATTGCGTAAATCCTGGCTATCCACTTCTGAACGCTTAAGGTCCAGCCGCCAGCTCGTTTCTTCTTTTTCAAAACGGAAGACTTGTTCTTCCAGTGTAAATTGTTCTTCTTTCACCTTACCACTCCTCAATCTCGATCAGATCACCACTCGTGATCGGATACTCCTGTACCACCTTGCCTTCATCCAGCAAGATGCCTTTATTTACCACGCGCAACTGATACTTGCTTCTAGGCTCCATGGCAGACCCAAAGATCTGATCCAATTCCCGAATCAAGCGTCGCACCTCCATCCGCGTTGGGATTCGGAGGTCATGGCTTGCACCATTCATACGGAAGGTGACATTGATATGTTGGTCCATTTAGGCCTCTTTTCTATAGATTCGATAGGAAATATAGCCAGCAATCCCAAAGAGAAGAGCACTCCAAGCCAGCATTTGCAAGGCTGGAATAAAATCCGACAAGCTGGCCGAATTGTCCTCCACATTGGACTCGAATTTAGATAATTTTTGATTTTCAGGCTGGAACAGGTCCGCTTCAGGCCCCGTTTTTTTCTTTCCCTTTATAGCAGAAAACAACTGGCCGTCTGAATCGGTCAATTGTTTCTCTTGCTTGCGTTTTTCATCTGCTAATTTTTTCTGATCCTTCTCATTGAAAAGAGACTCAGTCGCATCCAATTGGCCCCCAAGTGTCTTTTCCTGCTCTGTCTCAAGACGTGAGTTGTTGACCTGCAGACGATTATCAATAAAATCATCTGCAGAAACAACAACCGCTGGCAAGAGACTTAAGACAAAGAGAAGATACATCATTTTTTTCATAAGCTTGATTCATTTTCCTTTGTTTGAGTAAACTTCTTAGGAATGAAGATATTGGCAACCGCCAAAAGTCCGAAGAAGACCAACAATCCGAAGAAGACGCCGATACCGGCTGTTTGTCCATCAAAGTAACCCGCAAACTGTCCTTCTAAAATAGAAAGGAGGTTGACATTTTTCACCAGTGCTGGAAGGCCTGACAAGGTCGCGGTCGTTCCGATCGCGCTTGATAGGTAGACATAGCTGATCAACATGAAGAAGGCCAGTCCCATTCCAATCACACGGAAGTGTTTCAAAAGAAGGTATTGTAGTTGTACCAAGACAAAGCTTGCTAGAACCGCTAAGAACACCCATGAAGGTACATATTCACGACCAACAGAGAGTTGAATACTTGAAATCATTCCGATCACCAGTCCAAGGATGAGAGAAAGTCCCACAAGGACACCGACAGACAAGAGATCTGATTCTTGCAAACGATCCAATTTGAAACGATCCTTAACCTTGCGAATGATTGGTTGAGTCGCAAAGAGATAAGCTGTAAAGAGACTCAAGACTTCCAACATAAAGATCCAGATAAATGGACGGTAGACGTTGATAGTCGCTTTCACAGAAGAAGATTTCTCTGCAACTGGATTTGACAAGAAGTCGAGCAAGACTTCATTCGGCACTCCGTTTTCATAGGCATTGTTGAAGACCTTACGGAAGGCTTCGACGAAGTTCCCATTTTCAGACAATTCCTTGTCGAATTCACCCATCAAGCTCTCTGCATTGCTAGACAATTTCTCTGTATTGCCTTGGGCTTTAGCCAATTCTTTGTTCAATTGGCTAAAGATTTCATTGGTAGAGTTAGCAGCTTCTACATTGCTACGAGATGAGCTCTTAACGCCTTCTGTCGAGCTCAATAATGACGCGTATTCAGAACCAAGAGCTGACAAATCTGCATCGGTCTTGGTTTGAGCCTGTGTCACTGTTTCTTGCGCTTTTGAGATCTCTTCTATACGTTTTTGAAGATCAGCATATTGCGTCAATTGATCGTTGATATTTTGGGTTAGATCCTTGTTGGTGTTTTCGATTGCTTGAAGATTTGCCTGCAATTGTGGTCCCAAGTCTTGCAACTGTTTAAGGGTACCATCTAACTGGGCTTTCACACTCTTCGTTGCATCCCCAGATTCATCCGTTTCAATACTCTTACGGTAGTCCTTCATGTTACTTGAAACGGCAGCCTTCACGACATCGACCAAAGCATTTGTCAAATCCATATCTTCGATCGGATCATAGAGCGAATGACGATCTCCCTTGTCATCTTTTGGATAGTAAGCATCGATCAATGCTCCCGCGCGTTGATAATCCAGGGCGATTTCACTAGCTTTCGATGCATAGTTAGCAACCGCTGTTTTCAAATCTTCTGCAGATACGGTCACACTGGTTGAAGAAACTCCATTCACAAGGACTTCAACATCAATCGCGCTTGGCATAGCTCCTCCATCTTCAACAAGGTGAATTTGAATTTGTTTGCCATCTTTCAGTTCGACTTCCTGCTCACCACCACCTGCATAAGTATGTCCATCATAGGTCCAAGTATCAACCTTGACTCCTGCAGGGACATGAATACTAACTTTCTGTTTTCCAGATTTAGCATTAAGGACATCCGCAACTGCCGTTGATTTGGCATCCACTTCTGCAGCCAATTTTTTTAAGTCATCGGCGTTCCCTTTTGGATGCGCCTTTGTTCCAGCAAAAGCACTATCAAAATTAATCGCTGCGTTGAGATTTCCATACTTATTCAAATTCAGACTAGCAGGATCTAAAGACGGAAGTTTTTCAATTGCTTGACGAATGTCATCATCCGCTTTATCTCGAGCCTTGCTGATAGTTTCGATTTTTGGCTTTCCAAGCAAGGTACGAAGAGTGACTTTGTCTCCTTCATTTAGACCATAGTAGTCAAGGATCTTCGCTTTTACAGAAGACTCGATGTTCTTTTCGTGCTCATCTAATTTGTCGCGTTCTGCCTTGATCCCTTTTTCAAGGTCTGCCACACGATCATTCACATCTTTTGTCAAGCCTGCATAGGTCTTGGTACCTGAAGCATCTCCTGCTGTTTCAGTTGGTTGACTCAATTGTTTGGTAATTGCTTCTTGGTTTTGTTGTAGATTCTTATACAACTCTTGAGTCTTTTCACTGACAACAGACTGGTTCATAGACATCAGCTGGTTCATGAACTCTTCATGGCTGATCTTATCCTCAGAGCGTTGCTTGATCAATGTGTCGAAGTTTTGACCGTACTGATCCTGAGATTGGGTCAATTGATCAAAAGCCTGTGTATAAGACTCAAGGACTGTCTTCAAGGCATTGTTCGACTCGACAGATGACGTAGACAAGCTATAGAGACTTGGGAAGATATTCTTGGAATCCAAGGCCGAATCCAGCAAGTTGCTTCGGTAAGAACCAATGTTGGTGGATTGAATTTTGTTACTTGTTTCCACGTTCTTTTGAGCTGTATAAAGGTTGCTCAAAATGCTGACCATATACATATCAACCAACTGGCTATTCAAGTCTGAAACGATATCTTTAGCGACTTTATTGGCCTCGTTCTCAACCTGAGAATTCCCAGCCGCATTGACCTTATACGTCACCGTTGTCTTCTCTGCATTAACCGCGTTCACTTCCAAGACCTTCTCTGAGAAATCACTTGGAATAACGATCATCAACTGGTACTTGCCATCTGCAAGCCCTGACTCAGCAGCTCCTCGAGGGAGTACAGACCAGTTTTGCGAATTATCCCGTTCGATATTCTTTACATAGCTAGCCCCAAGGTTATATTCTTTATCATTCAGCTTGACCGCCTTGTCTTCATTGACAACCGCAATGTTGAGCTTAGTGTTTTCCGTTGTTTGCACGGTCTTGGCTTCGTTTTGCTTTTGGTCCTTTTGAACCGTCGTATAAAGACCCACGACAGATCCCATCAAAAGGAGCACAACCGCACTCTGACCGATGTATTTTAACCATTTTTTATTTTTAACTTCCATACCTTTTCCTTTTTCTAATTCATAGATACAAAATAGGGGTTAGGAATTAAGAATCTAACCCCTATTTTCTATATATCAAAAGACAAAAGGGTGATCTACCTACAAGAAGTAAGATCACCTCCAAGACTATCTTAGTTATCTTAGTGGATTTGTGCAGCGATATCTTGGTCAGTTTGTTCAACGATATCAGCAACTTTGATCAATTGACCGTTGATGTCTTCCAACAATTGAGCGAATTGTTTGATTTTTGGAGACAATTCGTTGAAT
Source organism: Streptococcus parasanguinis (assembly GCF_023109675.1). GTDB lineage: Bacteria > Bacillota > Bacilli > Lactobacillales > Streptococcaceae > Streptococcus > Streptococcus parasanguinis_I. The sequence goes on along the minus strand of NZ_JALDUR010000003.1, from coordinate 151,349 downwards.
TGTGCTTCAAAGCTATCAAATGCAGATCCATCCCAGTTTGCGTCGATGACTTGTTGTTCATGAGTCAAAGTAGTAAGGATTTGATCGATTTCTTGAGAACCTTGTGCATAACGTTGTGCTGAAGCACGTAGGTCTTCTGGAGTTAATTTAATTTGAGCCATATGTTTCTCCTTTTGGGCTGATACCCTTATATTTTTTTCATAAACAATACATTTTAGTACGAATTAGTAAAATGCCAGATAACTGTATATTTTACCTTTTTCTCCCTGTTTGTATTATTTACTTAAAAATATCTTAATGAAATATTGCCAGAATGTCAAGTTTAGAGGACTAACTGATAAAACATTGTAACTTTGTTACAATTGTGTAACATTTTGTCATAAAACTGTAATATATTTCCCGAATTCCTTGCCCCAGTAGTCTCCAACTAGTATTATTTCTGGAAAGAAAAGAAGACACTCTGTCCTTTTATATTAACTCAACACATAGATAAAAGTTGTTGATTTTAGGTGTTTTTAAAAGCAAATTTCGATGACTTTTGTATATTTTTTCATTTTTAAAACTTTTATGGTATAATGAAACCTGTTCAAAACTTGTTTCATACAAGATCGAACACCATTAACCTATAAGGAGTATATATGAAAAAATTTCTACTTGTCTCTGTCTGTCTACTAGCTCTTACCGCTTGTAGCCAAGGCCAACAAGGCAAAGGGACTACTAACGCTTCTTCCAAGCAAGAGGCCACTCAAACCAAAAAGGAGCAAGTCCAAAACAAGACCTTTGTTAGTGACCTCGGCGATCACCACCAAAACAAAATTCAAATCGGCTACAAAAAAGATGAAATTGTCTCTTTTACTTTTCTTAGTTTTGAACCCATTTCCTCAGATTTGCAAGACATGGATCTTTCCGAGTTAAAGGAAATCTACCAAGAAGAATTAGAACATAGCGATATCTATAAAAGCTTAAATGGCAAGCCTGGTCTTAGCTTCCGCATTCAAATTTCGAAAGATAAACAATCCTATGCCAAGGTCTTACAAGCTGACTTCTCAAAAATCAAGAAAGATGAGTTTGCTTCCATCTACGGGGATCAAGGGGAGGAAGAAAGAGCCGAGTTCAAGAAATACCTCAATGGCAAACCTCAAGATCTCTTTACCTATTTCAAAGATCAAGGCCTCAAAGAAGAAAAATAAAAAGAGCTTCCTGAGTTTCATCACCACACTGGTGAGAGCTCAGAAAGCTTTTTCTTATTTGTTCAAGATTGAAAGGGTTTCAAGGAGATTGTCCGCATGAACTTCGATGGTATCTCCTGTTGCTTTGATTTTCACTTCTACGATACCTTCAGCTGCTTTTTTACCAACTGTTACGCGGATTGGAAGTCCAATCAAATCACTATCGCTGAATTTGACACCAGCGCGTTCATTTCGGTCATCCACCAAGACTTCGTAGCCTTTATTCACCAAAGCTTCTTCGATCCGATCGGTCAAAGCAAGGCTTGCTTCATCCTTGACATTGACTGGAATCAAATGCACATCAAATGGCGCCAATTCTTTAGGGAAGTTAATCCCCCAAGCGTAACGGTATTCCCCTTTTGGAGTCTTATTGACAAAGAGGCGTGCATGTTGCTCCATAACAGCTGAAAGAAGACGGCTGACACCGATTCCGTAGCAGCCCATGATGATCGGAACTGCACGACCGTTTTCGTCCAAGACATCTGCTCCCATGCTAGCGGAGTAGCGTGTACCGAGTTTGAAAATGTGACCGATTTCGATCCCACGTGCAAAGTTCAAGACCCCTTTCCCATCTGGTGAGATTTCGCCTTCACGAACTTCACGGATATCGACGTATTCTGCAGTAAAGTCACGTCCTGGGTTGACACCAGTCAAGTGGTAGCCTGTTTCATTGGCACCGACTACTGCATTACGGCTGTCTTGGACCTTGCGGTCTGCGATAATCTTAACATTTTCAGGAAGATCAACTGGACCGAGAGAGCCAAAATCAGCTCCTAATAATTCTTTCACTTCCACTTCGGTTGCAGGTTCAAAGAAGTCTGCGCCGAGGTGGTTTTTCAACTTCACTTCATTGAGCTGATCATTACCTACGAGAAGGGCAACAACAGGCTCACCATCTGCGATGTAAACCAAAGTCTTGATAGTAGCTTCTTCTGGAACATTCAAGAATGCAGCTACTTCATCAATCGATTTGACACCTGGTGTTTCCACGCGTTTCACTTCTTCTTCCGCTACAACACGGTTACTTGGCTTGTATTCGTTAGTAGCCATTTCCAAGTTGGCAGCATAGGTGGATTCACTTGAATAGGCAATGGTATCTTCACCAGAGACCATCCATTTGAGCAATTCTGCTTTGATTTCTTCTTGGACTTCTGCTGGGATCTCATCAAAGGAAGCCACTGATTTGTCTAAAACAACCCAACGATCCAAGTCTGTACGAGCAGGTGTAACAGCCATAAACTCTTGGCTATCTTTTCCGCCCATGGCACCACCATCACCGATGATGGCTTTGTAGTCGATGCCACTGCGTGTGAAGATCCGCTCATAAGCTGCCTTGTATTCATCATAAGTAACGTCCAAGCTATCGTAGTTAGCATGGAAGCTATAACCATCTTTCATGATGAACTCACGGGTCCGAAGAAGACCGTTCCGTGGGCGTTTTTCATCGCGGTATTTTGGTTGAATTTGGTAGAGATTCAACGGCAATTGTTTGTAAGATTTTACGGAGTCGCGCACAATAGCGGTAAAGGTTTCTTCGTGAGTTGGACCTAAGATAAAGTCAGAGCCTTCACGGTTTTTCAACTTATAGAGGTCTTCCCCGTAAGTTTCGTAACGACCAGATTCACGCCAGAGATCCGCACTCAAAAGGGCTGGAGCAAGCATTTCTACTGCTCCAATTTTTTCAAATTCTTGGCGCATGATGCCTTTTGCTTTTTCAATCACTCGATTAGCTAGTGGCAAATACGAATAGACACCAGCTGATACTTGGCGAACATAACCTGCACGCAACATCAAAGCATGGCTAATGACTTGAGCATCGCTTGGCATTTCGCGAAGCGTTGGAATCAACATTTTACTTTGTTTCATGGACAATATCCTTTTCTATTTCAAAAATAATTTCATAATATCATTCCAGGTGACAGCAATCATCAAAATAACCATTACAGCTACACCTGCAAGCGTCATATAGGTTTCTACTTCTTGTTTCAGTGGCTTTCTCCGGACGACCTCGATCAAATTGATCAAGATTTTTCCTCCATCCAAAGCTGGAATCGGGATTAGATTGAAGATCCCAATATTAATAGAGAGCATGGCCATAAGAGATAAGACTGCCGGAATCCCTAATTGAGCAGCTTGTGAGCTGGCATTGTAGATGGCAACCGGACCACCCAGTTTATTGAGACTAAAGTGGAAAATGATATCTTTCAAAGCTCCCAGAATCCGTGTCGCTGTATTCCAGGTATCTGTAAAACCAGACAAGAGTTTATCCACAAATCCTGTCTTGAGGCCATTTGTCACACCCAGATAGTAACGATTCCCTGACTTGGTTGGCTTCACTTTGACTTCTTTTTCTTGGCCGTCTGTTTTGACTTTCAGGGTCAATTCAGGAGCCGTCTTGCTGTCCTTAGTTGCTTTCTCAACAGCATCTGTCAGCTCATCCCAGTTGCTAACGGTATCGTTGTTGACTTGAAGGATCTGAACAGTACTTTTGACACCGACCTTAGCCAGCGCCCCATCGGGTGCCACCTGAACATTGTTGCTGTAGTAGTCAATCGCACCACCACGCATAAAAGCTAGAAGTGAGTAAACGACAATACTGAGGATAAAGTTGTTCATAGGACCCGCAAAGTTGGTGATCAACCGTCCCCAAATGCTGGCATTCTGATACTGAACATCTCTCGGCGCAATCCGCACTTCCGTCCCATCTTCCTCAACGATGGTCGCATCATGATCAACACTATAAGTCTTGGTCTCATCGAGAACCAAACCCGTAATTTCCAGTTTGTCTTCAAAGTCAAACTGGGTAACATTCATGGGAAGGGCTGTCTGATCCAGATTCTTTCCTGAAAGATTGATCCGGACGACCTTGCCAGCCTCATTTAGCGTCAAGCTAACAGGCGTTCCGGTTTTAATCTCAGTTGTATCCTCACCCCAGCCAGCCATACGCACATAGCCACCTAAAGGTAGAATGCGAATCGTATAGGCTGTTCCATCTTGACCAATATGGGCAAAGATCTTGGGACCCATCCCAATCGAGAATTCTCGCACCAGGATGCCCGATTTTTTTGCAAAATAGAAATGACCAAACTCGTGAACGAGAACGATCACTCCAAAAATAACAATAAAGGCAATAAACTGCATCGTTCTATACGTGGTTTCCTTTCTATCTCTTCTGTCTTAGAACAAGCCCAAGAAATGCATCAAGGGAAAGACAAAGATCAAACTATCAAAGCGGTCTAGAACACCACCATGTCCTGGAATAAATTTCCCAGAATCTTTCACACCGAAGTGGCGTTTAATCGCACTCTCTACCAGATCTCCAAACTGACCTGCGATACTAAAGAGGATGGTAAAGAAGATCATAGCAAGAAAACCATGTCCACCCGCCACAGAACGATCCACGATCATATAGATCACAGTTACCGCAACTGCAGACAAGATTCCCCCAAGACTGCCTTCAATCGTTTTATTAGGAGAAACCGCAGGCATGAGCTTGCGTTTCCCAAACCGACTTCCTACTAGATAAGCACCTGAATCTGTAGCCCAAACAATAAAGAGGGCCAATAAGACCTTGTCAATACCAGCAATTCGCGCATCTACTAAGGAATGGAAACCAAGTCCAACATAAAAGCTAGACGCAATGGGATAGACCACATCTTCATAATTGTAATTCTGAGCAAGAACAGTTGTTCCCATGAGAATCAAGACAACCAAACCATAAGCAATCATATTGCCATCTGCTGGAAGGTAAGGGAGGTAGTCCTCGATCGGCAAAGTCAGGACAAAGGCCGCTAACATGGCTAGCGCTCCTTCAAAGGTCGCTGTCTCAAGCCCCTTCATTTTGAGCAATTCATGAACCCCTAGCATGGCGATCAAGCCAATCACAATCTGAAAGAACACCCCTCCAACCATTACTGTTGGAATGAAAAAGAGCAGGGCAATTCCTCCAAAAATCACACGTTTTTGTAAATCTTTCGTCATCATCTTCTCCTAAACACCGCCAAATCTCCGGTGGCGATGGCTATATTCTACTACAGCACTTCGTAGTGCTTCCTCTCCAAAATCTGGCCACATCACATCTGTGAAATACAACTCACTATAAGCAGCCTGCCAAGGAAGGAAATTACTCAAACGGATCTCTCCGCTGGTACGAATAATCAAATCCGGGTCCCTTAGGACACGTGGCAAACTCTCGGTATAGAGAGAATCTGCGATCATCTCTTCTGTGATATCTTCTGGGCTGAACTTCGCATCCAAGACTTCTTGGGCGATCTGCTTCACAGCCTGAGTGATCTCAGCACGTCCACCATAATTGAGTGCGAAATTCAGGATCAAACCTGTATTGAGATGGGTCATCGCTTCTGCTCTTTCCAAAGCCTCCAGCGTTTCTTTTGGCAATTTCTTGGTATCACCGATCATTTGAATCTTGACATTGTTGCGATGCAATTCGGGGACGAAACGATCATAAAACTCGACCGGCAAGTGCATGATGAACTTGACCTCATCTTCAGGGCGTGTCCAGTTTTCCGTAGAAAAGGCATAGACAGTCAAGACCTGAACCCCCATATTTTTTGCTGCAATCGTCACTTCTTGGAGAGCTTCCATCCCCGCCTTATGACCGAAGACGCGCGGTTGCATCCGCTTTTTCGCCCAGCGACCATTGCCATCCATAATGATCCCAATGTGTTTCGGGACTTCTAAAGGTATCTCGATTTTTTCTTTTTTCTTAAAACGAAACATGTTTTTCTACCTATTTCAATATTTATCGCTTCATTATACCATAAATCCCCATAAAATAGGGACTCTGGCCTCTTTTTTGAACCAGCAGGACTTTCCTTCATCACATCGTCCTATTTGCCCACCAAAAAAGAGGCCCTTGCCTCTTCTTTGATGATTATTCTTCGATGGCTGAATCAGCATCTGAGCTAGCACCTTCTGTCGCAGTAGCTGAGATTCCTTCTGATACAGGAAGAACTGTTTTGATCGCTCCCAATTCAAAGGTCAGGTAGACACCATCAACATCCAAGACAACGGTCTTGCGGTCTGTGTCGACTTCATCGATGGTTCCGTACAAGCCACCAATCGTGATGACTTCATTTCCTTTTTGAAGTTTATTCAAACTTTCCATCCGTTTTTGGTACTGTTTCTTTTGGCTACGGCTCATGAAGTACATCAAACCGACCATAAGAACGAGCATAATTAGCAAACTTCCGCCTTGCATATGTTTCTCCTTTAATTTTCATATATGCTATACTATATCAAATTTCGCCCGTCTTTTCAAGTTTTCCCATCCTCTTCAAGCAAAATCAGGCTCCAGTCTCAGAGAGGAGGCAAGTTTTGATGAAAAAGAAAAAAACCACGAAAAGTGGGCTACTGACTAGTCAATCGTAATGCCATACTTTTCATGATTCTCATCATACCAATCAATCAAGGCCAAAGCCGTTTGATAGGTAATATTTTTGATTTTACTCGTTCCCTTCGTCAAAGTCGCCAAGCTCATTTTGCTGATGTTTGTTTCAGTTGCGACACGATAGCTCGTCAAGCGACCGTCAACCATCAGTTGAACAACGGCTTCCACTTTTCTGTATTCGGGAGTTGAGTAGATATCAATTGTATTGCTCATCTTACTTCCATTCCTCAAATTTTATTCTTGTATAGATTATATACTTATTTTCTTTATTTATTAATAATTTTGCTCAAATTGGATTAATTTCACTAATTATTGATGTTTTTTTAGCCCAAATAGGAGGATTTTGGCCTTATACGGCGAATAATTTCCCCCAGGTGGGAAGAAAAAATAAAGACTGCTATATGATAGCAGTCTCTATTTTTCACAAACTAATTCGCCTTAATCTGCTTGTTTATCAGCGTTTTCTTCCTTCTTTGTGTCTTTTTCTCTGATCACAAGGACACCATCTTCCATGTCTGCTTCGAGATGTTTGGCATCCAAGTTATCCAAGTGGAAGTCTGTGACTTTGTCACGGATTTGTTGTTCAACTACCCGACGGAGTGGACGAACACCCATCACTTCATCATAACCTTCTTCAGTCATGTATTCTTTAGCTGCATCGCTCACTGCTAAGTCGATTTCTTTCTTAGAAAGGGTCTTATTGACATCTACCAACATCAAATCAACAATCTTAGAAAGATCTTCCTTGCTCAAGTGTGAGAATTCAATGACAGCGTTGAAACGGTTGAGGAATTCTGGACGGAAGTAAGGTTTCAAACGATCCATGAGTTCTGGTTTATCCGCATCTTCTGTCAAGTTGGCTTCGTAACCAAAGCCAGCGTTTGAAGTAGCGATAATTACAGTGTTCTTGAAGTTGACAGTGTTCCCTTGACCATCTGTCAAACGACCATCGTCCAAAACTTGGAGGAGAAGGGTGATCACTTGAGGATCCGCCTTTTCAATTTCGTCAAGAAGGACGATTGAGTAAGGGTTACGACGAACACGTTCTGTCAAAGTATTGCTATTGTCATCATAACCAACATAACCAGCTGTTGTACCAATCAATTTAGAAACGGCTGTACGGTCGCTGTATTCTGACATGTCCAAACGGATGATGGCATCTTTGGTACCGAACATATCAAGAGCCAATTGTTTAGCCAATTCAGTCTTACCGACACCAGTAGGACCTACAAAGAGGAAGCTACCGATTGGACGGTTCCCTTCGTCAAATCCTGCACGGTTCCGACGGATGGCACGTGCCACTGCTTCAACGGCTTTATCTTGACCGATAACCTTAGTTTGCAAACGGTGACCCATATCTTTCAAACGTTCGATATCAGTTGCACCCATTTGTGACACTGGAATACCCGTCATCCGTTCTACAGATTCAGCCACATCGTTGATTGTTGCCGTTACTTTATGGTCTTCCGTATGGTTTTCAATTTTCTTTTCAAGTTCTTCGATACGAACTTTTGCATTAAGAGCTGCTTCGTAATCTTCTTTAGCAGCTGCAGCTTCTTGTTTAGCTTTTTCTTCTTCAATTTCATGTTCCACAGCATGGACATCTGTTACTGGATGTTGGGCTGCCAAGTGAGCAGCTGTCACATCGACCAAGTCAATGGCCTTATCAGGCAAGCTACGTTGTGGAATGTATTGGATCGAATAATCAACCGCTGCTTTCAAAACTTCATCTGGCAAGATGACATTGTGGTGTTTTTCATAAAGATCACGGATCCCTTGGAGAATCTTGAAAGTATCTTCAGCTGATGGAGCATTGACTTTCACTTCGTTGAAACGACGAGCAAGAGCTGCATTCTTCAAGATGGTGTTACGGTATTCATCTTGAGTCGTTGCCCCAATGACTGTCAATTCCCCACGTGAAAGAGCAGGTTTGATGATATCCGCAAGACCTTTAGAGCCTTGACCATCACCTGTGCTACCTGCACCAAGGATTTGATGGATTTCATCAAAGAAGAGAATGACATTTCCCATAGCTTTGACTTCTTGGATCAGATTTTGAATATTTTCTTCAAAGCTACCACGGTATTGCGTACCAGCTTCTAGACCAGAAATATCAATCGAGATGATTTCTTTGTTCTTGATAGCAGCTGGAACATCTCCGTTCACAATAGCTTGTGCCAAACCTTCTACAACTGCTGTTTTACCAACACCAGCATCCCCTACAAGGACAGGGTTGTTCTTGGTACGACGAGACAAGATTTCAGCAGTTTCTTGAATTTCTTTATTACGTCCGATGACCGGATCCAATTTTCCTTCACGAGCTTCTTCGGTCAAGTTACGACCAAGTTTTGCAAGGATACCATCTTGTTTCATTCCTTTACCTTGATGGTGTTGCACTTGCTCGCTTCCTTCATTTGGAAGTTGACCAGTTTGGCGGTAAATAGCAAATTCTTCAGGTGTCACTTCACGACCGTTGATCATGTAGCGACGGCTTTCAGAACGAAAACCACCCATGTTTCCCATTAGTTGATTGAAAAGATCATCCATATTGTTAAAGTTGTTATTCATATTGTATACCTCTAATTACATAATTTTAATTCATTCTTGAAAATTAGCAGACCAATTGGCTGCTGTTTAATTGTTTACATAATTTTAATTCATTTATTTAATAATAGCCCTACAGGCTAACAGTTTCTATTTTCCCTTTTATCAATTAGTTGTCTTAATTCTGGAAATAGCATATCACCATCTCCTTTCCACTATTGATCTTGTAAACCAGTAGGTTTTTCCAACCTCTTTTTGTTTACATAAATTATTATAACGCAGACTGATTTCTTTGTCAACACTTTTTTACATAATTTTTTAAATTTATTAAAAAAATCTGGAGTCACTCCAGATTCCATATTTAAATAGAAGTTCTTGGCTAGATAGATTTAAATTTACCAGCTTTTTCTTGAATAACCGTCTGTACATTTTTAGCAAATTGACCCACCATGGATTGATCCAGTTGCTTTCCAACGACCTGGACGTCTTCTTCGGCTACTGTTGTAATCGCAGTCAAGCCATCATTGTAACGTTTCTCAACTCCTGCCTTGCAGGTCAATAAAACGGGCGCATAGACAACCCGGATTAAATCTTTTTCAAGTTTCTTTCGGCTTTCGATGATCCTCATCTTATCTTTCATATCTAAATCAAAGAAATCTTTGACTGGACTATCACCCATACTTCCTCCTCTTCTATACTATGAAACTTTATCTTGTGCAAACTCCTCTTCCAGTTGGCGTCTATCTTTCCGGTAGGATTGCCATAAATTCTCTTCCTCGATTTCGATCTGTTTGAAGGCTACTTGTGCAGCTTCTCTAGCTTCGAGATCATACTCTTCGATACAGCGATGGAGGGACTCCCATCCACAACTGACATCAACCTCCTGCTCTTGTAAAAAGGAAGCTGCCATCGCATACTCTTCTTCCAGCATCTGGGTGAAGAGCTGCTGTTTTCTTTCCACTAGGCAACGCTTTTCATCTAGCTCCAAGCGCGCTTTTTGGAACTCTCTTTCCAAGTGATCTAGTTTCTTTTCCTTTTTCGAAAGAGTAGATGAAATTAATAAGCTAGTTGTTCCCACTGGTTCATTTCTCCTGCTATTTCTTGATCTTTTGCTTTTAAGAGCTCAATTCCTGCATTCACTTGCTCGTTTAAAGTATGAAATTCATTCGATAAGGACTGATATGCAGCCAAACGATTGTCGAACCTTTCTCTTACTTCAGTGACAACTGTTTGCCTTGTTGCACCGGCCTGTGCATAAGCCTCTTCTACTTCCGCAAGATTGAGAATGAAGCCTTTCGGAACGGTCTGTAAGACTTTCTCCAAAGCTTCTAAATCTGTATCCAGTTGTGCCTTAGATTTTTGAGCTTGCTCCAGCCCTTCATCCACTACTCGAATCAGCTCATCAGAAGCCAAGCGTGCCTGCAAGGCATCGAGATAGATTTGTTCACTTGAACTCAGTCCACCACCTGTTTTTTGTAATTTATCCTTTAGGCGATAGTAAACCTTCATCCGCTCTTCAATGATTTCCTTGCGAGTGATGGCTTCCGTTCCCTTTTCAAGAACCAAATTCCCATCCTTATCATAGATATAACCATGCATCATGTGCTGCAGGCCAGTATTTATCAAATTTTTAGTTTTGAGGTGCTTGACAATCCCACTGGATTCCTTGCTTCCAGAATCCTGATAGCCCAAGCTAACCAAATCTTTATGGTCAATGTGGTTGTAGATTTTGTACTTCAGCGAATCTATACGCGCTTTTTGCTCGGGTGTTAAGATGGAATAGGCATTAGGGCCATTGTATAGATGGACAGTCCCAATATGAGACGCTTCTTCTTCCGTCAAGCAGGCAAGCGCATACTGAATATTCATAGACCCCAGAGAGTGACCGTATAGATCGATCTTGGCATTTGGGTATTTTCGGATCACCTCTTTCAAATGAGCTGCAGCATCTTTAAACTGCGGAGGCGGGAAAGTCCCGTTTTCATCATTGTATTTTTTTAAAAAAGCAGCTCCCACTAAAGCGGGAAATTTAACCTGTTCTTCGGCTGTCCTTTCTGCAAAAAAGCCGACCACATCTGATGCTTTTTCCTGTACGAAATTGCTGACAGGATTATCCAGCGCTTTTTTCATAAACCTACCTAAGGGTGTGGCCTCCGGAGGAAGATTAACAGAAGTAGGAATAATCGCATCTTCAAAAGCTTCTACAAAATTATTAAAACTATCCTTAGCCTTATCTCGCGCATAATTCTTCGCATATTCGGTTGCATACTCGCTCGCACCACCAGGGTTCAAAATATTGGAAGCTGCTGGCAAATCTGTCTTTACCCAATCCGTATATGTATCATGGAGTAATTTTTGTGTACTTATTTCAGTTTCAGATCCCTTCATCAAGACAGTCACGTCATGGATTTGGGCACGTTCTTCATCTGAAGCAGTATAGGGGACTGCATTTTGTTGCGCGCCTTGGCCATTATTAGTAAGAACGAAGACCTGCTCCTCATTGTCATTTACGTTATCATAAATATGGGCAACATTACCAATGTATTCGTCTTTCTTCGTCCCAATTTTAAACTTTCCATTTATTTTGACATCTTTTTCGTATTCAAGTAGAGCAGCTTTAACATTTTGTTGATCATTGAAATTTAAATTATTAGCCATTATCACTCCTTATCTAATAAATCACTTAACTCCTCTGTTTCCCCAAAATAGGTCTCTTCATATTTCCCTGTTGTAGCGTCCTCTTGTATAGTTGTGCTTAAAACTAATTTTTCATCATTATTTATAACTATTTTTACTAATAGCCCTCCCATCGGATTATAATCTAAATCATCTTTAGAAATTTTATATGATTTTATTTTTCCTTCTGGAGTAAGAGCTTTAGGATCTAATTTTTTCAACATATTTTCAATCGCCACTTTCATCTTCTTACTCTCTGCGATTTGAATCATTTCTTGTTTCTTGGCAGATTGTCCATTAAAAAAGCTACAGCCTCCTAAGCTCAGGCTAAATACTACCATTATCAACACAATAAATTTACTTTTTTTCATCTTCTTCCCATTCTTTCTTCAGGTTTCTTAGAATTTATTATACAAAATTCTATTCATACCTGAAATGTTACTTTTGTTAAAAAATGTTGCCAAATCGTTACAAGCACTAGCTATTGATGTAACATATTGGTTTTGATCCATAAATGTTTCTATTTAACTATATTAGATTAGGGGTGTTTACCTAAATGAGTTTATTTCCCAGCCTCTTCTGCTTCACTTAACAGATCACTTAATTTTGCTGAAATACCGTAACTACCTGCTTCGAACTGTCCTGAATCTTCCATTTGAACAGTCGTATCGATCGTTAACTTTTTATCGCCATTGATAACGAGATAGACATTCATCCCTCCCATTGGATTGTATTCCAATTCACCTTTTATCAGGGTATAGGAGTGAATGACTCCTTCTGAAGTGAAAGCTTTCGGATCGATACTGATTAACAAGTGTTTTATCGCTCGCTCCATTTTCGTGCTTTCTGCAATCTGAATCACTTCCCTTCTCTCAGCAGCTTTATCTGTAAAAAGACTGCAGCCTCCTAGAAACAAAGTCAGTAAGAATAGTAGCATTAATCGTTGTTTTTTATCAGTCATATGTTCCCTCTCACTTATATTATTCGTAATGATTTTTAAAAAATGACCCAATTTTTAAAAATTTTTTCCAGAACCTAAAAAACACACCCTTACTAGGTGTGTCTCTTGTTAAATCATGTATTCGACGCTATAAGTGGCATCGGATAAAATCCGTGAGAGGAATTGTTTGGTTCGCTCTTCCTTTGGACTATTGAAGAATTCATGCGGTTCATTTTCTTCGATGATGTGTCCGCCATCCATAAAGATAACGTGGTTAGCCACATCACGCGCAAAGCCCATCTCATGGGTTACGACAACCATAGTCACTCCTTCTTGGGCCAATTGCTTCATGACATCTAAGACGTCACCGACCAACTCTGGGTCTAGCGCTGAAGTCGGCTCGTCTAGCAAGATCACGTCTGGTTTGACTGCGATGGCACGCGCAATTCCGATCCGTTGCTGCTGGCCACCTGACAATTGAGAAGGATAGTAATCCTTGTAAGCGAGGAGACCAACTTTTTCAAGGGCTGATTCTGCCCGTTGGATGGCTTCTTCTTTTGGAATCTTACGGGCTACAACCAGCCCTTCTAAGATATTTTCAAGCGCTGTTTTATTAGCGAAGAGATTGTAATGCTGGAAGACAAAGGCTGTCTTTTGGCGGATTTCTAGAATCTCTTTTTTGCTGAGTTTTGAGAGGTCATACTCTTTTCCACCTAGGGTTAGGTGACCTGTATCTGCCTTTTCCAAGTGATTGAGGCAGCGAAGGAAGGTTGTTTTTCCTGATCCAGATGGCCCCAAAATAACGACGACATCCCCTTGGTTGACCTTGAGATTAACATCCACCAGCACTTGGTGGTCCTTAAATTTTTTCGATACGTGTTCTACTTCTAACATCTTCTTATTTCTCCTTCTTCTATGCGAGTGTCAGGCGTTTTTCTAAGCGATTGAATCCCCACTGAATCACTCCACAAATGACAATATAAAGAATAAAAATCACTAGATAGGATTCAAAATATTGATAGCCATAAGAGGCTTCGACCTTGGCAATTGCGGTAATATCCTTGATGGTCATGACAAAGACAAGGGAAGTTCCTTTGACCAAGTTGATAACCAAGTTACACAAATTAGGAAGGGCTGCACGCAAGGCTTGTGGAAAAACAATGCGGATGTAGGCTTGACGATTAGTCAAACCAATGGCTTGCGCTGCTTCTAGCTGGCCCTTATCAACGGTCAGAATGGCTGACCGTAGAATTTCAGCAAGACTTCCCGTTGTCATCAAGCTAAAGATGATAAAGGCATAGTAAATGGGATTGATCTCAAAGACATTAAAGTGACTACCAATACTCTTAAAAAAGCTATTTAAGAGGCTGGGAAAGAGACTATAAAAGAAGAGAATCAAGAGAATCGGAGGCGTCGCGCGGATAAAGGCTAAGTAAATCACTGAGAAACTGCGAACCCCTTTGACCTTATAGATCTGACCGAGTGCCAAAAAGAGGGCTGGAAAGAAACTCAAAAGAATCGATACAACCATGATCAGAAGGGTCACTGGAACACCACCCAAGGTGGCTAGAAATGCTTTACTAATAAAATTGAAATCCATAAGCTACCTTTCTGTTACACTGAGTCGTTTCTCAAGGAGTTGAGCGGAGAAGGAGATCACAAGGGCAATTCCCCAGTAGATCACTGCGACAGCTGTATACGTTTCGAGGGAATAATTCCCAAGATTGCGGCTGATCAAGTTGTTGCCTGCTCCCATGATATCGATAAAGCCAATGGTATAAGCCAAAGCGGCATCACGCATGAGGTTCAAGATGGCAGTCGTCATATTTGGAAGAGCCACGCGAAAGGCTTGGGGAAGGACAATCCGCCAAATGGTTTGAGCTGGCGTCAAGCCGATACTCAAGCCCGCTTCCATCTGACCTTTTGGAATGGCCAAATAGGCTGCCTTGAAGACCTCAGAGATCATCGCGGCAAAGAGAAGAAACATGGCAACAAGAACAAAGACAAACTTGGACCAGTGGTCAATGTCAATGCCCAACCACCAGTTCAAAAATTGGGGAAGTCCATAAAAGACCAAAAAGAGCAAGACAATCGGAGGGGTACAACGCAAAGTAAAGACATAACCTTTTGCCAGACCTGCTCCTACCTTATCTTCTGATACTTGTGCCCAGGTCAAAACCAAGCCAAATGCAGAACCGAGAACCGTCGTTAAAACCATCAAAGCGAGGGTCGCTGGTAGAGCTTGGACCAAGGTTGGAAGAAATGACCAGACCTTGGAAATGTCGTATGAGACCATGTTTCTTTTCCTTTCTGTATCCGTATAGAAATAAGGAAGCTGGGGCTATACGCACCCAGTTCCATCTTATTTCTCTTTATCTACATAACTGAAGACATCTTCACCGAAATATTTTTTCGACAATTTAGCAAGTGTACCATCTTTTTCCAATTCTTTGATAGCCTTGCTGTATGCTTCCGCAAATTTTTCGTTTTTCTTATCCTTATGGATCAATGGGTAAGTTGGAATTCCTTTGTAGGCAAACCAGCTCAGTTTGTCCGCATATTGGTGGTAAGAACCATCTTTATCTGTGACAGCTTTTTCAAAGGAAAGTTTGATGTCAAAGAAGGCATCGTAACGTCCTTCAAGAACCCAAGCATAGGCATCTGCAACTTTGAAAGATTCCGCAGCTGTTAATTCGATTTGTTGGTCTTTATGCTTTTCATTGTATTCTTTAATAACATTCCACTGCGCATTTTGTGGTGAAATTGGAACCAATTTTCCTTTTTCTTTAGCGAAGTCATCGATGTTCTTGTATTTATTCGCATCTTCTTTCCGAACGGTAAATCCGATGATACTTGCTCCGATTGGTTCTTTTGGAATGATAAATTTCTTGGCACGTTCTTCGGTATACCAAGCTCCTTTGGTTCCGATATCGTATTTACCAGATTCTAGACCGATCAAGAGATCGTCATCACTTGTTCCAGTGTACTCAAACTTGTAGTCTGGTAGTTTTTCATCAATGGCTTTGAGAACGGCTACTTCATAGCCATCTGATTCTCCTTTTTCATCAACGAAATCATACGGTACATAGTTTTGAGTGTGGGCTACTTTCAAGGTTGTTACCTTGTTCGATCCTGTTGAGCCTTTGCTGTCGTTTGCATGGTTCAAGCTCCGTCCAAGAATGGTTGCACCTGCAATGGCAAGTACTGCCACCCCACCGATAATCCATGTTTTTTTACTCATACTCTGTTCTCCCTCTTTCTATTTTCCTTATTCTGCTGCAGCTTCACGAACCCATTCGATTCGTTCTTCATCAATGTCACTTGGAATCGTACAATCGGCACCGATGACCAAGCCTGTGGTTCCTGTTTCTGCGATGATGCGTTTGGTTTCTGCTTGGATCGCAGCCTTATCTCCTGTGTAAAGAAGACCATTTTTACCATTTTCAAAGCCACCAAGAACCGTGCGTCCACCGAAGATTTCGCGTCCTTCTGCTAGGCTGATACCTTCTGGTCCGACTGCCCAGTTAATGACTTGGGCTGGGTAGTCTGTGAAGAGATGGATATCATTGCGAGCTCCTTCATAGCCACAGATATGAAGAATATTTACGCCACCTGCTTCATTAGCTGCCTCTAAGACATGGAGTTCGCTCGGTGCAATAATGTTTTTATAAACTTCTTGTGTAACCCGCGCATCTTGGATACTTTGAACACTGAGGTAGATCCCGTCTGCTCCTGCTTCTTTGATGATTCGTTGGCTCAAACTGGCAATATCTTGGCCAATCGTATCCAATACTTTTTTAATAGTTGCTGCATCTTGATCGATGAAGTTTGCGATCAAGTCATCTCCTCCTGAAACTTCTCCGACCAACCATTTGAAGTAGGTTACTGGAGCAAAGATATTGTAGATAGCCACAATGTCTTCTTCAAAACCGGCACGGATTTTTTTAACGAGCTCTACCTGCTCTGTGATCCATGGATGATCTGCTCCGAGTGGTTCAATCCCTGCTAAATCAGAGATGTTTTCAAGGCCTTTGTGAATAGCTGGATTTGGATAAGCAAAGTAACCATCGCTCATGAGTTTGACAAAGTCTGGTTTGACCTTGTGAAGGAAGTTTTTATGGCCATTGAGATTTTTTTCAATAATTTCCGGATTAGAAAATCCTTTCAACCATTCTTCTTCTGTTGTAAAATGATGCCAAAATCCAACTGGCACACGGTCAACTGCTTCTCCTTTAAAAGCTTTTAAGACTAATTCTCTTTTTGATGACATGTTCTTACCTCGTTCTATTCTTTTCTTGTTTGTTATCTTATCACTTCGATAATTGTTTGACTAATATATATTTTTTATCAAGCTCTTCATCTTTTTTTATCACTGATCTTCGAGAAGAAGAATTCCTGCTAGGTCAGATGGGCGGATGAGGGAGAAACTATGAGCTGGAATCTTCTCCAGTCTTGCCATATCTGGATCTTTTTTCGCTTTCCCCTGACTGCTTGCTAGAGCCACTTTACTAAGCCCGAGAAGCAAAAACAAAACGGTTACCAGGATACACCATACATTGATCTTTTTCATCTCCCTCTCCTTTCTTTTTACAATACGGCTGCTTGACGCACCCAATCTAAGCGTTCCAATTGGAAATCATCTGGCACGGTGCAGTCTGCTCCAAGAATCAAACCACGACTTCCGGCTTCAGCCACCAAGCGACGCGTTTCTTGCTCAATAGCTTCTCGTTCCCCTTGGTAGAGCAAACCTTTCTTGCCATTGACAAAGCCACCCAAGACGGCACGATCGCCGAAAAGTTTACGACCTGCGGCTAGGCTAAGGCCTTCATGATGGGTCGCCCAGTTAATGACTTGGGCTGGATAATCCTTGAAGAGCTCCACTTCATTGCTGGCCCCTTCAAAACCACAAATATGAAGGATATTGATGCCTCCAGCTTCATTGGCTGCTTCTAGGACAGCGATGCTGCTAGGCTCAATGAACTTGCGGTATTCTTCATCTGTCACACGCTCATCTTGGATCTGCTGGGTTGAAAAGTAAATACCTTCAATACCTGCTTCTTGGATCAAGCGACGACTTAAAGTAGCGATGTCTCCTGCAATCACGTCAAGGACATGAGCTAAAGTTTCTGGATCTTCCTTGATAAAGTCTGCAATCACTTGGTCTCCACGAGATTGATCCGTACGGAACCAGCGTTTCAAATAAGAAATGGGCGAGAAGATATTGTAGAAAGAAGCAATCTCTTCATGGAAATGAGAACAAATTTCCTTGACCACCTCGATTTGTTTTTCAATCCATGGATGATGCTCTCCAATCGGTTGAATATCCTTCAATTCTCGGATCGATCTGATCTCTCTCGAATAAAGAGCACTCGGATAGCGGAAGAAGCCATCACTCATGATCTTGACAAAATCAGGTGAAATTTCTTCTACATAGTGTTGGTGGCCCTTAATACTTTTTTCTACTACAGCCGGATTGTCTAGACCCAATTCTTTTTCTTCTTGGGTCACATAATGGAGCCAAAATCCTACAGGGATTCGCTCTACTGTTTCGCCTCGAATGGCACGAAGAACCAATTCTTTTTTACTCATACTGTACATCCTCCTCAATATTTCTCCAACAGAAAGACTGACTGCTTTCCTTCTGGAATTTGTAACCATGATATCACCTCAAAAAGTAGCTGACTAATATATTTTCCCTATCAAGGCCTTAAAATTTCTTTATTGAGAAAGGCATCAAAAAAACGCAAGTGCTTGAAAATAGGGACTTGCGAGTATCTTTCTTTATTGTTTCATTTTAGAAGAAAAGGGATGCTTTGATCTTTTCTTGATCCGGTTATAGCAGAAAACTATATCCCTTCTTTTAAAGGAAAAAATAGCATATGTTGAGGCGAAGAAACCTTTCATAGCAGCGTTTTTCCTTCTTTTTCTTTTCACCGATTCCTAGACACCTTCTTCTCTTTCTTGTCAGGCAAGATTGAAAGGAGTATAATTTTTATAGAATAATTTTAAGGAGTGTACGGTTTATGAAAACAACAAAAACCACCTTTACCATCGTTTCTGCTCTTGCTTCTGTCATTTTACTGACAAGTTGTGGAAGCAATACCACTAAAACGCAAGAGACAAAAGCAAGCAGCACTAAAAATCAGGTGACGATGACCTATGATCAACAGCGCTCACAAGAAAATACCATGTCTGTCCTTTGGTACCAAAAGGCAGCAGAAACCAAGGCTTTGTATTTACAAGGCTACAATGTCGCTACTGACCGTTTGAAAGAGATCCTCCAAACGCCTTCTGATAAGCCTTATTCCATCGTCTTGGATTTGGACGAAACTGTTTTAGACAACAGCCCTTACCAAGTTCAAAACGTCAAAGATGGTACGGCCTTCAATCCTAAAGATTGGGATGTTTGGGTGAAAAAAGCAGCCGCAAAAGCGGTGCCAGGTGCCAAAGATTTCCTTCAATATGCGGATCAAAACGGGGTTCAAATCTACTACATTTCTGACCGTACAACCTCTCAAGTAGATGATACCATTAAGAACCTTGAAAAAGAAGGCATTCCTGTTCAAGGACGTGACCACCTCATGTTCTTAGAAGATGGCGTCAAATCAAAAGAAGGCCGTCGCCAAGCTGTACAAGAAAAGACCAATCTTGTCTTGCTCTTTGGGGACAACCTGGTTGACTTTGCAGACTTCTCTAAGACCTCTGAAGCTGATCGCGACAAGAAATTGGACGAATTGCAAAAAGAATTCGGTGAAAAATTCATCATCTTCCCAAATCCAATGTATGGATCA
The DNA here is from genome assembly GCF_023109675.1 of Streptococcus parasanguinis. Lineage (GTDB taxonomy): Bacteria > Bacillota > Bacilli > Lactobacillales > Streptococcaceae > Streptococcus > Streptococcus parasanguinis_I. Next base: position 131,759 of record NZ_JALDUR010000003.1, on the reverse strand, counting down.
TGGGAATCTGCTGTTTACCAAGGTAAAAAACTAGATGCCAAGGGACAAACAGAAGAACGCCTCAAAGCCTTGCAAGGTTTTGATAAATAAAGCAAACATCCTCGCTAGGAAAAACCTAACGAGGATATTTTTTCTATATAGACAAGTTTATTCAACTGTTACAGACTTAGCAAGGTTCCGTGGTTTATCAACATCGAGCCCACGATGAAGGGTTGCAAAGTAGGCAATCAATTGGGTTGGTACCACCATTGAGATTGGAGAGAGGTAAGGGTGAACCGCTGTCAAGACCAAATCATCTGTCTCTTTAGCGACATTTTCTTCTGCAATGGTTAAGACATGAGCCCCACGTGCTGCCACTTCTTGGATGTTTCCACGTGTGTGGCTGGCTAGGACTGGATCAGACAAGAGGGCGATAACCGGTGTACCCTCTTCGATCAGAGCGATAGTACCGTGTTTCAACTCACCCGCAGCGAAGCCTTCACATTGGATGTAAGAAATTTCTTTTAGTTTCAGACTGGCTTCCATAGCAACATAGTAATCTTGGCCACGTCCAATATAGAAAGCATTGCGGGTTGTTTCCAACAAGCCACGAACTTTTTCGTCGATCACTTCTTTTTCTGAAAGGGTTGATTCGATCGATTGGGCAACGATAGACAATTCGTGCACCAAATCAAAGGCTTTGGCCTTCTCATTGCCATTGGCTTCCCCAACAGCTTTAGCCAGAAAGGCAAGAGCTGCGATTTGAGCCGTATAAGCCTTAGTAGAAGCTACCGCAATTTCAGGACCAGCATGGAGCAACATAGTCATGTCTGCTTCACGTGAAAGAGTTGATCCTGGAACATTGGTTACTGTCAAGCTTGGAATGCCCATTTCATTGGCTTTGACCAATACCTGACGACTATCAGCTGTTTCACCAGATTGGCTGATAAAGATGAAGAGTGGTTTCTTGCTGAGAAGTGGCATACCATACCCCCACTCAGATGAAATACCGAGTTCTACTGGGGTATCCGTCAACTCTTCCAACATTTTTTTAGACGCAAATCCAGCATGGTAAGAGGTCCCAGCCGCAAGGATATAGATGCGGTCTGCTTCTTGAACAGCCTTGATAATAGCTGGGTCTACTACTACTTGACCAGATTCATCTGTATAGGCTTGGATCAACTTACGCATGACAGTTGGTTGCTCATCGATTTCCTTGAGCATGTAGTATGGGTAAGTCCCTTTTCCAATATCAGAAAGGTCGAGTTCAGCCGTGTAGCTAGCCCGTTCTTTGACGTTGCCATCATAGTCTTGCACTTCAACGCTGTCAGCCTTGACAATGACCAACTCTTGGTCATGGATTTCCATGTATTGGTTGGTTTCGCGAATCATAGCCATAGCATCTGAGCAGACCATATTGTAGCCATCGCCAAGACCAATCAAGAGTGGTGATTTATTTTTTGCCACATAGATGGTGCTTGGATCTTCCGCATCCATCAAAGCAAAAGCATAGGCCCCACGGATGATGTGGAGAGCTTTTTTAAAGGCTTCAAGCGTAGACAAGCCCTCTTCTTCAGCAAATTTTCCAATCAAGTGGGCTGCAATTTCTGTATCTGTTTGCCCCTTGAAATGGTGACCGGCTAGGTATTCTTCCTTGATTTCAAGGTAGTTTTCAATGACCCCATTGTGGACCAACACAAAGCGACCTGTTTCAGAACGGTGTGGGTGGGCATTGTCCTCAGTTGGTTTTCCGTGAGTTGCCCAGCGGGTATGTCCGATCCCAGCTGTTCCTTCGACACATTCTGCCTTAGACGACAATTCTGCAATGCGGCCAACTGCCTTTACCAATTGGCTCTTGCCTTCACTAGCCAGAAAAACACCCGCAGAGTCATAGCCTCGGTATTCGAGCTTTTCAAGTCCTTGAATCAAAATATCAGTAGCATTTGTATTTCCTACAACACCAACGATTCCGCACATAGTTTTTACGATATAGCCTTGCTATACTTTCCCCTTTACTTAGTCAAACGACCCATGGTCGATTTCTCAGTTACTTTGAAATTGGTATAGTCTAATTTACCAAAAAAGCAACCAGCGGAGTCAGTATACAATGCTTCTTCCAGTTTGTCAACTAGGAAATTCAAGAAAATTGGTCTAGTTAAGAAAGGGTTAAGAAAAACCTATCAACATCTTGGTTGATAGGTTGCTTTTTCTACTCTTCAAATCCATTCTGCTGGCTCAACTCACGGAACCAATGGCCGGATTTTTTGAGGGTACGTTTTTGACTCCCAAGATCCAATTCAACTAAACCATAGCGGTTCTTGTAGCCATTGAGCCAAGACCAGCAGTCAATAAAGGTCCAGATCAAATATCCTTTACAGTTGGCACCATCTTGAATAGCCCGGTGGAGCTCACGAAGATGGTCTTTGACAAAGTCAATCCGGTAGTCGTCTTGGATCACGCCATCCTTGCGGAATTTTTCCTCTCCTTCAACCCCCATCCCATTTTCTGTCAGGATCCATTCGATATTGCCATAGTTTTCCTTGATGTTTTGGGCAATGTCATACAAGCCTTGCTCATAGATTTCCCAACCACGGTGGGGATTGATCTTGCGCCCTGGCATAACATAAGGTTCATAAAATTGTTCAAAGAGTAGGGGAGATGCTGGATTTGGAGCATAACGAGGAGCCGCCACACGGAGTGGTTGGTAATAGTTAACTCCTAGGTAATCCACCGTATTTTCCTCAATCAAGCGCAATTCAAAGGGATCATAATCCGGTAAGAGATCGCGCTCCCGTAGGATCTCCACTAATTCTTCAGGATAATGACCAAGAACAGATGGATCTAAGAAAGATTTGGCTTGAAAGAGCTCGGCAATACGCGCAGCTTTCACATCTTCTGGATGCTGGCTCCGAGGATAGGCTGGTGTCAAATTGAGCACAATCCCGATACGATAGTTAGGATCCACCTCGTGACAGGCCTTAACCGCTAGAGAGCTTGCTAACTGGGTGTGGTAGGCTACTTTTACTGCTGCTGCTGCGTCTACCTTATGAGGAAAATGGGCATCATAAAAATAACCAAACTCCACAGGGACAATGGGTTCATTAAAGGTGATCCACTGATCGACCAGATCCCCATAGGTCTTGAAACAGAAACGCGCATATTCTTGGTAAGCATAGGCAGTTTCTTTATTTTCCCAACCATCCCCTTGCTCTTGAAGAGCCATCGGTAAATCAAAATGATAGAGGTTGACCAAGAGGTGAATCCCTTTCTCCTTTATCTTTTCAAAGACACGACGGTAGAAATCAACGCCTGCTTGATTGATCTCTCCTCGTCCTTCTGGGAAAATACGTGACCACTGAATAGAGGTCCGAAAGGCCGTGTGGCCAGTTTCTAACAAGAGGTCCAAATCTTCTTCCCAGTGTTCATAAAAAGTCGATGTTTTCTCTGGTCCTTGCCCTTGATAAAAGCGGTTGGGCTCGATCTTATACCAGTAATCCCAGAGATTGTCTCCCTTTCCATCCTGGGCGAAACGCCCTTCTGTTTGAGGGCCCGAGGTCGAACTCCCCCATAAAAAATCCTTTGGAAATTGATACATGTCCTAATCCTCCTCATTCTACTAGCTCTATTGTAGCGAATCCTCCCCCAAAACCTAGGCACAATTTACAGTCTTTCTTACGCAGATTAAAGAAAAGAGAGTGGGACAGAAATCGGTCATTCGTTAGAATTCGATTTCGTCGTCCCACCTCCGCACAGTTGAGTAGGGCTGTAAAAGCTGATGAAATCAGCGTAGTAGAGCCCACTCAACCACTGCGTCTTGCTCGACAATCCAAAAATAATTGAGAGGCTAGGACTTTTGTCCCAGCCTCGGTCTTCGTTATAAGTCATTCACGACATATTCAAAGAGCTTGCGATCTGCTGGGCTCTTGTCAAAACGAAATTCCGGATGCCACTGAACGCCGAGGAAACGACTCTCATCTGTGGATTGAACGGCTTCTATGATGTCATCTTTAGGATCCCGCGCGATCACTTCTAAACCATCTGCCAAGTCTTTAATACTTTGATGATGGAAAGAATTGATGCGACTGGTCTTACCATAGATCTCTTGCAGGATCGTCTGATCCTTGGTCACCAACTCTTGGCTGGTGTACTGACCTGGATTGTCCTGCCAGTGGTGTTCAATGTCTTGATACAGAGTTCCCCCTAGAGCGACATTATAGAGCTGGGTCCCACGGCAAACGGTAAAGATCGCTTTTTTAGCCGCACGCGCTTCTTCAATCAAGGCCAACTCAAAGAGATCGCGTTTCAAGAGGTAGTCATCACTGTCGATGGTGATTTCTTCTCCGTAAAACTTGGGCAAGACATTTTGTCCACCGGTAATGATGAGCTTATCAATCATCGATATGTAGTCTTTGGCTAAGGCTGCATCTCCAATTGGCAAGATCAAGGGAATCCCTCCTGCCTCTTTGACCGCTTCGACAAAACCAGTCGCCGCATAGCTCATATTCGCGTCTGGATCATCCGGGAAGGGTCTTTCATTTCCTGTAATTCCAATTACTGGTCGTTTTTTCATACTTTTTTCCATATACTTTCATTCATTTTCAAGGCTTATTGTAACATAATTTTAAGCCAGACTCAATGGAGTTTTTTTGAAGAGACAGTCAACAATTAGAATGAAAGGACTCAGCCATCTAACTTCTGTCAATAAGAGGCAATTCTGTTTCAAAGCCCCTGAGGATTCTTAAGTAGTTACTTTTCTTTAAACCACTCCATCCCTGGGGAATCCAGTATAATCTTGGTCAATTGTTGGGGGTTTTCCTGAGTCCCATTGATAATCCAGTCGACAATAAGTCCTGTCAAACCAGAAACATACATGGTAATAGCATAGCGCTCTGGCATTTGATAAGCTGCCACAATGACTGGTCGAGAACGTGGCGTAGACTCAATCATCCCCAAGATAAAATAACGAATGTTGTCTGCAAAACGAAAGCTTGGATTTTTTGCAATTTCAGCAAAAAAAGCACTGTTCTCTTGGAAATAAGACAAGATGGCTTCTAAGGCTTCTTTGGGATAAAAGGTTTCTTTCCTCAAAATCATACGAACCGTCGTTATGGTTTCTTCTTTTAATTGCTCTAAAAAATCCTGTTTATCTAGGTAGTGCAGATAAAATGTCGAGCGGTTGACACCCGCTTTTTTAGTTAACTGACTAATCGTTATATCCTCTAAACTTTTTGTAGCCAAAAGCTGAATGAAGGCTTCTTTAATATCTGACTTAGTTGTCGTTTGTCTCTGTTGCATACGAACCCCTTATTTCTACATATTGTTGATTAAAGTATATCTCGAATTTTGAAAATGTCAACTATCATCTGATATTTTCAGTTATGATTATCATATTTTCTTCGTTATTTCAACACATTGTTGTTTTCTGTTGTAGCAATCGTATTTAAAAAATCATAAAATAACCTTCGTAATTATTCAACAGGTTGTTGTTTTAGCAGCTGATAATTTTTAAAGGAGACAAATACACATGGCGTATATTGAAATGAAACATAGTTACAAACGGTATAAAACAGGTGATGTGGAAATCATCGCAAACAATGATATCACTTTCGAAATTGAAAAAGGGGAGTTAGTGATTATACTCGGTTCTTCTGGGGCAGGAAAATCAACTGTTCTCAATATTCTTGGTGGTATGGATACCAATGATGAAGGAAAGGTCGTCATCGATGGGAAAGACATCTCCAATTATAATGCGAAACAATTAACAGCCTATCGTAGAGACGATGTCGGATTCGTCTTTCAATTCTATAACTTGGTCTCAAACTTAACGGCCAAAGAAAATGTAGAGTTGGCTTCTGAAATTGTCGCGGATGCTAAAGATGCGGAACAAACTTTGATTGATGTTGGTCTAGGAAAACGCATCAACAACTTCCCTGCACAATTGTCTGGTGGTGAGCAACAACGGGTAGCTATCGCTCGCGCCGTCGCAAAAAATCCGAAAATTCTCCTCTGTGACGAACCTACAGGAGCCCTGGATTACAATACTGGAAAACAGGTCTTGAAGATTCTCCAAGACAAGGCTCGCAATGAAGGAGCTACCGTTATCATCGTCACTCACAACGGGGCGCTTGCACCTATTGCTGATCGTGTGATTCGTATGCATGATGCGCGTGTTCAAAGTATTGAACTCAATGCCCATCCACAAGATATTGATAGCCTCGAGTACTAGAAAGGATGTCTCATGAATCGTAAAACTTATTGGAAGGACGTGAGAAAGTCTTTCTCTAGTTCTAAAGGACGGGTGGTTTCTATTGCTTCACTCATGGCCTTAGGTTCTTTCGCTCTTGTGGGTCTAAAGGTGACGACACCTGATATGCAACACACGGGAACAAGCTATTTTACTAAACACCAAACAGCTGACCTCACAGTTACTGGCAGCTATGGACTGAACCAGTCAGATCAAGACCTCCTAAATCAAGTCTCATCAGAGGCAAACATTGAGTATGGTTACTTTAAAGATGTAGTACTGAAAGGTTCCACTGATTCCTTTCGACTATTTTCAAAACCAAAAGATATCTCAACTTATGAGGTTGTAAAAGGAAAACTTCCAAGTAAGCAAGGTGAAATTGTTCTTTCTTCAGTCTATCAAGATAACTATAAGATCGGTGACAAAATTGAGTTTTCTGAAAAAGAGGGTGACAATGGTAAGGATGTCTTAAAAGAACACAGTTTTACCATCACTGGCTTTGTTCAGTCTTCTGAAATCTTATCAAGTGTTGACCTAGGTTCATCGACAGCTGGTAGTGGGGAACTCAAAGGGTATGCGGTTGTTCCTGAATCTAGTTTTGATTCCGACGTCTACATGATTGCACGCTTAGCTTACAAAGACGTCCGTGGAGCTAACCCCTATACCCAGGATTACACTGACAAGGTTTCCAAACACGAGGATGAGCTTGAAAAATTAGTAAAAAATCAGCCTGCTAACCGTTTGAAAGAATTAAAAGCTGATCCACAGGCTAAGATTGACCAACAAACAAGACAACTTCAGAAAGCAGAAACGGAGCTTAACAAGAAACTTGAACAAGCGAAAGCCAGCGGTCAGGATAAGAATCCTCTTGTCCAGGGACAATTGACTCAGGCACAAGATGAAATCGCTGACAAGAAGGAGCAAATAAAGGAAGCTCAAGAAAAAATCGATAGCATTGCTGAACCAAGCTACGATGTCTACACACGTCGTGAAGCTCCTTGGTCAGAAGGGTACGTTTCATATGAGACCAACGCTTCTGTTTTTCAGAACCTCAGTAATATCTTCCCTGTTATCCTCTACTTTATTGCTGCCTTGGTTACCTTTGTAACAATGGGACGCTTCGTCGAAGAAGAACGGATTAAGGCAGGGACATTCAAAGCTCTCGGTTACCAAAACAAGGACATCATCCGTAAATTTATTATTTATGGATTCGTGACGAGCATGATTGGTACTGCTATTGGGGTTGCTGCTGGACATATTCTCCTTCCAACTATCATATACAATAGTTATAAAGAGCGAATCCTCCTCGCACCAATTGAGTTACACTTTTATCCATTTAAGACTCTTCTAGCTATTGTGCTTGGTCTTTTGTCCACAGTTCTTCCCGCTTTCATGGTAGCCAAGCGCGAATTAGGAGAAAAGCCAGCCCAACTTCTTCTTCCAAAACCTCCAACATCTGGTTCTAAGATTCTTTTGGAGCGCATCACCCCACTTTGGAACCGGATGAACTTTACACAAAAAGTCACTGCCCGTAATATTTTCCGATACAAGCAACGGATGTTCATGACTATTTTTGGTGTCTGCGGTTCCATCGCACTTCTCTTTGCTGGACTCGGTATTCGTTCTTCTATTGGAGACCTTAACACACGCCAATTCCCTAACATCATTCGCTATGATATGATTGTCGCAAACAAGGATCATCTGGATGGGCAGGAAAAGGAAAACATCCAAAAATTAATTAACGATAGCAAGGTCAAGGAACATCTTTCTATTCATTACGAAATGCTTTCAAAAGTGGCAGGAAATAATAACGATCGTCAAGATATCACAACCCTTGTGGTCAAAGACAAGGATCAAGAAACTCTACAACATTACATCAAGCTCAATAATCGTGAAACTGGTCAAAAACTCGATTTGACCGACAAAGGGATTATTATTTCTGAGAAATTGGCAGACTTAGCTGGCGTTTCTGTAGGGGATGAGTTAACCGTTCAAAATAGCCAAGACAAGGATATCAAACTCAAAGTTGCTGGTATTTCTGAAATGTATATGGGTCACTTCATCTTTATGAATGAAACTACTTACAGAAATGCTTTTGGTAAAGAGGCGAGCCAAAATGCTACTATTCTGACACTGAAGAATCACTCAGACAAAAACGTTGAGCAAACAGCCAGTCAATTTATGGAGCTTGATGGTGTCAAAGGGGTTGTTCAAAATACTACTCTAAAGGCACAAATCAAGACCATCGTCAACTCCCTTAGCCGTGTTATGGCAGTATTGATTGGGATTTCTGTTCTTCTTGCTTTAGTTGTTCTCTTTAATTTGACAAATATCAATGTGGCAGAACGTATCCGTGAGTTATCAACCATTAAGGTTCTAGGCTTCTTTAATAGAGAAGTGACACTCTACATCTATCGAGAAACCATTTATCTCTCTATCATTGGTATCTTGGTTGGATTCGGACTTGGTTGGGGATTGCATCAATACATGGTAGAGGTTATCCCTCCTGAAAATATTATGTTCAATCCAGGTCTGAGCTGGCTCATCTATGCCATTCCAACACTTGTTGTCATTATCATTCTGACAGGTCTCGGTATCTTTGTGAACCAACACCTTAAGAAAGTCAATATGCTCGAAGCCCTAAAATCTGTTGAGTAACATACGATCTAAGCTAATAAGTAGAGCTAAAGTACAAGGATAACTTCCTTATTCTAGACAAACGTCATTTTGGGCGTTTGTCTTTTTTATTTTTTAAATGATTTACTTTATCATCTGGTATTTCCATCCAAAAATCTGATTTTAAGTAAAATAAAAAGGGATATTCGCTATTCATTTCACCAATCTTTTGATATTTAACAAGGAGGCACATACTTTTGGATGACTCTTATACTCCAGTCATCTATGTCATGTAAATACAATAGTCCAGATAACGGCATGATGGAATCCTTCTTTGGCATTCTGAAGTCTGAGATGTTTTATGGTCATGAGAAAACGTTTCAGTCACTTGAGCAATTGGAACAAGCTAGTGTAGACTGTATTAATTATTACAACAACAAACGCATTAAGATAAAACTAAAAGGACTTAGTCCTGTGCAATACAGAACTAAATCCTTTGCTTAAATAAATTGTCTAACTTTAGGTTAGTACAAAATCAGTTTCTTTTGTGGAGTCAAAGGACTACTGTCCTAGGCTCTTTTTATCGTAACCAACTTTCGTCTAACTGGCCTTTACTTTTACCAAAAGCTTTCCCATGTTCATCAATGACAGCATGAATCTCTTGGCATTGTTTGAGAGTGAGGCCTTCCAAGACGTTACCGTAAACAGCATGCATGTCATTATAGGTATCAAAGTTTCCAAATCCTAAGCGTCGAAAAAGTCTTCTCGCATATTCATCCGAAATAAAAACGGGACGATCAAAAAGATAAAGTAAAAGTGCATCTGCAGTCTCTGGACCAATCCCTTTTAACTCCAACAGTAGCTTCCGTAAATCTTCTGTTCCAATTCTGGCAAGAAACTCAAAACCACCAACTTCTCTTAACCAGGTCAGAAGTCCCCTAATCGTTTGTGACTTTTGCTTGAAAAATCCGGCAGGTCGAATACGTTCCTGTAACTCTTCTAGCGGTAAAGCCAGGATACCCTCTACTGTCATGACATCCATTAGACCAGCTAAAGCCAACTTAGCATTCTTCTCTGTTGTTCGCTGGATCAGAATGGTCGATACCAAATCTTCAATCTTGTTATCCGATTGCCACCAATTTTGTTCTCCATAGTGCTTGCAGAGTCGCAAAAGAGTTTCTTGTATTTCTTCTTGCTTAATCATTTCTTCAATAGTCCTTGTTTTACCAAAAACTCACGTGCGACTTTAGCAGCAGGTTTTCCTTCTACTCCCACTTGGTAGTTCATCTGACTCATTTGGCTCTCTGTGATTTTGCCAGCCAACTTGTTCAGAATGCCTTCCAATTCTGGATGTTTCTTAAGAAGAGCTTCTTTCATGAGGGGTGCTCCTTGGTAAGGTGGGAAGAGGTGTTGGTCATCCTCTAGAACAACTAAATTATATTGAGCAATTTCTGGGTCTGTTGAATAGGCATCTGTTATTTGAATATTGCCTTGTTGGATTGCCTCATAGCGAAGTGCCGGCTCCATGGTAGCCACATTAAGATTTAGTCCATAAACTGATTGAAGTCCTTTGTTTCCGTCCTCACGGTCGTTAAATTCCAACGTGAAACCAGCTTTGAGCTTGTCCTGAACTTTCTTGAGATCAGAAATCGTCTTCAGATTATACTCTTTCGCAATACTTTTCGGAACAGCAATCGCATAGGTGTTTTGATAAGCCATCGGTTTGAGTAAAGCTAGATGATCTTGTTTCTTTATACCATCACGCGCAACCTCGAAAACTTCTTTGGAGTCGTTGCTGACTTTAGGAGCTGGTTGCAAGAGAGAGCTTGTAATGGTCCCTGTAAATTCTGGATAGATATCGATATCACCCTTTTTAAGCGCTTGATAAAGGAAATCTGTCTTCCCAAAGTTAGGCTTAACGGTCACCGTCATGTCACTATTTTCCTCAATGAGAAGTTTGTACATATTCATGAGAATTTCAGGCTCAGGCCCCAATTTCCCAGCTATGACTAGGTTTTCTTTTTCTTTCTGAGGAATCATGCTTGGAGCATAACTCGCTCCCAAACCAAGGAGCATCACCGCAAAGGCCGCAACAATCGTACGCAACTTGGCCTTTTCCAACCATTTGAGAATAACATTAAATAGAATGGCCAAAATGGCTGATGAGATTGCGCCGATTAAAATGAGACTAGCATTTCGACGATCAATCCCCAAAAGGATAAAGGAGCCCAATCCACCAGCTCCAACAAGAGCGGCTAAAGTCGCTGTCCCAATGATCATAACGGTTGCTGTACGAACCCCTGATACAATAACAGGCATGGCCAGTGGAATTTCAAACTTCTTGAGTCGCTCCCACTTGGTCATTCCAAAAGCAATCCCTGCCTCCTCAAGACTAGGATCAATGCCGTTCAAGGCTGTGATTGTATTTTCCAAAATCGGGAAAATAGCATAAATGACTAGAGCTGTAAGGGCCGGTAAGGTTCCAATCCCCATGAAAGGAATAAAGAGCCCCAACAAAGCCATTGAGGGAATGGTCTGGAAGATACCCGCAACTTGTAGCACCCAATTCGCCACTTTTTTGTGACTATTTAGATAAACCGCAAGTGGGATGGTCAGAAAAATAGCAACCAATAAGGTCAAAAGAGACAATTGCAAGTGTTGCCCAAGGGCTGTTAACCATTCCCCAAAACGATCTTGAAAAGTTGTAAGTAGTTTAGACATGGTGAGCACCTCCAAACAAATCTGCGACAAAGTCTGTCGCAGGCGCTTGTAAAATTGTTTCAGGGTCTGCCACCTGGCGGATTTCTCCATCCTGCAACACTGCAATTTGATCCCCTAATTTTAAGGCCTCATCCGTATCATGGGTAACGAAGATGGTGGTCATACCAAACTCTTTGTGCAATTTTTTAGTCAAAGCCTGCAACTGCTTACGGGAGATGGCATCCAAGGCTGAAAAAGGCTCGTCCATCAATAGAATCTTTGGTTCCCCAATGATAGCCCGCACAATACCAATCCGCTGTTGCTCGCCACCAGATAACTCGCTTGGTAAACGATGAGCATAATCTGCAGCAGGTAGCCCCACCTTGGCCAAGAGTTCTTCTGTTTTAGAAGCAATTTGTTCTTTAGTCCAGCCCTTCATCTCAGGAATGAGAGCAATATTTTCAGCAACGGTCAAGTTTGGAAATAGGGCAATGGCTTGAAGGACATAGCCGGTACTGAGACGTAACTCCCGTTCGTCATATTCTTTGATGCGTTTCCCATCCATATAGATATTGCCATCCGTCGGCTCCAAGAGACGGTTCACCATCTTGATCATGGTGGTCTTTCCAGATCCTGAAGGTCCCACAAGAACCATAAATTCTCCATTTTCAATGCGGAGATTGACATCTTTCAAAATGTCCTTTTCCGTGTAGCGCAAGGCTACATGTTTGTATTCAATCATATTTTTCCTCAATAAGTTTTCTGTCTCTAAGAATATCCAATAAGCTACTTGCTGGATACCCTAGGACTTTTTCGACATCTGTTGAAACCCCAGCTTGTTCTCCAGCTTTAATCGCTGTATAGGTACTGACCCAGGCATCATACTCCCAAGTTTGTGCTGGCCATTTTTTCCGTGACTCATAGGCTTCTTCTACTGATTCATCTACATACGCGATGGTTTTACCGCTCTCTTTTGAGAGAAGCGCTACGATTTCTTCCATGGAAAGATCCTCTGGCCCTGTCAAATTCAAGGTTTGATTTTCCCATTTCTTAGCATGTAAAAGAATCTCTGCTGCAACACTAGATGTGTCCTTACGGGCAACTGCTGAAACCTTCCCACTTCCTGCTGGACCACGAATCTCTCCATTTTCAAGCGCCATATCAATCAAGAAGTCCAAGTAAAAATTATCTCTCAAAAAAGTGTAGGTGAACCCCAACTCCTTGATATAGGCTTCCGTCTGGGCATGATCTCGAGACAATGTAAAAGTTGCCTTCTCATCTGCCCCATAAAAGGAGGTACAAACAATATGCTGCACCCCAGCAAGCTTTGCGGCATCTAAAAGACTCGTGTGTTCCTCAACACGCTCTGGATTTTCCCGAGCAGAGACCATCAATAAGACATCGACCCCCTTCAAGGCCTCAACCACTTTTGGAGTATTGGTATACACTATTTTACGGATTTCCGCAGACGCGTAGACTTTTGCACGCTCTGGGCTTCTTGCCAGATGGATAGAAGCAATTCCTTTTTTATCGACAAGATCAGCCACATAAGAGCCTAATTTCCCTGTTACACCTGTTATTCCAATCATAACTGTTTCTTCCTTTCCCTAGATGTCATTTTCTTTAGCTTTTAAATTGTCAATAATACGCTCTTGATAGGCTTCAAATTCTCGGATCTCTTGATCCGAAAAGCCTTGGTAGAAAATCTCACCCAACTCTTTACTAACGCGGTCTCCAATTTCTTTTTGCGCCCAACCGAGATCTGTCAAAGAAATATATTTTTTCCTTTTATCCTGCGTACAAGGTTGAATCGTAACCAAGCCTTGTTCTTCCAGTTTCTTAACCATGCTGGTCAATGTATTATTGGCTAGGCCCGTCGCAAGAGCGATATCGGTCGCAGTAGCGCACCCCAAGTCTTGCTTCCACAAAATCGTTAAAATTTTCCCCTGTTCACTTCGGTATTGGGCATCTGGTTCCTTGCTCAAGAGTTTTTGAAAAAGTCGCCCGTCTAATAAGCGTATCTGTAAAGCTTGGTAGCCCCCTAACATCTTGTCCATTTTGTCTCCTTTTTATTTCTATATCGAAATATCAAAATCATTCTACCACTGCTTGTTACATCTGTCAACTATTTCGATATGGAACCAATAATTTTATCCAAATTCACCTTAAAAAAGCCTTTCTAGCCCTTCAAACTAGTTTTTTCTTCTTCTTTCTACTAATTTCTTTTAGCAAGATAGCCCTCTTTCTAGCATGTGTAACAAATGTTGGACTCGTTTTGTAACGACACCTGATTTTATAATGTGGTAATCTGTTAACGAAAATAATTCATACTAACGGAGAATTTGTTATGCATATACCAGATAATTACCTTAGTCCTGCAAGTTGTGCGGTTTTAGCGGTTGCTGCTGCACCTGTTATTGTCTTATCTGTCAAAAAAGTCAAGGTGCAATTAAAAGAAAATAAAGAGCTGGCTCCGATGCTTGGGATCGCTGCTTCTTTGTCCTTCTTATTAATGATGTTTAATGTTCCTGTCCCTGGCGGAACGACCGCTCACGCTGTCGGAGGAACCCTTCTTGCCATTCTCATAGGTCCCTATGCAGCCTCTCTGGCGCTGACAGTCGCCTTACTGCTACAGGCCTTCTTATTTGGGGATGGAGGTATTCTCGCTCTTGGGGCCAATATTTTCAACATGGCCATTGTGATGCCTTTCGTTGGTTATGCTATTTATAGCTTGTTCCGCAAGCACCATCAGGAAACGCTTGGCGTCATTGTCGGCTCTTATCTTTCGATCAATGCTGCAGCCTTCTTAGCTGGTGTTGAATTGGGCTTGCAACCACTCATCGCTTCAGAAGCTGGTCAGCCGCTCTATAACCCTTATGGATTGAGTATTACCGTACCTGCCATGTTGGGAGCTCACCTCCTTGTAGCAGGTTGGGTCGAAGCCTTCTTCACCTTTGTGATTTACCGTTTTGTCAAACAAGTCGCTCCTACAGAGTTGTACACACCAAGTTCAGTCAATACAACTTCATTCGTTAAAAAAATTCGCTGGGTGCTCCTTGCTTTGATCGTCCTCAGCCCACTTGGACTTCTCGCAGATGGGACAGCCTTTGGTGAATGGTCTGCTGAAGAATTGGGTAGCCTGCTTCATGGCAAAGTTCCAACAGGGATCAAAAATGGATTCTCATTTGATGCCTTGTTTAGTGATTACACCATTCCTGGAACTAAAATTGCGATCGGCTATATTCTCTCAGCCGTGACAGCCGTCCTTATCTTCTATATCATCAGTAAAATCATTCGATCAATGAACGGAGAAAAAACTTCTCATGCGTAAACTCCCTGACTGGCTTCATCAAGAGCAAGCAACTCTTGAAGCATCCAAAAGCCATCACTATTTACAAATGAATCTTCAAACATTGCGCCACTTTCTTGGCAAAATGAAACAAACGACGCCCGCATTCAAGGCCAAAACTTCGTCTTGGATGCGACTCGTTTCCTTTTTAATTCTAGCCATTCTCATTACGACTGCCCACCATCCCATCCAACTGTGGTTGATTGGTATCCTTTTGTTAATGCACATTGCCATGCTTCCTGGAGAGGTCCTACTCCACCTCTTTAAGGTCCTGTTCAAGGTGCTGCTGATTTCCACAATTGTGATATTACCTAGCATCTTATTTCAAGGATTTCAAAATGGAGGGCTCTTTTTGCTACGTGCAGGGATGATTGTCCTCAATATTTCTCTCTTTTTAGCCACTACCGCAAGCATCCAACTGGTTGAGGCCCTAAGGCAGCTACATGTCCCCAAGACCTTTGTCCAGACCATTGATATTACGCTGAAATATAGTTATATTTTGGGAAAACACCTTCACCAACAAATTGAGTGCGTCCAACTCCGGACCGTTGGTCAAAAAGTGAACCTCCATCTCTTTGGCTCTCTTCTGGGTCTCCTGTATCTATCAACGAAGAACCATACCAAAGAGGTCTACGAGGCCATGTTGCTGAGAGGCTACGGTATGGATACAAAGCGCAAAGAAGCCTTCCACTGGAAGAAGGAAGACGTCTTTTTCCTATTGGAATTGGCGGTTCTCACGACCTTCACGACCTTACTTGGCTAGAAAGGAAGCCCTATGATTACCATTCAGGATGGAAATTACCACTATACCGAAGAAACTGGTGTCCACGATATTCAACTCCAGATTCAAAAAGGGGAAACCGTGGGCTTGATGGGCCCAAACGGAGCTGGAAAATCGACCCTCTTTAAAATTCTGGTTGGGCTCTTGCCCCTGTCTTCTGGTCAGTACCACTTCAAGGATTGGACCATTGACAAAGACTTCTTGAAAGATCCCCATCGTGCTGGGCAAATCTTCCAGCAGGTTGGACTCATTTTTCAAAACAGCGATACCCAATTGTTCAATACAAGCGTCTATGATGAACTGGCTTTTGGCCCACGTCAATTAGGCTTAGACGAGTCCGAAGTCGAACAACGCGTTAAGGATACGCTCGGTCTTCTAGAGATTGAACACCTAAGAGATCGCATTCCCTACCATCTTTCTGGTGGCGAAAAGAAGCTAGTCGCTATCGCCAGTGTACTCACCATGAATCCTAGTCTCTTGCTCTTTGACGAGCCCTTTAACGGCCTCTCCCCCAAATACCAGAAGCTGATTGTCGCCTTGTTGCAAGAACTCCAAACAGCAGGAAAAACGATTGTTATTTCCTCCCACCATTTCGAGCAAATCGCTCCGATTGTGGAACGGGTTCTGCTCTTTTCTGAAGAGCACACTATTACAGGAAGCTACAATCGAGCTGATTGGGAAAATCATCCAGATATTCAACAATCGTTTTCAACATGTTAAAAAGCCTCGGTAGGGTTCTTCCTACCGAAGCTTTTTTGATGAGAGAGATAAGGGTTAATGTCCTTTACGCTTCTCCCTTCGTTTTTGCTGTTTGCGTTCAAATTTCTCTTGTTTGAGCAATTGCTTTTGGACACTAGATTGATGTTTTGAAATCTTTTTCCTTTCCTCATACTGCAACTGCAATAGTTCTTTCGACTTGGAAGAAATTTTCTTCTTTACTTGTTTCTTCACAGCTCGCTGTAATCGTTTAGGATTCTTGATTTTTACATGTTGCTTAACTGTAGCTTCTGGACTAAAAGATAAATGAGTAAACTGAGTCTGTAAGATCTCTAAAATTTCATCATCTTTTGGCTCCTGACCAAATGTCACACGACAAACTTGATAAGTTTCTCGATACACTTGTTCGAACAAACCATGCCAAAATCCATCTTCAAAATAAACTGTCAATCCAATTGAAATTGTTTCCACGACAGCACCTCCTTAAATCTATCCCTAAGAATGGACAACCAAGGAGGAAGGTTACTGATAGGCTTGCCTACGTCTGGACTACCAACCAGAACTGTGTTTTTATCTTAGTTGGGACTATTATAGCATATTTATAATCTTATGTTATTGCTTCTTCAAATGCCTATCAAAAAAATGAATCGTAGCCAACCAAGAATCCTCACTCTCTTTCATCAATAAACGCCAATCTTTTCGATAGCGATGATTGGGTTGATAAGCCACTGTCAACATGTGACCTATTTCATGGTATTTTTTAAATGTAATGTGGTGGCCTTTATAATGTGAGACAATATTGGCTATTGCTGACGAGGCATCCCATATTTCATCAACAGTACTTCCGAGCAATAAGATTGGCGAAGAGAGTCTACTAATGTCTATCCTAGCAGAGCGATCTTTAGGGATAGGTTTTCTAAAAAGTTTGCTAAACAGATAATCTCTCAGTCGAAACTTTTGATAGGTAAGTTCCTTTTGCAAATACGTCCAAGAAGAAGTATGGGAGTTCCATTTCCCTTTTATCCCTTCATACACCACATCAGAGGGTGAATTTAGTACCAAACATTGAACGTCATTAAAAATGTTCTCCTCAGCTAAAACTAACTCTGCTCCCTTAGAACGTCCATAGATTCCAATTCTTTCACTATCTACTTGATGATGCTGACGTAGATAATCCTTTGCTTCCACAAGGCACTCTAAAGGAATACGTTCCAAATGTTTTGGCAACCCCTCTAAACCAAAGTAGGCAACTGCTAGGCAAATATAACCTCTAGAAGATAGAAGCTGAGCTATATTCTGTGCCTTTTCAATCCTTCCTTCACTACCGCTCACAATAATCAATGCTGGTGCTTTTATTGCCTTTTGATCATAAAAGAGTCTCCCTTGAAAATGTTTCCCGTAAATATCTTGATGACTAATTTGCAAACTCATGTAATGTCTTGTGAAAGTTCTCTCTGCGACGACAGTATTACCTTGTATAATTTTGATTTCCACAAAAAAGTGATCTAATAAGGGAATTTTAGAAAGAGAGTTTGGAAGTTTCTTTTTCCTATTGGTCAAGGGCTTAGCATTAAAGAATAACCCCATTGTTGCAATATCTTCATAAGAGCCAGAACAAGATGGAGTTTGTGAAATATCAATAATACCATTCTTATCTGATACAAAAGTCGCTGTTGATTTCCATAAAACATTATGAGCTAAAAGCATAGGAGCATTGATACAATAATAATCAGTTAGGTACATCTCGACTCGATATGTTTCTCTTGGTTTTAAGCCATTGATGACAATATTAAAAGATTCGTCTGCTAACTCAGACTCTGAGATCAGTTCAATTTGTATATTCATATCTTCCTCTTTTTTGTTAATGTGATTAACAATGTAGTTTTAAAATTACCGTGATTTTTACCACGGTAATTCTCGCCATACCTGTTCAACATCATCCATCAGTTTCATAACCATTTGAAGGTCCTCATCACTATAGTTTCTTAAAACTGAAAAAATGGCTTTTTCAATATGTTCTTGCTGCTCTTTATGGATGTTAAAAACTTCAACCCCTTTTTTGGATAATATCAGATATTTATTTTTTTCATTATCCTGTACAAATTCAAAAGTAACGAGGTCTTTCTTGGTTAAACGTCTAACACTCTGAGTAATAGCGCTCCTTGATACTTCAAGTAACTCAGATAATTTCACTAGATTCACAGGCTGATTCCGACCTATTAGATCAATCAAATGGACTTCATTAATAGTGATTGATTTATCAATACTATTCCTATGCTGATCCTTTTTCAACCGTTCAAAGTCTAAAATAAAGCTGTTAAAACGATTATTAAACTTATGCAGTTCTTTCTTATTCATAGCTTCCTTCTTTTTGTTAATGATATTAACAAAATATCGTTTTCTTGTCAAGAAGAGTCAAAAATCCTCCAGAACTTAGCTCTGAAGGACTTTTAAATTTATTTCGTTACGATATTTACAAGCTTGGTTGGCTCAAACAGTTTGGGAAACTGTTTGAGGTTGGAAATCAGCAAATAAATTGGTTATTTTACAACAATATTAACCAATTTATTTGGTACCGCAATCACTTTCACAATTTCTTTGCCATCAATCTCTGTCTTGACTTTTTCGTCAGCTAGCGCGACTTCTTGCAATTCTTCACGAGAAAGGTCTTTAGCGACCATGAGTTTGGCACGGACTTTTCCTTTGATTTGAACGACGATTTCAATTTCGTCTTCAATCAATTTGCTTTCGTCCCATGTTGGCCAAGCTACGTAAGAGATTGACTCACCTGTTGCTGCGACTGTTTGCCAGAGTTCTTCTGCCAAGTGAGGGGAAAATGGGGCGATCAATTGGATGAAGCCTTTGGCGTAATCCACATAGAGTTTATCTTCCTTGTTAGCAGCATTGACAAAGACCATGAGTTGGGCAATGGCTGTGTTGAATTTCATAGACTCAATTTGCTCAGTAACAGATTTAACCGTTTCGTTATAAACCTTGTCAAGAGCGCCATTGTTTTCCGCAACGATTTCTTTACTTGTGATCAAACGGTAAACACGGTCGAGGAATTTACGGCTTCCTTCTAGACCTTCTTCAGACCAAGCGATTGAAGCATCAAGTGGTCCCATGAACATTTCATAGACACGAAGGGTATCGGCACCGTATTGTTCCACCACATCGTCTGGGTTGACCACGTTCTTGAGGGATTTCGACATCTTGGCTGGTGCTTGCTCCAATTCTTCCCCTGTTTCCATGTGGAAGAAGGAACCGTCACGTTTTTCAACCTTGTCAGTTGCTACAAGAGCACCACGGTGGTCACGGTAGCTGGTTCCCAAGATCATTCCTTGGTTAAAGAGTTTTTGGAATGGCTCTTTAGTCGGTACAACACCAAGGTCATAGAGGAATTTATGCCAGAAACGAGCGTAAAGCAAGTGAAGTACGGCATGTTCTGCACCACCCACATAGATATCCACTGGCAACCATTGTTTGAGGAGATCCTCATCAGCCAATTTTTCTGTGTTATGTGGATCGATATAGCGGAGGTAGTACCAGCTTGAACCTGCCCATTGTGGCATCGTATTGGTCTCACGACGACCTTTGACGCCATCTTCACGCGTCACTTCCAGCCAGTCGGTCAAGTTAGCTAGTGGGCTTTCACCAGTACCTGAAGGGCGGATGTCCTTGGTGACTGGCAAGACAAGTGGCAAGTCACTTTCTGGAACGGCTGTTGAAGTGCCATCTTCCCAATGAATGATTGGGATTGGTTCACCCCAGTAACGTTGACGGCTAAAGAGCCAGTCACGGAGACGGTAGGTAACTTTTTCTTGACCGAAGCCTTTTTCTTCCAACCAAGCCACGATTTTAGCAATTGCTTCTTCTTTGTTAAGACCGTTCAAGAAGTCTGAGTTGACGTGAAGGCCATCTTCTGTGTAAGCAGCTTCTGCTACATTTCCACCTTCCAACACTTCTACAATTGGAAGTCCGAATTGTTTAGCAAATTCCCAGTCACGTTGGTCGTGAGCTGGAACAGCCATTACCGCACCTGTACCATAGCTAGCAAGAACGTAGTCCGCAATCCAGATTGGAATTTCTTTACCGTTGACAGGGTTGATAGCATAAGCACCAGTCCAAACCCCTGTTTTTTCCTTAGCAAGGTCTGTACGAGCCAAGTCTGATTTAAGGCTGGCTTGGTGTTTGTAGTCCGCTACAGCTTGGGCCTGTTCTGGACTTGTGATAGCATCTACCAAGTCATGCTCAGGAGCCAAAACAGTGAAGGTCGCACCAAAAAGGGTGTCAGGACGAGTGGTAAAGACTGTGAATTCCTTGTCTGTCCCTTTTACCTTGAAAGTGACATTGGCACCAGTTGATTTACCAATCCAGTTGCGTTGCATGTCCTTGATAGACTCTGGCCAGTCAAGGTCATCCAAGTCATTGAGCAAGCGCTCTGCATAGGCAGTGATTTTAAGCATCCATTGGCGCATTGGTTTACGGACAACTGGATAGCCACCACGCTCAGAGGTTCCATCTGGAAGTACTTCTTCGTTGGCGATAGCTGTTCCCAATTCTTCCACCCAGTTGACTGGCACTTCTGCTTCATAAGCCAAACCTTTTTCATAAAGCTTAGTGAAGATCCATTGCGTCCATTTGTAGTAGTTTGGATCTGTTGTGTTGACTTCACGGTCCCAGTCGTATGAGAAGCCAAGCGCATTGATTTGGCGTTTGAAGTTAGCAATGTTTTCTGCCGTGAATTCCGCTGGGTCATTTCCTGTATCCATAGCGTATTGCTCTGCAGGCAAACCAAAAGCATCCCAGCCCATTGGGTGAAGGACGTTGTAGCCTTGTGCACGTTTGAAACGGCTGAGGATATCAGTCGCTGTGTAGCCTTCTGGGTGTCCTACGTGAAGACCCGCTCCAGATGGGTAAGGGAACATGTCAAGCGCATAAAACTTAGGTTTTGAGGCATCTGTTCCTGTCTTAAAAGTGTGATGGTCAGCCCAGTATTTTTGCCACTTAGGCTCGATTTCTTTATGATCGTAAAAACTCATAGCGTCTCTCCAATTTTCGTGATGCTCCTATTATACCATTTTTAGGCGATTTTTAAAGGTTCCGGCAAAGAAAAAGAGACTGGGCAAAAACTGTCCAGCCTTCGATGCTTGATAGAAATAACAGTATGACGCAGTGGTTGATTGGCATCTTTGTTCGCTTTTTAAGCTCCAAAGATGACCTAATCAACTGTGTGGGGGTGGGAAAACGAACTCTTTTCATCCAGTCCGAGTTCTTTCCCACTCCCCCTTCCTGTTTTCGCTAAGAAAAGTCTATTTCACATGCTTTTCAAGTTCTTCTTGCGCTTTTTTATTGGATTTTTCTTTTTCTTTCTTCCATTGTTCACGCGCTTTGTCGTAGTCTTTCGCCGCTACGACCTTGTCTTGAACTTCTAAATACTTATAGTTAAAGGTTTGACCCTTGTGGCCGGTCCAAGCAAAGGCTGCAGAGTATGGTACAGTCTTACGAACGACTGGAGAAGCTCCATCCGAATGAATCGGAATCAAGAGGGCACTATCGGTCAACCAAGCTTGAGCCGCAGCATATTTTTCATAACGCTTGTTGACATCTGTGTTTTCTTTTTGAGCGTCTTCAATTAATTGATTGTACTCATCAAAGCCAGCTGCTTTTGCCGCCGCATTATCCGTACCAGCATCGAATCCAAAGTAAGAATTGGCATTTTCACCAGATTTACCACTGGTGATGTCGATGTAAGAAGATGGGTCCGTATAGTCTGGTCCCCAGCCCAAGTTATTGTTTAGATCCCAGTCTTGTTGGGAAGCATTTTCAGCAAAGTAAGTCACTCGTTGAAGATCATCCTCAGAAACCATATTCAGATCGATGACAATATTTTCTGCTCCCAATGTAGATTCAATCGACTGTTTGAAGGATTGGGCTTGTTTGATTCCTTCCGTATAAGTCGAAGAAGTTGGAAGGTCTAAATGAATTGGGAATTCAACTCCTTGAGACTGCAATTCTGCCTTAGCTTTGGCAAACTCTTCTTTGGCCTTGCTTGGATTGTAGAGGGTGTCTTTTCCATCTGCGACAGAGACCCCTTTCCATTCATCCCCATAAGCTTCTAAATCTTTTTCTACTGCATCACCAAATTGTTTGCCATCGATTTGGACAAAGTTTGGTGGCGTAAAGGTATTACGGATCACCTTATTGGCACCCGCTTCCCCGTTAGTTTGCGCTACATAAGCCTTGCGGTTGAAGGCAAACATAATAGCTTGACGGAAGTCCTTGTTCAAGATTGCTTTCTTGGTAGAGGCCTTTTGAGCATCCGTGGTCTTCTTTGTGATTTCATAGGCCTGACGGTCAATGTTGAAGGAAAGGTTATAGGTTGAGGAACCTTGGTCAGTATAGACGATGTCGTCCTTATGCTTCTTCTCTACACTCTTATAGTTGGAACCATTTGGGAAAACACAGGCAACTGTATAGTCACCGTTATCAAATCCACGGATCAGAGACTCGGAGTCTTGACCATCATAATAGGTCAGTTTGACTTTACTGATCTTGACATTTTCCGCATCCCAGTAGGTTGGATTTTTTTCTAATATCGCAGAAGATTTCGAAGTAATGGATTTGATCAAATAAGGTCCGCAGTAGAGGATACTAGACGGAGAGGTTCCTTGACCGTAATCATCTCCCTTGGATTTCAAGAATTCTTCGTTGACCGGCATCAGGATCCCCATCGTGGTCTTAGAATTCCAGAAGCTTTCAGGCTGGCTCAAGGTATATTGAACGGTATAATCATCAATGGCTTTGATACCAACAGTTGAGAAATCAGATGTTTTCCCTGATACATAATCATCCAAGCCTTTGACAGATTTTTGGACCAAGTAAATCGCTTGTGATTTCTTGTCTGCCGCGTGTTTGAGGCCTGTGACAAAGTCTTTGGCTTTGACTTCTCCATATTCTTCCCCTTCAGAAGTCATCCATTTGACCCCTTTACGGAGTTTATAAGTATAGGTCAAGCCATCCTTGGAAACAGTCCAGTCTTTAGCAAGCGATGGGATCAAGTTCCCGTACTTGTCCACTTCCAACAAGCCATCTATCGCATTTCCTGTAAACTCGGAAGTCGATTTTTTATTAGAAATCGAGTAGTCTAAGGTATCTGGATCCTGGGTATAGACATAGCTATAGGTCTGACCACCAGAGCTACTAGATTTCCCTCCTGAGCAGGCTGCCAGTACACCAGCTGATAACTGGTAGCTAAGAGTACCTTCCCTTTGTTCATATAAATCACCTCATTGTAAAAAATGTTATACTCAATTTAAATTATAGCACTTTCTAGGGAAATGTAAACGCTTTTACTGTGAAATTATTCTATTTCTTCTTTATTTTTTCAATTTCTTCTTTTTCTAGAATTTTTTCAAGTTGAATCCCTGGCCTGTATGATATAATGGAATCTATGAATTATAGGAGACATTTACACAAACGACTAAAACACAGCCTCTTGTCCCTCCTTGTAGGAGTCTTGGCATTTGGCACTATTTCCACTGCTTTTGCGGACGACATCTACCAGCAAGAAGATGTCATGAAAATCGCAGCTGATGCTGGACTGGTATTGGATGATTTTTACAAGCCTAAGGCTGATATCGTCATCGACGCCAATACTGGAGCTATTTTGTACGGAGACAATATCGACACGGTCCGGGACTCAGGAAGCATGGCCAAGCTCATGAGTGCCTATGTTGTCTTTCGGGCCCTCAAAGAAGGCAAGATCAAGTACGATACCGTGGTCACAGCAACAGAGGCAGACCAAGCCATCTCAGAAAACAACCTTTTAAGTAATTCACCTATTGTAGCTGGTGTAGACTACAAGGTATCGGAATTGATCAAGATGCTCTTTGTTCCATCTTCCAGTGCGGCCGTGATTATGCTCGCCAACGCCGTCACTGACAATGATCCCGATAAGTTTTTGGACTTAATGAATCAGTACGCACAAGAAATGGGGATGAGTCATACTAAATGGCACAATCCAAATGGGGCGATGATCTCGGTCCTTCAGGGCTACTACAATCCTCAGCGCTACGATGTCAATGCGAATAACGAAATCACAGCGCGGGACATGTCTATTCTGGCTTATCACATCGTAAACGACCTGCCAGAAATGTTGGAATACACCAAGCAAGCTCACACTACGATCATGGAAGGAACTCCCTACGAGCAAAGCTACGATAACTACAATACTTCCCTCGAAGGTGGAAAATTCGCCCTTAAAGGAACAGATGGACTAAAAACTGGATCCAGCCCAACTGCTGACTACAACTACACCGCGACAACCAAGCGGGGTAAACAGCGGATTATCGAAGTCATTTTGGGGGTTGGAAACTACGATGTCGAGATCGCCGAAAGTTACCGCAATCAGATCGGGAATACCTTGGCTGAGAAAATGTTCGCAGACTACCAGTATAAAAAAATCCTTTCTGCAGGCGATCATACCATCGACGGGAAGACAATTCACTTGAAGCAAGACTTCTATGCGACCGTTAAGAAGGGGACGAAGCCAGCCCTTAAACTAGAAGACAACCGCCTAGTCGTTCAGAACGGCTTGCAACAGGTATCTCCAAGCATTAAACCGGGAGTGGCTGTAAGTGAGTCTAAAGCAACGACCTCTAGCAGTAAAAGCAAGGGACTCGATGTCATGTGGCTCTTCTGCTTCCTGCCTGCCGGAATTTTATACCTGATCTTTAAACAAACCGATCCAAAAAGAAGAAAATAGAAAAAGAACTCCCATTACCATAAGGTATGGGAGTTCTTGGTTTGTCGACAAAGCCATCTTAGAAACTTTCCTTAGGTGAGTACGGACGTCAGCGAACTTCGAAGAAGTTCCATGACTTAGTTTTGAGCCTAAGGTCTCAAAACTCCCGAGTGCCTGAAACAATTGTTTTCAGGCACTTTTCTCACGGCGGAAAGTTCCTAAGTATTTTTTAATGAGCCTTAAAAAGTATCTAATTTTAATTTTTTAGGCATCCATTAGTTTGTTTGATGTAAAAAATCAGTTTGTCTACATTATCTGTGAATGACAGATATTGATTTAGTCTAAACCTTGAACATAGGCATCTACTGCTACGATGGCTTGGGCAATATCAGAAGCCTTCACTTCAAATGGCATTTGATGGATGGTTTCTCCTTCGATGGTGGCTTGTTGACCAACTTTGAGAAGATCTTCATAACTTGCAGTTTCAAGATTCATTTCTTTCAGAGTCGTTGGCATACCGATTTGTTGATAGAAACGAATGTATTTGTTCAATTCTTCCTTCGGACGGTTTTCCAAGAACAATTGAACCAAGGTTCCATAGGCTACTTTTTCACCATGAGTCAAATGGTGGATGTCCCCAGTAAGGGCAGTAAAGCCATTATGGATGGCATGGGCAGCTGCTAATCCCCCACTTTCAAATCCAATCCCACTGAGAAGGGTATTAGCTTCAATAATGTTTTCAAGAGCAGGGGTTACGACTTTGGCTTCACAAGCAGCCATGGCTTGAAGACCGTCTGCAAATAAGGTTTCTTCACAACGTTGTGCAATGGCGACACCCGCTAAGGTTTGTCGTTGACCCAACATGGTTTTTCCATTGGCTTGCATTACCGCACGCGCTTCGACCCAAGTCGCTAATCCATCTGCGATTCCAGAAGCGAGCAAACGTTTTGGTGCTTGAGAGATGACTTTGCTATCCACCAAGACCAATTCTGGGTTTTTAGAATAAAAAATATAGCGAGCAAAGGCACCTTCATCCGTGTAGATAACTGACAAAGCGGAAACGGGAGCATCTGTAGAGGCAATGGTAGGAGCAATCACAACTGGTGATTTTAAAAGATCGGCAATAGCTTTCGCACTATCGATGGTCTTTCCTCCACCAAGTCCAATGACCAAATCACAGCCATTTTCTTCTGCCAAACTAACCACACGATTGATTTCGTTATCAGAAGCTTCTCCATTAAAGAAGACTGGCAAGACTGTAAATCCATACCGAAGGAGATATTTTTCAAATCGTTCTCCTACGATTTCATAGACTACTGAGTCGCATAGTAATACAGGATGACTCCCCAGTTCTAAAATAGGTTTTGCATTTTCAAATAAGGCATTTTCCCCTTGAATGTAACGTGACGGACTTGCAAAATTTCTCATATACTCCTCCTTTATCAAATTATATTCTGATGATGAATAGCTGACCAATCATTTGCAAAATCATTCACCGCTTTTTCAATTGACGGCATTCCAAAAGCCGCTTCAAAGACATCAGCCCCAGCAGTGATGGCTTGTGCCCCTTCTTTGAATGCTCGATTGACTTGACCGACATTCTTAAAGGATGCTGCTAGAATTTTGCTTGATGATTGATTTTTTTCGATTGAATCTGCCAATTGTGCTATTACCTGTGCTGAATCAATATTCAAGTTCTCCATTCGATTATAATAGGGAGCAAGGTAATCTGCGCCTGCTTCAATAGCCAAAAGACCTTGAAATACAGTATAAATTGCGGTTGCAGTAATTTTATAACCTTCTGATTTTAATGTTTTGATAGCTGCCAACCCCTCAGGAGTAACCGGAACTTTAATAAAAACATTTCCGCCACATTCTTGTCGAATTTTCGCAGCATCTTTTAAAATACCGTCATAATCTTTCGCAACAACTTGCACATGGATAGAAGGAGCTTCACCAATGATCTCCCGAACCTCATGAATCCGTTTAAAGAAATCGATTTCTCCTTCTTTTTTGGCAATTGTTGGGTTAGAGGTTACCCCAGCAAGAGGTAACACTCGAGCCCATTTTTTTATTTCATTTATATTTAAAGTATCAAGCATAAATTCCATATACATACCTCTTTACTATAGAGTATGCTCTGTCCGTCCAATAATATCATCTTGTGTAGCTCTTGATAGTACATTGAAGAAAGCTGAGTAGCCTGCAACACGTACAATTAAGTCACGGTGTTTTTCCGGATGTTTTTGAGCATCTAATAACGTTTCTCTAGAAACCACATTATATTGAATATGGTATCCATGTAGACGATTAAAGAACGTACGGAGTAAAGCAATAAGTTTTAATTTATCTTCTTCTTTGGCTAAAGTTTGTGGGTTTACTTTTTGGTTCAGTAAAACACCACCAACTATTTCATCTGTTGGCAATTTAGAAACTGATTTTAGAACAGATGTTGGGCCATGTTGGTCCATATTGTGGGATGGAGAGCATCCTTCTGCTAGTGGAGTTCCAGCATTACGACCGTCCGGAGTAGCTAATGTTCCACGACCTTGTCCTACATTGGCTGAAATAGAAGATGTACCTGAGTAACGGATACCACCGATTGGCCCACGTCCATAGCGAGTATTTGGATATTTAGCAATTTCATCCACATAAATATCGTATGCTTCTCGAACTAAGCTGTCTGCATAGTCATCATCGTTTCCATACTTCGGTGCATCATGGATAAGCATCTCTTGGATTTCTTTTCCACGTTCGCCCTCGTAATCGGTTTCCAGAGCATGCCATAGCTCTTGTGGTGTTAAGCGCCCTTCTTCAAATACCAGTTTCTTGATCGCTGCAAGCGAATCGGATAAGTTTGCAATACCCACTTGTAAACCAGAAATATAATCGTAGACAGCCCCACCTTCTTTTAGGTGTTTTCCACGTCCAATACAGTCATCTGTCAAAGCTGAACAGAGGATATCTGGCACTTCTCTTTCAAGAGATAGGTCGATAGAGTTTTCTACGATCACACTCATGCGGGTTAAGTGGCGTAAGGTCTTGTCCCATGCTGTTTGCAATTCATCGAAGCTCTTCATGTCTTTAAAATGACCAAAGCTTGGTGCAAAGCGCTTGCCAGAAGCAGGATCGATTCCGTCATTCATCGTAATGAGCAAAACTTTAGGGAAGTTCATATAACTCATACCTGTACAGCGATATCCCCACTTACCTGGAACAGCTGTTTCTACACAACCAATTGCACTGTAATCATAAGCATCTTCTTCAAGCACGCCTTTTGAAATAAAGGATGGAATAATGATCTCATCATTATTGAAAGCAGGCATACCGAATCCGAGCTTCATAACTTCAATACATTCGTTCATGAAGCGGGCATCCAAACCAGCATGGTAACGAACAGTTAAGTTTGGTTGAGGAAGGTGAGTTTGAGCAACAGACTTCAACACTAAATAAGACAATGGGTTAACAGCGTCTTTCTTATCACGCGTTTGACCACCAATCGTAACATTTTGATAAAGCGGACTACCTGCAGATGAGAAGGTATGTGCTTGACTACGTACTTTGTTAATTGTAATAGTCTTAATCCAAAGGTTGGTCAAGCGTTCAACAATACTCTCTTCAGTTTCCCGTCCACTTTCCAAATCAGCTTTAACGTATGGATACATATATTGGTCAAAACGGCCATATGAAAGTGAGTGTCCATTTGATTCAATCTGAAGAATACATTGGATAAACCAAACAGACTGAACAGCCTCTGCAAATGTACTTGCAGGCTCGTATGGAACTTTTGAGCAAATCTCTGCAATTTCAAGCAATTCCTTCTTACGTTCAGGAGTTGCTGTCTCAGCAAGTTGTTTAGCAAGTTCAACAAATCGTTGAGCATAGGTCTTAACAGCATCAACTACGATAAAGATAGAATCGTAAAAATGGTACTTATCAATGCTAGCTGGATCCGTTAGATCTAGGGCTGCTTTAGCTTGGCGGGCTCTTTCTTCAAAACCTTTCAAGCCATATTGCAATAATTTTTGATAATTGACTGCTAAGTGGGCATCTCCTGAATTCATCTTCCCTTCCATACCGAAGAATCCTGTTTCCATATAGACAGATACTTCTTCAGGTAGAAGAGCTCCAGCTCTTGCACGTAAGTTATTATTTTCCCAGAACGGTGCGATACTACGGAGCTGCTCTTTCGTTTCTTCCGTAATATAGAAGACGTCACCATCCCGCTTTTCAAAAAGATCCAATTCCTTCAGAACGAACTCTAAAGTATATTCTGGGAAGATCGGAGCATCTTTATTAGAGGATGCTTGGTTTCCAGCAATCATGGATTCATCCTCAATATAGATTGTCATATTTTCAAGAATCTCTTTCAACATATAGGCACGTTTAAGAACATTTGGTTGTTCCTTATAACGATCATATGCCTTAGTTGCAAGAACGGCACGTTCAGCGTCGATATAAGGCTTCTTGTTTAAGACATCTTCACGATACTTATTCATGCGTTCAGTGAGGCTTCCAAAATATTCTGTTTTAATGCTTGTACTTGCTACTTCTACTTGTTTCATTTTTTCAAAACCTTTCTTTTGAAATTATTTTGTTTTCTTTCGTAACTATAGTAGCATTAAATTTTACGAATTTCAATGAATTATGGATAATACCTATAAATTCTATTCTAGTCGCACATCTGTGCACTCCTAATAAACGCACTATTTTTCAGCTTGTAATTCGTTGTTATAGGCAAGATTATCTTGGAATTTGAAGAATGGGAAATATACGACAGTCGAGGTTGCAAGAACCAGCACTTGAACGAAAGCACCTTGCCAACCTCCAACCATAAATCCAGAAATAATGGCTGGTGTACTCCAAGGAAGGGTCACACCTGAGAATGGATGCATGAACCCAATAGCAATTGAAGTATAAACAATTATCGCTGCTAAAATTGGAACGATAATAAATGGAAGGAACATCACTGGGTTCATTACAATTGGGAAGCCAAATACGACGGGTTCATTAACATTGAAGATTGCAGGAAAAGCTGCAACTTTCCCAAGTGCCTTATATTGTTTTGACTTAGCAGCAAATAACATAGCAATAACCAAACCAAAGGTTATACCTGATCCAGACAAAATAAGGAAACTATCTAGGAATTGTTGAGTTACAATGTGAGCACCATTTTCAACGGATAGCTTCCCAGCTGCCAACATTGATTTATTGGCATCCAGGTTAGAAAGTAGCAAGGCTGTTACTACACCATTGACAACTGATTGTCCGTGCACACCAAACCACCACAAGAACGAAATAAAGAAGGCAATTCCAATCGCTCCGTAAAGTGATCCTGTTAGACCTTGTAGAGGAACCTGAATGACATCATAGATCATTTCAATGAAAGTACCGCCACTTGTCACTACTTTTGATACGATATAGACAATCATTGATAGTAAGAAAATCACGAAAGCAGGAATCATCGCTTCAAATTGTTTGGCAATGGCTTGAGGTACTTGTTCTGGCATTTTAATAACAATGTGTCTTTGGATAAACACAGTATAAATCGCACCAACTACCAGACCTATAATAATAGCCCCGATAATCCCTTGACCACCAAACCATACTTTTGCAATGGCATCACCAATTGGTTCTCCCTTAGCTGGTACATAAGAAGATTTTAACAAGATAAAGTATGAAGATAGGGACAAAACTCCTGCTGGCAAGGGTTCTACTCCACTGTTTTTAGCATATGAATAACCAATGGAGAAGCATGAAATTAAGCCCATGATGGCGAATGTTCCTGAATAAACCTGCATAAATGGCTCTGTCCACGTATCGCCAAATACACTAGCAATAGCCTGATTAAGGCCTTCAAATGGTAATTGCCCAATAATCAGGAACAAACTACCAACTACCGTTAATGGAAGGATCGCTAACATCCCATCTTTAAGAGCAATAATTCCTTTCAAGTTTACAAACCGCATGATTGGAGCGATAATTTTCTGAGAATTAAAATTAGACATGGGAAGCCTCCTTATT
The DNA here is from genome assembly GCF_023109675.1 of Streptococcus parasanguinis. Classification (GTDB taxonomy): domain Bacteria; phylum Bacillota; class Bacilli; order Lactobacillales; family Streptococcaceae; genus Streptococcus; species Streptococcus parasanguinis_I. The sequence goes on along the minus strand of NZ_JALDUR010000003.1, from coordinate 100,603 downwards.
TTTCTCCTAGCAATTCTAGAGCTAGATTTAGTACTTTCTTACCATCCAACATCCCATAATCTGCCATAGGGATGACAGCAATAGGAATATGGTTTGCCTCACAAATCGCTTTTGATTTATCCAAAGTATAAGCTACTTGAGGGCCCAACAAAGCGACATCGATTTCAGGAGCAAAATCTGCTAATTTCGCTTGAGAATAGGCATCGATTTCAGCATCAATCCCTAATTCCTTAGCCGCCACCTTCATATTATTTACCAACATTCCTGTTGAAAATCCTGCTGCACAAAACAATCCAATTTTCATCTTCTTTTCCTCCTTATTGTTTCGCTGAAAGTTCTTTACGTAAGTCAATCATTTCTTTGATCAAGTTAATCTCTGTGATTGAAGTCATTAAGTGATCTTGTGAGTGCACAAACAAAGCTGTAATCTCTGTCTTTGTCCCACCTGCTTCCTGGGCTAAAAATTGTGTTTGCAAGTTATGCGCTTCTAGCAATGCTGCATCTGCTTTCGCAATTTCGTCTTCAGAAGATGTAAAATCGCCCTCCTTAGCATATGATAAAGCTTGGTAAATATGCTGTTTAGCATCACCCGCATTTAAAATCAATCCCATAATAATTTGGTCTGCAACAATTATTTCCATGTGCACTACACTCCTTTATCAATCTACTGAAAGCGCTTTTTCTATTGTCAATATACCATTTATATTTTTGCCGGTCAATAAAAATCGCAACATTTGATTATTGTTTTTGTTTTTTGCACATTTGTGCTATTCGACTCAAAAAAATAAGGACTGCATTCCTGCTGTCCTATTTTTTAGTAAATTGCTGATCACCATCTAATTCTAAGACTTTTAAGATCGTTGCTTCATCTGTGACTAAATGATTGATATAGTTGGCTTTCAAAACCGATAAAAGTGCTTTTGCTTTCTGATCACCGTAGGCTAAAGAGATGGTGTTTGGTACCTCTCTCAATTCCTCCAATGTGATAGATATTGTTCTTTCCTGTAATTCAGGATAAACGGGGATACCTTCTTGATCAAAGAAACGACAGCATACTTCTCCTACAGCATGTTCTGACTCCAATTTCTTAAAATCATTTGATGTCAGCATATCAAACCACTGAGGATTCTTGCTATCTGCATAGCCACCAATCCCTACAGCCGCAACATCCAAACAACGCCAACTAGCTTTCAAATCCTCAAAATACTTAGAAGATAAGATGCCTTCCGTCACCTCAGAATTTTCTTGAATGACACTCGCGTTTATAAAATGACATTCCCCATGAAATTTACTCGCCATACTGTAGATCAGCGTATTGACATGGTAGCGAGCATGAATATGACTGGGACCTCCAGCTAGGGGATAAAACTGTACACCATCCAAGCGCTTCGTTCCAACTTGTTCTACCATTAATCTGAGAGACTTGCCCCATGAAAATCCGACTGTCATTCCATCTTCAATCAAATTACGAAGCATGACCGCACTTGCTTGCGCCAGTCGCTTTTCAAGGCTTTCTCGAGGTTCATCAACTAGATTCGGTATAATCTCGATAGCTTTTAAGCCATATTTTTGTTTGATATAATTTTCTAAACGGAAGAGGCGAGTATCAAAGTTTTCGATTTCAATTTTTACTACGCCCTCTTTCTTGGCCTCTGCTAGCATTCTGCTGACAGTTGTACGGTAGATTCCAGTTTCTGCTGCGATTTGCGATTGACTTTTGTCTTCAACATAGTATAGATAGGCTAATTTAGCAAGTAACTTTTTCCGTTCATCTTTCAATTGGCTTCTCCTTCTTATACTAAAGTTAAAATTGTTTGTGAATCCTCAAGTTTTTCTTTCGCTTCTTGAGATATATTCTTATCTGTTATGACTCTCGAAACTTGTGAAAGTGCAAATCGTCTGACAGTTCCACATTTCCCAAATTTACTTGAATCTGTTAAGACAATCACTTCTTTAGAAACATCGGACATAGCTTGAACAACTTCACTTCTCATCATATCTTTCCCAGTAAAGCCAAGTTCGTCATCATATCCGTCTACCCCTACAAAAGCAAAGGGAACTCTAAACGAGCGGATTAATTCTTTCAAAAGCGGACCTACAGTCACTCTCGATTCTTTTTGAAATTCACCACCAAGTAGGATGATTTTACAAGAATCATATTCCTGAATATAATCTGCAATAAAGTAAGAATTTGTCACAATCTTGACATTCTTTTTTGTTTGGCAAATTTCTTCCGCTAACAAGGCACATGTAGAGCCCGATTCAATCAAAACCGTGTCGTTATCCTTAATTAATTTAGCAGCTTCCCTGGCTATTCTTTTCTTGGTATCATATTGAAAGGACAGTCGAACATTGATATCATCTCCACTATTTAAAACAGCATAGCCGTGTTCTCTATGCAATAATCCTTTGGATTCTAGCTTGTCCAAATCCTTTCGAATGGTCACTTTAGAGACTTGTAATTTCTCAGACAAACTATTAACATCAATCTTTTCAAATTCCGATACTAATTTCAATATTTCATCTAAACGTTGCATTGTTTTTACCTCTTCTCTATTTTAGCAAATTTCCGAGTGAATTCAAAACAAAATAAACTTTCGTTCGTAATTGAATTAGTTTCTTAAATAATGTATAATGGACTTACTAGATTGATAGGAGAGCAAAAATATGGAACAAAATCGCGGCATAATCTTTAATATCCAACACTTTAGTATCCATGATGGCCCTGGAATCCGAACTACTGTATTTTTAAAAGGATGTCCCCTACGTTGTCCATGGTGCTCCAATCCTGAATCCCAGCGTGCAAATCCTGAAAAAATGTTGGATGCTGTTACTAAAAAGGAAACCATCACAGGAGAAGAAAAAACAGTTACCGAGATCATAGATGATGTCTTAAAAGACGTTGACTTCTACGAAGAATCTGGTGGTGGCCTTACCCTGTCTGGTGGAGAAATCTTCGCTCAATTTGAATTTGCCAAAGCTATCTTAAAAGCTGCGAAAGAAGTTGGACTTCATACTGCAATCGAAACGACAGCTTTTGTTGAACATGAGAAATTTGTCGATCTCATTCAGTATGTTGATTTTATTTATACAGACCTTAAACATTACAATACACTTAAACATAAGAAGGTTGTCGGAGTCAACAATCATCTGATTATTAAAAATATTCATTATGCCTTTGCTCAAAACAAAACAATCGTTTTACGTATTCCAGTCATTCCTAATTTCAATGACTCTTTAACTGATGCTGAAGAATTTGCTTCCCTTTTTAATTCTCTCAACATCGATGAAGTACAACTTCTCCCATTTCACCAGTTTGGAGAAAACAAATACAAGCTTTTAGGACGTCGCTATGAAATGGAAGGAATAAAAGCTCTGCATCCAGAAGATTTATATGACTACCAGCAAGTTTTTTTAGATCATGACATTCACTGTTATTTCTAATCCACTCAAAAATCCCCAAAGCTAGTTTCAGTCAGTTGAAACTTGGCTTCGGGGATTTTTAGTTTTTTTACGAGCGATCAAGAAAATCAATAAATTGCTTAACTGAAGTCGATACTACTTCCTTTGATCAACGAAATCAATACTGCAAAATTGAACTCGCCCTAAAAGCGTCGAGAAAAAGAGAGATTGCCTGGTGAGCATGGCCCACATGGTCAAGAAAATCAATCAATTGCTTAACTGAAGTCGAGACTACTTCCTTTGGAAAAAAGATAAATCAATTGGCATTCAGGGAATGCGGCATTGATTTCCTATTTTTCTGCAGGAAGTTTCGGTAAACCGAATCGTCTCTCCTATCTTAGTTTACCAAATAATCACACGATCCTCTGGTGCGCGCCACATGCCGTCGCCTTCTTTGACATCAAAGGTTTCAAAGAATTCGTCAAAGTTTGGTAATTGAACATTGGTACGGAGTTTTCCTGGTGCGTGGACATCGACACTTGCGAGGAGTTGCATATATTCTGTCCGAGCTTTCATGCGCCAGATACGAGCAAAGTTAGTGAAAAATTCTTCTGCTGAGAAATCTTCCTCTTTCTTAGCAGCTTCAAGGGCTGCAGCGATGCCTCCTAGGTCTGCCACGTTTTCAGAAACGGTCAATTTCCCGTTAATCTTGGCACCGTAAGAGTCTTGCCCTTCAAACTGATCGATGACCTTTTGCGTGCGAGCGGTAAAGGCTTCGTAATCTTCTGGCTTCCACCAGTCTTTCAAGCTACCGTGCTCGTCAAAGGAAGCACCATTGGTGTCAAAGGCGTGAGAGATTTCATGGGCAATGACCGCACCGATTCCGCCGTAGTTGGCTGATGACGATTGGTGAAGGTCATAGAAAGGTGCTTGCAAAATCGCTGCTGGGAAGACAATTTGGTTTTGTTGCGGATCATAGTAGGCATTGACCATATTAGCTGGCATGTGCCATTCGCTCCGATCGACTGGTTGGTTCCACTTGCTCCAAGTATGGGCAATGGAAATTTGAGCCAATTTTTGGGCATTTTCTACCAAGTTTTTGCTCTCGTCGATGATCTTTTTGGCGTATGTTTCTGGTAATTTTTCAGGGTAGCCGATATGCGGTGTGATGACATTGAGTTTGACAATGGCTTTTTCGCGGGTTTCAGGAGCGAGCCAGTCTGCTTTTTCAAGACGATCCTTGTAGACCTCAATCATGGTCGCTACTTTGTGCTCTACATCTGCTTTTGCTTCTGGTGAGAACTTTTCGCCCGCATACCAGAGCCCAAGCGCTTGGCTATAAGGTCCTTCTGCCAAAGCCAAAGCTGCCTTTTCTTTCGGACGTGCTTCTGGTGTCCCTGTGATGGTCCGTCCATATTCACCAGACAGGACACGGATTTCTTCGGTCAAGAAGGAAGTCCAAGAAAGAGCTGCGCCGAGTTTCAATTTAGCATGAAGGGTTTCCCAGTTGGCTGCTGAGTAGAATGTTGGTGCGAATTCTTTCCAGAAACGCTCTTCTGGCACGATGATAGTATCTGGCGTTTGTCCGATCACTTCTGTAAAGAAGGTATCGAGTGGCAATTCTGGAACCAAGGCCTTGAAATCTGCCCATTCATAAGGATGGTAGAGTTTGTTGTACTCTGATTTTTCTTCGTTTGACAAGACATATTTGGCCAATTCTGCATCAGCCGCAATGACCTTATCCAGGATGTCTTTGATTTCTTCCTCTGAGAAATCGAATTTTGCCAAGAGTTTTTCAACCATTTGACGCCAAACAGCTAATAACTCTGGTCCTTTTTCATTGTCTTCTTCATAGTAGGTTGTATCAGGCAAAATCAAACCGAGTGCTTCTCCCCACAAGACATTCATTTGGGCATTCATAAAGTCTGGTGACACGCTAAATGGCAAGAGATTTGGTTTGCCAGCTAGCTCATAGGTGCCCAACTTGCTGGTATAGTCTTCAAAGGAAGATAAGGCCTTGATTTCGTTGATCAAGGGCATAGCTGGAGCCACACCAGCTGCTTCCCGTGCATCAAAATCTGCCACCATTTTGTGGTATTTGACAAAGTTTTGCAGAATGCTATCTTCAGGCAATTCTTCTCCTCTTTGCCATTTTCCGGTAATATCCAACATCAAGTTTTCGATATCTTGGATCAAGTCCATAAAACCACCGGTTGACGGTTTGTCATCTGGAATCACAGCTGTCTCAGCCCATGCCCCATTGACGTAATCATAAAAATCATCTTGTAAACGTACCATGATCTTCTCGCTTTCATTCTTTTGTAATAACCTTATCAAAAATAGGAACTTTTTTCAATGATTTCAAGAGATTTAAGTTGAATTATTTTAAAAATTAACTTGACTTAACTTTTTATTCATGTATAATTATTTTAAAAATTAACTTGACTTAATTTTTTTATTCATGTATATTAATGGTAAAGGAGCAAAATCATGATTCAAATTGAACATCTCAGTGTTGCTTACCAGCAAACACTGGCCTTGGAGGATCTTTCCCTCACCATCCAGGGTCCAACCATCCTAGGCATTCTTGGCCCCAATGGGGCTGGAAAATCAACCCTAATCAAGGCCATGCTAGGACTTCTCCCTCATGCGGGAAAGGTCCAGCTCGATCAAAAAGATCTCAGCCAAGTTCTTCAACGGGTGGCCTACGTCGAACAGAAATCCGCTATTGATTTCCACTTTCCCATCACGGTGAGAGAGTGCATCTCACTGGGTCTTTATCCCCACCTTTCTATCTTCAAGAGAAAAAGCAAAGAAGATCTCCAAAAAGTGGAAGATGCGATGAAGCTTGTCAATCTTCTTGATCTAGCGGATCGCCAGATTGGCCAACTTTCAGGAGGGCAATTCCAACGGGTCCTGATCGCCCGCTGCTTGGTCCAAGAAGCAGATGTCATCTTTTTGGATGAGCCCTTCGCAGGGATTGACTCCGTTAGCGAAGACATCATCATGCAGACCCTCCAGACCTTGAAACAAGAAGGCAAGACCATTCTGATCGTCCATCACGACCTCAGCAAGGTCCCAGCTTATTTCGACCAGGTCCTCCTCCTTCATCGCAAACTGATTGCATTTGGGAAAACAGAGGAAACCTTTACCAAGGAAAATTTGCATGCAGCCTATGGGCATGAACTCTTTATAGGAGGTGGCGTCGGATGATTACAGAATTTATCGATGGATTACAGCAATTCCACTTCTTACAGAATGCCCTGATCACAGCCATCGCCATCGGGATTGTCGCTGGAGCCGTTGGATGCTTCATCATTTTGCGAGGCATGTCCCTCATGGGAGACGCTATCTCTCACGCAGTTCTTCCTGGTGTGGCTCTCTCCTTTATCCTAGGCATCAATTTCTTTATCGGCGCCATTGTCTTTGGCCTCCTGGCGTCCGTCCTTATCACCTATATCAAGAGCAACTCCATCATCAAGAGTGACACTGCCATCGGGATTACCTTTTCTTCTTTCCTCGCCTTAGGAGTCATCCTGATTGGAGTCGCTAAAAGTTCCACCGACCTTTTCCACATCCTCTTTGGGAATATCTTGGCCGTCCAAGACCAGGATATGTGGATAACCATCGGTGTCGGTGCTGCGGTCTTGCTGGTGATTGTCCTACTCTTTCGACCCTTACTGCTCACATCTTTTGATCCCATTTTGGCTCAATCCATGGGCGTCCGGGTCAAGGTCTATCACTACCTCCTTATGGTGCTCTTGACCTTGGTTTCTGTCACTGCTATGCAGAGTGTCGGAACCATTCTCATCGTCGCCATGCTTATTACACCCGCTGCGACGGCCTATCTCTATGCCAATAGTCTCTGGTCCATGATGCTCCTTTCATCCGGATTAGGTGCTCTTGCATCCATCCTGGGACTCTTTATTGGCTATAGCTTAAACATCGCCGTCGGGTCTTGTATTGTCCTCACTTCTGCTGTCTTCTTTCTCATCAGCTTCTTTATCGCTCCTAAGCAGAGAAAGAATAAGCACGCTCTTTCATCTCATTAAAGGAGAAACACATGAAAAAAACCGCTTCTATCCTCGCCCTCTTTGTGGCGCTCTTATTTGGTCTGTTGGCCTGTAGCAAAGGCTCTTCTTCTGGAGCTTCTGGTAAATTGAAAGTGGTCACCACCAATTCAATCCTTGCAGATATAACTAAAAATATTGCTGAGGATAAGATCGATCTGCACAGTATCGTTCCTGTCGGCAAAGATCCTCACGAATACGAACCGCTTCCAGAAGATGTCAAAAAGACTTCGCAAGCAGACCTCATCTTCTACAACGGGATCAACCTCGAAACCGGTGGCAATGCTTGGTTTACTAAATTGGTCAAAAATGCCAATAAAGTTGAAAACAAAGACTATTTCGCAGCTAGCGACGGAGTCGACGTCATCTACTTGGAAGGCCAAAACCAAGCTGGAAAAGAAGACCCTCACGCTTGGCTCAATCTCGAAAACGGGATACTCTACGCTAAAAACATTGCCAAACAATTGATCGCAAAAGATCCCAAAAACAAGGACTTCTACGAAAAAAATCTAGCTGCTTATACTGAAAAACTCAGCAAGCTCGACCAAGAAGCCAAACAAAAATTCAACAATATCCCAGAAGATAAGAAGATGATTGTAACCAGCGAAGGCTGCTTCAAATACTTCTCCAAAGCCTACGGCGTCCCATCTGCCTATATCTGGGAAATCAATACGGAAGAAGAAGGCACACCTGACCAAATCAAAACGCTGGTAGAAAAGCTCCGGCAAACCAAGGTACCGGCCCTCTTTGTCGAATCCAGTGTCGATGAACGCCCTATGAAAACTGTCTCTAAGGATACCAATATCCCGATCTATGCAAAGATCTTCACTGATTCTATTGCCAAAGAAGGAGAAAAGGGCGATAGCTACTACAGCATGATGAAGTGGAACTTAGACAAGATCGCAGAAGGATTGAGTCAGTAGACCATTCAGATTTCTAAACAAATCAGTAGCTCTTCCCCCTTCATTGATGTACAATGAAAAGAAAAAAGGAGTCTTTTTATGGCAACATTTTTAGGAAACCCTGTGACCTTTACCGGATCTCAACTTCAAGTAGGGGAAATGGCCCATGATTTTTCATTGATCACTCCAGCTCTTGAGAAGAAATCTTTAGCTGATTTTGCTGGCAAGAAAAAAGTCCTCAGCATTATCCCATCCATCGACACAGGTATCTGTTCGATGCAAACACGTCACTTCAATCAAACCTTATCGGATATGGAAGACACTGTCGTCTTGACGGTCTCTGTCGACCTTCCTTTTGCTCAAGGTAAATGGTGCGCTGCTGAAGGGCTCGACAATGCCATCATGCTCTCAGACTACTACGACCATTCCTTCGGGGAAGCATACGGCCTCTTGATCAATGAATGGCACCTACTCGCACGCGCTGTCTTGGTCTTAGATGCGGATAACAAGGTTACTTACGTTGAATACCTAGACAATATCAACAGCGAACCAAATTACGACGCTGCAATCGAAGCCGTCAATGCGCTTGGATAAATGAAAAAAGAGGTCTGCGACCTCTTTTCCATTGCTATAAAATCCGATGAAGTCCATTCTGTAGGAGGACGCGCCAGCGTAAGCGAGGGATGCCTCTGAGGAAACTCCGCACGCGCTGTGCCACTTGTTGCTTGTAGCTCTTGCCTCCTTGTGCAAAGACTCCTTTTCGACTCCAGTAGCCTTCGACACTGCGATCATTTTTAGGGGCTAGATAGCGAACACCTTGACGATAAAGGACCTGCTTCCGAAAGGCTGGATCCCAAGCTTTGACGGGGTCAATATCTAAGTCCTTATGGATCCGTCCCCTAGCCAGCCCGTAGTTAAAACTAGCCCCATTGACAATGCCATTTTCATAAACTTCTACTGGATCGACTTCATTGAGAAAATGCCCGGCTTGATCGAGAATATACTCCGTATGGAAATTTAACAAGACCTTGAAATTGACTTGTTGGGAGGCCCCTGATGGATAATGAAGGTGACCATCTGGCCCTAGGGAGACCTTATTGTGAAGGCGGGCAGCCGCATAAGCATCCACCGTGACCGCTCTAGCCTTTTGTATGTAAGCTTGTAAGGCCTCCTCGTCAGTCTGTCCAGCTCTGGCCTCATGCGTCCGAATCCACTGGGCTTGGTAACTTGAAAGTAGGTAGCGCAACTGGTGAACCTGGCGTTTCAAGAGCTGATCTCCTGACTGATCTGCTAAGGGATCCTTTTCAAAGGCCACCTGCACGACGCGTGAAAAAGCCTTCCAAAAGTCGGAACCTGGCGGACAATCTGGAGACATCCTACTCAGAAGAAAGGCTGTTTCTTCACAAGTTCCGGACAGGTCACTTGGCATAAGAAGAATTTTCATGACTCCCCTCAGCAAGTCTTGGGCAGCCGTTTCCGTTAGATCTTTGATCTCTTGAAACCACATATTTTGAAACAGAGGACTGGCAAAGAAAAAGACAGACTGGTATTGTTCTTGGTAGGCTTGTACATCTTTGTATTCCTGCAAGTATTTCTCTAAATAGGCTAAACTATTCTCCCTCCACCCTAGTCTCGCCAAGTCCTGTCTGTTCATAATGCCGTCCTTTCTATGCTACTATACTACCATCTTTTGGAGCTTGAGACAATTCTCATTACTCCACTAGCGTTTTTGAGGATTTTTTTGATATACTAGAAGTGAGCGAAGAAAAGAGGAAAGCATGACACCAAACAAAGAAGATTACCTCAAGTGCATTTACGAAATTGGCACAGAAGTAGAAAAAATCAGTAATAAAGAAATTGCCAGTCGCATGCAGGTCTCTCCACCCGCTGTGACCGAGATGATTAAGCGCATGATCTCTGAGGGTCTCTTGGTGAAAGACAAGACCCATGGGTATTTGCTAACAGATCTAGGCTCGCAATTGGTCTCTGATCTCTACCGCAAGCACCGCTTAATCGAAGTATTCCTTCTGAAGAACCTTGACTATACCACCGAGGAAGTCCACGAAGAGGCAGAAGTCCTCGAACATACCGTTTCTGAACATTTCATTGACCAGCTGGATCACATGCTTGGAACTCCTAAGACCTGCCCTCACGGTGGGACAATTCCAAAGAAAGGCGAAAGACTTGTCGAAGCCTACCAAGACCGTCTCAGCGAAGCGACCCAACCTGGTCTGTATATTCTGCAAAGGGTCCATGACACCTATGAATTGTTAAAATTCTTAGACCAGATCCATCTCCAGATTGGGGATACTATCGCATTTCAACGATATGATGACTACACAGGCCTCTATCACTTAGTCATCCATGGACAAGAAATTTCTATCAACCAAGTGATCGCCCAACAACTCTATATTGAAAAACATGCAGTCTAATCCGACTGCATGTTTTCTTACTTATGGATTTTTTGTATCTAACAAAATCGTCACTGGACCATCATTGATCAATTCAATCGCCATATCGGCCCCAAAGATCCCTCGTTTGACAGGGACTTCTTTTTCTAATTGATCATTAAAGGCATCATATAACTGACTGGCCATATCTGGCTTGGCAGCCCCTGTAAAAGCAGGACGGTTGCCTTTTTTGGTATCCGCAAAGAGGGTAAATTGAGAGATCGATAAGATTTCCCCTTGGATATCTTTGACCGAAAGATTCATCTTATCTTCCTCATCTGAGAAAATCCGCATCTGCGATACCTTGCGGACCGCATAATCCAAATCCTTCTGGTCATCCTCAGGCCCCACTCCCACTAGGAGCAACAAGCCTTGCTGGATCGCATTGTAGACTTGACCATCAATGGAAACTGAGGCACTCTTAACCCGTTGAATCACTAATTTCATTTTATTATCCTATTTTATAAATCTATCGAGCATTCACTGCTAACCTTGAAAGAACGTCAACCACAGACGACGAGCTAACCAAGCAATAAAAGAGTTCTGAACATATCCTAGCTTCTTCAAAGAAAATCGACATCAAACAAGGCAGTGAGACGCAGGTATATTATCTAAAAATCAAAGGCTGTTCAGTTGCTTTTAGTGCGAGGCAGCGAGACGAAGACAGTACTGAAGTACGGCAAGGCGAGCTAACGAAGCAATAAAAGAGTTCTGAGCACATCCTAGCTTCTTCAAAGAAAATCGACATCAGACAAGGCAGTGAGACGCAGGCATACTATCTGAAAAGTAAAGGCTGTTCAGTTGCTTTTAGTGCGAGGCAGCGAGACAAAGACAGTACTTAAGTACGGCGAGGCGAGCTAACGAAGCAATAAAAGATAACTGAGCAGCCGATTAGCCGTTGGTACGCTTAACAGAGTACACCTCCGGCACACTCTTAATCTTATCCACAACTGTTGTCAACATAGACAAGTTTGGAATCCCAAAGGAAATGTGTATATTGGCAAATTTCATATCTTTGGTTGGTTGGGCATTAACAGTTGAGATCATCTTAGCTGTATTGGAGAGGACTTGGAGCACGTCGTTCAGAAGGCCTGCACGGTTGAGCCCGTAAATATCGATGTGAGCGATATAGTCCTTGGTCGTGTTGTTATCTTCCCACTCCACATCAATCAAGCGTTGCTCGTAGTTGTCTTGGGCACGTAGGTTCATACAGTCTCGACGATGAATCGCAACACCGCGCCCTTTGGTAATGTAGCCGACGATTTCATCACCTGGAACTGGGTTACAGCACTTTGCAATCCGAATCAAGAGCCCAGAAGCACCTTGGATGACCACGCCACCTTCGTGACGGACCTTGAGGGTGTCTTTTTTATTTTCAACCTTGACCTCGCCACCTTTGACTAGCTCTTCTGCTTCTGCGCGTGCCTTAGCCCGCTCTTCTTCTCGGCGTTCATCCTCCGTCAAGCGGTTAAAGATGGTAATAGCCCCAATCTCTCCAAAACCAATCGCCGCAAACAAGGCTTCTTCTGTCTTATAGCTTGATTTTTGTAGCACTTTGTCCATGTGCTTTTTGTCCATGAACTTATTGGCTACCAAGTCATGCTCGTGGAATTGGGCCATCAAGAGGTCACGGCCACGGTTAATAGACAATTCCTTATCTTGATTTTTAAAGAATTGACGGATCTTGTTGCGTGCCTTGCTAGTTTTAACAAGGGTCAACCAGTCACGACTCGGACCAAAGGAATTGGCATTGGTGATAATCTCCACCTGATCTCCCGTCCGAAGTTTGGTATTGAGGGGCACCATCCGGCCATTGACCTTAGCACCAATCGCTTTTTCCCCAACTTTGGTGTGGATTTCATAGGCAAAATCGATCGGTCCGGAATCTTTGGGAAGCGAGCGCACAGTTCCATCTGGAGTGAAGACGTAAATCTCTTCTGCCAGGATGTCTTCTTTTACATTTTCCACGAATTCCTTAGCATCGCCTGACTGGTCTTGGAGTTCCATCATCTCCTTGATCCAGTTCATCCCAATAGCAGATTCCTTACTGTTGACTTGACCTTTGATGCCTTTTTTGTAAGCCCAGTGAGCCGCAACCCCGTACTCAGCGACTTCATGCATTTCCTTGGTTCGGATCTGGAATTCAATCGGTCCTTTAGGGCCGTAGACAGTCGTATGGATGGACTGGTAGCCATTGGCCTTCCGGTTGGCAATATAGTCCTTAAAACGCCCCGGCATCGGCTTCCAGAGCTCATGGATGTAACCCAGCATGGCATAGACATCGCTTGGGGTATCCAGGATACAGCGGATAGCAATCAAGTCATAGATTTCATCAAAGCGTTTCTTCTTATCCTGCATTTTGCGATAGATCGAATAGATATGCTTTGGTCGACCATAAATTTTTCCATGCAGATGGCGTTCCCCAGCATAGGTCTCAATCTTGTGGACAACCTCTTCCACCAACTCTTCTCGCTCGCGACGTTTTTCCTTCATCATATGGGAAATCTTGTAGAATTCGACTTCATTCAGATAACGGAAGGACAAATCCTCAAGTTCCCATTTGACGCTGGAAATCCCGAGACGGTGGGCGAGTGGTGCATAGATCTCCATGGTCTCACGCGAAATGCGCTCTTGCTTATCCTTGCGCAAATGCTTGAGGGTACGCATATTATGCAAGCGGTCTGCCAATTTGACCAAAATGACACGGATATCTTGAGACATGGCCATGAGCATCTTGCGATGGTTTTCCGCCAACTGCTCTTCATGGGACTTGTACTTGACCTTCCCGAGCTTGGTCACCCCATCGACAATCACGCGCACATCATGACCAAATTCGCGCTCTAAATCATCTAAAGTCGCATCCGTATCTTCTACGACATCATGCAAAAAGCCACAGGCGACCGTCACAGCATCCAGTTTCAGCTTGGCAAGGATTCCTGCTACTTGAATTGGGTGGATGATATAAGGCTCGCCAGACTGACGGAATTGCCCATTATGGCAATCAACCGCATAGACCAAAGCCTTTTGCACAAAAGCAACATCTTCAGGTGATAAATATTTTTTTGTAAGGGCAACGACTTGGTCCCCTGTTAAATTCTCTTCTTTCGGCATGTATTTTCTCCAGTTTCTTGGATACTATTTTAACACTTTTAGAAGCAGATGGGAACCAATGAAGCTACTTTAATATACGGATACTTCTCGAAGATCATTCTGGGATCCACCTTGCTTTCATCATTCTTGTAAAAAAACTAACGAAGCGATTCCTTCACTTCGTTAGTTCATTAATTCTGTGACAACACTCACGGCGCTGAGAGCGTAGAGTGGAGCTGTTTCTGCTCGAAGTATGCGAGGCCCAAGTCCTGCAAGGACTGCTCCTTTAGCTGTAAAACTTTTAATTTCTGCAGGGGATAAACCGCCCTCTGGTCCAAAGATAAAGAGTAGTTTACATCCAGCTTCTAAGCCTGTCAGCGACTGAATCAGAGCGGCCGCCTCGCCTTCTTTAGCTGACTCTTCATAGGCCACCACGATCCGGTCAAACTGGTCGAACTGAGCCAGAAAGTCTGCCTTTTTCTCAAAAAGGGTAATGCTTGGGACCAGATTTCGCTTGCTTTGCTCGGCTGCTCCGAGGGCGATTTTTTCTAGTTTCTCGACCTTTTTACCCAATTTCTTGCCGTCCCACTTAGCAACGGACCAGTCTGCAGGGAAGGCCCAGATTTGGCTGGCACCGAGTTCCGTTACTTTCTGAGTGATGAACTCGAGCTTGTCTCCCTTGGGAAAGCCTGATGCGATGGTCACTTGGACTGGCAGTTCCACATTGTCAGCTAATTCCTCGATTAGCTCCAACTTACGGGCTTCTACATTTACCACGCGCGCCAAACGCTTGATCCCATCATCAAAGACCAAAGTCACCTCATCATCTTCTTTTAAGCGCATGACCTGAAACATGTGCTTGCTGGTCTCCTTGTCCTCTATGGTGACAGGTGAGCTAGCCAAACCTTTTACAAAATACTGCTGCATGCTAGCCTCCAATCACACCGGAGATATCCTTGGTCTTCTTGAAGACGCAGGCATTCCATTCCCCTTGGATCATGTGGGTTTCAAGGAAAAATCCAGCTGACTCAGCCGACTCACGTACCATGTCCCATTTGTCCTTGATAATTCCACTCATGATCAGGTAACCTTCGTCCTTGACCAAACGATAAGCATCATCTGTCAGATGGATAAGAATATCCGCCAAGATGTTGGCCACGATGACATCTGCCTCAATCTCCACGCCCTTGAGCAAATCACCTGGAGCTACATGGATGTTTTCCATGCCAGAATTGAGCTCAATATTTTCCTGAGCGACACGAACCGCCACATCATCCAGGTCATAGGCGAAGATTTCCTTGGCACCTAGAAGTGAGCTGGCGATAGAAAGGACACCTGAACCAGTCCCCACATCTAGCACTGTTTCGCCACCGCGAAGAACCTGCTCCAAGGCAAAGAGGCTCATCTTGGTTGTCGGGTGGGTTCCTGTTCCAAAGGCCATACCAGGATCCAGCTTGATAATCTTTTCTCCCGCTGTTGCCTCATAGTCTGTCCATGACGGCACGATGGTCAAGTCATGAGTGATACGAGCTGGTTCATAGTATTTCTTCCAGTTGTCTGCCCAGTCTTCCTCAGCCAAGGCAGTCGTCCCCATCTTGACCTCTCCTAGATCCATAAAGTCGGTCAATTCTGCCAAGCGAGCCTGCAAGTCCGCTTCAACCGCTGCTACATCAACCGTTTCCGGGTAGTAGGCCGTCACCACGATTTCTTCTTGCTGCTCGACATCAGGAAAAATCTCACCAAAGCGGTCGACATTTCCCACATAATCCATGCTGTCTTCGATTGCTACCCCTTGGGCGCCTAACTCAATCAAGAGGTTGGAGACTAGTTCCTCACCCTCACGCTTCACTGTAACTTTTAACTCTTGCCATGTTTCCATCATTAAGATACCAAGCCCGTAAAACACAAAGCCAAAATAGGAAACTCTCTGAAGACACTTGTGTCTATGAGAATTTTATCTTTTTGGTATAGTGTTTAGGGCGGGTTCAGTTTAGAAATTTAACCGAACCGTCCTTTCTATTTCTCTATCAATTTTTTCATGTAGACCATATCCATGCCTTCTTTTTCAGGCTCGATATGGGTTTGATGGTAGCCATTCTTCTCGTAGAAGGCGACCATGCCTGCATCTTGTAACACCGTACACAAATCCCATTGTGTGATGGTTGGAAATTCTTTTTCCAGCAAGCTCAAACCTTTAGATCCATACCCTTTTCCCTGATACGGAGGCAGAATCGCTGCGGTCCCCAACCAAGCTTCCGTTAACTCTTCATTGGTATGAATTCGTAAAAAACCAATCTTCTCTTCGTCTTCTTTCACAAAGTAGTAATAGCTATTGGGCCGCTCAACTAATTTCCATTTGATTCGCTCGCGATCTTCTAGATAGGGATCATATTCATCTTGGTATTTGTCATAGACTGCTTTAAAACTGGCTCTTTGAATGGCAATAATGGTTTCTAAATCCTCTGCTCCTGCTCGTTCAAGTCTTATCATAAACTTCCCTCCAAATAATCCCTCAATCTACCCTGTAGCTGAGGAACTGCCTGTTTAGACTTCAAAAACTCCTCAATAGGCATCAGTTTATAGGCCTGTCCTTCATCCCCAAAGGTAATATTGTCAAATTGTTCTTGCCTTAGCTGACCAACCATAAAGACCGATTGCTTGTCTTTAAAGATTACGCTAGGATAAATCTTGCTCCAAAGCAGACAGTCTTCATCTAAATGAATTCCCAGTTCCTCATAAACTTCACGCGCTGCGCACTCGAAAGGACTTTCGTTTCCTTCACGACCACCACCTGGCAACTCCCACATGTTGGGACAAGGGATATCATCCTTGTCATCACGTAAGATAGTCAAGACCTTATCCCCACAAATCAAGGCAATCTTGCAACCTTGGAAATCCATTCTGCTATCCAATAATTCCATGATATTTACTCTTTTCTATGATAACAATTACTCTCTAGGAAAATACGAGCTAGCTTTCTTCGATTACTTTTTGGCACTCTGCATCCCAGTATGCTTGCCATCTGCCATGTTTTTTCGCAAAATAAACCGTAAACTCATCGTTTACATAATCTGCAACATAGCGAAGATTTGGCGGGTTTTCCTCACCGCTTAATATCCAAGGATGGAAGTAAAAGGTTTTCTCCCACCTCTTCTGAGTATAGCCGAGATCCTTGGCATACTGAGGGATGGGTTGTTGCATCTCACTTTCCAAATGGGACTGAATAGCATTGTCAATACTATTTAAACGAGCTAATAGTTGCTTAAACTGGTCTTCCTCTTCCGTATTAAAACCAACTAGAAATTCAAATTCCGCAAAGTCTTCAGGAAATTCAAGTTCTGTGACTGTACCATCTTCTGCATAGCGCCCCTCCTCATCGACAAGGCGACGAGTTCCAGACTTCAATATTCGCTCGAAATCTAGATCCGCAAAGCGATTGCGGGGAAGAATATCAACTGACGGCTCAGTTTTAGCTGACCTTCTCCTGAAAAACTGTTTGACTTTTTCTAGCATAGTCTCCCCCTTCTCCTTGAATTCATTATTTAAAAATGTCCACTTAGAATCTTTTCTAATACCTCGGGTAAGGGTAAAAAGTACTTTCTTCTA
Source organism: Streptococcus parasanguinis (assembly GCF_023109675.1). Taxonomy (GTDB): domain Bacteria; phylum Bacillota; class Bacilli; order Lactobacillales; family Streptococcaceae; genus Streptococcus; species Streptococcus parasanguinis_I. The sequence goes on along the minus strand of NZ_JALDUR010000003.1, from coordinate 83,083 downwards.
GGCCAACCTTGCCTTCTTCAAAAACTTCTTGGTTCCAGACGATCTCAAAGCTCTCTGCTTCTTCGTCTGCTAAGAAATCCATGAGCTCATCCAAGGCCAACTCAGCTGTATCTCGGAGGAAAGTCGCAAAATAGGCTAGAAACTCACGAGACAAGCCTTTTTTAGGCTCATAAGGAATCGCCGTTAAATAGGCATCTTCTTCCACATGAGACTTGGCTGGATTGTAGAAGAGCACGGCTTCTTCAAAGAAAATATCCTCATCAGACTCTTCACCGGCTTCATCAACCAGTGCAACCCCGCCTGTGTTTTGCGCTTCCAAGAGAAAAGCCACTTCTACCGCATGGTTTTTCTTATCCCAATTGATCTCAAAATCAAAGGGAAAAACCTTGTCCATCTCCTCTTCTAAAACATCCAAAAATCCGTATTTAGACATAGCGTCCTCTTTCTAATTTCCCACTCTTAGAGCGGAATATGATACAATAGTTACTACAATCTTACCATAAAAACCGTCTCTTTGAAAGGAGACAAAGCTAGAAAGGAGAAGGAAATGCCCGACAATCTCGCACTCCGTATGCGACCACGAACGATCGATCAAGTCATCGGTCAACAGCACCTGGTTGGAGAAGGCAAAATCATTCGTCGCATGGTCGAGGCCAATCGTCTGTCCTCTATGATTCTCTATGGACCTCCGGGGATCGGAAAGACCAGTATTGCTTCTGCGATCGCAGGAACGACCAAGTATGCTTTTCGGACCTTTAATGCAACAGTTGACAGTAAAAAACGCCTACAAGAAATCGCAGAGGAGGCCAAATTTTCTGGTGGCTTGGTCCTGCTCTTGGACGAGATCCATCGCCTCGATAAAACTAAACAAGATTTTCTCCTGCCTTTGCTCGAAAGTGGTCTGGTCATCATGATCGGTGCAACGACTGAAAATCCCTTTTTCTCTGTCACACCCGCTATTCGTAGCCGCGTACAAATCTTTGAGCTGGAACCGTTGACGACGGAGGAGGTCAAGCAAGCTCTAAAAACGGCGCTGGACGATCCCGACCGTGGCTTTGATTTTCCAGTCGTGCTCGATGAGGACGCTTTGGATTTCATCGCTACCTCAACCAATGGAGATCTTCGCTCTGCCTTTAATTCTCTCGATCTGGCGGTGCTGTCGACCTCTGAAAATGCAGAAGGAATTCGCCATATTACGCTAGAGATCATGGAAAACAGTCTCCAGCGCAGCTACATCACCATGGACAAAGATGGAGACGGCCACTACGACGTGCTCTCTGCTCTGCAAAAATCTATCCGTGGTTCGGATGTCGATGCTAGTCTCCACTATGCAGCTCGTTTGATCGAAGCCGGAGATCTACCCAGCCTAGCTCGTCGCTTGACTGTCATCGCTTATGAGGATATCGGTCTGGCCAATCCAGATGCGCAGATTCATACCGTGACAGCGTTACAAGCAGCTGAGCGCATCGGCTTTCCTGAGGCCCGCATTCTCATCGCCAACATCGTCATCGATCTAGCCCTTTCGCCGAAATCCAACTCAGCCTACGTTGCCATGGACAAGGCGCTGGCTGATCTTAGAAGTTCTGGCAACCTTCCTATTCCTCGCCACCTCCGCGATGGTCATTATGCTGGAAGCAAGGAACTGGGAAATGCGCAAAACTATAAATACCCTCACAACTACCCTGGCAACTGGGTCAATCAGGACTACTTGCCAGACAAGCTCAAACACGCTTCCTACTTTATTCCCAATGAAAATGGCAAGTACGAGCGTGCTCTCGGAGCCACCAAGGAGAAGATTGATCAATTTAAGAAAAAGTGACATCGGTTTCAAAAAATTGAGATTTTTCCTTGAAATATTTTCAAAATGTGGTATCATATACATATAGAAACGCTGTGGTGTACGACTTCACACTTAAGTGTTGACCGACTATTTTTTGTATTATTAGGGAAACAAAAGACTTCTGGCAGTATGCAGGCCGTTTCACGCGGAAGCAGCTAAGTCAGAGCGAGTTGCCCACCTGCTTAATTGCGCGGGTTCAATACAAATCGTGAAGTATCGGCACCAATACAGCTTTTTATATTTGCCTTCTTAGCTCAGTTGGTAGAGCAGTAGACTCTTAATCTATGGGTCACAGGTTCGAGCCCTGTAGGGGGCATCTACATACAACAGGAAAAAGCCTTGATTTACAAGGCTTTTTTGTTTGTCTATAACTGATTTGCCCCATCATTTGCCCCACATTTTTTTATGAGCAATCTTTCCAGACATCTCTGACTACGAAAAACAAAAAAGCTATCCTACCTTTGCAAATTTAGATAAGATAGCAGAATATTTTAATGCAACTCCAACTCAACTTTTTGGAACAAGTAAGGAGATTGAATTAGAAAAGAGTGTTCTTGAATCGAATGAATACTCTGATAAAGTAAGTGAGATCTTAAAGGCTGTCAAATACATCGAACATTTTCTAGAAACTGATGGACAGTACTTAGAGGATTTACTTTACCTAACAAGAGGCAACCAACTATACACAGAAGATGGAGATGAGTTGTATATTGATCCAACTTCTCAGAAAAGAACATTTCATAACCAATATGAACCTGGTTTTATTGTAGCAAGAGATAAATCCCCACTAGAACTCTTAATTGAAAATAAGGACCTATTAGATTAAAAAAGCGAGGATATGTACTGATCCCAAAAGTTAGACAGAAAAAAATCTAACTTTTGGGATCAGTACATTTTCAACTCTCTTATTTATTTTCTTATCTCACATAATTACTTCACATGTCCAGGCTCATCAAATTCATTTTTTTCAATAACATATGCCACATTTGCATCCTTATTGATCAAAGAACATATATCTATTATATTACAAAAAGCTCTCTGACCGCAAAATTCCGTTAATTTACTACCTTATTCCTACTTTCTATTTTCTATTTTACTTTTCTGATAAATAAGATTATAATAAGGGGTATTTATTTTCGGAGGTTTTTATGTCATTTCTATCAAAAAATTGGGCAGGACTGTTAGCCTGTCTGATCATTTCTATCATCTCTTGGGTTTTAGGAGGCTTTCTGCCTGTTGTGGGAGCACCTGTTTTCGCCATTTTTATCGGAATGATTCTCTACCCCTTTCTCACTCCCTATAAACAACTGGATGCTGGTTTGACTTATAGCTCCAAAAAATTGCTTCAGTATGCTGTTATCTTACTTGGTTTTGGACTCAATATCTCTCAAGTTTTCGCAGTTGGAAAATCTTCCCTTCCTGTCATCCTTTCGACTATTTCTATCGCTTTAATTATTGCTTTCTTTTTCCAACGATTTTTTAACATGGATACAAAGCTAGCTACCTTGATTGGGGTAGGCTCTTCTATCTGTGGCGGTTCTGCCATTGCAGCGACTGCTCCTGTTATTCACGCCAAGGAAAAAGAAGTAGCCCAAGCCATTTCTGTTATCTTTTTCTTCAATGTCTTGGCAGCTCTTATCTTTCCAACTCTAGGTTCTTGGCTCCATCTCTCCAACGAAGGTTTTGCTCTCTTTGCGGGTACTGCGGTCAACGATACTTCCTCTGTAACAGCCACAGCTAGCGCCTGGGATAGTCTGTATCATACCAATACTCTAGAATCTGCAACCATTGTCAAACTGACTCGTACCTTAGCTATTATCCCTATTACTCTCTTCCTTTCCTATTGGCAAAGCCGTCAACAAGACAACAACCAAGGAGTAAAGCTTAAAAAAATCTTCCCCGTTTTCATTCTCTACTTCATCCTAGCTTCTCTGCTAACTACCGTCCTTACTTCTTTTGGTGTTAGCAATAGCTTCTTTTCACCTCTCAAACAGCTCTCCAAATTCCTCATCATCATGGCTATGAGTGCTATTGGTCTCAAAACTAACCTCGTTGCTATGATCAAATCCAGTGGAAAATCCATTCTTCTTGGAGCCCTTTGCTGGATTGCTATCATCCTGACTAGTCTTGGCATGCAATTACTCATCGGTATTTTCTAAGAAAAAAGGGAGCCTAAAGGCTACCTCAGAACGTAGACAGACGTCATTTTTGGCGTTTGTCTTTTTGTATGTTCAAAGATATTTTGTCTTATCATCTACTATTCCATCCAAAAATCTGATTTAAAGCAAAATAAAAAGGGATATTCCCTATCCATTTCGATAATTTTTTCATTAATTTGTTTTTCCATTTTATCCTCCGATTAGTCTCGCACTGATATTTATTGATAACAACACTATATTTCTAGTATAGCATAATCATTAGATATTATAGGTTTTCAAACCAAATGAGAGTCATTCGTTTTTGCCCCATTTTTAAATCATGACATTGGAAATACCTAAAAGTACTTCCCTAAAATCACTTATATTTCAATATTTTTAATTACTCTCAATATGAAAATCCTTTCCAAATCCATGCAGGGGGCATCTAATTCAACAGGAAAAAGCCTTGATTTATAAGGCTTTTTTGCTTGTCTATAACTGATTTGCCCCATCATTTGCCCCACATTTTTTTATGAGCAATCTTTCCAGACATCTCTGATTACGAAAAACAAAAAAGCTATCCTACCTTTGCAAATTTGGATAAGATAGCAGAATATTTTAATGCAACTCCAACCCAACTATTTGGAACTAGTAAAGAGATTGAGTTAGAAAAGAGTGTTCTTGAATCTAATGAATACTCTGATAAAGTAAGTGAGATTTTAAAAGCTGTCAAATACATCGAAGATTTTCTAGAAACTGATGGACAGTACTTAGAGGATTTACTTTACTTAACAAGAGGCAACCAACTATACACAGAAGATGGAGATGAGTTGTATATTGATCCAACTTCTCAGAAAAGAACACTTCATAACCAATATGAACCTGGTTTTATTGAAGCAAGGGATAAATCTCCACTAGAACTCTTAATTGAAAATAAGGAATTGTTTGATAAATAGAAAAAGCGAGGATAACCTCGCTTCAGATTGAAGTTAAAATCTTTAGAAGACACTTTTATAAGGACTTTGTCTTCAATCTGTGAAAAGGAGTGAAAACTCCTTTTCTTTTTGTAAGTCAGACTGAAACTTCCAAATTGTTTATTTATTTTATTGACATTTTCTATAAAAATAAGTATAATAGTTTTATTAGCAAACTATACTATATAGGGGGTATTGAAATGAAATTTTCTAATCGTTTACTGCTATTCCTTGCAGGAGTTGTTTTTGTCCTTTTAGGACTTTTCCTATTTACAAACCCAGTAGCTAATCTTGTTGCTTACAGCTGGTGGATTTCATTTGGTTTACTGGTTTCTTCTATAGCAGCTATTTTAGGCTATTTCTCTGCACCAAAAGAGCTTCGCTCACCTGTTTATCTTTTCCAAGGATTTGTTAGTCTTCTCTTAGCTCTTTACCTCGTTGCTTATGGCTTTGTGACCCTGCCGGTCGTCATTCCGACCATTGTAGGAATTTGGTTAATTGTAGAAGCCATTATTGCTTTCTTTAAAGGCAATCGTCTAGGATTGATTTTCCCTATTATGGGTAGCAATATCACGTGGGTAGCCTTGCTTGAATTTTTACTAGGTCTAGTGATTCTGTTCAATCCAGTGGCTACAGGTGTCTTTGTCGTTTATGTCATTGCCTTTTCATTTTTAGTTACTGGCTTCACCTACATTATTGAGGCCTTTCGTAAATAGTCTAGTTGCTATTTCTATCGCATTCAAAAAAGCTGGGAAATCATATTCTCAGCTTTTTCGTCTCTTTAATTATCACTTTTTCGCATTCCATTCTACGTAGAAATTTGTTTTTCCATTTTATTCTCCAATTTGATCTCGCACTGACATTTATTTATAACAAAACTATATATCTAGTATAGCATAATCATTAGGTATTATAGATTTTCAAACCAAATGCGAGTCATTCGTTTTTCCCCACTTTTGCCCCATTTTTAAATCCTGACATTGAAAATACCTAAAAGTATTTCCTAAAATCAGCTATATTTCAATATTTTTGTTTATTTTCAATATGAAAAGTTCTTACAAATTCATTCTCTTCCCAAGTAATAATATCTCCAAAAGCTGTTACGAACAGCGGAAAAAGAAGTAAGGAACTATTCATAATAATAGCCGTAGCAAATCTTTGCATTTTTGCCTTATCTTTTTTAAGATAGTACTATTAAAAAAAAGAAAAGGTGAAAATCGTGGAAACATATACACTTGCAAATGGGGTTGCTATTCCTAAAATTGGTTTTGGAACTTGGCAAATTGCTGAAGGCGAAGAAGCCTATAACAGCGTTAGCTTCGCACTTAAGGCGGGTTACACACATATTGATACCGCACAAATTTACGGTAACGAGGTTTCTGTAGGTAAGGCGATTGCTGATAGTGATTTGGCACGTGAGGATATTTTCCTAACTACCAAACTTTGGAATGATAAGCACGATTACGAGTTGGCTAAGACTTCTATCGATGAGTCTCTCGAAAGACTTGGTGTGGATTATTTGGATCTTTTGCTTATCCATTGGCCTAATCCAAAGGCGCTTCGTGAGAATGATGCTTGGAAGGCTGGCAATGCGGGTGCATGGAAGGCTATGGAAGAAGCCTACAAAGAAGGTAAGGTGCGTGCTATCGGTGTGTCAAACTTTATGCAACATCACCTAGAAGCTCTTTTTGAAACAGCTAAAATTGTTCCACATGTCAATCAAATCCTCTTGGCTCCAGGTTGTGACCAAGAAGACTTAGTTGCCTATTGCCAAGAGCGCGATATCCTTCTTGAAGCCTATAGTCCACTAGGTACAGGTAGCATTTTTGCAAATGAAGATGTTGAAGCAGTGGCTGAACGTAACGGTAAATCTGTGGCACAAGTTGCTCTGCGTTGGAGCCTTCAAAAAGGTTTCTTGCCACTACCTAAGTCTGTGACACCTAAAAATATAAAAGCTAACTTGGATATCTTCGGCTTCGACTTATCAGAGGAAGATATGGCAGTCTTGGATAAGATTCAAGGCATCAAAACTCAGGATGATCCTGACACAGTTAATTTTTAATAGGATTTTAAGCAACCCATCAGGGTTGCTTTTTAGTGTGTTTCTTTAGATTTGCTATGATGAAACTATCATTTTTTATTTATAGATGGGAGTTACGTAATGGAGTCTCGAAATCTTTTGCCTCAGAATACACGTACTTCATTACCAATCATCAAACACTCCGCCTGTAAGCTGGTACATGAGGTAAATGTGCTCCAAGATTTTGACAATTCGCGCCACATGAAATTATTTAAGCATATCCTTTTCTCTCATTACCATTTTCTGTTATAATGTATTGTATTTCTAAAGTAGAAAGGTATTAATATGACAACTCTTATTAAGCATAAACGTGTAGAATTTTCAGAACTATTTTATGACCTAGTGTTTGTTTTTGCAATTTCAAAAGCAACTGCTTTAATTCACCCTCTTCATAGCGGTGTTGTGGCTTGGGATTCTTTACTTGATTTCTTCATCTCTGTCATGGTTATCATCAATTCCTGGATGATTCAAACCATTTATACCAATCGCTATGGAACAAACTCGTTATTTAACATGGTAATCATGTTTATCAACATGGGACTTATGCTCTTTATGTCCAATATGATTGGATACAATTGGCAACAATGGTTCTATTATACCTGTTGGGCTGTTGGTACATTGACCCTTACCTTATTTTTTCAATATTTGGTTGAATTTTTTAGAAAATCAACCGATAATACTGATCGGGAAAGTATCAAAGGTTTTCTATGGTTAACAGGTCTAGGAAGTTTAGGAGTCTATCTGGCAGCTCTTTTTCCTATTTACGTTGGAGTCTATATCTTTATTGCTAGTATTCTGCTAACATTTATTGTGCCAATTTTCTTGATTACTAAAGATGAGCATTTCCAGGTAAATCTTCCCCATTTAATCGAGCGCGTCTCCCTTCTTGTGATTATTACGTTTGGAGAGATGGTTGTTGGGCTAGCTAGCTTCTTTACAGTCGAGAATTTCTCGATTTATTCGGTTCTCAATTTCGTTATCATGCTTTCCCTGTTCTTGTTTTATTTTGGCGAATTTGACCATGCTATTGATGAAGGATCTAGTCAAAAGGGATTATTTGTAATTTATAGTCACTATCCTATTTTCATCGGGCTTATGTTGATGACAGTTTCGATGGGTTATCTCCTGAATCCCGAGGCTAATCTTCTCGTTGCAATCAGCTTCTTTTATATCGGAATTGGCCTCTTCCAAGCTGCTGTCCTAGCAAATGGGCCCTATAACAAAAACTATCTTCGCTATCCGAGAAGTTACTACTGTGCTCAAGCGACACTCTATCTGGCTGCCTTGATTCTCTCTTTGCTTTTCGCTTCTAATCCTATAACAGTGTTGAGTATTGCAACCATTTTTACTCTAGCTATAGCCATTCATTTTATTTATTTTTATGTGACACAGAATAAAAAATATTCCAAATCTAACTGGGGGTTCTTTTAATGAGTTTATAACATAAAAAAGCTTTGGGAACCAAGGCTTTATATGATATCAATCACCGACCACGAAAATGTTTAGCTTACAGAACTGCTAGTGAAGCTCTAGAGGATGAGTTCGAGTAAATGTTGCACTTATTCTTGCAATTTATCATTTACTTGATGCACGAACTCGATATTTTTTTCGTTAATTTGTTTTTGCCCCACTTTTGCCCCATTTTTAAATCCTGACATTGAAAATACCTAAAAGTATTTCCCTAAAATCAGCTATATTTCAACATTTTTGTTTATTTTCAATATGAAAAGTTCTTACAAATTCATGTAGGGGGCATTTTTTTATGCACAAAAAGCCTTGAAAACCAAGGCTTTTTTGCTTGTCTCAAAAGTATTTGGCTCATATTTTTATACACTATAATGTAGCGTACGAAGATAGAATATCCTGCATCATTGTTATTCCATTTAAAATAAAAAAGCACCTTTGAACCCTAGCAAACATTTGACAGCTCTTCATAGAATCCGCTATGATAAGGGTACTTGAAATTCCAAGTTTTCGTTGCATCTTAAATGTAAGGAGTCCAAAATGAAAATCTATTATTCAAAATATGTCGGATATGGCTCTCTGGCTTTTGCCTGTGCGCTCTTTATCCACTTAGCTTTTTTATCGGTCCTAGGTTTTGAGGGTTTTCCAAAAATCACTTTTATCACTCTCATTCAGATCCTTTTATTGTTAATTGCGGTCTATGCAACCATTGCTGGGATCAAAAGGCTGACTAATCGTCAGATCGCCTTTGAACTGACTTCTGATGGGATCCATGCTTATCAGGGAGTGATTCTGACAAAAGATATCTTTATTCCCAAGGAAGATTTGGTAACTGCAGCTTATAAAGAGGTCGATGTTAGTGACCCCGATCACCAAAATAGTAAGAGTTATTTCATCGAATTTCAACTGAGGGACAATACAGCACTAGAAAATCTCTCAAAATCGAATGTCATCATTAACACAGAGCACCATACCGTAAAACTCTTCGTCAATCTTTGTAAATTTAAGGAAGAAGATTGGCAAGATCTTTCCAAGTACTTGACGGACGAATACCGAATAACCGTTTTATAGCAAAGAAAAGAGAGTGGGACAGAAATCGGTAATTCGTTAGAATTCGATTTCGTCGTCCCACCTCCGCACAGTTGAGTAGGGCTGTAAAAGCTGATGAAATCAGCGTAGTAGAGCCCACTCAACCACTGCGTCTTGCTCGACAATCCAAAAACAATTGAGAGGCTAGGACTTTTGTCCCAACCTCTTTTTAACTGCTCTTAGTTCCCCATTTTTCCTTTGGGTACGAGCAGATAGAAAAATAGCAAATTCAATCCAAATACGGCAACAAAGAGCGCTAATTGGGTAGGATCGATCGTTTGTTTCTCCGTCAAATCTTGGATCACCTTTGTATAATAATAGCCTGGGAAAGCCCGTTGTAGCTTGCCAACTAAGTCCATAAATCCTCCACTTGCGCCAAGCGTATCAAAGGGAATAATGGTCATGGCTGCTAAAATAATAACTGGAAAGCCAATGGTATCAATCGTCTTGGCATCTACCCTCACCCCAAGTACAAAGCCAATCACACTAAAGTAGATCCCCATCAAGGATAAGAGGAAAAATTGTACCAACAGGCTAGTCGTCACTGGAAAGTGAAAACCTAGGACAGCAACTACTAGCACCGCTAAAAAGATCAAGCTGTTCAGAATCAGTTGTACGATGCTTTGATCCCATAAATAGTTCTTGACACTATAGCTTGTAAAGTGGGATTCAAAAGAATAAAACCCGATATCTGAGGCGATCCGCTTACTAAAGGTTGCAAGGCTATTGCCAATGACCCCGATAAATACGGCAATACCTAATAAAATACTTGGCGAAACCCCTTTTTGAAGCTGATAAAAGAAGATATACCACCCTATGGGTAAAATAATGGTGAATAATACAAAGCGCTTATTTCGTAAAACTTGTTTTAATTGAATCTTTTTCATGCTTGTTCCCCTCCTTTATTCATCTCTTCTCGGAAATACTGCTCAATGGTTTGACCAGCCTGGTGAATATCCTCAACAGCCTTTGTTGCAGCAATTCGACCATCTTTTAAAATCAATACTTTTGTAAAAAAGGCATCAATTTGGTTAAAATCATGGGTCACCACAACAGATGTAAATTCTTGCTGCTCCAGCAATTTCCAAAAATTATCCACTGCTTCCAAGTCCATGCCAGTCGTTGGCTCATCTAAAAAAATCAACTTTGGATGATTCAAAATGGTTAACAACAAGGACAAGCGTCTCTTTTGACCACCGGAAAGACTTCCCACCATCTGCTCTCTTGATTCTCTTAATTCGACCATCTCTAAGAGTCCATTGATATCAGCCTGCTTCAGCTGATTCATCCGGCTTTTTAATTCAACGAATTCAGCAAGGGTTAGATCCTCGATAAGCAGATCTCCCTGAGGCATCATCCCAATTTCCCTTTGAAAATCAAGCGAAGTCTTTATCGTCCCCGAATTAGCCTGGAGCTGCCCAGCGATAATGTTGAACAGGGTGCTTTTACCTGCTCCATTATTTCCCAGCAAGGCAATTTTGTCGCCTTCTTCTATCGAAAAAGACACCCCCTTTAATACAGCTTTCTCCTTAAATGATTTTGTAATAGATGCTACCTGAAACATACGATCCCTCTTTTCTTATTGATCTTGTGTCCATTATACTTCAAGGGGAAAACCTTGGAAGCTCTCTGTCAGAATCGGTCAAAAAATCGTCGTGAATGGTCAAAAAAGAGGCTGGGACAAAAGTCCTAGCCTCTCAATTATTTTTGGGTTGTCGAGCAAGACGCAGTGGTTGAGTGGGCTCTACTACGCTGATTTCATCAGCTTTTACAGCCCTACTCAACTGAGCGGAGGTGGGACGACGAAATCGAATTCTAACGAATGACCGATTTCTGTCCCACTCTCTCTTCCATTATTCCTTCCAAAAGGTCAAGCTCTGAGTAAATCGGTAGTTTGAACTCTTGGTAGACACTGTCGTTTTGGGATATTTTTCCAGTAATTGTTGGATCTTGTACAAGCCAAGACCGCGGCCATCTCCTTTACTTGAGTAGTCCTTTTCAAAAATTCTCGCCAGATCTATTTTTTCAGCTTTTGTACTATTTTCAACTATTAAGGTGAGGGAGTTTTCCTCCTGGAGCATGACAAGAGTCAGCTGTGGGTCATCTGATTCAAGACTCGCTTCAATAGCATTGTCACAAAGGATGGATAAGAAGGTGATGAAATCTAAAACCTCGATGAATAGATCACGAACAGGTTCATCGATCTCGACAGAGATCCCAATCCCTTTATTTTGAGCTTCCAACAATTTTGCGGACAGAACACTTTTTACAGCTGGATTTTCGATGTGACTGAGTTTGGCAATATCAAACTTGCTATCGTAAAATTGTTGGCCACTCTCTCGGAGAACATTCTCATAGACTTCCCTGATCGCATTGAGGTCTTCGTGCTCAATACTTAATTTGAGACTGGTTAAAATATTCAGGTAATCATGACGAAAGGCACGAATCTCCCCGTAGAGCATTTCGACGTGTTGGCTATAGGTGGCTAACTCCTGCAGTTGCCTATCTTTTTGTTCCAGAATCTCTTGTTTCAATCGTTCTTTGGACACTGCATTGAAATACAAGAGCATCACAAAAAACAAAATCAAATAAATACTATTTAACTGTTTCCGCAAAGCATCTGCATGCGGAATAATATCCTCAAAAACCACCAGACCTACAACACTGAGCAAATACACAAACATGGAAAGATCCATTGGGAGTAAGAAACGATTAAAATACTGCCGTTGAAAGCCTACTTTTAGATCTGTAAAATCTAGTTTTAACAATTTAGTGATTCCTATATAAACAGGAAAGACCAGCAATTCAAGTAGAGCATCATACCAGCTGACAGATGCCTCACGAACAAGTACAATCCCTAGCATCGGAAAGACATAAAAGGCTAAGAGACGCCCAATGAGACTCTCCACGACAACCGGGTAGAGCCCATAAAAAATGTTCAAGAGGTGTCGTATGTTACGATTTCGATAGAAACTATAGGCAATAAATACTAAGAAATAGCCAAAAAAGCCTACCGGTGGCACAAGGGTAAAGACGACTGCAAAGAAGAAAGGGCACAAAAAGAGCCAGCGCCAAGCGAACTCTTGTCTACTGATATGACGATAGATCAGCATGCTGACGAAGAACTTTAGGTAAGACATTAGAATATCTAACAGCAATTCCTTCTCCCTTCTATTTTTTCAAAGCTTCCAGTAAGCCTCTATACTTGGTCCGTGAGATCAAGCAATTGTCCCCATTTTCAAAAAAAGCTTTCTTGGCTTCCTTATCAATCTTCGTAATATTTTGTGGATTCACCACAAAGGAGCGGTGGCACCGATACAAGCGGGGATCTGCTTTTTCGATATCGGCAATACTAGCGTAAAATTCCAAGCGCTCATCCTGGGTGTGTAAAATGACCTTGTGAATAGTTGGAGACGTTTCAACATACAAAATCTTATTAAAGGGAACTTGTACACGCGCCATCGCACTCTCAAATGTAAAAGCATCTTGTGCAATCGTGGTCCCAGCTTGCTCCAAGGTATAATCGATGGCTGAGCTGATTCTCTCTCTGAACTCTTCCTCACCCAGCGTTTTATCGATAAAATCCAAGGCGGCTACTTTGTACTGAAAGGTAATGGGCATGAATTCAGAGTGAGTGGTGACAAAGACAATGGTCGCATGGGGGTCTTTCTTACGAATATCTTTTGCAATCTCCAGACCTTTTTTCTCCTCACCTTTAATCTCGATATCTAAAAAGAATAGGTGATGAGCGCCTCTCTCTGTGATAGCATCTAGCAACTGGCTTGATTTCCCAAACACTTCTGGCGCTTTGCATTGCAAGGACTTCTGAGCGATAAGTTCCTGCAAGACCGATTCGATTCGTGATTGCTGGATCCACTCATCTTCTAACACAAAAATCTTCAACAAAGTCTTCACTCCTTCCCCTCGACGAATATGTTCTATTTTACCATAAATAATAGCTGCTGAGCCACTCTTTCAAAGTAGACTCAAAAGGCATTCTATCTTTTTCTCCTTAACAAGAAAAAACTCTCCCGGAGGAATCCGGAAGAGCTTGCGCAAGGGGAATTTGAAAAATATTTTTTAATATGAAAAAGGTCGATAAAATCTACACTATGTTCAAACTCTCATTTTACTAACAGCGATATTACGATCAAGTTTTATTGTCAATAGACATGTATGTGGGAAGTTCTCCCCTTGCAACAATGTAGACCTGTGATCTACTCTTAATAGTATACACTAGAATTATTACAAAATCAGTTAATTTGTATTGCAATTTGTTGGCAAATATTCCTCCGCCTGAAAACACAACAAACGCTTGATTCCCAAGCATCTACGCAAGTCCTCTTTAACTAGTATTTATCATTTCTGTTACAAAATTTAAAATAAAAATATTATTCCATAACAAATGAAAATCCCAAAGCACGATAAAAAGGGAGCGAGACAGAATGAGTTTTTATAAAAACTCGTTCGTTGTCTCGCCCCCGCAAGGCTGATTAGAGCTCTTCCGAGCTTAAGAAGCGAAGGGAGAGCACAATCAGCTACTGCGTCATTCAGCTCACCCTATGATTGGTCGCGAAGATTAGAAAGAATCTTCCACTCCCCTTAAGCTAGTAAGATGATTAGGTAGGCCGCAACATAGCGGCTACCGTCCAATGATTCGGTGCTTTAGCACCAATCATTGGTATCAGGTTACATCATCCCGCCCATCATGCTTGGATCCATTCCTGGTCCTGCTGGGGCTGCTGGTTCTGATTTGTTGGCTACGACTGCTTCGGTCGTCAAGATCAGACTCGCTACGGAAGCGGCGTTTTGAAGGGCTGAACGGCTCACTTTGACAGGGTCGATGATTCCTGCATCAATCATATTCACCCATTCACCTGTTGCGGCATTGAAACCTGTTCCGACTTCGGCATTTTTCAAGCGATCAATCACAATAGATCCTTCGTAACCGGCATTGTGGGCAATTTGGCGCACCGGTTCTTCCAAAGCACGAAGAACGATATTGCGTCCGGTCGCTTCATCTCCTTCTAATTCAAGGGCTGCGACCGCAGAGATGACATTGACAAGGGCTGTACCACCTCCGGCAACGATCCCTTCTTCAACGGCTGCGCGAGTCGCATTAAGGGCATCTTCGATACGAAGTTTCATTTCTTTCAATTCTGTTTCTGTTGCAGCACCGACCTTGATTACGGCAACACCACCAGACAATTTAGCCAAACGTTCTTGTAATTTTTCACGGTCAAACTCAGAGGTTGTGGTTTCGATTTGTGACTTGATAACAGCGACACGGTTAGCGATCGCTTCTGGGTTACCAGAACCTTCGACAATGACAGTACTGTCTTTATCGACTGAAACTTTAGCTGCTTGACCAAGTGCTTCAATGGTTGCATCTTTCAATTCCAAACCAAGATCGTCTGTAATGACTGTACCACCTGTCAAGATGGCAATGTCTTCTAACATGGCTTTGCGGCGATCTCCAAATCCTGGTGCCTTGACAGCTACGACATTAAAGGTACCGCGGATCTTGTTCAAGACAAGTGTTGGAAGAGCTTCGCCATCGACATCATCAGCGATGATCAAGAGTGGACGGTTGCTTTGAAGAATGCTTTCCAACAATGGCAAGATTTCTTGGATATTTGAAATCTTCTTGTCAGTGATCAAAATGTATGGATTTTCAAGGTCTGCTACCATTTTTTCATTATCAGTGACCATGTATTGTGAAAGGTAACCACGGTCAAACTGCATTCCTTCAACGACTTCCAGTTCTGTCTCCATTCCACGAGATTCTTCAATCGTGATAACCCCATCTTTGCCAACTTTTTCCATGGCTTCAGAGATGTACTCACCAACTTTTTCAGAACGAGAAGACACAGCAGCTACTTGAGCAATCGCTTCCTTGCTCGATACTGGGATCGCATTGTTTTTCAAAGCTTCTACTGCTGTTGCAACAGCGGTCTCAATCCCACGACGTATGCCAATTGGGTTAGCACCTGCAGTGACGTTTTTGATCCCTTCACGGACGATGGCTTGAGTCAAAACCGTTGCGGTCGTTGTACCGTCACCTGCGATATCATTGGTCTTAGAAGCCACTTCTGACACCAATTTAGCACCCATATTTTCAAAATGGTCTTCCAATTCGATTTCTTTTGCGATGGTCACCCCGTCATTTGTGATCAAGGGTGAACCAAATGATTTTTCAAGAACCACATTGCGACCTTTAGGGCCCAACGTAACTTTCACTGTATCTGCTAAGACATCGACACCACGGACCATTGCAGAACGTGCATCAGATGAAAATTTAATATCTTTTGCCATTTCTCTTACCTCTTTCTTCTCTTACTCTACAATTGCAAGAATGTTCGCTGTTCCAACGATGGTGTAGGTTTCTTCCCCATCTTTCACTTCAATTCCTGCATGGCTTTCAACCAAAACGTGATCTCCTGCTTTTACAGCTGGGGCGATGAGTTCGCCACTTAGGGTACGCACACCTTCACCAACGGCCACTACTTCAGCTGTTTTTGTATCAGCCTTGCTCGCACCGGCGAGGACAAAACCTCCAACAGTCTGTTCTTTTTCTTCTACTTTTAAGACCACACGGTCTCCTAATGGTTTTAACATGTTCATTCCTCCATACGTGTTTTTAGCACTCTCTATACGTAAGTGCTAACTTATGTTTCTATTGTATCACTTGGTCAGAAATAGTCAAGAAAAAAACACCTCAAAAATAGATGAGATGTTTCTAAAATATCAATTTAAAATTGTCAATTTTTGATTGAAATCGTCGATCACTTTTTGAAGATTGATCCGCCCGCGGTAGATGCCATATCCAAAAACAATCATGCCTAAAATTCCAACCAAGGCTAGTAAAATCCCGAGGATCAAGAGTGGGAGGAAACTTTTGTGAAAGAGATAGATCAATACCACACCAATACTGGCAATGATAAAGAGTAAGCTGAACCAACGACCAAGGTTTTCAAGCATGTGGCGTTGGTACTTGATTTCTGTTTCATATCCATTGACAAGTTCTTGTTTTGTAACCATGGGATTCCTCCTGATAAAAATTGAGAATGAAGTGCAAGTAAAGGAGGTCAATTCACTTCATTCTCAAAAACTCCTACTAGCAAATTCGTTTTTTCTTTTCCTTAGTATTTAAGATGTGGGTCGAAGATACCAAGGGCAACACCGATCAAAGCAACTACAACGAGAAGTAACATAACTTTGTTTGGTGAAATTTTTTTCTTAGACATCAACCACCAGCAAAGGGTGATGAAGGCTGCTGTCAAGAGACCTGGATAAACACCATCGATCTTTTCTTGGATGTTCAAGAAGACTTTTCCTTCAGAATTCTTGAATTGAAGGGCTGTTGTAACAGATACCCAAGTAGCTGCTACGGCACCGATAACCATACCACCGACAACGCTGATCGCTTTACGAAGAGCTTGTCCTTTTGGTCCTACAAGGAATTCAACGGCTTTATCCCCTAATTGGTAACCTTTGAAGAAGGCAAAGCGCATACCAAAGTAGACTAAGAGGTTCCATACGACGATGTAGAAGAGGGCACCAGCGACGTTACCACCTTTAGAAAGGCCAAGGGCAATCCCCAAGAGAACTGGAATCAAGGTACCAACGACCAATGAGTCACCAATACCAGCGATTGGTCCCATCAAACCGGCACGCATACCGTTGATGGTTTCGCCATCCACTGCATCTCCGTTTGCACGCGCTTCTTCCAAACCAGCTGTGATCCCTACAACAAGAGATCCAAGTTGTGGTTCAGTGTTGAAGAAGGCCGTATAGGTTTGCATAGCATCCTTTTGTTCTTCTTTTGTGTCATACATTTCTTCTACGATTGGAAGCATAGAAGTCAAGTACCCGAAGGTTTGCATATGTTCTTGAGAGAAACAAGTCAAATGACCATAATACCAATGATGGAATGCTTTTGCTAATGTTTTCTTTGAAATTTTCTTTCTATCAGCCATTTTAAATATCCTCCTCATCATCGTCTTGGTCCACCACTCCGGCTGGAGCAGCTTTCATCGATT
Source organism: Streptococcus parasanguinis (assembly GCF_023109675.1). GTDB lineage: Bacteria > Bacillota > Bacilli > Lactobacillales > Streptococcaceae > Streptococcus > Streptococcus parasanguinis_I. Next base: position 65,456 of record NZ_JALDUR010000003.1, on the reverse strand, counting down.
TGATCACTTCAAGTTCATAGTAGATTACTGCAAAGATTAATGAAACAACGGCACTGGATACCAAGTTCAATCCGAGAGATTTCGCCAAGGTAAATCCAACAAAGAATGGAATGAAGTCAGTTGCTTCTGTAACAATTTGTTTCAACAAGATGGCAATACCGACACATGGGAGAAGAGCACCGACTGTAAAGAGGGCTTTCATCCAGTAACCATCCATAGGAAGGTATTGTTTCATCAAATCAACCATGTTTTCACCGTATTTGGTGATAATCATTGTTGGAAGGAAAGAGAAGAGGAAATGAGAGATCCAAGGGTAAACCCAGTCAACTGCGTAGAGTTTTTTGAAGTTTCCTTCTTCAACGGCTTTCCAACCAATGTGTTGCCATACCAAGTTCATAGTAGCGGTACCGTAGAAAAGAACTGTACCGATTGTCCCAACGGCTGCACCGATTGGAGCTGCAGCTGCGGCGATTCCTGCTTCATCTGTGATGTTATTGGCATGCACAAACAAGATAGCAAGAGGAACACCGATGTAAGAGATGGCACGCACATCGGCAGATACGGTACCACCAGGTGTTACCAAGGCGATATAAACGACTTGAAGGGCAACCCCGACCATAATACCGGTTGTCACATCTCCAAGAATTAAACCTGAAATCAACCCACCGATCAAAGGACGACCGAGTGTATAGTTCCCGATACTGGAACCCCCCATACCAGGCATTGAAGACAAGCTGGCGAAAATACCAAGCAAGATTGCTTGAATCCATGAAATTGTCATAACAAACGCTCCTTTTGTTTGTAAATTTATTTACCTAACAGATAGGACTGTTAGTTTTAAAAACCAAATTTTGATTTGAAATCATCCCAATAACCGATGGAAACATCTGGCAACAATTGGAATTTCACCTTGTAGCCTGCTGCTTGAATGGCTTGGAAGGCTTCTGCTTCTTCCTGAGTGATGGATTGGTTATTTCCCAATTTCACAGCTCCAGGACGATCATTTGCAGGGCCAACAATGATTTCTTTGACATCACCTGGGACAAACCCTTGGTCGACCAAAATTTCCTTCATATCGATTGGATTTTTGGTGATCAAGAAGTAACGACTATCTGATTCTGTTACTTTTGCTGATTTTTCTTTAAAGGCTTCCTTTGTCCATACAAAGGTTTTCTTGTCTGATGCGCCTTTGTAAGCTTGGATCAAAACCTTGTTTGATGCTGCTGCATCATTTACGGCAATCAAACCATCACATGGTTTTTCCTTTGCCCAGCGTGTGACTGTTTGACCGTGAATCATGCGGTCATCAATCCGTACAAATGTTACTACCATAAGGTACCTCCCTATTAAATATCGTCATCATCTTCTTCAGCACTAGTGGCTGAAACTTCAAAAGGCTGTAGTGCAGATCGTGCTTCTGATAAGATGGTGGCTGACAAATCGTCTCCATCGAGCACATCTTTCATCACAACTGCTGTCAAGGCCATGGTGAGGTTCATCCCACCAAGGATCAAGGCTCCATCGAGCTTTCCAGCTTCTTCTAGAACCGTGGCTGCAGTGGTTAATGGACTACCACCTACGATATCTGCCAAGACCAAAACAGAATCATCAGCTGTCAATCCTGAAATGCTCTCTCTGAAATCAACTGCGAAGTCATCAACTGATTTTCCTTCTTTGAGTCCAACTGCGATGACCTGATCCAACTTGTCACCAGCAAACATGGCTAGTGATGTTTTTAGACCTTCTGCCAGTCCGCCATGACTGACCAAAACGAGGTATTTCATTTTTCTACGCCTCCTTTATTTGACTCTATTGTAGACAATTTGAAAGCGTTTTTATATTGTCAAATGTCACATTCCCAATATGACATTTAGCAATAAAAAAATGACATCTGTCACTTGACAAAATGCCATCTTATTTTACTCTAAACTCCTACCTGTAGACTACTTTCAATCTCCCTCTGAATTTGAGGCAAGCGGTTCTCAACATCTTGATCGCGCAAGGCATTGCCAATCAAGTAATCTAACTTTTCTAACACCTCTTTTGAGACATTTTTAGGACTACTTTCAACAGCTTGTTCCATGATGCGGTTCAAGGTCTGATTGGTCAAGGAATCCGTCCCAAAATCATCTACCTGCAAAAGGTCTTTACTAGAGCGACTCTTGACTACCTGTGGCATGACAGAGATCCCCTGGGATTGGGCAAAGAGGGTTTGTTGAATTTCGGGATCCTCTGTTAAGAGTTGCATCAATTCCCAAGCCAACTTGGAATGAGAACTCCGAGCTGACATAGCAAAAGAAGTCGTCGTGACTAAGGTTGCCTTGGTCGTTTTTGACTTAGCAGGCATCGGGATACAGGTCCAGGTGAAGTTTGAATATTTTGAAACGTGGTAGGGATAAGGTTTATAGGTCCGATATTGGGCCAAGGTCATGGGATAGAAGGCAACTTTCCCCTGGTCAAAATCTTTAGAGCTCACCTTGTAATTTTTATTTAGATCTTCCAATTTTTGCAGAAAAGTCAAAGACTCTTTCACTTCTGGAGCTGTCAGCTTGAGCATGCCGCCTTGGAAGAGATGACCTCCATTTGCCGCCAAGGCTTCTTTCCAGGTGTATTCTGTACTCCCAAATTGGTCCAATTGCCCATCCCCATTGGTATCTTTGGTTAGTTTCTTGCAAATCGTATAGAACTCTTCAAGGGTCCAGCCTTCTTTGGGAACCGCGATACCTTCTTTATCCAAGAGATCTTTATTGACACACATCAAAATTGGATTGCTTTCATAAGGTAAGGCATAGGTTTGCCCCTGATAGACACCCGATTCAAAGGCAACGGGATAAAAGGCAGCTTGATCTTTTCGATCCATATAGCCGTTTAACTTTTCTAATACGCCCCGCGCTGCTAATAAGGAAAGATCTTGCTCAGAGACCATAAACACATCCGGCGTCTTTCCTGAGACAATCTTTTCAGAGAGCCAGTCTGAATAATCTGACTGCGGAATCCCGTTTTCATACTCTACACGAACGTGGGGATGGGACTTTTCAAATTTTTGAATCGCACGATCCAAGGCATGGGAACGTTGACTGGTCGGCACATCCCAGCTAGAACCTGCATAAACGCCGATATGGAGTACGGTCGGTTGCTGTTTCCACCAATAAAAACCCGCGCTCGCACAGAGCATAACAAGGAGACCGATCCCCCAACAAAGATGCTTTCGCTTCAATTTCATTCTGTATTTCCTTTAGAAAAATCACGTCTCGTCACTCCTGTTTGGACTGACCAGATCGCTAATTGCGTTCGATCTCGTAGGTTTAATTTTGCCAAAATCGTTGATAAGTAATTGCGCACGGTTCCTTCTGATAAGAAAAGTTTGGCCGCAATTTCTTTATTGGACTCTCCATAGCCGACCTCTTGGATAATGCGCCATTCCGTCGTGCTCAAATCCTTGACATTGTCCTCATCCACAGCAATAGAGAAGTTGGTTTTGGCCATTTGTGAGAAAATTTGAAAGACTTTACTGGCGATATTCGGGTTGATCATGGCTCCGCCTTGATACACCACCTTAATCGCTTCATAGAGTTCCTCTGTCGAGGCTCCCTTTAAAAGATAACCTGAAGCACCATACTTGAGCGCACTATAGATAAATTCATCATCGTCAAAGGTCGTTAAAATAATAATTTTGATATCCGGATAGTGTTCTTTGACTTCTTTTGTCGCCAAAACCCCATCCATGCCTGGCATCCGAATATCCATTAAGATCAGGTCAGGATGTGTCTGTGGAATGCTCGACAAGACGTGATTCCCATCTTCCACCGTGGCCACCACTTCGATATCGGGGTGGGCTGATAAAATAATTTTCAGAGATTCTCGAATCAAGGCCTGGTCATCTGCCACCATTACTTTTATCACCATCTCTATCTCCCTTCTTTATATTTCGGTAAACTGATGCGCGTGAAAAATCCATCGCGGCTTTCAAATTGAATCTGTCCTCCTAGGATGGAAATGCGTTCCATCATCTGCTTGAGCCCATAGCCATAGGTCAAGGTTTCAAACCCAACCCCATTGTCCTGCAACTCGATCAGGTATTCTTCTTCATTCTCAAAAAAATGAAGGCTCATTCGACTGGCATGACCGTGGCGAACCGCATTGGTCATAGACTCTTGGATCACACGAAAGATCGTATCTTCAATCATGACATCCATATCGACATCGACCCATTCATAATGTAAATCAACCTGCAAGTTGGAAAGTGTCTGGTACTCGCGGATCATCTTTTCCAAAGCATCTTTGAGGGTTCGTCCCTCAAGGGCACCTGGACGGAGGCGGTTGAGAGAGCCCCTCACATCCTGGATTCCTTCCCGAACCACTTCTGATACACTTTTCACCTGCTCTTTTGCCCGATTGGGATCGATATCAATCAAGACTCCGACAGCATCCAGCCCTGCCGAGATCCCTGTTAGCGCATGCCCCAAGGTATCGTGAATCTCCCGAGCAATCCGCTTGCGCTCCCGATCTTCTGCAATCTTCTCAGACAAGGCCATATAGTTGTTCAACTCCGTATTGACCTTCGAAACCATGGCCAACTCTTCTTCCACTTCGTGGTTTTCCGCAAGAACATTCATAATATAGAACAAAAGCGAAATAATGAAGAGCACCATATTCAAGGCATAGAGGGAATTCTTCAAGAAAAAGGCCAGAATCCGAATGGAGGCAGGATAAAAATGAATATAGACATCAAGAGAAGGTATCGGAAAGAAAAGCGAAAAGACGTCTGAATTGGTCACAAGAAGCATCAAGAAACTCACTAGGATAAAGGCAAACCAATACTTGCGGTCTCGCTTGGTATTCAACTCTTTGGAACCATAGAAGATATCCGCAAAAACCAATAGAATAAGCCCGTTATAAGCTACATTTTGGACCCACATCAAGAGCAACATCAGGAGGATCTCCAGAATGTTCCACTTATCAAACGTAGACCATCGACTTGTTTGAGGCCGGTAACGACTCATGGAGATCAAGGCAATCCCAGCAAATAAGAGCGCAGACAACCAAAAAGTTGTCGAGGGCGCAAAGGGAATGCGCTCCAAGCGTTCTACTAATAGAGAAGCTTGTCGTTGGGCAATGATATAGTTGGTTGCTTGAAGATAAATGATGCTATTGAGCATCACAGCGATAAAATTCACGACCATCAGGATGGCCAAACTGTATCTCACACCTCTAAATTTTCTCATTACTGCCACCCATTCACATCAAATTGATCGATGTTTTCCTTTGTCATCATTTGAACCGGAATGGTTATTTCTTTTTGGTAGCTCTTCCCATCAGCCATATCTTGGATGACCTCCATCACGCGATCTCCCATCTTCAACGGAGACTGGGCAACGGTTCCTACGACATCATCTGTCGAGTGTAGCAAGGCTTTCATATCTGGTGAGCCATCAATCCCATAGATCGCAATGGGATGGGTGATTCCTTGCTCCTTGATCGCTGCTAAAGCTCCTATAGCTGAACGGTCATTCAAGGCGACTAGAGTATCGACATTCCCCCCTGACTGCAAAAACTTACGGACAGCGGGCATGGCGATCTCCGTCTGACCCTTGGTTTCTAGTTCCGAGATGATCTGATAAGACCCATGTCCTTTGATGGTATCCTTAAATCCCTGAATCCGCGTATCTGCCGAAACAGTCCCCTTATGCTCCAAGAGAAGGATCCGAGCATTTGAAGAGCGTTTCATCAACTCTTTCGCAATCAAGACTCCTGCTTGGTAGTTGTCGGAGACAATGCTGGCATCCGGCTTAAAATGCTTGAGCTGGGTATCAACTGCAATGATCTTAATTCCTTGTTTTCTAGCTTTTTTAAGAGCCCTTAAAATGGGCTGACTATCCCCTTTGACCGGATTAATCACAATCACATTTACTTTTTGGGCGCAAAAATCATCGATCTGCTGGCTCTGCCTTTTTTCATCCAATTCCGGATCTCGAACAGATACAAGAGCCCCTCTCTCATCGGCAATTCGACTAATTTCCGAATGAATACTTTTATAGAACTCATTGTTCATGGTCATATAGGTGACACCGATCTTGGTCTGATCCTTGATGCTACTGGTTTGACAAACGGCATAGATCCACAAGAGGATGCAGGCCACTGGAATCACCAGTAAAACCCGTTTTATCAGCCATTTCAACCGTTCTTTTCTTTCTTCTTTCCCCTTCAAACTCCGTTCCTTTTCTGAAAATTTTGAATATATATTACTTTATTCTACTACTTTTTCAAGATAAATGCTGGCTTTTATTGTACAGATGCATATTTTTGATTTATTTTTAAAAGAGTAGTTCCCGAATGAAACCCCTACCAAGTATCAAAAAAGCTGGTCTATAAACGAACCAGCTTTCTTTTTTGATCCTAAAAGGGAAGATCTTCCTCTTCTAAGATGATATCGGCTAAATCTCCCGTTCCACCATTTTCACGCATCGCTCGCTGAGCGCGGCTCTCTAGTAATTGAAAACTTTGACAGAGGACCTCTGTCACATACTGCATGACGCCATTTTTCTCGTAGCGGCGCGTCCGAATCTCTCCATCCAAAGAGATCAAGCTCCCTTTGCTGGCATAACTAGCCATGGTTTCTGCCAATTTCCCCCAGACAACCACATTGACAAAATCAGTCTCTCGCTCCCCGTTTTGATCCTTGTAGCGACGATTGACCGCAACGGTCACTCGGGCAAGAGATTTGTCTGTGCTGGTTTTATGCAATTCTGGGGCCGCCACCAGGCGACCGATTAAAATAACTTTATTATACATCATTTACCTCCTATCTATTTATTCGAAAAAATTTTAAAAAATGGAGGTGACAAACCAAAATCAAAAAAATCTAGGATCCAAAACATCCTAGATTCTTCTCTTTATTCGTGCCAGTGACGAGCAGGATCAAAAGGTGTCCCTGCTACTTCTGCGTCATCCAATTCAATAATGCCTCGTTTTTGAGGAGCATTTGGCAAGTGCAATTCACGCGGACTGCACATCATGCCATAACTTTTTTCACCACGAAGGGCCCCTGGGAAAATCAAGCTGCCATCCGGCATCATAGCACCTGGAAGAGCGACAATAGTCTTGAGACCCACTCGCGCATTTGGAGCTCCAGCTACGATCTGAACCGTCTTATCTGGTCCAACTGCTACTTGGCAGATATTCAAGTGGTCACTATCTGGATGGGCCACCATTTCAAGGATTTCTCCGACCACAAACTTTGGTTCCCGATCGTTGACCAATCGTTCTGCGAAGCCTTCTCTTTCCAATTCTTGATTCAAACGAGCCACTTGCTCATCTGTCAAAAAGACTTGGCCCTTGCCTTCGATGGCGAAGAAAGATGAGGCATCAAAGATATTCCAGGCAACGGTTTCTTGGTTGTCCTCACGGTAAACGCGAGCCACTTTTCCTTTTCTCTCCACCGCGAGCTTTGCTTCTCCACTATTTTTCAAGGTCAGCATCAAGACATCGCCGACTTGTTCTTTGTTGTATGTTACAATCATGTTTTTCTCCTATTTTAATCCTGCTAAGAATGCTGTAATCTGTGCTTTGGTTTTCCGATCCCGATTGACAAACCGACCGATTTCCTTATTCTTTTCCAGAACCACCAAACTTGGGATCCCATAAACATCCCAGACTTTCGCCAGATCCATATAGGCATCGCGGTCAATCAAGATAAAGGTAAATTCGGGATTTTCAGCCTCAATCTCCGGCAAAAAAGGTTTGAGGTAACGGCAATCCCCACACCAATCGGCTGAAAAGACAAACACTTTCTTGCCATCTTGCTCTACATATGAAGCAATTTCTTCTAGAGAATTTGGTGTAATCATAGTTTTTCCTCTTCGTAATGCAAGAGACCGTCCTCATAGACAAAGCGGTAATGGCGCTCATCTTCAAAAATGACACCACCTACTAAGCGCTCTTCACTAGACTCGTAGAGTTCCACATACAGAGTCGCAATCGTCCCCATGGCTTCCATTTGCTCCCGTACTTCTGCTACCAATTCTTCTTGGGTACGAAGACGCTTTTGATCTTTGGCAATTTTATAAACACCGGCCGCAAGGGCTCCTGCACTTGCTACAGCCAGACTAGACAAAATAATTTTTTTAGCTTTCATAGTGCCTATTGTAACACAAAATAAGCAGAGGGACAACGGTCTAAGCTGGATCTCTCCCTCCGATTTTAGAGTCTGATTTCCATAATAACGCTACCATCCTTGTAGAAAAAGTGATAAAATAGCATCAGAAAGAAGGTAACCTATGACTGATTTATTTTCTAAAATCAAAGAAGTAACTGAAATCCCTGCTATCTCAGGTCATGAAGCTCCTGTACGGGATTATTTGCGTCAACAATTGACCCCTCATGTGGACGAAATCGTGACAGATGGTCTTGGTGGGATCTTTGGGGTCAAACACTCAACAGCAGCCGATGCTCCTCGTATCTTAGTGGCTGCCCACATGGACGAAGTTGGTTTTATGATCAGCGAAATCAAAGCTGATGGGACTTTCCGTGTTGTCCCAATCGGAGGTTGGAATCCGATGGTTGTCAGCAGCCAACGCTTCAAACTCTTTACACGTGACGGATGTGAATACCCTGCTATTTCAGGATCTGTTCCTCCTCATTTGACACGTGGAACAGGTGGACCAACCGTACCTGCCATTAGCGACATCGTCTTTGATGCAGGCTTTAGCTCTAAAGCCGAAGCTGAAAGCTATGGGGTTCGTCCTGGAGATACCTTGGTCCCAGATAGCTCTGCGATTCTCACTGCTAATGGTAAAAACGTCATCTCAAAAGCATGGGATAACCGCTACGGCGTCTTGATGGTCAGCGAATTGGCCAAGAGCCTTTCTGGACAAGCCTTAAACAACGAACTCTATGTAGGGGCCAACGTTCAAGAAGAAGTGGGACTTCGTGGAGCTCACACTTCAACCACTAAATTTGATCCTGAAATCTTCCTTGCTGTAGACTGTTCGCCAGCAGCCGATGTCTTTGGAGACCAAGGTGCGATTGGGGAAGGAACACTGCTTCGCTTCTACGATCCAGGTCACATCATGCTACCAAATATGAAAGATTTCTTGCTCACTACTGCTGAAGAAGCGGGCATCAAATTCCAATACTATTGTGCCAAAGGTGGTACCGATGCAGGTGCAGCACACTTGAAGAACGGCGGAGTCCCATCAACAACCATTGGTGTCTGTGCACGTTACATCCACTCTCACCAAACCCTCTATGCCATGGATGATTTCTTGCAAGCACAAGCCTTCTTACAAGCGTTGGTTAAGAAATTGGATCGCTCTACAGTTGATTTGATCAAACACTATTAAACAACATCGATCACGAAGCCCCGTAAGGGGCTTTTTTAGAGGAAAAACAAGGTTCTCTTTGAAACTTTCCAGCGTGAGTCACCATTGAGTCCCTTGGCATCCACACTCCCCTTAGGAAACTATCTTAGAATATTTTATCTTCCATCTGTTTTCTGATATAATATGAAAGAATGAAATGGTAGGGACGGAACACTCATCCTTGGATTTGTGTGGCAGACCCTTCCCTTATATACAGGAGTTTTACATGAAAAAACAAGCTTTTAGTTCTGAAAAGTATTTGAACTTGCAACGTGACCACATTATTGAGCGGATCAACCAATTCGATGGCAAGCTCTACCTTGAATTTGGTGGTAAGATGTTAGAAGACTTCCACGCTGCTCGTGTCCTCCCTGGATACGAACCAGACAATAAGATCAAGCTGCTCCAAGAATTGCGCGACCAGGTGGAAATTGTCATTGCCATCAACGCCAACAACATTGAGCACTCAAAAGCCCGTGGGGATCTAGGAATTTCTTATGACCAAGAAGTACTGCGTTTGATCGACAAATTCAATGAATTGGGGATTTTTGTAAGCTCTGTCGTCATCACCCAATATGCTGGACAAGCTGCAGCAGATGCCTTTCGCAAACAACTGGATAAGAGCGGGATCGCCTCTTATCTCCACTATCCGATCAAGGGCTATCCGACTGATATGGACCACATCATCTCTCCTGAAGGGATGGGGAAAAATGATTACATCAAAACTAGTCGCAATTTGGTCGTTGTGACGGCTCCTGGACCTGGTTCTGGTAAGCTGGCAACTTGTATGTCCAATATGTACCATGACCAATTAAATGGGATCAAATCAGGTTATGCCAAGTTTGAAACCTTCCCAGTATGGAATCTTTCTTTGCACCACCCAGTCAACTTGGCTTATGAAGCAGCGACTGCAGATCTAGACGATGTCAATATGATCGATCCCTTCCACCTCCAAACCTACGGAGAAACAACGGTCAATTACAACCGCGATATCGAAATCTTCCCTGTCTTGAAGCGCATGTTGGAACGCATCTTAGGAACCTCTCCTTACGCTTCTCCAACAGACATGGGCGTCAACATGGTTGGCTTTGCCATTGTGGACAATGACGCTGCGATTGAAGCTTCCCAACAAGAAATCATCCGTCGCTATTACCAAACCATCTTGGATGTCAAAGCTGAACGCGTCGGTGAAGGAGCTGTCAAGAAGATTGAGCTCTTGATGAATGATTTGGGCATTACTCCAAATGACCGGAAAGTGACTGTTCTTGCTCGTCAGAAAGAAGAAGAAACAGGGGAGCCAGCCTTGGCCCTTGAATTGCCAAACGGCGAGATGGTAACCGGAAAAACCTCCGATCTCTTTGGCCCAACCGCAGCCCTCTTAATCAATGCGATCAAGAAATTGGCGCATATTGATAAAGAAACCAAATTAATCGAGCCAGAATACGTCCAACCTATCCAAGGCTTGAAGATCAATCATTTGGGTAGCCGCAATCCTCGTCTTCACTCGAACGAAATCCTCATTGCCCTGGCCATTACAGCTATGACCAATGAAGACGCTAAGCTTGCTATGCAAGAATTAGGCAAGTTGAAAGGCAGTGAAGCCCACTCAACCGTGATGCTAACAGACGAAGACAAGAATGTCCTTCGCAAGCTCGGTATCAACGTCACTATGGACCCTGTCTACCAGTACGATCGTTTGTATCGTAAATAAACTAAGACAAACAAAAACAATCCCTGCTCGAGGGATTGTTTTTTTATAATGCAAAGAAGAGAAACTATTTGACAGCCTCCCATAATTGGCGAATGGGCTTTCTTTGAACAGGGTCCACAAAATGAGGAGCAATTTCATTCAAAGATTCTAGGACAAAGGCACGTTCTGCCACATAAGGATGCGGTAAGATCAAGCTCGGACTGTAACAAATGGTGTCCTCCATGTAGAGCAGATCTAGATCAATCACACGTGGCCCCCACTTGATCTCACGAACACGTCCCATTTCCTGCTCAATGGCCAGTAAGGTCTCTAGTAAATCCTCTGGGGTCATCCAGGTTTCAACCTCTGCCACCTGATTGAAAAAGGTGTCCTGCTCCACTCCTCCCCAAGGTTCTGTTTCAATCCTTGTGGATGTCTGAAGAAGGCGAATGCCTCGATCCTTGAGTTTCTCTAGCGCCGTCTCTAGTTGCAGTTGTTTATCTCCCATATTGGTGCCAAGCCCAATAAAGGCCCGTTTTTTCTCCCGTTCGATTGTCACCGAACAAGTCTCGAGTGGCAAGGGAACAGGAGCCCAAGGTTTTTTCAACTCCAGACGAATTTTTTCTACAAAGGCATAGCTTTCGAAAATCTTTTGAACCAACTGAAAGGCCACCGTTTCAATCAGATCGATCTTTTCTGCCTGCATCCACTCGGTCAACTGTTCCGCCAAGATCCCATAATGGATCGAAGCTTCCAAATCACCTGTACGGGCAGCACGAGTCATCTCATAATCTACCCATAGGTCTAGGACAAAGCGTTGTCCTAATTCTTTTTCTGCTGGAAAAACACCGTGATAGGCGTATACCTCTAAGTCCTTGATCCGTAATTGATCCACTCTGTTCACCTCTTATAGCCAGCCATTAGTGGCCCATGAGTTTATAGGCTTCATTTTTTAAGTCTTTATCTGTCGCAAGCAGTCCACGCGCAGCAGTTGTCACTGTAGCGGTCCCAGGTTTACGGACACCACGCATATTCATACACATATGCTCTGCTTCTACCCAGACAAGTGCTCCTTGCGCTCCAAGATATTCCATCAAGGCATCTGCGATTTCTACCGTCAAACGTTCCTGAATCTGTGGTTTTTTAGCATAAACCTCGACCGTACGAGCCAGTTTTGAAAGCCCAGCCACACGGCCATTTGGAATATAGGCAATGTGCACTTTTCCATAAAATGGTAAAAAGTGATGCTCACACATGGAATGGAAGAAGATATCCTTCTCGACCACCATATTGTTATCAATGATTTCAAATGATTTAGACAGGTGCTCTTCTGCTGTCTGCCCTAGTCCTGCAAAGATTTCTTGATACATCTTGGCAATGCGGGTTGGCGTTTCCTGAAGTCCCTCACGGTTCTCGTCTTCACCGACTGCCTCGATGATCATTTTCACTGCTTCTTCAATTTTCTTTGTATCCATATCATCTCCTAGTTGGATTTTTCTGTTTTTTAATAAATAAGGTCGTATCTGGCTAAGGAAGTAGAGCGACCCCGTTACAATGAGGAGCTCATCGCCTTTTGCTTGCCAGTTTTGTAGAAACTCTTGCCAATTGACTTCCTCAAGCTGATGGTTTTTCGCAGCAGCTCTTATCTCTTCTTGAGAATAGGCTCTTGGATCTTCAAAGGTCGTGAGGATCAAGCGACTATTTTCCAGTTCCTGCCACTGAATGAGCATCTCTTCTAAGGCTTTGGTCCGGATGCAAGTAAAAAGAATGGTCTTTTTTTGACTTGGGAACAGTTCTCGAAGACTTGCGATCAAAGGCGCAACGGCATGGGGGTTATGGGCCCCGTCCAGCAAGATCATGGGTTTTTGAGAGATCACTTCCATCCGACCAGGCCAGACAACCTGACGCAAAGCCTTATCTACCAACTCTTTTGACAAGAGTTCACGCCCTTCTCTTTCAAAAAGTACATCACAGATACTGATAGCAAGAGCTGCATTTCTGGCCTGGTGATGACCTAAGAGTGCTACTTGATAAGAAGCTGTTTCTCTTTTGGAACTGTGATAAGAAAAGGATTGGCCCGATAGACAAGAGGCTTCTAGCTCAACTTGGTAATCTCTGTCATAGGCTGTTATCGGTGCCTGCTCTTGAATCGCAATACCTTCAATGACTTGGCTAGCTTCTGCTTCTAATTTCCCTAGAACCAGAGGAATTCCTGGCTTAATGATACCTGCCTTTTCACGGGCAATGGAAGCCAGATCTGGCCCAAGAAGAGCAACATGATCCAAGCCGATCGATGTGATCGCAGTCAGAACGGGCTGGCAGACGTTAGTACTGTCTAGTCGTCCCCCCATACCGACTTCCATAATCACATAATCCAGCTCCTCATGAGCAAAATAATCATAGGCGATCGCCGTCATCACTTCAAATTCCGTCAAACCTTGAAAGATGTCTCTTGATTCTTCAGCTTCCAAGAGCCGTTGGTAGCTATCCAGATAGGTTTGCAGGTCTTGATCTGAAATGGCTTCGCCATTAATGGTGATTTGGTCATTGTAATGGATCAGATAAGGAGAGGTAAAGACTCCAACGCGTAAATCTGCCTGCCTCAAGAGTTGGGACAAGGTAGCAATGGTAGAGCCTTTGCCATTGGTCCCCGCAACATGAATAACCCGACAGTCTAGGTGAGGATTTCCTCTCAAAGCCAAGAGAGCTTCCATGCGCTCCAAGCCGAAATGTGGATCTTGGGAACGATAGGCTTCTAGCCAACGAAGATCCAACTGATGTTCTTTTGTCTTCATTTACTTGTATTGTTTTAAATTGGTATCTGCTGCCTCTTGGGCTTGGAAAATGGCTTGCCCCAGACTGGCTGCCATCTTGTGAAGGGGAATATCATGCACCCGCACCACTTCGACTCCTTGACTGGCTGCAATACTGGTCAAATGGCTCGAAGCCAGGTCCCGATTCCAAAAACCAGTCTCCGTTGCAGGATCTGTCTCAAATCCAGCTTCCTCAATAATGTTGACCACAAAGCGTTTGCGGGAGACCCCTAGAAAGATCGGATACCCCTTTTGGTGAATCGTCCCAAGTTCTTGTAATAAGAGTAAGTTCTCTCGCTTGGTCAAACCAAAACCGATCCCAGGATCCAACATAATACGATCCGTCTGGACACCAGCTGCTTTCGCTACCGCAAGCGAGCGGTCAAAGAAGGTCCACATCAAGTCTTGAATCGGTTCTTGAGCCATCTGTTGAAGCTCTTGCTCTGAAAAGACTGGTTCGAAACCAAAACTTGGAAAGATAGTGGAACTTGGATGATGCGGTCTTGCCATCACTGGATTAAACATGAGAACTGCGCTCGCTTCATGCTCCGCGACGACAGCAGCCATCTTAGGATCTCCAAGAAAACCCGTAATATCGTTGACAATATCAGCCCCAGCTTCGAGCGCCGCCGCCGCCACCTGGGACTTCCAGGTATCCACTGAGATCAAGACATCACTTTCTTTCCGAATGGCTTTAATTACTGGAACCACGCGGTCAATCTCTTCTTGGATCTCTACATAATGACTACCTGGTCTTGTTGATTCTCCTCCGATATCGAGGATCTGAGCTCCTTCTTGGATCAGTTTTCTCGCCTGCTGCAAGGCTGCATCCAGACTCGTATACTCACCGCCATCAGAAAATGAATCCGGAGTGACATTTAAGATCCCACAAAGAAAGGTCCCTTGGCCACTCAGCCATTTTTTATCAATCATTTTCGTTCTCCTTTGATTCCCTTCCTACAGCATGATTGCGAATAAAAGAGGCTAGAACAAGTGTTCTAAACCTCTGAGTCTACTCTCCATACGGATTTCTGATTTTTTCTGACCTTCTGTAGGATGGTTCTGCATCAACACTCATTGGTACCTACCATTTTATCATAATTTATCATGGAAGAAAACTCTCGATACCGGCAATAAACAAAGGAGGAATACAGCTGGGTAATAATAAGCTAGCGCATTCAAGGTCATATGGAGACAGATGCTATACTCGATCCGCTGGTAGCGATAAGCCACCCAAGTTAAGATCAAGGACATGCCTCCGTAAGCTACCCATTCCCCTAGGGTACTCGGACCATGCAAGTAAGTAAAAAAGAGAGCACCGGCTAAGTAACCGATCGGTTCTGCCCCTCGAAAGATCAAACGAGGGATGATGGCCCGACAAAGCAGCTCTTCTAGAATCGGAGCGACAAGGATCACGACCATGCCCATAGCAAGAAAAGGAGCATGAGATTGCAGCTCATTTAGAGCCGCTTGGTTTGCCGTCGTCCCACCTGCCTCTTGTTTCAACAAGGGATAGGCGAGCAGATTATTAGCCATCAACAAGAGAAGAAAAAGAAAATTTCTCCCCAGAGCCGGCCAGGTTATGACCCGAACATCTAAGTTCTCCAGAGGGCTCATCTTGATGACCTTATAAAAAACAAAGAACACCGCCACTGTCACCAAGAGTGTGAGGATAGTGACCCACCTTGCAGCCATTCCTTCTTGAAGGGAATAAACCATAGTGATGAGGGGAAATTGTGAGAGAAAGAATAAGGGCACAAAAAGCAGGAGCCAGAGGGCATTCTTACATAATGGGTGCTTTCGAACAAAAGACTGTATATTTTTCAATGGACAACCTCTTTCTTGTATAAAATAAGAAGACTGGGGCTTTCGCCTCCAGCCTTCTCACTTTATTTCAGTTTACTGATTTTTGAAACGTTCAACGTCACGCGCAATCACCAACTCTTCATCCGTTGGAATCACCAATACCTTCACACGGGAATCATCTGTGGAAACATCTCCGACAACTCCAAAGACATTCTTTTCAGGGTCGACCTTGCAGCCAAACCAGCTGATTCCATTGATAATAGAAGAACGAACGTTTACTGCATTTTCACCGATTCCTGCTGTAAAGATGATGGCATCTGCACCATTCAAGACAGCCAAGTATTGACCGATGTATTTTTGCAAACGATCGATAAAGATATCGTAAGCCAATTTAGCTTTTTCATCTCCATTGTGCATCGCTGTATGGATATCCCGCATGTCACTAGAAGATCCAGAAACACCCAGAAGACCTGATTCACGATTGAGGATACGGCTGATATCTTCAGGCTTATTGAAATCCTCTGTATGTTCCATCAAGTAAGGAATAATCGCTGGATCGAGATCCCCTGTACGGGTTCCCATCATGACTCCACCTAGAGGGGTGAAGCCCATTGAGGTATCCACAGAGATTCCCTTGTCAACCGCTGTAACAGATACACCATTTCCAACGTGGCAGGTGATCAATTTCAATTCTTCTAATGGTTTTCCAAGAAGTTTAGCAGCTTCACCAGCTACATACTGGTGACTGGTTCCATGAGCGCCGTACTTACGGACCTTATTTTCTGTGTAATATTTAGTTGGAAGAGGGTAACGATAAGCTTTTTCCGGCATGGTTGTATGGAAAGAAGTATCAAATACCACAACACTGGTAATATTTGGGCAAATCTCTCTAAAGGCACGAATTCCAGCTGCATTTGCAGGATTATGAAGAGGTGCTAACAAAGACAATTCTTCTACTTTTCGAAGGACTTCGTCATCTACCAAGGCAGAATCCTTGAAGTATTCTCCACCAGCAACGACGCGGTGGCCCACACCTGTAATCTCATCGTAGGATTTGATAATATCAAAGCGAATCAAATCATCCAACAAAATTTTTACAGCTTGTGTATGGTCCTGGATATCTAATACTTGTTTTTCAGAGCGTCCATCAAATTTAACAGTTGAAATAGAATCTTTCAAACCGATCCGTTCAATCAACCCTTTTGCAAGAACAGTTTCCTCTGGCATTTGGTATAATTGCCATTTCAAACTAGAGCTTCCTGCATTAATAGAAATTGTTTTCGACATATATTCACCTCATTAAGCGTTTTCACTTCCTCTATTATATCAGATCTTTGATCAAATTTCACTATCCTTTAACCAGTTTTGGAAACTTTCCGTAAAGTGAACCACCTGGTCTTGATCCTGGAGATCGGTAAACGGATAGACAAAGGGCTGAACAGACTCTTCTTCTTGTTTCCGTAGGACGAAAATCGTCTTAGCATAGGCTGGATTTGAAAAGAGAGATTCTGGCAAGGTCAACATGGCAAGGATTTGGGCCTTGTCTGTTAACCAAGCTTTCAACAGATCACTCTGAGGGCTTGTCAAGAGATTATTTGGAGCTAAAAAGATGGCAACTCCTTGAGGTTTCAGATATTTCAGAGCCTGTTCCATCATGAGGTGATGGGCATAGGTATGGCCTTCGGAGCTCGCCACCTGATAGCGCTGTGCAATCGCATCATCTGGATAATAGCCAATCGGTAAGTCGCTAACGATCAAGTCACTTTCTTTCAACACTTGTGGGCGAACCGCATCGCCTTGTGCAAAGACAACACTGGATTCCATCACATCTGCGATACTAGCAGATAGGTCAATCAAGAGATCATCCACTTCCAATCCTAAGTAATCAATCGTGAGGCGGCTATTGTTGACAATGGTCTCAGCGAGATTTCCGGTTCCACTTCCCACTTCTAAGACATCTAGTTGGTCGCTTTTAGCCAACTGATCGATCAAAAATGTAATGATAAAACCAATCGCATCTGGTGTGAACTGGTGATTCGCTTGTAAAGGCTCTGTCTGAGCAGCTTTCATAAAAAGGAATTGGTAGGCTCTGCGCCATTCTTCCTTACTTAAATCTAGTTCTTTTAATTTTTTGCTATTGTTTTTAACAATGTCTAGATCCGTCTTGCCATCCAAATACATGGCATTCTGTTCAATCAAGGCGTCATAAAAGTTGGTCGACAATTCATTTTGAATACTTTGAGTGTTTTCTAATAGATAGGTATAGGCTTGTTCAATTTTTTCAAAATTCATGATTTCCTCCGCACCCTATCATACCAAAAATTAGTCTTTTTCGCTATTTTCTGATGGCTCCTTGGCCTCTTTTGGCGTCTCTTCAGAAGGCTTTTCGCTCCCTGCCTTCTCCTTATCTTTCTGCGTCTTCTTCTTTTCTTTTTGACTCTTCTTGCTTTCCTTTTCTTCCCTTACAGGAAGGACAAACTCATAGCTTTCGCCATCCATCTTAGCCTGAGCATGAAGAAAACCAGTATCCTTCTTTAGCTGAACTGTTCCAGACTTTAAATGAATCTCTGATGTCTTCTCATCACTCTTTCTCTTTTCAAGAGCCAATTGCACCAAAGCATAGGCCCGAAGGCGATCTTGACTCGTCTTTAAGATCCGTCTCTCCGCAACCTGACGGTGCAGGTAAAACTGAAGCAAGAGACTAAAAATCGCTGCCATCAAGAGGGCGTAGAGCAAGACACCAGCCTTAACTTTTTTCATTTTGCATCGCTGGTACCACATGGTAGACATACTCCCTTTCTAGACCTTCTTCAAAATTCAAACGCAGATGAATCAACTCTCCCTCCTGCCAAATTTGGCTAGAGCGAACTCCTGAAATCATAGGCTGATAGCCCCTGCCCTTATCATCTGTTTTTCGGATATCATCTCCTTTAGATTGACCAATGGCAATTGGTTTTTGATCCTGAACCAAGTAGATATGATTGTCCGCTACTTTTTCAAAATGGCTCCGATCCAATTCCACCTGCAATTGTTGCTGAAAAAGTACCCATTCTTCCTGCTTTTGATGCGCCTGGTAGTCCAATTCAGCATGCAGGAGCTTGGTCAAGCCTTGAAAGACCAACACACCCCCACTGAGCACCAAGAGAGCGACCAAGGCTTCGAGCAGGGTAAAGGCATTGACCTTTCCGTTATTCCACATGCAGTACCACCTTCCCTTGATGATAGACCGTGAGCTGATCGGCATCTTTTTCGACTTGAACCTGAATACCATTGGCCTCCAGATGATTTTGCCCTGTCTGAAGCGCCATTTGAGCGACAGATAAGACCTCTACCTCTTTGAAATCCGCTAGTCGCTCCTTGCGCGAACGCCGGATCTCCCCTAACAATAAGGTCGTAATCATGGCAAATAAACCCAAGGCAACTAAGGATTCTATGAGAATACTAGCGGGAACGGATGCTTTTTTTAATTTTCCCATTTCCAAGCGACAGTTGATAGGTCACCACTCCTCTCTGTGTCTGAAAGTGAACATTGGCCAGGGATGAATTGCCACCTGCTCGGTCTAAACGAATAGTTTTAGGATCTTGCAAAATGACAGAATCAGGAATCTCCACCGTCTGGTAAGGCGTTTGAATCTTCCTTGCAGTCACTTCAACATCCAATTCCGTTTGCCTTGCCAGCGCTATTTTCTGGCTTTCTTGATAGAGGTGTTCAAACTCTGCAAAAAATACTTTTTCTTCCACCTGCTGAAAGCTCGTCTTGATCGATCCCGATAAGCCCAGATAGATAAAACTGACGATCATCAAGGTCAGAAGAGTCTCCACCAAGGTGAAGGCCTTAATCTGCAACCGCACGAGTTTCTCCACTATTTTTCGCATAATAGGCACGGTAGGACTCTGCTTGTTTGTTGGTAATATTTCCATCAGCAATCAGCTTTGCTAGAGTAGCTTGGTCATTGGTATGATTGAGCTCGTACAATTCAGCCTGGCTTTCGACCACCTTCACAACCGCTGCATTTCCTGTCTCTTTCACGGAGTCTTTTTGCTTGGTCAAATTCGGCACAAAGAGCAATAAGAGCACACTGATGATCAATAAGACCACCAACATTTCAATCAGTGTAAAGGCTTTAACCTTATAGGTTTTTAATGTTTTCATAAATGGACCTCCATATTTTGATAAATCGGCAGCAACATGGCTGCATAGAGTAACACAATCACAAGAGCCACAAAGACAAACACCAAGGGTTGTATTACATTCATGGCCTTGTGAACCCGACGAAAGAAATCTTCCCATGTTTTTTCAGCGTAGATCTCTAGCTCACTTCCGAGCTTTGATTTGACTTCACCGTATTCAATCATAAGGGGCAATTCTTTTTTGAAAAAAGTATACCCCCTGACCGTCTCTGAAAAGGACTGGCCACGGTCTAAAGAAAGAGCTAAGTCCCTTCCAATTTCTTGAAAAAGCTGGGATTTTTGCTCCTGCATCATGGAAAAAATCTGAGACAACTCCAATCCTTGCCCAATCAGATTGCCCCATTCTCTGGCATAATAGGCTGTCAAATAAGCTTGAATCATGCCTTTCCCGAAAGGCAGATGAGACAAGCTTCTAAAAACGTTGATCTTGCCTGACTGGCGGTAATAGAGAAAGCCGAGTAAGAAGAAGGTCACCAGTCCCACTCCTAAGGCCAAAAAGAGTTGGGGGAAGGAACTGATCAATTGCGTCCCAATATTTTGAGCATCCATTTGAGGAAGCAAATAATTGCGCAAGCCTAGCATAATCAGAACTAAAAACCCAAGCAAGATAAGAGGATAGGTGCTCACCTCAATCAGCTTTTTCTTGACCTTGCGCATGTTTTCTAGGTAAGCACTGATTTTCTCCAAGCTCAATGCAAGATTGCCATGGAGCTCAGCGAGAGACAGCTGTGTCGTGACCGCATCTGAAAAACCGATCCCTGCCATCATTTCTGAAAAACTCCGCCCCCTCGAGAGGTCCTCTCGCATCTGGGAAACCAAACGACTCTCCACTAGGTGAGAGCGATCCAGAAAATCGACAATCTCAGACAGATGAAAACCACTCGAATAAAGATTCAAAAACAATTCGATGATTTGCTTTTGTTTAGCGGTAGATAATTTTTTCGGCTTGCGCCTGAGCCAGCTGGATATATCCCGATTGAGCCAAGAGATCCATTTGTTGGTTCCAGCGGCTGGCTGAGTGCTCTTGGTAGTTTTCCGTCGCAAAATCGACCACACCTCCTCCTGCAATTAATCGTTGGTAGCAAATACCTTGTAAAACAATCTTGAGTTCTTCCTCACTCACTCCAAGTTCTAAGAGCCTCTCATAAACACCTCGAACGCTTTTCGCATGAATCGTAGAGAAGACGGTGACTCCTGTCAAACTAGCTCGTACGACTGCACGAGCTGTTTCCTTATCTCGGATTTCCCCAATGATGAGAAGGTCCGGCCGATGGCGCAAGGAGAGTTTGATCAGGTTGTCATAGGTCATGCCGATCTGGTCATTCAGCTGAAGCTGAAGCATATTATCCTGCTTGATCTCGACAGGATCTTCAATAGACATGACTTGCTGGTCCGCAAAGCGCTCTTGCGCCAAAGCATGCATGAGAGTGGTCTTTCCCGAGCCAACGGGGCCCGCAAAAAGATAAAGCCCACGACCAGCCAATTTCTTCTGCAAGTCTGGCAGCTGGTCAAACCAAAACCGCAATTCACGTTCCTCATCATGCAAGAGCCGAATGACCAAGCTTTCATAACCACGATAATCCCCCACCGTTGACAAGCGAATCGAGACCACTCCATCCTCTAATGGGTAATCACACGACCCTAGCTGGCTGCGCCTTTTTTCTCCCACATTCATCCCTGCCACGAACTTAAAGTGGCTGATAATAGCCGTCATGTCCTCAAAAGGGAAGGACTTTACAAAGCGCCTCTCGTCTCCCACCCTCATAAAAACCTGGTACTCCTCCTTCCGAGGAATGAAGTAAAGATCCTGAGCTTCTTCCTTTTTCCCCATGCGGATCAGTTTTTTTGCAATTTCTTGAACCATAGTTCCTCCTCTCACTTATACTATTCGAAAAAGAAGACAAAAAAAGAAGACTTTCTAGATCGCTCTAAAAAATCTTCCGAATGTCTCTTATGACAGGGTTGTCCCCTTTTTTGAATCGAGTGTATATTGACAAGAACGGTGTTTGCGACTGCCTCTTTCCTTTTCGTAGCCTGGGCGGAGCTTGCTTTTAGGGATCTTGTGCTCGTCTTCTAGAAGGACAATCGAATGGAAAAACTGCACATCTTCACTGCAGTCCTCACACCACTCTTGCTCCTTGGTATCCCAAAAGATCGTCATGAGATCACTCCGACTCTTATAACTTGGAAAGTGTGCATTCAACTCCAACCACTTCTGCTTGTAGTATTTCAAAGCCTGGTAATAGTCTTCAAACTTCCGGCTACTGACGATATCTTCTTCCCAACCTTCTAAAAACCACCAGGGTTCACAGTCCCCGTACATTTCAATCACTCGATACATAAACTCTTCCATCCTTTGTATCCTCTATTATATAGAAAATCCTTTGAGAATAAAAGTTTTCTGCTCAGAGCATGATTTTTCAGGTAGTTTTCAGGTGATTTTCACAATTATTTTCCAAAAATAGACTGCCTAATTGCTATTGGTTCCTTTTTTCAAAAAAAGCCGGAACATGTAGTTCCGACTAATTTTCTTATTCTTCTACGACTTCAGCTGTTTGAACTTCATCGACTGTTCCATCTGTTACTGGCACTTCTTCGATGATTTCAACTTCGTTAATCGCTTGTGGTTCCAAGTTACGGTAACGAGCCATCCCTGTACCTGCAGGAATAATCTTACCAATGATAACATTTTCCTTCAGTCCAAGGAGATGGTCTTTCTTACCACGGATCGCTGCGTCAGTAAGAACACGAGTGGTTTCTTGGAAGGAAGCAGCTGACAAGAAACTGTTGGTTTCAAGAGAGGCTTTGGTGATTCCCATAAGTACTGGACGAGCAGTCGCAGGAACTCCACCAGAGATAAGGACATCCTTATTAGCATCTGTAAAGTCTGTAATGTCCATAAGCGTACCCATGAGAAGGTCTGTATCTCCTGGATCCATGACACGTACTTTACGGATCATTTGACGAACCATTACCTCGATGTGTTTGTCGCCGATTTCTACCCCTTGGCTACGGTATACTTTTTGTACTTCCGCAAGAAGGTAAGTTTCAACCGACAAGACATCACGAACGGCAAGGAGACGTTTTGGTTGGATAGACCCTTCTGTCAGAGCCGCACCACGAGAGACTTGATCTCCTACTTCGACTTTCATGCGGGCAGTGTAAGGGACAACGTATTCACCTTCACCAGTTGCTCCGCTAACAAAGACTTTCTTGGTCCGTGTAGAAGCATCTTCTTCGATGGCTGTGACTTCCCCTTTGACCTCAGTGATGACCGCTTCCCCTTTTGGATTGCGGGCTTCAAAGATTTCTTGGACACGAGGAAGACCTTGAGTGATATCGGTATTTGAGGCAACCCCACCCGTGTGGAAGGTACGCATGGTCAACTGTGTACCAGGTTCCCCGATAGATTGGGCAGCGATGGTTCCGACTGCTTCACCCACTTCAACCGCATCACCAGTCGCCAAGTTGATACCATAACAGTGACGGCAGACACCATGGCGGGTGTTACATGTAAAGACAGAGCGGATAGTGACTTCTTCCACACCAGCATTAACAATTTCACGTGCTAGGTCTTCTGAGATCAAGGTATCTGGCCCAACGATGACTTCACCTGTTTCAGGGTGTTTAACAGATTTCTTAGTATAACGACCTGTCAAGCGTTCTTCGAGTGGCTCGATCATTTCCTTGCCATCAGTAATGGCACGGATTACAAGTCCACGGTCTGTTCCACAGTCATCTTCACGAATAATAACGTCTTGGGCAACGTCAACCAAACGACGAGTCAAGTAACCTGAGTCGGCTGTCTTAAGGGCCGTATCGGTCATCCCTTTACGGGCACCGTGAGTTGAGAAGAACATTTCCAGTACTGACAAACCTTCGCGGAAGTTTGACAGGATTGGCAATTCCATGATCCGTCCGTTTGGAGCGGCCATCAAACCACGCATACCGGCAAGTTGCGAGAAGTTTGAAATGTTACCACGGGCTCCAGAGTCCATCATCATAACGATTGGGTTCTTCGGATCTTGGTTATCCACTAAGCGTTTTTCCAATTTTTCACGGGCTGCACGCCATTCAGCTGTAACGGCATTGTAGCGTTCATCATCTGTGATCAAACCACGACGGAATTGTTTAGTGATTTGTTCCACACGTTTGTGAGATTCTTCAATGATTTCTGCTTTATCTTCAACGACCGGAATATCGGCAATCCCCACTGTCAAACCAGCAAGGGTTGAGTGATGGTAACCCAAGTCTTTCAAGCGGTCCAAGAAAGCAGATGTTTCAGTTGTACGGAAGCGTTTGAAGATTTCTGCGATGATATTTCCAAGATTTTTCTTCTTGAATGGAACGTTTAATTCCAATTTCTCAATCGCTGCTTTGACATCTTGACCAGGCTCCAAGAAGTACTTAGCTGGAACGCCTTCTGTCAAGTTGGCATTATTTGGCTCTTGAAGGTATGGAAGCTCTGCAGGCATGATATCGTTAAAGAGGATCTTACCAACAGTTGTCAAGAGAATCTTGTGTTGTTGCGCTTCTGTCCATGGTTTGTTCAAGCTATCTGTCGCAATTCCGACACGTGTATGCAAGTGAACATAGCCATTGCGAAGAGCCATGACCGCTTCATCACGGTCTTTGAAGACCATGCCTTCTCCTTCACGACCAGCTTCTTCCATAGTGAGGTAGTAGTTCCCCAATACCATATCCTGAGATGGGGTAACAACTGGTTTACCGTCTTTTGGATTCAAGATGTGCTCAGCAGCCAACATCAAGATACGAGCTTCTGCTTGAGCTTCTTCTGAAAGCGGTACGTGGATGGCCATTTGGTCACCGTCAAAGTCGGCATTGTAGGCTTCACAGACAAGTGGGTGCAAGCGAAGGGCTTTCCCGTCAATCAAGACAGGTTCAAAAGCTTGGATCCCCAAACGGTGAAGGGTCGGTGCGCGGTTCAAGAGAACTGGGTGTTCTTTGATCACTTCTTCTAGGATATCCCAGATGCGTTCATCTCCGCGTTCGACCAAGCGTTTTGCAGCTTTAACGTTTTGCACGATATCACGCGCAACGATTTCACGCATGACGAATGGTTTGAAGAGCTCGATCGCCATTTCACGTGGCACACCACATTGGTACATCTTAAGAGTTGGACCAACGGCGATAACGGAACGTCCTGAGAAGTCAACCCGTTTACCGAGCAAGTTTTGACGGAAGCGTCCTTGTTTCCCTTTGAGCATGTGACTCAATGATTTCAGTGGACGGCTACCTGGTCCTGTGATCGGACGACCACGACGACCGTTATCGATCAAAGCATCAACGGCTTCTTGGAGCATCCGTTTTTCGTTTTGCACGATGATACCAGGGGCATTCAACTCAAGCAAACGTGCCAAACGGTTGTTCCGGTTGATTACACGGCGGTAAAGGTCGTTCAAGTCAGAGGCAGCAAAACGGCCACCATCCAATTGGACCATCGGACGAAGATCTGGTGGAATAACTGGAAGGATGTTGAGAACCATCCATTCTGGCTTGTTACCAGATTTGTAGAAGGCATCCAAGACATCCAAACGACGAACAGCCTTCACACGTTTTTGACCAGTTGCAGTCTTCAATTCTTCTTTCAAGAGAGCAATTTCAGCTTCCAAATCCACTTGTTTCAAGAGGTCTTGGATCGCTTCTGCACCCATCTTAGCTACAAAGGAACCTGGTCCGTATTCACGCAAGCGTTCACGGTATTCACGTTCTGTCATGATGGATTTGTGCTCAAGTGGTGTATCTTTTGGATCGATCACCACGTAAGCTGCGAAGTAAATGACTTCTTCAAGGGCACGAGGGCTCATATCCAAGGTCAATCCCATACGAGAAGGGATGCCTTTGAAGTACCAGATGTGTGATACAGGCGCTTTCAACTCGATGTGCCCCATGCGTTCACGACGAACTTTCGCACGTGTTACTTCAACACCACAGCGGTCACAAACGATCCCTTTGTAGCGGATCCGTTTGTATTTCCCACACGCACATTCCCAGTCTTTTGTAGGTCCAAAGATGACTTCATCAAAGAGACCTTCACGTTCTGGTTTCAATGTACGGTAGTTGATTGTTTCAGGTTTCTTGACCTCTCCATAAGACCATGAACGGACCTTGCTTGGAGAAGCTAGGGTGATTTGCATACTTTTAAAACGATTTACATCAACCACTATTTCTTACCTTTCCTTGTTTTCATACTTGTTTCATTTGGATACAGCCTTAGGTGGGGGAAGAAAGGAAACTTTCTTGCCACCGCCTTGTGTCTGTATCTTGTTATCGAATCATCCTGTCAGAAGTATTGGTTTCTCACAGGACAATCATTTTTACTGATTATTTTTCTGATTCTTCAGCATCAAAGGCTGCTTTTGCTTCCTTGGCTGCTTTTTCACGTGCTTTTTCAAGGTCATCCACATGAATCACATCATCGTCTTCCCCTTCATCAAGGTCACGAAGTTCCACTTCTTGATCATCTTCGTCCAAGACACGCATGTCAAGACCAAGAGATTGCAATTCTTTGACAAGAACGCGGAAGGATTCTGGTACACCTGGTTTTGGAATTGGTTTACCTTTGGTAATCGCTTCATAAGCTTTCAAACGTCCGTTGACATCATCTGACTTGTAGGTCAAGATTTCTTGAAGGACATTTGATGCACCATAAGCCTCAAGGGCCCACACTTCCATTTCCCCGAAACGTTGTCCACCAAACTGAGCTTTCCCTCCGAGTGGTTGTTGGGTAACCATTGAGTATGGTCCGACTGAACGGGCATGGAGTTTATCATCAACCATGTGGTGAAGCTTGATCATGTACATGACACCGACAGAAACACGGTTGTCAAACGGCTCACCTGTACGTCCATCGTAAAGGATGGTCTTGGCATCGCTATCCATACCAGCTTCTTTCACAGTATCCCAGAGATCTTCTGAGCTTGCTCCGTCAAAGACTGGTGTTGCGATATGGATACCCAAGTTACGAGCCGCCATACCAAGGTGAAGTTCCATAACCTGACCGATATTCATACGTGATGGCACCCCAAGAGGGTTCAACATGATATCAACCGGTGTACCGTCTGGAAGGTAAGGCATATCTTCAACTGGAACAATACGAGACACAACCCCTTTGTTTCCGTGACGACCGGCCATCTTATCTCCGACGCGGATCTTGCGTTTTTGTGCGATGTAAACACGAACCAACATGTTCACACCAGATTGCAATTCATCTCCGTTTGCACGTGTAAAGATCTTAACATCACGAACGACTCCATCTCCACCGTGAGGTACACGAAGAGAAGTATCCCGCACTTCACGAGATTTATCTCCAAAGATCGCGTGAAGGAGACGTTCTTCAGCAGAAAGGTCTTTTTCACCCTTCGGTGTTACCTTACCGACAAGGATATCGCCTTCTTTTACTTCTGCACCAATACGGATAATACCTGTTTCATCCAAGTCACGAAGAGCATCTTCACCGACGTTTGGAATTTCACGGGTAATTTCTTCAGGGCCTAACTTGGTATCGCGTGTTTCTGATTCGAATTCTTCCAAGTGAACAGATGTGTAGACATCTTCTTTCACCAAGCGTTCGCTCATGATAACGGCATCCTCGAAGTTATACCCTTCCCAAGTCATGTAAGCGACAATTGGGTTTTGACCAAGGGCCATTTCCCCTTTTTCCATCGATGGACCATCAGCGATAAAGTCGCCTTTTTCAACGACATCGCCAACTTTTACAAGGGTACGTTGGTTGTAGGCAGTACCTGAGTTTGAACGACGGAATTTTTGAATATGGTAGACATCAAGCGAACCGTCTTCCCGACGAACTTCTACCTTGTCTGCATCTGCATAAGTAACTTTACCATCGTGTTGAGCAATGACTGCAGCTCCTGAGTCATGGGCTGCTTGGTATTCCATACCAGTACCCACATAAGGGGCTTTTGGATCGATCAATGGCACAGCCTGACGTTGCATGTTGGCACCCATGAGGGCACGGTTGGAGTCATCGTTTTCCAAGAAAGGAATACATGCTGTCGCAACGGCAACTACTTGTTTTGGAGATACGTCCATGTAGTCGACTTGATCAGATGGGAATTCTTGGTTGTTACCACGGTGACGTCCCATAACGATTGGCTCAGCAAAGCCACCCTTTTCGTTCAACTTAGAGTTAGCCTGAGCGACGATGTACTCATCTTCTTCATCGGCTGTCAACCAAACGATTTCGTTGGTGACTACACCTTTTTCCCGGTCCACTTTACGGTATGGCGTTTGGATGAAGCCATATTTGTTCAAGTGTCCATAAGATGACAAGTTGTTGATCAAACCGATGTTTGGTCCTTCAGGTGTTTCGATCGGACACATACGACCATAGTGGGTATAGTGCACGTCACGCACTTCATATCCGGCACGGTCACGTGTCAAACCACCAGGCCCTAAGGCAGACAAACGACGTTTGTGAGACAACTCAGAAAGTGGGTTGTGTTGGTCCATGAACTGTGACAACTGTGAAGATCCAAAGAATTCTTTAATTGCTGCAGTTACTGGGCGGATGTTGATGATTTGTTGTGGTGTCAAGACGTCGTTATCTTGTACAGACATCCGTTCGCGAACGTTTCGTTCCATCCGTGAAAGTCCAAGACGCACTTGGTTGGCAAGCAATTCACCAACGGCACGAATCCGACGATTTCCAAGGTGGTCGATATCATCTACACGGCCAATACCTTCTGCAAGGTTCAAGAAATAGCTCATTTCTGCCAAGATATCAGCTGGAGTCACAATCCGTACTTTGTCAGATGGGTTAGCATTTCCGATGATGGTGACAACGCGGTCTGGATCTGTTGGAGCGACAACTTTGAATTTTTGCAATTCAACTGGTTCTGTCAAAACAGCAGCATCATTTGGAATGTAGGTGATTTTGTTCAAACCGTTATCCAATTGTTCTGAGATGCTGTCGATCACATCGCGCGTCATGACAGTACCAGCTTCTACAAGGATTTCCCCTGTTTCAGCATCTACCAATGGTTCTGCGATTGTTTGGTTCAACAAGCGGTTCTTGATATTGAGTTTCTTGTTGATCTTGTAGCGACCAACTGGTGCCAAGTCATAACGACGTGGATCAAAGAAACGAGCTACCAACAAGCTACGTGAGCTTTCCGCTGTTTTTGGTTCACCTGGACGAAGACGCTCGTAGATTTCTTTGAGGGCTTCATCTGTCCGTGAATCCATTGGATTTTTGTGGATATCTTTTTCAATGGTATTGCGAACCAATTCGCTGTCCCCAAAGATATCGATGATTTCATCATCTCCAGAGAATCCAAGAGCACGCACAAGGGTTGTAAATGGAATTTTACGTGTGCGGTCGATACGTGTGTAAGCAATGTCTTTTGAGTCAGTTTCAAGCTCTAACCAAGCCCCACGGTTAGGGATAACCGTTGATCCATAACCAACCTTACCATTCTTGTCCACCTTATCATTGAAGTAGACACCTGGTGAGCGGACCAACTGAGATACGATAATCCGTTCTCCACCATTGATGATGAAGGTTCCCATCTCCGTCATGATTGGGAAATCACCAAAGAAAACTTCTTGGGTCTTGATTTCACCGGTTTCTTTGTTGACCAAACGGAAGGTCACAAAGATTGGTGCTGAGTAGCTCGCATCGTGGATGCGCGCTTCTTCAAGTGAATACTTAGGTTCGCGGATTTCATAACCCACAAATTCCAATTCCATTGTATCCGTGAAGTTTGAGATGGGAAGCACATCTTCAAATACTTCCTTCAAGCCATGATCCAAGAAATCTTTGAATGAGTCTGTCTGGATTTCAATCAAGTTTGGTAAATCAAGAACCTCTTTGATTCTTGAAAAACTACGACGGGTCCGATGTTTCCCGTATTGAACGTCATGTCCTGCCAAAGTTTTTAACTCCTTTTTCCATACTAGGATAGCTTGGTAAAATGACTTTCACCACCTATCCGGTTTTAACTACAATTGTGTGATTTGCATCACGTGAAGAGCTGTCTCTTCACCTCATTCGTCGCTTTTTGTAATTTTTAGAAAAATTAAATTTGTGTAACAAACTAGGATTTTTCTGAAAATTAGGCACAAAAAGAGCAGCTAAATCGACTTATTCAAGTAAGATTTAACTGCTGTAAGCTCTTATTTGGACAATATTTCAAATAAAGCACACGACAAATTAGTTATCACTATTATACCGTTTTTTGCTCCAAAAATCAAGGCTTTCTCTAGGTTTTCTACTGGATCAGACTAGCGTCGATTGCCACGATTTGAGCTGTTTCGATTTGAACTATTGCTTGATGAACTATTGGTTGTCGAATTGTTCTTATTATTCGACTGATTTCCACTGCTATTGCCGAGAATTGCTGCCCAAGCACTTTGATAATCGCTATCCGATCCCCCGATGGCAAAGTGGTATTGAGTGGTTGGCGCTCCGTTTTTGGCCCAAAGGCTCGTCACCGTTTGACCGCTCACATCGATATCTCGGCCATTGACATTGACGCGACCCGGTCTTTCACCCGTCGATTTGAGCACTTCAGAGCGGATCACACTCTTATCGAGAGTGAATTTATCCTGAATTCCAAAGAGACTTGGATCTGCTTGGTAGATTGCATTCGCCAACTGCGCCATGTATTGGGCATTGTTGTTGTATCCGGTCAAGGTTTGCATGGAAGCATTGTTGTCATGGCCAATCCAACCTCCTAAAGAAACATTTGGGGTGGACAGCATGAGCCACATATCCCCATTTGAGTTAGTGGTACCGGTTTTTCCAATCCAGTCAGCACCTGCCAGCGTTGGGTTGACTTGGCTAATCCGTGACTTAAAGGTCGTTGTTGCACCAGACGTAATAACCCCGCGCAAGAGATCCTGCATAATCGTTGCCGTTGCTGGAGAGTAAACACGAACAGGATCTGCCTCGTGCTTGTAAACTACATCTCCATCTCGATCAATGATTTGCTCTACCATGTAGCGTTTGAGGTAGTTCCCATTGTTAGCAATGGTTTGGAAACCATTGGTATGTTGGGCAACAGTGACCTCAATTCCTCCCCCCATCGGCAGACTCTCAATACCATATTCAGGGATATCATAGCCCATTTTCTTCATGTAGGATGGAACATCCACACCCTTTTCACGAAGGGTCCGGTAAGTCCAGTAAGCTGGAATATTCCATGAGGTATTGAGGGCCTCACGAAGATCCATCATGGCTGTCCCTCGGCTATCCACGTGCATGATCGGCTCCCCACTTGAGAAATTAGTCGGGTAGTTAGAAAGGATGCTATTGCTTCCCATCAAGCCTTGGTCGATGGCAATCCCATATGCCAACAGCGGTTTGATAGCAGACCCTGGGGAACGCTCTGTATCAAAAGCATGGTTGTTTTGGTTGCCGTCAAAATTCCGTCCACCGATAAATCCTAAAACGGCACCCGTTCGGTTGTCCATAAGGACATTCCCAACTTCTACAAGACCCGTCCCATCATCCAAGACACTTCCAAAATTCGATACCGCGGCCTGCATCGCATTGTGAACCGGTTTGTTAATCGTGGTTTGAATGGTGTAGCCACCTTCGCGCAACTCGCTCTCCGCTAATTCTTGGTAAGCCTTGACGGTTTCATTATTTTTCAAGTCTTGCTTGGTGACATTGTCTCGCTTGATCAAGTAATCATACATGGCCTCTTTTGCTTCTGCCATAGCTTGGAAGTAGAGGTAGTCATGCGGTGTTTTCTCGATACCATCTGGAGCCATGAAGTCTTTGGTCAAGTCGTACTGAGCATAGGTTTCATAGTCTTTTTTCGATAAGGCTCCCGTCCGGTACATATTGAACAAGACATCTTTGGCACGCGCCAAACCTAACTCGAGATTCTCCTTGCTCTTTAGGCTACCGTCTGCAGCATAAGGGGAGTAGACAATCGGACTTTGTGGCAAGCCAGCGATAAAGGCCGCTTGTGGAACAGACAAGTCTTTCGCAGAGACGCCAAAGATCCCTTGAGCTGCAGCTTCCACACCCGCAATATTTTGTCCCCGATTGTTTCGTCCAAAAGGCGAAACATTTAAGTAGGTGGTTAGGATTTCATTTTTATCCATTCCCCGCTCTAAAGCCAAGGCATCGACAATCTCTGTCGCCTTACGAGTAAAGGTTGGAGCATCTCCCACGACTTGCTGTTTGATCAACTGCTGGGTCAGGGTTGATCCCCCACTAGAGGAGCCCACACCGGCTACAGATCCAAGTGTTGCCCGAAGAACGGCTTTAGGCACAACCCCCTTGTGGCTTTCAAAATTCTCATCCTCAGTAGCGATCACAGCCTTCTTGACATTGTCTGAAATGGCGTCTCCTGCGACTGGCGTGCGGATCAAATCACTGTCCACTTCTGCAATCAAACTCTTATCGGAATAAGTCAGTTTTGAAACACTGCTGACATTGCGGACCTGCTGGACCAGTTCTTCTGTCTTTGGAACCTTGACATTGCTAAAGAGGCTCGCCGCATAACCAATCCCGATCCCTGCGCCAAATAAAAAGAGGCACACGAACAGGGCGATCATGACATCCCACAAGAGTTTGAGAGTTCGCAAAAAGGTCGCAAAAATATCGCCGACAGACCAGCTACTTTCCTCATTTTTTTCCTTATTCGGAGTTTCTGTATACATATTTGCAAAGAATTTTTGAACCTTCGTCCAAAATTCTTGCAGCTTCTCTTTTAATTGATTCACTGATTCTTTCTCCTTGTTCCTTATATTATAGCAGATTAGACCCTTTGTTTTCAATCACAAGAGCGTAGAAATCGTCACTCATTCTGCTTGGGTAAGGACAAGAAAATGATGGAAAGCATTGCCATTTCCGTGGTTTATGGTAGAATAGAGAAATGAATAAACTTATAAAGGAGAAAAGACACATGCACATTTTTGATGAGCTAAAAGAGCGTGGTTTGGTATTTCAAACGACGGATGAAGAAGCCTTGCGCAAAGCACTGGAAGAAGGTCAGGTTTCTTATTATACTGGTTATGATCCAACTGCTGACAGCCTTCACCTTGGCCACTTGGTTGCCATCTTGACAAGCCGTCGTCTTCAACTAGCAGGCCACAAACCTTATGCGCTCGTTGGCGGTGCGACTGGTCTCATTGGTGATCCGTCCTTCAAAGATGCTGAACGTAGTCTCCAAACAAAAGAAACAGTAGATGGCTGGGTCAAGTCTATCCAAGGACAACTTTCTCGCTTTCTTGACTTTGAAAATGGTGAAAATAAAGCTGTCATGGTCAACAACTACGATTGGTTCGGAAGCATTAGCTTTATTGACTTCCTTCGTGATGTCGGAAAATACTTCACTGTCAACTACATGATGAGCAAGGAGTCTGTGAAGAAACGGATTGAAACAGGGATTTCTTACACTGAGTTTGCCTACCAAATCATGCAAGGGTATGACTTCTACGTCCTCAACCAAGAACACAATGTAACCCTTCAAATCGGTGGATCTGACCAATGGGGAAACATGACAGCCGGTACTGAGTTGATGCGCCGTAAAGCAGATAAAACTGGTCATGTTATGACTGTGCCTTTGATCACAGATGCAACTGGTAAGAAATTCGGTAAATCAGAAGGCAATGCAGTCTGGCTCAATGCAGACAAAACATCTCCATACGAAATGTACCAATTCTGGATGAATGTGATGGATGCGGATGCTGTGCGCTTCTTGAAGATCTTCACATTCTTGTCACTTGATGAGATTGAAGAGATCCGTAAACAGTTTGAAGCTGCTCCTCATGAACGCTTGGCTCAAAAGATCTTGGCGCGTGAAGTGGTTACCCTTGTCCACGGCGAAGAAGCCTACAAGGAAGCCCTCAACATCACAGAACAACTCTTTGCAGGAAACATCAAAAACCTTTCTGTTAAAGAACTCAAACAAGGCCTTCGTGGTGTGCCAAACTACCAGGTCCAAGCAGAAGACAACCTCAACATTGTAGAACTCTTGGTCACAGCTGGTGTGGTCAATTCTAAACGCCAAGCCCGCGAAGATGTTCAAAATGGAGCTATCTACGTCAACGGCGAACGCATCCAAGACCTTGACTATGTCTTGAGCGATAGCGATAAATTAGAAAATGAATTGACCGTTATCCGTCGCGGTAAGAAAAAATACTTTGTTTTGACTTATTAAGAAAGTAAAACCACGAAGTTTGGTATGAACTTCGTGGTTTTCTTATACACTTTTTTCTGGGACTATTTCCCTTTTCTGCGATGCAACAAAGCTTGGTTGATTCGTTGAGTTTTTTTATGGAGCTGCCAAATCTGATAAAGCCAGATCAGGCCGTAAATAGCTAGAAAGATCAACCAAGGAATCGGGCTCCGTAAGGCTGCCCCCCAGCCAAAAAACAAGTAGGTTAATGCTAAGATGGCAGCTGTCACAACTAAATGCAAGGCCACACGCAAACTATAGGTCAAAAACTCTTCTTCCTCAAGAATGAATGTCAAGACCCCCATTGTCCCACTCATCAAAAAGATCGCCAGGATATTGCGGACATTTACAGCGGGATAGACGATGTTGGGATAGACATGGGATAATAACACCAAACACAAATAAAAGAAGGATCCTGTCCTCATACCAGATACAAAATAAGCTATAACTCGTTTCATCACTTTCTCCTATACCCCTAAATAATCCATCAAGGATTTGACATATTTCCGACTGACACTTGATTTTACTCCGCGTGTCAGTTTAGCCATCATATTGCCTGAAAAACTATCCGATAGCGATTCCAAATGGTCGATATTCATCACCGCGTGGCGGGATATCTGTAAAAAATTACGACGATTAATCCGATGTTGAAAATTTGTCAAAGTATCTCTGACGGTAAACGTTTTGTCTATCGTATAAATGGTTAGCTGATTCTTATCAATCTCAGCTAGAATAATGTCATCAATTTTCACCATGATCAAATGATCATCTGTTTTGATAGGGATCACTACTTGATTCACTGTCGAAAATTGTTCGAGATACTCCATCACCTCTCGTGCTTGATCAGATAATTGCTTGGCTTGAATGACCACACAGGGGTCGTTTTCTGGGATATCCTGTTTTTCCTCAAAACGAATCTTCATTCCTACTCCAATTCTCACTTACTTTCTTTTACTCGATCTTTTTGCTAAGGAAATCCAAATCCCCAAAGCTAGAAGAATACCACCTAACACTATAAGGTATGTTTGTTCCTTTGTCAATAAGGCTTGCCATTTGAGCTGAACGCCCATTTTTTCTTGAAATTCTCGAAGAAGATCATCTCGCCCCTTAAAGGTTTCGCTCACTGCTTCTTTCATGAGTACTTGTCGATAAAGTGCAGCAATATAAGTTGCTGGAGTACATTCCATTAGTAGTTGTGCAAAATCAGGTAAAACACCTAAAGGTACATAAGTCCCTACCAAAAAACCAGAAGCTGTACCCACTATGGTCGAAAACTTCCCAAGACTGTCTACGGAATGGAAAAAATAAACAAAAATGGCATTCACTAAACTAGAAAGCAGGCTACTAAGCAACATGATGAGGAGTACCTCAGGTAATAGAGAAAGGGTTGGAACTTCTCTAAAATAGCCACACATCAGCACATACATAAGGATCTGCATGGAAAAAGAAATGATGATTGCGCTCGTTAGATACGAAAATGGTAACCGCCACTTTCCTTGGTCCGATAAATAAAGATCCTGATCTACTTGATGTTCACGGTCCTTTACTAACTGAGTCAGGGCAGCCAGACTTGTCGTAATCCCTGTCACAGCCAGCGTCCCACTCATTAACCAATTATTTAACACAGGACCACTATTGGGGAGCTGAGCCCAAGCATCTGTTAGATTTTTTTGAAGAAAAATAATATAGAGAACAAAGGAAATCAAGGCTCCCAACAGGGAGAAGAAAACTCCTGAACGATTCCTAAAATACAATAAAAAATTTCGCTTTAGTAAGGCTAGCATTAGCGGACCTCTCTTCCTGTAAGTGCAATAAAGGCATCATCCATGGTCCCTGGACGAAACTCAAAATGGGCTAGATTATCTCTAACTTGCGCCAGATAATCAATGGCTTCCCTTTCACTCTTGGGTTGAAAAATATACTCCAATTGACTTTGTTGCTCTACTGACATTCCCGAAGATTTGAGACTTTCTATCTGCTGCATCTCCTTGAAACGAATCTTTAAGATATTAGTAGCATACTGACTCTTAATATCTAGTGCCGATCCTTGAGCAATCACTTCCCCATGGTCTACAATATAAATTTGATCAGCTTCATCTGCTTCGTCAAGATAATGCGTGGTCAAAACAACAGTCATTCCCTCTTCTCTCTGCAATTGATAGAGCAAATCCCAAATAGACTTCCGGGTTTGGATATCCAGACCTGTCGTTGGCTCATCTAAGAACAAAAGGTCTGGACTGTGTAGTAGAGCACGCGCAATGTCAACTCGACGCTTTTGGCCACCTGAAAGCGTTCCGTATTTCTGCTTTTGGAAAGCTGATAGGCCTAGCCGACCAATGAGATCAGACACACGATCGGGTTTTAAGCCTTTATACTGTTTCGCACGAATGGTCAGATTTTCCCTAACCGTTAGCATCTCATCTAAGACACTAGTCTGGAAGACCACACCAATTTTAGTACCTGGTTCATAGATGATTTCACCTTGCGTTGGTTGTTTCAAACCAATCAATATGGAAATCGTTGTTGATTTCCCCGCCCCATTTGGTCCTAGAATCGCATTAAAGGTTCCCTTTTCAAACTGTAAATGAATATTGTTTACGGCTAAATGATTTCCATATCGTTTACTGATGTTTTTAGCTTGTAATATCATGTTCTCTCTCCTTTTGATAGAACCAGTCTAACAAAAAAGCCATTTAAAAAACGGCTTTTGGGGATAAGTGGTCAAAATGAAGAGATGAGTGGCGAGATAGAAGAGATTAAAATAAGGAAATTAAATAAAGAGACTCAAGTTCCATTCAATACCGCGTAGATTCGTTAAAAAAGTGTGACTTAGTCCCATTAAAACATCGGTTGCTATCTAGAGGCTCTTTTGTTACACTACTAATATGAATACACCGATCAAACCAAAATTACAACGATTTCAAACAGCCACTGCTTTTGCCTGTCCCATCTGTCAACTGGACCTAGAACTTGTGGAGACCAGTTTTAAATGTCCCAAGGGCCATTCTTTTGATTTAGCGAAATTTGGCTATGTCAACCTGGCTCCCCAGATCAAACAATCAAAGGACTATGACAAAGAAAATTTCCAGAATCGCCAGCTAATCCTAGAAGCAGGTTTTTATGAGCCGATTCTAACAGCGATCGGACAAAAAATTCCGACCAGTGATGCCAGAATTCTAGATATCGGTTGCGGAGAAGGTTATTACTCCCGAAAACTACAAGAAGCCTATCCCGAAGCTACTTTCTATGCCTTTGATCTTTCCAAGGAATCTGTGCAACTAGCTGCCAAGAGTGACACTAGCTGGAAGGTCAATTGGTTTGTCGGAGACTTGGCTCATTTACCCATTCAATCCAAGAGTATGGAGGTCATTTTGGACATCTTCTCCCCGGCTAATTATGCTGAATTTGAGCGTGTCTTAAAGGATGAAGGGGTGATCATTAAGGTTGTCCCAACCTCTTCTCATCTGAAAGAAATTCGTCAGTTGGCCCAAGATCAATTGACCAAGCAATCCTACTCCAACCAGGAGATTTTGGAGCACTTTGAAGACCACTGCCAGATCCTCTCATCCGAAACGGTCAGCCTCACCAAGAGTTTAACTCCTGAAGAACGCCAGGCGCTCCTCGCCATGACCCCCCTTCTATTTCACGTTGACCAAGAAAAAATCGACTGGAATCAACTCACAGAAATCACCGTTGAAGCGGAGCTGCTAGTTGGGAAAATCAAGATACAAAGGACTTAAAGTAAAAAGGCTGAGACGATTTGTCTCAGCCTTTTTACTCATCTTCTGCATGCTCTGTCATGACTTGTAAGCGATAGGTTTTAGGCGATTTTCCACAGAGTTTACGGAAAACCTTATAGAAATAGCCCACATTGCTGTAACCGACTTTATAGCAGATATCTTCAATGCTGTCATTGGTAGATAAGAGGAGCTGCTGGGCAGCCTTAATCCGCTGTTTGTTGAGGAGTTCTGCGAACGTTGCATTGGTTTCTCGTTTAATCAATTGGCCTAAATAGACTGGATTGATAAAGAGAGCCTGACTAATGTCCTTGAGTGACAGCTCTTTTTGGTAATCACGGCTAATCACTTGGAGGACACTCGCTACATTTTCATTCATCCGATAGTGGGATAAGAAACGGGACAACTCTTCCTGGATAAAGCCAATCATCTCGCTAAAAGTGGCAGTTTCTTGGACTTTCTTGACTACATCAGCTAAATTATCACCTTGCAGGTATTCAAACAAATGAAAGACATCCATCAAAAATTGGATAGAGAGCTGCTTGGTCAGTGAGACCTTAGGGGTCTTCTCAAGGATCATTTTTTCTAACCAGTCCAGTTCTTCTAAGATCTGTTGGATATTTCCTTGCATGATCACCCGGTAGGCAGGCTCGTAGTAATGGAAGACTTCTTCATCTTGATTGAGAGGGGTCGCCCCATAAAAGAGGCTCCGCTCCACTAGATCCTTAAATTGATGAAAGTGCTCCTTATACGGAGGCTCAAAGGCCTTCTCAATCATGGCTTCTTCTTCCTGATCCGAGATAAAGAGTTGAAGATTTTGCCCAAGAACTTGATAAGACGAGCTGATAAAGCCTTTTTTCTCCTTAGCGACTCCAATCCACAATGAGTTCCGACCTGCGATATAGCGACAAAACTCTTCCTCAGAGATATCATCGTGAATCAAACGGTCGGCCAACTCTTGGCTTGGTTGCTGGATTTTATGCTGAATTTTTTCTAGGATATTGCCCATCTCCACCTTATTGACAGGTTTGAGCAGGTAGTCTGCCACGCGCAAATTGAGAGCTGTCTTGACGTATTCAAAATCCTGATAGCCTGACATAATGATATAGGCAGCATCTGGGATCAAATCCTTCATTTCAGCAATCATCTGAAGTCCAGTTTTCCCTGGCATATTGACATCCGTGATCACCACATCTACCGGATGCTCTCGCACATAATCAAGGGCCTGGTCTGCATCTTCTGCAGTTGCGACCACCTCCATATTCCAGTGGTCAAAGGGGATTAATTTTTTTAACCCTTCTGTAATCATATACTCATCGTCTACTAATAAGACTTTGTACATTCTGTCTCCTTTATTCATCTTGAATGGTTATCGTATAGGTCACTCCATGGTTAGGTTGGGAGAAGACTTGGATATGGTAGCGATCTCCAAAATAGAGCAACATGCGTTCATGGACATTGACAATTCCGATGGACTGCCGACCACTCTTTTCTTCGATTTCTGAGCGTGGATTGCGATTGGCTAGCATCTCTTGAATGCTTTCTAGCTGTTCTTCTTTCATCCCGCGCCCATTATCAGTGATCAAGATGATGACCTGCCCTTCTCCTTGCAATACCTTGACACTGATCACATTGTCCTTGCGTTTATGGTCCACCCCATGCGCAAAATAGTTCTCGACCAAAGGCTGGATGGTGAATTTTGGAATTTTCATTTTTTCCAAACCTGGATCGATCTTAAAGCCATAGGCAATCGATTTGGGATAACGTACCATGCAGAGGTAGCTGTATTTGCGACAAAACTCGAGCTCATTTTCAACCGTCGTCACTCGCTCATCTGAGATATTATTGCGCAAAAGACTACTAAACTCATAGATAATATCGCCCAATTCATCCTGCTCTTGCATGACGGCATACATCCGGATAAATTCCAGTGTATTGTACATGAAATGGGGATTGATCTGAGCTTGTAGGGCCCGCATATTGGCATCTTTTTGGCTGAGCTGCAACTGGTAGATATCCCGAATGTTCTTGTCCATATTGTCTAACATGGTATTGATCATATCACCAATGACCAAAAGTTCTTGGTCCTTCGTCGAAGTATCAATCCGACGTTCACTATCGCCTTGACTGATCTGATTCATGGTATCGACTAAATCGAGGACTTGACGCCGGTAATTTTTGAAAATCTGCCGTAATAACAAGTACAGGATCAAGAAAATCAGGAAAGCAATGGAGAGAAAAGTGGTCAGGTTAGCTAGACCCTTCTTGACCAAATAACTTTCAGAAACGACTACATCCACCTTGTAGCCATAGATCGTGCTACGGGTTTGCCATTTAACATCTTTTGCTTGCTCCTTATCCCCTTCATGGTACATTTCTTTCCCAAAGGGCGTGAAGATCCGCACAGCAACCGGTAGATCTCCTCTAGCATTGTCAATCGCTGCCGTCAAAATTTCCTGGTCCAGAGTCATATAAGCAATCCCAACTCCAGCACCCGTAGTCGGATCTGTCAAAGGAACCGGAATGGCTGTCGCAGGAGCCTTGTAATGGTCCGCTGAGACTTGCTTGCCTCCCTGTGATTGCCGGGTAGAGACAAATACCGTCTTGTAATCAGACAAGGTGACATCGATACCCTCGATGTTTTTATTGCTCAAATAGAGACTGTCAATATTCTTATGTAGGGACAATTGGATATAAGAAGGGAATTGGGCATTCAATCGCCAAGTCTCATACTCCGATGGTGACAAGGTAAAATAGCGATAAACTCCTTCTAATTTTGCAGGGTTCTCAACGAGGCTACGCCCTTCTTGTGTGACCCGTTGATAAGAGGTCTCAAGATCCGTCACCACTTCGGTCAAGACCCGTTGGGAGATCCGGTCGGCTTCAGCTTGCTGGTTTTTCCAAGAGATCCCCGCGACGACCAGGCCCATAATGGTCAAAATGACCACCATGACATAGGCGTAGAATTTTAAAAGCGTACTTAACCAGATTTTTTTCATCGTTAGGATACCAATTTTTCGTGGATGTTTTGATAAACAGGGTCAAAGATATCATTGACAAAGAAATGCCATACACCGATCAAGACGAAAAAGAGAAGGGCTGGCATATAGTAGCTAATGACGCCAAGTAGCGCAGTTCCAAGGATGAACTTCAGAACCGGACGAATGTCCAACAACATTCCGATCAAACTGAGCTTGATACTATTAGCATAAGAAAGATCGAAATGAACTTGCAATTTCAAATAAACGGCGTAAGCTAGAGGCGCAACCAAGAGAAAAACCAGATTAAACAAAAGAACCAAAATTTGGAAGAAATTCAAGTGAGGAATCTGGATCATGAGGTACATGCCATAGAGAAGAACCCCTTCAATGGCAAAGAAGGTATAAAAGACTTGATTAGCCGGGCGTAGATTTTCTTTGAAGAGTTCCCAAGCGCGTGACCAATGGTAGTCTTTGTAGTTCATGCCATTTTCCGCATAGAGGCTCATGATAGTGGCACTGGCTGGTCCTACTCCTAGAAGAATGCCCCCACAGATCGTCAAGACCCAAAAAATCCCTGTTACCAGCATGGCAACATAGACTCTCGTAAAAATGAACTCGATGATTTTTCCCATCATTCAGCCTCTTTCCCAATTAGTTATTCTATTATATCATAAAAATAAAACGCTTTCCTCATATTTGCATTAGTGAATTGAAATATTGATTTTCATTTCCAGGATTCATTTTCATAAAAACTTAAAAAGGCCTTGGAGACAGCCCCAAAGCCTTTTCACACGACCTGTTTCTTATTTTTTAGAAGCAAGGAATTCGTCGTATTGTTTTTGCATTTCGTCAAGCACTTTTTGGTAAGCACCTTCTGATTTCAATTTTTCAAGCATCTTAGGAACTTCTACTTCAGGATCCACAGTACCAGTATTGATCGCACCTGCGAATTGGTTCAAAGTATTTGTAAGAGCAGTGATTTCTGATTTCACTTTATCTGTGTTAAAGATGAAACCAAGTGCTGGAGATTCTTTTGCAGTTTCCAAGTCTTTCTTAGATTGTGCAATTTGTTCATCTGTTACGTTTTCGTTGATGTAAAGGATCCAGTTGTTACCAGTGTTCCATCCAGACATGTGAGTGTTTCCGTTGTAGCCATCCAAGACTTTGACACGGTTTTCTTTACCTTCAACTTTTTCCCAGTTCTTGCCTTCTGGTCCGTAAACAAGACCGTTCAAGAGTTCTGGGTTTGTATTCAAGAGGTTCAATACTTCCATTGCTTTTTCTTTGTTCTTAGAGTTGTTTGAGATAACAAAGTTAGCTACTTGAGTAGTGTTGTTCTTCTTGTAAAGTTCAGTAAATGGTTTGATGTCGATCTTACGGTTTGCTACACGAGAAAGCAAGCTATTGCCGTAGTCAGCTGGTCCTACTGTTTCTTCACGAACCAACCAAGTATCTTGAGAAAGGTCATAACCAGTATCGCTTGTTGCTACGTCTTTTGGAATGTATCCTGCTTCGTAGTATTTGTGAAGAGTCTTCAAGTTTTCTACATAACGAGGGATTGTGTAACGGTCCACGATCTTCGTAGTGTCACCTTTCAAGTCAACCACGAATGGAAGTCCATCAACAGCTACATAGTCGAAGTCATCTGAAGGTCCACCGTAGCTCTTGTTCATGGCAAATGGAACAACGTTTGGATCTTTTTCTTTAATGGCTTTCAAGACTGGTTCAAGAGAAGCATAGTCTTTGACGTTTGAGATGTCGATACCATATTTTTCAACAAGTGGTCCGTTGAAGGCAAAGTTTTGAGAAGATGCAACGTTGGCTGCTACTGGAACAGCATAGATCTTGCCATTTACAGTGTTCCCTTTGATGTATGCTGGGTCAAGTGCTTTGTAAAGTTCTTTCCCTTCTTTCTTGTACAATTCTGTCAAGTCAGCATAGGCACCTTTTTGAGCATTGATAACGTAGTTGTTGGCAAAGGCAATATCATAGTTTTCACCAGATGAGATGATGACGTTCATTTTTTGTGCGTAGTCACCCCAACCAAGATATTGGATATCCAATTTTGCGCCAACTTTCTTTTCAATGATCTTGTTGGCATTTTTAAGAAGAACATCCAAGTTATCTGGTTTGTCACCGATTTGGTACATCTTGATGATTGGTTTACCGTCTTCAGTTGTTGCTGATTTCTTGTTGTTACCTGTAAGGCTTCCACAAGCAGCAAGAGTAGCTCCAAGAGCGATGACACTAGCAGATGCTAACGCGTATTTTTTCCAATTTTTCATAAGAAAAATCTCCTTTATGTTATTTTCTTTTTAGACTAAGTTATGAGTTGAAAATCCTGCTGATTTTCAATGAACGATGTTATTCTTTCACACCACCGATGGTCAAGCCTTTTACAAAGTAGCGTTGGAAGAATGGATAGAGAATGGCGATTGGCACTGTTGCCACAACCACCATGGCCATACGTCCTGTTTCCCGTGGGATGGATTGTACAGCTCCTGCCAATTGGCCGGATACCCCGACGTTTTTAGCGATGTAATCCATATTGTTTTGGATTTGCATCAAGAGGTATTGCAATGGGTAAAGGTTGTCACTCTTAATATAGAGGAGGGCGTTGAACCAGTCGTTCCAGAATCCTAAAGCAGTGAACAAACTGATGGTCGCAATCCCTGGTAGAGACAATGGCAAGCAGATTTGGAAGAAGATCCGTGTTTCACTTGCCCCATCGATCCGAGCGGATTCAAGGATGGCTTCTGGAATGGTCCGTTTAAAGAAGGTCCGCATCAAGATGATGTTAAATGGACTGAGCAACATTGGGATAATCAAA
This sequence comes from Streptococcus parasanguinis, assembly GCF_023109675.1. Lineage (GTDB taxonomy): Bacteria > Bacillota > Bacilli > Lactobacillales > Streptococcaceae > Streptococcus > Streptococcus parasanguinis_I. The sequence continues at coordinate 21,869 of NZ_JALDUR010000003.1, read as the reverse complement.
GCCCCGATGGTATCACCTAACTGCAAGAGTTGAGTGGTGACAATGTAGCTTGGAACCAACCCTGCACTAAAGAGCATACTAAGGAGTGAAAATACGGTAAAGAACTTGCGGTATTTAAAGGTACTCCGTGAGATCGCATAAGCATAGGTTGTGGTGATAAAGACATTACATGCTGTCCCCACAATGGTCACAAACAAGGTAATGAAGAGGGCTTGCAAGATTTTGTCTTTGAACTGTACCAAGAAAAGGTAACCATCAAATCCAAATTTTGCCGGCCAGAATTGGAATCCATGGACTGCCAAACTTTGTTCGTCTGTCAAAGAGATCATGACAACGAAGATGAAGGGAAGTACACAGGTCAATCCGACTAAGGTCAACAACAAGGTAAAGAAGAAGTTGCTCTTCTTACTGAAAGAATGGATCCCGACATTATCAATTTTTTCTTTTTGAATGGTTGATTTTTTCATACGATCCTCCTTTCTAGAAGAGAGCGGCATTCTTATCAATGCGACGGGCAATGATATTTGAGATTAAAACAAGAACCAAACCGACTACCGATTGGTAAAGACCGGCTGCTGCTGTCATCCCGATATCCCCTGACTTGGTCAAACCGTTGTAGACATAAACATCAATAACGTTGGTCACACTATAGAGCGCTCCAGCATTATGCGGGATTTGGTAGAAGAGACCGAAGTCTGCGCGGAAGATATTTCCGACTGCAAGAATGGTCAAGACCGTAATCAAGGAAGACAACTGAGGAATGGTGATGTTGCGAATGCGTTGCCACTTAGACGCACCATCCACGGTCGCTGCTTCATAGTAAGTTGGGTCAATTCCCATGATGGTTGCATAGTACATGACACTGCTATAACCAAAGCCTTTCCAAATTCCTAAGAAGAGGAGAAGCGCTGGCCAGATCCACAATTCTGAATAGAAATTGATGGCTTTCATACCAAATGAAGTTAAGATGTGGTTGACCAATCCTTTGTCCACGTTAAGGAAGGCATCGGTGAAGAAGCTGATGATAACCCATGATAGGAAGTATGGAAAGAGCATGGAGGTTTGAAGCACCTTGACCACTCTTTTTGATCTCAACTCACTAAAGATGATGGCGATCCCAACGGAAACAATCAATCCTAAGAAGATGAATCCTAAGTTGTACAATACCGTGTTTCTTGTAATAATGTAGGCATCTTTGGAACTAAAGAGGAACTTGAAGTTGTCAAAGCCAACCCACTTACTCTTCATGACACTGTCAATGAAGCCCTCTCCTGTGATATGATAGTCCTTAAATGCTACGATATTCCCAAAAACCGGAATATAGAAGAATAAGATTAACCACGCTGCACCAGGTAAGACCATTAAAAGAAAAATAAAATTTTCTCTCAGAGTCCTTACAAACTTTTTCATTTAACTCCCCCCTTTGAGCCTTGAGCGTGTTTATTTGCTTTGGTAGCGTTTACATTACCTATTATAAGATAGCCCATTTACATTTTCAAACTCCAAATTATAGAAAAAATTCTACAAATTTATGACATAGCTTTAAAAAAGAGTAGAAAAGGGTGATCGTAAAGACAGCTCCTCTTCTACTCCTATCGACCGCGGATGAGATACCTGTCATCCAACTTGGCTTTTTTTACGTTGTATAAATGGTTGAGGCAGTCGCAATAGTATGCCACTGGTTAGCCGTTGTGGCTGCGAAGTCCTGATCCCTGTAGAAATCGTTGAATGGCAAGATCTCTACTTCTAGTTCATCGATACGAGAGATTTCACCTGCTAGGTAGTTTTCAATACGGCTTTCAGCTCGCTTGATCCGCTGCAAGAGTCCACCCATACGAATATCTACGGTATCCAAACCAAAGACCTTGTTTTCTTTCAACCATTGGTGGCTAAAGAGAGCATGGAAGGTTTCAATCTGGCTTCTAAGTTTTGGCAATTCTTCTCTAGCAATTTGTTGCAAGCTCTCTTTATCACCTGCTTGATAGGCCTCACGGATGCGTCGTCCTACATCGACCTTACTACTTAAAATAGCATTCAACTGAGCCTGAGTTTCGAAAAGATAGGCATAGACACCCGCTTTTTCTTTAATGTCAGAAAGTGTCTCAGCTGCCTGGGCAAAGTGAGGCTTATCCTGTCCAGGTGTCATGTGCTTGTCAAGAATTGGGCAGAGAACATCCTGATAAAAAACATAGCGGTTGGGGTTAATCCCACTGAGATTAGCTGGTAGGTCTGGCAAGAGATTGGCCAGATCCAGCTGCATAAAGTCCTCAACGGATAGACCTGTATTGGTCTTGAAGTGAGCTGACAGACGCTCTAAATCATTGCGGTAGCTGAGTTCTGCCCAGATTTGTAGACTTGGCAGAATAGAGAACTGAGCTGTTTCACCACCATTATCTCCCCAACCGGTCACAATGACTTCCTTGATCTGATTAGCACGGCAGGCTTTGTTAGCTTCGACAGCGATGAGACGACTGAAATGGTTGTGTGGTGTGAAACCAATCCACTTCCAAGCACCACCTGCAAAGGCAATATCCTGGCTAATCTTGTGGTGATTACCGAAGTTACGGTTGTATTTTTCTTCGCTATCCTGATAATAATCCCAGTAAACCAAGGTCACACGGTCTTTGAGACGGTCAAGATAAACACGAGTTTCTTCTGGAATTTCGACATCACGGTCGTACTGGCCATCTGCTGACATGAGCTTGAAGAACATATCGCTCCACATCTGGCAGTGGAAACCATACTTGTCTGCAATATCCAGCACGCGCTCCAAATGTTGACACATGAGGAGGCTACGGTCCACAACACCGTTTAAGATGAGGTAGCGTCCCAAACCAACCAAGTGGGCTTCATCCATGCCAATATTGACCTTGCGTGTCTGCAGTTTAGACAGAGTGGCAAACATGCCGTCGATTAGGTCGTAAACTTTTTCTTCACCGATGAGGAGAATGTCCTCTACATCACGAAGTTGCTGGACTTCTTTGACACCCCATTTGACAAAGGCTGATAAGTGAGCCAAGGTCTGGATACATGGTACAAAGGTCATATCAAACTGCTGGGCGTAAGCTTCGATTTCCTGTAATTCTTCAGCAGCATAAGCGCCACGGAAATAGCCAAAGTAAGGTTGCCCTTCAATCTGATAGGTATCTTCCATATAAAGCTCAAAGGTTGAATAACCCATGAGAGCTAAGACTTCAATCATCTGCTTGGCAGATGCAACATTTAGAACTGCATTTCGCGAACAGTCAGCCATGTAGGCTAAATCTTCATAAGCCGCTTGTTCTTCAATCTCTACCTTAGTCCCTTCTTCTAAAGCTGTTGCGAGAACAGATAAGGCGCGATAGAGTTGGTGAGGTTTGCGATAAGTCAATTGATATTCTCCACCCTCACCTTTGATAGAGATAGAAGCTTGGTCAGACTGAGCGACTGCCACTTCTACATCTGGTAGAGAAATGTGATTTTTTAATACTTCGATAGATTGGGCTTGTTTGGGACTAAGTCCTGTAAAAGTTACCATTGGTTTTCCTCCTGTAACCAGTTCACAAGGGCACCGTAGAGATTGGCATCTGCCTGATAGGTGCAAGCTTGAATCACTGGAGCAATTGTATATTCTTCATAAGTTTCGACAAAAGCATCTACTGCTTTTTGCACCCCTTTGATAAAATCAGGGTTCTGACTGATAGAGCCACCCAGACTAATCACATCTGGATCAATCAAGTACTGGATATTGAGCAATCCTTGAGCAAGATTACGATTCATGCGCTCAATAGCTTCTTGGCAAAGGGCATTGCCTGCTGCCGCCTCTTGGTACACCTTGCGGCCATTCCAGTCAGACTGACCAGATTTTTCAATCACATAGCGAACCATGTTTCCTGTAGAAGCGAGTTGCGACCAGTTGTTGAGTTTTTCTGCAGGCTCGATGGTTGTCATATAGCCAAACTCACCGCCCAAACCATGACGTCCACGGTGAAGCTTACCATTGATAATCATGGCTCCACCGATTCCTGTACCAATCACGACACAGGCTGCATTTTCAATCTCAGGATGAGCTAGGAGTTCACTCAGTCCAACACAGTTGGCATCATTTTCTAGATGGACAGGTAGCTTATGATGAGAAAGTGCCTCATACCATGAAAAACCATGGATATAAGGAATGGCACTGATCCCCTCAATCACCCCTGTTTCTTGGTTAACAGCCCCTGGCACGCTCATAGCAATTCCACGGTAGTCCTGTTCTGATAACCGTTGATCCAACCAAGCTAGCAACTCTTCCAGAGTCTCTGGCGTTGGGGTGCTGGCCTTATCTAAAATCTTTCCATCCGGAGTGAGACTAGCAAACTTAATCCCAGTCCCTCCGATATCAATCGTTGCAATGGTCATTGCTTTTACCTGTAAAAAGGAGCGAGTCAGCAGTCGGTCCTTACTTTTTTCGCTCCTCCTTTCCTTTTATTGTTTCTTCAGCTGCAAACAGCTATACTTCTTCTTTTTTAATCCATTCTGTCCGGATTTCTTGCGGTGCCAATAAACCTGTATGAACCGGATACGGTTGTTCCAGAAGATCGACAACCGTTTGTTGTCCTTCTGACACGCGCACATTTTCTTGGCTCATGTTGTAATAGCGAAGGATGTAACCTTCTTCATTTTCCGCTACCTTAAAGGCTGTTGGACAAACCTGAGGATGTGTCAAGGCTGTATGCTTGAGTAAGCTACCAGACGCTGCTACACTTCCTTCTTGTTTTTCAACTTGAAGGCTGGTCATTGGTGTCTGCAAAGCTTTCGCTCGGCGATAAGCAGAGAAGCGCCCCTGAGCTTGATGGCATTCTACTGCATACTCCACCTCAAAGTCCCGCAAACATTGTGCTTCTGGTGTTGGGAAATAGCCCCAGTCACCAAGTTCACCGGAAGCACGGAGAAGGGTTACAGCTATCGTATCGTCTCCAAGAATTTCGTATTCATGCAATCCTTTATTGGCCACTGTTACCCCTTTGACGTCATCATACAAGCTGACGAAAGCTTGCTGGTGTTGGGGATTTTCAGGATTTTCCCAAGAAGCAGCCGGTTTATTTGGCCGTGTCACAACCTCATAGATACTTTCAGAATCGTTGCTTGGACGTGTATTGTGAGTCTTGACCAGGAGACGGATACGGTGATCCTTGGCAGTATTGGTAAAGCGCGTCTTGAAGCGAATTTGCGGATCATCTACAAAGATGGTCATCTCCGTTTCAAGAGGGATGGTTGTCAGCTCTTCTGAGCGACTTGCCTTGCGGTTCATAAACTCGATAATGCCTCTTTGTTCCGCATCCAATTGTTCATCCGCGCTAACCGGGATCGTCAAGTCATGCTTGAGCAAGATTTTGGCATAGCGAGCATTGTTTTCCAAGACCTCATAAGCTGTTAACTCCGCATAGATCGGCTCGGTTCCTTTTGGTTGGAAGTAGATATATTCATTACCGATATCCCCACGATCTTCAAAGCGAAGGAAATCCTCATAAGCCTCATTGGTCGTTTTATCATAGAGGGTCAAGCCATCATCGATACTAAGGGTTACAAATGGCGTATCGATCACCCCATTTTGGAACAGACCCTCATGATGAGGTGCTTTGCCTTCCAAGAGCTGGAAGGTCGTCCAAGACAAGGCTGCCAAATGAACAGGAACCGTCACGCGCACTTGACGTGCAATATAGGGTTGGCGGAATTTATCCTTAGGCAGGGTATAGCCAAAGCTTGCTCCCAAGTCTTCAATCTCTGCTTCTACAAGATGCCCATCTAAATCTTCTACGTGGTAGTCTGGCAAGCTCAAAGCGGCCATTTTCTTGAAGCCCTCTGTCGGGTGCAATTCCTTAAATGGACAAACCGCTACATCGACAATCGTGCTGACGGTATCTACCTTACTATGCAAGCCAGTATTGATGACCGTAAAGAGGTGCTCACTCTGGGCTTTTTGAGTTGCTAGTTTACCCTTCCATTCGTTCAGAAGGTTGGTCTTGACAAAGTTTCCAACTTGGTTGACCTTGGCAAAACGGACTTCCATTTCACGGTGAACATCATCTACGCTACATCCACAAATACTATCGTGTGGCGCATTTTGCAAGAGCGTCTTCCAGGCATAGATCAACTGATCCTTGTGGTGATGTCCACCAGTGATGATGGTCAAAGGTTCCACCACTTGTTCGAGCAAGTTGCTGTTTTCCTGGAAGGCTTGTTTGAGATAAACACGTGAAGATGAGGTATTGGCAAGGGTGTACCAACCATCCGTTTCCTGGCTAGTCAACTCACCTGTAACAGTTGATAGGTGTTCAGGAAGTGCACTTTCCACTGCTTGAACGTATTCATCAAAGGAGCTGTGAACAAAGGTCACGTCAGGGAAAAGTTCGTTTGCCACACGAATGGCTTCACTCAAATTTCGTTGAACTGGTTGGTGATCACATCCGTTCATCATCAACCATTGATTAGTCGATGCATAGTCACGAACATCTGACAATTTTTGTTTCCAGAAAGCCAAAGCTTCATCTTTATCCACTGGAATTTCGTTCCCGTTACTGTACCAGTTAGCAAAAAGAATACCCAGCACACGGCTACCATCCGCCCCTTGCCAGTACATTTCAGAAAATTGAGAGGTAAACTGCTCATCTTCGAGGACCTGGTTGTCAAATCCGATTGGTTTGACACCACGCCCAAAAGCTGCTACGTGAATGCCTGATTTTTGAAGGATTTGAGGAGCTTGCCCCATATTTCCAAAGGTATCAGGGAAGTAACCAATCTGAGTAGATTTGCCCCATTTGGCGCATTCAGCTTGTCCAATCAAGGTATTGCGGACGTTGGCTTCACTGGAGATCAAGTAATCATCCTGCAAAATGTAGAAGGGACCAATCTTGAGCTTGCCCTCGTCGATATAACGTTGCACCTTGTCGCGGTTTTCAGGGCGAATTTCTAAATAGTCGTCAAGGACAATGGTTTGTCCATCTAAGTGGAAACTTTTGAACTCAGGATCATTTTCAAAAAGATCAAAGAGATTGTCAAACAGTTCCACCAATTGCATGCGGTGACTTTCAAAAGGTAGATACCACTCACGATCCCAGTGGCTGTGAGAAATAATATGTACAACAACATTTTCCATGAGTAAAACCTCATTCTAACTTAAATTTAAAGATATATTTGTGATTCTTGACAAGAATCTGTCGAGCAAGAGCTCATTAGCGAATATCCAAGTAATCCAAGACTAATTCGCAGAACATCATGTTGGCCCACGAGAACCATTCACGCGAGTATTTGGTTGGATCATCTACATGGAAACTTTCGTGCATGACACCCGTGCCTCCATCGCAGGCAACCAGCTGATCGAGCAAGAATTTTTTCTCAGCTTTATCTGTCGTTGTCAATCCTTGAATAGAAAGGGCAATCGGCCAGATATAGCGATAAAAGGTATGAGAACTTCCGAGTCCACTTGCGTACTTCCCTTCATAGAAGTAAGGATTTTCAGGGCTCAAAATAGTCCGACGAGTGGCTTGGTAGACTTCGTCGTCGATGGCGCAGTAGCCCAGATAGGGAGCAGCTAACAAACTTGGCACGTTCGGATCATCCATGATGCTAGCATTTCCTAAACCATCTACCTCAAAGGCATAGATTTTCTCGCCCTTGCTGTTAGTCGTGTAGGCGTAGTTTTCGATCCCTTCTTGAATCTCCGCTTGGAGGCGTTTGGCATCTGCAATGATGCTTTCACTATCAGCTAGATTCAATGTTGCAAAGATTTCTTGGACATAACCCAAAACAACCACTGCAAACATATTGGATGGAATCAAATAGCTATACTGACAGCAGTCATCACTTGGACGAAAGGCTGACCAGGTCATCCCTGTCACGGCAAAATCTGGCCCAAAGCCGTCATTCACCAGCGTGTCTTCCTTACGATCAGTATCTCGAACGAAGCGATAAGGGGAGTTGTTATGGTCTTGTTCCACCGTCCAGAGATGAAGAATCTCCTTAGTCGCTGTGACAAAGGTTTCATCAAATTGGCTAGTCTCACCAGTTTCTTTCCACAGAAGATAAGCCAGCTGCAAGGGATAGCACAGCGAATCCACTTCATACTTGCGCTCCCAAATCCAGCCATTCAAATCGGTGTGGTCGGTCTCGTGATGGCCTTTCCAGTTCTCCTCAATATTAAAAGAGTTGGCATAAGGATCCTTGAGAATCAAGGTCATCTGACGTTTGACCAAACCAGCAATGGTCTGGCGCAATTGGGGATCTCGTTTAGCCACATGAAGATAGGGCCTCAATTGAGCCGTTGAGTCACGCAACCACATAGCTGGGATGTCCCCTGTTAACACAAAGGTTGACCCATCTTCTAAAATTTCAACTGTATTATCCAAAGTATCTGTATAACAACGTTCAAAGACATCCACCCAATCAGGGTATTCCTTAGCACGCTCAGCCACTTGATCCAACCATTCTCGCACAATTTCTTTTGAATAGGTCATTTATTTTCCTCACACGTATCGATTCTTTCCTATTCAGTATAAAAGATTTCAAATGGGAAATACATACGCAAACTATAGCCCTTTTTCTACAAAATTTTCCATTTGATAAAAACGCTATCATATTTGACAACACTTTGATACAATGAAGAAAATACCACCGCGTGTTCCAAGAAAAACACAGATCATTTAAGGTTGATGAAGAAAAAGGAGACAAGATGCGCACACATTGCCAAACCATCGATACCCGCTGGGGAAGCGATAATCATCCCCACTATTCGCACGGGAACATCCTCCCTTATACCGGAGTCCCTTTTGGGATGAACTACTTCCTTCCCCAGACGACACACGAACAGGGGGCTTGGTTTTTCAACCCCAATCTCCCTATTTTTCAGGGATTTCGCCTCACCCACCAGCCTAGTCCTTGGATAGGAGACTACGCTTGGTGCCTCATCACGCCCATCACAGGGGAAGTTGCAAGTTCCGACCTCTTCCGTCGTCAAAGCAGTTATTCGATGAAAGAAGCCGTTTTCCAACCCCACTACCTCCGTATTTTTTCGGAACGTTATCAGATTCAAAGCGAGCTAGTTCCAAGCCGCTACGGGGCTATCATGCACTTTCGAGCACCAGAAAAGCTGACACTCTGCTTTCATGCAGCAAAGGAACTAGAGGACTTGACTCTGACAGGCCAAACCTGCCACTTCCACATTCTGGATCAGGCCCATACCGCAGATACTTCCTACTCTTTCTATCTCCAGTGGCAATTTAGCCAGCCGATTGAGAGCGTCACTCACATCGATCAAGATCTTTTTCTGACCTTTGCGAGCAATGAAGTGACCGTCCAATTAGGAACTTCTTATCTGTCCCAAGACATGGCTCACAGCCATCTTCCCCACCTTCCCTTAGAAGAAGCTAAAAAAGAAGCAGCCGATCAATGGAATCAGCTGCTAAAACGAATTGAAGTAAAAGATACCGGAGGGCGTGACCAAGCCTTTTTCGATCATTGCCTTTACCGACTCCTCCTTTTCCCTCAAACCTTTTATGAAACAGATACCGAGGGAAATGACTGGCACCTGGATGTCACCCATAATGAAATCAAACCAGGAAAAGCTTATACCAATATCGGATTTTGGGACCTCTTTCGGACCTCTTTTCCGCTCTTTAGCCTTGTCTACCCCGATTACTACCGTCACTTTCTCGAAGGATTTTTAAACACTTACAAGGATACTGGTTTTCTACCAAAATGGTTGGCCCCAGATGAACGAGGGATGATGCCAGGTACCCTCATTGATGGGGTCTTTGCGGATGCTGTCACAAAAGGGATCGCACCAGACCTACATGAAAACATGCTGACAGCTATGCTCCAGACAGCTCAAAAAACAGATCCCACTCAACATTTTGGTCGCCATGGCAATGAAAGCTACAAGGCCCTTGGCTACCTACCCGATGATTTTCACGAAAGTGTGAGCCATAGCCTAGATTATGCCTATAGTGATTTTTGCATTGCTACCGTTGCCAAGCAATTGGGTCAGACAGAAACAGCCACTCGGTATACTGCTTCCAGCCTCTCCTACCGAACATTGTACGATGCCCAAACAGGCTTTATGAGAGCACGATCCACCAATGGAACCTTTAAAGAACCCTTCTCTCCTACCAGCTGGGGAGGAGATTATGCAGAATGCTCTGCCACCCAAGCTACTTTTGGAGCCTTACACGACCTCTCCGGTCTGATAGAGCTAATGGGCGGTGAAAAAGCCTTCACCCAACGACTGCTGGATCTGGCCAATCAAAAACCTCAATTTGATGTAAGAGGATATGGCTATGAAATCCACGAAATGAGTGAAATGGCCCAAGCTCCATTTGGGCAGATCGCCATCTCCAATCAACCCAGCTTTCACATTCCCTACCTCTTCCGTTACAGTCTTCATCCCGAATACACCAATCTCCTGATCCACCAGATCCGTTCCCAAGCTTTCCATCAAGATTTCCAAGCCTATCCAGGTGATGAGGACAATGGTAGCCTATCTGCTTGGTACATCTGGTCAGCCCTTGGACTCTATCCAACCTGTCCAGGAAAACCAATCTATGATCTGGGCCTCCCTCTCTTTAAAGAAGTCCTTCTCCATCTTCCCAAGCAAGAGCTCAAAATTTGCGCCAACTCACACACTGCAGGCGCCTATTTCATCCAAAGAGCCCTATTAGATGGCAAAGAGAAACAAGAGGTTTCCCATCAAGATCTCCTTGAAGCCCAATTGCTCCAGTTTGACCTTTCATGGCTCCCCCCACATGCATAAGAAAAAGAAAGTGGGACAGAAATCGGTCATTCGTTAGAATTCGATTTCGTCGTCCCACCCCCGCACAGTTGAGTAGGGCTGTAAAAGCTGATGAAATCAGCGTAGTAGAGCCCACTCAACCACTGCGTCTTGCTCGACAATCCAAAAATAATTGAGAGGCTAGGACTTTTGTCCCAGCCTCTTTTTTCTGTTATTCATCTCCTACATGATAGTAGATCGAGCCTTGTTCCCCAAAACTAGCGATACCAACACCAGACCACAAGCGATTTTTAGAGGCATCTGATGTATCCTTAAAGACGACTTGTCCTTGATCATCGACCTGATCACCAATGGTTACTCCCGCAGGAATATACTCCAACAAGAAGCCCCCATCACGACCACCATAAATGCCTTCTGAGGCGGTCCCATAATCCGTCAAAGAAGCTCCGTAGCCCTCTAACTCTTGTGAGACCAACCCTTTGTCATTAAAGACCAACTTGTTTCCCTTATCATCTTGCCAGACCCCAGCAATACTGCTGTAATCTCCATTGGCAATCGCTTCAAGATCCATTTTCTTCACTTCTTTTTTCTCTTCTTTTTTTTCTTTCTCCTTCACTTCCGAACTAGAAGCATCCGTCTTTTTGACTTCAGAAGAGGTCGTCGTTTGACTAGAAGAAGTGGTTGATTTTTTGCTCGTTCCCTGTTGCGAACAAGCTACCAACAGGACCACACTGAGAAGACTCACAAGAATTGCACCAACTTTTTTCATTTAAAATTCCCCATACATTTTTTTAGTTTAAAGCCCTTTCATTGTAACGTATTTTCATGCATTTGACAAGCTTCACTCCCCATTTTTAATCAAAAAGAGACCGGGATAATCAGTCCTAGTCTCTCTTTTGATACAACTTTTAATGAGCCAGCATTTCCTGTGCCACTTCTAAACCAGATAAGTTCGAAGGATAATAAGTTGGCCAATTTTCTAACTCATCATAAAGCGCTTCTTGACTCTTTCCTCCATGGAAAATGTGGAAGTGAGCTGCCTTTACCGGAGTAATTTCATGGTCACTAAATTGAACATATTTGAAGTCTCCCGCATCGCTCTCTTTCGCTTCAAAAAGATAACGAACACCACGATTCCCCTTCTTATAAGTCAAAATGTGCTTACCTACGTATTTATAGGTGTATTTCTTAGAAGATCCTTTTTGATAAAACTCCATTGAATCCTTATCAATCTTAATCCGATCAATATCTGTTTGGTAACCCTTGGTATAATATTCCTTATACTCAGCAGCCGTCATAGTTGGATTTAATTTTGCCTTATAATCAAAGACCTGATCCAACGTTCCATCTTGCAAGTATGGATAAACTGATTTCCAATCACCCGCATAATTTGCCAAGCTACGATCCTTCACTTGACTATCCTCGAAATAGCCCTTTTGAACTGTCTTAGCATCTTCCTCATGTTCCGGTTGAATATCCTTACCAGCTTGTGACGTTGTTTTCTCTAGCGCCTTCAGATTTTCCTTCATAACAGACACGTAGTCTTCGCCATCTTTCATTTCTTGATCCGTCAAGCTTTCCAAAGGATTTAAGACAGCTAACTCAACACCAGCTTCAGAAGACAAGGTTTTCGCCAAGGACTTAGAAGCATTTTCCTCAAAGTAAATGACCTTGATCTCATTTTTCTTGATATACTCTGTCAATTCACGCAATCGTGCAGCAGAAGGCTCGCTATCAGGTGAAATCCCTGAAATGGCCACCTGGTTTAATCCATAATCCAAGGCCAAGTAACGGAAAGCCGCGTGTTGGGTCACGAAATTCTTTTGTTTCGCATCTTTCAACCCATCCTGATAAGCTTGATCCAAAGCCTGTAATTTCTTCAGATAGGCTTGGGCATTTTTCTCAAACGTCTTTTTCTTATCTGGATAAGCTGCGACCAACTGATCACGAATCGACTCTACCATCTTCATGGCACGATGTGGAGAGAGCCAAAGGTGAGGATCATATTCATGATGGTGTTCTTCGCCCCCTTCGTGTTCATGTTCCTCTTCCAATCCAGGAAGCAAGACCATACCCTTGGTAGCATCGATCACTTTGGTTTTCTTATCCTTCATGGATTTCAAAAGATTTGGAACCCACGTTTCCATGTTTTCATTCTCATAAACGAAAACATCCGAATCTTGAATCATAGCCCGCCCCTTAGCAGACAATTCATATTCATGAGGCTCTGATCCCGCTCCAATGAGCAGGTCTACCGTTCCTTCATCTCCAACAATATTTTTTGTAAAATCATAAACAGGATAGAAAGTGGTCATCACTTTTAATTTCCCATTTTGACTCTGACTTTTGCCACAAGCTGTCAAAACAAGTGTTAAAGCCACTAACAATAACCAACCAAATTTTTTAAAGTTCATATCTACTTCCTCAAACGTGATCCAAGATTCACAAGCAAGAACAGTGCCACAAATAAAAGCGTAATACTGGCACTCGCTGGTGTATCTGCAATATAAGACAAAATCAACCCACTAAACATCCCGATAAAACCAATGATGACCGCAATCAGCATGACCCCACGGAAGTTCTTCCCTAATTTCAGGGCAATACTAGCCGGTAAGACCATGATGGTTGAAACCAATAACGATCCTGCTGCAGGAATCATTAAGGCGATAGCAACCCCCGTTACCACATTAAATAAAATGGACATAGTCCGGACAGGAAGGCCATCTACGAAGGCCGTATCTTCATCAAAGGTCAAAATATACATAGGCCGCAAGAATAAGGCCGTCAGCACTAATATAACGAAAGCAATCACAAACAAGGCGATCACCTGTTCATCTGTAATGGTTAAGGTAGAACCAAACAAATATTGATCCAAGCTCATCGAGCTTTTCCCACCACCACGCATCAGTACCAAAGCTAGGGCAAGACCAGTGGACATTAGAATTGCCGTCCCGATCTCCATAAAGTCCTTAAATAAGGTCCGCAAATACTCAAGAAAAACCGCAGCTATAATGACAATGATCATAGTCGAAAGCGTCGGAGAGATCCCAAGGAAAAGCCCAAAAGCGACACCCGCAAGAGAGACGTGACTCAGCGTATCACTCATCAGACTCTGCCGTCTCAAAATCAAGAAAATCCCTAATACAGGAGAAAAAAGACTCATGGCAACCATAGCCAACAAGGCTCGCTGCATAAAATCATACTGGAATAAATCAAGCATGGTCACCCTCCCCTTCTATATCATGGACGTTAAAACATCTCCAAGGAGAGCTCTGGTCGCGAACCAAATGAATATTCCGATCCGCAAACTGGTTAACCTCTTCAGGATCATGCGTAATCATCAAAACAGATTTTTGATGGTGATGCGCACTGTGATGCATCAACTCATAAAAATCACTCTTTGTCGTCGCATCCATCCCTGTTGTCGGTTCATCTAAAACAAAGATATCCGGATCTGAAGCAAACATCCGAGCAATGACAGCCCGTTGTTTCTGACCACCAGACAAAGAACCAATCGCCCTATCCTTGAACTCCAGCATCCCAACAGATTCTAAACTCTTTAGAATATGCTTTTCATCGTGCTCATTCAACTTTCGAAACCAGCCTTTACGAGGATATCGACCTGACTTCACAAATTCATAGACCGTGCTGGGAAATCCAGCATTAAAACTAGCAATCTGTTGTGGCAAATAAGCAATCCTTAACTTATTTCCCTTAACATTCGTCTTTGAAATCTCAACTGTCCCAACCTTGGGCTGTAAAATCCCAAGACTAGCCTTAATCAAGGTTGACTTAGCAGCCCCATTTTCCCCGGTCAAGGTCACAAACTCTCCACTATCTAAGTAGTAATTGATTCCTTCCAGAACCGGTTCCCGATCATAATAAAACGATAAATTTGAAACCGTAATATACCTCAAACTATAACTCCTCTTCCAATAAATCTAAAAACCTCGAAATAACCCCTTGCTCATTCTTAGTAAACTTCGACAAAACATCCTCATAAGTGTGAAGGGTATGCTGATGGTGGTGCTGATGCTCTAATGCAATCGGCTTACCAATCTCAGTTAAGCGATAATAGAGAACCCGAGCATCATTCTCATCGCGATAAGTCTCTAACATCCCCTGACTTAATAAAGGTTTCACAGCTTTCGTGATAGCCGCCTGACTAACATTCAATTTCTTTGCTAGGACAGAATTGGTTAGAGATTCATCAGCAACCAGCATCAAAATATGTTCCTGAGTGTTGGTTAATGAAACACCACTTGTACAAGAACCGACTAAAATCTCATGCTGATTTTCTGATAACAATAAAATAGAATTTAAAAATCGATCGATTTTGTTTGCAACTTCAGACAAAATAAACTCCTTCTAATTCACTAAAAGAAACTTTACCGGTTAATTATATCATAAAAAAGAAAAAAATAAAACAAAAAAAGGAGTAAAACTCCTTTATAATCTATACCGGCGGCCGGGGTCGAACCGGCACGTCCTTGCGGACACTGGATTTTGAGTTCCATAACTACATTTTTTAAATCTTATAACCTTGATTTAATAGGGTTTTAAGAATTTTGAATCTTGCAAAATGGACTGATTTTTCAAATTTTAGTAACTTTTTGGTAACACTTCATACCTTATCGTCCTAAGAGCATCATCAGAGAATAGAGGATATGTCCCAACCGGTCATATTCATACAAAGGTATTCAAAACAAAAGATAACGATCAATTAAACCATCACATAAAACTTGATTGAGAACCTGTGAAATAATCTCAGAAATGAGCTCTTTATCTTGAAAACGACGGCTGTAATTCTTTCCGTATGTAGTAAAATGAGGAACCTTATCTTTCTAAATCCTCTTTTAATACACGTATTGAAGTCGCAACTCCACTCACTTGTGGAAAGTACGTATCTGTAAATATACCGATTCGCATACTTACCTCCTTAAATTTGAAATAAACAAAATTATTTCTATTATCCTCGCCATTATAAACGATACACGCTGTAGTGTTACTAATAGCTGATAAATTAACTGCTTTTGTAATCTTTAGTGTCAATATTACATAGCAACTTTCATTTCGTGATATAATATTAAACATAAAGATATTTTTAATAAAGAAGGTTATTATATGGATCAAATGGCATTCTACTTACTTTTTCCTAGCTTATTTATGATTCACGAAATGGAAGAGATTCTTCTTATGCCCAAATTTATGTCCTCTATGATTGATAATACGAAATTTAAAAATTTAAAAGAACTCTATACTCCTTATAGGTTTAACTTAATTGTGTTCGAGGAATTTTTAATCCTTCTATGTTTGCTTGCCTATAGTTTCTATTTGGGTAATTTTACAATTTATCAAACTATCATCATCGCATATAACTATCACATTATAATCCATATTATCCAGACTCTTTATCTAAAAAAGTATGTGCCTGGTCTTTTAAGTGGAATTGTAACAGGAGTATACTGTTCATTATTGATTCATCAACTTTTACAAATTAATTTACAACTCTACATATCTTCCATTCTAACATTAATCATTATCATGTTAAATCTAATCTTCTGCTTTAAAGTATTAAATTTCTTTTCTAAAAGATAGTACTGGTACAAAAAAATTTTTACTAATTTTTTTAACTAATAGATACAAAAAATAAGGACTTAGCCCTGCACAATACAGAGCTAAGTCCTTTTGACAAATTATAACGTTTTTGGACAGTATAGAACTTAGTTTTTACTTTCAAGTCATTAATTTTTCAATTTCCTTTATCCCTTCAAACTCTTCAACACTTTCGAAAAGTTCTATAGCTCGTTTGAAATGTCTATTGGATAATTCCGTATCTTCCAAGGCTAAATAGATTTCACCTAACCCTCTATAGCTACAAGCTTGAGAAATCACATCATCAGTCTCTAAAGATTGTTCCAATGACAGATTCATGAATGTAAGTGCTTCATTAAACAAAATTATTCAACAAGAATATACTAATCTCTACTTATTGAGACTTAATCTTATAAACCATCAATCTGCATTAATATAATCATAAACCTCTTTAAAGAGAGTTTGTAATATTTCTTGCTCCTCTTCATCTAAATTATTTTCAGATACTAGATCATCCAAATACTTAGGTAAAGTAGAATAGTTTTTAATTCCATTCATGACAATTGCAAATTTTAGATCATCTAGTTCAGTTTTATTAAACTCTTTTAACTTCTTCAAATCAATTCTAGTGATTGGATGTGGGACAACATCTAGAGTACTATAAATCGTTTTTCCTAATAAATAATCTGTCGTGGTATCAAATAATTTTGCTAATTTGACAACCGCTTCTAAATTAGGCTCTAAAGTTCCGTTTTCCCAACGAGAATAAGTACCTTGTTGTACATCAATCATCTCAGAAACTTGTACCTGTGTTAACTTCTTACTCTTTCTCAGTTCTTTAAGACGATCTCCAAAAGAATTATTATTAAACATTGTATCCTCTTTAATATTCGATTCTGTATATTTTAGCTTGACAAAATATTCTAAACGGTATAAAATAGAATTATTCCATAAGGAATATTTATTTTAAGATTAAATATTCCATTGAGAATATTATAGCATAAAAGGAGGTAAAAGCGTATGTAACAAGTAGTCGATTTAAAAAATTTTAATAAAGGAGGTAGGATTCGACAAAAAAAATCTTGAAACAAATGTGCCGTTCGTTCCAAGATCAAAACATATTATGTAACAATTATACCACAGAAAACTCTTCAGTTGCACAAGAAAATTTCGGAGGTTTCACAAAAAGATGACCAATAAAGAGTTAGTCAATCAAATTTCTGGCCTAAACTCTACCTCTACTCTTAAAAATTGGATTCAACTGATTAAAGAGATAAGTGGCAAGGAATTTAAGAAAATTAAAATTCCTATCAGTAGAAATCCAAGAACTCATCAATTAAGTTATACAGTTTCCTATGACTTTACAGACGAAGACCTTAGACAATTTCAAAAGTTAGCTAACCTAAAACTTGAAATAGGTCTCAAAGAGGCTATACATGCCGTATTTGGGAGTCTAGCAGACAATGAGCAAGAATCATCCCTAAACAAAGTAATAGATGAGCTCTACGATGAACTGAGCGCCTTAAAACAGGAATTTAAGCGAGAAATGCGACTGATAAAAATTGAGAATTCCAACCTAAAAAAGAAAATCCAAGATATTGAAGAGTCGATGCAAACCGGCTTACTAGGGTTTGTTAACAAGAGGTCAAAAAATAGGTTCGGCTAATAGCGAGTTTTCGGCTGAGCCATGAGGCAGAAAGCCGAAAATGAGCGTAGATGCGGACGGACCATTTTTGACCGATAGGGTGTGTAGTAACACCACCCTCTGCAAGTTAGGTGTACCATCGAAAGAATTCAGTATTACCAAGGGTTTTGGAGATTTCAAGGGTGGCAAAATTAGGCAAAAAGTTGAATCAAAATCTATGGCAAAAAAGGAGCATTTACGTTCTGTATTTGACTGGATTCAAATTCAGTTTGATAAGACTGAATTTTCGCCAAAAGAAATAATCGAAGATATCCTATTTCTTGACTTTGACCTATTTATTGAGAATAAGGGGAGCCTTAAATACTATAACTATGATAGCCAGCTTCATTATGGGAATATCCGTATCTACTATGGATCGAAAGAGTCGTCCTACATGCTTGTCATGTCAGGACAGGCACTAGAGTTCTATAGAGATAAGGTATTAGATCCAAATAGTCTGTCCGAAAGACAGTTTCTGGACAACCTCTACTACAATTACAATCAATTTTCAGTAAGACGAATTGATATTGCAATAGATGATTTTAATGAAACACCCTATTTCACTCCTAATCAGCTTCTAAAGATTTGTCAGAAGAAACGCTTTATATATGGAAAAAGCACCTACTACAATACCTACGGAGATGAAACAATCGGTCAGACCTTATATTTGAGAAAACCCAATGATGATGAAAGACTTAGAATTTACGATAAACGCTTAGAACGAGCTGAGAAGCTCGGTATCAGCAAGCGGTATATAGAAAATTGGATAAGAACTGAGTTAGAACTTAGGAAAGAAAAAGCTCACTACTTCATTCAAGAATGGTTGCATTCAGAAATAGATCTTCTCAACTTTACCAAGGGATATCTCAAAGAAAAAGTGAGATTCTATAGTGATAGTCATTTCTCAAAACCTTTGAGATCTTGGGAAAAGTTTTTAGGTCACTCAAAACCTGTCTCTATCATTATTTCAAAACCAAAAACAGAACTGGAACAAAAATTAGAATGGTTTACCTATAAAGGTTCAGGAGCTATTCTGAAAGCGTATAAATTTCTATACGACAATAATTTACTGCATGAGTATGAGAAATCTAACTATCTCGCACTCAACAATATGGAATATCCACCAGATTTAGCAAGTGGATTAATAGAAAGGGCAATACTCTTTAAAAGAGAGGATTTGATCCCTACAATCAAAGAAAATATCAAAAGGAGAAATTAACTATGGCAAAAATGCTCTCACAAAATGACTGGAATTTTAATAACATTGGAACAAAATTTGAATTGGATGAAGTCATTCCAAAATTTGAAACGGAAGTCCGTGCAGATGCAAACGGAGAAATTATCAAAAACCGAGATGGTAGCGAAAGACGTTTTAATACCGATAAAATCATTGGTTGGAAATACAATGTAACAATCAAGGATGGACAATTCAAAAAGAAATCAACCCAAGTCTCTGTAGACAATCCAGAAGCTTTAGTTGATAATGACTATATCCAAGCAATGGATGAAGTACCAGTTACATTTGACAATTTACAAGCTACTATGATTAGTTCGACAATGTATTACAAGGCGGATGCTATCCATTTAGTAGATGTAAAACAAAAATAAGTATCAGACAAGGGGAGTTAATCCTCCCCTTACTTAATCTAATTAGAAAAGGAGATCACATGATTAAAACTGTAACAAAAGATGACCTTATCGAACTTGGATTTGCTCCAGGAACTGCAAGAAAGATTATCCATACTGGCAAATTACTATTAGTAAATCGTGGTTTTAACATCTACGATAACAAACGGATTGGTACAATTCCAGCCAGTGTCGCTGAAGAACTACTAGGAATTGAACTCCAGAAAGAAGCATAATGAATGACTATTCGTAAAACTAAAAGTGGTAAATGGACCGTTGATGTTTCTAATGGTTTCCACCCAGTCACACAAAAAAGAATACGTATCATTCGAAAAGGATTAAAATCTAAAAAGGAAGCACTAGAACTAGAACAACATATTCGAGTTGTAGAATTAAAGGAAAAACAATTTGACTTTGTAGTAACAACAGATATGTTATTCCAGTTGCTTGAAGAAGACGATTTGAAAAATGGCAGAAAAATAAGCTATACAAGTACACAAAGAAACAATTATGAGCGTCATATTAAACCATATTTTAAAAATACAAATTTAAATAAATTAACGTATGACCATATATTCGAATTTCGTGAATACCTAAAAACAAAACCTAAAAAACAAAATGAAAATGAAACTTTAAGTTTTAATACAATTAATAAAGTTCTAATTCTACTTAAAAAAATTTTTGACACTGGTATAAGAAAATCCCTTATTGATAAAAATCCTGTTGAGAATCTGAGAAAATTACCAATTAGGAAGCCTAATATCAAATTTTGGAGTATAGAAGAATTCACGAGATTTAGAGAACTTATTCAAGATGATGAAATAAGCTATGACCTGTTTTTCGTAATTGCTTTCTTTACTGGGATGAGAATGGGAGAAATACTCGCATTGAACTGGAATGATATAAATCTTTTAACAAATACAATTTTCGTTACCAAAACGGTATACTTTGTAAATAATACAAGCTACATTAATACAACAAAAACACGTTCAGGAACTAGAAATATTACAATCAATCAGAAATTAGCAGAAATGTTAAAAGATTGGAAAGAAAAACAAAAAGAAAAACTTAAGGAATTTACCAAAAATACTGACGAACTACAAATAATACAGAGTACACCAATAACTATTACAAAAAATATGATTGATAAGAAGTTTAAGCAAATACTAGAAAGGGATAAAGATTTAAAGAGAATAAGAATTCATGATTTAAGACACTCTCATGCATCATTACTTATAAATCAAGGGGAAGATTATCTTGTTGTTAAAGAAAGATTAGGACACGCATCTATTACGACAACAATTGATACTTATTCCCATTTGTACCCTAGCAAACAGAAAACATTAGCTAATAAACTTGATGATTTATTTTAAAATGGAAAAAATTGGTAACTCGACTTACAACAAAGAAAAAAAGACAAGGTCCGAAAACCTTGTCTTTAATACTATACCGGCGGCCGGGGTCGAACCGGCACGTCCTTGCGGACACTGGATTTTGAGTCCAGCGCGTCTGCCAATTCCGCCACGCCGGCATAAATTTAACTGGGGTAGCTGGATTCGAACCAACGCATGAGGGAGTCAAAGTCCCTTGCCTTACCGCTTGGCTATACCCCAATAATAATATTAATAAATAGGCGAGTGATGGGGATCGAACCCACGCATGCCAGAGCCACAATCTGGTGTGTTAACCACTTCACCACACCCGCCATAATTATTAACACGGGCAGTAGGAATTGAACCCACACTGAAGGTTTTGGAGACCTTAGTTCTACCTTTAAACTATGCCCGTAAAGGATGGAAGGGGAGGGATTCGAACCCCCGAACCCGAAGGAGCGGATTTACAGTCCGCCGCGTTTAGCCTCTTCGCTACCCTTCCTGATTATTGAATTGATGGCGCGAGACGGAATCGAACCGCCGACACATGGAGCTTCAATCCATTGCTCTACCAACTGAGCTACCGAGCCAAATTGCGGGAGCAGGATTTGAACCTACGACCTTCGGGTTATGAGCCCGACGAGCTACCGAGCTGCTCCATCCCGCGTTAATATTAAGGAGGATGTGGGATTCGAACCCACGCACGCTTTTACACGCCTGACGGTTTTCAAGACCGTTCCCTTCAGCCGGACTTGGGTAATCCTCCAAATATATAGTCCGTACGGGATTCGAACCCGTGTTACCGCCGTGAAAAGGCGGTGTCTTAACCCCTTGACCAACGGACCAT
>NZ_JALDUR010000038.1 GCF_023109675.1 Streptococcus parasanguinis | reverse complement strand
GGCTCTATAATTTCTGTAGTGGGTAAAAACCACTGTAGAGATTATAGAGCTTTTTGAGTGTACACAAAAAGTCCCATAAGAACTATAATGAAAAGCGACCAAACCATCATTAGGAAGAACTTATGAGACTTATTAAGAATACCACAGAATTAATCGGAATTAAAGACCAAAATATCAAGATTTCACTTATTTTTGAAACTAACACTCATATCGAGATTCAAGCAAAACTCGATTACCCTGCACCATCTTGTCCTCATTGCCATGGAAAGATGATCAAGTACGACTTTCAAAAACCTTCTAAAATCCCTCTTCTCGAGCAAGCGGGAACTCCAACACTACTACATCTGAAGAAACGTCGCTTCCAGTGTAAAAGTTGTAGGAGAGTCACGGTAGCTGAGACATCAATCGTTGAGAAAAACTGCCAAATCTCCAACCTTGTCCGACAAAAGGTTGCACAACTCCTAACTGAGAAGGTGTCACTAACTGATATTGCCAGAAGACTTCGTGTGTCGACGTCCACTGTCTATCGTAAACTTGACCAGTTTACTTTCAAGGAACATTATGACAAACTCCCTGCTGTTATGTCCTGGGATGAGTTTGG
>NZ_JALDUR010000037.1 GCF_023109675.1 Streptococcus parasanguinis | reverse complement strand
TTGATCGCACGAACCTCTCCAACCATTTGGGATGTTCTCATTGCTATTGCTGGTGGGATTGCTGGTGTGATCGGTTCAAGGAAAAAAGAAGCAAACAATATCGTGCCAGGAGTAGCCATTGCTACAGCTTTGATGCCGCCTATCTGTACTGCTGGCTATGGTTTAGCTAATGGGAATGTACGATTTTTATTGGGGGCTCTCTATCTTTTCTTGATCAACTGTGTCTTTATCATGCTAGCCAACATTGTTGGAACAAGAATTTTGATGAGAAAATCTCCTTTAACTTCATTTAAAGAGCTGAGCATTAAAATGAGAATTGGCTTGATTTCTTTGATTGTATTGTTGATTCTTCCAGCTAGCTATTCGGCAGTTACTCTGACAATAGAACAAGCGCGCAAAGAAGGGATCAAACAGTTTGTAGGAAAAGAGTTCGCCAATTATACGGTTATTAATCAAGTCTACAAGTCAAGTAACAATGAATTGGTCTTGACGGTTGTTGGAGATCCGATTTCAGAAGAAGAATTAGAAACACTCCACCAAAAACAAGCCTCTTACGGTATTCAATCTGTTCAATTGAAAGTGAATCAAGTTCAGAACTCGCCAACATTAGATAGTGAAGCGACCAAGGAATTTTATGAAAACATTGACAAGTATAT
>NZ_JALDUR010000036.1 GCF_023109675.1 Streptococcus parasanguinis | reverse complement strand
TCAGGCAGAATTATCACCCGTATTTTAATTTTCGAAAAATAGATATTTCTTAGAAAGAAAACTAAAAAATTGATATAATTAGCTATATTATAAACAAATCAAAGGAATTTCTTCTATGACTACATCAATAAATGTTGACAAAAGAAGCGTCAAACAACTATTAGAGACTGGAAAGAATAAAAGATTTATTATTCCTGAATATCAACGACCATATGCTTGGTCAGACGAACAAATCCAAGTTTTATTCGATGATCTAACTGAATACACACTCAATACAACAGAAGATGAAAATAATACTTACTTTCTTGGCACAATAGTTTCATATGAAAATGATAATAAAGAACAGGAAATAATTGATGGGCAACAGCGTATAACAAGCCTCTTATTGCTATTGAGAGCTATTTATACTAAATTAGAAAGTGGTGGTCCTGAGACTAATTTCTTGAAAAGTCAAATCGAACCAACAATTTGGAAACAGAATCCAACTACAGGGGTAGTTAACTTTAATGAAATCCTTATTAGTTCCCGAGTCATGGGAGAGGAGGGAAACCAAGAATTTGCTAATATACTAGTCTCTGGAAAAGCAGATGAAAAATCACATAGCAACTATGCTAAAAATTATAGATTGCTCCAGCAACTAGTTAATGAATATGCTGCAGATAATCCATTGTCCTTCTATAACTTCATTAGTAATATCTTAAATCAAGCTATTCTTCTCCCTATTACAGCCGATAGTCAAGAAACAGCACTCACTATTTTTTCAACTCTAAACGATAGAGGACTAGCATTATC
>NZ_JALDUR010000035.1 GCF_023109675.1 Streptococcus parasanguinis | reverse complement strand
ACAGCCCTACTCAACTGTGCGGAGGTGGGACGACGAAATCGAATTCTAACGAATTACCGATTTCTGTCCCACTCTCAATTCTCTTCTTTAATTTTTTTTAGCGAAAGGAGAAAGGCGATCCCGCAAATCACAAGGAGTACTGCTACAACCCATTGAGAATAGAAATAAGCAGCAAATAACTGACTGTCGGTAAATATTTTTCCAAGAAGTCCGTTTAGCACTCCCTCAAGAAAGGGAATATTCTCACACACTGCAAGGATTGACGCAAGAAAGAGTATACTGCCTGCTATCAGAAAAAGATGAAGAATCCATTTTTTGATTCTTTTTTCATCTCTGAGCAGATACTTAGAAGCAATCGCCACTAAAAAAATGAAAACATTCCATATGTTTAAGGCAATAAAATATCTAAAAGTATCCTTGTATGCGCCTATCGCCATAGCTAAAATCAGGATAGGACCGAAAAAATTAATGGCACTTCCCAATAGTGCAAAGAGGCCATCGACCAAAACCAGATACTTCTTCTTCATGTTCTCACCTCATCTCACACCTATTCTACCACAAAGAGATTTGAAAACAAAAAAAGATAGCCAAAGCTATCTTAATCCGATGCGGAGAGAGGGACTTGAACCCTCACGACCTAAAGCGGTCACAGGATCCTTAGTCCTGCGCGTCTGCCAATTCCGCCATCCCCGCGATTGAGTACCTTACTAGTATATCAATCAACGACTTTTTTGTCAAGATTTTTTTCAAACTTTTTTCAGAGTTTGTCATTTTTTCACAAAAAGTGATAGTGGGACAGAAATCGGTAATTCGTTAGAATTCGATTTCGTCGTCCCACCTCCGCACAGTTGAGTAGGGCTGTAAAA
>NZ_JALDUR010000034.1 GCF_023109675.1 Streptococcus parasanguinis | reverse complement strand
GTGATTGATATCATATAAAGCCTTGTTTAAAGCCTCATAAGAAATAGTGGCTAAATCTGTTTTCTTTGGGAAATATTCTCTTAGCAAGCCGTTTGCGTTTTCATTGCTTCCTCTCTGCCAGGATAAATAGGCATCCGCAAAGAAAAAGGAAATTCCTAAATTCTCTACCAGAGGATAGCAGGCGAACTCTTTTCCCCTATCTGAAGTGAAGGTTTTAAGAGTCTCTTTTGGAAATAGCTTACAAAGTTGTTCGATAGCTGAAAACATGGATTTGGCTGTTCTATCTGGTATCTTGGAAGCTAAGTAAAAGCGAGTTCTCCGGTTGCTAAACAGCCCTTGCTTTTGCCTCTGGAAGACACCACAGTATCGAGATCCCAGTGGCCAAAAGTTTCACGATTCTGAACCTCTTTAGGACGTTTGGTAATCGACGTGCCAATCCTAAATCTTCCACGTGTTTCTTTGGGTTGTCGAGTCTTTCCTTTACGACGAAGGACGCTTAAATCCAGATCAATCAAACCAGCATAGAGCCAGTTATAGATGGTTTTAAAAGCTACCATTGGCTTTTGCTCAAGCTGATAGCGCCCGCAAATCTGTTCAGGCGGCCAAGAGGATTTTAAACCGTTCTCAATTTCCTTTTTCAACTCTGGTGTTAAACAAGACTTCCGACCTTTTTGCTTGACCCTGTGGTCGTACTCTTCCTGTGCTAAGATGGCGGAATAAGCATTTTGACATCGTCTTAACTCTCTTGAAATGGTAGACTTATGGACGCCAAGTTTATTTGCAATTTGGCAAGTTTTCAAACCTAATTCCAAGTAGGATTCTATCTTTATTCGGTCAGTTATGGTAAGATGGGAGTAGCTCATAGTTTTTTCTCGGGTTCTGTTTGTGTGATTACTTACAGTTTACACCAATGAAACGCTATGAGTTTTTTGTTGCACTATATTTTACAATTTATC
>NZ_JALDUR010000033.1 GCF_023109675.1 Streptococcus parasanguinis | reverse complement strand
TGTACTGACCCCAAAAAGTTAGACAAATAATTTAAGTTAAGGATTTAGTCCTGTATTGCACAGGACTAAGTCCTTTTAGTTTTACCTTAATTCGTTTGTTGTTGTAATAGTCAATATAGTTTACAATAGCTTGTTCCAATTGGTTAAGTGACTTAAATGTATTCTCGTAACCATAAAACATTTCCGATTTCAAAATGCCAAAGAAGGATTCCATCATGCCGTTGTCTGGGCTGTTTCCTTTACGTGACATGGACGGTTGAATTCCTTTATCCTCTAAAAAACGATGATAATACTGGTGTTGATACTGCCATCCTTGATCACTATGAAGAATTGTATTTGTGTAATGATTCTCAGTAAAGGCCTGGTCTAACATAGCTTTCACTTGTTCTAAATTCGGTGAAGTCGAAAGATTATAGGCGATAATTTCGCTATTAAAACCATCTAAAACTGGCGATAAATAAAGTTTTTGATTGCTTGCTGGAATGGCAAACTCGGTCACATCTGTGTAGCACTTTTCCATTGGCTTGGTTGCTTCAAATTGGCGTTGAATAAGATTATCTGCTTTCTTACCAATCTCTCCTTGGTATGAAGAATACTTCCGTTTACGACGAATACGAGCACTTAAACCAAGGACCTTCATCAGACGTTGGACCTTCTTATGATTCACTACAAAACCACGATTCCTCAATTCAAGAGTCATTCGACGATAGCCGTAATTCCCTTTATGCTCAGTAAAAATAGATTGAATTTCAACTTTAACATCATAATCCTTATCGCTTTGATCGAGCTGTTTTAAATGATAATAATAAGTTGAACGGGCAAGCTTAATAATCTTTAGAAGAATCTCTAAAGCAAACTCTGTTACCAATCCTCGGACAATTTCCGTTTTTCTTCTTGCTCTTTTTCGTCCCTCAATCGGAGTTCTCTCAACTTTTTTAGAACCGCATTCTCCGCTCTCAAGTACTCATTTTCTGCTTGAAGACGTTCTAGTTCTGTCATCTCTTCGGGTTTCTTCTTTGGCTTACGTCCCATTTTAGGTATCCTTCCTCTTGTTTTCTCAACAATAGTATACCCGTTTTTCTTATATTGTGCTATCCAATTATGCAACATTCCAACACTTGGAAGAGCATAATCTAGAGATACCTTTATTTGTGAACGACTTTCAAGCAGAACTTTATCAATGATTTCTTGTTTTAGTTCGGGAGAATAGTAACAATTCTTTCCTTTTTTGACGATTTCTATTCCATAACGATCAATCAATTTAATCATGTACTTAAGATTAGAAATGTTTATCCCAAATTGATTTGAAAGCTCTTTGAAGCTTCGCCCTTGTTTTTTATGTTCATAGATCTGAACTTTATCTTCATAAGTTAATTTCATAATAAAAACACCCCAAAAGTTAGATTTTTTTCTGTCTAACTTTTGGGGTGCAGTTCA
>NZ_JALDUR010000032.1 GCF_023109675.1 Streptococcus parasanguinis | reverse complement strand
AAACATACTAAGATTAGTAGTGAAGAAATCTCCGACGCGAGAGAGTACTCACTACTTTTTCTTTATGTTAAAGTAGTGGTGTCTTGTAAAGTCGTAGGGCTCTATGGCGC
Source organism: Streptococcus parasanguinis (assembly GCF_023109675.1). Classification (GTDB taxonomy): domain Bacteria; phylum Bacillota; class Bacilli; order Lactobacillales; family Streptococcaceae; genus Streptococcus; species Streptococcus parasanguinis_I. Next base: position 1,507 of record NZ_JALDUR010000032.1, on the reverse strand, counting down.
TAGACGTCGTTTGACAAACTGGCAAGACACCTTGTTTTAGGTGGAGTTTGATCAAAGTATGTAGGATGCTAAACGTCACGTATTGAAAATAAAATCACTAAAACATGGAATTATTCAAGACAAAAGAGGTAATATTATGCGTGCAGTATTTGGAATTGATGGCAGTAAAACAAGTTCTGAGGTGGCCATTTTAGTCAATGGTGAGAAGGTTCATGGCTACACCATACTCAATGATGCCATTGGATTCAATCGCCTGTTGGGCGACTTGAAAACTGTTCATAACCCTGAGATTATATTTGAGGCTACAGGCGTCTATTCTCGACGTCTTCAAGCCTTTCTTGAGGAATATAGTTACGCTTACACACGGCTAAATCCACTGGAAGCTAAGAAGCAATTGAACAGTCTGCGAGTTCGTAAAACAGATAAAATTGACGCTGAAAAGCTGGCTAAATCTTAGCTTGTGCACAATCGTAAACCAACTTACGTGCAGGAAGAAGTTTATCAACACCTGCGTGATTTAAGCCGTTTCTATCAAAATATGACAGAAGATCTTGTTCGAACTAAAAACCGTCTACACAAGGTCCTATAAGTCACATTTCCTGAATTGGAAAATCTATTATCCACACCTACTGGAGAGCAATATTGGAACTTAGTGATGGCTTTTCCGTGCAAAGAGTTTGTATTAAGCCTATCTCAAAGTAACTTGTGTGAGATTATCCGTCAATCTACCTCCAAACGCATCTCTGAAAAGCGTATTGCTTACCTGACTGATAAACTTATAAAACTCGCTAAACAATCTTTTTGTGCGGTCAAGAAAACCTCTCCAATGCTTGAAGAGGTTCGTTACTATGCTCAAGAATTGCTTCGTCTTTCTGAACGCAGACGGGTTGTCTTAAACGACATGGTAGCTCTAGCTCAGCCTTTACCAGAGTATGACATCTTACGGTCAATTCCTTGCATCGCAGAAACCACAGCGACATCTATCATTGGCGAATTGGGAGATATTCGTCGCAGTATACCAATCAAATCAACGCTTTTTATTGGCATTGACCTGAGACACTATGAATCTGGGAACTTTCTCGCCAAGGAACACATCACTAAACAAGGTAATCCCTATGCCAAAAAAATCTTATTCAAGTGCATTCACAACATAGCTTCAGCTAGTCATACCAATCCCTGCCATATCGCTGACTTTTATGAGAAACGAAAAAGACAATCGACAATAGCTTCAACTAAGCCACATACGATTGCCTCTATACATCGTCTCATTCGAACAATGTATTACCTCATAACGCATAACAAACTTTACGATTACTCTTTGACCCAAAATCGATAAGGCTGTCTATGCCGTATTATGGTAACCCCTTGTTTCAAAAAATACCAGATGAGGTGTTTTTTTAGCATGCCCATTTATAGATCAAAAAGTGTTAAAAATAAGACAGTAACCTCAGAATAGATACTGTCTTATCTCTTTTTTTACTTAAAGCCTTGATAGACTTGACAAATG
>NZ_JALDUR010000031.1 GCF_023109675.1 Streptococcus parasanguinis | reverse complement strand
CTCCCTATTACAGCCGATAGTCAAGAAACAGCACTCACTATTTTTTCAACTCTAAACGATAGAGGACTAGCATTATCAGATGCCGATATTTTTAAAGCAAAAATTTATAATCACTTGAATTCAGATGAAAAGAAAGAATTTATAGAACTCTGGCAAGAACTAGATGAACAAGCTACAAATACTGGGGAAAGTATTCAAAAGTTGTTTTACTACTATATGTTTTACTTGAGAGCAAATGAAAACGATCGCAAGACAACCACGCCTGGTATTAGAAAATATTATGCAAAAAATAATTTCGAAAAACTGTACTCACAAGACTTAATGCAAAATTTAAATGCTATTTTAAATTTGTGGATTGTGATAAATAATAGAGTCCCAATAGAAAATGAAAAATGGTCCGAAAATATTGAAATAAAACAAACTTTGGATACTTTGACCTCTTATCCTAATGAGTTTTGGAAATATCCTGTTGTCATCTATTACTTACACTATCATTACAAAGATACATTTGAAAGTGACTTTCTTATTTTTTTAAAAAGATTATTAGCAGTTCTATCAGCAAAATACATCATAACACCTACAATTAATGCTGTTAAAACTGGAATCTTGAATTTAAATGCAGAAATAATTAACTCAGCACAACCAAAATTCAATTTCGGCCAAATCGATGAGAAAGAATTGTCAGATAAAATTAAAACTGCGCATCGTAATACAGTTAGGATGATTTTAAAGATCATAGCTTATCAACATCAATCAGAGTTATTACCAGAAAAATGGGAGATTGAGCATATCCTTCCTCAAAAATGGCAATCAAGTTATTTTCCAACAAATTCAAATTCTGAAGTCAAAGAATTGATTGAACATATTGGAAATAAGATTCCCTTCGAAAAGAGGCTCAATATTATCGCAAGTAATGGATACTTTGCTAAGAAAAAAGAAAGCTATAGGAAATCTAAAGTTGGTATATTACTTGAGCTTTCTCAAAGTAATAACAACTGGGGACTTGATGAAATTAGAGAACGTGATATTCGTATTTCTGATGAATTAGTTGGAATACTAAACGACTGGGGCCTGAATCAATCTGAAGCTAATGTTGAAGAATTATTAATATGTATCCCAGAAAAACGATTTTCAGACTATCTTGATTTTATAAGGATTTTCAAAATGGAAGATTCAAATGAGGCAAGAGAAAAATTTTTGAGCATGTAGCAATTTAACAAAGCACTTTAGCTGATAACACATATTCTGTTACTATCAACTAAAGTGCTTTTTCCTGTATTTAATGGCAATTATGGATACGATTATCTACTGGTATCGTCCCCAACATTTAATAAGTTTCCGAAAAAGACCTATTTTTTATACAAAAAAGACATCCAAGAGAAAATTCTTGAATGTCTGTAAACGTTGATAGTATCGTATTGATTAACGTTTTGAGAATTGTGAAGCTTTACGAGCTTTCTTCAAGCCTGGTTTGGAAAGTATGAGTTTTAATTGGATTAAAATCAGCGTAATATCAAGGCTTTTCAGAATGATATCTACTGATTAATTTCATAAAATTTGAATCAATATTTTTTAAATAGAGGAATAGTTTAGTTCTGTAAGTATTAAAATAATACACCTACAAAGCTTATTATATCAGATTTCCCCGTTTTAGAAAAATAAATAGAGATTAAAACAATATCTAGATTTTCCAAAAATTCTTTGTCAAAACTCATGAAAAGGAATTCAACCATCCATATCATCTAAGGAGGATAGTCAAGACAACGGTATGAAACATACTAAGATTAGTAGTGAAGAAATCTCCGACGCGAGAGAGTACTCACTACTTTTTCTTTATGTTAAAGTAGT
>NZ_JALDUR010000030.1 GCF_023109675.1 Streptococcus parasanguinis | reverse complement strand
TAAAAAAGTAAACCAGTCTCATACGAAACTGGTTTATGATATATTCTTATTAAATCTCTACACTTTTTATTTGCTGATCATTAATTGTATAACAATTACGATAGTTCTTTGCTTTTTTCATGTTTTTCACTATAAATGAGATTAAATAAATCTCTTTTTAAGCTGTCTAACTGCTAAGGTATAGAAGACAAAAATATAAGCACTATTGACAACTAAGAAAAGGATAAATTCAGATAAGGTAAAAGGGACTAAGGAACGAGCTCGATCACCAACAGCAATCTGAGCATAAGGGAAAATTCTAAAAAGACCTTGTCCAATAAAGAGGGTCATAAGTCCTGCCATAGCCAAAATAGCTGATATAAGAATAGGCACTGCGAAATTTTTTAAGCGAATACTAAGAAAAATTTGAATGGTGACAATAGTAATGGTTGCTATCCAACCTGTGATAGACCAAAGCAAAAAGTCCAGTAGATAATTTGCAAAAGGTACCTTCAAAACCAAAGCGCTGATAATATAAAAGAGAAGAACTATCAGTTGACTAATAGCCATGACTAGTGACAAGCTGGTGATTTTTGATAAAATGATACGATTGGCTTTAACCGGAATACTTAATAAGCGCTGCCAGTTTTTATTACTTTCCTCGAATTGACAACTGATGGAACAGATAATCCCGATCAGAATAGGAGTAAATATCTGCGAGGAGTAGAAAACTGTTTGTCCCCAAAGGACGTGAGCTTGTGTACCATCTAAGAGAACTTTTCGGTTGAGGGCAAAAATCATTGTTCCCAATAAGGACCCAACAAGGTTAAAGAAGATTAGCGTTATCGGAATAGCACTTTTTTTTATTTTTTTAAATTCAAAAGTAATCATAATAGATCCGCCTTTCCAATGAGTTTCTTACTGACAAAGATGCTTAAAAAAATGATAAGCAATAATGTGACTAATTTAAAGGGATAAGCATTATCATATTGAAAAAGATAAGTGTTAGTTCCAGCCACCCGTTTAGCGATTCCCATCATAGAGAAATATTGCCAAGGAATGAAAATACGAATAGGAAATGGTAACGCACCGATACCTACAAATGACAGGAAGGAACCAATTAAGCCTGTTACCACTGTCACACTTGGCTTTGGATAGATAAAAGCTAAGCAAAGATGTAAACAAGACAGAAAGAGACAAACCAAAAAAGTTGTGAACCAAAAGAGACTCAATGAAACGGGTGTCACACTGACCTGCATGCCTTGAATAATAAATTTCAGAAAAAGCGTTTGAATCAAACTGACAACAAAGGCAAAAATAGCCATCACAGTCAATTTAGCCTTAAAAAGTTGCCAAGGGCTTTCGTTACTGGTTTGCAAGAGTTTAAAAGTTTTTCCTAGATGTTCCAATTCCAGTAGTCTAGACGCTAAAACTGCAATGAAAAGCGGCAAAATACAATCATTCAAGTAAGTCATGGTATAAATTGCATTATAGGCCTCATGCGTTTTAGGTAATTCATATTTGATAACAACGCCACTCCAAATCAAGCCCACTGCTACAATAGCAATCAAAGATAGCAAGAAAGAACGTCTTTTTAATTTGATAAATTCTAATTGTAAATTTAGCATTACAAGACACTTCCTTCCCGTCCTGTCATATCAAGGAAAACATCTTCCAGCGATCGACGAATCATACAAACTTGATAAATATCAACATCATTTTCAACTAAGAGTCGAATAGCAGTGGCTATATTAACTTTATTGTTATCGTTGATAATCAATTTTTTGTTATCATCCAAATTAAAACCATTGAACATTAGTATTCTTTTAGCAGTTACATCATCACTGGTCTCAAACAGATATTTTTCATCTTCTTCAAGGTCAGATAGGTGGCCTTCAAAAAGTAATTGGCCATGATTGACAATACCAACAGTTGTAGCCATCTGTTCAATTTCTGAAAGAATATGGCTAGAAACGATGATAGTCATATCGTATTTTTGTGGTAAGGACTTGATGAGCTCACGAATTTCTTGAATACCGGCAGGGTCTAAACCATTAGTTGGCTCATCCAAAATCAGTAATTTAGGAAATTTAACAATGGCTAGTGCAATTCCTAGACGTTGTTTCATGCCTAGTGAATAGTTTTTAACTAGCTTGTCTTTTTGATCGAAAAGTTTGACAATCTTTAAGACTTCATCAATATTTCTTTTTGGTAATTTAAGCAATTTTTGGATAATTTCAAGATTTTCATAGCCGGTCAAATTAGCATAGTAAGAGGGCTCTTCAATGAGGGAACCTACATTTGAGAGGAGTGATATTTGATTGCTATTAAAGGTTTTTCCAAAGAGCTTAATGGAACCATGGCTTGGTTGCAACAATCCTAAAAGCATTTTCATAGCAGTACTCTTACCAGCACCATTTGGTCCCAAAAAACCATAAATTTCATTTTTTCTAATATGAATAGAGAGCTGATTAACGGCTACTTCACCTGAAAAATCCTTACTTAATTGGTTGGTTTCAACGATATAATTGTTCATTTGTTTTCTCCTTTAAAAATCTTAGAGTGATGTTGTATCCTTTCACTATTTTCATTATAATGAACCTCCTTTATTTTAACCTGTTGATTACCTTAATTCTTCCTTAATTTTTACTTTAAAGTCCTTGACCAAGGAAGCAATGTGTTATACTAGTCTTGTTGAGGTAATAGTATGAATTATAAAGAACAGAAGATCTTAATTTTAGACGATAACCCAGAAATTTTAGAAATAGTGCAAGAATCATTGAGCATTGCTGGGTTTAGCAATCTAACAAGTGTACAATCACAAAAAGAAGCTTTGGAGCAATTTGAAGAAAAATCTTTTGATTTAGTTATTTTAGACATTATGCTGCCTGAAGGATCAGGATTTGAAGTTTTAAAGGGCATCCGTAAGACTTCAATGGTTCCTGTTTTGTTTTTGTCGGCAATCTCCGATATAGAAAAACAATATCAGGGCTTTGAGTTAGGGGCAGATGACTATATTATCAAGCCTTTCCGTCCAAGAGATTTGGAATTGCGTATTCTTTCCATCTTAAAAAGAGCCTATCCCGAAAAGGAAGATACCCTTGTTTTGCCTGCTTGCCAGGTGCATTTTAGCCAAGCCTTGATTACCAAAGGAAAACTAGAGATTCAGCTGACAGCTAAGGAATACAGTATTCTTAAGGTCCTATATGATAATAAGAATCGCATTGTCACTTTTGACCAACTCTTAGAAAAGGTCTGGGGATTACAATACCAAGGCTATGATAATACCCTAATGGCTCATATTCGTAAGATTCGACAAAAAATTGAAGCCAATCCTTCTAAACCAGAAAGCTTAATAACGGTTAAAGGTTTGGGTTACAAACTAAAGGTGAATTAAATGGATACCGTTAAATTTTTTACTAAGTTATTAACCAGGTATGTTCTATTAATCTTGGCTTTAATCATAGGACTTGTTTTTGTTTATGGTTTGGTTTTCTCAGCCTATTTTAGTTTCTATGGAAAGGAAAAACCGGAACTACTTTACACTAAAATCGCTCAATCGAGTCAAGAGAATAATTTCAATTTTGATAAAAGCAGCAAAATTGAAATGGATAAACAAAATACTTGGGCTATGGTACTGAATCAAGATGGCAATATTGTCCAATCTTATCATTTACCTAAAGGACTCAAAAGGCATTATACGAATGCTGATATGGTTAAATTTTCACGTTGGTATTTAGAAGATTACCCTGTTTTCTCCTATGTACGTGGTCAGCAAATTTTAGTTTTGGGCTATCCTAAAAAGCATTCCTTAGCAAAATTTAATTTCTATGCTAATACGCAATTTATTAGGAATTTTCTCAGTTTGGGACTTGTTTTCTTGGGTATCATTCTTTTATTTATTTTTATTCTTTTGAGCCGATCAAAGTTGCGTATTAAAAAGGAGATGGAGCCGATTATTACTGCTGTCACTTCTTTATCCCAAGGTCAAAATATCGCTCTTAATGAAAAGGGAAATTTCTCTGAAATTAAGATAGCTCTCAATGAAGCATCTCATATTTTAGAAGAAAGCAACACGATGAAAGAGCAATGGATTAGAGGGGTCAGTCATGATTTACGCAATCCTCTTATGCTCATATCAGGTTATAACAGTCAGTTAGAACAGCAATATGGCAGAGGAAAGCAGATAGAGGAAATTGAAAATCAGATTCAAACTATGAAAGAAATGATTTCTAATCTCAATATGAGCTACTTATTGGATAACCAAAAGCGTCGCTCCGAATTTTCCAATCTTGATTTGGTTGCTGTCCTACGAACAGTAATTGCCGATATATTGAATAATTATGAAACAATTACACTTCATTTTGATTTGCCTACCGAGACAGTGTTGGTAAAAGGAGAGGTAACTTTATTAGCAAGAGCTTTTAGAAATCTCTTGCTTAATAGTATTATGCACAGCGGCTCTAACCAGATTGATCTGACTTATCAATTATCTGATAATAAAGTGCTCATCGTCATTGCGGATCAAGGAGATATTACAGCTCAAAAAATTACTGAGCTAAATCAGAAATCAATTAATTATGAATCACATGGTATGGGAACGGTTATCACCAAACAAATTATTAAATTACATCAAGGTGAAATTGTTTTTTTAGACAATCATCCAGGCTTAAAAGTCACCATTTCTTTACCTTTAGTAAAGGAATAATGACCTGCCTAAGAACAAGCTTACACTTAGAAAACTAACCATTTGGAGCATTGCGACACATTATTTATCTTCTAAATATTTATCAAAAATTTTTCTGTTATACACAAAAAAGAGTGCACAAATAAAG
>NZ_JALDUR010000002.1 GCF_023109675.1 Streptococcus parasanguinis | reverse complement strand
TCTTCATAAGTTAATTTCATAATAAAAACACCCCAAAAGTTAGATTTTTTTCTGTCTAACTTTTGGGGTGCAGTTCAATTTTCTTAAGACCTTCTTTAAAAGCACATTATCTATAATAGAAAGGAAAGAACTATGGCAAAGAAGAGACGTAGTCGTGCTGATCGACGAAAAGCCAAAGAGAAAGCTAAGAAACAACAGATGGGTTCTCTAACTACTTTCGAAGGCCGTAAACAATTCGTCCAATCAAAAGGACTAACTAATCTAGTCACGCGCTTTAAAAAAGGAAAGGGTATCAAGCGAAATGAATCCAAAAAAACGGGAGAGGACATTCATTTAATCCATACCGACCGAACTCTTCATAACTACGCTGGTTCCTGGAGCCGATTTGCTTCCTTTGTTGCTACAACAGCTACTGCCGAAGAGTTAGAAGCTCTTGATAAATCTAACGATAAAGAGGGATGGATTGACTTGGTAAATCAATATTTAGAACATTGTAAAAAATCAGGGCTTTCTGCTCCTACTCAGTCAACCTATAAAGCAGCATTGGCGAAAGTTTTAGGAATATCTTCTACTGCTTTTATTGCAACAGATATTCGATATCGAGCCAACAAAAAAAATAATCGCTTAAAATCTAATGACGATAGAATGTCTGAAGAAACGAATAATCGATGGTTTTCAATCGTATCTGCCACTGGACTACGAAAAAATGAGCTAAAAGCAATTACTGGTGACTCACTCTACCAACGTGAGGATGGCCGATATTATCTTAAAATCATTGGTAAAAAGCATAAAACAAAAGGAGCTAGAGATCGTTGGGTTCCGATTATCACACGAGACAAAGAAGAATTAGAGAGGCTTGTTGAGGAGTTTAAGCTAGCTGGTAAAAAGCGTGTGTTTCAAGTTCCATCTGCTTTAAAACCTCATAAATATCGTGCTGAATACGCAAAACGTCTTTATCTTCTTGTCGCGAGAGATCCCAAAGATATCAAAGATAAAAAAGAAAAAATTTTTCTAAGAGGAGAATTAAGGGGAGTCGTCCTGGATCGAAAGGCCAGCTTAATTGTATCGCGTGCTCTCGGACACAATCGACCAGAAGAATTTCAAAAATCGTATGCATATAAGTTAATCGCACAAGCAAACTAATAAACTTACTTTGTAATGTTTTAAGTGTATCAAATCTAAAATCATTTTTTTCACATCTTTATTCTTAATCTAAATGAAAAATAAAGTAGATAAGAACCTACTTCTTTCTTCAAACCATTATCACTACGCGTTTTTCAAACAATCAAACATTAAGTTCTTTTGTTTTAAAAAAATTTTTTTCATTTTTTCATTATTTTTTTTGAAAAAAAAAAGGGTTTTTGAACAAGTTCCTGGCATACTAAAGAATAGGGGGTATAAAAAGAAAAAATTTTTAATCTTACCCCAAACAACATACTTTATCAAAATACTATGTGAAAGGAATTTAATCGAATGGCTAGAAGAAAATTAACACAGGAAGAAGAACAAAAACGTTTAGAAGTAAAAATTGAGAATGAAAAAAAGATACTAGAGGCTTTCTCATCAATGCCTTGTTTTGCTGGAATAGATAAATGTAAATTATCCCTACAGGATTTTTCTTTAGAGTGTAAAGAAATAAAGAATTTAAAATATGATAGTACTTGTAACTTAAAGACATCTATAGATGGAAAGTTGCTTAGTTTAGATATTAAATCAGAATTTTTCGGGAAAATCACTATTTCTTTTGATGAATCAAATTTTAAAACATCGTACTGTTACATTGAATTAATTCATGGGGGGTTAAATATCGAAACGGCTGGTATTGAGGGGATTAAAAGTAGATTAGCAAACGCAATCGATTTTATTAAAAATAATTACGGTATTTTGATTACTTACTCGACTGCCCTCTTTCTCGAAATGGAACTTGCTTATACAATTGCCTTTGATAAAACTCCAAACTTACAGCTCAGAAGTTTTCTACACAAATGTCTTTCATCAGGATACCCTCCAAATTTTGGAAATGAGAAAAGTAAAAAGAACAACTATGACTATCCAATTTTGAGTTGTAAGATTAGTAATGAAGAATTAACCGTTACTTACGATAAAATTGAAAAAGCAAAAAGAAAAGGACAAATCAGAAGAAATGGTTCAAAACTAGATAATATTAATGTCCAAAGATTTGAACTAGTATTAAAGAAAAATAAAATTAAAAAATTTTTGGGAACCAATTCTTTAGATTTACTGAATGATGCACAATTGATAGAATATTTGGAAACAAAACTTCATTCAACAATAAATGTGTACATAAAGTTAATTGAAGAATCAAGTGCAAAAACTAAAAAAGTGATTCAAGATGTTTATAACAAATACGGTCCTAAAAGTTATATTAAAGAACTTTTAAATCAAGTAAATAATCATTCTCTTAGATTTTTGTCTCCTTTGGTGTTAGACGAAGAAATTATAGCATTGTCGAATATTGCTCCTTTCAAAAATAAAGGTAGAACCAAAAGAACAATAATAGACTCCTTCCAAAATAGTGAAAAAAATATTTTGAAAAAAACGAGACCGGATTAATGATTACTTGGCACGTTCGAGATATATTTAAACTATTTTATGAATCACTAGAAGTTGCTAAAGAAAAAGGTTTAGGATGTCATAAAGATGCTAAGTCGACTCATACATTTAAGCATGTTTTAAAAGATTATTCATTAGATAATAGAAATAAAATTTTAAATAAAACTATAAGATCTAATACTCGAAATCAAAAGAATAAAATTAGAAACCATGTTTTAAAAGAATTCCCTGATGTAGATTTAGATATTAATAAAAAATAAAGCAAATTAAATAATAATTTTTTTACATTTATGGCTGTAAACCTTGATACAACAACAAACATGTATTTATATGTACACAGTTTTCGTTTGATTATTTGAGAAAGGAAATAGATATGTGTGAATTTTTTAGAACAAAAAAGAGCTTGTTTCTAAACTTTGGCCGGTATCAGAAACAAACTCAAAAAATAACAGTAATAATATCTATTACCTTTTTCTATTATCGCAATAAAATTTAGAAAATTCAAGAGGATTATTAATTATGAAACAAACAATGAATAAAGAGGATTTGATTAATATGGGTTACAATCCCTATACTGCGGTTTCAATCATTAGACAAGCTAAGCAAATTATGGTACAAAAGGGGTATGCCTTTTATAATAATAGACGTTTAGGGCACGTCCCAATCAGTGCTGTTGAAGAAATTCTGGGTGTTTCACTTCACGAGGAGGGATAATGCCACAATATCAACAGAAAACAAAATTTCCTGGAGTATATTCTGATAAAGACGGAAAATATTTTCTTCAAACCGAATTTGGTCGAGATAGAGTTACTGGGAAACGTGTACGAAAGAAATCTAGGGTAGATCAGCATGGAAAACCATTTAAATCGGCCTCAGATGCTTATAAAGAATTAACTCGCCTGAAACATGAATATCATCAATCTCAAGGTTATTCTAACTACCGTATGAAATATCGGCAATTTATGGAAGACCATTATATTCCATACTATAGAACAACAGTTGAGCACAGTACATTTTCAGTGCGAGAGAAAAATCTTTTACAGCTTTGTGATCGTTTTGGTGACACCATGCTTCGTTCGATAACCCTTGAACAAGTTCAGATGTTTCGCACGTGGTTACTGACTAGTCAAGATGAGGATGGTGCCGGATATTCACAAGGATATGCTAGCCTCATCTTTGGCATGTTTAGGAAATCATTGGACTATGCTTTGCAAATGGGATATGTGGAAAAAAACATTTCTAAGCAATCTAATGCAATTCCTAAAGGAAAAAGTAATGTCCCATATTGGACTAAGAGCGAATTTGAAGCTGTTATTTCGAAAATTTACATTGAAGATGTATATGAACATTTAAACTTCGTGATGATTTGGGTATATTTCATGACTGGCGTACGTGTAAATGAAGGTTGTGCCCTTCAATGGAATGATGTTGACTTTGATAAGCAACGCCTACGAGTTCATCATATGCTTATTGTTAAAAACAAAAAAGAATGGACACGTAATTCCTATTCGAAAACTAAAGACGGAAGAAGGATGATTAGTTTAGATAAAGATACTATTGATGTGTTAAAAAAATGGCGTGAAGCTCAAAAAAAGATTGGACTAGGACACGAGAACGATTTTATCTTTTCATACGATGGCTTACCTATGTTGAAATCTACAATCTCAAGGATAATTAAAAGGTACGCCAAGATTGCTCACGTAAAGCCTATCCAAGCGAAGGGTCTCCGACACAGCCATGCATCACTGCTAATTAATGAATTAAATGTTTCTGTACTTATTCTATCAAAACGATTAGGACACTCTTCTCCTGAAATCACCTTGAAACACTACTCACATCTATGGGATGGCGCTGATGAAGTTATCACTAATGAAATGGTAGGAATTATTAATGTTTCTTTCCCATCTTCTAGCTTAGTACATTTCAACGGGAACCAATCAATTTTAAAATAACATTCCCACCAAAAACCCCACCAAAAACAATTAACACCTTAAAAAGCCTGTTCTATAAAGCTTTTTGAGGCGACTGCAACCATTGAGTGGGAATAAAAAAAAGGTCCGGGGGACCTTTTTTTCACGAGCCAAGAAATAGAAAAGCGAGTTTAAGGTCCGGGGGACCTTGATTCACGAGCATAACATAAAATATCTAATTAAGTATAAAAATAGGAAATCACACACAAAAAGCACTCTGACTTATTGTCTGCAGTGCTTTCGTGCTATTTTTAGCCAACTAAACCACTAAAGAATTTGACAATGGCATTCCAGATGGCTCCGAAGAAGCCAGCAATGGCATTCCACGCATTTGTGAAGAAGTTTCCACTGTCTTTTAGAATAGCATTTGTATCAAAATTGAGATTGATATTATTAAAGGTATCGCCTGCCTTGTCTACGATACTATCTTTCAAGTCAGACAAGGTCTTCGTAAAGCTTTTGCTACTGATAACACTACTCTTTGAGAGGTTGACTGCGAAATTCACGATCAAATTAATCTGATCACCTGTCACAGTTGTATCCAGCTTATAATTTTTCAGGGTTTCTTCGACGATCTTTCGAATATCATCCTTGCTTAAATCCTGATTGTTCTGTTTGGCATTGGCTACTGCTGTTTTAATGTCGGTCAATGCTACGTTTAACTTATCCGCATCGAAGTTTTTCTTACCAGCGTTTTCTTCATTGATTCCGGATAGAGCCTTTAACTCTTCTTGGGCTAGATCCTTGCTTTCTTGAGAAACTTTGGCACCATTTTTCTCAAGCGAGTAATAGATCCCAGCCAAGGCACTTTCTCCGGTCACTTGGATAGGGGAAGCTACTGTAATTTGAGCATGCTCCAATCCAAGTGTAACGGCTGCATTACGATACATATCTGCAGTGACCTTGGTGATATTTTGAGGTGTCACGATATTGACTTCTAGTGGCTTATTTTTGCCTAATTTTTGAATTTTGACAGAGGAATAAAGTTCCAAACTATCATCGTTGGCAACGTTCATAATCGAAGAATAAACCTCTGGTGTCATGGTCTTCCACTCTTCTTTATCTTTTGAACTATCGTAGTTCAAGAGACTCAAGGTTTGTTCGATTTGACTTTGGTCCAGCGAATAGCCCAAAACATAGTCTGGTTTGACATAGGTTTCATCGATGACTTTCTGCACATTGCTATCTGCAGAAACACGTGGGACAGCTGTAAACAAAGCCAAAGTCGTCGTTACAAACAATGCAATCTTCTTTAATTTCATCTTTTTCTTCTTTCTAATTCAAATCAACTCTGGGCATCTCATATTACTTTTCTCACCTCACTAGAGATGAAAAAAGAAGTAAATAAAGAGATTACCCACTTAGACTTTTATTATACAGTCGGTTTCTTAAAACTAGCTTACAGTTTTTTTAAGAATGCATGACATTTTTATTATCCCTCAAAATCGGAGGCAGAACTGATCGACTTAAAAAAAGAGCCAATCGGCTCTTTGAAAAATGATTAAAACCATGAAAATAACTTCATAATCGTCATATTGGTTTCTACCAAACGGGAATAATAAATATTGCCCCCATTAATGTAGAGTTCCATCCCGTTTAAAAGAGAGATAGGGTGGAGGTAAAGATAAGTTTCACCGGTTACATTGCCAAGACTTGGTGCCACTACATCTCGTGAATAAGCGCGGGCCAACTCGAGGGAATTTGTTCCACCGTGTTTTGCGACGTAATCGATGTAGTCTTTCCCAAAATTATAGGCTTGAACCGCTGTCCAGCTATCAACGCCTTTTTTCTTGGCTTCTTTTAACTCATCTGAAAGAGTTTGAATTCCTTGGCGAATACTAGCCTTATTATCACTAATGGTATTGGTCTCACCACTTGCACTCTCACTCGCCTGCATGACATCGTCCTCACGGCCTTTGGTCTCCGTATAGATCATAGCCAGAATGAGGTTTTCATTGGCCGTGGTGTCCTCCTCAGCAAGGACTTCTCTAACCAGGGAGCGGTACTGCATGACTTGTTTGACGTCATGATGGATCTGAATTCCCTTGTAGATTCCAAATATTAGTAAGATGAATAAGAAGATCTTCACTATACGTTTAATCATTATTTACTCTGTATATCCTCAATATTTTTGATCAAAATAGAATAGGTTCCGTACTCGTTTAGAATAAATTCAACAGATTCTGCATCTTCATAGACATTATTCGGAACGATTAGTTCAATTCCATTTGACAATGACAATTTCTGATTTTCGAACTTCTTCAACTGGCGACTTGCATCAATCTCTTCAAAGGTGACAGGCTCTGGTACAGCTTCTTTGACTTGGTCAATAAAACTGAGGCGAGCTGTCAGATTGTCGTTGAAGAGATCATCCGCTAATTTCTCAGGAGAGAGTTTATTTTCTTCCTCAATATGGTTAAAAATAGCTGATTTAACCTTTGATTGAAATTGAAAATCGTCTGTGTTAAAGCTTTCCGCAATCTTCTGGGCTGTTTTTTCCAGTGCCTTGATCGATTTTTTAGGAGAGATCTTGGGTTGCGCCTGCAACAGATTTTCCGAAAAATAGTTCAAGAACGTCCCGTTGTACTTGATCCTTTTTTCAATCAAGTGGTATTTGCGACTTTGAAGATTGATGACCAAGGCCTCATCAGCACCAGTCCCAAAACCAGGTAGATTATTTTGCGTCAGCTTAATCGGATTGTCCACTTCACCACCAAGATGCGTCAGGGTTTCCCGTAAGGCGATCCGAAGAAAGGCAAAATGGTCTACCCCTTCTTTTGAGAATTGAATGAACACCAAATCGTTGGTCTTTTGATTCTCAGAAACGATAAATTCTTCCTTCCAACGATTCGCTACTGCAACCGAGGTTTCTAATAGGTCATCTGAGATCATCTCAAGAAAAGGATTGTCCTCTTCGAAAATACCGGTCCTGGCTTCATCGGAATAGACCCGTTCAATCTTCTTACGCAAGTATTCCTCAATTTTAGGTGTGATATTGAGAAATTTATCTGCTAGATAGAGATCGGTATCGTCAGGGCTAAATTGATGAATGATGGCTTTTTTTACGTAAATATCCATAAGATGGTTTAGTCCTCGTAAAGTGGAAAAGCGTCTGTCAAGGCTTTGACTTGGCTACGCACTTCATCTAATACTTCTTGATTATCCGCATTCTTCAGCGCTTTGATCATGAGTTCAGCAACGGTGCGACTTTCTTTTTCACCAAAACCACGAGCGGTGATGGCTGCTGCACCAATCCGAATCCCACTGGTCTTAAAAGGAGACAAGGTTTCATAAGGAATAGAGTTCTTGTTGAGGGTGATATTAACTTCATCCAACAAGTTTTGCGCCACTTTCCCATTTTCAACGACTTTAGTGACGTCGACAAGGAAAAGGTGGTTCTCTGTTCCGCCTGAAATGACACGGAAATCAGGATCTTGCAAGAAGACATCAGCCATGGCCTGACTGTTCTTAATCACATTAGCTGCATACTCTTTAAAGGCAGGATCCAGCGCTTCTTTGAAGGCGACAGCTTTGGCTGCAATGACATGCTCCAACGGTCCTCCTTGAATACCAGGGAAAATAGCAGAGTTAATTTTCTTAGCTAATTCCTCGTCATTGGTCAAGATTAGGCCTCCACGAGGTCCACGAAGGGTCTTGTGAGTGGTCGTAGTCGTGATATGGGCATAAGGAACTGGACTTGGATGAAGACCTGTTGCCACGAGACCAGCGATATGGGCCATATCAACCATGAGCTTAGCTCCTACTGCATCAGCAATCTCACGGAATTTTGAGAAATCAATAATATGAGAGTAGGCTGAGGCACCAGCAACGATGAGTTTTGGCTTCACTTCTTGGGCTTGTTTTAAGATGGCATCAAAATCCAAGAGCTCTGTTTCAGGATCTACACTATAAGACACAAAGTTATAGGTTTGACCAGAGAAACTCACAGAAGCTCCGTGCGTCAAATGCCCACCGGCAGCTAGATCCATCCCCATTACGGTATCACCAGGCTCAATCAAGGCCATATAGGCAGCACAGTTTGCCTGACTTCCTGAATGCGGTTGAACGTTCGCAAATTTAGCCCCAAAGATTTCTTTGGCCCGTTCGATCGCGAGACTTTCGACCACATCGACCACATCTGTCCCGCCATAGTAACGACGGCCAGGGTAGCCTTCAGCATATTTATTTGTCAGAATAGACCCTTGAGCAGCCATCACTGCCTTAGAGACAACATTTTCAGAAGCAATCAACTCAATATTGTTTTGTTGACGCTCTTCCTCTTTAGCGATCGCATTCCATAGGTCTGCATCATAAGCTTTGTAATCTTCTTTATCAAAAATCATGGGTCTACTCCTTTATAAAAAATTATTTATGTACATTATCACTGAGGAAGTTCATCATCCTCAAAGGAAAGCTCGGGCACATGTGCAAGCAAATCAGCTTTGGTAATTGAACCTTGTCGCAAAATCCTTGCTTTGGAACCAGAGATATCCAAAATAGTTGAATCTTGTCCAGTCAGAAATTCATCATCCTCGACACCAGGAACCACTTGATCAAATTCGCTTATAATAGCCTTATACTTTGTTCCACTTGCATGACCTGAAAGATTGGCCGAAGGACCAACTAAAGGACCGTATTTACGAATTAATTCCAACGTTTTTGGGTGAGCCGGAATACGGAAACCAACTGTATCCAAGCCTGAATGAATCCAGTCTGGCACCTTGTCATTCGCCTGAAGAATAATAGTGAGAGGCCCTGGTAAAAACGAATCAATCAGTTTTGTTAAATAGCCAGGTTGATTTTTCGAATAAAGTCGAATATCTTCTTCGCCAGCTACATTTAAATTCAGAGCCTTTTCTCTAGGTCTACGTTTTAATTCGTAAATGTAATCAACTGCCTCTTTATCCAAAGCTTTAGCGAAAATACCATAGACTGTTTCAGTTGGCAGAATAACCACACGTCCTGCTTCTAATTCTTTCTCAATGTGATCCATTGTCTACTACTACCATTCTATCTTGTCCAAATTGGTCTTTCATAACCCGAACGCGTCTATCGGGAAATGCCTCTTGAAAAAGCTCTTTTACCTTGCTTCCTTGCTTATAGCCAATTTCTAGGTAAATCTTTCCATCTGGTGTTAAAACACTTGGTGCTTGCTGGGCAATCTTTTCGTAGATGGCATATCCATCACGATCCGCAAAAAGTGCTAAGTGGGGTTCAGAGGCTAAAACATTGGCTCCAACCTCTTCTACATCATCCCGAGAGATATAGGGAGGGTTGGACACAATCAGGTCATAAGGACCTTCTAGTTCGTCCAGTACATCTGACGACTTGAATTCAAGGACAGCTTCTAACTGCTTGGCATTTTCTTGAGCCAGTGCTAAAACCTCTTCTGAGACATCGCTAGCTTGAATCTGCCAGGAAGGTCTAGCAAGGGCTAGGCTAATGGCAATGGCCCCACTTCCTGTTCCGATATCTAGAACTCGTAAGGCTTCCCCATCGTTTTCCTCCAGTATGAGATCCACCAACTCCTCTGTTTCTGGTCGTGGGATCAAGACGCGCTCATCCACTGTAAAAACATGGCCATAAAATTCTGCACTGCCAATAATATACTGGGCAGGGACGTGATGTTTCAACTGCTCAAAGATGGAATCAAGCAAGGCCTGATCCTCTACTTCCACTTCTTTTTGCAAGGCAAGGACAAAGTCTGTAAAGGTCCAGTTTTTTAAAGCACGATACGCGAAGGAGAGGCTTTCTGCTTCCTCTCCAACGGCTATTAGTTCTTCTTCATACTGGGCTAATAATGGTCCCAACAACATTATTTGTTCAACTCTTCTAGTTTTTGTGTTTGGTCATACAAGACCAAAGCATCGACCACTTCATCTAATTTACCAGATAAGATGGTATCCAGTTTTTGAAGGGTCAAGCCAATCCGGTGATCGGTCACACGGTTTTGAGGGAAGTTGTAAGTCCGGATCCGCTCTGAACGGTCACCAGTCCCGATAGTAGACTTCCGCTCAGCGTCTTGCTCGTCTTGGGCAATCTGAGCAAAGTGGTCAGCCACACGCGCACGGATGATCTTCATGGCTTTTTCGCGGTTCTTCTGTTGCGTCCGTTCTTCTTGCATCTCGACCTTGATATTGGTTGGCAAGTGGACGATACGAACGGCTGTTGCGACCTTGTTGACGTTCTGTCCACCCGCACCAGATGCGTGGTAGATGTCAATCCGAAGGTCTTTTGGATCAATGTCGTACTCGACTTCTTCGATTTCTGGCATGACCAGAACTGTGGCAGTCGAAGTATGGACACGACCTTGGCTTTCTGTCACAGGAACCCGTTGCACCCGGTGGGCACCAGATTCATACTTGAGTTTTGAATAAACTGATTGACCAGAAACCATGGCTACGACTTCTTTGATCCCACCAACGCCATTGTAGGAGGCTTCCATGACTTCAAAGCGCCAGCCTTGGCTTTCTGCGTATTTTTGGTACATTTGTAAGAGGTCGCCAGCAAACAATTGGGCTTCGTCTCCTCCTGCTGCTCCACGGATTTCCAAGATAATGTTCTTGTCATCGTTTGGATCTTTTGGAAGAAGTAAGATTTTCAGTTTTTCTTCGTACTCTTCTTTTTCAGCCTTAGCATCTTTTAGCTCTTGCTTGGCCATTTCTTCCAAATCAGCATCTCCGCCTGCTTCCTTAATCATTTCCTCAGCGTCGACAATGTTTTGAAGGACTTGCTTGTACTCTCGGTATGCTGTCACCGTATCACGAGTGGAAGCCTCTTCTTTTGAAAGCTCCATAAAGCGTTTGGTATCAGAGACCACATCGGGGTCACTCAACAATTCTCCTAACTCTTCGTATCGGTCTTCTACAGCTTGTAGTTGATCATAGATATTCATGTTTGCTCCTTAATTCTAGGTTGTTAGATCATAGATTGCTACAATTTCGTCTTCTATGACTTCGCCAGATTCTTTAAATCCATAATGGAGATAGCAAGATCTCGCTTGATTATTTTCCGGTTCATAAGATAACCAAAGACTTGTTGCTTTTCCAGCTGGCTCTGTTCGAACAAAGTCAATGACTGCATCCATAGTCGGTTTAAAATAGCCTAAACCTTGAAATCGTTTATCGATCATAAAACGAAATAACAAGTAGTTCCCCTTGCTGATCCCAATTTTCTGGTCATAGGCAATCATAACAAAACCAACTAATACTTCCTTATCATAAACTGCTAAGGGAGCTATAAAATCACCATTTTTATCATATACATAGGCTTCAGCTAAACTAATGGAATTGGATGCAATAAAATTCCTTTGGTTTGGATGAACTTCTAGATTTAAAACGTCAAAATAATTCTCTATTGTAATATCTTTTAAACAAATAGACATTATTATCCTCTCTAAAACGTTCTAGACGCTTTCAGTTGGAATGTCTGGATTAAAATAATGCTTGCGGCAAACGGAGATATAGGTCTCGTGTCCACCGATCTGGATCTGCTCTCCATCATAGACAGGTCTACCTGCTTGGGTACGCAAGACCATGGTTGCCTTGCGGGAACAGTATTGGCAGATGGTTTTGATCTCCTCGATCTTGTCGGCTAACAAGAGGAGGTGTTTGGAACCTTCAAAGAGTTCATTTCGGAAATCATTTTTGAGGCCAAAAGCCATAACCGGCACATCCAGTTCATCCACGACTCTTGCCAAGTCATAGACATGGTGGCGTTTCAAAAACTGAGCTTCATCGATTAACACACAGTAAGGTTTGATTGTTTGGTTTTTAATAAAGCCAAAGATATCCGTATCGTCTTCAATTGCAACGGCTTCTCGTTTCATACCGATCCGACTAGAAACCACTCCTACTCCATCTCGTGTATCGATTGCCGAGGTCATGATGACGACGCTCTTGCCTTGCTCTTCATAATTATGGGCCACCTTCAAAATCTCAATGGTTTTCCCCGAGTTCATGGTCCCATATTTATAATATAATTGTGCCATTTTCCTTTTGTTCTCTCTAAAATGTGTTTCATTATCATTTTACCATAATTTTGCTAAGCTTTGTATCCCAAAATGTGATAAAATAGTCCTATAAAAAATTTAGGAGGTGGCCATATGCCATTTGTACGAATTGACCTATTTGAAGGACGCACCTTGGAACAAAAGAAAGCCTTGGCCAAGGAAGTAACCGAAGCTGTTGTCCGCAATACTGGCGCTCCTCAGTCAGCTGTTCACGTCATCATTAACGATATGCCTGAAGGAACCTACTTCCCTCAAGGTGAAATGCGCACCAAATAATGGTTCCACTAAAAAAGCCTTTCTTGCTTGTGATATCACATAGCAGGAAAGGCTTTTCCTTATTTTTCTTGAGCTTGACGTTCTGCTTTCCGTTCTTCGAATTCTTCGTCACTCATCAAAGTTCCGCCGACATTGGCTGATTTGGCAAAGGCTGTATAGCGACGCAACCAACCACTGGAGATTTTTGATTTGAAAGGTTTCAAATGTTTGCGACGTTCTGCAAGAGTTGCATCATCGACAAGCAAATCAATAGTACGATTTGGAAGGTCAATCACGATTTCATCCCCATCTTCGATTAGGGCGATATTCCCACCTTCTGCTGCTTCTGGAGAAACATGACCAATAGCAATTCCACGAGTAGCTCCTGAGAAACGACCATCCGTAATCAGTGCCACATCCTTACCAAGACCGCGCCCGACAATCTTAGAAGTTGGTGCTAGCATCTCTGGCATACCAGGACCACCCTGAGGACCTTCGTAACGAATGACAACGACATGTCCCTTCTTAACTGTTCCATTGTCAATCAACTCAAGGGCTTGATCTTGTGAATCGCAACAAATAGCTTTACCACGGAAAGTAGTCACAGATGGATCGACCCCACCGACCTTGATAACAGCCCCATCTTGAGCGATATTTCCGTAAAGGATCGACAAACCACCTACAGGTGAAATCGGATGTTCGATTGGATGGATAATTTCTTTATTTTTGATTTCAGCACCAGCTACGTTTTCTTTCAAGGTTTTACCAGTAACTGTGATACGATCACCCTTGATGGCTCCTTTTTTGATCAACTGATTGATAATGGCTGGAACACCACCAGCTTCATGCACATCATGCATAGTGTAAACACTTGAAGGTGCAATTTTAGAGAGATAAGGTGTCTTCTTGGCAATTTCGTTGATATCTTTGAGATCATAGTCAATCCCCGCTTCACGCGCAATAGCCAGCGTATGAAGCACCGTATTGGTTGAACCACCCATGGCCATATCGAGCGCAAAAGCATCGTTGATGGCTTCTTTGGTCACGATATCCCGTGGACGGATATCCTTTTTAATATTCTCTACCAATTGTTTGGCCGCTTGGCGAACCAATTCCCGTCTTTCATCTGAAACAGCTAGGATGGTACCATTTCCAGGAAGAGCAAGACCTAATACCTCCATCAAACAGTTCATGGAATTGGCAGTAAACATACCAGAGCAAGAGCCACAAGTTGGGCAGGCATTTTTTTCCAAGAAATCCAGCTCATCCATGCCCATATCACCAGCTTGATAAGTACCTACAGCTTCAAACAAACTTGAGAGCGTCGCCTGATGCCCCGTCATGTCAACGCCGCCCTTCATGGGTCCACCAGAACAAAATACGGCAGGCACATTGGTCCGCATGGCAGCTAAAATCATTCCTGGTGTAATCTTATCACAGTTGGGAATATAGAAAACACCATCAAACCAGTGGGCATTGATGACTGTTTCAGCAGCATCTGCGATCAACTCGCGTGATGGCAAACTATAACGCATCCCGATATGACCCATCGCAATCCCATCATCGACACCGATGGTGTTAAATTCAAAAGGGATCCCACCAGCCTCGCGAATAGCCTCCTTAGCAATATCCGCTAATTCACGCAGATGAACATGCCCTGGAACGATATCAATATAGGAGTTACAAATCGCAATAAAGGGCTTTTGCATATCCTTTGCTGATTTTACTTGCCCTGTTGCATAGAGGAGACCACGCGCTGGTGCTCGGTCGATCCCCATTTTGATCATATCACTTCTCATCTTGTTCTCCTTCTAGTTCTTCATTTCTACCTCCTAATCTTACCACTTTGATATCAATTGTCAAGAACTTTCAGAAAATTTATACTATTTACGGTACATAAAAAGCCTGGTCTCCCAGACTTTAGTTTAGTTTGTTTGCTTTTTTTCGACCTGCCAGAGCCGAAGTTGGTAGCAAATACCACTCACGACAAGGCTAGAAATTAGGCCAATCCAATAGGCATAGGGACCAAGGTTGGTCGCATGATCAAGGAAAATCCCTAAAGGAATAGAAATACACCAATAACTAAAAACTCCTAATAAGAATGGAACGGTTGTATCCTTATAACCACGCAAAATCCCTTGAAGGGGTGCTGCAAAGGTGTCAGCTACTTGGAAAAAGAGACTATAGGTCATGAAAATAGCAGTTTGCTGCACAAAGACTGGATCCTTGCCGTATAGTCCCGCAAGTTGGAAGCGGAATGTATAAAGAAAGACGAGGGTGACAATCGCAAAACCAAAGGCTGTCAGCCGTCCCAAACGGCAATATTGTTTGACCACTTCTGGTCTTCCTGCTCCCAGTTCGTAAGATACGATAATAGCCATGGTGCTCGAGATACTGACTGGGAAAGCATACATCAGGGTAGAAAAATTCATGGCCGATTGGTGACTAGCGATGGTGAGTGATGGGAATTTTGCCATTAACAGGCCAACCAGCGAGAAGATGATGACTTTTGCAAAAACAATTCCACCGATTGGAAGCCCAAGGCGCAATACTTCTTTCATCCCTTTAAAATCATAAGGTTGCGGCTTCCACAATTGGAAAGGTGCTACCTTAGGGTGCTTGCACAAGATCAAAACTGCAATAGCCAGCAAGACCCAGTAGGCCAGAGAGGTTCCGAGACCTGCCCCTGCTCCTCCCATCTCAGGAAAGCCAAATGACCCATAGATCAGGATATAGTTAAAACAAGCATTGAGAGGCAAAAGCAAGAGCATCAAGTACATGGATAGACGCGTCATTCCCAAGGTATCGAGGAAGGTCCGCACGATACTAAAGAGCAACAAAGGTAAGATTCCTAGAGAAAGGAAATATAAATAGCGAATGGCTATTTGGGCAACAACATTTTCTAAACCGATCTGCTTGAGAATCATGGGTGCAATGCCCCAAACAAAGCCTATTAAGAGAATGGCCATACCAAATGACATATAGAGGAATTGGTAAAAATCGCCAGCAATCCGTTCTTTATTTCCCTTGCCTAAGTGATGCCCGACAATCGGTGTCAGAGCAGAGATAATCCCGGTCAGGAAAGTAAAAAATGGATTCCACAGACTGGTAGCTGTAGAAACCCCAGCCAAATCAAGGGTCCGGTAATGACCGGTCATGGCTGTATCGACAAAGCTGGCTGAATAATTGGCCAATTGGTAGATCAAAATCGGCAAAAACAGACTCAAAAACAAGCGCAAGCGTTCTTTAAAGTGATAGGTTAAATACATGATTCTAACTCTCTTCTCATCAAATAAGATTTTCTCCACCTCCACTCTACTATATGTTTCCTTAAAAGTCAAAAAAAACCGAAGATCCAAAGACCTCCGGTAAATTTGAGATAATTATTTATTGCGGTTCAAAATCGCATTGAGAACGATCGCTAAGACACTTGCGACGACAATTCCGTTTGCAAAAAACATTTGGAACCCTGTTGGAAGGCCATTAAAGAGGGTGCTGTTGTTCAAACCAACCCCTGCTGCAATCGATACAGCTGCGATGAGGAAATTGTGCTCATTGTGTTCAAAATCAACACGCGCAAGAATCTGCATCCCCTGAATAGATACGAAGCCAAACATGACCAGCATCGCTCCACCAAGAACTGGGCTAGGGATGATTTGTGCTAAAGCTCCAAACTTTGGAAGGAGACCGAGTAGAACAAGGAAACCAGCCGCATAATAGATTGGAAGACGAGTCTTGATACCAGACAATTTCACTAAACCAACGTTTTGTGAGAATCCAGTGTAAGGGAAGGTATTGAAGATACCACCGAGAAGAACGGCCAACCCTTCAGCACGATAACCATTACGGAGGCGTGTGCTATCAATCGGATCTTTGGTAATATCTGAAAGTGCAAGATAGACACCTGTTGATTCCACCATAGAAACCGTCGCGATGATACACATCATTAAGATTGAAGTAATTTCAAACTTAGGTGCTCCAAAGAAGAATGGTGTTGGAACGTGAACGACTGGTGCTTGCGATACAGGTGTGAAATCCACCAAGCCCATAGAAGCCGCAATAGCAGTACCTACGATCAAACCAATCAAAATTGAAATGGATTTAATAAACCCAGTCGTATAGATATTAACAACTAAAATGATGAGAATGGTCACCACAGCCAAAATCAAGCTTTGAACGGTTGGTTTTGGCGCATTATTTCCCATATTTCCAATCGCTACTGGAATCAAAGTCAAACCAATGGTTGTAATAACAGATCCCGTTACAATAGATGGGAAGAGATTGGCAATCTTAGAGAAGAAACCAGATACAAGGATGACATAAATCCCTGAGACAATCAAGGCACCAAACATGGCCCCACTTCCATGACTAGCCCCGATCATGCTGAGAGGTGCTACAGACTGGAAGGCAACCCCCAGGACTACCGGAAGACCGATCCCAAAGTATTTATTGAGCTGCACTTGAAGGAAAGTTGCGACCCCACACATGAAGATATCTGTAGAGATGAGATAGGTCAGTTGATGAGCGTTATAACCCAAAGCTCCCGCGATCATGATCGGTACCAAAATAGATCCCGAATACATGGCCAAAAGGTGTTGCAAGCCTAAAATGGCTGCCTGTGAATGGCTTTCTTGTTTTTGCATTAGATGTCTGCCTCCTTAAATACAACCTGACCATTTTCAAAACGGTCCAAACGTGCGAGGGATACAACTGGATATCCCAACTCTTCTAACAATCCCCGTCCATCTTGGAAGGATTTTTCAATCACGATCCCAATCGCTTCGACTTGAGCCCCGGCTTGTTCGATGATTTGAATCAATCCTTTGGCTGCTTGACCATTTGCAAGGAAATCGTCAATGATCAAAATCTTATCTGATGGATCCAAGAATTTACCCGCAATCGAAACGGTGCTGGTCACTTGCTTGGTAAAGGAATAAACCTCAGCCGTCAAAATGCCTTCATTCATCGTGATGTTTTTCGCCTTCTTAGCAAAGATCATGGGAACATCCAAGGCTTCAGCTACATAAAGGGCTGGCGCAATTCCAGACGCTTCAATGGTTACGACTTTCGTCACGCCAGCATCTTTGAACCGGTCCGCAAAGGTCTGACCAATTTCTTTCATCAATTTGAAATCCACTTGGTGGGTCAAAAAGGAATCCACCTTGAGGATATTCTCACCCAAAACATTGCCATCTTTTAAGATGCGCTCTTCAAGTAATTTCATACTTCCTCCTACTTTTTTAAAAATCCTCTACTTCATTCACAAAATACAAAAAGGCCTGCTAAGCAAGCCTTGAAATCTCTCTAGAAAGAGAAATAATCCCGACTTACTTATTGTTAGGTGTTCCGGCACCTTGTAGAAACATCACGCCTATTCGTGAAATAAATAAGTAATTCAATTAGTGTGCATCGCCATTCCAGATAGAATTCTTAACGATCACATAGTCAACATGTTTCAAATCTGCTAATTTTCGGCCTCCTGCATAAGAGATCGAACTTTGCAAATCTTGTTCCATTTCTGTCAAGGTATCTTGCAAATGACCCTTGGCAGGCAATAAAATCTTCTTACCTTCGACGTTCTTATATGCACCTTTTTGGTACTCTGAAGCAGATCCATAGTACTCTTTGAAAGACTCTCCATCAATCTCTACTGTTTTACCAGGACTTTCAATATGTCCTGCAAAGAGAGAACCAATCATGACCATAGATGCCCCGAAACGAATCGATTTGGCAATATCACCATGAGTCCGAATACCACCATCCGCAATGATTGGCTTACGCGCTGCTTTTGAGCACCAGCGAAGAGCAGCCAATTGCCAACCACCTGTACCAAATCCAGTCTTCACTTTGGTGATACAAACCTTACCAGGGCCGATCCCGACCTTAGTCGCATCAGCTCCCGCATTTTCCAATTCACGAACAGCTTCAGGTGTTCCAACATTTCCAGCAATGACAAAGGTATCTGGCAATTCTTTCTTGATGTGTTGAATCATCCGAATGACACTATCCGCATGACCGTGTGCGATATCAATAGTGATGTACTCAGGCGCATCTGCCTTTAATTGACTCACAAAGTCGTATTCGTATTCCTTAACACCAACCGAAATGGAAGCGATCAAACCTTGATCATGCATGCGTTTGACAAAAGGAATCCGACCCGCTTCATCAAAACGGTGCATGATGTAGAAGTAACCACCACGCGCCAACTGCTCTGCGACATTCTCATCTAAAATCGTCTGCATATTGGCAGGAACGACTGGAAGCTTGAAGGTATGCTTTCCAAATTGGACGGTTGTATCTGCTTCTGACCGGCTATTGATGATACATTTGTTGGGAATCAACTGAATATCTTCATAGTCGAAAATAGGAAATTCATTTAACATAGATTGAAAAATCTCTTTTCTAAAAACTGACCTACCTATGCGCAAGCGCATCGCTACGTCTCTTGACGTTTCCTTGATAGATTATACCAAATATACGGACCTAATGCAATGGGAATGATTTTATAGGAAATAACGTTCGGAAATTACAAGACAAAAACCCGTTTCAAAAAGAGAAACAGGTTTTATTTATGAACATTTTGGAGCCAATTGTTCACTTCTCTAGCTACAATTTCAGGCGCCTCTGTATACAGTTCGTGCCCCAAACCATCTAGCAAGACTTGCTCGATCTGGGGATCTAGTTGCTTCAGAGCTTCTTTTCTCCATTCAGGCTCTTCTTGGTATCGAGGCCCGATAAATAGGACAGGCTTGTCTGCAACTGAAATCTGGTTAGCTTTGATCTGACGCCGTAGACGCAATAAGGCCATGACCTTTTCGAGATCCAGATTTAATTCATATTGTTCACTCACTGGATTCCAGCGATAGCTAGCCTCTACAGCTTTACGCGTCATAGGGCTTGGAACTACTTCATCACCGAGCTCTGCTGACACAGCTTCTTCTACAGTCGCAAAGACTTGTTGCTGCATGAAGGACGATGTACCCTCTAGTTCTTCCTCCAGAGGCAGAATCTTTTCCATATCCAGGTAGCCCCCATCCAAGAGAATCAGAGCCCGAATCTGAGGGAACTCAGCAGCTAGATAACGAGCCAAATCTCCACCCAAGGAATGCCCCAATAAACAGATCTCTTCATCTTGTCCAATCTGATCTTGAAACCAAGCACAAAGATCTTTTTCTGTCTGAATCATTTCCCTGTAAGGATCTAGAAAGGTTACAGGAAAGCCGAGCTCATCAATTAGTGGCGCCAAATGGTAGCCATTCCCACCTAAGCCACCAATAAAATAAAACTGCATGTGTTTTGTCTCTTCCTTTTTATTTTATAATTAATTCCTTCATTGGTTAGCGCCAGTCTTTTCAATCCAATATTGCTCCTCTTTGGGGATCAAATGATCAAAACGTCCTGAAAAAAACTTCCATCCGTTTGGCACATATCTTTCGTAGTTTTTCATCCCCAGATGGTTTGAATAAAATTCTTCTTTATCAAAATCGATGAAAAGATCCGGAAGCAAGGCTTTTCCTTCAAAAATAATCTCTGAATGTAAGTCCTCACAATCTATTGAACGTTTGATCATTGAGATCAATTCTTCAACCGTCACCTTCAGCCAATCATCTTTATACATTTCTAAGTAGCTCTCAAGATTGCTTTTTGTAATCACATGAAGATTCTGCTGAATCTCAGGTAAATAGGAGAAATCAACATCCAGACCTGCTTCTTGGTATGCCTGAATATATTTATCGATATCCATTGTCCACATTTCGTTTGAACAAATATACCAGTTAAACTGATGATTTGCAATAACCCCAACAATATTTATTTCTGGTTTCTCTATCAATTGGTCTTTATTCACTAGTTTTTTCTCCCCTTCTCCTATCTACTTGTTCCGAACTGACAATAGGACTTACTTACCAAACATTATATATCTATGATACCGAATTATATTTTGACAAGCAAGTTAATGACCGAGTCGCTAACAAAAAAGCCAGCTAAAAGGGTTTAGCTGACTGATGTCATATCTAATAAATCTTTCTCTGCTCGATCATCTAGCAGAGAAAGCAAGTATCCCACATTCTCTTATATTCTATAAAACAAAAAAGCACTCTGCAAAAACAGAGTGCTATCGTCTTTAATACTTTATATTCCGTTCGACAAACTTGAAGTTGTTTACTTACAGTACTCCTCTATTTTGTAGCTATATTCTTTTAGAAGTCCCCGTGAATAAATTTTTTTATTTTTTGAATCTCTAACTTCATTCCAAAGGATAGCCGCAACTTTTAACTTGTTGGAGTAATGATTGCTAAATTCATCGGCACAAAAGTCTTTTAGAAATTGATTCCATTGGCAAGCTGAATTATCATACTTGGCGTAGTCTGACTCTCCATAGTATATTTTAATCATATCTTGGATTGTAAAATTTATGTTGTTGTCCCGTTTTACTTTTCTCCAAGCAGTTGCCATATCAGCATTAAACTTAAACGGATTAACACCTGTTACAGCTGAAAAATAATCACGAAATTTCTGATTAAAGGAAAACCCACATTCAAGTAATGATGTATTTAGGGTTATTATTTCGGTTTGATTTTTGTTTCTTTTCCTCAAAACTTTTTCTACTCTATTTCCCCTAAAATATTGTTCTATAATATGATTTAATTCTTTTTTTGTACATCTGTATTCTAATCCAAGGTACTTACAAATTTGTGAAAGCTCTTCTCGATACCAGTAGTATCTGTTAAATTCTTCAAATGATTTTATATCTCTAAAATCAGGTCTATGTTCTTCCAAATGCTCGCCTCTACAACTCCAAATTTATCTCATTATACCATAGATAATAAAAGTCATATCAATTTATACCCATGCCACATAAAGCTATAACAGAATATATTACAATCTTGTAATTACTGTATTTCTATTAAGCTTAACATTCTTATAAAATAAATAAGAAAAACAAACGATATAGTCCATCACTAGTAACAAGAAATACTAGAAGTTGAAAGATATAAAAACATTTAAATGGAAAGCATAGCAATAAACAAAACAGTCAGTAAAACGATGGTTTTGTTGTGTTGTTTCACTTGCTTTCTAATTTCCTCTTTTGACTTTATCCGCAGACGCCCTTTGTATTTTGATTTAGTCATGGAACTTCTAATAAGTTCGCTGACGTCCGTACTCACTTAAGGAAAGTTTTTTATATGACTTTATCTTCAATCTGAGACCGTTAAAACCTCTTTGTTTGAATCTTTCTAACTGAATTGGACACAAAAAATCCACTCACTCGGGGTGAAATGGATTGTTTCTTCATTAACGGTTCAACAAGAAATTGAACAATTTTTCGACAATTTTTACGACCAACCAGCATAAGAATCCGATATAGCTAAAATAGAAAATGAGTGACAAAATCGTAATAATCATGGTTTCCTCCTTCGTCGATTGCAAGTACTTGTCTTATTATACCTTTTTATGCAATCGAACTCAATAGAATTTTGAAAATTGTCTGATTATTCTTTTTCTTCTTTAGCTTCTTTGGCGTCTTGATCTGCTTCTTCACTGCCTTTATTGACAGCTGTCTTAAATTCAGCAAACATTTTGCCGATAGACTGGCCCAACTCAGGCAGGCGTTTTGGTCCAAAAATCAAGAGGGCGCCCAGGATGATGATGATCAAACCTGGTGCTCCAATATCACGTAAAATTCCCATTAGTTTCTCCTTTTTCTTGAATAGATGACTTTACTGATGGCGACACTGACTTCAAATAAGAGGATCAAAGGGAGTGTCATGGCCAAGTCACTGATAAAGTCTGCAGGGGTTAACACGACGGCTAAGACCAGCAGAACAAAGTAAGCGTAACGTCGGTAGGTTATTAAAAACTGTGGTGTCAAAAGTCCAATCGAGGTCAGAAAAGCGACCAAAACTGGTAACTCGAACAAGACCCCTAAAGGCAAGGTAGTATGCCATAAGAAGGTTAAATAATTTTGTGCTGTTAATTGGGTATCAAACAGCCCTTCTCCTAAACGCATCAAGACCTCTAAAATAGCTGGACTGACAAAGACATAACCAAATGCAAGCCCCAGCACAAAGCAAATAAAGCTAGCTGGGATGTAGGCAAAGATTGCACGCGCCTCCTTCTCCTTCAGAGCCGGCCTTACAAATTGCCAGATCTGGTAGACAATAAAGGGCAAGGTCAGGCTAAAGGCTGTGAGATTGGCCAGCGATACATAGATCCAGAGGATATCATTCGGTCCCAGCACCAGCAGTTTTTGATGCAGGCTAGCCGTCAAGGCTTGGTAGAGCTCTCCTCCAAATACAAAGGCTACGATGAAGACGATAATATAACATAAGACCACTGCGATCAATCGTTTTCGAAATTCGACCAAGTGCTCAACAATGGTCATTTCATCTGCTCTACTCTTTGCCATGTTGTCTCACCGTGATGAGGGCGATCAGAGCCACAAAGATTAGTTGGGGAAGAAGAACTTCCCAGCTTGGATAGATGCCCGCCCAATCGATGGTTGGAAGTCCATTGACCAAATGGCTTGGTAGGATATTGGTCAACTGCAGGGCGTGGATGCTGACACCGAGCATCTTGAAAGCCAAGACGTAAATCAACCATGTCAGAATGAAAAAGATTCGATGAGGTTGGATAGCTTGACTAGCCTTGGTCATGGCCACTGCAATGATGATGAGGACAGCTATAGCAAGCCCGATTCCCAGTAAGAAATTTGCGGTTGTAATCCGCGGAATGATCCCGACATAAAAGAGAATGGTCTCAGCCCCTTCACGAAAGACTGCTAAGAAACTGAGGGCAAACATAGAGACAAAGCTTCCTGTAGCCGTTACGGTCTTCATTTGACGGTCCATAAAGGCATTCCATTGTTTGACAGAGGACTTGCTGTGGAGCCAAATTCCGATGAGGATCATCATGACCACAGCGAAAATCCCAACACCACCTTCAATGATTTCCCGATTAGACCCCGAAGTAACGGCTGGAAATGCTACTTGCAGAACAAGAGCAATCGCTGCACTGGCAAGAACACCAGCTATAGCTCCACCGTAGACCCACTTGAGGCCTTTCCTCATCTTAGCGGCCTTAAGGGTCGTCACAAGCGCCATGACAATCAGCAGCGCTTCCACTCCTTCACGCAGAAGAATCAACATGGCATCAAAAGCGTTGTAAGAAGCTGTCGTATCGATCGCAGACAGGTCCCTGATCAAGGCTTGTAATTTCTCTTGATAGGCCTTTTCTTTCCCCTTGACCATAATAACCGGAGATTCGCTCTCTACGCGCGTGTAGAGACCGGGATTGGTCGTGCTAACATCCCCTTCGATAGTTGGCCAGATCGTGATGAACTGCTTCATAGTCGCTGCAGCAGTTTTATCGTCGCCGGATTGAAATTGGCTTTGCGCCTTCTCCAAAAGCTTGATTCCATCGTTCAACGTCAAATCCGTACTGGCACTGCTAATGGCTTCTCCTTTTACAAAGGCATCAATCCCATTTTTGAGGTCATCATAAGAGGACTGGATGTTGGTGAAATCGGTAGGCTCTGTTACAATGCTACTGCGTAAGAGCGAAAAAGCCGTCTCGATTTTGCCATAGTAGGCTGTGCTGTGATCTCTTACTACCGCTTCGTTTCGCGTCCAGGTGTTATTAAGATCAGCATAGGTTTGACGGGTTTTATCTAGATCCTTAGCTGTAATGGCCTCTTGTAGGTTCTTAAAATAAGGAGCGAGCCGACTGACAAGTTTGTCTTTTTCCGCCTCTAAATCGACCGGATTTTGCTCTTTTTCAAAAGCGAGCAAGGCTGATGAGATCTTGGTAAGATCGTCTTTGGTTACCTCCCCTTTTATAGCCAGGGCTTGGTTAACTTTTTTCCCTGCCTTGGAATCATGGTGATCTTTGGATTCAAAATCAGCCTGAATCTCAGCGATCAATTCCTTGGCCTTATCCTGGTTCTTATTTTGTACAGCTGTTGTTGCATCTGTGATCTTGATAAAGAGATCGCTATAAGACTCCGCAGCTACTGGATGAGTCCAGAACAAGGCAAGAAGGCCGAACAAGATCAAGAATTTATTCAAAGAGTGCTTGACCAAGATACCCTCCTTTCTCAACGCCTGCAAAGCAAGCAAAGAGTCCACTTCCGATATGGGTGATGTACTCGTTCATTTTGTCTACTGCGCCCAAATTGGTTTGGATTTTGACAAAGCTGTTCGGATCCTTTTGAAAGGCGATAAAGATCAAGCCAGCATCAAATTGCCCAGTCTGTTCATTGATGCCATCCGAATAGGAATATGACCTCCGTAAAATCGGTCGATCGACTTCTTTGGCCAAACGGACATGTGAATCTACTGGTAGTTTAGATAAATCTACTTCATCAAATTCGTTGGTTTTACCAAAGGGAGCACCGGACTCCTTGTAGCGACCAAAGGTGTTTTCTTGCTCCTGCAAATTGGTTCGGTCCCAAGTTTCCAAGTGCATTTGAACTAGGCGAAGAGCCATATAAGAACCACCCTTCATCCAGTCCTTGCTGTCAGTCCAGACGACCTTGTCAAAGTCTTTCTCAGTCGTGACATTTGCTGTTCCATCCTTGAAACCAAAGAGGTTACGGGGCGTTTCTTTTCGGTCACCAATAGCCGCAAATCCTGATTTGCTCCACTTCATGGTAATGGTATTGCGACCCTTACGAATCAGATTTCGCACCGCATGAAAGGCTACTTGCTCATCGTCTGCACAGGCCTGAATGACGATATCGCCACCTGTATATTTGTCCTGCAACTGCTCCTTTGGAAATGGGGGCAAATCACGAAAGAGTTTGGGACGTTTGGACTCCAAGCCTAGTTTCTTTAGAAAGGAAGCCGATACCCCAAACGTCAGGCTCAACCGATAGGGGTTGAGTCCCACTGTTTCACCTGTATCTGTTGGTGGCAAGAGGGCATTGGAACCATCTTTTTTGACCAATTCTCCTTCGACTAATTTACTACTGTAATCGGTCCAGTCTTTAAAGAGCTGGATAACTTCTTTTTTGTCCGTCGTGTGAAGATCTAACACCACCAAGTAGCAAGCCTTCTGCATGGGCGTCGTAATCCCTGCTTGATGCTTACCATAAAAGGAGATATCTTCATCCCCATCATAAGCTTTTTTGCTGGAATTGTCTTGATTAGTGAAAAAAGCAGATGCACCAGAGAGACCCAGCGCTAGACCAGCCCCTCCAATACCTGCTTTTTTAAGAAATTCACGACGGTCCATTTTTTTATCTAAAAATTTTTCGTCAGCCATTTTTCTTATTTCCCATCTAAAATCACACCCATTTGAGACAAGGGTTCACCGAGTTTGGTCACAGCTTCAGCCAATTCCTTCGTATCTTCCTTAGACAACTCTGTGTAAGATTTGTAGTTTGAATCATCTGTCATGTGTTTGTCCAATAGAGCATTGACATTTTTGAATTCTGCTTCCAAGGTTTTAACCAATTTGGCATCTTTTTTCTCAATTAAAGGTTTAAAGAGAGAGAAGATCTTTTCAGCCCCTTCAATATTGGCGCGGAAGTCGTAAAGATCTGTATGAGAGAAGACTTCTTCTTCACCCGTAATCTTTTGCGTTGCCACTTCATTGAGCAAATCGACAGCTCCAGTCAACATGATATCCGGTGTGACTTCTACTGTAGCAATTTTAGCTTTCAACTCCTTGATATCGTTCACCAATTGGTCAGCGTATTTGTCTGTTCCATCTGTAGTATTGTTTTCCCAAAGGATACGCTCAATCCGATGGAAACCTGACCAGCCATCTTCTGATTTATTTTCATCCACATAATCCACCAAACGGTAGTCGATTTTGACATCCGATTCTCCGAAGGTTTCAGCAATCGGTTCGGAACGTTCATAGGCCATGCGGATCAAGGGGTATTGCTTTTTAGCTTCTTCCAAATTCCCGTCTTTTAGGGTAGCTCGGAATCCTTCTGTATCTTTGAGCAATTGGTCAATTTGCATTTCAACAAAGTCTTTGTATTCAGCTGTCGCATTGTCCAAGGTCTTCTGGTCAGCCTTTGACAACTGCACCGTTGAGCTGGTTTGTGTCTTTTGACTTGACTGTTTGCTAGTAGAATTCGCACACCCTGCTAAAAGAGCAACACTCAATAAGAGTAGACTATATTTTTTCATGAAAGACTTCTCCTCATTTGTTCTTCCCTTATTTTACCAGATATTTTCTCATTTTTCAATAATTGTCTGAAAATTTAATAATAGAAAAACTTTTCTGAGAATCAGTCTTTTACAAAAGAATATCTTTGACTCGTCCAATTTCTGATTCTTTCACCACCACAAAGATGCTATCACCTAGATACAAGCGGGTTGCACCATTGACCGTATAGCTCTTACCACTTCGCATTTGCGTGGTGATCAAGATATCTTGAGGGAGGTGCAGTTCATGGACTTGCTTTCCTGCGATCTTTTCTGATACAGGGATCTCAATTAAAGTCAACTCTCCTTCTTCTTGCGCCTTATCCGGCAATAATTGCTCGAGCATGGCTTCATAGACTGGCGCTCCATGGAAGAGATCCATGATCATATAAGCTAGCAAGGTCACCATGCCTAGGGGCATTAAACTGCGAATATCACCGACCATCTCTGTTACCAATATCATAGCTGTTAATGGCGCTTTTGAAATAGCCCCAAAATACCCACTCATTCCTAAAATGATGAAAAGAGGCAGCTGATTTTGAGAGATAAAGCCAATGTTTTGGAGGAAGGTTCCAACGATGGCCCCTAAAAGTGATCCTAATGCTAGTATAGGCAGGAAGATGCCACCTGGTAAGCCACTACCATAGCTCAACATACTCCAGATGAAACGGATCGCAAAATAAAGAAGGATGGTCAGCACTGGATACGGTACTCGAGCTAAATCCAAGACCAATTGATTCCCACCACCAAGAATTTGGGGAAGAAAATAGCCGATTGGAAGAATCAAGACAAAGGCAAATAAAGAAGAATAATGAGAAGGAACATGGAAAATCTTCTCAAGTAAGCGATACAATCGACCGATATTGAGAACCACTATTTCGTAGACATACCCTGCTGCCCCTAAAAAGACTCCTAGAAAAAGATAAATCCAGTACTGAGACAGATGGAGTGGCGGAATATTTTGTGGCATATGAAGCACTGGTGTTTGACCAAAGACATTGAGTGAAATAAAATTAGCCGTCAAACTAGCAGCTAAGGTCGAAATCCAAAAGAAGCGTGAAAAATGATGGTAGACCTCTTCAACCACAAATAAGAGACCAGCAATAGGCGCATTAAAGGCGGCTGCAAGGCCTGCAGCAGCTCCACTTGCAATCAAAGACCGCTCTTCAACTGGGCTGACCTTCAAATGATGGGCCACTCCTTTTCCACCCATAGCCCCTAATTGAATACTAGGACCTTCACGACCAAGCATCAAGCCACTTCCGATGGCCAAGACACCTAAAATATACTTCTTCCACAAGGTATCCCACCAGCTCACCGCCAAAAGACCCTTGAGCTCTGCTTCGACTTGCGGAATTCCCGATCCCTTGATATCCCGATTGGTGCTTATGAGACGACCAGCAATCAGTACGATCACCCCATACCCCAACAGCATCGCCAGCAAATAAAGTGGTTGACCAGACATCTCCTTGTAGACGCCTTGAACAAAATGAAAAATATGTTCGATTAAAAAGCGAAAACTAGAGACGACACAGCCCACAACGATCCCAACCAGAACACCTCTGACAATATGGGCCACAATCGAACTAGAGGCAAAACGAAATTCATTTTTTAAGGCTTCTTCTTTTTCAGACATTCCCTAACTCCTTCAAACTCTTATCCTATTCATTATACCTTATTTCACTGACTCTGAATACTTGGAAAGACAAAAAAAACAAAACTAGCACCGCTAGCTTTGTTTTTCATTTAGCCATTATTCAGCAGTTAAAGCTGCCATTGTGATGTAGTTATATGGTTTGTTGAAGTGTGGCAAGAAGAACAAGTCAGTCAAGGCTAACTTATCAATCGTCACTTGTTCTTGAATAGCAAGTGAGAACATGTGGATGGCCATTGAGATGGCGCTATCACGTGATACCATTTGAGCTCCAAGGATTTGACGAGTGTCTTTGTCATAAACAATCTTGATACCAACCTCATAGTTATCATGTTTAATAAATTCAGGTTTTTGAAGGTCATTGAAGCCTGTTTCAGTAGCATTGAAGCCGGCAGCTTTTGCTTTTTCAAGAGTCAAACCAGTTGAAACCATGTGAAGGCCATAGATAGAGATACCGTTAGAACCTTGAACACCGATTCCTTCCAATTCATGACCAGTCGCATTGTAGGCACCGACAATACCTGAACGAACCGCATTAGATGCGAGTGCGATGTAGCTCATTTCACCACGTGCATTGTCATAGATAGTCGCACAGTCACCAACTGCATAGACACCTGGAAGTGACGTTTCTT
Organism: Streptococcus parasanguinis; assembly: GCF_023109675.1. Lineage (GTDB taxonomy): Bacteria > Bacillota > Bacilli > Lactobacillales > Streptococcaceae > Streptococcus > Streptococcus parasanguinis_I. Next base: position 273,754 of record NZ_JALDUR010000002.1, on the reverse strand, counting down.
GTTTCTTATCAACAAGGAAGGCACCGTTGCGGAAGAGTTCGATCTTACCATCTGCAAGAGTTGTATTTGGACGGAAACCAACAGCCAAGATGACCATATCTACATCGAAGGTTTCTTTATCGGTTACAAGACGTTCTACCTTACCATCTCCTTCAACTGCTTGAACAGTTTGTCCAAGAGCCAAACGGATGTTGTGGTCTTCCAAGTTTTTCGCCATGATGTCTGTAAAGTCTTTGTCATAGTAGCCGTTTAAGACAGTGTCTACGATATCCACCAAGACAACGTCTTTACCAAGACGTTCGAAAGCTTCAGCAAGTTCAACACCGATGTAACCACCACCAACTACGGCGATACGGTTCAAGTGTTTGCTGTTGTCTTTCAATTTTTCGATCACTTCTTCAGCGTTTTGGTACAATTTAACGAATTGAAGATTTTCAAGAGTTGCTTTGAATTCGCGGTTACCAGGAACGATTTCAACTCCTTTAATTGGAGGAATGATTGGTGTTGATCCAGTCGCAAAGATCAATTTTTCGTAAGATTCTTTGTGTTCTTTTCCATCAACCTCTGCAGTTACCACTTTGTTGTCATAGTCAATTGAAAGAACAGGAGAGTTCATGTAGACTTTTGCACCTTTTGCTTCCAATTTTTCTTTGTCAGAGTAGAAGAGACCTTCTGGACCATCGATTTGCTCACCGATCCAAAGTGCCATCCCGCATCCAAGGAATGAAATGTTTGAGTTTTGGTCAAAAACCACAATTTCATTTTCATTTCCAAAATTATCTAACATAGTGTTGATACAAGCTGTTCCGGCATGGTTTGCCCCTACAACAACGATTTTACTCATAGAATAAATCCTACCTTTAATTAAAATTTACTTCTTGAGTATATCATAAAAATGATATCGGTTACAAGATATTTGCTCAATATTTGTGATCTTTTCTTCAAACCTTCTGAAAACTTCCTCTCACAGCTTTCATAAAATGTCAAATAATTTGTCTGAAAGGATTGTGAAAACGGTCTCTATTTGGTATACTGTAGGTAAGTGAAAATTGGAAAGGATAGATTTTTAGTGGACCTAAGTAGTCGATCCGAACGTCTGATGGGAACCACCATCACCGTTTCGATCTGTGACCCACAAGCGGATGAACTCCTTGCGCATTGCTTTGAACTTCTTCGCTCCTACGAACATCGCTTCAGTGCTAATGATGTAAGTTCTGAACTCATGGAAGTCAATCACCAAGCTGGTATTGCTCCTGTTCAAGTTCATCCAGATCTTTTTGAACTGATCGCATTAGGTACCTTGCATAGTCAAGCTAAAAATAGCCATTTAAACATTGCTATCGGCCCTCTTGTGCAAACCTGGCGGATCGGATTTTCAGATGCCAGACGTCCTGCACCAGAAGAAATCGAACAAGCGCTTTTAAAGATCGATCCCCAGCAGATTCAACTAGACCAAGAAAACTATACAGTCTTTTTGAAACGTCCTGGAATGAAGATCGACTTGGGAGCTTTAGCAAAAGGCTATAGCGCAGATTTAATTGCTACCTATCTGAGAGGTAAGGGAATCAAGGATGCCTTGATCGATCTTGGAGGAAATATCCTAACCGTCGGTCAACACCCCGTTAAACAGCAGCCTTGGCGGATTGGCATTCAAAATCCTATCGAAAAAAGAGGAAATCACTTACTGGTCCTCTCAGTCAAGGATAAATCTGTTGTCACCTCTGGCATCTACGAGCGTCATTTAGAAGTCGACGGCCAATCGTTTCACCATATCTTTGATAGCGCGACAGGCTATCCGGTTGAGACAGACTTAGCCAGTATCACCATTATATCTGATCGATCCGTAGACGGGGAGATATGGACTACCCGCCTGTTCGGGGACTCTCCTACTTCTATCCTCAACACTGTTGAATCACTTCCTGGTATAGAGACCTTATTGGTTTCACAATCAGGCAAGATCGCCTATACAAGTGGGCTTCAATCTTATTTATAATTCTGTTATCAGAAAGGAAATTTCCATGGTAAAACTTATTGCGATTGTGGGGACTAACTCCAAACGTTCTACAAACCGTCAACTGCTTCAATACATGCAAAAACATTTTGCTGATAAGGCTGAGATCGAATTGGTCGAAATTAAAGATATCCCTGTCTTTAACAAACCAGCCGACAAACAAGTACCTGACGCTGTCTTGGATATTGTTGCAAAAATTGAAGAGGCTGATGGAGTCATTATTGGGACTCCAGAATACGACCACTCTATTCCAGCAGTCTTGATGAGTGCTCTAGCTTGGCTCTCATACGGAGTTTTCCCATTGTTGAACAAACCAGTCATGATTACTGGGGCATCATACGGTACCTTGGGATCTTCACGCGCCCAACTCCAACTCCGTCAAATCTTAAATGCTCCAGAAATTAAGGCGAATGTCTTGCCAGATGAATTCTTGCTATCTCATTCATTACAAGCCTTTGATCAAAATGGAGACTTGGTAGATTTGGATGTTATTCAAAAATTAGATGCCATCTTCAATGATTTCCGTGTGTTTGTGAAAATCACAGACAAATTACGCAACGCCCAAGAATTGCTTCGCAAAGATGCTGAAGAATTTGACTGGGAAAACTTGTAAGATAGGAGACAGAAAAGAATGAAATTTGTAGGACTTGTAGGATCAAACTACGATCAATCATATAACCGTAAACTCTTGGAATTCATTCGCCGCCAATTTAAGATCAAATTTGAATTGGAAGTTCTTGAAATCGATGAAGTTCCAATGTTTAATCAAGATGAAAAATGGGACGAAAGTTTCCAATTACGTCTTTTGTACAATAAAATTACTCGAGCAGATGGTGTCATCATTGCTACTCCAGAGCACAACCATACGATCTCTGCTGCTCTTAAATCTGTTCTTGAATGGCTATCTTTTGAGGTGCATCCATTTGAAAACAAACCAGTAATGATTGTTGGTGCTTCCTACTATGATCAAGGGACATCACGTGCTCAGGTTCACCTCCGCAAGATCCTTGATGCTCCAGGTGTCAATGCTTATACTCTTCCAGGTAATGAATTCCTTCTTGGAAAAGCAAAAGAAGCTTTTGACGAAAACGGCAATATCATCAACGAAGGAACCGTCAAATTCCTCGAAACCTGCTTGGATAATTTTATGAAATACGTTGAGGTTGTATCTAAATTGAAAAAACCAAAACCAATTGAACCAGAAGACTTGGATTGTAATCATCCAATCGCTACAACTGTTACTGAGGTCGATCCTGACGATCCAGATTGGGTAGAAAAAGTAGCTGAAATCACTGGTGCCGTTTCCGGCGATACCTATGTCAAACTCGACCACGGTATCCTAACCGTTAACCAAATTGATATGTTCTTAAAGGCTATGCCATTTGAATTGACCTATGCCGATGATAACAACCAATTCCTCTACTACAACAATGCCCATCAAGATCCTGATACCATGTTTGCCAAACGCGTGCCACCTCAATCAGGAAGCCGGATGTCAACCGTTCATGGTTCCCTACCACCAGCACGTATGAAAAACGTGGAATGGGTGATTGGTACCCTTCGTAACGGTAACCAAGACTATGTTCGGACTATTGTTCCAGGATCTCCTGAAGGCGTGATCAACACTCACAACTACCAAGCTATGTACTATGAAGATGGTTCATACGCTGGTATCAATGAGATTGTCTTCAACTTCAAACCATGGTTGGACTGGTACCTGCAAACAACCGGCCAACGTCTAGTTGGCGGAAGCGGTCCATTTGCTCCTGCTGGTGGACACGGTAGTGCAGATGCAACTTCTGGTGCTTCTGATGCTGGAGGACATGGTGACGGAGGGCACGGAGATGCCGATGCAACTTCTGGTGCAAGCAACTAATAAAAAAATGAAGCTTCGTGCTTCATTTTTTTATTGTAACTCTTTGATGATCTTCTTAGCATCTTCATTTGAAATAGCCCCTAATTGGACATGTCCAATTTTCCCATGACTGTCTATAAAGACCTCTGTAGGAATAGAGCGAACCTGATAATCTGCAAATGCAGAACCATCTGGATTGTACAAGACCGGTACGGACTTGTAATCTTGTTGATCAAACCATTTAACAAATTCTTCTTCTGTTTTTTCACCTTGGAGTCCTGGTGCCATAATGGTCAGAATTTCAAAGTCTCTATCCGTATCCTTGACCAATTTCTCTAATTCGGGCATACTTTGCCGGCAAGGGCCACACCAGGTTGCCCAAAATTTCAAATAAAGCTTCTTCCCTTTGTAGTCTGAAAGTTTGACCGTATTCCCCTTCATATCCTTTAGTTCAAAGTTACTAGCGTCTTTTCCTACCAAAGGATTCTTATTCGTTGTTGTATTCATTGTTGTCTGATTGTCCATACTAGTCTCACTGGATTGATTCATGGAACAAGCTGACAGCAAAGCTAAAGAAAGAACTGAGAAACAAGCATATTTAAAACCTTTCATCATGCATTAAACCTCCGATTATTTTTATGAAAAGATAGATGACAAACTGTTCAATTGTCCCAAGAGTAAGAGAATTCCCATCAGAATAATGATGGCTCCGCCGATTTTCTTCAGCAATAACAAATGGGGTTTGAGACGATTAAAGTAAGGTAGGACCAGACTAGATGCTAAGGCTAACAGTAAAAACGGAAGAGCCATTCCCAATGTATATACAAGGAGATAAATAGCACCCATAAGAGCATCTTGCCCATCTGATGCTGCTAAAGCAAGGACTGATCCTAATACCGGACCAATACAAGGCGTCCAACCAAAACTAAAACCAAGACCAAGGAGAAAAGCTGAAAACAATTCATTCTTCTGTTTGTTGGCTCCAAAATCCATTGTTTTTTGCTTTTCAAGGAAATGAAAATGAAAGACTTCCATTTGATGAAGACCAAGGATAATGATGAGGGCTCCCATCAGATAACGGAACCAATTGGTGTACATGATCTTTCCAAGCAAGCCCGCTCCAAAACCAATGAGGAGGAAAATAACAGAAATACCGGCAATAAAACAAAGGGTTTTCAACAAGCCATGCCAGCGAATTTTTTTCCCGAACAATAGGATAGCCTTTTCCTGATCACTTCCTAGCAAGATTCCAATATATACCGGTAGCAAAGGAAAGACACAGGGAGAAAAGAAAGACAGAATACCCGCAAGAAAAACTGTCAATGAAAAAATGATTGGATTCATAGTTCACTCCGTATATTGATATGCTACATTCAGTATAACATTGACTGACCTAAAATAAAAATTTCTGCTACGTTTTTTTACTAAAGTTTGGATTTAGATACTAGTTTCAAAAGAAAGACCCTAAAGCCAATAACTTTAGAGTCTAAGTTGTGGTGAAAAACTAAAAGAATATATAAGGCACATTCAAGTATACATTGAAACTTTCCGCCGTGAGAAAAGTGCTAGAAACAGTGATGTTTCTAGCACTCGGGAGTTTTGAAACCTTAGATTCAAAACTAAGTCATGGAACTTCTATGAAGTTCGCTGACGTCCGTACTCACCTAAGGAAAGTTTCTAAGAAGATATTATCTTCAATCTATTTCTAAAGCATAAAACTTTAGAGTTTCTAATATAACTTATTCTTCTGCCGTTTGTTTATTTGGTAATACGAGCGATAAAAGAATTCCGATAACTACTGGCACTAACCATGGAAGAGATTGAGCCGCAAATGGAAGCAAAGCAATCCACTTTTCTACAAGTGAAATTTTAAAGGTACTTGCCAGAACACTCGCAACAGAGACAAAGCTGGCCAAGAAAATAGTCAGTTGCATTCCTGGTTTTGAAAGAGCCACAAATTTATTCACTATCACAAGCAATACAATGGTAATGGTGATTGGGTAAAGAATCATCAAGACTGGCAATGAGAAAGCAATAATGGCATTCAAGCCAAGGTTTGCAATCGCAAAACCAATCAAAGTGAAGACACTTGCATAGACCTTGTAAGAAACCTTAGGGAAGGTGCTTTGGAAGAATTCACTGGTAGAGACGATTAAACCAGCAGTTGTGGTAAAGCAAGTTACCGTCACCATTCCTGCTAGGAAAATCTGAGCAGTCGGACCAAAGATCGCTTTGGTCGCTTCTGATAATACATACACCCCTTTATTGCTATCAGATGCCATAACAGAAGCTGGAATAGGAAAATGATTCCCCAGATATCCTAAACCGATATACAGCACACTAAAACCAAGGGCTACAACAATTCCAACCAACCAAATAGTCTTGATGTATTCTCTCTTACTTGAAAATCCAAGTTGATTCAAGGTAGTCACTGCGATCACACTAAAGGCAACAGATGCCAAGGCATCCAAGGTATTGTACCCCTCTAAAAATCCTTGCCCAAAGGCAGATGCCTGATAGGCTTTTGTGGCCACCATTGGAGCGTGTCCACTATATTTAAGAGCTCCAAGAACGACCAAGATCAAAATGAGAATCGCAAAGATCGGGGTCAATATACGACCAATCCGATCTAGAATCTTAGATGGATTCAAAGCAATCAGAAAGGCTAGCAAAAAGTAGACCAGGGTAAAAATGAAAAGTGCTAAACTGGCATTCATTCCACCTAATAAGGGGGCTATCCCCACTTCGAAAGATACCGTCGCCGTTCTTGGAATGGCAAAGAAAGGACCAATCGAAAGATAAAGCGCAACTAAGTATACAATCGCGAAAACAGGTGAAATCTTACGAGAAATCTCATCAATATATCCTTTGGGATTAAGTGTACCGATAATCAAGGTCACAATGGCAATTCCCACGCCTGAAAGGACAAACCCAGCAATAGCTGGCCAAAATTGATTACCCGATAAAGCACCAAGAGCCGGTGGGAAAATCAGGTTTCCAGCACCAAAAAAAATACCAAACAGTAATAAACCTGTCAGGGAACCTTTTCGTAACATACGATCTCCTTAAAAAGTAATAAGTTTTACTTTATCAAAATTATGGCACTGATGCAACTAATGTGCATACTCATTTAGGAACCCTCATCAAAATTAAATAAAAAATGGAGATTCTAGTTTTCCCTAGAGATTCTCCATCTTTTTTCTAGTGGTCACTAAAGCGTCTATATTTAATGCGGAAATCGAAATAATTTTCTTCCTGCAGTTTACGGAAAATATCGCGATAAGCCTCTTCGTCAAAGTGGTCACCCCGATAGAGAATTTCAAAGCTAAGTCCTTCGTATTCTAAAAAGGCATTGGCAGTTTTAAATCCATTTCGCTTATAGAAATCCATCCGAGACTGACGTTGCTCTAGATTGTCACATTCTTCATCTAAACGTTCCACTTCAAGAATCATGGTTCTTTGGTAAAATTCTACCAATTTTTCAATGATTTCTTGACCATAACCGTGGCTACGTAGGTGGGGCATAATGGCAAAGAAGCTAACATAAAAAGCTTTCTGATTATAGATAGAAAAAGCAAATCCGACAAATTCTTCTTCGTTATAAAAAGCAAAAAAATTAGCATCGTCATTGTCCGTATAACGCAGGTATTCCGACAAAGGGACTCGCTCTTCTTCTGGGAATGCCTCGATATTCAGCCTCTCGACCTTGTCCAGATCTGGGAACGTTTCAGTGATTAATTGGCTGGTTAAGCTCATAAAAGCCTCCTTTTCTGCCCTGATTATACCAAAAAATGTAAGGGCCTTCAACTATCGACGCTTGTCGCTGGTTCCTGAAGTTGGTATAATGACACTATGAAAAGAATTCAACGTGTGGACCTCATAGATGGTCCTATTTTACCCGCTCTATTGAGTTTTGCCTTTCCTATTCTTTTGTCCAATATCTTTCAACAACTCTACAATACCTCGGATGTTATGATTGTAGGGCGTTTTTTAGGTCAAAAATCATTGGCTGCCGTTGGAGCAACCTCTGCCATATTTGATTTGATCGTTGGATTTGCTGTCGGTGTCGGCAATGGGATGGGCATTATTATCGCAAGAAATTATGGAGCCAAAAACGAGGACCAATTACGAAAATCTGTCGCAGCAACTGCTGTTATTGGTAACATCCTCAGTCTCTTTGTGATCTTCATTGGTGCCGTGGGGCTTTATCCAATGCTCCAATTTTTAGGGACCCCATCAGCTATTGTAGCTCAGTCTTATCTCTATATCTCCACTATTGTCAATGGTGTAGCTGTGACCTTTGCCTATAATCTTTGTGCTGGACTTCTTCGAGCGGTTGGCGATAGCCTAGCAGCACTCTATTTCTTGATTATCGCTGCCATTCTCAATATTCTTCTTGATCTTTATTTTATTACCCAACTTCATCTTGGAGTTCAATCTGCTGGGATTGCGACCATCATCGCCCAGGGTATTTCGGCCCTTCTTTGTCTTCTCTATATTCGTAAGAAGGTCCCTTTTCTGCTCCCGCATCGCAAGGATTTTGTTTGGGACAAGGAGCTTTATCAGGATCTGCTAAGTCAGGGCCTTGCCATGGGCCTCATGACTTCCATCGTTTCGATTGGAACGGTTATCCTCCAATCCGCTATTAATCAGCTTGGAACAACCATTATCAGTGCACAGGTCGCAGCCCGTCGTATCATGTCCTTTGCCGTTTTACCGATTACAGCTATCGCCTCAAGTATCACAACCTTTATCTCGCAGAATTTTGGCGCAGAGCAATTCCAGCGGATCAAAAAAGGCGTTACCATTGCCAACCTTCTTTCTTGGGTTTGGTCTGTCTTGGTTGCTGCTCTTCTATTCTTCACAAGTCCGTCTTTAACCAGCTTTATTTCCGGCTCGACAAATCCTGATCTCATTGCAAATGCCAGTCTTTATCTCCAGATCAGCTCTTGCTTTTATCCTATTTTGGCGAGTCTCATCATCCTGAGAAATGCCCTACAGGGAATGGGTAAAAAATTAACCCCACTCACATCCAGTTTTATTGAATTGTTTGGAAAAATTTTCTTCGTTCTGTGGATTATTCCTCACACCGGCTACATGGGGGTCATTCTCTGCGAACCCCTTATCTGGATTCCCATGACCCTACAGCTCATCATAATCTATCGAAAAATCAGGTACCAACTCCTTACTGAATAATGATAGATTAACAAGACCAAAACAACTTCTGCTCATTTGAACAGAAGTTGTTTTTAGATATCTAGCTATTAGAACAAACCGATGGCTGTTCCATCAGCAGCCACATCCATATTCAAAGCAGCTGGACGTTTTGGTAAACCAGGCATGGTCATCACATCCCCAGTCAAAGCTACAATAAAGCCTGCTCCCAATTTTGGAACCACTTCACGGATAGTGATTTCAAAGTTTTCAGGAGCTCCCAAGGCATTTGGATTATCAGAGAAGCTATATTGTGTTTTGGCCATACAGATTGGCAACTTATCCCAACCATTTTTCACGATTTGGGCAATTTGTGTCTTGGCTTTCTTCTCAAAATTCACCTTAGTACCGCGATAAATTTCTGTAACAATCTTTTCAATTTTTTCTTCAACAGAAAGGTTATTATCATACAAGCGTGTGTAGTTAGCTGGACTTGTTTCGATGGTTTTAACCAAGGTTTCAGCAAGTTCAACTCCACCGTCAGCACCATTCGCCCATACACTCGCAAGCTCAACTGGCACCTCAATTTCAGCACACAATTCTTTCAAAGCAGCAATTTCTGCTTCTGTATCGGTGATAAATTCATTGATGGCAACCACTGCAGGAATGCCAAACTTACGGATATTTTCAACGTGACGTTTCAAGTTGGCAAAACCAGCACGAACAGCCTCTACATTTTCTTCAGTCAAAGCATCCTTGGTCACTCCACCGTTCATCTTAAGAGCTCGGAGAGTCGCTACGATCACAACCGCATCTGGTGATGTAGGCAAGTTTGGAGTTTTAATATCAAGGAATTTTTCAGCGCCAAGGTCAGCCCCAAAACCAGCTTCTGTAATCGTATAGTCGGCTAAATGAAGAGCTGTCGTCGTTGCTAATACAGAGTTACATCCATGGGCGATATTGGCAAATGGACCACCGTGAACAAAGGCAGGTGTACCATAGATGGTTTGAACCAAGTTTGGCTTGATCGCATCTTTGAGGATCAAGGCAAGTGCCCCTTCCACTTCCAAATCACGGACATAGACCGGGCTACGATCAAAACGGTAACCAATCACGATGTTGGCCAAACGACGTTTCAAATCTTCAATATCTGTCGCCAAGCAAAGGATGGCCATGATCTCAGAAGCAACGGTAATATCAAATCCGTCTTCACGCGGAATCCCATTTAAAGTACCGCCAAGACCGACAGAGACATGACGAAGAGCACGGTCATTCAAGTCCACTACCCGTTTCCAGATAATCCGACGTTGGTCAATTCCTAGCTCATTTCCTTGGTGCAAATGATTATCAATCAATGCCGAGAGGGCATTATTAGCCGTTGTGATCGCATGCATATCCCCTGTGAAATGAAGGTTGATGTCTTCCATCGGTAGAACTTGGGCATAGCCACCACCAGCAGCACCACCTTTAATCCCCATAACTGGACCTAAAGAAGGTTCGCGAATGGCAATCATGGTTTTTTTACCGATTTTATTCAAAGCATCTGCTAAACCAATGGTGATGGTTGATTTCCCTTCTCCAGCTGGAGTTGGGTTGATCGCAGTGACTAAGATAAGTTTTCCTACTGGATTTTTCTCAACTTCATGAATCTTATCAAAGCTCAATTTTGCCTTGTATTTTCCATACAATTCAAGATCATCGTCAACCAAATCAATTTTCTTCACAACATCCACAATCGGTTGGAGTTCAATGCTTTGAGCAATTTCGATATCTGTTTTCATAAGGGACTCCTTTATATTTGATAGATCTATTATACCTAAAATTCGCGAAAATAACATGGTTTTTCCACCTTTTGAATCGAACGTTCGTTTTTTATCTAAATTTTATGGCTATACATAGTTAATCCTAATAGCTTCAGAACTTTACTTACGTATCTTTTTTGTGTAAAATAAGCATATGCATATTTTAATTACATCAGGTGGGACGAGCGAAGCCATTGATAGTGTTCGTTCGATCACCAATCATTCCACCGGGAGCCTAGGGAAAATCCTTGCAGAAATGGCTCTTGCAAAGGGACATCAGGTGACCTTGATCACAACGCCTACCGCGCTTAAACCCGATCCTCACCCACAGCTTCGACTTCTATTGATCCAGAATGTCGAAGAACTTCTCGCACAAATGAAAACGGAAGTCCCTCAACATCAGGTTTTGATTCACGCTATGGCTGTTTCAGACTACACACCTGTTTACATGACAGGCCTTGATGAAGTTGAGAAAGCTCAAGACCTTCATAGCTTTATCCATCGCGAAAATCAGGAAGCTAAAATCTCTTCCAAAGAAGAATACCAAGTACTCTTTCTAAAGAAAAATCCGAAGATTATCTCGCTCGTCAAAGAATGGAACCCTGCTATTCAACTGATCGGCTTTAAGCTATTAGTCGACGTTTCTTCTGAAGAGTTGATCCAGGTAGCACGTGAAAGCCTGGTTAAAAATCATGCCAGCATGATCGTTGCCAATGATCTGACCAAGATTCAGAACGGTCAGCATCAAGCCTATCTAGTAACAGATGATCACGTTCTAGAAGCTTCTACGAAAACAGAAATCGCAGAGGCTATCCTACGTTATATCAAATAAAAAGGTACATATGACACACATTACTTTAGCGGTTACCGGTAGTATTTCCGCCTATAAGGCTGCTGATATTACCAGCCAACTAACCAAATTGGGATTTGAAGTGAAGGTCCTCATGACTCCTTCAGCCCAAAAATTTATCACCCCTTTAACCTTGCAAGTTCTTTCAAAAAATCCAGTAGGCCTAGAGGTTATGGTGGAAGACGATCCACAGCGGATCGAGCACATCGACATTGGGAAAGAAACTGACCTCTTTCTTGTAGCGCCGGCCAGTGCCAACACCATTGCTAAATTGGCCATGGGACTTGCAGATAATATGGTCACAAGCACAGCTCTAGCCTTGCCTCAAAGGACTAAAAAATTACTGGCCCCTGCTATGAATACAAAAATGCTAGATCATCCTGCTACCCAACGAAATCTAAAACTCTTACAAGACTATGGTTACCAGATCATCCAACCTCGAGAGGCTACTCTCGCTTGTGGAGATCAAGGTTCTGGAGCTCTAGCCACTGTCGACACTATCATCCAAGCTGTTAAGGAGAATTGTTTATGAGAAAATCAGCCTCTATTTCACGAATTGCCATCTTTTTTGCCGTGATGATCACCATTCACTTTGTGACGTCCTTCATTTTGCAATTTGTCCCATCAGGAATTCAACCAACCTTGGTTCATATTCCTGTCGTGATCGCTTCTATTATCTACGGACCTCGAACTGGAGCAATTCTAGGACTCCTCATGGGACTCTTTAGCCTCACCATGAATACCCTGGTTATAACACCAGCCAGCTATCTCTTTAGTCCCTTTGTCCCTCACGGGAATCTCTACTCCCTTATCATTGCCATAGTCCCTCGGATTCTCATTGGGGTAACCCCTTACTTCGTCTATCGCTGGATTCGCAATCGTACAGGACTTATGATCGCTGGAATTGTCGGCTCTATGACCAATACTGTTTTCGTTCTAAGTGGGATTTATTTCTTCTTTGGAAATAGCTTCGGTGGTGGAATTCAACATTTCCTAGCCTTGATTATATCTACCAACTCTCTCATCGAAGTCATTGCTACAGTCCTCATTACCAGTGCCGTCGTTCCATCTCTTGAAAAATTAAAATAACCTTTCAAGCCAAGACCAATTTATCTTGGCTTTATTTGATGGTGAATTAGCTCTATTTTTTTGAAAAGATTTACATTTATCGCTAGAATTTTCAGAAAAAATTTGCTATAATGTAAGCGATTAAATTATAAGCAAAAAGGAGACGCTTGCATGACCTATCAAGAAAACTACCAAAAATGGCTCGACTTTGCTGAATTACCAGCTTACCTTCGTGATGAGTTGGTCGCAATGGATGAAAAAACAAAAGAAGATGCCTTCTATACCAACCTTGAATTCGGTACAGCTGGTATGCGTGGATTAATCGGTGCTGGTACCAACCGTATTAATATCTATGTTGTTCGCCAAGCAACTGAAGGGTTGGCCCAATTAATCGACTCAAAAGGTGAGGAAGCGAAGAAACGCGGTGTTGCGATCGCCTACGACAGCCGTCACTTCTCTCCTGAGTTTGCTTTTGAATCTGCTCAAGTTTTGGCTGCACACGGAATCAAATCTTATGTATTTGAAAGCCTACGTCCAACACCTGAATTGTCATTTGCTGTTCGTCATCTCCACACATTTGCTGGGATTATGGTAACCGCTAGCCACAACCCTGCTCCGTTTAATGGATATAAGGTATATGGTGAAGACGGTGGACAAATGCCACCTGCAGATGCCGATGCTTTGACAGATTACATCCGTGCTATCGAAAATCCTTTCACTGTACAATTGGCTGACCTTGAAGAAAGCAAAGCTAGTGGCTTGATTGAAGTTATCGGTGAAAACGTCGACGCTGAATACTTGAAAGAAGTGAAAGGCGTTAACATCAACCAAGACTTGATCAATGAATACGGTCGCGACATGAAGATTGTCTACACACCACTTCATGGTACTGGTGAAATGTTGGCTCGTCGTGCTCTTGCCCAAGCTGGATTTGAAGCTGTTCAAGTTGTTGAGGCTCAAGCCGTTCCAGATGCTGACTTCTCAACTGTTAAATCTCCAAACCCTGAAAACCAAGCTGCCTTTGCTCTTGCTGAAGAACTTGGCCGCAAAGTAGACGCTGATGTATTGGTTGCAACTGACCCAGATGCTGACCGCCTTGGTGTTGAAATCCGCCAACCAGATGGTTCTTACCTCAACCTTTCTGGTAACCAAATCGGAGCGATCATTGCTAAATACATTCTTGAAGCTCACAAAACAGCTGGTACCCTTCCTGCCAATGCTGCCCTCTGTAAATCAATCGTATCAACTGAGTTGGTGACTAAGATTGCAGAAAGCTACGGCGCAACTATGTTTAACGTCTTGACTGGTTTCAAATTTATCGGTGAAAAAATCCATGAATTTGAAACACAACACAACCACACTTACATGCTTGGTTTCGAAGAAAGCTTCGGTTACCTGATCAAACCATTCGTACGTGACAAAGACGCTATCCAAGCCGTTCTTATCGTTGCTGAAATCGCAGCTTACTACCGCTCACGTGGTATGACTTTGGCAGATGGTATCGAAGAAATCTACAAACAATACGGTTACTTCGCAGAAAAAACCATCTCTGTTACCCTTTCAGGTGTGGACGGGGCTGCTGAAATCAAGAAAATTATGGATAAATTCCGTGGCAATGCTCCTAAACAATTTAACAACACAGACATTGCTAAGACAGAAGACTTCTTGGAACAAACAGCTACTACTGCTGACGGCGTTGAAAAATTGACAACTCCTCCAAGCAACGTTCTTAAATACATCTTGGCTGATGATTCATGGTTTGCCGTTCGTCCTTCAGGTACAGAACCAAAAATCAAATTCTACATCGCCACAGTTGGTGAATCTGAAGCAGATGCTAAAGAAAAAATTGCGAATATCGAAGCAGAAATCAATGCTTTTGTAGGCTAAAACATGAGGCTGGGACAAAAGTCCTAGCCTCTCAATTATTTTTTGATTGTTGAGCAAGACGCAGTGGTTGAGTGGGCTCTACTACGCTGATTTCATCAGCTTTTACAGCCCTACTCAACTGTGCGGAGGTGGGACGACGAAATCGAATTCTAACGATAACCGATTTCTGTCCCACTCTCTCTTTCTTTCGTAGCAAATACCAGCGATTTTATAGAAAATATGGCATACTAGACATAGAAGAAAGCGAGGTAATCTCATGGAACAATTTTTAGAAGATATTAAAGATCTTGAAGTCACAACTGTCGCGCGTGCGCAAGAAGCGATCGATCAAAAAGAAACAGCGACCTTCTTTATCGGACGCAAGACTTGCCCTTACTGCCGGAAGTTCGCTGCTAAATTAGCAACTGTCGTAGCTGAAACAAAAGCTCATATCTATTTTATTAATAGTGAAGAACCAAGTCAGCTAGACGCATTACAAGCCTTCCGCTCAACTTACGGCATCCCAACTGTCCCAGGATTTTTACATGTCGAATCTGGTGAAGTCAGTGTTCGTTGCGACTCATCCATGTCTGAAGAAGAAATCAAAGCATTCGCTCATCTATAAAAAAAATAGCTAGAGAATAATCTCTAGCTATTTTTCATTTTCCGTAAAAGTCGTCCAAATCTTTTGCTGGGGTTTAGCAAAAGGATAGTCCGAAAATTCTTCTGGTGTTAACCAAACAGTCGATTCACTTGCTGGTTGCTCTCCTTCTTTTACTAGGCCGTAACGAAGTTGAACCTGCCACTTGCGATGCGAAAAGACATGCTGGACGATAGGATACGATCTGTCCTGCCATTCAATAGCCAAGTCATAGTCTTGTTCAAAGGAAAGAATTTCTGGGTTGACTTCTGCATGACCTTGCCCATTCAGTAGGGATAATTGACCTAGGTTCTCAGATAGGCCATCCACTTCAATCAAGGGGAAATGCCAAAAACCAGATAAAAGCCCTTCTCGCTCATTTTTCTCCAGCAAGTAGCGGCCTTGACTATCCTTGATAATAAAAGCTGTTAGATAGACAGGTACAGGTTTCTTCTTAGGAGCCTTGATGGGATAACGATCCATGGTCCCATGTTGGTAGGACGCACTAAACTCCTTAACAGGACTCTCTTCCGGCCGTGGATTGACTGGCGATTCAATATCGGATCCCAAATCCATCAAAGCCTGATTAAAATCACCCGGCCGGGCCGGATCGATCAAGATTTCCATCATGGTTTGAAAAATCTTGCGATTGGTCGGAACTCCGATATCGTAGTCCACTTCAAACAAACGGGATAGAACACGCATGACATTGCCATCTACTGCTGGCTCTGCTAATCCAAAGGCAATACTAGCAATGGCACCAGCTGTATAAGGCCCAATTCCCTTAAGTTTTGAGATAGCCTCATAGCTTGATGGAAACACACCACCGTGATCTTCCATCATCTGCTGAGCAGCTTTCTGCATGTTGCGAACCCTTGAGTAATAGCCCAAGCCTTCCCATGCTTTTAAGAGCCTTTCTTCAGGAGCTTGAGCCAAATCAGCGACAGTTGGAAACCAGTCCAGAAAGCGCTCATAATAGGGAATAACCGTATCGACACGTGTCTGCTGGAGCATAATCTCTGAGATCCAAATTTTATAAGGATCCTGGGTCCTTCTCCAGGGGAGATCCCGTTTATTGGCATCATACCAGGCTAATAACTTTTCTCGGAAGGAAGCAATTTTTTCATCCTCCCACATGATAATCCCGTAATCTTTTAAATCCATCATATTCCTAGTATACCATAGAACGGCTTAGAGTTTAGAAATTCTGATTTTATAAAGAAAAAGGCTCAAGATCATCCTGAGCCTTTCAATCATTCTTATTGTTCTACTGCTTGTGCCGCTGTAATCAAGGTCAATTTGTACACGTCATCTGAATTACAGCCACGAGAGAGGTCGTTCACTGGTTTGTTCAACCCTTGCAAGACAGGACCTACCGCTGCAAACCCACCCAAACGTTCAGCCATCTTGTATCCAATGTTACCTGCCTCAATACCAGGGAAGATAAAGACATTGGCTTGTCCTGCCACCTTGCTTCCTGGAGCCTTCAAGGCTGCAGTTGCTGGGACAAAGGCTGCGTCAAATTGCAATTCCCCATCAATTTCAAGGTCTGGACGAAGTTCATGAGCAAGCTTAGTCGCTTCAACAACCTTATCAACACTTTCCCCAAAACCAGAGCCTTTGGTTGAATAGCTCAACATGGCAATTTTTGGATCAATGCCAAACATCTTAGCTGTGATAGCAGAGTTGATGGCGATTTCAGCCAAGCCTTCAGCATCTGGATTAATGTTGATGGCACAATCCCCGAACAAGTAGCGTTCGGATCCACGTACCATAAGGAAGGCACCAGAAGTCCGTTTGACATTTGGACGAGTTTTAATAATTTGAAGAGCTGGACGAACCGTTGCAGCTGTTGAGTGAATCGCACCTGACACCATCCCATCAACGATTCCCAGATGTACCAACATGACACCAAAGTAGTTGACATCGTCTTTCAAGATTTGACGTGCTTCTTCTTCTGTCATTTTTCCCTTACGACGATCTACCAAGGAAGCTACCATCTCTTCAAAACCTGGATAAGAATGCGGATCAATGACTTCATATCCATCCAAAACCCCTTCAATTTCAAGGTAAATCCGAATTTTATCCGGATTACCAAGCAAAACAGGGGTTACCTCTGTCTCCTTTACAAGGCGTTTGGTCGCTTGGAGAATACGAGGCTCTTCACCTTCTGGTAATACAATACGTGCATTCTTACCAACGAGGTTGGCTTTGAGATTTTCGAAAACTTCCATGAGTTTTACTCCTTTTAATAATTAATAACTAGTTTGAAGCTGTGTTAATACAGCTTGGAAATCTGGAGGCAGTGGACTTTCTATGACCAATTCTTCCTCAAGAAATGGATGATAATAGGATAGACGATGACAATGAAGGGCTTGGCGCTCAATGCCGTCTTCTAAACTTCCGCCATAGAGATCATCTCCCAAGAGCGGAAAACCAATATGGGAAAAATGAACGCGGATCTGGTGGGTTCGACCTGTGTGTAACTGAATAACCACTAGGTGAATATCACCAAAAGATTGAACAACCTGGTAGCTTGTATGAGCATACTTGCCACCTTTAGCTACCTTTCGGGTGATAATTGAATCTTCATCACGCGCAATCGGAGCAATAATCTCTCCGACAGGATCAAGCTTCCCAGATCCCTTGACCAAGGCATAATAGCGTTTCTGAATCGTTTTAGACTGCAATTGCTTATCCAAGCGAGCATGGGCATAGCCATGTTTGGCAAAGAGCATAACGCCACTTGTATCCTTGTCCAAACGAGTAACAATGTGAACCTGCTGGTTCTCGTAGCCCTGCTTCACATAGTAGCCCTTTACAAAATTGGCTAAGGTATTGGAATGAATCGCACTTGGAATCGATGCGATCCCAAAGGGTTTGTTTAAGACCAAAAAATGATCATCTTCAAACAAAATATCCAAAGGCCGATCCATGGGTTTTAGAGTTTCGAACCCTTCTTCTGCTGGAATATCAATGACCAAGCGATCCCCAATATCCAACAAATAAATCGCATTCTCCGGACGTCCATTGACAAGGATCTTGCCACCACGAAACTTAATCTTTGCTAAGAGCCCCTTAGAAACCTCGTGTTTTTTCAGAAAAGTCTTGACCTTGACATGCTCATCGACAATGAATTCAAATCTCATTCTCTATCATCTCCGATAAAGGCATCCTTGACCCGATTCCAGAAACTGGTATGACTGGAGCTTGCCACGAAATTAATCTTATGGTTGTCGATCTGGTATTCTACCTTTGCAATATTGCGGTAAGAATAGGTTGAATTGTCGACAGAGATAATGTGGAAGCCAGGACGCGTCGGTGTAATCTCGATCTTATCCTTTTTAGGGACAATAACAGAAGAACCCAAGGTACGATAAACACGGTTGTTGAGACTGGCAATTTCCGCAATCTGCAGCGCCTCAATAGTTGGGTGAAGGACTGCTCCTCCCAAGGATTTGTTGTAGGCCGTACTTCCTGTAGGAGTCGAAACTGTAATGCCGTCTCCTCTAAAGCGCTCAAAATCAACTCCATTGATGGTAAGATCGGCAACCATGGTCCGGTCGCTTCTCTTGATTGTTGCTTCATTCAAGGCTCTCATGGTACGGGTTTCCCCATTGTCAAAAGTGATCTTGACATTCAAAATGGGGTAGGAAACCTTGGCTCCAGTATCATATTTTAAGTTCTCAACCAGCTTATCGATTTCACTATCTAAGTAATCCGTATAGAATCCTAAGTGTCCGGTATGGACGCCAACAAAGCGAACTCGATCCAACTGGTGTTCATACTTGTGAAAGGCTGATAGCAACATCCCATCACCACCAATTGAAATCACAATATCCGGATGCTTCTCCGTCAAAATAAAATTATTTTTCCTAAGCTTGTAGCGCAACTGCTGAAAAACCTCTTCACTTTGACGCTTGCGATTGCGAATAATGGATACTTTTTTACCTGTAGTCTTCATCTGTGTCATCACTATTTCCAACGCCATCATTTAACTTACGATGAAGTGGATCAAACAGGGCTTGAGCCTCCTGAATCGCATCCCGAATTGCCCCCATCTCTTCATCCAAGAGATAAGCCAGGTTTGCTGTCGTCTCTAAGCGTTTTTTGATCTCGTCTGGAAAGTCTCCTTTATATTTATAATTGAGCGAGTGTTCAATGGTTGCCCAAAAATTCATGGACAAAGTCCGAATTTGAATCTCTGCTAAGATCGTTTCATTTCCATCAATGGTATCGACCGGGTACTCGACCACAACGTGGTAACTCCGGTAGCCACTTGATTTCTTATGGCGGATGTAGTCTCGCTCTTGGACCACGTGCATATCCTGCCGTTGTCTCAGAACCTCTAGGATCTCTTCGACGTCATCTACGAACTGGACCATGATGCGAAGACCAGCAATATCTTGCATATCCTGAGCCAAATTTTCTTCAGAAATATTTCTTCGGATCATCTTTTCGCGGATGCTCTCAATCGGCTTGACCCGTCCTGTGACAAACTCAATTGGAGAATGCTTTTGTTGCTTACGATATTGCTTACGAATCCCACGCAGTTTGATTTTTAATTCCCCAACTGCTTGGATATAAGGATCTAAGAAGTTTTCCCAATCAATTGCCATCCTACCACCTTGTAATCTGAACCATTTTTGTATACAATAAACACATATCTTATTATATCATGAATCGCTTTCGAAAAAAAGCAAAGGACTACAAATGAACCATTTAGAAATTGAATACAAAACCTTGCTAGATAAGGAGGAATACCAATCCCTCCTTCCACTTTTTGCTGATACAGAATTGGTTGTCCAAACCAATCACTATATCGATACCCCCGACCAGCTCATGCGTAAGGAAAAAATGGCTTTGCGGGTGCGTACTTTCACAGATCAAGCTGAATTGACTCTCAAGGTTCCTGAAGCAGTTGGCCATTTCGAGTACAATCAAGACCTCAGCCCAGAAGAAACCGAAGCGATCCTTCAACACCAACAGTTTCCTGACGGGGAAATCAAAAACCTCTTGATATCTAAAGAAATCCCTGTTGAGCAACTCGCTGTCTGGGGAAGCCTAACAACAGAACGCTTCGAAAAAGAAACAGCTGCAGGATTGGTGGCACTAGACCACAGTCTCTATTTAGACACTGAAGATTATGAATTAGAAATCGAGGTCGAAACTGCTGAGCAGGAAGAAAATTTCCATCAGTTCATCAAAGAGCATGGAATCGTCTACAAAGCAGCAAAAAATAAAATCGCTAGATTAGCGGAAAGATTGTAAAATAGCTGAAATTATCGCAAATTTTTGCTAAAATAGTGCTAAGATTAAAAATCTAAATGAGGTTGGAATCACATGTCAGATAAAAAAAATATGAAGCTCTTCTCTCTCAATTCAAACCCAGAGATTGCGCAAAAAATCGCGGATCATGCTGGGGTTCCACTTGGGAAAATTTCATCCCGTCAGTTTTCAGATGGTGAAATCCAAGTCAATATTGAGGAAAGTGTTCGTGGATATGATATTTATATCATTCAATCAACCAGTTTTCCTGTTAACAATCACTTGATGGAATTGTTAATCATGGTGGATGCTTGCCAACGGGCTAGCGCAAACACCGTCAATGTGGTCATGCCTTATTTTGGCTATGCTCGCCAAGACCGAACTGCTGCTCCTCGCGAACCAATCACAGCTAAGCTCGTCGCAAACATGTTGGTCAAAGCTGGGGTGGATCGCGTCGTCACACTGGATCTCCATGCAGTGCAAGTTCAAGGTTTCTTCGATATTGCCGTAGATAACCTCTTTACCATTCCACTTTTTGCAGAGCACTACATCAACAAAGGTCTAACTGGTCCTGATGTTGTAGTCGTCAGCCCTAAAAACTCAGGTGTTAAACGGGCTCGTAGTTTAGCTGAATATCTTGATGCACCGATTGCGATCATTGATTACGAGCAAGATGATGCAAACCGTGATTATGGCTATATTATCGGGGATGTCAAAGATAAGAAAGCGATCTTGATTGACGATATCCTCAATACTGGTAAGACATTCTCAGAAGCTGCGAAAATCGTCGAACGCGAAGGTGCTACTGAAATTTATGCTGTATCAAGCCATGGTTTATTTGTAAAAGGAGCTGTTGAATTATTAGACCAAGCTCCGATCAAAGAAATCTTAGTAACCGATTCTGTTGCTCCAAATGGACCAACACCAAAAAATATTAACTATCTAACAGCTAGCGAACTGATCGCTGAAGCTATTGTTCGCATTCAAGAAAGAAAACCTGTTAGTCCTCTATTTGCCTACCACAAGAAATAAGGTCTTAATGTGATATATTTTGATAATGCCGCAACAACTCCCCTTCTACCTGAAGTCATTGATAAAATGTCTGAAACTATGAAGACCACTTTTGGAAATCCATCGAGCCTTCATGCTCATGGACGGATGGCTAGTAAACTCCTCCGAGAATCTCGCGAGCAGATTGCTCAGTCTCTCCATACTCTTCCAAATCGTATTTTCTTCACTTCAGGTGGATCAGAAAGTAATAATACCGTTATAAAAGGCTACTGCTTGAAACACCAAGCAGATGGCAAACACATCATTACGACCGCTTTGGAACACCATGCGGTTCTCGAACCCATCGAATACCTTGTAGAACGTTTCGGATTTGAAGTTACGATCGTCCAACCAAGAGATGGACGCATTCAGGCTAGTGATATCAAGGCTGCACTTAGACCGGATACCATTCTTGTCTCTACCATGTTTGCCAATAACGAGACAGGCGATCTTCTACCGATTAAAAAAATCGGAGAATTCTTAAAAGATCATCCAGCTGCCTTTCACGTTGATGCGGTCCAAGCAATCGGAAAGGTCCCTGTCTATCCCGAAGAGTTGGGAATTGATTTTCTCAGTGCTTCTGCCCACAAATTCCACGGACCAAAGGGAGTCGGCTTCCTTTATGCAGCCGTCCCAGATTTTGATAATCTCATCCATGGTGGGGATCAGGAAAGTAAGATGAGAGCCAGCACGGAAAATCTTATTTCTATTGTCGGGATGGCAACCGCGCTTCAGCAAGCTACACTTCATCAAGAAGAAAATTTCAACCAGGTTCAAAAACTCGGCCAAGAGCTAGTCAATGGTTTAGCAGCCTACGACTACTACGTAAATGCGAATGACGATCATCTTCCATTTGTTTGGAACCTTGGCTTTCCGGGTTTCCAAAATGACGTTTTACTGATGCGACTCGATCTTGCTGGAATTTCTGTCTCTACAGGTTCTGCTTGTACCGCTGGTACAGTTCAACCCAGCCATGTCCTTGAGGCGCTCTATGGAAAAGATAGCTCACGCCTAAAAGAATCCCTTCGAATTAGTTTTTCAGAACTCAATACCATAGAGGAGGTCCAAGACTTCCTCACAAAACTTAAAGAAATTTTATTATAGGAGAACAATATGGCTTTTGAAACAAGTGTTTCATTGAAAGACTGCAAATATACCTATAGTCTACACCCAAATGTTAAAAAATATACCTTACGTGACAATACATTCGCTGTTACAAAAGTTGGAAATTACGAGTTAAATCGTTTGCTCGAAGCCGTTCCAAATAGCGGCGAAGGCTTCCTACTTAAAATTATTTTCAATAAAGATTTGACAGGTTTTAAGATCAATATTACAGACAAGTCTGGACTTCGCCTGGTTAATATCTTTAAAAATCCAGAAAATGACATTATCCAACAAAAATTCTATTTCTTAATGGATAGTCTTGTCGAAAGAGAAATTTTCAACAAAACAGAGGCCTAATATGGTAACCTTAACTTATATCGACGCTTACCAAGTAGAACGAACAACTACTTATCCCAACCTTGCAGCCTGCATTCTAGCTTTTTCAGGCTGTGTAACCTTGCCTGACTCTTACTCAATCGTATCCATTGAATACAAGGGGAAAAAGCTCCCCTATACAGGGCGAGTCGATGGACTCTATGCTTTTTTGAAAAAGGTAGAACAAGCTGAAAACTAAGCTGATGCTGATGGAACTCTCCATCGCCATCAGCTTTTTCTTTAGACAAAAATATTTTTGAAAAACCGCTCTAGATAGTTGATTTTTTCACAATCTTCCTATACAATAAGAGGGAAAGGTTGTGATATTGTGAAACATGATAAAAATACTCCAATTCCACGCGCAACAGCAAAACGCTTATCGCTCTACTACCGCATTTTTAAACGCTTTAACTCTGAAAAAATAGAGCGCGCCAATTCCAAGCAAATTGCTGATGCAATTGGGATTGACTCTGCTACCGTTCGCCGAGATTTTTCTTATTTTGGTGAATTAGGAAGACGGGGATTTGGTTATGACGTAAAAAAACTGATGAACTTCTTTGCCGATCTTTTAAATGATAATGCCATTACCAATGTCGCTATTGTGGGGATCGGAAATATGGGAAGTGCGCTCCTCAATTATCGCTTCCATGAACGCAATAAGATGAAAATTGTCATGGCTTTTGATGTAGATGATCATGAACTGATTAATACCAAAAGTAAGGATGGGATCCCCATTTATGGGATTTCTACGATCAAAGAAAAGCTCAAACAAGAAGACATTCAAACAGCAATTTTAACTGTCCCAAGTATTAAAGCGCAGGAAGTTGCTAGTCTTTTAGTAGATGCCGGTGTCAAAGGAATTCTAAGCTTTTCTCCGGTTCATCTGACAGTTCCTAAAGACGTTGTTGTCCAATATGTCGATCTCACTAGTGAATTGCAAACACTCCTTTATTTCATGCGAAAAAACGAAGAATAAAGATTTATACATTAACAAGAAAAGAGGCTGGGACAAAAATCCTAGCCTCTCAATTATTTTTGGATTGTCGAGCAAGACGCAGTGGTTGAGTGGGCTCTACTACGCTGATTTCATCAGCTTTTACAGCCCTACTCAACTGTGCGGAGGTGGGACGACGAAATCGAATTCTAACGAATTACTGATTTCTGTCCCACTCTCTTTTTTATACCAAATAATCTGTCTCTTCACGGTAACTATAATAGTTTTCTTCAGATACAATCAAGTGATCCAATAGGGTTAAACCCATCACTTCACAGGCCTCTAAAACTCGTTGCGTTACTTCATCATCATTTTTACTGGGAAATACGGCACCAGATGGATGATTGTGAGCCAAGATGATAGAGGTTGCCATGTGCTTCAGTGCATAATGCAGGATTTCACGTGGCTCCGCAATACTTCGATTCACGGTTCCAATAAAAATGGTCTGCTGATGAATAATTTCATTCTGCGTATTTAAATAGAGGGCAACCAGGTGCTCCTGTTTCTTATGGCCGATTTCCTGTTGAATTTTATGGGCCAATTTCTGGCTGCTCATGATCTGTTCAGAACTCATCAATTCGTCTTTATGAATCCTTCGTCCAAACTCAATCACAGCCTGAAGTTCGATGGCCTTCACCCGGCCAATACCTGAGATTTCCTGTAGCTCCTCTAGAGTTAATTGACTTAACTCCTTTAAACTATTAACCGAACTCAAAAGACCTTGTGCAATCTCATAAACGCTTTTTTTCTTATTGCCTGTCCGTAAGAGAATGGATAGCAATTCTTGATGACTCAGCTTATCTACCCCTTCAGAAACCAAACGTTCTCTAGGAAGCAAAGATGGTTCAATAAATGATATGTCGTACATAATTTCCTCCTCACTTATTAATTCGTAATAAATAGAGAAAACGACGACCTTGCATTATTTACAGGCAATTTCTTGCTTCAAATCATCTAACACTAAGACTTCATCTTTATTAAAGCGGATCTGGTAACCTGTTTGAACTTGTTCAAGCTCTTTTAAAAACTGTTGAATTTCACAGCGAATCAAGTACTCCTGGCTCTGAGGAATGGCCTCTAAAGCTTGGTAGACCTGCTCTACTTCATAGATTCCTTTCGTAATTAAACCATTTCGTGGAAAATCGTTTACTAAGAGATTATAGAAATGATGCAAGAGATGGTAAATTCGCTCTTTTGTCACTATTCTACCTCCTTATCATACTCTTTCTCCTCTTATTATATACTGATTTTCCCTTAATGTTATGACAAATTCCTTACATAATATTACCAATCTCTTACAATTTTACAAGAATTTCTCCTAGTTTTGCTTCCTACATAGAAAAAGCCCTGGCATCTCTGCCATGGGCTTTATTTTCTTAAAGTTGCATTTGATTATAAGTCTTGCTGAATGAATCCAGGATGTCTTTTGGAGCCTTGTCATAGTCAACAGAAGTTTCCAAATTCCCTTTTACAATCGTACGGTAAGTCGCTGCAGCATCCTCACAGGTCACCAAGGTGATCTCATTGACGCCTTCACGATCTTGAATCACATCTACACGGTCTGGAGTCACTGTCTCAACAGACGAGATGACATAAGTATAGATTTTTTCTTTGTCCGTGATGTAAATCTTCATTCCCGCCTTGGCTTTCTCTAATGGTGAGAATAACATGGCATTTGCTCCAGTAAGGCCAAATACGTGGTGACTAGCAAGAGAATAATTGCCTTGTCCCATGACTTGGTTTTCCTTCATAGTCCCTGCTCCATAGTAAAGGGCTACGTTTTCGAGTCCTTTAAAAATTGGAAGGTTCATGTTCAATTCAGGAATCGAAATTCCCCCAATTACAGGAAGTTTTTGAGCCTGCCATTGGGCATTGATCACGGCCTCTGTCGAGAGTGACTGGACATGTTGGAAATCAAAGCTCGTCTTCACTTCTTTGTTTTTATCAATAGTCTTTTTATCGACCTTGCTAACCTGGTATTGGTTGGTATGCCAAACCATAATCATATTTCGGATCGGAGCATTGAAAATCAAGAGAAGCGAGAGAATAATCAAAAGTGTTGCAACGATGTTGATAAGAGTATTGCGTAAACTCTTTTTCTTTTTTCTTTTGCGTGACATGCTGTCCCCTTATCTATTCGTTTTCTTCCACTACTTCTTCATCTTTTTCATCGGGCTGGACTGTTGTAAAGGTCACAATTTTCGCATCCTGATCCAGTCTCATGACTTTCACACCCTGAGTTGAACGACCCGTTTGAGAAATGTTAGCCACACCTATCCGGATCATAACTCCGGTATCGGTAATGATCATCAGATCTTCATCCCCTTTAACGGTTAAAAGACCAGCTAAAGGACCATTTTTCTCTGTAATATTGGCTGTTTTGATACCTTTACCACCACGGCCTTTGGTTGGGTATTCGCTAGCCATTGTACGCTTACCATACCCTTTTTCAGTGATGATCAATACTTCATCTTGATCCGTAACGACACTAGCCCCAACAACCTTGTCTCCTTCACGGAGATTCACACCACGTACACCTGTGGCAGAACGTCCCATATTGCGGACTACAGCCTCATTAAAGCGGACAGAATAACCATACTTGGTACCGATAATGACGTCAGCATTGCCATCTGTAAGGAAGACATTGATCAATTCATCCTCATCACGCAGATTCAGAGCTTTGAGACCGTTCTGACGAATATTTGAAAATTCAGCTACATTGGTCCGCTTAACTAAACCTTGTCGCGTCGTAAAGAAGAGATAAGCTTCGTCACTGCGGTCTTGCTCCACATTGATAATGGTTTGAATCGATTCACCTTCGTCCAATTTTAAGAGATTGACGATTGGTAATCCTTTAGCTGTCCGGCCATATTCTGGAATCTCATAACCTTTCAGACGATAGACACGTCCCTTATTGGTAAAGAAGAGCAAGTGATCATGGGTGCTCGTAGAGACCAATTCACGGACAAAGTCATCATCTTTGACACCAGTTCCTTGAACCCCACGTCCACCACGTTTTTGAGCCGTAAATTCCGCTTGGTCCAAACGTTTGATGTAGCCTTTGTTAGAAAGGGTGATCAAGACATCTGTTTCTTCAATCAAGTCCTCATCTTCAAGAGAAAGGACTTCTCCGATCATCAACTCAGTTCGGCGAGCATCGCCAAACTTGCGTTTGACTTCTTCCAGTTCTTCCTTGATGATGGTCGCCACACGTTCTGGTTTCGCCAAAATATCAGCCAAATCAGCAATCAAGGCAACCAAATCATCGTATTCACTTTGGATCTTGTCTCGTTCCAAACCGGTCAAACGACGAAGACGCATGTCCAAAATAGCTTGGCTTTGACGTTCAGAAAGCTTGAATTTAGCCATCAATTCAGCTTGTGCTTCAGCGTCTGTCTGGCTATTGCGGATAATCCGGATCACTTCATCGATGTGATCCAAGGCAATGAGCAAACCTTCTAAAATATGGGCACGTGCTTCCGCTTTTTCTTTATCAAAGATAGTCCGGCGAGTCACCACTTCTTTCTGGTGCTCAATATAAGCACCTAAAATTTGGCGAAGAGAAAGAATCTTTGGAACACCATTTTGGATCGCCAACATATTGAATCCAAAATTGGTTTGCATTTGTGTCATTTTAAAGAGATTGTTCAAAATAACGTTAGCCGAAGCATCTCGGCGGACCTCAATCACAAAACGAACCCCCTCACGGTTTGATTCATCACGTACAGCTGTAATCCCTTCGATCCGTTTTTCTTGCACCAAGCGAACGATGTGCTCGTGCACCTTGGTTTTATTGACCATATAAGGGAACTCAGTGACAACAATCCGTTCACGGCCACTCTTGGTTACTTCAATCTCTGTACGAGAACGAAGAACGATTGATCCTTTTCCGGTTTCATAGGCTTTGTGGATACCTGATTTCCCCATGACCAAAGCACCTGTCGGAAAATCTGGACCAGGAAGAACTTCCATGAGTTCACGGGTCGTTACCTCAGGATTATCCATCATCAGCTTCACTGCATCAATGGTTTCTCCCAGATTGTGTGGAGGAATATTGGTTGCCATCCCAACGGCAATCCCTGTAGCACCATTGACAAGAAGATTAGGAAAACGTGCAGGTAAGACCAAAGGTTCACGCTCGCTGGCATCATAGTTATCAGCGAAATCAACTGTATTTTTGTTGATATCCCGCAGCATTTCAAGAGCAATCTTACTCATACGAGCTTCGGTATACCGTTGTGCAGCGGCGCCATCACCGTCCATAGAACCAAAGTTACCATGGCCATCCACTAACATGTAACGGTAACTCCACCATTGCGCCATCCGAACCATGGCTTCATAAATCGAGGAGTCCCCGTGTGGGTGGTATTTACCCATAACATCCCCTGTGATACGGGCTGACTTCTTATGTGGTTTATCTGGCGTAACACCCAATTCATTCATTCCATACAAAATACGACGGTGAACAGGTTTCAAACCATCACGAACATCAGGAAGGGCACGAGCTACGATAACACTCATCGCATAATCGATAAAACTCGTCTTCATTTCTGATGTTAAATTCACATCAATTAGATTATTATCCTGCATTCAAAAAATGCCTCTCTTTACTTAATTCACCATACTATTATAACACATTTTAGCCTATTTTTCTTCTTAGGAACACAAACGTAAAAACGTTTACATCAAGGATTCATACTGTTTCAGATGACAAAGACTTTCAAAAGTGGTAGAATGAAGTCGTATGAGAATCTATCTCAAAAAAAAATGAAGGAGACGTTTAGACTCATGGATTTGACTAAACAACACAAAAAAGTTATCCTTGTCGGTGACGGTGCCGTAGGTTCATCTTATGCATTTGCACTTGTCAACCAAGGAATTGCACAAGAGCTTGGAATTATCGAAATTCCTCAATTGCACGAAAAAGCTGTCGGAGATGCGCTTGACCTTAGCCACGCCCTTGCCTTCACTTCACCTAAGAAGATCTATGCGGCTGAGTACGCTGACTGTGCGGATGCTGACCTTGTTGTAATTACTGCAGGTGCTCCTCAAAAACCAGGTGAAACTCGCCTTGATCTTGTTGGTAAAAACCTTGCCATTAACAAATCAATCGTAACACAAGTTATTGAATCAGGATTTAACGGTATCTTCCTTGTAGCTGCTAACCCAGTTGACGTTTTGACATACTCTACATGGAAATTCTCAGGATTCCCTAAAGAACGCGTTATCGGTTCTGGTACTTCTCTTGACTCAGCTCGTTTCCGTCAAGCACTTGCTGAAAAATTGGACGTTGATGCTCGTTCAGTGCACGCCTACATCATGGGTGAACATGGAGACTCAGAATTCGCTGTATGGTCACACGCTAACATCGCTGGTGTAAACCTTGAAGAATTCCTTAAAGACACTCAAAACGTTCAAGAAACTGAATTGATCGAATTGTTCGAAGGTGTTCGTGATGCTGCTTACACCATCATCAACAAAAAAGGTGCTACATACTACGGTATCGCTGTTGCCCTTGCTCGTATCACTAAAGCAATCCTTGATGATGAAAATGCAGTACTTCCACTTTCTGTATTCCAAGAAGGTCAATATGGTGTTAGCAACGTCTTTATCGGTCAACCTGCCATCGTAGGTGCACACGGTATTGTACGTCCAGTGAACATCCCATTGAACGATGCAGAACAACAAAAAATGAAAGCTTCTGCTGATGAATTGCAAGCAATCATTGATGAAGCATGGAAAAACCCTGAATTCCAAGAAGCTTCAATCAACTAATTCAATTAAAAAGACTCTCATACTTTGAGAGTCTTTTTTGAGCTTTGAAACGAACAAAAAAGGCTGAGAGTTCTCAACCTTTTTTCTTTCCACCCTGAGGGAATCGAACCCCCATCTCAAGAACCGGAATCTTACGTGATATCCATTACACTAAGGGTGGCAACTGTTATAGTATATCAAATTTTCAAAAATTTTACAAGTAAAAAAGAGAGTGGGACAGAAATCGGTAATTCGTTAGAATTCGATTTCGTCGTCCCACCTCCGCACAGTTGAGTAGGGCTGTAAAAGCTGATGAAATCAGCGTAGTAGAGCCCCACTCAACCACTGCGTCTTGCTCGACAATCCAAAAATAATTGAGAGGCTAGGACTTTTGTCCCAGCCTCTTTTGAATATTACAATTCGATATCGCCAAACAAGTCAGCCATTGAGAATCCAGTTTGAGTTTCTGGAAGATCAAAGTCACGTTTTTCTTGTTTTGGACGACGTGGGCGAGATTGACGTTTTTCTTGTTTTTCGCCTTCTTCTTGAGCTGGACGTTCTTCAAGAGCTTTGATAGAAAGTGATACACGTTCATCTGCAGCATTTACTTCAAGAACTTTAACAGTTACTTCTTGTCCAACTTTAAGAACATCTTTTGGATTTTCAACACGTTTGTGTGAAATTTGTGAGATGTGTACAAGTCCGTCGATACCTGGCAATACTTCAACGAATGCACCGAAGTCAGTCAAACGTTTAACAGTTCCTTCGATAACATCACCAGCAGCCAATTTTTGTTCTACGCCATCCCAAGGTCCAGGTGTTGTAGCTTTCAATGAAAGTGATACACGACCTTCTTCTTCGTTCAAGTCAAGAACTTTCACTTGGATTTCTTCACCGACAGTTACTACTGATTTAGGTGATACGTTGCGTTCGTGTGACAATTCTGTCAAGTGAACCAATCCATCAACACCACCAAGGTCGATGAAGGCACCGAAGCTTGTGATACGTGCAACTTTACCAGTTACGACATCACCAACGTTCAATTTACCAAATACTTCTGCGCGTGCTGCAGCTGATTCAGCTTCAACAACTTCACGACGTGAAAGGATAAAGCGGTTTTCTTTTGGATCTACTTCTTTGATTTTAGCATCAAATTCTTGACCTACGAAACGTTCAGTGTTACGTACAAAACGAGTATCAAGCATTGAAGCTGGAATAAATCCACGAAGTCCTTCAAATTCTACTGAAAGTCCGCCCTTAACAGCGCGAGTTCCTTTAACAGTAACAACTTCTTCTTCACGTCCAACCAATTTGTCCCATGCTTTGCGAGCTTCCAAACGTTTTTTAGATACAAGGTAAGTTACTGTATCAGTATCTTTACCAACTACTTGACGAAGAACAAGCAATTCAAGTGTTTCACCTGGTTTTACCAAGTCGTTGATGTCAGCATCACGATCGTTTGTCAATTCGCGAAGAGTCAAGACACCTTCGACACCAGTTCCAGAGATTGCAACGTTAGCTTGGTTCGCGTCAACTGTCAATACTTCAGCAGTAACAACGTCACCTGGTTCAACTTGGCTAACACTGTTTAGCAAATCTTCAAATTCATTCATCTAAAAAATCCTCCAACAATCAAGTTTTCTAAAACTTGACATACTTATAATTATTTTTCCTAAGCAAGCACTCGCAATGAGATCAACTACAATCTTTAACGACTCATCCTATAAAGAAATAAAATACCTGGATAGATATTTTATCACTTATCTGATATTACCTAAGAACTGGGGTAGCTGGATTCGAACCAACGCATGAGGGAGTCAAAGTCCCTTGCCTTACCGCTTGGCTATACCCCAAAAAGAGCGCTGACAATAGTCACTTTATCATCGTCACAATGAACGCTAATGGAGAGAGAGGGATTCGAACCCCCGAACCCGAAGGAGCGGATTTACAGTCCGCCGCGTTTAGCCTCTTCGCTATCTCTCCATATAAATCAACAGGATCTATTATACCATTGATTTATTATGATTGCAAGCCCTTATTTATTCAAATTATAATTTTCTATCAAAATTTCAACGGCTTTTTCAAGTTTTTTGTAAAGAGAATCCACATTTCCATTTTTGATAATGGCAAATTGCCCACCCATGTCTGCAATTTCACCAATCGTTTTCTTGCCAATGGACAAAGTGAATCCATCAAAAGTGTCTTTTCCGACGGTTACTTTACTATCAACGATTTGAATCTCAATTTTCTTATCTTTTTTACTCATTTCAACCCTCTTTTCACTTTTTCTATTTTACAAAAATTCTCTTGATGACGCAAGAGAAAAGGGAGTGGGCAGAAAGAATTTAGTTAGAAATTCCTTCTTTCTCCCACCCCCGAAAAGGTCATTCGGCACTCTTTTGAGCCTAAAAGCGAATGAAGAGAAACTTTAGCTACTACGTCCTTCGTTAAGACTCGTTCTCATTGAAGCCTGGACACTTTTATCTCAGATGCTTTCGGTTTAATCGACTTTGACAATCCATCCTTCTGGCGCTTCGACATCGCCAAATTGGATACCGGTCAACTCGTCATAGAGCTTACGTGTGATAGGACCTACTTCTGTTTCAGAATAGAAGACATGGAAGTCATCACCGTGTTGAACACCTCCGATCGGAGAGATGACAGCTGCGGTACCACAAGCTCCTGCTTCTACAAAGCGATCCAGCTCATTAATAAAGACATCCCCTTCAATTGGTGTCATACCAAGACGGTGTTCTGCCAAGTAAAGCAAAGAGTACTTGGTGATCGATGGCAAAATAGACGGACTCAATGGCGTCACAAATTCGTTATTAGCAGTGATACCAAAGAAGTTTGCAGAACCAACTTCTTCAATCTTGGTGTGCGTCGCTGGATCGAGATAAATCACGTCAGAGAAGTTACGATCATGCGCAATCTTACCTGGCAACATACTAGCTGCGTAGTTCCCACCAACTTTTGCAGCCCCAGTACCATTTGGTGCAGCACGGTCATACTCATCTTGAATCAAGAAGTTCGTTGGAACCAAACCACCTTTAAAATAGTTACCGACAGGCATGGCAAAGATGGTAAAGATATACTCATCTGCTGGATGCACACCAATAATATCACCAACCCCAATCAAAAGTGGACGAAGGTAAAGGGTAGCTCCAGTACCATATGGTGGAACATACTCTTCATTGGCTTTCACCACTGCCTTACAAGCATCCACAAACATGTCAACAGGTACTTGAGGCATCAGCAAACGATCTGCTGTGCGTTGCAAACGTTTGGCGTTTTGATCTGGACGGAACAATTGGATACTTCCGTCTTTTGTACGGTAGGCTTTTAACCCTTCAAAGGCTTGCTGACCGTAATGCAAACTTGGAGAAGATTCGGACAAATGCAAAGTCGCATCTTCTGTCAATTTCCCTTTTTCCCAAGCTCCATTGCGATAATGTGCCAAATAGCGATAAGGTAATTTCATATATGAAAAGCCAAGGTTTTCCCAATCAAGTGATACTGTCATGATAGTGCTCCTTTTAATTCTTTCTATTCCTTGTCGATCTGATGTAGGTCGATTTAGTTTCTCAATCTATGTACACTATTGTACACCATTTCATGAGAATTTCAAGAGAAATTTTCAATTTTCAGAAAATTTATTTTCAAAGAAAGTCAGTCCTAGAATGGACCGACGCTTTCTTTTATTTGATAGTAGCTAAAAAAACTTCTTGATCCGAAATGGTATCGTTGACAAAGGATCCATTGCTTGTTCTTTCAGAAATACTTAATTGTGTCAAATCAACTTCTGTCACCTGACCTGTTGTAGAAGTGATCTGAAGAATTTGATCTTGTTCTACCACTTCATCTTGGCTCGTAAAGAGATCAAAATCTCCCTGGTCAGTGAAGACTGGACCTGCCTTGAAGACGCGGTGTGGTTTATTTTTCAACTCACGCAAGACCTGTAGTCCCCGTTTAGCCCGACTGGTCACAGGAATATCGTCTTGTAACATCCGTTTGAGACTGCCTCGCTGGGTCAGAATGTACATGCTTGGAGTCGTCGACTTAAAGGCGGCAGCAACTTGATCTCCGTCTTTGAGGTTAATGGCTTTGACCCCTGCTGCTTTGGCTCCTACGACAGGGACCTCCTCAATATTGAAGCGCAACCCGTACCCATTTTTAGTAATGATCATGATATCTTCAAGAACAACTGGCGCAACTGCTACGATACGGTCGTCTTGGTCTTTTAGCTTAGCATATTTAGTCGATTTAGAACGATAAGTCCGCCATGGGCTCAATTCCTTGCGTTCAAAGCGCTTGATTTGTCCTTGTTGAGTTGCCGCAAAGTAGGTTACTCCCTCAAACTGATCGACAATCTCCGCAAAGAGAATTTCTTCCTCTTGCTCGAAATTGGTCAAGGTCTGACTGAGGTGCTCTCCGATATCCTTCCACTTGGTATCTGTCAATTCATGAATTGGTCGATAAATGGCATTCCCCAAGTTGGTAAAGAGTAAAAGATGCTGAGTGGTCTTAGCAGGCTCTACAAAAATCAACTCGTCATCGTCTCGCTTACCGACTTCTTCCAGTGTTGAGGCATTGAAAGAACGAGGCGAGGTCCGTTTAATATAACCAGCACGGGTTACGCTGACAAAGGTTTCCTCTTCAACAATGAGACTGGCTGTATCAATCTCGATCGTTTTAGCAGTGTCTTGCAATTCACTGCGACGCTGATTCCCAAAGAGCTTCTTGACTTCACGCAACTCCTTCTTCATAAGGTTAAACATAGTCCGTTCATCCCCAATGATGGCTGCCAAGGTCGCGATTTGCTCCTTGAGACTAGCATGCTCTTCTTCCAAGGTGACAATATCCGTATTGGTCAAGCGGTACAATTGCAAGGTAACGATAGCTTCAGCTTGTTCTTCCGTGAAATCGTAGCTGACCTTGAGGTTTTCTTTAGCATCTGCCTTGTTATCAGAAGCGCGGATCAAGGCGATGACCTCATCAAGGATGGAAATGACGCGAATCAAGCCTTCTACGATATGGAGACGCCGTTCGGCCTTTTCCTTATCAAAGCGCGAGCGAGCGACAATGATATCCCGACGGTGTGCAATGTAGCTAGAGAGAATCGGTACAATCCCCACTTGACGAGGGGTATAATTGTCAATCGCCACCATATTGAAGTTGTAGTTGACCTGCAAGTCTGTGTACTTGAACAAGTAGTTCAAAATCAAATCTGCATTGGCATCTTTTTTGAGCTCAATGGCAATACGAAGACCATCTCGGTCAGACTCATCCCGAACCTCAGCGATACCGGCCACCTTGTTGTTGACACGAACATCATCGATCTTCTTGACCAAAACAGCCTTGTTGATCTCATAAGGGATCTCGGTAACCACAATTTGCTGCTTACCGCCCTTGAGCTGCTCGATCTCTGTTTTAGATCGGACAACTACTCGGCCCTTACCAGTTTCATAGGCTTTCTTAATCTCATCCCGGCCTTGGATAATGGCGCCAGTTGGGAAATCAGGTCCAGGTAAAAACTCCATGAGCTTGTCTACCTTGGCAGATGGATGGTCAATCATGTAGACCACGGCATCAATGACTTCAGCAAGATTATGTGGTGGAATATCCGTCGCATAACCAGCTGAAATCCCTGTTGCCCCATTGACCAAGAGATTTGGAAAGGCTGCCGGCAAAACAGTTGGCTCTTTTTCTGTATCGTCAAAGTTCCAGGCAAAAGGCACTGTATTCTTTTCGATATCTTGCAAAAGATAACCCGCAATTTCAGACAAGCGCGCCTCGGTATAACGCATAGCCGCTGGTGGATCACCGTCCATGGAACCATTGTTTCCGTGCATTTCCACAAGGATCTCACGGTTCTTCCAGTCCTGAGACATGCGGACCATGGCATCATAGATGGAACTGTCCCCGTGAGGGTGGAAATTCCCCATGATATTACCGACAGACTTGGCAGACTTGCGATAGCCTTTGTCATGGGTATTGCCATCCTTATTCATAGAATAAAGGATCCGCCGTTGTACAGGTTTCAAGCCATCCCGAATATCAGGAAGAGCCCGCTCTTGAATAATGTATTTGGAGTAGCGACCAAAGCGCTCCCCCATGATGTCCTCCAAGGACATATTTTGAATATTAGACATAAGATACAAAGCCCGTAAAATACATAGTGAAAATAAGAAATTTATCTTTTTCACACAGCACTCAGGGCGTGTTCAACTCCTTTCAAAGAATGTTGAGTAGTCTTTTGTAGAAAAAGGCAATCGGTTACCACAAGCAACCAAAGGATCATTTTTTTAGTTTAAAATAGATTCATTAACGATTAGAAAGTTTCTCTTTAGCATAAGAAATCATTTTCTCTGCAACTTCCATATCGTAAGTAAACCCCATCTTTTGGGCCAGAATTTGAGCTTCTCGATCGAATAGCCCCATGGTAGCAAATAAAGACTGTGTGATTTTATCGAAACTAGATAAATCAAGCAAAGCTGAGAACTCCTTCTCTTGCCCGGCTGGTAGATACTGGAAGAGGTACTTGTAGTTCTTTCCGATATCAACTACTCCCCTATCGCTTGTCACCAGCCAAGCTAAGACCTTGAGGAGTTCTTGCTGACAAATGCCATAGAGGTGGTCGGTCGCATAGATAAGCTGATTTCTTCGAATGGCCTTGACAACATAAGCCGATACCCACCAAAATTCATTGCAGGATGCTACAAATTCTTCTTCGGTAGGCGGACAGGTCCAATAGCGCTTCAGATTAGGCTGATAGGCTTCAAACAAACCGTTGTCGTCTTTTAAAACTTTGAAACCAGCCTCGCTATCCACCCACTCTTGGATAGACTCCTTGGGACAGAGGGTCAAATCAATGCGATTTCCATCTTCAAAGAGCATGAGGTAAAGTCGTCGGTGCCCAAGAGTAACTTCTTGCTCAATGATACGTTTACCAAACTGGTCCAACCATGATAAATCTGAAATCAGGTCTTCCAGATCATCAACAATATAGACCACATCATAATCTTGAAACTCGTCTTTTTGGGAATGTGGATTGATCCTCGATCCGGATAAGGCCACTGCTTCCACTTGCAAGGATTCGGCTATCTGCAAGATCAGGGCCATCATTTCTGTCTCAGTTCTCATGTCGATTCCTTAACATTTCTACATTACGGCTTATTTTTTTTATAGTAGAAAGTAATTAAAATACCGTATTTTCTTCCAAGGTAAACTTAACGTTATCTTCGATCCATTGGCGGCGAGGGGCCGCTTTATCGCCCATGAGGACGGAGACACGGCGTTCTGCACGAGCTAGATCATCAATGGTGACACGGATCAAGGTACGGGTCTCTGGATTCATGGTGGTTTCCCAAAGCTGATCCGCATTCATTTCCCCCAACCCTTTGTAACGTTGGAGGGTTGCTCCACGGCCAAAGGTCCGACGCAACTCCTCTAATTCGCTATCTGTCCAGGCATAAGCCACTTCTTCTTTCTTCCCTTTGCCTTTAGACATCTTGTAAAGAGGAGGCATGGCGATATAGACACGTCCTGCTTCGACCAAGGGACGCATATAGCGATAGAAGAAAGTTAGGAGCAAGGTCTGAATGTGGGCACCATCCGTATCCGCATCGGTCATGATAATAATCTTGTCATAGTTGGCATCTTCGATCGTAAAGTCAGCCCCAACTCCAGCACCGATGGTATAGATCATGGTGTTGATTTCCTCGTTTTTGAGGATATCACTCATATTGGCCTTCTCAGTATTAAGAACCTTCCCACGAAGTGGAAGAATCGCTTGGAACTTCCGGTCCCGTCCTTGTTTGGCAGAACCGCCGGCTGAGTCTCCTTCGACCAGATAGAGTTCGTTTTTCTTAGGATTTTTAGACTGGGCTGGTGTCAATTTACCAGACAAAAGTCCCTTGTCCTTTTTGCTCTTCTTGCCATTTCGACTTTCATCCCTCGCTTTTCGAGCAGCTTCACGCGCATCCCGGGCTTTAATAGCCTTACGAATGAGATTAGAAGCCAACTCCCCATTTTCCATGAGGAAGAAGGTCAATTTATCAGAAACAATGCTATCGACTACTGGACGAGCCAAGGGACTTCCTAATTTGTCTTTGGTTTGTCCTTCAAACTGCAAATGAGCTTCTGGAACCAAGATCGAAAGAACCGCAGACAAACCTTCACGGTAATCTGATCCTTCCAGATTCTTGTCTTTTTCTTTGAGGAGCCCTGTCTTTCTTGCATAGTCGTTCATAGCCTTGGTAATGGCTGTCTTCAGACCCGTCTCATGGGTTCCCCCATCTTTAGTGCGAACATTATTAACGAAGGACAAGATATTATCTGAGTAGCCATCATTGTATTGCATGGCCACTTCTACCTGAAAACCATCTGATTCGCCACTAAAGTAGAGAACAGGTGTCAAAGTTTCCTTGTCTTCGTTCAAGTACTCTACGAAATCTTGGACACCATTTTCATAATGAAAGGCCACATGGTTGTCTTCTTCCTTGCGGAGATCGGTCAGCGTCAGCGTCACGTCCTTCAGCAAGAAGGCTGATTCTTTGATTCGCTCAGCAATGGTATTGAATTTGAAATCCGTCGTTGAAAAGATGGTTGGATCTGGCATGAAGGTGACCTTGGTCCCTGTCTTAGACTTGGGAGCAGAGCCAATCTTTTCAAGGGTCGTAACTGGTTTTCCCCCATCTTCAAAACGTTGCTTGTAGACAGCTCCATCACGCGTAATTTCTACCTCTAGCCAGCTAGAAAGGGCATTGACGACAGAAGATCCCACTCCATGAAGACCTCCAGATGTCTTATAGCCTCCTTGGCCAAACTTCCCTCCGGCGTGGAGGACCGTAAAGATCACCTCAACGGTTGGTTTGCCCATAGCATGCATCCCGGTCGGCATTCCACGTCCCTGGTCTTCTACCGATAGAGAACCATCTTTATTAATCGTTACATCGATTTGTGATCCAAAGCCAGACAAGGCTTCATCGACCGCATTATCCACGATCTCCCAGACCATGTGATGCAAGCCATTTCCGTCGGTCGATCCGATATACATCCCTGGACGTTTACGGACCGCATCCAACCCTTCTAGTACCTGAATGGCATCGTCATTATAATTATTAATATTGATTTCCTTTTTTGCCACAAGGAACCTCCTGTTTGTTCATCTTTTCTATATTACAGTTTTTTAGGAAATTTTGCAAAATTTTTTCTCTTTATATGGAGATTTCTATATCTCAGTAAAAAAAGCTGGCTTGACACTTTCTTCAGATGTCACACTTGAACTCCAGAAATTGCTTTTTCTATCGATGGCTTTTTGATATAATGAGAGTATGATAAAAGAAATAAGTGTTTTAATTTTAGCCTATCTGTTAGGCTCCATTCCTTCGGGATTATGGATTGGGAAAATCTTTTTCCATATTAATTTACGGGAACATGGCTCGGGCAATACAGGAACGACCAATACCTTTCGGATTTTAGGGAAGAAAGCTGGGGTCATTGTCTTTACGATTGATTTCTTGAAAGGAACTTTGGCCGTTCTCCTTCCGACTTTCTTTGGAATTCAGGGGATCTCGCCGATGGTCTTTGGTCTCTTAGCCGTTTTGGGGCACACTTTCCCAATTTTTGCTGGATTCAAGGGTGGAAAAGCAGTGGCGACGAGTGCTGGTGTTTTACTTGGTTTCTCGCCTATCCTGCTACTCATTTTAGCTGTTTATTTTGTAGCCAGCCTTTATTTAACCAGCATGATTTCGTTTTCGAGTGTTACCGTTGCGCTACTCGCAATTCTATCGGTCCTCCTTCTCCCTTTGACTGGATGGATCTTGCACAACTATGATCCACTTTTTACAGTCATTGTCTTGGCCTTAGCGACCTTGATCATTCTTCGTCACAAGGATAATATCCAACGGATCAAAGAGAAAAAAGAAAATCTCATCCCTTGGGGAAAGAACATCACCCATCAACAACCAAAAAACTAGAGCAAGCGCTCTAGTTTTTTTATGATTTGAACGGAAGTCATTTTACAATTCTCAAGCTCTGAAATCTGTATCAACTATAAAGTATCGACTAAGTCCATCAATATTTCCATTGGAGTTTTTCTCCTACGACCATTAACAGTTTCGATCATGTGATAAACTTTTAAACGATTGTCATTGCTAAAGACAAATTCAAAGCGGAATTCGCGTCCGTTGGGTGCCACTGTATCAAATTTCGTTTTATATTTATCATGAACGGGGCTAACTGGAAACTTATTGAAGAGCAAGCGTCGTTTCTCCCCTGCTTCTTTCAAACAGTTTTCTAGTTCTTGACAATAGTTATAAAACAGCTGATAGAGGTCTTCTTCTGAAATTCTTCTTCTCCGAACTAATGATGTAAAATCCGAAAAATTTCTGCGCGGGATGTCAATACTAAATGAGAAGCCCTCCTGATTGATTCTTTCTAAAAATGCATCTCTTGAAATCATAGAACCACTCTTTCTTTTATCAATCTGTAGTGAACCCTTATTGTTTCTATAAATCGTCAATCCATTATGTAATCAAGCAAATCCATCAAGGTTAGTTTCTTCCGACCATTGACTGTCTCAAATAGATTAAAAACTCTTAGTTGTTGATTCTTTTTGAATACAAACTCAAAGCGAAACTCCCGACCATTGCATGCAGCTACATAAAATCCAGTCTGATACTTCCTCTTATCCGCTACTACTTTCATTTGCCGGTGTTCTACCTCTCTACAAAGTAAAAGAAAAATCTGATAGAGTTGCTCCTCAGAGAGCCTTTTTCTCCAAACCAATGACTTGAAGTTATTGTACCGCCACCATGGGATTTGGATGTTGAAGGAAAAACCTTCCTGATTGGCTTTGTCGATAAATGCTTTTCTGGAGACCATACTAACTCCTCTTCTAATGGAACATCGTTTGACTCTATTATACCATCTTTTAACCTTTCACAAAAACAGCATCCCAAATGGAATGCTTTTTTCTGTTTCTTAATAGTATTCCCCTTGGCGGTAGTTCCAAGAGTTGAAATGATCAGATAAGTGCATCATGATCTTATCAATATCCAATCCTTTACGGATCACAACTGGACAAGTATTGACAGAACGGCTACCTGCTCCTTGTTCTGGGATGAGTTTTCCTTCGGCATCAACCATAGAGACCATCACGCCTTGTTCATAGCGAGTTTCAATGGTTTTGTCAGGTTGGATAGAAGCTACATAATCATCGGCTTCAATGACCAAGTCCACGGCACCTTCGATGCGCTCACCGATTCCTTCGACCTTCCCGCGGTTACCTTTACCGGAAGGGTTGGCTGAAGAAGCGTAAACCATTTTGCCTTCTTTTTCCCACATTTCTTTGGCAATTTGCTCACCA
This sequence comes from Streptococcus parasanguinis, assembly GCF_023109675.1. Classification (GTDB taxonomy): domain Bacteria; phylum Bacillota; class Bacilli; order Lactobacillales; family Streptococcaceae; genus Streptococcus; species Streptococcus parasanguinis_I. The sequence continues at coordinate 232,592 of NZ_JALDUR010000002.1, read as the reverse complement.
GCTTTACCAAATTTGATGACAAAGCATGAAGTTCCACGAACGTCTGTCATGAGTTCTTCACGTCCATCTCCGAAGGCTTGCAATTTTGCATAAGCATCTTCACGCCAAGGAAGGATACAACCAAGCAAAATATCTTCATCCCAATGTTTTTGGTAGAAGGCTTCAATTTCAGGATTCAATTGCGCAAGGGCACGAAGTTCATCCATACTTCCGCAAAGAACCACACCTGGTTTGTTGCGGTTACGTTCTTTGGCTTCGAATTTACGTTCCAAGCCAGCCTTATCACTGGTCATGATGATATAGCCAACTTTGGTAGGGCAGACGATACAGCCACCCTCTCCTTTAAGAATATCAAATCCTTCTTGTGAAAGTTGTCCGTCCCATTGAATGTGTTTTGTCATAAGTCTCTTTCCTTTTCTATTCTTTTTAGTATTGTATCAAAAAATAGTCTCAAATTCAATATATTTTCAGAAAATTCGTAATTAAGTATACAATTTTATCATTGCCAGTAAGCTGGCCGGTTCTTCTCATAAGCTGCAATCAAGTCTTCGTACTGAAGCGTAATCCCGATATCATCCAAGCCGTTGAGCAACTTGTGTTTCCAATCTTGATCGATCTCAAAGCGAAACTCTCCAACAGGCGAGATGATCTTCTGTTCTTCCAAATCTACTGTCACTGGATCTGTCGGCTTCAAACTTGCCAATTTTTGACGAACCTCTAGTGGTTGGACAATCGGCAGCATGCCATTATTGAGCTCATTATTGTAATGGATATCTCCGAACGATCCGGCGATAACGACTTTAAAGCCATAATCAGCTAAAGCCCAGGCTGCGTGCTCCCGAGAGGAACCAGCCCCAAAATTGTCGCCAGTGATCAAAATGGTTGCCTGACGATATTCTGGCTTGTTAAAGATAAAATCTGGATCCTCGGTATACTGGTCATCCAAATAGCGCCAAGCATACATGAGGTATTTCCCAAAGCCTTTTTTATCAATCAGCTTTAAGAATTGCTTGGGGAGGATTTGGTCGGTATCAATATTATCGTTCATCAAAGGAACCGTAGTCCCCGTATAAATGGTAAATTTCTCCATGACTCCTCCTTTTACTCGACTTCTGGCATTTGGCGCACGTCGACAAAGCGACCAGCGATTGCTGCTGCTGCAGCCATTGCTGGGCTACAGAGATGGGTCTTAGCCCCAAATCCTTGACGATCTTCAAAGTTCCGGTTGCTAGTAGAAGCACAGTGGACGCCATCTGGAACCTTGTCTGGGTTCATTCCTAGACACATGGAGCATCCTGGATCACGCCATTCAAAGCCCGCATCCATGAAGATCTTGTCTAAGCCTAATTTTTCAGCGGCTTGCTTAACTGGACGAGAGCCAGGTACCACAATAGCAGTTAAGTTTGGCGCAATTTTTTTGCCTTTCACAAACTTGGCTGCCAACTCCAAATCGCTGAGACGCGCATTGGTACAAGAACCGATAAAGATATAGCCTAATTCAATGTCTACTGGTTTTTGGCCAGGTTTGAGATCCATATAATGATAAGCCCGTTCATCATTCATGTCGCGAATCTCTGGAAAAGGAGTCTCGAAGTCCACTCCCATAGAAGGATTGGTCCCCCAAGTCACCATCGGAGCAAGATCAGATACATCCATACGGATGACCTTATCATAAACGGCGTCGTCATCACTAACCAGAGTCTTCCAATCAGCTTCTGCGGCCTCAAAATCATCTGGCACACATTCACGTCCTCGGAGGTAGTCAAAGGTCGTCTCATCTGGATTCATGATCCCCATTTTGGACCCGAACTCGATCGACATGTTACAGATGGTCATGCGTTCTTCCATAGTCAAACGATCAATTGCTTCTCCCCGATACTCTACGACATAGCCAACTCCACAAGCAACACCGTAGCGCGCTATCAAAGCTAGGATGTAATCCTTTGAATAGATCCCTTTTTGTGGGGTTCCGGTGAATTCAACCAACATTTTCTTGGGTTTGACTTGCCAGATGGTTTGGGTAGCAAAGACATGCTCCACTTCACTGGTTCCAATCCCAAAGGCAATGGCACCAAAGGCTCCGTGGGTTGCGGTATGGCTGTCTCCACAGACAATAAATTTCCCAGGCTGGGTCCGACCGGTTTCAGGGCCCACCATATGAACGATTCCTTGCTTAGCAGAACCATGGGCAGCATGATCAATCCCAAAGTCCACCACATTCTCAGCTAATTTATCAATCTGGGCTTTTGAAATCACATCTCGAATATCAAAAATATTGACCGTTGGAACATTGTGATCAAAGGTTCCAAAGGTTAAATCGGGTCGTCGAACCTTGCGTCCTGCGTCCCGTAATCCTTGAAAGGCTTGCGGACTCGTCACTTCGTGGATGTAGTGTTGGTCCACATACATGAGTTGGGGTTGTCCTTCCACTCCTGTAATCACGTGGCGGTCCCAAAGTTTATCAAAGATAGATTTTCCACTCATCGTCTTTCTCCATTTATCTTCTTGTTATGAAATCCATTGAAGGATTAGAAAAAGGGCACCTGCTAAAAGAAGGCTACTGCCCCACCAGGTGGCTTGAAAATACCATTTCCGCACCTTGTGGTGAAAGAGATATCCACTTAGTAGAGCTCCGAATCCACCAAGCACCCAGCTCTCGAGTAACAGGACCTTTTCAGGAATCCGCCACCTGTTTTGGATAGCTTTTCGTTTATCTAAACCATAGGTCAGAAATACGATACTATTCCAAATAGCAATAAGAACTAAACAGCGATCTCTCCATGTCATCTTAGAGATTCCCAATAATGGCTGCAGTCATCTCTGCAGTAGAAGCCTGACCACCTAAGTCTCGTGTCAAGATTCCTTGATTCAAGGTTTGATTGACGGCTTCCTCGATCATTTCTGCACCTGCTGTTTCTCCAAAACTGTCTCGGAGCATCATAGCAACGGACAGGATCATGGAAATCGGATTGGCAATGCCTTGACCAGCAATATCAGGTGCTGAACCATGAATCGGTTCGTACATACTTGGTCCTTGGTCAGAATGACTGGCAGATGGCATCACACCTAGTGTTCCAGGAAGGACGCTGGATTCGTCAGATAGGATATCTCCAAATAGATTCTCTGTCACTACAACATCAAAGCGGGCTGGATTGGTAATCATGATCATGGCCGCACTATCGACAAGCTGGTGCTCTAAAGTTACATCTGGAAATTCTTTGGCAACTTCTTCTGCCACTTGGCGCCACAATTTAGACGTTGCAAGGACATTTTGCTTATCGATACTGGTCACTTTCTTACCACGTCCTTGCGCGATCTTGAAGGCTTGGCGCATAATCCGACGAATTTCTTCTGCACTGTAATCATTGATATCACGCGCTGTATCTTCTTTCAAGATATGCTCTCCAAAGTAAATCCCACCTGTCAATTCACGCACGACCACGAAGTCGACCCCCTCAATACGCTCTGGCTTCAAAGGAGACAAGTGTTTCAAGGCGTCGAAAACCCGTACAGGACGAATATTGGCAAAAAGGTTTAATTCCTTACGAATAGCGAGCAGGCCTTGTTCTGGACGAACAGGAGCATTGTCATACTCAGGACTCCCGATGGCTGCGAGAAGAATAGCATCCGCTCCTTTAGCTGCTTTTAGAGTATCTTGGGGAAGTGGGTGGCCAGAGGCATCAATTCCAGCACCCCCAAAAGGTTTGTCTTCTAGACTATAATCAAAGCCAATTTTGGGAGCGACGGCTGCGAGGACCTCTAGTCCAGCTGTCATGATCTCAGGGCCAATCCCATCTCCTGCAAGTGTTACAATTTTCTTTGTCATGTTCATTTCCTCTTAGGCTTGCGGAAGATCACGGTAGGAGACAGCTCGTCCCATCTCACCCGCATTCTCTTTTTGAACCAGCGTGTTGGCATTGATATAAGCGATGGCAGAGGCTTTCAATACGTCAAAGTCCAAACCAGAGGCATTGAAAATCGTATCTGTATCGACATTTTCCACGGATACCAAGACACGGGCTTGGGCATCAATCCCATCTGTCACTGCATCGATATTGTATGAGGTCAAGCGAACAGTTTGGTTGAAGAATTTATCAATCGCATTAAAGATGGCTTCAACCGACCCTTGACCATTGGCAAGGAACTCAAGCACTTCCCCTTCTTCATTGCGGAGGCTAACCGCTGCTGTAATCGTTTCGTCTGCATTGGTGGTTAAGCGGAGATCATTAAATTGGAATCCTTCTGGATTTTCCACTGCTGTACCGGCAACAAGGGCGCGGATATCGGCATCTGTGATCTCGTGTTTCTTGTCTGCCAGAGATTTGAACTTAGCAAACAATGGCTTGATGTCTTCCTCTGTAAATTCCAGTCCCAACTCATGCAGTTTTTCGACAAAGGCATGGCGACCAGACAATTTTCCAAGCGGAAGGCTGTTGCTCTTAACACCCACCAACTCAGGGGTGATGATTTCATAAGTAAGAGGATTTTTAAGGACCCCATCTTGGTGGATTCCAGACTCGTGTGAGAAGGCATTGCCACCAACAACTGCCTTGTTTTTAGGAATTGGAATACCAGAGTAACGAGAGACCAACTCAGAAGTGTTGATGGTTTCATTAAGGACAATCGGACTCTCCACTTGGAAATAGTCTTCGCGAATATTGAGAGCAACTGCTACTTCTTCAAGCGCCGCATTGCCGGCCCGCTCCCCGATTCCATTAATGGTTCCTTCGACACGACGGGCACCATTTTTAACAGCAGCGAGGCTATTCGCCACGGCCATACCTAGGTCATCATGGCAATGAGGGGAATAGATAATCTCGCGGTCTGTCTTGACATGGTCAATCAAGTATTTGAAAATGGCACCGTACTCTGCTGGTGTCGTAAAACCGACTGTATCAGGAATGTTGATATAGCTGGCACCAGCATCGACTGCAGTCTGTACGACTTGCAAGAGGAAATCCAATTCCGTCCGGGTCGCATCTTCGGGAGAGAATTCCACAATCTCAAATTTTGAGCGAGCGTAAGAAACGTGCTCTTTGATCGTTTCAAGGATTTCTTCCTTTGTCTTGTTGAGTTTAAACTCCCGGTGAATCGGACTGGTTGCGATAAAGACGTGAATTTGTGGATACTTAGCATCCTTCAAGGCTTCATAACAAGCATCAATATCTGATTTGACAGAACGGGCCAAACCTGTCACGGCTGTCTTGGTCAAGACCTTGGCAATCTCTTGAACAGCTGTGAAGGAATCAGGACTAGCTGCAGGAAAACCTGCTTCAATAGCAGAAATGCCCCACTTTTCCAATTGTTTAGCAATGGCAATCTTTTCTTTGATAGAGAAATTAACTCCTGGAGTCTGTTCGCCATCCCGAAGGCTGGTATCTAAAAATTCAACTTTACGCATAGGGTCTCCTCATTTCTATGTAGTGGATATAAAGAAAAACATCTCACTCGGTCAACCAAGCGAGATGTTGTTGCCCGCTTGGTAAGCCAAACAGGACTAATGCTTCTGCACTAGCCCTTATACCTCAACAACAAAGCAAATTGAATAAACTTAGCTGTTTTCATGTTTGACTTTCTCCTTTGTTCAATGTCTTGTTTAGTATTTTAGCATAGGGAAAAAACAATGTCAAGAATTTTCCGTAATATTCTGAATTTTTTGAATAGAAACAAAATAATTCTTTCTGATCTTCTTAGACTATAGACAGCCTGTTTTTACATAAGAAAACCGAGATGCTATTAAAAAAATTATAATGATCTAAACAATTAGGATCATTCAAACACATCATATAATGAAACTTTCCGCCGTGAGAAAAGTGCTAGAAACACGGTTGTTTCTAGCACTCGGAATTATTGAGACCTTAGGCTCAATAATTAGTCATGGAACTTAGTAGAAGTTCGCTGACGTCCGTACTCACCTAAGGAAAGTTTTTAAGATGACTTTGAATTCAATTTGAATAGCCTCTTTCGCCCTACTTCTTCTGATACAAATCAAAAACGATCTTGTCATTATAGAGGTCAATGGTATTGGCCTTAACATAGATTCCAAAGTCATTGTCAATTTCTGGCAATACAATGGTGATGGTAGACTGCTTGGGTGAGATCTGAACAAATTTTGGGATATTTTTATTTTTACTCAAGAGCTGCAAGACCATCCTTTGTGGAATTTGAAAGGTTCCGACTGAAAAATCTTTCACCGTCAAGAGGATGTTCCCATTTTCCAATTTGGATGGTTGAAAGTAAATGTATAAGGGATAATCCTTCCCTAAGAGACTCAACTGCCCTTCTAATAGGATTTGCTGATTGTCTGCATAGACCTTGTAGTCGGACAGCTTATATTTTTTCAGAAGCGATTTGATGGTGTCATTGAGTTGATCTCGAGTCGTTGTCATGGTTCCAACTTTGACATCTTTGGTGCCAACTGATTGATGAAGCTGGCTAACATCTTCTCTTGGCGTCGCTAAGCGTCCTTGCACAACTAAAGCGAAGGCTAAGAGAAGGCTGACTAAACCTAAAAATAACCATTTCCAAATATTGATTTTTTGAAGGAAGGGGACCTTCTCGTTGATGGGATTATTTTTGACTCCAAGTTTTCTTCGTGGCATTGATTTTCTCCAATATTGCTTGTTTTATCTTTTCATAGCCCGTATTGTTGGGGTGAAAACTATCCTCTTCATACAGGGCATCATTGATAACGGTTGTCTTCCCGTCACTGACTTCTGATACGCCCATTTTGCCATCAATTCCTTTATAGAGTAGGTCATTGATCGGAACGAAATAAACCTGATCAAATTGCGCAATGGTTTCTTCCGTCGTCTCATTCCAACGATCGACAGCCGTCTGGATATTAGTTAATTCAGGAAAATTCAGGTAAAGAGGATTGTAGATCCCCACTACATAAATGGGAAGATGGGGATTGTCCTTTCTGGCCTTTGTAATAATTTCTTTGAGGTTCGCTGTATAATTCTTGAGCGGTTTTTGAATATCTGATAGAGAAAAATCACTCAGATGATCAACAACTACTTTGCGCAGATCATTTCCCCCAACCGTTAAGGTCATGACACGCGCCTTTTTGAGATCCTTCTGAAGATCTGTTTGCTTCTTGAGCCGATCTAAGATCTGAGAACTTGTATTCCCAGCTACTCCATAGTTGACAGGCTGGTACTGGCCGTCATTTTCATTGGACAGGCTTTGGGCAAGGATGGGCACAAAGCCCCCTTGCTTGGTGCTATCCCCTACTCCTTCGGTCAGTGAATCCCCTAGAGCTACATAAGTATAGGTGATTTCTTTCGCAGCCGTTTTGGGCTTGGTCATGCGAGGAGATGCAATTGGTAGCAAAGCACAAAATAGAAAGACAAAGACAAGAAGGCTGGTTAAAAAGAAAACCAAGCCTTGCATCATTTTTTTAAGATTCATATGAATACGATCACTTATCCTTGAAAAATCACTTGTCCATCACAGATCGTATAAGCAACTTTTCCTTTTAATGTTTCACCTACAAATGGTGAATTGCCTGCTTTTGAAGCGAAATGATCCGATACCAGACGATCTGCTTCTGGATCAAAGATGGTTAAATCTGCCGGTCCATCCACTGCGATATAGCCAGCATCAAAATCATAGAGACGTGCTGGATTATAGGACATCTTTTCTAGCAATTGCATGAGGCTCAAATGTCCTGCATGGACCAAGTAGGTCAAACCAAGAGAAAGTGAGGTTTCAAGACCGGTCATTCCAGATGGTGCCTTGGTAATATCAGGAACATTCTTCTCATCCGCATGGTGAGGCGCGTGATCTGTCGCAATTACGGATATGACGCCTGACTTCAAGCCTTCAATCACTGCTAGGCGGTCAGATTCCAAGCGAAGAGGTGGGTTCATCTTGGCATTGCTTCCCTTTGTTAAGAGGAGACTCTCGGTTTTCGAAAAGTGTTGAGGTGCCACTTCTGCCGTCACATGAGCTCCTAATCCTTGGGCAAATTCTACAACCTTGACACTTTCTTCCTTGGAAAGGTGTTGGATATGAAGGTGGGCACCTGTCGCATGGGCAATCATGGCATCCCGCGCAGCCATCGAGTATTCGGCCACACCCGTCGCTCCACAGACATGGAAATGTTCCTTTGCAATGTTTTCATTCAACCCAAGAATGCCATTCAACTCAGGGTCTTCTTCATGCAAACTAATAAAGGTTCCTAGACGCTTAGCTTCTTCCAAGGCTTCACGGACAACCTTGGTGCTTTGAAGGGGAATCCCATCATCTGAAAAACCAGCCGCACCAGCCTTAAGCAAGCCCTCAAAATCTGTCAGGTGTTGACCGTCAAAATTCTTGGTCACCGTCGCAACCGTATGAATGTGGAGATTTTCCTTGGCTGCAGAAGCTAAGACTTCCTCTAAGGTAGCAATATCTGAAATGGTCGGATTGGTATTAGCCATCATGACCACTCGGGTAAACCCACCCGCAGCTGCTGCTAAAGCACCTGTATGGATGTCTTCTTTATGGGTTTGACCGGGTTCACGGAAATGCACGTGCACATCGATCAAACCAGGAGCTACCACTAGACCAGACGCATCAAGGACCTCTTGTCCATCCGTTGGGAGATTTTCAGCGATCTCTACAATTTTCTTTCCTTCGATGCGAAGGTCACAGACTTGATCCAAACCGGTCTTTGGATCCATGACACGACCATTTTTAATGACAACCATTGCATTCTCCTTTATTTATAAAAATCAACATGGGTCTCTAGCAAGCGATCCCCATCATAGCGAAACATTGCTGAAAAGAAGGGTTTATCTTCCAACAACCACTCGACAAAAGTGTGGTCCCCTTCCCAGGTTGGTTTTGAGAGGACTTGATCATAAGGTACCCATTCCAAGGTCCCTTCGTTACACTCGATGAGATCCCCTTCAAACTCAGTTACCTTGAAGACATAGGTGTACCAATCCAGATCTGGAGTAAACTCAGGGAAAGTAATGATCCCTTTCAAGACTGGCTTGGCTCTAAGGCCGGTCTCCTCAAAAATCTCACGGGCAGCACACTCCTGAGGGGTTTCCCCGCGTTCTAATTTTCCACCCACTCCGATCCATTTGCCTTCATGGACATCATTGGGCTTTTTATTGCGATGCAACATGAGAAATTCTTTCCCATTGTCGATATAACAAATTGTTGCTAATTGTGGCATTTCTTTCTCCTATCTTAACCAATCAATCGGCTCGCGTCCCGCCTCTTTCAAAAATTGATTGGTTTTTGAAAAGGGTTGGGAACCAAAGAATCCTCGGTAGGCCGATAAAGGACTTGGGTGAGCTGATTCAAGGACCAAATGTCGATCGTGGGTAATCAGAGGCTTTTTCTTACGGGCATAAGATCCCCAGAGGATAAAGACAACAGGCTCCTCCAACTCATTAACCACCTTGATCACAGCATCTGTGAAAGGCTCCCAAATTTGTCCTGCATGACCATTGGCCTGACCAGCAGGCACCGTCAAACAGGCATTGAGTAAGAGCACTCCTTGCTCTGCCCAAGAAGTCAGATCATGAGAACGCTTCTCTCCGATATCTGAGCGCAATTCTTTGAGAATATTTTGCAAAGAAGGCGGTGCTGGTACATGATCCGGAACAGAAAAACTTAAGCCCTGCGCTTGATCCGGTCCATGGTAGGGATCTTGGCCTAAGATCAAGACCTTGACCTGATCCATCTCTGTCGTCTGCAAGGCCTTAAAGACCTTGTCACGCGGTGGATAAACCACTCCTTTGCTATAGACTTCATTCATAAAGTCATTGATCTGGTGAAAATACCCTTCTGGAAGATGGGATTTGATGGCTTCATGCCAGGGTGAATGTTGCATGGAAACTCTCCGCTATCCAATAAATTCTTACCTTCCATTATACCACATTTGGCACAGATCCACTGGATAAAAAAGAGGCTGGACAATTTTATCCAACCTCTTTTTCAGCCTGCCAAACAAGCCAGAGTTTTTATGTATTTTCTTTCTTAAAATATCCTGCAAGACCAATCGAAGCGACTAGTAAAATTTGCGGTAAGAATTGGATGAGGTAGCGGGTCTTCCCGCCTTCAAAGATGGTTAAGAAAAGTAAGCCACCAAAGACCGCTAAGGAAAGGAAGTTAAAATCATCTGTATCTCGACGTTTGAGATAAGCTCCAACCAAACCAGCCGATAGGACGATCCAAATCACCTGCTTGACAAATTCATAATACTTGTACTGCGGGCGATCAATGCTAAGGAAATAGGTCCGCACCCATTTTGCCAAACCATTATTTTTAGTCAGGGGTGCGTAGAGAGGATTGATAAAAGGCGTCTTCTCATACTCTACATCTCGGTACAGCCAGCCCAGGGTCCCTTCTGCTACCGTCAAGGATTGCTTGTAGTAGATATGCCCGATCAAACCGAACGGTCCGTACTCCTTGAGACGGCGCTTGATTTCTTTGATCACATTTTCTTTTTTAAAGAGGCCATTGTTGTAATCCGAGCGCTTATCCTCATCGATATAGGACAACAAGCCTTCTTTCATATCTTCTTGGTTATGCCCCATATCCGTCAAGCCCAGATTGATAAATAAGAGCGGTCCTTTAGCCAGCCCTTCTTGTTTCAAGATCGGCACAACTCTTTGATGATTGACCGCTGTATTCAATCCTGCAAAGACAAAACCCGTCATCATCACGGTCACCGTAGCAATCTTTCCAAAGGCCTTCCAATTTCCTCTGAAGAAGAGTACAGCCCAAAAGGCAATCATGACAATAATCGTCGTTGGACGGATCAACATGGTCACGCCAGATAAGATCCCCAAGCCAACAATCTTCTTCCAGGAGACTGCTTGATCTTCCTTTAAGAGATCCAAAGCCCACCATAACTGAAGAGCGATCAAAGGAAGTGGCGGAATGTCCGTGTACATGGAATAGAAATAAGGCGAGTAACAGATCAAGCTCACATAGAAGAGATAGACCAGATCAGCCGTTTTTTGATTGAAATGCTTCTGGGACAGCTTGTACAAGAGGACTGCACCCAGATTGACATAGAGGATATTGAGAGCCTGCATGACCCACAGACCGCTAGAGCCAAATAAGACATAGAAAAACTTCTCGTAAAGAAAGAGCGGAATGTTATTGGGATTGCGACTGAGATAGTTGGTGATAGAGGATTGCTTAAGAAGATCAAAAGCCCCTTTGAAAACAACCGCAGCATCCCGACGGATAAAGAGCTCCGCACAAACCATAACAATCAACTGAAAGACAACCGCTCCAAGTAAGAAGCCTTTTTTATGCCGAGTCAACCAAGCAAAGGCACTCTTTAGCCCATCGCGTTTCAGCCAGGCTAGCAGAAATAGCAATCCAGCACCTGAAATGGCTAGCCACGAAATCTCTCTCAGATAGGTCACACTGATCAAGAACCAGTGGACCATCACTAGCAACATGACAACATGAAGCATCCCAAATAGAATACGTTTACTTTTCGATAACATAGGTCCATTATATCAAAAAAACAGCATTTCTGCTGTTTTGGGGTGGTACGAAATCATTCAGTTCAGGGAAATATCATTGTTATTTTCGATCATCCTTAAAATCAAACTCTATTTCCCGAGGCTCTGTGAATTCAAGGCCCCTATAAAAGAGAACGACCAACAAATATAAAATCAATCCCAAAAACAAGCGCATTTGAACAAAATATGCTAAAAACAGGACTATCATGCTTAAACAAATCAGGGCAAACAATTGACGTTTTCTCATTTTTCGCATTCACCACACCTCGGTTCCATTTGCTGTTTTTTGAAGATACTCTGTAGGCTTTATCTGACCAACTAATGCTAGTTCTGCTCCATTTTTTTCAACAAACCATTTCAACTGCACATATCTGGCAATAGTGACCAACCATAAAGTGATCATAACTGCAAAGAGAAACAAAAGGACATTTATCGCTCCTTCTCTAACATTCAAATCAAGATTTGCTTTCCCAAAGAAAAGATCCATGGGAAGGATCTTTCTATATGTCCTTGCTAATAATAAACCTAATGGAACACCAATCAAAGAAGAAACATTTGCTGGTGCTTTCTTTGAAAAAATTTGATCTTTAAACGAATAACTGGTCTGGTACACTTTTCGGTATCTGTCGAAAGGGATTTTACTATTGCGTTTGATAATAAATTCTTCCCCTTGATCTGTTACCAACAAAAAGTAGCCCCAGAGAGGCCTTTTCCCATTCAAACTGATATTAAAACATGTTCCTTTTGTGAGCATTGAAAATCCTCTCATTCAACCAAATATATATGAATGTGCTTTTTATTTAAGATGGGTCCGAACAATTCAACCTAACAAAGCTAGAATGCATACTAACCCAAGATAAATTCCAACCGTTAGAGTCATTCCGATTTTATAGAAACCGACTAAGCCGGCATACCGTTCGACAAAACCAATCTGTGGGTCGACTGGATTATAAAAGACTGTCATAGGAAACCCAATTGGGAATATCATCCGCAAATCCAGATTTTTACCTGCCCCAAGAACATAGGTTCTATCGAAAACATTGGTTTGTCTTGACTTAGAAGAAGTCTCTCTGAAATAAGCGTAGGTAAAGGTCTTTTGGTATCTTTCACCCTCGACTTGATACTCCACCACAGGCAGAGAAATAAGCAGTTGATTTTTGGAATCAAAAGCAACTACTTCTCCCAGAACTTTTGCGGTTGATTCTGTTTTCACTTTTATTTCACGGCGATACAAGGTGTAAAAGATAAGCAGCATGATCAAGAAAACAAGGGTCAAGATTCCCAAACTAAGCCAGAATGTTGTTACTGTCATTTGTTTTTTACCCTTTCACATAAACTAGTTGAATTCAAACCACTTGAAAAGTCATCTTACTCTCCTCTTTTCAACCAATTCTGTTGCTGTGCTTTTTCTGCAAGATCTTTTGCTTTATTAAGATCCAGTGAATTTGAATCTGATGGGGCATTGGATTCGATTTCTTCTTTCAATTCTTGCAAGGTTTGAACGTCTTTCGGAGTTAAATTAGAGACTGTGCTAGATCTTTTTTCTATTGAATTTTCTGGCACAGACTGGATCTCGCGATAGGTTTTGATCACTTCAGTTCCTGCGTCTGTTGTCGGAAGAGGACGATAGAACATGAAGAAACCAATAATTACAATGATGAAAGATAGAATCGATATCCCATTTCGTTTTTGAATTTCTTCCTGAGGAATTTCTACTCCTTTTGTTGATAAATTCTTCCATTCTGGATGTTCCTTCTCAGCTGCTTTTTTCTCATAAAAGACAGGTGCAATCAATGACTGATTGATGAAGGTGAGAGTTCCAAGACAGGTTATAAAAAAGGGCACTTCACGAGAGTGGCTAAGCAATATCTGAATATAAAATACACTAGCAATTATACCTAGGACGATAATAATTGTAAATCTAATTTTAAATTCCTTCTTCATTTGCAAATAATCTTCTTTCGTCATCTTATTCTCCCTTAAAAATAGTTTTTTCTTCATCCATAAAAACAATTACTACTATCATACCGGATTTTACTTTGAGATTCAAGTTAACCACCAACTAGTGAAAAGAGTATAAAAAAGAAGCGTTAGAAACGCTTCCGTGTTATTATTTATTTTGCCAAGTTTCTTGGTTTTCCTTGAAACGGTGCAACAACTCTAATCCTTCAGAAGTGATGTAACCTTGTTCTTCTGCCAAATGAATCAATTCTGTATAGTTAGACAAGGTTTCAAGTTGAACGCCAGCTTCCTCAAATTTCTTATCAGCTTTCTCCAATTGGTAGGTGAAGATAGCTACGACACCAAGGACATCTGCTCCTTCACGCTTGGCAGCTGCGACAGCATCCAAGACAGATCCACCAGTAGAAATCAAATCTTCCACTACGACCATCTTTTGACCTTGTGGTACACGGCCTTCGATTTGGTTTCCAGCACCGTGGTCTTTTGGTTTGCTACGAATGTAGGCAAATGGCAAATTCATCTTGTCCGCAATAATGGCTCCGTGAGGAATCCCTGCAGTTGCTGTACCTGCAATCACTTCCACTTCAGGGAAAGCTTCCTTGATTTTATCTACAAATCCATTTTCGATCAAGGTACGAGTTTCTGGATAAGCGAGGGTTACACGGTTATCTGTATAAATAGGGGACTTGATCCCAGATGCCCAAGTAAAAGGTTCTTCTGGTTTCAAATAAACCGCTTCAATTTTCAAAAGATGGCTAGCAATATCTTTAGCTAATGACATGACGACTCCTTTTTTACGATTTTAATCATATACGAATTAAATCATTTTTAGATTTAAACAACAACATTAAAGGTTAGTTAACGCGTTAGGGAAGATCCCATCCGACTTCCCGTAGAGCTACTTTAGTAGCGATTAGTCTTCCAACGATTTAGAGGATAAAACGATTATTTTTATCCTCTAAATCTAGTGAATAGTTTAGGGAAGGCCCTATCGGGCTCCGATTATTCCGACGATCACAGAAGAGAAACGATCATTTTCTCTTCTGTAATCTAGTGAATGCGTTAGGGAAGGTCCCATAGGACTTTTTAAATTCCGACACTTAGTTGAAAGAAACGATCATTTTTTTTCAACTAAGTTAGTGAATAGTTTAGGAAAGATCCCATCGGACTTTCCGTAGAACGTCTTGAAGCATAGCTTCTTAGACGTTCTTAACTATTCCACTGTCTCTTAATTTCATGGTAAGCGTCCCATGGGTTTTCTGCTTGGATGATTGGGCGTCCAACGACAATATAGTCAGATCCAATTTTATGAGCTTCTTGTGGGGTCATGACCCGTTTTTGGTCGCCGATTTCAGCTCCAGCAGGACGAATCCCTGGTGTGACACAGACAAAGTCTGATGAAGTGGCATCCTTGATCAAGGCTACTTCATGGGCTGAACAGACAACGCCATCCAAGCCTGCTTCTTGGGCCTTGCGAGCATAATTAACTACAGACTCTTGGACCGTTGTTTGGATGTTTTGGCAATCACGCATGTCTTCTTCACTGGTAGAAGTCAACTGGGTCACGGCTACCAATTTAGCTCCTTCACCAAGAGCTGCCTTGGCTTCGCGCATCATCTCTACACCACCAGCTGCGTGAACTGTCACCATATCTACTCCGAAGGTCCCCAGTACGGACATGGCTGATTTGACTGTATTTGGGATATCATGCAATTTTAAATCAAGGAAAATGCTGTGTCCAAGCCCTTTGAGGTAATGTACAATTTCAGGACCAACTGCATAGAAAAATTCCATTCCGATTTTTACAAATAATTTTTCGTCTTCTGGAAAATGCTCTAAAAAGTTTTTGACATCCTCGAAAGCTGGGAAGTCAAGGGCGATAATAGGACGTTCTTCACGCATGGATTACTCCTTTTTTGATTGATCATTTTGTCTACAAAAAAACCTTGCACGAGGCAAGGTTACACGAAAATTAGGTAGGAACAACTACCATGATTCACCGTCTAGACCTTAGGAGCCTCTCTGGACTGCTTTAAAGGTTTTTATTTATTGTAGTACGATATTTGGGAAAAGTCAAGGATTTACAGTAGATTTTCCCGTACATGTTTTCGGAAGTTCTCAAGGGTGTCAATACCATAGCGATCCATGACCTGTGGCAGATCTTCGATGATGGTTGGACAAGCATAAGGATCGGTGAAATTAGCGGTTCCAACTCCAATCGCAGAGGCTCCTGCAATCATCATTTCAATGGCTGCTTCTGCTGAATCCACACCTCCCATTCCGATAATCGGAAGTTTAGTGGATTGGGCAACCTGGCGGATGAGTTTCAAAGCAACTGGGAAAACAGCTGGACCCGACATGCCTCCGGTTCCATTAGCAATGATAGGCTTACCAGTCTTGAGGTCAAAGCGCATCCCAACCAAGGTATTGATCATGGTTAAGCCGGTCGCCCCTGCATCTTCTACTGCTTTTGCGACCTGCGTGATGTCTGCTACACTTGGTGTTAATTTGACATAGACAGGGACGGAGGATGCTTCTACCGCTGCTTTCACAGCCGCATAGGCCAATTCAGGAACTTGCCCGATTAAAAGACCGTTGTTCCCATGGTCTACGTTTGGACAAGAGATATTGAGCTCAATTGCTTTGACATTTGGCGCTTTCGAGATCTTGCCTGATACCGTTGCATACTCTTCATTGGAGAAGCCAGCTACATTGGCAATAATCGGTAGATCTGGATAATGTTGAGCCAACCAAGGGAGTTTCTCTGCTAGGACCACGTCTACGCCTGGATTTTGGAGACCAATAGCATTGAGCATGCCGGCAGGCGTCTCAGCAACTCGTGGAGTCGGATTTCCGAAGCGAGCCTCAGCAGTTGTCGCCTTGATCATGATGGATCCAAGCAGGTCTAAGTCATAGTATTTGGCATATTCTTGACCAAAGCCAAAACAGCCAGATGCCGGAATAATCGGGTTTTTCAAGTCTAAACCAGGTAAGGATACGGCTAGTCGATTTGCTGTCATAAGGTCCTCCTACATCACAATCGTACCGGTTTCAAAGACCGGTCCGTCTTCACACACGCGCTTATTAGCTGCCTGACTTTCATTTTCCAGATGCACTACACAGGCATAGCAAGCACCCATCCCACAAGCCATACGCGATTCCATAGAAATATAGGCGCGAGGATGGTCATGGAATTTGGTATTGACATATTTGAGCATGCCAGGTGCTCCACAAGAATAGATAGCATCAAACTCCTGGTCCATCTGATCAACGATGGTTGAGACATAGCCCTTAGTGCCATAAGTCCCATCGTCTGTCGTTACAGTGACATGAGCCACCTGAGAAAGCTCTTCTTCCAAAATGACAGCTTCTTTGGTCGCAAAGCCGACAACCACTTCAACTTCTACCCCTTGCTCATGAAGTTGTTTGGCCACTTGGACCAAAGGAGGAACACCGATCCCGCCACCGATGATCAAGGCTTTCTGACCTTGGCCGAGATTGGTGAGATCAAAGCCATTTCCCTGAGGCCCCATCACGCTTAGTTTGCTACCGATTGGCAATTGGGAAAAGATAGCTGTTCCCCCACCTTCGATGCGGTAGATCAAACGACACGTCTGTGTCTCAGGATCAATCTCAGAAATTGAAATCGGACGGCGAAGGAGCTTAGACCCATCAGGGACGCGGATATGAAGGAATTGACCTGGCAGCATCTGCTCCACCATTTCCCCTTTTAAGATCATAGAATAGATGCGAGGAGCGATCTCTTCTTGAGCGACCAGCTCCATCTCCTCCATCATGATTTTGCCAAAGCGTTTTTTACAACTGTCACTGACCATTGATTTCCTCTTCTTTCTTCCAGCAAAAAAGACCTCGCAAAAGCAAGGCCCTACAAATCATCAGCTAGACTCCGTCCGCTGATCTTTTTTCTGTCTTTCCTTGCAGGCCTCTCTGGACCTCTTAAAGGTTAAATTTGTCTCATTATATCGCTCTCCTTGTCGCTTGTCAAGTAGAAGCCGATGGCTCCGCTCATTTCCCATCTGTCTCAGGAGAAAACCCTTCTGGTACCGGTGGAATATACTGTAAAGCGATTCGATTTTCAGGCTTACGATCAACTAGATAAAGAACCAGTAAAAAGAGCCATTCCAAGGGTTTCATCAGGTAATAGATCAGGTCCATAGCCCATTTCTTCTTGATATGTTTGGCAAAGGGATAGCCATAGCGGTCATAATTGCGACGCAAGAAGTGATGGAATCGTGGCGTCTTTTCTTCTAGCACCTGCTCAAAGGCATTGGCAATACAGAGCTGGCGATTCACCACAACAGGATGACCGTGCCGGACTCCCATCCGTTGGGGTTTGACAACTTTTTCATGCCCACCAGCCGCAACCGTACAGAGATAGTGCTCATCAATGATGAGATTCTGAGGAGGGATCTTTTGTGAGAAGGCCCAGTCAGCTGTATTGGTCCAGGCCTTGATCATGGAATCAGGCTGCTGCCCAAAGAGCATGAGAATGAGGACGATGAGAGCCAGCGTCGGAAGGGCAAGCAAAACCGCTAGCCAAGGCCAGTTCCGTGACTTGTTTAAGAGCTGATGGAGCCATTGAAGTAGACGATTCTCATAGCTTATCTCTGTTCGATCTTCCTGCCACTCCTTAATGCGAACCCATAAGAGATGGATGGAATAGATCAGTAAGAAAAAGGTGTGAAAACTTGCTACCTGCAGTTGATTATCAAAAACTAAGAGGAGAACCACTCCTCCTAGAATGCCACTGATGCAGAAGACGTTCGCTAGCGGCGAGAGTGAATTCGCATCCCGATAGGAATAGATGATCAAGGCTAGTAAGGAGAGAGCAGCAAAGGTGAAGAAGGTTGGATAGGCACCTGACCAGATCAGAGCATGCTTCTGAGAATTGATCAAAGGCTCATTCCATTCGTAAAAGGTCATATCCTTGACGATGTAAATGAAAATCGCTTCGAGAAAGCAACCAAAGAGTCCAAACCAAAGAACAATGGTAGGCTGTTGCTTTTTCTTTTTGACAGGCTTAGGACTAGGTGATTCTTGCCTTTCTTTCATAAGGAATGCGTCATCTTCTCTTGTCCCTTCTCCTTCCTTTGGAATTCTATCTTCAAACAAATCAGGATCTTCGAGAGCTTCTTCCTCAGATTCTTTGAACTGGAGGCTAGACCACCGACCAATCCCATAAATGATGACAAAAATATTGGGGACAAAGAGGGCCAGAGTCAAACCGTAAGGAAAGATCTCCATGGTGAAGGCAATGACCTCCCAAACACTAAATTGAATGAATGGATCCTTTATTGCGTAGAGCGACTGACTAATAACCAAATAGATGTAAAAGGCCAATAGAATCAGAGCATTGGTCACAAAATTGATCTGCAACAGACCAGCTGTGAAATGGGTTTCCAATTCCTTATCCTTTTTCTTATACCAGGAAACGAGTTTTTTCATAAGATCTCCTCAATCAATTTTTTACCATTCTATCAATCAGATCTTACCTTCAGCAAGGCAAAACTGTATTTTTCCATCAAAATCAGTCCCCAGATGTAGATTTTGTTTCCAATCTTCTATTTTTTAACTATTTGATCTAGCCTAATTTCTATTACCTATTCTAGCCTGTCTTATTCTCTGATACAGTCCTTGAAAGACCACATTTTACGGGAAAAACGCGCTCTTTTATGTTAAAATAAAAGCATGAGAATACAACAATTACAATACATTATCAAAATCGTCGAAACCGGCTCTATGAATGAGGCCGCAAAACAACTCTTCATCACGCAACCTAGCCTTTCCAATGCCGTCAAGGACTTGGAAAATGAGATGGGAATTGAAATCTTTATCCGGAATCCTAAAGGGATCACTTTGACCCGCGATGGGATGGAGTTCCTCTCTTATGCCCGCCAGGTGGTGGAGCAAATCGACCTCTTATCCGAGCGCTATAAAAATCCCGTGGGTTCTCGTGAGCTTTTCAGTGTCTCTTCACAGCACTACGCCTTCGTGGTTGAGGCCTTCGTTTCTCTCCTCAAGAAAAGCGACATGGAAAAATACGAGCTCTTCCTACGGGAGACGCGAACTTGGGAGATCATCGATGACGTCAAGAATTTCCGAAGCGAAGTTGGCGTACTCTTTTTGAATAGCTACAACCGAGATGTCCTCTCTAAGATGCTGGATGATAATCACCTGATTGCCACCCACCTCTTTACAGCGCAACCTCATATCTTTGTCAGCAAGACCAATCCTCTTGCCAAGAAGGAGATCGTCCACTTGTCAGATCTGGAAGATTTCCCATACCTTAGCTATGACCAAGGAACCCACAACTCCTTCTACTTCTCAGAAGAGATTCTCTCTCAAGAGCATCATAAGAAATCCATCGTTGTCAGTGACCGGGCGACCCTCTTTAATCTCTTGATTGGTCTGGATGGCTACACCATTGCGACCGGGATCCTCAACAGCAATCTCAACGGAAATAACATCGTCTCCATTCCCCTTGATATCGAAGACACAATCGAGTTGGTCTACATCAAACATGAAAAAACAGCTCTCTCAAAAATGGGAGAAAAATTCATCGAGTACTTGCTTGAGGAAGTGAAGTTTGATAAATAAAAAATATCTGAGTGTCTCATGTTCACTCAGATATTTTTTATTGTCTTAATTGTGAAAATACTTGGCCAATTTTCCCTTCAATAACCAGGTCTGCTTGTTTGTCTTGAGGGATACTGGTTTTATTGATGACAACCAGCTTCTTCCCTTGAAAATACTGGATCAAGCTAGCCGCTGGGTAGACCACAAGGGAAGTTCCACCGATAATCAGGAGATCAGCCTCTTGGATTGCTTGGGCTGCTTGGCTAAAGACGTCCATATCGAGAGGTTCCTCGTAGAGGGTCACATCAGGTTTGACCACCTTGCCGCAGTCCAGACAGTGTGGAACCGGGCCTTCTAAAGCTAGAAAGGCCTCCAAATCATAAAATCGCTGGCAACCCGTACAGTAATTGCGATCGGCGCTGCCATGGAGCTTCAAAACTTTTTTAGAACCAGCCATTTCATGGAGACTATCAATATTTTGTGTCACAACTGCCTGGAGCTTACCTGTATCTTCAAGCCGAGCCAAATACTGATGGGAAGCATTGGGCTTGGCATCTGGGTAGAGCAAGTACTTCTTGTAAAAGTCGAAAAAGTCCTCTGGATAGCGCGCAAACATGGTATGGGAGACCAATTGCTCAGCTGTCAAATGCCGCCCCACCTGAACACTATAGACACCGTCTGAGCTTCGAAAATCTGGAATATTTGACTCTGTAGAAACTCCTGCCCCTCCGAAAAACACGATCCGTTGACTCTGATCAATCATCTCCTGTAGTTGAGCAATCTTATCCATCTACTTCTCCTTTAGTAGCTTTTCCATGACAGCATTGGCCTGATCAAAATAAAAGTTAGCTTGATCATAATGGATGCCTGTGTAGCTTGCAAGGTCAATCAAATTCTTCATAAAATCCTGAGAAGAGAAACCCGTCGTCCGATGGAGCTCTTCTTCATCAAAGGGCTTGATCAAGTGGGCCAAGGGGTTGCGAACTGATTTTTCTAACTCCCGCAATTGTTGGGCCGCAACTTTGACGCTATCTGGCAAGTCCAACTGCGCAATCAACTCCGTCAAACTGGACGAATTGACCACACTTTCGCTGTGGAATTGCTGCAGGATAGGGTTGTCAGACGCATGCAGGCTCTCAAACTTCCAACGGTCATAACTCGATTCTTTGGAGTTATGAATATAGTTGGTAATATCAGGAATTTTCAACTGAATCAATCGCATAAAGATCCGATAGATGGCTGGGCTAACGGCACGAACAAAGTCAATAATCTGCTCATTTCGCAACTTCGCCTCTAAGTCATAAAGGTAGTTGGCCAACTGCTCGTCTTCTGGATCTTCATGCCAAAAAAGCTGAAAACCAGTCGCTTCTAGCAACTCAGTTCTCAACTTTTGATTCATGACGGGTTGGATATTAAGCTCTCGACGCTCCGCCATTAACTGCAGTAAGCTCACCAACAAATCCGGTACTTCTTCCTGCTGCTTGATAGATCGCAGAGCCCGGCTGTAGTGATAATTTTGGAGATCGTAGAGCCATTCATCATGAAGGAATTTTGCCATTAGTCTGCAATCAAGGTCTCAAGACCAACTTTCATCATGTCTGTGAAAGTAGTTTGACGTTCTTCAGCAGTTGTATCCTCATCTGGATTAACCAAACTGTCTGAAATCGTCATGATAGCAAGCGCATCAACATGGTGTTGAGCAGCAAGATAGTAAAGGGCTGCCGCTTCCATTTCTACAGCTTTCACACCCCATTTACCAAGCTCGATATTCTTTTCACCATAGTTTGAATAGAAGACATCTGATGACAAGACATTGCCGACGTGAGTCGCCATGCCAAGGTCTTTGGCAATGTGGTAAGCTTTGTCTAAAAGATCAAAGCTAGCGATTTGTGGGAAATCGTATTGAGGCCAGTCGTTGCGGATGATGTTTGAGTTGGTTGCGGCAGCTTGTGCCAAGACCAATTCACGAACATGCACATCCTCATTCAAAGAACCAGCCGTTCCCACACGGATCAATTTCTTCACACCGTAGTCGACAATCAGCTCACGCGCATAGATGGAGATGGATGGCATTCCCATTCCAGTACCCATGACAGATACACGGTGACCTTTATAAGTACCCGTGTAACCAAACATGTTACGGACTTCGTTGAAGCAAACAGCGTCTTCAAGGAAATTCTCAGCAATAAATTTCGCACGAAGAGGATCCCCAGGAAGAAGAATTTTATCAGCAATTTCACCCTGCTTAGCAGCAATATGGATAGACATAATTAAGATATAAAGGGCGACAGAGAACAAAGTAAAAATAGGAAACTGACGACGCATCGCAGATGCTAGACAGTTTATCTTTTTTACACAGTTCTCCGCCCGTATTCAGTTCAGCGAATACGGTAAACCCATCCTTTCTTTTTTTATTGAGTAATTAGGAGAGCGACCAGAAAGCGACTGAAAATTAGGAATCTGACGAGAAATCCTGATTTCTCAGTCAGATTATCTATTTTCCGAGCTTTCCGCTCGTGTTCAAATTAGAACACATGCTCTACCTTTCTTTTATATTTATTTTGTTAATGAGTCCAAAAACGTAAAGAGTTTGGCATTCATTTCTCGATAATCGTAAGCACGAATGGCTTCAGGTTTTTGAACAAAGGTCAATTTTTGACTTTGTTTTTCTATAACATCTTCCCCGTCTGCAGCAATCAAGAGATTGACTGCTTCTGGATCAAATTCCAAGTGAGCTTGGAAGGCATAATGTTTCGGACTAAAGCGGATAATCTGACGTGGACACCCTTGACTGGTCGCAAGAACAACAGCATCTTTTGTCAATCCTGGCATATCGCCATGCCAGTGGCCAGTTTCAAGAGTTTCTCCAAACTCACCGACATGTGGATCTGTAAGTCCTTCAGGCGTCAAGGTCACAGGATAAACCCCAATCTCACGTTCTGGACTGTGTTCATACTCCGCTCCATAAGCAACAGACAGGAGCTGGGCACCCAGACAGACTCCAACAATATAACGATCTGCCTTCATGGCCTTTTGAATCAGTTCGATCTCTGCCTGAGGATCGTAGTATGGAAAAGCTTCCCGATCTTCATCTGGCGATTGAGGACCTCCCATCACAATTAAGAAGTCAATCTCATCCACTGTCTCTGGTAAAGCTTCATTCTCATAGACTTTGGTCGTGGTCACTTGATGACCACGCTCCTGCGCCCATTTTAGATAAGCGCCCGGTACTTCAAAGGTTTCATGCAGTACAAAATGTACCTTCATTATTTCTTCTCCCATCTTTTTCGAATCACGTAAGACAAACCAGCCGCAAGTACAAGCGGGATTGTCAAACTCAAAGGTTGGCCTGTAAATCCAAGACTTAGGGCAATAGCTGTTAAAGGAGCTTCTAGGGTCGTTCCTAAAAAGACGGTCGCTCCAAGTAACATCCCTAGAGCAGGATCCAGATGAATCCCAAGGGCTGTCAAAAGCAAGGTCACTAAATAGCCAGATCCAATCCCAAGGGCAAATGATGGTGTCAAGGTTCCCCCATAGGCACCATTGCGCAAGAGGAGATAAACCAGAAGCCCCTTCACTGCAAGAGTCAGTGGAAGATAAGGAATCGACTGGCTAGATAAGAGGGCTTGCGCTAGTACCTGGCCATTTCCCATAAAGATAGGGAAAAAGGCTACTAGGCTCCCCAAGACTAGAAAGGCTAGAGGAAGAGCCAAAAGAATCGTCCCGTCCTTCCGCCGTTTGTGACTAGCCCGCTTGGCGAGGAAAGCAAAGACCAGAGCCAAGGGAGTGACTAAGAAAGCAATCACAATAGCCTGTAAGAAACTGCTAGCCGACCATGAAACTGCGGACAGGTGATAAATGGCCTCCTGACCAACGATGGACTGAGCGACCCAGGTGGCCAGATAAGTGCTGGTCAAAACCAGTAGAAAGTTCTGCCAACTGTAGGCGAGTCCTAAGGTCTCAAAGACAAATAAGCTACTGGCAAAGGGGACCTGATAGACCGCAGCCAAACCAGCTCCAGCCCCACAGGCGATCAAGACTTTTCGCTCTTTGAGAGCTAGTGAGAATCCCTTCGCCAAGCGACCAGCTAGAAGAGCCCCGATCTCACGTGGGGCTCCTTCTTTTCCGACCGATGCACCTGCTCCGACAATTGCCACCTGCATCCCTGCATGAAGGAGGTGGGCTAAGGGCGCTGGTTCCCTGTCTCCAGGTAAGTCCATTTGCTGGCGAATAGACAGGATCTGATAACGCCTTTGCAGGAGATACCAGAAGCCAGCTGCCAAGCACCCAGTCACACACAAGACCAGAAATCTACGGAGACCTCCAGCTTCTTGGAATTGATGGAGTAAATCGGAACTAGCTTGGCCAAAGGCCAGTCCCTGCACTCCTTCTAGTAGATAATGACAGGCAATTCCGACCAGACCTGTTCCTATTCCCAAGGATAAAGTAGCTAGAAGTAACCTCAGTCCGTAGGGCAGACTTTGGAGTCGTACTTTCATTGGATTAGAGTTCAGCAAGAATCGCTTTCAGCAATCCTTTGAAGTCGCCTTTGACGCGCTCTGTCACTTCTACCACTTCTTCGTGGTTGAGCTCTTCTTGGAAACCAGCCGCAAAGTTGGTAATACATGAAATACCAAGAACCTTCAAACCAGAGTGTGCTGCAATGATGACTTCCGGAACGGTTGACATTCCGACAGCATCTGCGCCAAGTGTCTTAAACGCACGGATTTCAGCTGGAGTTTCATAAGTTGGACCAGTCACACCGATATAAACCCCATCATCCAATTTGATACCCAATTTGTCTGCTACTTTATGAGCAGTCTCACGATATTCTGGAGTGTAGGCTTTTGACATATCTGGGAAACGTGGACCAAAGTCATCCAAGTTTTCACCGATCAATGGGTTTTGACCAGTCATATTGATGTGGTCTGTGATGGCCATCAAAGTACCAGGACCAAAGCCGATACCACCGGCAGCGTTGGTAACAAGAACCCCTTCACATCCCAAAACTTTCATGACACGAACTGGGAAAGTCACTACTTCTAGTGGGTTTCCTTCGTAGAAGTGGAAACGTCCTTGAAGGGCCAAAACCTTGCGTCCAGCAAGATCACCATAAACCAATTTACCCGCATGGCCGACAACCGTTGAACGACCCCAGTTTGGAATTTCAGAGTAGTCTACTACGACTGGATTTTCGATTTCTTCAGCCAGTTCTCCAAGACCTGATCCAAGGATCAAGCCAAACTCAGGTGCTTCCATTCCTTTGCCTTTCAAAAAAGCAGCTGTTTCATTGATTTTTGCTAATAATGTCATTGCATATCTCCTTTATGATTTCCTTAAAAATTGGCCAATTTTGTCAAATGTATTGGCATTGCGAATGGTCAAAAGACGGTAATCCGGCATCTTGAGGACTTGTCTGTGGTAAGCGGTCTTTGTATAGGTCTCTTCTGAGTATTTGCCCCAGTAGATCCCTAGATTCCCACGATGGATGATTTCATCACCGAGCGAAAAAGAAGAGACCAGCTCCCAGACAGCATCCTGATCGAGGCCTTCTGTGTAAAAGAGAACATCCTTGCGGGCCAGATCCTCCTGCCACCAGGCTGGTAGAGCAGCGAGTTCTTGCGCATAGTCCTCAGCTGAAAAGAGAGAAAAAGACTGGATAAAGGGGTAGTGATCACAAAAGAAATGTCCCAGCAAATCCACCAATTCTGCTTTAGAACCAGCAGATTCAAAGAAGATATTGCCACTATTGATGTAGGTCTCTACCCCATCCAGCCCGATCGTTTGAAGCTCTTCTCGAAGTTCTGCCATCACGACCTTGTTTTTGCCGCCAACATTGATTCCTCTTACGAGGAGAGCAAAGAGCATCATCTTAGACCAATTTATCTAAGAAGCTTTCTCCGATCATGGCTTTCTCAACACCAAAGTTTTCCGCCACAGTAGCTGAGATATCCGCAAAGTGGCCAACTGGAATCAAGCCGCTACCTTTGAAAGATGGGCTATAAGCCAAGAATGGGATGTATTCACGCGTATGGTCTGTACCAGCGTAGGTTGGGTCATTCCCGTGGTCTGCAGTGATCATCAAGAGATCATCTTCACGCATAGCTGCAATAATTTCTGGCAAGCGTTCGTCAAATTCATGCAAGCAATCGCGGTAGCCGTGAGCATTGCGACGGTGACCGTAAAGAGCATCAAAGTCTACCAAGTTGGTAAATGAGAACCCTTCTTGGAACTCAGGAAGTCCCATGGTCTTAATCAAGGTATCCATACCGTGGCTATTTGATTTGTTGTGGCCCATATCGTGGTTGATACCAGCTCCGTTGAAGATATCGTTGATCTTACCAACTGCATAGGTATCAATACCCGCTTCGTTCAACTTATCCAAAACAGTTGGCGCAAATGGTGAAACAGCTAAGTCACGACGGTTGGCTGTACGTGTGAAGTTTCCAGGTTCCCCAACATAAGGACGAGCAATGATTCGACCAAGAAGAGCTGGACGTTCCAAAGTGATGGAACGAGCGTATTCACAGATACGGTAGAGTTCATCCAAAGGAATGATGTCTTCGTGAGCTGCGATTTGAAGCACAGGGTCTGCTGATGTATAAATGATCAACTCGCCAGTTTCCATTTGACGTGGTCCAAAGTCATCGATAACCGCTGTACCAGAATAAGGTTTGTTGGCTTCACGGATGACCTTACGTCCTGAGAATTCTTCAATTTTAGTCAAAATTTCTTCAGGGAAACCATTCCAGAAAGTATCAAACGGTTCTGTAATGTTGAGCCCCATGATTTCCCAGTGACCAGTCATGGTGTCTTTCCCAAGAGAGACTTCTTGCAATTTTGTCGCATAACCAGTTGGGTTGCTTTCAGCTGGCACAGTCTTCAATGGTACTTCACGAGGAATATTTCCAAGACCGATTTTGGCCATGTTTGGTACATTCAAACCGACGGTTTTAGAGATGTGACCCAATGTATCAGATGCTCCATCTGGAACTCCTGCATTGACAAAGTTATTGGCATCTGGTGCAGCACCGATCCCAACTGAATCCAGCACAACTAAGTGCATGCGTTTAAATTTTGACATATACTGCCTCTTTCCTTTATTAAACTAGCTATATTATACCATATCCCTATAAGAAGAGAGCCGTTATTTGATCCGAGGCTGGGACAAAAGTCCTAGCCTCTCAATTGTTTTTGGATTGTCGAGCAAGACGCAGTGGTTGAGTGGGCTCTACTACGCTGATTTCATCAGCTTTTACAGCCCCACTCAACTGTGCGGAGGTGGGACGACGAAATCGAATTCTAACGAATTACCGATTTCTGTCCCACTCTCTATTTTTCTATGATGACAGGACCATCTGGTGTCCCTACAATCACTTTTGAAATCATGTTCAAGAATAAACCGTGCTCTACGACGCCTACGGTGTGATCCAGTTCATTGGCCAGAGCTTCTGCATCCTCGATCACCTTGAGATCCAAGTCAATGATAAAGTTGCCTTGGTCGGTGACAAAACGTTGGTCATCCGCGATACGGAAAGCAGGATGGTAACCTTTTTGCTCAAAGTGACGGAAGAGATTTTCAGCTCCGTATTGCACTACTTCCACTGGAAGTTTGAAAGCCCCAAGAGTTGCGACTTGTTTGGATTCATCCACGATCCAAATGCAATCTTTTGAATTGGTTGCGACGATCTTTTCCATGAGGAGAGCCCCACCGCCCCCTTTAATCCCGTTTAATTGAGGATCCACTTCATCTGCGCCATCCACTGTCACATCGACCACTTCGACATCGTCGATAGCCTTGAGCGGGATGCCTAAACTTTCAGCCTGATCATAGGTCACACTCGACGTTGTGACAGCTGTGATCTGCAAGCCTTCTTCTTTGATGCGACGACCCAATTCAGCCACAAAATAATAAGCAGTTGACCCTGTACCGAGACCGACAATCATGCCGTCTTTGACAAACTCAGCCGCTTTAATTCCTACCTGTTCTTTTAGGTTTACCATCATAGACCTCCTTTTATATTCTATTACAGTATAGCATATTCTGAAAGAGATTTCACTAATTATTTGAAAACCTTTCCATCTTTTAGTTCTAAAAGCAAAATCTTGCCCGTCCGCTGACTTTACGATAGAATAGAGATGAATCTACAGGAAAAGAGAAATGACATGATTACTAAAGAATTTGATACCATTGCTGCCATCTCGACTCCTCTCGGTGAAGGGGCTATCGGAATCGTCCGCTTGAGCGGAACCGACAGCTTTGCCATTGCGCAAAAAATCTTTAAGGGAAAAGACTTAAGCAAGGTGGCGAGCCACACGCTCAACTACGGCCATATCGTGGATCCTGATAAGGACGAGATTCTTGACGAAGTCATGGTGGGAGCCATGCGCTCGCCGAAGACCTTCACCCGTGAGGACATCATCGAGATCAACACCCACGGCGGGATTGCCGTAACCAATGAAATCTTGCAATTGGTCATCCGTGAAGGAGCTCGTTTGGCTGAGCCTGGTGAGTTTACCAAGCGGGCCTTTCTAAATGGTCGGGTCGATTTAACCCAGGCCGAAGCCGTCATGGACATCATCCGCGCCAAGACCGACAAGGCTATGAACATCGCCGTTAAGCAACTCGATGGCTCACTGTCTGACCTCATCAACAACACGCGCCAAGAGATCCTCAATACTCTGGCCCAGGTCGAAGTCAACATCGACTATCCTGAGTACGATGATGTCGAAGAAGCAACCACTGAGATCATCCGGGAAAAGACCAGTGAATTTGAAGCCCTCTTGACCAACCTCCTCAAGACTGCCCGTCGCGGTAAGATCTTGCGTGAAGGGATCTCTACTGCTATCATCGGTCGACCAAACGTCGGCAAGTCCAGCCTCCTCAATAATCTTCTTCGCGAAGAAAAAGCTATCGTGACCGATATCGAAGGAACCACCCGTGACGTTATCGAGGAATACGTCAACATCAACGGGGTTCCCCTCAAGCTAGTCGATACAGCCGGGATCCGGGAAACCGAAGACATCGTCGAGCAAATTGGTGTCGAACGTTCGAAAAAAGCCCTCAAGGAAGCTGATCTGGTTCTTCTGGTCCTCAATGCCAGCGAACCCTTGACTGATCAAGATCGCCAACTCCTTGAAATCTCTCAAGACAGCAACCGTATCATTCTCCTCAATAAGGTCGACCTCCCAGAGAAGATCGAAATCGACCAACTGCCGGAAGATCATATCAAGATTTCCGTTCTGAAAAACCAAAACATCGATCAAATCGAAGACCGGATCAACGCCCTCTTCTTCGAAAATGCTGGGCTGGTTGAGCAAGATGCGACTTATCTTTCTAATGCCCGTCACATCTCCCTTATCGAGAAAGCTGTTGAAAGCCTGCAAGCGGTCAACGAAGGCTTGGCCCTCGGTATGCCGGTAGACCTGCTTCAAGTCGACCTCACCCGCACCTGGGAAATCCTCGGAGAAATCACTGGGGATGCTGCACCAGATGAGCTCATCACCCAACTCTTCAGCCAGTTCTGTCTTGGAAAATAACAAAAATGAGGCTGGGACAAAAGTCCTAGCCTCTTAATTATTTTTGGATTGTCGAGCAAGACGCAGTGGTTGAGTGGGCTCTACTACGCTGATTTCATCAGCTTTTACAGCCCTACTCAACTGTGCGGAGGTGGGACGACGAAATCGAATTCTAACGAATTACCGATTTCTGTCCCACTCTCATTCTTTCTTTGTTTTATTTTGCTTGTTCTAATCGCTCGACGTCTTGATAAGCTTGGTAGATTAGGAAGAGCCCCGTAGCATTCAAGACTGGAATCGCAATCGGCAACTCGGTCACGATTTGTGAGAAGGGTGAATTGCCAACAAAATGGAGTCCAAACCCTGCTACTAAATATCCCCAGCCTGATAGACGTAGATCCTTGCGTCCTCTGCTTGCTTGGACAATCAAGAAGAGCCCTAGCATAACAAGACCTGTGTAGACCCAGTGAGACATGGGCGCATTAGCCACACGACCGAGAATCCCTGACACCGTGTAAGAGAAACCTTCCGGCAGATCCTGACGGATATAGGCAAAGTCCTCTACGATCTGGAAGCCAAGACCAGACGCAATAGCTAAGAGGAATATCGACTTGATGCGACGAACACTGAACAAATAGAGGACAAAGAAGATCGGAATCAACTTAAAGGGTTCCTCAAAGAGAGGCGCAGCGATGGCACTCTCGTACTGGTTCCAAAAGTCGCTATTTGGAGCGATCGCTTGAATCATGTCATGGAAATAGGTATTGGCAAAGCTAGACAACCAACCGGCAACAAAGCCCCCACCTAATAGAGAAAAGAGAACCGGTACCCAAGACAACTTCCACTTCTTAGCAAAATGAAAGAGGGCCCAGACAGCAGGAAGCGCATAGACCAAAAGGATCAGGGTAGAAAGTCCCACAATCCCATACTGACTACCAGACATCCAGCCTTCTGTCAGTGACTGGGTCTCATAGGCTAGGCCGATCGCTAGCAAGAGTAAATAGAGAAACAAAATCGATTTGCGTTTCATAAAAGACCTTTCTAAAGTGAAATGAAAAAGGCTGGAAGCCCAGTCTTTTCCGAGTACTATCATTGTAACAGGATCAGCTTAAAAAAACAATAAATGTGGATTAGTGAGAAAAATATAAAACGTAGATGGCGACAAATGTTTGACTAAATTTAGTTACTTAATCACCAACGCTCCATTTTCCTCCGTCGCCAAGAGCTTCTCATCTTTATCATATATTTTAAGTTTTATACTGCTCGGTTTGTTTTGAGTTGCATTGTATTGCTTTACTATCTCTTCTTTTAAATCAAAAAGCGTCTTACAATAATCTTTTGGATTTATATTTGCTAAAGATAGCATATTTTCTGATACAGAGAAGACAAGGATCACATACTCTTCATTATAATACACTTTCGCCATCTCAATTTCGCCATTGATTTGATTTTGAAGCATATAAGCAAATACTACATTAGGTTTTTCATTTCCAACCAATGAGGTAGGGGCTTGATTCATCCCTTTGACCACTGATTCTTTACTTTCCTTTGTAGAATCTTTTACATTCTGTTCAGTAGACTGCTCTTTTTTGTCTTCATTCTTCACTTCTTTTTGCGCGCACGATGACAGAAATAGCGAGAGAATGGTCATTGTTGCAAACATAGTTTTTTTCATAGATTTTCTCCTTTTATTTTTACAAGTAGAAAACGACCTGTAATTGACCAAAATTGCATAAGCTTCCTGTAAAAGATATTCCAAACCTTTAATCTTATAACCTAATAGGTCATTAGAACTTTAATAGTTTAAAAAATTTTTATCTAATATTATTCTACCATAATCTCTCTTACTTCAGTACTGCAAGAATCTGGCGAATCATGTCTGGATCCCCATCTGGCAAAGTCACCGTTTCAGCATGGTCCAAGATCCCTTGGGTAAATTGCGTCATAAACTCTTCACTATTAAGCTCATCCGCAGACTGTTGCCAGTGGCTCGGTACAGGATAGATCGTCACTGTCCCATCACCGTTGGATGCATAAGTCACATGACCTTCTGCAGAAATTGGTGTAAACAGCTGACGAACATCTTTAGGATAGTCAACTCCTAGCCCACCAAAGTAAATTTTTGTACCAGCACTCTTTTCATTAATACTCAATTCTGTCGGTACAGACTTGATCACATAAGCCCAGACACGCGCAGCTTCGACCTGAGCATCGGTGTAGCCTGGATAATCATTTTGATCTGCCTTCTTCGAAGATTTGACCTCGCCATCCGGGCGAGTATTCCACTTCTTAGCCTTACTCGTTTTAGACGTACTACTGCTATCATCTGTATCAGCTTGTTCCCGATCTTTCGGCTGCTCTTTCTTGCGATAATAGAAATTGCCATCATCGCCATAAGCCGGTGACTGACCAGCCCAGATCCGATCCTTAGACTTATCCGAAGCATCGTCTTTGCCCGCTTTCTGACCTTTTGGAAGGAGCAAGAGACCGTAGCCACCAACACCCGACTTGGCACTAACCGTCATCTCAGCGATCTGGTCCTTCTGCTTAAAGCTCGATGCATCAAGCTCAACATCCTCGCTGACCAAGCCCTTGTCATCAAAGACCAGCTCATTGCCACGACCATCGATCCAAGTCCCCTTGATACTCGAGTAGTCCTTAGCCTTAATGGCTTTCAAATCCATACCAGACTGTTTCTTTTCCGAAGTGCTGGTCTGCTTGGTATCCGAACTCTTAGGCGACACCGTCCTCTGAGGACGACCACACGAAGCCAAGACCAAAGCAGAAAGCACAATTACCAAACCTTTTTTCATATCAATCTCCCTTCACATACCTACTATTTTAGAAAAATAAGAAAGGAGAGTCAAAGAAAAAGCGGAGGGGGGAAATAAATTAATGACATAAAAGTCTGTAAAATTATGATTTGAATTTCTAAAGAAAAAGAAGCTCAATGTATCGAGCTCCTAGACAATCATTTTTTGTTTTTCTTGTTTTGGGATCATTCAAAACAACAGAGCTCTAGAACTAGGAAACATTAATCCTATCACTCCACACATCCCACGTAGATAAATACCCTTATGTTTTTTAATATTCATCAAAACTATATCTTATACAATTTATTTAATCTCTCTAACTCTGATACATTCATACATACTTCTACTCCAGTAACTACCCCCTTACTATGAATAATTCCACAAGAAAACACAATCCTATCCGTACTCAAAATATTTGACAATACTACAAATGATTCCAAAACATAATCCTCTATAGTAATAAAACTATTGTTTTCATCTTTGAAAAATTTTATAAATCCAATTTCCTTACACCTATCACCAAAATAAAACCTAAGTGATTTTAAATAATAATCAAAAAACACATCACCTTCCATAGAAAAAACCTTCATTTTTAAAATATTCTGTTATATCATACAAAAAATAAGTTTTGGGATCATTCAAAACAACACAGCTCTAAAACAAATTGACCCGCTAAATGCCCTATTAGATGGTTTTGGGACCATTCGAAACAACACAGCTCTAAAACGAATTTGCTGTCAGTCTTCCTCCACGGATGGTTTTGGGACCATTCGAAACAACACAGCTCTAAAACGGTATCAATGGTTACCTTGTAGAAGGTCGTGTTTTGGGACCATTCGAAACAACACAGCTCTAAAACATACCGCTGTAATAAAATCAATATCTTCTTGTTTTGGGACCATTCGAAACAACACAGCTCTAAAACTTTATTTCTGAGACTGACGATGGAAAAAGTGTTTTGGGACCATTCGAAACAACACAGCTCTAAAACCTAACTGAATATCAGCAAGTACGCCCGAATGTTTTGGGACCATTCGAAACAACACAGCTCTAAAACAGAGTTGGAAGCGACTTCTGAACTTTCTTTGTTTTGGGACCATTCGAAACAACACAGCTCTAAAACAAAGAAAGCCGGAACGCTACCAGACACTAGGTTTTGGGACCATTCGAAACAACACAGCTCTAAAACTGCTCATCTTGTCGAACTCAGTAATGACATGTTTTGGGACCATTCGAAACAACACAGCTCTAAAACATGCTGGCCGGTGGTTCGTGTACATGACACGTTTTGGGACCATTCGAAACAACACAGCTCTAAAACACGCCTTGAACGAGGCTACCGATCAACTGGGTTTTGGGACCATTCGAAACAACACAGCTCTAAAACAATCGATCGTGTCAATAACTAGCGTTTTACGTTTTGGGACCATTCGAAACAACACAGCTCTAAAACTCTATGTATGATCTTATAAGGGCTTTTAGTGTTTTGGGACCATTCGAAACAACACAGCTCTAAAACAGGGCTAATCGCTGGATTATCCCAAAGGCAGTTTTGGGACCATTCGAAACAACACAGCTCTAAAACTCCTTGGCTTTATCTCCTGCTTCGGTCCACGTTTTGGGACCATTCGAAACAACACAGCTCTAAAACTGATTTTACCGTATCAGGCGCCCGAATCGCGTTTTGGGACCATTCGAAACAACACAGCTCTAAAACTTAGCCAGTCGATACTGACTTCTTGATAACGTTTTGGGACCATTCGAAACAACACAGCTCTAAAACTTAGCAATCGTTCCAAGGCCCTTAGCAAATGTTTTGGGACCATTCGAAACAACACAGCTCTAAAACACAAAACTTTATCTATTTATTATTTGCAGCGTTTTGGGACCATTCGAAACAACACAGCTCTAAAACCGGTCCCATGTTTCAACCTGATCAGTATTTGTTTTGGGACCATTCGAAACAACACAGCTCTAAAACAGTTGTAGAGCATACAACAAGAAAGGTGTAGTTTTGGGACCATTCGAAACAACACAGCTCTAAAACATGCGCACATTTGAAACGGATTCAAGTAATGTTTTGGGACCATTCGAAACAACACAGCTCTAAAACAAAGACGGTGGGGAATCATCTGGAGGTAACGTTTTGGGACCATTCGAAACAACACAGCTCTAAAACTCCATCGGGTCCATATATACAGGTATTGAAGTTTTGGGACCATTCGAAACAACACAGCTCTAAAACACATTGAATGTATCGTACGAAATGGTCAAAGTTTTGGGACCATTCGAAACAACACAGCTCTAAAACAGCACGTTCACGGATGCTAGCCTTAGCATCGTTTTGGGACCATTCGAAACAACACAGCTCTAAAACCGTCAATGATTTTTATATTTAAATCTTCCGGTTTTGGGACCATTCGAAACAACACAGCTCTAAAACCAACGATAGCATTTGCGAGATTCTGCGAGAGTTTTGGGACCATTCGAAACAACACAGCTCTAAAACAGATGCTCGTGTAAGTAGTGCTTTATGGATGTTTTGGGACCATTCGAAACAACACAGCTCTAAAACCTCGTAGAATGATTTTTCTTTCGAAATTTCGTAATCGCGCCATTCGTCCTAGCTAGACTTCAGTCCGTCTGAATCCCGTCATTACTGCTATTATAGCATATTTTCAGCATTTAAGAAATAATCTTTATCTAGTATAAATTGGGGAAAATTGTAGACTTGCCTTGGTTCTAAAAATAAGACAGATAATTGATTTAATCCAATATATTCTATTAAACTTTCAATTTCGTTCTCTGATAAGTAAGCAGCTACATTTATAAAAACAAGGAGTCTCTTTTTAGATAGATATTTGAAAACTTGTACAATTTCCATGCACTTTTCAAATACAGTATCGCTTATTGTTTCTACTTTAACACCTAATGCTTCGATCAACTCTAGAATAGTGATTTCATCATATTCTAGATCCAATTCATTCTCCAAACACTCATAAGCTAATAATTCCGTAATTGTTACGACTAATTTCTCTATCATTGACTTCACTTCTGGTTTTTCATTCAATTGATTTTCTAAATCAGTATGAATCAATTTTAGCATGGAAATTGAATTCAAATTATAGCCTAAAATATCAGTTATTACCAGAAGTTCGGATTCTTTTAATGATATCAGACGAGAGTCAAATATCTTTAAATCACTATCACCATTGTATTGATAAAATTGCTTCACAAGTTCTGAAAATACT
Source organism: Streptococcus parasanguinis (assembly GCF_023109675.1). Taxonomy (GTDB): domain Bacteria; phylum Bacillota; class Bacilli; order Lactobacillales; family Streptococcaceae; genus Streptococcus; species Streptococcus parasanguinis_I. The sequence continues at coordinate 196,964 of NZ_JALDUR010000002.1, read as the reverse complement.
TGCTGATCTTCAAGAGCTAAGAAGGTAGCATTTGATATCGTTATTGCCTCATCTAATATAGGGAAATTAATCTTCATCTGAAAATTCCTCTCCTAAAAATACTAAACGTGAATCTGAATTTGCTACACTTGTATCTCTTTCACCGCATAAATAAATCATACGGGAAAACTGTTTTTCCGTAACTGTCAGCAATGTAATACTCCCTTTTTTAGGGTTATGGTTTTTTAATCGTTCAATCATTGCATTATTTGCTGAATTATTTAGCAACAACTTACTATAGATAGAAAACTGATGCATGATAAATCCTTCATCAATCAGAAATTGCCTAAATTTACGGTAGGCTTTCTTCTCCTCTGCTGTTTCAACTGGCATATCAAACATTAAAATCATTCGCATATATCGATAACTCATATCCTAAACTCAGGAACCCCTTTCTCAGGATTATTTAATGACTGAATGACTTTCTTCGTATAATCACTGACAATATTCGTTAAGTACATTTCTTTATCATTGTATTGAAAAGTATCTGAAAATATCGAGAATAATTCTCTTTTGATCTTTACAAATTCTGAACCTCTATTTTCATATACAATACGATCAATAATTGGTCGAAACGGCTCCATAATATCACTTGCGAGGTTAAATTGATTAAACTGATTCGCATGCTTCAATCCTAGCTGAGTCATACAGCCTGATAACGCAATCTCACGCGCAAACATGCTCATTAATAAAGTATACCCATAATCCAATGCAGCATTGATATCATTATCTTGCTCACGACTAAAATCATTTCCAAATAAGGTATTGAAATATATTCGCGCAGCATGTCCTTCTCGATTATTTGGATCAAAAATTTCTAACCCGTCATATAACTTTATGATAGATTGTGATTTTTCATAAAAACCACAACTTCCTAAATATATTGCTTGATTCAATATCTTTTGAGAAATGATGCTTGTCCATACAAAACCTTTAGTTTCTTCATTCCAAGAAATCTGTTTAGATAATTGTAAACTTGAATCATGACGTCCATAATAAGGCATTAAATGGGCAGTTGGAAGTCTTTTATCATCACAAAAGATCACTAACACATTCTCATCAATAAGCCGTTTTACAAGCATGGTCGAAAAGACTATATCAGTTGTTTCAAGAAGTAAGATATCAATCTCAGACAGATGGATTAGTTCTGTCCGAGATGCATCTTTAAAAATTAAATGATTGTTTTTATAGGTTAATTTAGAATGAGTGTTTACAACTACTGTACGCCAGCCCATTACTCTTCTCCTAATTTGCTCAAGTCGATCCGAGTTTCATAAAGGCCTGTGAGAGATTGATGAATAAGGGTAGCTTTAAGAATTTCCGTAACAGTTGAGTAGCGTTTTCTTTCAATATCTTTTCCAAAGAATTTAAAGACGGCAGGAGCACCAAATGCAGTGAAGGTCAACAGATTGATAAATGAATTTGCAATCTCTTCCATATTAGTTTGTTCATTATCTATATATAAATTTTTAATTTTCTCTAGATTGGACTCTGCAAGTACATATTTTTGTGAAAACTCAGATACAAAATTTAATAAATCATTAAATTCACTATGATGTTGCTTGATATATTCCAAATGCTCTGGTTCGTCTTTTTTCTGAATTCTTTTAGCATGGTAAAGTAAGGCTATTAAATACGATGGAAGCACCATTTCATTTCCTTTTTGAAGTTCTTTGGCACTTGCTAGCATCCGTCTCCGCCCATTTTCAAGCTCAAACAAACTATACTTAGGTAACCGTATGATATTTTCTTCAACAACATTTTGATACCCTTTACCTTCAAGAAAAGCAACTGGATTTGCCTCAAATTTAACTTTTTCCATTATAGTGATGCCAATTAAAGACTTAACAGTTTTTAATTTTTTTGATTTTCCTTTTTCTACATCAGCAACTAATAGAATAGAATAAGCAATAACAGGGCTATCAAAACCACCATATTTCGTAGTATCTAATTGAACATTCTTAGTTTTTCTTGGAATTAACTTATCAGAATTCCCTTTAGGTAATATAGATTCTTTAGAGAAACCTCCAGTTTGCTCCTCAGTTTTTTTAACAATATTCACTTGTGGATAAGAAAGCACTTTACGGACAATAGCAAAATCACGCTTTTTATTCCAAGCAATCTCGCCAGTATCTTTAGAGTATTCAACGTTTCCTCTCTGAATGATAGTGCCATCCGCATAATATACTTTATCTTTAAAGAAATTTAATAAATTTGAATAGAAGAAATACTTTTCTGTTGCTTTTTCAATTTCTTTAGGATCTTTGGTTCTTGAAATGTATCTCTTAAGATCGTACTTTTGGTAGTCACCATAGACAAATTCAGGCTCTAGTTTAGGATATTTCTTAAGAATAGCCTTAGCTACCACTGCATTTAAGTATGCATCATGTGCATGGTGGTAGTCATTGATTTCCCGTACCTTATATAATCCAAATTCTTTACGGAAGTTGGAAACTAGATTTGATTTCAAAGTGATGATTTTAACGCTACGAAGCTTTTGGTTTTTCTCATTCACTTCTGCATTGAAGCGATCATCTAAAATCTGTGCAACATGTTTTGTGATTTGTCGTGTTTCAACTAGTTGGCGTTTGATAAAACCAACTTTATCACGTTCATCTAATCCACCTCGTTCAGCCTTGGTTAAATTATTGAATTTACGTTCTGAAATCAATTTAGAATCTAATAATTGTTGCCAAAAACCTTTCATCTTTTCAACTATTTCAAGACTTGGAACATTATCGGATTTACCACGATTATCTTTTGAACTAGTTAAAACACGATTATCAAGAGAATCATCCTTTATAAAGGCCTGTGGAATGATGTGGTCAATATCATAGTTGCTCAATTGGTTGATATCAAGAGCTTCTCCAGTGTACATATCTTTCCCATTTTGTAGATAGTAAAGGAAGAGACGGTCGTTTTGAAGTTGAATATTATCCGTTGGATGTTCTTTTAGAATATTGCTTCCGAGTTCAGAAATAGCATCTGAGAGTGTCTTCAAGCGTTGTTGTGACTTACTTTTTCCTTTATTAGTAGTCTGATTTTCACGCGCCATTTCAATTACGACAGACTCCGGAGCATGGCCCATAACCTTGACAAGTTCATCAACAATTTTAATACTTTGTAAAATTCCCTTTTTAATGGCAGGACTTCCTGGAAGTTCTTGGACAACTTGCTTCACATCATTGGTCTCACCAACCACTTGTGCTTTTTGGATAGTTTCTTTGAAAGAAAGTCCATCATCATTAATTAACTGCATAAAGTTACGATTGCTGTAACCATCATCAATCAGATAATCAAGAATCGTTTTGCTGGTTTTTTTATCACGGATACCGTTAATCAGTTTAGCAGAAAGTTTTCCCCAACCAGTATAATGCCGACGAGTTAGTGCTTTGATCACTTTTTCATCAAAGATAGAATCATACTGATTAAGGCGTTGTTTGATCATCACTCGATCTTCAAAGATTGTGAGAGTATGGACGATATTTTCAAAAATCTCTTCATTTTTAGGGTCATCCATAAACTCTTTATCTTTGATAATCTTGAGCAAATCATGATAAGTAGAAAGACTAGAGTTAAAATGTTTTTCAATTCCTTTTAGTTCGATTCCATCATATCCATCAACATTGTGTAGATAATGAATGATGTCTTTTTCAGTTACTTTTCTTTTCTCTTTGAATAATTGATTGACAATTTGCTTCTTCTGTCCACTATCAAGAAATTGATAGTCTTTCATCCCTTCAGCAATGTATTTCACCTTTGTCAACTCATTATAAACTGTAAAAGTTTCATACAGAAGACTATGCTTAGGCAGAACCTTTTCTTCTGGCAAATACAGGTCATAGTTAGTCATTCTGTGGATGAAGTCTTCAGCAGAACTTGATTTATCAACCATCTCTTCAAAATTCCATGGTCGGATTGCTTCATCAGAGTTTCGACTAAGCCAAGCGAAATCACTATTGCCACGTGCCAATGGGCCTACATAATAAGGAATACGGAATGTTAGGATCTGTTCAATTTTATCTTTGTTCTCCTTTAAGAATGGATAATATTCTCCTTGGTGCCGGAGAATGGCATTCATTTCTTGAAGATGAATTTGATGAGGAATTGAACCATTATCGAAAGTACGTTGTTTTCTCAAAAAATCTTCACGTTCAATTTTTTCAAGAAAATACTCTGCTCCTTCAATTTTAGAAATGAGATTTTTGATATATTTGTAAAATCCTTCTTGAGTAGTTTTTCCATCAATATATCCAGCATATCCATCTTTAGAATCATCTGAAAAAACTTCAGCATATTTTTCTGGAAGATTTCTTCTTACGAATTGTTTTAATGCTGAAAGATCATTTTGATGATTGTCATAACGTTCTATCATAGAAGCAGATAGTGGAGCCTTTGTCCCAGGATCTTTAACAGATAATATACCTGCTAGTAGTATGGCATCATAGAGTTTTTTAGCCCCAACAAAAAGATCAGCATATACGTCCCCAATTTGCCCCAACAAACTTTCCAAGTCCTCTTCATAAGTATCCTTAGAAAATTGTAGTGGAGCTTTTTCTTCTAAGTCAAAATGTTTCTTAAAATCAGCTTGATTCCCAACAATTAATTTTAAAAACTCAGAAAATAAACCCGTTGATTTTTCATCAGGAAATAGTTTTAGGACACGGTCTCTTTTAGCAGATTTACTAATCTTATCGGTAAAAATTTCTTCTACCTGTGCATTTCCTTTGCTAAGTGAACTTTCCTCAAAAGTGTTATCATAGAGAATTGTGAATTCGTTAAAGATTTTTTGAATATCATTATTTTTAATATCGAATGAGTCTTCATACAAGAAATGCCCACGATATTTAATAATATGTGCCAAAGCTAAATAGATTAAACGCAAATCAACTTTCTCTTTCGAATCTGCAAGAATCTTCCTCAAATGATAAATGGTTGGAAATTGTTTATGATACTCTTTCTCCTCCTCTAAGGTTCCAAAAATTGGATATTTACTTCCTCTCTTATCTTCAGGAACTAGGAATGAATCATCTAAGCGATGGAAAAAACTCTCATCCACTTTATTCATTTCTGCAGCAAATATTTCCTGTAAATACAAAATTCTATTCCGACGTCTTGTATAGCGACGTCTGGCAGTTCTTTTTAACCGACGATCTGCAGCAGTATTTCCTGCATCAAAAAGAAGTGCACCTATTAAGTTTTTCTTAATAGACTCCTTGTTGGTATTCCCAAGAACCTTCATTTTTTTTGCTGGAACTTTGTAATCATCTGTGATAACTGCCCAGCCTACGCTATTTGTACCGATATCTAAGCCAATTGAATATGGTTTTTTCATAATTTTCTCCTTTATGTCTTGCATTTGCGATGATAAAGTTGTAGAATAATAGTGTTGGGGTTATTCGAAACAACACAGCAAGTTAAAATAAGGCTTTGTCCGTATCCAACTTGAAAAAGTGCGCACCGATTCGGTGCTTTTTTTGTGCCTATTTTCATCTATCCCTAATTAGTCATTATATTAACTACATTTTACTCCTTCCTTCCTCAAAAATCAATTCATTATATGGAGATATTCCATCTATTATTAACTTCTTTCTTACACAAAAAAGGAACTCGCATGCACGAGTTCCTTTTTCTTTATGTCCCCTGCCGGAATCGAACCAGCAACTACTCCTTAGGAGGGAGTTGTTATATCCATTGAACTAAGGGGACCGATAAAAAAAGAAGCGAGATCACTCCCGCCTCCTTGTTCGTCTTAACGACGGATTTCTTTAATACGAGCTGCTTTACCTTGCAATGCACGAAGGTAGTACAATTTCGCACGACGTACTTTACCGTAACGTACAACTTCAATCTTTTCTACACGTGGAGTGTGTACTGGGAATGTACGTTCAACACCGACACCGTTAGAGATTTTACGAACAGTGTACATTTCAGTGTGTCCTTGACCTTTACGAGCGATAACAACGCCTTCAAAGATCTGGATACGTTCACGAGATCCTTCGACAACTTTCGCGTGTACACGAACAGTGTCACCAGGACGGAATGCAGGGATATCAGTACGAAGTTGACCTTCAGTCAAACTTTGGATTAATGGATTCATTTTATTCTCCTATCTTCGTCAATCTTGAGGGACCTCCCTCAGCGGATAAACTGTATTTTTGTGCTTCCATTACGCACAGAAACTATCATATCAGATAATTTCAGGTTTGTAAAGCTCTTTTCTCTACTTTTTCGCAACTTTTTGACCGGAATAAATGCTCCACTCTTTTGGTAGGCAATAGGCGATGGCGCAAGCAATGACGAAGAATGGCAGGTTGGCATAGCCAAAGACTTCTCCTCCGATTAAGATCGGTGCGAGCAAGGTCGTCGTCGCACTGCCAAAGACACTGGCATATCCGATAGCGGCCACGACTAAGACTGGTAGACCTAACATCGGAGCAAGAAAGACTCCAAGTGTAGCTCCGATCGCAAAGAGCGGTGTCACTTCTCCTCCTTGGTATCCAGCAGAGATCGTCACTACGGTAAAGAGGAGCTTCAAGATCCAGTCATAACTCTGCGCACTGCCCTGATGAAAAGCTACATCAATCAGATTGGTTCCAAGTCCACTATAAGTGCCGACCTTGGTCAGCTGGAGGGTCAAGAGGACCAAGCTGAGTCCGGCCCCTATAAGGGCAATCCGGATATAAGGATTGGGCAAGACTTGAGCGACCGTTTTCTTCAACCAGGAAAGGCTAATTGCAAAGAGTTTCCCAGCAAGGCCAAAAGCCAGGCCAAGAATGGCAACTTTGATCAAGGTCTCTGGTGTCCAGCTCAGCGTTTCTCTTAGTGGCACAGCAAATTTCTCTAAACCAAGGGCATGAGAGGTGAAGCTAGCCACGATTGAGGCAATGAGCGCTGGATAGAGAGCCATCAACTGCAACTCCCCAACTGTCAAGACTTCAAGGGCAAAAAAGGTTGCTGCGAGCGGCGTCTGAAAGAGCCCCGCAAAACCGGCTGCCATCCCAGTCATGAGAAAGATACGCGAAGCATCTGGGATCTTGATATGACGGGCAAAACGGTGCGAAAGGGTCGCTCCGATCTGGACCGCTACACCTTCCCGACCGACCGAACCACCAAAGAGATGGCTCATCCAGGTCGTCAGCATGATCAAAGGCACCAAGACCAAGGGGATTTTCTCCTCACGCGCGTGTCCAACATCAAAGATGAGGCCCATCCCTTTTGAAGCCTTGCCACCAAAACGTTTATAAAGATAAACGATGACAAGACCCGCTATGGCTAGAAAAAGAATCAAGGGCCAATGCTGACTTCGGAAATCTCCAATCAGAAGAAGACCTTGACCAAAAATCATGTCAATGGCACCAACCAAGAGTCCAATGAAAAGAGCCATACCTGTTAGGACCACATACTGTTGTGCTTTTTGCTTGATCGATAGACTAGTCACGCACCCTCACCTCCTCTTGGTAATCTCTCGAGCGCTTCATCATATCTTGAAACTGAGCTTGAATAGTCGCCCGATACTGCTCATCCGTCACGAGAGAGCCGACTTTCTCAAGCACTTCTCTCTCCCTTCCTTGATCGAGCACTGGCAAGCCCTGCTGCTCCTTATATTCTACAATCTGACCGACACAGACCATCCGTCTTTCCAGCAAGGCTACAAGCTCTTGATCGATCTGGTCAATGTCCTTACGAATCTGATCTAAATCCATGTGTCTCCTCTTTATTTTGGATATAAATCGAGGCTGTAATCCATCTATCCAGCCTCTTTGTCATTAATTTGCTTTTGCTACAAGTTCTTCTGCAAAGGCTTCTAATTTTTCAATGTCTTCGTCTTCTGCAGACAAATCAACTTTGACACACTCAGAACCTTTTTCAGCACCAGTCGCAGCGAAGCAACGGTCGAAATCATCAACTGCTTTACAGAATTCATCGTAGAAGGTATCACCTGATCCTACAACACCGTAAAGTTTGCCTTTGAGATCAAGGCCAGCCAAATCTTCGTAGAAATCTTGGATCTCATCTGGAAGCTCTCCATCGCCGTATGTATAAGTCGCTACTACTGCGATATCCGCATCAAGGAAGTCCTCCGCATCCACAGTTGTACACTCATCCACATCTACTTCGACACCAAGATCACGGAATTTGTCCGCTACGATATCAGCGATTTCTTCAGTATTTCCAGTCATACTAGCAAAAACAATCTTCGCTACAGTCATAATTTCCTCCCAAAAGCTATTTCCCGTATTATACCACTTTTTCAAGCATTTTGCACGAAACCTTTCCCGATAAGCTGAAAGAAGGGACACGTTTCAAGAATTTGGACCGATTCAACCTAATCGCCCTCGTTTTCTTCTTGAATTGCTTTAATAGTTTTAATTTCTTCATCTAATTTCTTATCAAAATTAGCCTTATTTTTGAAGGGATACGAATAGGTGCGCCAAGTGTACCATTTGAGGCCTTCTTCACCCTTATAGTACCATTCGATTTTAGTGGGTAAGAATTCTTTGTTGTAGGTGATACGAACTTTGGAAAACTGACTATCCTTGATAGAATATCTACCTTCAAATTCTGGCGGATATTCCTCTTTCAATAATTCTTTATTTACTAAAGAATCTGGTGAGCGTGTAATTTGATAATTATTCTTTTTGATTTCATCTGGTGAAATTTTCAGATTAACTAAAATGGATGATATTTCTCTGTTAAAAGAACGTTGGTACATTTCTTTAGTTCCATAATTTCCATAACCACCATATAATTTATTCCTCTTAATAACTGCAAAATACGAATTGTACAATTCCTTATCTTTTAAATCAAATCCTACTCCAGTACTCCACTCTTTTCCCCAGTCATTTTTATCTTGTACCAAAACAAATCTCTGTTTCTGTAAAATATCATACGCACTACTGGTGGTCTTTCGGATAGAATTGACTTTGAGTATAGTCATAATAGCCAGTATTATTATCAGCACTGCCATTAAGAGATTTCTTAAATTTATTATACTCTTCCACTTTTTCTTCTTCTGACATTCCTTTTGTATTTCGTTGCCATGTTTCATAATCTTGGTTCCCTTTCCTTACAATATCCGCAAATTGACCAACATGTCCTGTATTTTCATCTTTTTTGCCCAAGTCTTTTTCATAACGGAATAACTCTTTAGCTCTAACTCGAGTAGCTGGTTCAGGAGTGCCATCCACATCGAGCATTCCATGTTTACCTTCGTAAAACTTAGTAACATCTGAATTTTGACCTGTTGAGGGACCATAGTTAAAGGACTCCGTATTGGCGATTTCTCTTAATTCTTCATTAGAATATTTTCCTGGATTGGAATCATAGCGACCATCTGCTAGTTTATGATTGTCATAGGCATCCCATTGACTCTCAAACTCGCCGGTATCTAAATTCACAATAAACTCCACCATCCGCGCATTGTTCAAATCTTTTCCTTTAGCTGAATTGCCCTGAGGGACTTGAACCTTCATATTATAGGGACGTTTAAAGCCATCTTTAGGAGTAAAGCGATTATGGTAGTTAGAGCCGGTTGTGTAATCAAATTCAATATTATTTTCTTTACCATATGCTAACAGTTTCTCGTAATCATTTGCGCCTTCGTAGTGACTCCGAATATAGTAAATCGCTTGACGATCCAGATAGTAGCGGAAGAAATGGACTTGCTGCCTAAGTAAATCTTCTTTGTAATTAAGATGTTTATCACCGAATGCTTTTACAACATCACGTCTGAAATACATGTTGAAATCACCGTGTGGTGGTAGGTTCTCTGAAATCTTATGCGTTTTGCTTGTCAAATGCATAAACTGATTACCATCCGTTTCTGCACCTAATTGCTTAAGAACAAGTTTTACTTTCGCTTCTAAATCGAGTTTACTACTAGCGTACATCTCTGTATAGATATCGGATCCAATCTCCTTGGTTTCCGCATACAAAGCATCTCTCCTTGCATTTAACTCACTGCCTGTCTTGATATCAGCTGTTCTTTTTGAAACGCCTTTGACATAACCTTTGATAGCGTCCTTATCCCAGCCATCTATTTTTTTAAGGTTCACTGATTGTTCACGTAATCCCGTAAGAAATTGGTTATATTCAAACGCTGTTACATCCTTTGGTTTCTTTGGCAAATATTCATTTTCAAACTCTTTATTCTTAATCGTTTCATTTACGAGATCTGACCAGGATAAATCCTTTGGAATAGAATACATTCCAGTATTTGGATCCCACGCTACGTTAATTTGATTGACAGCTATTTGAATAGCTTGGGCTAAGACATCAATTTCCCAGAAGATACTTGGCGATGTCGCATTAAATGCTCTGAGTTTATTTAATTTTTCTTGTAGTTTGTTTCTAGCAGCCTGAAAAATACCATTTAATACATTTAATCCTTGAATCCTTTGTAATCTCTGCAACCGTTGAAAATCTCCAGCACTAGTCGATTTACTAGCAGCAATTTCATTGATCTCTGCATGAAAGATAGCAATCATCCGATCACACTGTTCAATATCAGAAACCAACTTTTCTTCCTGTAAGTCCTCGTCAGCCACCTCCGAGCGATAGGATGCTGGAAGCTTCTTCACACTTTCTTGTGTAGCTTCTGCTAAAGCTACTCCGGCCTCCTTCAATGGCTGGACAACACTTGTCACAAAGCTTCTAAAAGAGTCGTAAGCTTGGCCAGACAAGCGCGAGGCAGAATTTTCTATTTGAGTTAATGATGCTTCTAGTGATTCATAGGCTTTCAATTGTTGCTCAATCATAGTACCTGTGCTACTAGCTTGGCTATCCAAACTACCGCGATAAACTTCAATTCCCATCGTCACACTCCTTTTCAATCATTAATTTTTTCCGTTCATGATAGATATCATTTAAATCATCTTCGACTTTTCTTTTTTGAATAGCTAATTCATCCAGCTCTTCTAAATAACTATTTGAAATTTTTCGCGATTCATGAAGAAATCCCTCTTGAAGTTGGTCAAAAAAATTTCTAGAGGAAGGATAGGATTCAAATGCATCCCATAAATAACGGTGCGCATCAGACCTATAGCCCTCAAAGCGGTTCAACTCATCTTCCAGATTTCTTTTTTCTCTTACAATTTCTCTTTCTTTTTGGGAAAGTTGGTCTTCTTGTATTCTTAATTCCGATAGTTGTTGATCGTGATTCATCTTCCTACTCTTTCAAGCTATTGAATGCTCGCAGCAGTCGCTTCATCCACTGCTGTAAATCCAATTGAAACACTTTGCAAGTTGGTCCCGATTGATTCAATCGCCGCTGCAATTTCTTCTGCTTTGGTTTTAGCAGTATCAATGGCTTGATGGGCCGCATCATTACCAGATAGTTTGGTTTGTTCATCTTTTGAAGCTGATGAAACTCCCGAAAGTGCATCTCCACTACTTTTTAAAGAAGCCGCTAACTCTTGCGCCGTATCAGCATTACTTTTAATTTCAATCATCCTAGTCCCTCCCATACTAAATCTATTTATCCATTCTACCAAAATATTGATCTTCTGTAAAACCGCTTCCATAGCTCCTAATTAGTGATAAATGCTTGCTGGATGGGCCTTTCTTATGTTAAAATTGACAGAGAAAATGAGGTAATGTATGAACGTAATGAATGAAATTCTTGAAAAGATTCAAGCTTATGACACGATTATTATCCACCGCCATCAGAATCCGGATCCGGATGCGATTGGTAGCCAGGTGGGCTTGCGGGATCTCCTGCGTGCGCAATTCCCTCAAAAGCGGGTCTTGGCAACTGGCTATGATGAACCGACCTTGACTTGGCTTGCTGAGATGGATGAGGTCAAGGACGAGGACTATGCTGGAGCTTTGGTGATTGTCTGTGATACGGCTAATACTCCCCGCATCGATGATAAGCGCTATACGAATGGTGATTTCCTGATCAAGATCGACCACCACCCAAATGACGATGCTTATGGCGATCTGCTTTGGGTCGATACTGAGTCTAGCTCTACCAGTGAGTTAATCGCACTTTTTGCTAAGGAATTGGATCTTGAACTTCCTGTGAGTGCTGCGCGTCTTCTCTATGCTGGGATTGTCGGCGATACTGGTCGCTTCCTTTATCCTGCTACTTCGACTCGGACCTTTGAGATCGCTGCAACTCTTCGAAGCATTCCCTTTGATTTTACAGCCCTTGCTCGTCAGATGGATACGATCAATCTCAAAACAGCTAAGCTTCAAGGCTATGTCTATGACCATCTTGAGATCGATGAACATGGTGCTGCGCGTGTGACCTTGACACAAGAGCTCTTGAAGAAATTCGATCTACGTGATTCAGAGACTGCTGCGATTGTTGGGGCTCCTGGGCGCATTGATACCGTGTCTGTTTGGGCTATCTTTGTCGAGCAGGCCGACGGTCACTTCCGTGTCCGGATGCGTAGCAAACGAAAGGTGATCAACGAAATTGCCAAACGTCATAATGGTGGTGGCCATCCACTAGCCAGTGGAGCCAACTCCTACTCTCTTGAGGAAAACGACCAAATCTACAAAGAGCTACAAGAAGTAGCTCGCACGAACGAAGGCTGAGAACCGATTCTCAGCCTTTTTATCTTGGTCACGGGGTATTCATTTGTGGTAGCGATTCTTAGCTCTTTCTTGCCATGGGCAAGCCTGAATGCTGGAAATTTTGGTTCATACAGCTGGAATGGCCTTCGCGGAGATGGATGGTTTGTTATTATCTTCGCAGTCGTTGCGATTGTCCTTGCTTGCTTGAACGATGTAAAATCTTCACTACCAAAAGGTTTTGCAATTGGTGTTATCGTAGCAGGAGCTCTCTCAACTATCGTAACATTGATCGATGTCTTCGGTGTGAACAAGTACGCTGTTGACTTCAATGGTTATGGCGTTTCAATTGGCTTTGGTTTGATCCTTGCTTTAATCGCATCAATCGCTATTGTTGTAACTGGTCTCTTGGCGATGTCAGGTGGTAAAATCACTAAAGGAACATTCGAAGAACTTGCTGAATCTGGTAAAGGATTTGCCCAATCTGTTGGACGCGTGACAACTTCTACTGTAAAAACTGCTGTAAATGAAATCAAAAAAGAAACACACGAACACACTGAGGGACAAGCTGATCAACCAGTGGAAGCACCAAAAGATCCAAATCAATCTGAACAATAATAAAATTATCATCACCTTGGCTTAGACAGGGTGATTTTTTTGATCATTAATTTAAATAAAATTAGTGAAAATACTTGTCAAGATCCTGGAAATTTGGTAAACTAGCTTAGTAACAATCTATGGCTCGGAAAGAGACCATGGCAGAAAGGAAATATTGCAAAATGAAAAAAGATATCCATCCAGAATATCGCCCTGTTGTCTTCATGGACACTACTACTGGTTACAAGTTCCTCAGCGGTTCAACTAAGTACTCTAGCGAAACAGTTGAATTCGAAGGTGAAACTTACCCATTGATCCGTGTTGAAATTTCATCAGACTCACACCCATTCTACACTGGACGTCAAAAGTTCACTCAAGCAGATGGACGTGTGGATCGTTTCAACAAAAAATACGGTCTCAAATAAGAACCAACACAGAACCACTTCCCTTTCGGGAGTGGTTTTTTTGATATCTGTTTCTTTTATTGTGAACGCACAAAATAAGAGGTTAGGATGTTGATCCCAACCTCTTTTTTCATCTTAATGGAATTGCATACCACCATCCACGATAATGGTTTGACCTGTGATGTAGTTTGAGTCAGGTCCAGCAAGGAAGCTGACAGCCGCTGCTACATCTTCTGGTTCAGAAAGACGTTTCAAAGTGATATCTTTAGCGAATGTTTGCATACCCCATTCGTCATCTTTACCTGCGTTCTTACCAACTTCATGGGCAATGTCAAACATCATTGGAGTCTTGACGATACCTGGTGCGTAGGCATTGACAGTGATGCCTGAATCAGCCAAGTCACGCGCCAAAGTCTGTGTGATACCACGAACTGCAAATTTAGTACCACCATAAACAGTCAAGTTTGGATTTCCGACAACACCTGCTTGTGAAGTTGCATTGATGATTTTTCCGCCATGGCCAAGCGCTTTGAATTGAGCTTGTGCAGCTTGAGCACCCCAAATCACGCCACCAACGTTAATAGCAAATGTATGTGTAAATTGTTCTTCTGTAATTGTATCAAGTGGTGTAGTTGGCGCAACACCTGCATTATTTACGACAACATTCAAATCTCCAAAATGGTCAACAACCTTTTGGAAAGCTGCAGCCACTTCTTCTTTTTTAGATACATCAGCAACAACCGCAAAAGCATTTTCAGCCGATAACTCAGCAACTGCTTTTTCAGCTGTTTCAGCATTGTAGTCCAATACTCCAACCTTAAAGCCATCTTGCACCAAGCGTTTTGCGATTGCAAAACCGATTCCTTGACCAGCACCTGTGACAATAGCTACTTTAGACATATGATTCCTCCTTGGTATCAACGATACCAGCAAACGTTCCTATCAGAACAGCAAGGGTTGACAACTAGTTTTGATGGGGTCTATTATAAATTTCCGACAAAACTATGCTAACAGTATACTCCTTTGTGAAAAAAGTGTCAAACTCTGGCCTGTTATTTTTTAAAAAAAGTTTATTTATATGATATTTTTATTTAGTGATAAATGAACGAAAGCGTGAAATAGAGTAAAGCTTTTAGCCAAACAGATAACTGTTCTATTCTGTAAAAGCTACATAAAAAGCCTTCTTTCGAAGGCTTCTCTTAAACTATTCGTTTGATGGGTCCCTTTAGTCATCAGATTCCGCAAATACTTGAGTGGCTTTGACTGCTTTCTTCCACCCCTTGTACAGCTCTTCCTTTCGGGATTCATTCATCTTGGGTTCAAAGATTTGGGCTGCTCCATGAAGAGATTTTAATTCTTCCAAGTCCTTCCAATAGCCTACGGTCAGACCTGCTAGGAAGGCTGCTCCTAAAGCCGTTGTTTCCAGGTTTTTCGCGCGGGCAATCGCAATCCCAAGAATATCTGCCTGAAACTGCATTAAGTAATCATTTTTCGCTGCCCCTCCGTCTACTTTTAAGACAGGGATAGGAGTTTTTGCATCTACCTGCATGGTGTCGATGATATCGCGTACTTGATAGGCAATGGATTGAAGGGTTGCCTTGATAAAGTCTTCCTTGGTCGTTCCCCGGGTAAGCCCAAAGACAGAACCACGCGCCTCTTGATTCCAATATGGTGCTCCAAGACCAGTAAAGGCAGGGACCACATAGATTTCATCCTGGTTCTGAGACTTCAGAGCGTAAGCTTCAGATTCAGGAGAACTGTCGATCATACGCAGACCGTCACGAAGCCATTGAATGGCACTTCCAGCGATAAAGATAGATCCTTCAAGGGCATAGTAGACCTTACCATTAATCCCATAACCAATCGTCGTCAGCAAGTTGTTTTCTGACAACTGCATCTCCTCACCCGTATTCATGATGATGAAAGATCCAGTCCCATAAGTATTTTTGACCATCCCAGGTTCAAAGGCCAATTGGCCAAAGAGGGCAGCCTGCTGGTCCCCCGCCATTCCTGCAATCGGCACTTGTCCACCGTAGAAATGGAAAGGCGCTGTCTTGCCATAGATTTCAGAGTTTGACCGCACCTCAGGAAGCATGGCTTTAGGAATGTTGAGGATTTCTAAGATTTCATCGTCCCATTTCAGTTCCTTGATATTGTAAAGCATGGTACGGGCTGCATTGGAATAGTCTGTCACGTGGGCAGCTCCATCCGTCAGCTTCCAGACCAACCAAGTATCAATGGTTCCAAAAAGTAATTCGCCCTTCTCCGCAAGCTCTTGCGCCCCATCAACATGGTCCAAAATCCAACGGACTTTAGTCGCTGAAAAGTAGGCATCGATAACTAGACCTGTCTTTTGATGGAAGGTTTCTACATAGCCTTGGTTTTTAAGTTCTTCAGCCAGTGGAGCAGTTTGCCGTGATTGCCAGACAATGGCATTGTAAATAGGAAGCCCCGTGTTCTTATCCCAAACAACTGTCGTTTCTCGCTGATTGGTAATGCCGATCGCCTCTATTTGATTGGGCTTGATGCCACTTTCAATAAAAACCTCAGCAATCACCGACTGCACCGAGTTCCAAATTTCATTGGCATTGTGCTCCACCCAACCAGCCTGCGGAAAAATCTGAGTGAATTCCTTTTGACTAGAGCTGACTTGCTCGCCTTTTTTATTAAAAATGATAGCCCGCGAACTAGTGGTTCCCTGGTCAATCGCCATGATGAAAGTTTCTTGAGACATAAACTGCCCTCCTGAATTAGGTACTTAAAAATCTTGTTCTTTCATAAACTAGTATACTCTATTTCATCATGGATTTGTATCCATTTTTTAAAGAAAATTCGGTCTAACATTTTCCTAGTACTTCCAGCTCTATCAGACCAAGCAAAAAGAGCCCCGAGGCTCTTTAAACTAGTAGTTCAAATGCTTATCAAGATCTGCTCTGATCTAACCGATTTAAGAACTCCATGGTAGGGCTGTCTTGGTAAAGTTCTTTGAGAGGAATCTTCTGATAGACAGCTATTTCGTCCGCAGTCACACCGTAACGAATTAATAGATCATAAATACGATTTAAATCATGTCGTAATTCATCCGTTATGAGGACATTATCGCTGGTTTCTTTTGTTTTCCAATAATAAGATGGCAGCACTTCCTTGGTTTCTATTAAAATAGTTTGCAATAAAGTTCCCCCATGACTATCCTTCTGAGAGATATCTGCTCCAAGTTCTAACATTTTTTTAAAAACCTTGAAGGATTGGTCAGCCTTTTCCTTAGACGAATACATCTCATATTGACCATTCCAACGTTTGATCATGCGCCTGCAGTCAAATACAGCTCTTCCACCGGCAGTTTGGATAACCGGTTGACAAAATGGATTCAGCTCTGTAGGTTCTTCAATAAAGTTAAGATCTGCCCCTCTATCAATAAGTAAGTCCGCAATATCTAAATGTCCCGATTTAATAGCGACTTGAAGAAGGGATTGGCCTTGATCTCTTTTAGGTTTGTCACCCGAAACAGCATTGACTTCTTCAGGCTTTTTATCCAATATCTGACGGACTCCCTCTATATCTCTTCTTCGCAATAACTGAAAGGTTTTTTGCATGGTCTTTCCCCCCTTACCTAGTAAATAAATATCAGACTGTGTTAAAACTATGGTCCTACCTCTAGTTTCTTCGTTAAACTGATTATACCATTTTATGGACTCTACATTGAAGTCCTAAAGGGTGAAGATGACAGACTCTCACAGAAAGAGGTTAAACTTTATTTTTCCGATTTTCGTATTGCTACTAGCCAAGAGGATACTAGGATTTCGAACATAACCAGAAGGATAATCTGAGGAAGAGAACTCTGAACCAGCATAAGGACAGCTAGACTATCAATCAGCATGTGAGCGAGGATACAAGGAACAGCACCTTTCGAGTACTCCTTGAGCGCTCCAAATAGGAAGGTATTCCCTAAAATCATCAGGTAAAAGATGAGATAGTTGGACGAACCTGCTGTAATCCAAGGGAGTTGATAGATAGGAATATGCCAGAGGAACCAGACAATGGAAAGAAGCATCATTTTAGGTATAAAGTGCTTACTAAAGGAAAGATGATCTTGTAAAAACCAACGCCAACCGACTTCTTCTAGACCGCCATATAATAATGTCCAGGGGAAATAAAGGAAGAAGGCCAAGAGGGAGTTCCCAGTAAAGCGAACATTCATGAGCAGGATGGAAATCCCATAATAAATGACGGGGATGAAGAATGCTAGGATCCAGGATAGGGGACTTTCTTTTTGAAGAAAGACCTTTTTGAAAAATTCACCCAAGGAGTTGACTTCACTCAACACCAGAGAAAAAACAGCCGCCACAATCATGGGAATCAAGTTCATTAGGATAAACAGTAGTGAGGCACCCAAACTACTCCTATCTGGGAAAAAGAAAAGGATAACTTGACCTACTAGAAAAGTAGCAAGGAGGGCAGTCAATGCATACCAGATAGCGACTGATTGTTTTGAAATAAATTTGCTCATTTTTCTTCCTTTACAGTTACATACTTCTTTCTTGCAATCCAGATTGCTAAACTAATAATAAGAATTTTACTGACGATAGATAGCCATACCTCTTCATTCACTAGAATCTGAGACAAGGAATTGATACAGGCATGGGTCATGACACTGAGCCATAAATTTTGCGTTTTATGATACAAGGCCGATAAGATAAAGCAGTTAATTAGCAAACCTACTAGAAACGGAAGCAACTGAATGACACCTAAAGAACCATCAATGTAGAAGTATAACAGATGCCAACTAGACCAGGCTAAAAAGGTGATTAAAGTAGCTGAAAGATACGGTATTTTTTCCTCCAAAGTTGGCTGAAAGAAATAACGCCAGCCAATTTCTTCAACTCCACCAAAAAGAAGAGCCTTAAAAAAGAGTACTACTGGCAAGACCAACGATTGAGTGGTTATCTTACCACCAAAGATAAAGGGGAAAAAGTCGAGCAGCAAGAAAACGAGCACTAAACAATAATTAGATAAACTGTCTTTGACTTGAAAAAAATCTTTGAGAACTTGTTTGAAACTAGATTGATGGTAGCCAATACTAGCAAGACTCCCCCAAAAAGCAGATGATAAGCCAGCTAAAGCAACAGCGATGATCCCCAATGATGATGTAAAATCAACCTTGACTCCTCCTGCTCTTAAAAAACAAACCAGAAGGCTGACTCCTAATACTTGACCAAAGGTCCCTAACAAATACATAGATAGGGCTTGCTTTCTATTCATTCGCGATTCCTTTTTCTTTCAATTAATTACCAGTGCTATCTACCTTAAACCCATACCTACCTGCATTTCGTTTGAGCTTGTCCACTAGCTCTTCATTCCGCTTGCTTTTTCCAAAAAAGAAGGGAATAGTCTTTCCATTTCTAAGCTCGATATAAAAAGCATAGCGAGCCCCACCACCAGATCGTCCACGAAAAATTGCATAGGTGATTTGCTTGATCTCTTTCAGTGGGATCCTGCGACGACTGAAACACAGAGCAACATGGATATAGAAGATTTCACGGTTAATATGGAAGGGCGCAAAGAAGGGACCACCACTACGTCTCGCGATTGCCCTTCTTCTCAAGATAAGGAGAAGAGTGAAAAAGAGCAAGAAAACTAGCACATATAGAATTGGAGCATACTCCATCATCTTTCTAAACTCTAACACGCTGTCTTTCATCTTCTACTTCATCTCTACCCATTTTTCATTGTCCATGATAAAGGGCTTAGCTAGACCTTCGCCTGTGTAGTCCTGGTATTTGGTCTCCAAGTATTTGTAAACATCTTCCTTGGTCGCAAATTTGATGGCTTGGTAAGGCTCTTCAAAGGTTAGCTTTTCAACAAAGAGATAGCCGTCCTTTGCAGGAACCAAGACACCGACGTGGCCGACAAAAAGGGTATTTCCGTCTAGGTTATCATGAACGATAACGGAAAGCATGCGTGCATTTTCATTGAACTTGAAGTTTGAAAAATACTCTTCCATCTTCTTGGCATGGACTTTGACATCCGTTGTCGCCTCTGTCGGAACCCGTGAATACAGAATGTTAAAAACTTCCTTGTCTGCCTCATCGAAGATCTTCCCTTTGTCAATGGCATCATTATCCACGAACAAGAGTTCACTATCCGCTTTCATCTTAGGAATCTCGATGCGATTCTTCAGCAAGGTATAACTATTGATCCGGCAGTTGGTCCCGACAAAATCGCCCTTCTGCTTGGTCCATAAGTCACTGATCTTCTCGACATTGTAGTCTGTTTTCTTGAACTTGCTGAAGTCACCCGTCAAACCGACCGAGCCGACAATGCTATCATAGTCCGTTACTAGACCAAGAAACTTGTCTACACTCTCCTGATCCAAATAAGCAGACAAGAGAGTGCGCACTTCTTCGACACTAGCCTTGCTATTGAGGTTGCTGTATGTTCCCTTGTAGTGCTCCTTGTCTGAACTAGATTTCTGCACAGTGGAAGTTTCCTTCTTTTCCTTGGATTGCTTTTGGTTGGTCCCACAAGCTACTAAAGCAAAGATCGCCAAAGCACAGCTAGTAAGGAGCATGATTTTTTTAGATGGTTTCATAGATTGGTTCCTTCTCTATTGATTAAAATATTTGTACCATAAATTTTTCATATTGATAATCCTTCTCCTATATTATAGTTTAAAACTGGCTTTGCTCCAACTATTTTTTACGAAATGAGAAAAGTTAATAAACAGCAAAAAGAGCTGGCAAATTGTCCAGCTCTTCAATATGTTATAAAAATCAAAATTAAAACTATTGTTTAATTCAACCAATCTATTTTTGCATGTTCTATTGCATACTCAGCTTCTTCTTGAGTAAATTTTCTATTTTCAACAAGTATTTTTAATAGCCTTTCTTTCGAAATGTTGCCACCGTTTGAAGAAGATTCTGCTTCTTTCACAGCGTTCTCCTTCCAATCGAAATGAACATGTTCTATGGCATAATCAGCCTCTTCTTGAGTAAATTTGTCAATATTTATAAGTTGCTCAACCAATTTATTTTTCGAATAATGAAACTCTTGATATGATTTTGCTCTTAAAAGTGCTTGCTCTTTCCAGTCTACATTAAGCTTATTTAAAGCGTACTGAGTAGCATCCTCTGAATAGCTGCTGCCATACTTAGTAAGATAAATTTTAATTTGCTCCTTCGATAAATGCTTTTTTGACCAAGATTTAGCTTCTTCATATGCATATGTATAATCTGGATCTAGTAAAGTTGGAGGAAATAGTCTTTTCATAAACATATTCATTAATGATTCTAAATCATCCTTATTTTTTCTATCACTTGAAGAAGCGTATTCTTGTTTTGATGATTCTAAATCATCCTTATTTCCATCACTTGAAGAAGAGTATTTTTGTACAGGATTAGTCAACTGTGATCCTGAACGTGAATTTATCCATTTATTATAACTTATTTGATACTCAATTGCCATCAGAGCTAGCATTCCTGCAAATAATCCAAAAATTGTAAAAATAAATATCAAAAATTTTTTCATAATGACTACCTTTACTTGTTTTTTTCCAATGGAATCTTTCATCCTCTTGAACTACATTCATTAGTATTATACCATGAAATATTGTTCATTTTTATTTACTAGTGTAAAAGTCTCTATGCTAGTAAATAAAAAAGTGACTGCATTTCAACTGCAATCACTCGTTCAATGTGAGATAAAAAATAATAAAGGATTATTTAATCTTGTGTTTGTTCATCTTTTCTTCAAAGATGGCTGTCATAATCTTGCGGAGCTCTTCTCCTTCTTTTTCAGGAAGGTCCCCTTGACGTTTAGCCACGGCATAGAGTTCAGGGGATTGCTTGGCTACACGCTCAACTGTCTTGGTCGTCGCATGCCCTCTGACAAAGAATGGAATACGTTTGATCCATTCTTGCGGGACTAAAGCGAGCAACTTCTTCGCCGCTTCTTTATCAGTAATCTCAGCTGTACTCAAACCTTGGTTGATTTGTTCTTGTTCTTTTTCTGTAAAATCTTTTAATTCCATAGTAAATTCCTCATTTGTTTATCTAAGGACACATTATACACCTATGTAGTGAAAACTACAACTAAAGGAACCGAAAAATAGAGCAAGGGCAAGTCATCCCTCACTCTATCTCTTAATCGTAAAATCTTATGAAGGATATTAATTTCCGATTTACTGTGGAGCATCACCCTTTTGCTTTAAATAATAGTCACTTGCCTCAGTTAGTTTTTTATAATAATGATCGTAACTCTTACTAAATTGTCTAATCAGCGGAATAGCGACCTCATAGTAGTGATGGTCCATCAAAAATGTTTTCAGTTGATCTTGAATATTTTTCATTGGACTTGTTTTGTAATCATCACTGTTCAAATAGCGATCATAAATAGAAATTGTGTCCTTATTTTCATTATGCCACTTTTCATTACTTTCTATCGTAGCTATTTTAGATTCATCAGCCTCTTTTAAGTTCTTCAAATCAATAGTAAAATTATTGTTTAATTTAACCAATCTACTTGAGCATGTTCTATTGCGTACTCCGCTTCCTCTTGAGTAAATTTTCTATTTTCAACAAGTATTTCTAATAACCTTTCTTTCGAAATATTGCCACCGTTTGCAGAAGATTCCGCTTCTTTCACAGCTTCCTCTTTCCAATCGAAATGAACTTTTTCTATAGCATAGTCAGCCTCTTCTGGAGTAAATAGATCAACATCTACAAGTTGCCCAACTAACTTTTCTTTTGAATAATGAAACTTTTGATATGATTTTGCTCTTAAAACAGCCTGCTCTTTCCAGTCTATATTAAGCTTATTGACAGCGGACTGGGAAGTATACTCTGAATACCTGCCATACTTAGTAAGATAATTTTTAATTTGTTGCTTCGATAAAGGAGATTTCTCTGACCAAGATTTAGCTTTTGCATATGCCCTTGTACTTACTGGTACTAGTAAATTTTCTTTCGGTTCTGGAAAGCTTGATCTATGATGAGCCGCTTCATAAGCTCGAATATATTCATTATATATCATAGCTAACATTCCTAACATCAATCCAAACATTGTAAAAATAAATATCAAAAATTTTTTCATAATGAATACCTTTACTTGTTTTTAGTCTAATTTGTTATTTTGTGCTTAATAAAACAATATTGTCACTCAACACTAGGAGAATTAACTTCTCCAGTCACTCAAAACAATTCCTATAGAATCCTTCAATAACGGTTTTATTAATCCCTGTTTAAATATAGCAACTCATTCTTAATGATGTTAAAAAATGAGTTGGTTCCATAAAAGACTCAACATTTGTGACAGGACCACCAGGCAATGTCATTCCTTGCCTAGACTCTTTCTCACGATCCATAACAAGAACTCTATCGCCGTCTCTTACCATACAAAGATTTGTGAATTCTAGAGTCTCATTCATAGCCCTATTTCCTAGCTATGTTTCCATTTTTTCTTATCGACAGCCTAACATTTCATCCTAGTCACCTTTTAGTTGCACTTGCGTATGGGCTAGCAGGTCTCCTAGATGCCTCTTATCATTTCTAAACATTGTCATTGCCAGTAGCAAAACTGCGAGTAGAGTTGCTGAAAACGAGAGGATAATGGATAACACATCAAAATCACTATAGAAACCATGAATCGTGCCCATATGACCGAGTTGCCAAGGTAAAAATTTGATGACATTTCTAATCAAGCTAGCCTGCACTGTTTTTTTCTGGTAGACCAATTCAAGTCCCGCTTTTACCTTCCCAAAACTGCCACCATTTTTATAATCAAAGAATGTGAAAAGGAGCGTGATTGGCAAAATAGAGGTGAAAAATACAAGCCACTGCGACTGAATTTCTGTAAACTCTGGGACACCATTAAAAAAGATGATGTAAATAAGCATCGAACCTAAAAACAGAAGAACTAGGTAAGCTAAAATGAAAAGATAATCAAACAGAAATTCTGTCATTCTTTTTTTTAACGAAATAGGATTGATTGCTAACATCTTCATCACCGTCTCCCCCCTTCTCATCTCCTATTATAATATAAGGGTGCGAATAAAGATACTATTTATAAAAAGAAGCCCGCAATCTCTCGATTCCAGGCTTCTTTCTTACTAATCTTCCCTATAAATAACAAATCCATTTGGTTGGATGATCAATCGATCATCGGAAATGGTCCCATGGCTGATCAGATCTGCTTGTCTTCTTTCTAATACAAATTCTTTCTTAGAGTGGTTAAAGTAGGCTTTGAGAATGTGACCTTCATGCTGCCATTCTACTGCCACTACATCTGGCTCTACTTCTTTCAGACTCACTTTACCATGCTGGATAACGCCCGCTACTTCTTTTCGGAGCTGGATCAAGTCCTTCATAAAGTTCAGCATGTCATTGTCTGCTGACACGCGCTCCCAAGGCATGACACGCCGGCAATCCGGGTCTGGGCCGCCGATGAGGGCTAGCTCCGTCCCATAATAGATACAAGGCGTACCCCGTTGCAGATAGAGGAAGGTGAGAGCAGACTTGACAGACTGAAGATCCCCTTTGGCCGTCGTCAAGATGCGCTCTGTATCATGGGAGTCTAAGAGGTTAAACATCACCTCAGAAATCTGCTGCCTGTAATACATGGACTGGCTATTGATTTCCCAAATGAAGCGTTGCGTCTCCTTATGCCCCCGCAGGAAATAATCCTTGATACTTTCAGAGAGGGGATAGTTCATCACCGCATGGAACTCATCGCCCTTGAGCCAAGGTTGGGACGAATGCCAGATTTCCCCGAGGATATAGAGATCCGGCTTCTTGGCCAAGACCGCTTTACGGAAATCCCGCCAGAATTGATGGTCGATCTCATTGGCCACATCCAGTCGCCAAGCATCAATATCAAACTCTTCAATCCAGTAAGTCGCCACCTTCAAGAGATAGGCCTTCACCTCAGGATTAGCCGTATTGAGCTTAGGCATAAAGCCCGCAAAGGCAAAAGCATGGTAAGATAAGTTGCGACTATTCCACAGATTTTCTGAGGAGACAGGGAACTCTTTGATATGGAACCAGTCCTTGTAAATCGAATCCTCCCCGTATATGACCACATCCTGCCATTGGGGTGAATCATAGCCAATATGGTTGAAGACGGCATCCAGCATGATCTTCATCCCACGCGCATGGGCCTCTTTCACTAGCTGGCGGAAGGTCTCCTTATCTCCAAAATGTCGATCAATTTCAAAATAATCAATGGTATCGTACTTGTGATTGCTCGGCGATTCAAAAATCGGGCAAAGATAGAGCCCTGTAATCCCTAGATCCTGCAAATAGTCCAAGTGATCGATGATCCCTTGCAAATCACCACCAAAGAAATCCAATACTTGAGGAGCAATAGAGGCATCCCAAGGACGAACACCTTCTGGGGAAATGGCTGGATTCCCATTGGCAAAGCGCTCAGGAAAGATTTGGTACCAAACCGTCTGAGCCACCCAATCTGGAACAGCACACCCATCAATCTCATGGATAAAGGGAAGCTTAAAACCGTTCATGACGAAGTCCAGGTTCTCCTTGTTGTAGGCTGCCACACCCCGATCTCCGTACAAGACCTTCTCTCCCGCTGTGTCCTCTAATTCAAAGAGGTACTGGATCCGGGCATGGCGGACAGATACCGACACTTGCCAATAATCAAAGAGGTCGTCTGTCGTCACCTTGTCCATTTCCTTAGTTGCCTCATAAAGATCCTCTATAAAAATAAAGGGATCCCCATAGTGCAAGACAATTCGTTTGATATCTTCTTTCTTGGTCCGGATGCGAATGTGAAGCTGGCCGTCCTTATAAAGATAGGCGTACTCCGATTCAGGCCTGTGATAAATCGCTGTTAATTCCATCTGTCTCGTCTCCTACTATACTCTCTTTTCATCATTTACCAATTTATGCAAACGATTCCATAAACTATTTCTAGTATACTACTTTATAAAAACGTTTGCAAGATTCTGAGAGATCATTTTAGATTACTCACTTTTTATAATTGTATTGCAAAACAAAAAGCCCAGCAATTGGGCTTAAAGATTTTTGTTGAAGCAATGACTTTACCTTATAAGCATCACTTTATACTGTTTCCTACTAAAATATACTACAGATCTATATTTCTGTTAATAGTTTATTGAACAGTTGTTCGAGCTTACTAGTATCTCCATAAACTGTTCCATCCATATATAAGTGATAGATATCATCATCTAAACCAATTGAAATTTCACATTCATACCCTTTCATCAAAGCTAAAGAACGGATAACTTCTCGTTGAGTACGACCATTTCCTTCTCGAAATGGGTGAAAATAATTTAGATTATCTAATATCTCAGCTAAACTTTTACAAATCTCAATTTTATTATTTGCGTTAAGTAAATAGTTTGAAAGCAAGGTATTTAAAAATTTTTCTGCCATATCAAAAGACTGAACTGGCATAAAAGCATTTCCACTTTTAGAGATATTTACTTGACGGTATTGACCTGCCCAAGTATACATTCCTTCAAAAAGAAACTTATGAATCTTTAAAATATCTGAAACAGTATTTACTTCAATTGGATTAATAAACAGTTTTAAACTTTGGCTTGCTACTAAACGATATTCTAATTCTCGTGCTTTATTATCATTTTTCTCATTAAATTTATTTATGAGAACAGATGAATGGGGATAGGTGTATAAATTATCAGGGTCTATATAATCATACCCATCATATATTTTTCTGACCATTATCCAACTCCTAATGCAACTGCCTCTTCTCTCAGTCGCTCCACGTCTTCTACCGTGGGATGCCATCCTTCAATCATATTGGTGCTCAGAGCAAACCAGACGCTCTTAAAAACCTTTTTGTTGTCAAAAATCACACCCATAATCATCATTTTTTCTTTATCTATATCTAAGGTCATATTCTACCTCCGTCCTATTATTATAGCATATTTTCAATCATTTTAGTTCTCCTATTTAGTACTTACCCTACACAAAGAGCCCAGCGATTGGGCTTTCTCATTATCATAATAACTTATACTCATTCCTTACTTGTATGCCGCTTTCCAAGACTTAGCGCTTGCTCTTCTGACATTTCAACTACTTTCGCAAAGTTGGTATTTCGTGGCATGCTATCTTTAGAATACCAATAAACATCCGCACTCCCATTTCTGGCCACATAAACAACTGGAGCTAGTTGAGGAATTGGTGCTGCAGGCTCGACAGGTTGGACTGGCTGAACTGGCTCTACTGCTTGACTCGGTTGAGGGGCTTGACTTGGTTGCGTCTCTACAGAAGGACTAGCAGGTTGAGGTTGACTACTTGGTTCTGTCGGCACTAAAGATGGCTTGGCAGTCCCCTTGAGATAGTCAATGGTCGCATTCTTAGAGTAGTTGTCCAAGGTAACGGTGGTGATCCCATAAGCATCTACTGACTCTTTGGGACTACTTAAATTGATTGGTAGAAGGTTGCCATCTCGATCAATTCCTACATATTGCAAGGTCACCTGCCGAGGAATTAATTCATCCCCCGTATAGACCGGAGTCACCTTGTAGTCCAGCCAATAATTGGGGTGGGTGGATAGCCAGCTATCGAGTCGTTTCTCGTAGTAGAGCATGCCCTCCACATTGCTATCTGCTGTCCCTTTATAATTCCCCGTATTGGTCCAGGCAGTTAGAGGAACCAGATTTTTCCCTTCATTGGTCAGACCGCTAAACTGATAGCCGATCAAATGCCCTCTATGGAACAACCAGGCCTTCTTTCCTTTATTTCCATAAGCAATCTTATAATTGTGCCAGCCAACCGGATTATAGCTGAGACGTGGTTCTCTTTTTTTCTTTGGCTCATCCTTGTCCTGCAGCTGAATATGAGCGGAGGTTGCACGACCCAAATGATCAAAATCCCCCAGTACTAGCTGCTTATTGCCATTAAAAGGCAGTAGATGAAGACTCTGGTAATCGAGTCCAGTTTGCTGAGCTTGGGCCCCTTGAACAACGACCAAGAACATAAAAACCGAGACTATCGCAACAATAACATTTTTCAAAAACCGTTTTGTAACCATGATAAACTCCCGTATTACTATCTAGTATTATTATAGCAGAAAAAACGGTTACAGACATAGAAGATAGATAATTTCTTCTCCTATTTCAATTATATGTTTTTAATGAGTTTATTCTCACTTTAATATTCTTTAGTATATAAAATACGGACTATTATTTAAATACATAAAATAATACACAGCTTTCCTAAATCAACTTATATTCATACCACTCTTCATCTACTTTCTGAAATCCCAAAGCCAAAAACATTCTTTGACTTTGAGTATTAAAAGGATAAATTTGAGCAGTTACCCTAACCATTTCTTTCTCTTTGGCCATCTGTATCATTTCAGAAATACACCGTCTTCCGATCTGTAAATTCTGATACTCTTTGCTGATCACTATAGAAAGCTCTGAATTATCTTGAAGAGTCACATCTCCAACTAACACTCCCTCATATTGGATATAAAAGCAAGAACCATGTGAAGTTAGATAATCATACATTTTATGAAGTTTTGTAATATCGTAAATCTGATCAGTATTATCCACTTGTTTGCAAACATCACTATCTTGATACCAAAGAAGGGAGATGGCATCATTCCTATAATAAGGTATAAGAGTGATCTGATCATCTACTATTCTATTCATTATTACTTATTCTTATTTCTATTTAGAGGTTTCTTCCGATACTTCAATATTCCCAATCAACCAATTGGACATCTTTTTGCCCTTGTCTTTATAAGGATTGGGAGGAAACAAGGTGAAAGGGGGAATGCTGGCATCTGGGAAGAATAGTTCTACGCTTATCGTTCGCTCGCGATTATGATCAACGTAGGCTGTAAAATAGATATGGTAATTTCCACTAACATCACCACCATTATCATACTCTCCTCTAGCAGTATTTGGTAAGAGCGTCACAGATTTTATGTCTTGCTTTTCCTGAGCTAAGTGTGCGATGATCTCCTCCTTAATAGTAGCCTCATGATTTCTGACGAAATTCCCATCATCACTATATCCAGGATGCTCACTAAGAGAATAGAAAACAATGACCATCAGAAAGGGGAGAGAAATTAAAAAAATGATTAGCTTATTTGATTTTAACATGGAGGTTCCGCATCCTACTTATAAAAAATCTTGACCCAATCCTGCTTTGCACTAAGGATACGAGCAACATACACCCTATGCTTCTCAATATAATAAAATGTAAGATAGTTCTCTATTGGCATATAACGATAGGGTTTTCCATCATTCGTCATCTCACCATAGCCCCGGCTTGATACCAGAGGACAGGCTTCTGGAAAGAGTTCTAGGGTCTCAAGAGCGCTCAATAGCAAATCGACTTTGCCATCTGCAGCTTGCTGGCTATAAAAATTCACAAGAATATAGTCGTGAATGTCACGCAAGTCCTGCTTAGCACGATCTGAAAGAAAGACCTGATAACGTTTCAAGTTAGTCAAGACCAAATTCCTTTCTCACATCGGCTACAGAAGTAACTTTTCCTTGAGCGATTTCCTGATGCCCCACTAAAATCTCCTTCTTCAAATCTTCAAAGGCTACCTGATACTGTTTGTCCTGCAAATCACTCGAAACAAATTCTTCTGGATCCACAGTCCCATTAGCAATTTTTCGAAGTACTGCATTTAGGACATCTGACACAGAAATTTTTTTATCCGCAAGCACCTCTTTTGTTTTTTGGTAAAACATCGCATCTGCTCGAAAATTCACTGCTTTCGTGTTTGCCATTTCTACCTCTCCTTTGTACATACAATTTGTATATACATACTACCATAAGATAGAGAGGGGAATCAAGTAAAAAATGGATTCTTCTTTCACTAAATCTAATTAAGAGATACCGATAGCTAATCTATATTCTTTCTCTCGTGTCATCTGATACCTCCTAGAATCAACAATTTAAGTAGATTCCACATCTTAATTTGACAACTCCAAGTAATTGTAGTCAATTATATTAGATATATTTTATTAATTTCTTTATAGTAAATTACTATTTCTCTAGCCAAGAGAACGCTTGGTTTAGCATTTCTTTTGCTTGTCCAACTATACACGGTCCATGAGAAATAATAATATTCTTAGGTTCCCATTTCTTTACTATACGATAACTCTTCAATGCCTGTTTTTTACTAAATAAAAAAGTCATTCTTAAATCTCTTGGTGTTTTACCATTTGGATAGTGATTATCGCCTATTTTAAACAGTAGCTTTTCAAAAATCGATACATTCTCAGTTTCTATGTTTTCAATAAGATCCGTTAAAATCAGAGTTGAACTTTCATTATGGAAAAAAACAACCTCTTTTACATAAAAACTTCCCTCAAATGTTGTAAAAAGAATTTCTTCGTTCCAATTGGCCTTGCTTAATTCCTGACCATAATCCAAACTCATTCCCGATTTTCTGGCACGCTTTTGAACACCACTAGCTAGCCAAACTTTTGCTTCAGGAAATAGTTGATGCCATTCATCTATATAACTATAATGTAAGACATTGGGTGCAATAAGGTGTTTTACCTCACCTAATCGCTTGATTTCAAAAAGTAAATTGTCATTAGGCTTAGTCGGTGAATGCACCCAAAGACCACCGTTCTGTAGACGGATAACTGTCATTCTAGTTGAAAAAGGCACTTTGAAGAATTTAAAATCCATCAGTACTTCTTCCCCATCCACAATCCATAGATTATCTGCTATCTTTTTTAAGGAATTGAGGGGACTATATTTTCTGACTTTCATGAAACTCTGCTTTCTAAATTAATAAAGTATAATCAATCGTTATTCTCCAAAAATGGCACCACCAAATCAATCCACTCTTGAGGTAGATAAGCTGATAAATAGCCGTGGTTATAGCCCTTAGCTTCATACAGGATCGTATTGGGATGGAGCTGCTGAAATAATTTCGCCGATGCTTTCACACAGTTCAATTCTTTTTCACCATAGATATACAGAACCTGCGCCTTACTAGCAGAAATTGTCTCCTTTAGCTTGTAACGTCCCATATAGGTTTTGTAAATGGTCACCAATGTTTTGATAGGTGTCCTTGGCAGATCCTTTAAATAATATGCTTTTATCTCCTCTGGATAAGCCAGTTTAGGATAGAGTTTGTTCATCATGCTTAATTGAAGTTTGCAAGAGAATTTACTGAACATCAGTTTACCAAATAATGATACTAGAAAGATGCTGATTTTAGCTAGCTTTGGTTGAGGAATACAGAGGCTTCCATCTATGATGACCTTCTCAGCTATCTCGCTGTCTAAGGACAAAAGCTCCATGGCAATTTGACCACCAAGTGAAACGCCACCGATCGCAAACACCTTTCCACCACAGTTTGCTTTGACATAGTCTAGGATCTCCAAAGCAGAATCTTCCGTAGAAACATAATCGAGTGGATATTCTTCGCCATGGCCATTCAAAGTAGGTAAAATAACACGGTAGCCTTTTGATAAAATCCGTGCTTGACGAAGATAATTCCACCAAGAACTGCCACCGCCATGTATCAGTAAGATAGGAGGCAAATTCTTATCACCAAATTCATGGAATTTCATGTTTAAACTCCTTACTGTGAGACTTTCACTAGATACATCCTTGTTTAATCTGTTTGAACAAGCAGTGATACCACTTTAAACAGAAAATCTCTAACATCGATTATCTAGATAGAATGTTACCTTTAATAATGGATTTCCTGTTCTAAAAATTAAAATATTTTTTCCTTACCAATTCTATTACTAGCCAATATATTATAAATTAAATAACCAACCAAAATGATAATAAAAATAACATAGCAGCCAGTTTTACAACTTACTACTTTTCATATGAGAATTTACAAATGTCTTTCCAGCCACTCGATCTTTTTAAAATCCTTATTGTCATTGTGATCATTTCGATAGGAGTCATGAGAAGAAGCTTTGTAAATACTTAGATACTGCTCCAGACTTGGAAGACGAAAAGTGATGCCTTCAATGTGAATAAGCTCTATATCCGATTCCGAAACTCCTGCAAAATCAGGTAAGGAATCGATACTACCAAATTCAACACTCACTCTATCCTTTTGGAATTCATGCTCATGAATATCTATTAAAACGTAGCCTAAGTCTTTCATCACTTTCATTATCTTGTCCCAGTCATAAATTCTGAGAGGATCAGGCGCTTCCCAACCTCTAGGGTCACCAGGCACATGAATGTCAATGTCAGACGGCCCCCAATTTTCTTTCGTTCTAAACTCCAATCCCAAAGACCCCATCAGTGTCGGTGTAATTCCGACTCGATTTAAATGGAAACAAATGGTTTTAAATTCTTCAAATAAGAGACTCATATTTACTCTAAACCTTTCATCTAAATGTTCGTTATTTCTACTTTATTACCTTGAACATAATCATCTTCATTTTCTAGAGTGTATCCATTTATTTTGGATACAAATTCTTTTCCTTACTAATTCTATTACTCGCCAATATCGTATAAATCAAATAACCAATAAAAATGATAATAAAAATAAGATTAATTTTTAACACAAAATAGAGATTTAACAAATTTGCGAACGCATGAAATAATATACAGTAACCCACTGATTGGGTTTGACGGTAAAGAAGTCCTAAAGCAAAACTTAAAAATAATGTATATATAAAAAATAAAATAAAAGGAAATCCTTGATGACTTTCTCCAACTATAAACCATAAAGGCAGATGCCATATTTCCCAAATTGATCCTACAATCAAATTAGATTGCCAATATGTATATTTTTTATCAAGTAACGGCTGTAATATTCCTCTCCATCCTAATTCTTCATGTCCACCACCAAAAAAAATTAATTGAATAAAGAATAGTGGCATTAGATAAATGGATACTCCATTAAATTCTAAGGAAGATACAGAAAATAGTATCAAAATTGCTAACAAATGAATAATGAAATAAATACTACTATTTTCTTTCTTACTAAATAAAAAATGTTTAAATTTTATATTATTCCTTTTCAAATAAAAGCCACTTGCAATAGCTGGTCCAAGTGCACCTACTATATGTAATATTCTTCCTATGATTGTTTCTAAACCCAAAATATGAGATTGAGTAAAGATGGCAAGAATCCCCCAAGATATATAAGTAATTCCAAATGTACAATAAAGATATTTTTTTAAATTCTTTTTGTCAATTTCTGTCATTTTATTGCCCTTATTTTTATTATTTTATATGTAATATTTGTTACTGCTTCTTAGTTGCTCTCGATTATAACTACCTATATTCTATCACAAAAATGCAAAAAAAAGCCCTATAATCAAGGCTTTTCATTATTCATTTCGTCAATACTTTAGTTTCGTAGATTCAGATTCGCATGATTAAAACTAGTCAATTTTCTCAATAATGTTTCCAAGTTTATCTAATACAAGACAGGAATGATCATTTAGTGGAATTATGGGAACATTAACGAGTTCTTCAGCTCTATCCTTATTAGCTTTATCATTCCAGGAATCATAATGGACACTAATTAAAAACTGACTAAAGAGTCCTAATCCATTTTTTATCTTTATCTGATGATCTGAATTATCATTAGGTGAGATATAGACCTTTTCTCCTAATAATAGGGCTCCTGCAGAAAATCCCATAACTTTTGCCCCTTTATTCAGCATATGCTTGATATAATTTTTGAACTCTTGATTGACATAAGTAGCTAGATACTTTTCTGTATTTCCACCATCGATGATAATTAGATCAGCATCTAAATAGCTATCAAAATCAACCTGCTCAGAGTCCAAAAGTAAGTAATCAGTGTTTAGATTAGGAAGTTGACTTTGGAAAACTTCCGTGTACTTATTCATATACGGTTCCCAATTTTCTCGATAAACTGTAAAAATAACAAGTCTTCCAA
This sequence comes from Streptococcus parasanguinis, assembly GCF_023109675.1. Lineage (GTDB taxonomy): Bacteria > Bacillota > Bacilli > Lactobacillales > Streptococcaceae > Streptococcus > Streptococcus parasanguinis_I. The sequence continues at coordinate 163,533 of NZ_JALDUR010000002.1, read as the reverse complement.
TCTTCCTTGATGACACAATTTTATGAACAATCGTATGGTTCTTTATCGGCGGATTTCCACCCATCAAAAAAATTTGTTCGTCCAATCTTTCACACTTCCTAAAGATACATAAATTTTGACCACGTACTGAAATTATAATTTCTTCTTAAAATGAATAATTCTATTTGCCTCCTGAAATCCAATATTGAGATGAAATCTTATAGAATCCGTATTCGTTAAAGTACAGTCACTTGCAAATTCCTTACATCCTTTATTTTTCGCCCATTCCTCACATTTTGTACAGAGATTTTTAGCAATATCCTTTAAACGATATTCCTCGTCGACAATAATCCCTTCTAAGAATCCAACAGGACTATATTTACAACCTTCAACATAATCAAATCTGAGTGAACATAGTGCTAGACCTACAATTGTGTCACCTTCAACTTCAGTAAAGATTGCAGTATTTTTGCCATTCGTATATCTTTTTACTTCATCAATAGCTTCTTTATCGGTTAATTGGGGCCATAATTGTTTCATTAGTTTAGCCGTTTTTATAGAATCTTTTGTTATTCCATCCATATTGATGTTCCTCCGCAAATTACAGGCAAATGTTTCAAATCATGCTGTTACTTTGTTACTCATTGATTGACACCAATACCATCCCCTTCTATTTATCGCTGTCTCAGATTGGAAGAGCAGTGATACTGCCTCAACTTGTGCTGAGAGCTTTCTTCTATACTAATAGACGAAAGGGTGTGAAAATGATTTTTAAATGATACTGTGGAACGGAACAGTAGCCCTAGTATTGACTACTGTCGTTTCTATTCATATTGGCTATTCTAGGACTGAGATGAAAAAATCTATAAATGCTCAGAATAAAATTGAACCCGCAAATCTCCCCAAAACAATGGTGAGTCATGTACTTGTATTATTCCGAAAAAATACACCTCTGGTGCAGTGAGACAAATTGGTGTATCTTATAGTGGCTTCGTAGATGAAAGCTATACTCTACTATCACTCTTTGATGATGTAGAACAAATTGAAAAAGATAATAGACTTCAGACAGCTATTGATGTTGTCAGAGAACAGTTTGGTTTTTTAGCCATACAAAAAGGAACCGTCCTAACTGAAGGTTCCAGAAATATTGAACGCAGTAAACTTATCGGTGGTCATTCCGCGGGTGGATTGGAGGGATTAAAATGAAACAAGAAAAAAATACAGTACAATTTTCAGAAATCCGTAGCAAAGGATGTAATGATATTGAAATGCTTGAAAGATTTTTACATGGAATCGTTGAAACAGCAACTTCAAAACTTCGTCAGAGAAAACTCAAAACAACTGAAATATCGATACGACTAGTACATGCTAAATCTGAAAACCGATTACCATTGGAATTTACATTTAGCATTAAGCCAACAAGCTCATCTGTGATAATCTATACTGAGGTAATCAATCGCTTTAAAGAATGTTACACAGGTGGGGGAATTCAAGGTTTTACGATTCAATTTGATAAAAATACCCTTGCCTCTGCATAGAAAGGATTTGATATGATTGACCGTTCATATTTACCATTTCAATCAGCAAGAGAGTACCAGGATACAAAGATGCAAAAATGGATGGGCTTTTTCCTATCTGAACATGCATCAGCACTCTCTGATGATACAAACAAAGTAACGTACATGTCTGACTTATCACTAGAGAAGAAATTATTACTCCTCAGTCAAGTATACGCCGGGCAGCTACGCACACGCATTCAAGTGATTGAAAAAAACAAGCGTGTTTCCTACACTGGAACAATACCAAGTCTGACCAAAGATTTCATTTTGATAAAAACTACAACAGGTCACATCAATTTGAAATTAAAAGACATTATTAGTATTGAACTTGTCGAGGAGGTGCTCTATGAATCAGCTTGAGTTTCAGCGTAATCACCTACAAATGGACTATTATAGCGAGAGCTACCAAGATTTTGAACGTGACTTCTACCGCTACTCTAACATGAATATTCCATTGACCTTCCTAACTGATGATATCCTAAAAACAATGGCGACTTCACGTAAGAATTACTTTGTCCTCAATAAGGAAAAGTCCAGAGATAACCGCGATCACTTCTTCATATTTGAAGTAAGTACCGTAGATGAGAATCCGCTAATCTATCATTATACATATAAGAAAACTACAATATATTTAGCAGAAAAATAGGAGCAGTTCAATTGACTGTTCCTATTTTTAATATTCATAAAATCTAAAGTCTTTATACTCTTTAACAATGGAGTCGCCAACCAGAACAGACTATACTGACCAGCGACTACCTTAAATTTAATGTTTCAGATTTATTTTCTTATCTCTAATTTCATAAACTACATCTGCTACATTTTCGAGTAATCGTTTATCGTGGGTGATAAACACGATAGTTCCGGTGTACTCCTTCATTAGTATTTCCAAAGCCTCTAAACTTGGTATGTCAAGGAAGTTACTGGGTTCATCCATTATTAGGATGTTATATCTACCCATGAGCATTTTAGCAAGCAACAATTTTATAATTTCTCCACCGCTTAAAACAGATAAACTTTTTCCAATATCGTTCTGTTTGAACCCCATAGATGCTAGCACTGAACGAATTTCTGATATATTGTAGTCACAATCCTTCTGCATAAACTCCATAACATTCTGATTACTGTTGTACTTGTAACCATTCTGTGCAAAGTAACCTATTTTTGCCTTAGGCGAAATAGAAATTCCTTCTTCATGGTTTAAGATCATTTGGATTAAAGTTGTTTTTCCGATTCCATTACCACCAGTTAACGCCACTTTTGCTCCTAACGGAATTTGAAAAGATGCATTTTCAAACAGAGCCTTATCCCCAAATACTTTATTAATTTCTGCACCGACTATAGGGTATGGATTATGGAGCTCCAATGCTTTACTTTGCCTGAAACGAATTCTGCGAATGCCTTCCGGAGCTTCTACTTTTCCTAAGGCCGCAATCCTGTGCTCTAGGGTTTTAGCAGCATTATACATCTTTTTTTCCTTACTTCCTATTGATTTTTGATGAGCTAAACGCCCTCCGTCTTCAGTACTTTTTTTCTTTGAAGAACCTTTTGCCTTCTGTTCTATTTTACGAGCCTGTTTTCGCTTTTCCTCCGCAGCCCTTTCCAATCGGGCACGTTCCGCAATAAATTGTTCGTATTCTGCAGCTTGGCTCTTACGTTCTTCCTCTTTCTGACGAAGATAATCAGAATAGTTTCCCCAATACTCAGTGATTTTGCCATCTTTCAGTTCCCATATTTTATCTACTATTTCATCAAGAAAATAGCGGTCATGGCTAATAACTAACAGTGCACCTGTAAAATATTTTAGCTGTCCTATTAGAAAATCAATTCCTTCACGGTCTAAATGGCTCGTAGGTTCATCCGCTAAAATACCATGAACCTGTGCCGATAAGGCCTGTGCTATTTTAAGCCTTGTTTCTTCACCACCGCTCATAGTCTGTATATTTAATTGCTCAACACCTAGCTTGCCTACAAGTGCAAAATCTTTTTCCTCCTGCAGAGTTACTTCGTCCAACTGGGGAATATAGGCAAGTTCACCCAGACGATTCATTTTACATCCTGGGGGAGTTAATTCTCCTAAAAGTACCCTGAGTAAAGTGCTTTTTCCAGCACCATTTGCTCCTACTAAACCAATACGGTCATAATCATATACTTCTAATTCATTTATATCTAAAACATCGCGTCCTTTGAATTCCACACGAATGTCTTTTGCTTTTAATATTAATTCCATAACATTTCCTCCTGTCTATAATCGCATGCTTTCATTTGCTTGTATGCAGGGAAAACCCTGCGATTTTAGCAGGAAGAGTTACATGAAAATAAGATACATAAATATTCCTCCAATATTGTTTATTTTAAATCTAATTTTCTAACCTCAGTTATCATTTGGCAAACTATAGCAATGCCAATAATTAAAATACCTGATAGTAAAAACCAATGATTTACACCGATTTTATCAGCAAAGAATCCAGAAAGAATTAACCCAATTGGCATAGCAAGTGACATGATACTTCCGATCAAAGAAAATACACGTCCTAAATATTCAGGCTTAATTTTCTCCTGAAAAAGAGCTGTTTGCACACCGCTATAAAATGGCACCGAAAGCCCCATTATTGCACAGCAAACTACGAATATTACAAATCCATTTGGAGGAAGTATTCCCGAAACGGCTAAACTGGTCCCCATTATAAAAAATGAACTTGTTATTAGTAATACATGCTTTTCGAAGCCCCCTAATCTTCCTAATAATAAGCCTCCTGCTAGCATCCCAAATGCAAAGGAAATTTCCGTAATAGAAATATGCACAGGCGTTCCATTAAAGTGTTCCATGCTTATTAAAGGAAATAGTGCATTGATTGGCATATAAACAAAAGTATATAGTGTTCCTAAGAGTAATAAGGCAAACAATCCTTTGTTTTGTCTCAGAACCACAACTCCTTCTTTCATCTCCCTTATGAAATTTGGTTCTAAACTTTGCACTTGATTACCCAGCTTAGGTATACGTACAATTGCTACCGTAATAGATGCAATCACAGCACCCAATACGTCGATGGCAATAATAGCATTTAAATCCCAAACGGAGTATAAGAGTGCTGCAACTGCCGGACTAACAATATAGCTTATAGACTGCAAAGACTGACTATAGCCTGCGCATTTCGTTAGCTGTTCTTCTGGTACTAAAAGTGGTGTAACCGCATTGAGTGCTGGGGTATGAAAAGCTGTTCCAATGCTACGGATAAACAATACTATCATAATCATCCAGACAGGTAGCTCCATACAGAATGCAACAATAGCAAGCACTGCACCAGCTGCTGCGATAATTAAATCGGCACCAATCATTATCTTCTTCCTATCATGACGATCCACTAGCACACCAATGGCAGGTCCCAAAATCGCATAGGGTAAAAAACCTACTAATGAAGCCATAGACAAGACCATCGCAGATCCTGTTTTTTCTGTAAGGTAAAAAATAATCGCCATTTGCAGGATGGCACTAGTGATTAATGATACTGCTTGCCCTGCCCATATTGCATAAAATTTTCGTTTCCAATTGTTGTATTTTTCCATTTATATTATCTCCTGCATATTATTTTGCTTGAATTTCTATTTTGAATAGCATTCTAGGCAATAAAAAATGCAGGCCAAACCCCACAATGTGGCTTTTGGTCTGCATACATACAATTTGGAAACATTCATATTAAAGACATAGTTAAATAAAGGTATAGTTAAATAACCAATATCCTCACCGTAACTAATGAATGCTCAATATCGTATAAATAAGCACAACAAAAAAGCCTATCATCGGGTATAGATTCTGCTTTTTTTATTGCCAGCTTATCTTAAACGCATTGAGGCTGTCATAGTTTCGGTTCCTCCTACATCTTTGTTTATATCAATTTATAGTATAACACAACAAGATGATATGTTCAATATAAAAGTTATGGAATGAGACTCATACTTCCAATTCGATGCCAGATTTAAAGGATATGACGAAGTTTTCTTCATAGACTGTAACGCTCTGGATTATCTTCCTTAGTAGCAAGCGATTAGCTTTCACAAAATCTTCTGTTTGTAGTTTTAAAAATTCATCAGGATTTTCTAACTCAACCTCAAAATATTTCATTTTACATTCCCTCATTTCATTTATTGATAAATTGAGTTTGCAAAAAAGAGTGGACAATTTTTGTCTACTCTTAACCTTTAAAATAGTTTTTTTTAATCGATTTGAAGTTGCCTAAATTATTACTTATTCGGTAAAATGAAGTATTGCTTTCAACAGATTTCCTTCAACTACACTTCACTTGATTCAAACAAGGTGGGTACATTTCTATTCCCACAAACTCCTTGTCAATGGAAACAAACACGTACCCACAGGGTAAATGGAAATAGAAACTGATAATTTCTAGCTATCACTTCTACTCATTCCAAAAATTTTCTCACTCTGATACTTACCCACCATAAAGCAAAAAGCCTTGCAATCAAGGCTTTCATTATCCCTTTCGTTCAAAGGTTTCTAAGCTTTTACGAGCAGAGCGACACACTCAGCGGTTCGCTATCTCCGTTCTGTCTGCGTGCTAGCACTTGTCAATCACGGACAGCTATCGCATGGGCGGAAGTAAATGCTAATCTTCGTCGTTTTACTCCTTGACTAGCAAACTTACCGCCTCAACATGATGCGTTTGCGGAAAAAGATCCACCGGCTGTACTTTCTTCAATTCATAGCCCAATTCTTGGTAGAGTTTGATATCACGCGCCATGGTCGCGACATTACAAGAGATATAGGCGATGCGGTCAGCTCCTGTTTGGGCACTTGCTTTGATAAAGCTTTCGGTCAAGCCCTTGCGTGGTGGGTCGACCAGGATGGCTGTTGGTTGGATGCCTTCCTTGAGCCAATTTTTCATAGCATTTTCAGCTGTGTCACAGACATAGTGGGCATTGGTGATGCCATTTAGACTAGCATTCTTCTGGCTATTTTCTACTGCTTCGGGGATGACTTCAACACCATAAACTTCCTTGACATGCTTGGCAACTGACAAGCCAATGGTCCCGATTCCGGAGTAGGCATCAATGACCACATCATCTTTACTTAACTCTGCAAAGTCAATGGCTGTCTGATAGAGCTTCTCTGCCATTTCGGTATTGACCTGATAAAAGGCTGGTCCAGAGATTTGGAAATCATTTCCCAACATTTGATCCGTAATATAGTCTTGACCATAAAGCGTACGCCATTCTTTCCCAAAAATGGCATTGGTATTCTGGTCATTGATATTCTGCATAACAGATTTGATGGCTGGGAATTGCTTGAGCAGCTGCTCGATCAACTGGTCCACACGGAAAATCTTGGGACGAGTGGTGACCAAAATGACCATGATTTGTCCAGAATGATGGCCTCGACGAACAACAAGGTTACGAATCAGGCCAGACCGTTCTTTTTCATCATAAGGCTTGAGGTCAAACCGACGAATCAAATCACGAAGCGCCAAGACCACTTGATCAATGACTGGATCTTGGATATAAAAGTCTTCAATCGGCATCAAATCATGAGAGTTCTTCCGAAAGAAGCCTGTTTCGACCTGACCATTTACCCGACGAACAGGGACTTGGGCCTTGTTACGGTATTGGACAGGATGGTCCATTCCCAAGGTCAGGGGTACTTCGATATCAGAGATTCCTGCCATCTTGTAGAGGCTATCCTTGACCTGCTTGGCCTTGAATTTCAGTTGCTCGGGATAAGCCAGGTGCCCCAAGTCGGCGATTCCGCTTCGTAAATAGGCAAGATCAAGCTCTTCATTACGGTGAGGCGATTTTTCTAGGTACTCCTCTACTTTTCCGTAGCCGATCTTTTTGTTGACTTTAAGCACGCGCATGCGGACAACTTCTCCTGGCAGGGCATTCTCCACAAAAAAGACCAGGCCATCGACCTTAGCCACTCCTGCTCCTTCGTGGGTCAAATCGACAATCTCAACGGTTACAATTTCATTTTTCTTTAACATGGTGTTCTATCTTTCTACAAATTAAAAGGGGTGGAGTTCAAAACTCCTATCCCCTTATTATATCATCTCAGTCCCATTTGGTACAATTTCTTTTTATAAGCATCGAAATCGACGAGCAAGCCTTGGCCCCCATACATATCGTAGGCATCGACCCAATCCCCATTTTCTGGGATGGTCACTCGTTCAATTCCTTTTCCAGCACTACCGACTAAGCCAAGTCCATTAGTCAATAGGAAGGAGAAAGGTACATTGGTAGACGTCATAGCAAAGACTTTCCCGAGGGCTTCTGATCCCGTAAAGAGTTTTGTTGGATCTTTGATCTGGTGCATGATGGCGGACATGACCTCTTGTTGGCGACGGGTCCGACCAAAGTCCCCTTCATCATCCTTACGGAAACGCGAGTAATTGAGAAGGGTCCGGCCATCCATCCGTTGCTTTCCAACCTTGATGGTTTGCTGCGGAACGACACCGTCTTTCATGTTCAAATCATCTGGTACTTCTACTTCACTGACCTTCTCGCCATCAACCGTTGAAAACTGTGCATTCATCTCGACCCCATTCGGGAAGAGGGTATCGATCGCCGTCGCAAAGGTCTTGAAATCGACCATGGCGTAATATTGGATGTCAATGTCAAAGTTATCTTTGAGCATCTGACGCACCAATTCAGCCCCTTGGTTGTTATTTTGCTCCCCTATGGTGAAGGCAGTGTTCAGTTTTTGATCATAGTAGCCATCATATTCAGGAATATTTTGCTGGCTCACCCCATCAATATGGACCAGTGTATCCCGCATGAAGCTGACCATCTTGATCTTGCCTTCTTTGTTATTGACATTGACCACCATGATGGAGTCTGTCCGAGTCTCATCTGATTTCTCACCGATCCGACCATCTGTCCCCAAGATCAGGATATTGACCCCATCTCGCGACTTCTTGCCGTTAAATTTCTCGACGACAGCTGGTTTGGCATCTGGACCTGTCGGCTTGCTGTTGAGGCCTTTCACAAACATGAAGACCATGCCACCGATAATGAGCAAGAAAAAGAGAGCAAGCCACTTGAGGATCCGTTTGACGCGGATCTTTTTCCGTGGTTTCTTAGGTATATCGCTCGTCGCAGCAACTGCTTTCTTCTTAGACTTTTTGCTACGTGATTGGTAAACAGGGAGATCCCCAATTGGTTCAGCAATCTCACCTTGCACTTCTTCTGTAGCGTCTACCTCAGGTTGAAGGGCTTCTGCTTCCTCATAAGCTCCTTGGCTCTTCTTGAGCAGGTAATTGTATTCTAGTTGTTCTCGTTCATTCAAATAATGAAAATTTGAGTATAAGTACTCTAATCGCTTTCGCTCGTGGTGAGATAGAAAGTTGGATTCGTTACTCATCTTTTCTCCATTCCGTTATCTTTTAAGGTATAGACCTGATACTGACCCAGGACTTTTGTCTGAATGCCCAAACTGTCTAATTCTTGATAGGCAAACTGCAGAAGATCAGGCGCTTGATTTAGAAGGTCAATAATGAAAAAGTATTCTCCTAAAGCTGTTTTTAGGGGGCGACTTTCAATCTTGGTTAAATTGATCCCCCGCCAAGCAAAGGTGGACAAACCCTTATAGAGGGCTCCTGCTAGGTTACTTGGCAAGGTCAAGGCCAAGCTAACTTTTTGAAGAGAGGGATTCAATGCTTCTGAGATCGCTGGCTCTGTTGCCCCTAAAATCCAAAAACGTGTATAATTGTCCTCGATTTCTTGGATGTCTTTGGCCTGGACTTCCAAGCCGTACTCACTAGCTGCTGCCAGAGGGGCAATCGCCGCAATTTCCAAGTCTGGATGCTCTGCCACATAGCGAGCCGCATAGGCTGTTGAAGCCGTCATTTCCATAGCCACATTTGGATAATGGGCTCTTAGAAAAGCCTTCCCTTGGGCCAAGGCCTGTGGATGCGAATAGACCGTTCGAATAGGCCGATCTTTTCTAGCCACCAAGAGCTGTTGCTTAATGAGATAGACCACTTCTGCAACGGCCTGGATGGTCCCTTGGTGAAAGAGGTAATCGATGGTCTCGTGGACACTGCCTTCGATAGAGTTTTCAACGGGGACGACTGCAAAATCAATTTCTTGATTTTCATAGGCCTTAATAACATCTGTGATCGTTCGATAAGCGATGCGTTCAGAAGTTGGAAAACTATGAGTCACCACATCGTGGGTAAAAGATCCCTTGGGACCTAGATAGCCTACAAGCATCGAATAATCTCCGCAATTTCGTCAGGTGTTTTGTCCTTAACATCCACAATATGGGTAGCAATCGCTTCATACAAAGGCAAACGGCCATCAAAAATCTTCTTGAATTCTTCTTTGGTATTGTTTAAAAAGAGGGGACGTTGCATAGCTTTGTCATTTTGAATGCGACTGTACAAGGTTTCAAAATCCACGCGCAAATAAATGTTGTATGGATTTTTTTCCAAGAGGGCACGGTTATGAGGATTGACGACAATCCCGCCACCAGGGGAAATAATGGCTGCCTCGTTTTCCAATAAACGTTCCAGCATTTCAGCCTCGCGGCGACGAAAGGCAGCTTCTCCTTCCACTGCGAAATAGTCATTGATCGACATGCCGATCTCTTTAACAATTAATTCATCCATATCATGGAATTTTGGATCAAGAATCCGGCCAACGGTCGTTTTTCCAGCTCCCATAAAACCAAGTAAAATTTTAGCCATGCAGTAAGGTCTCCAAATCTTCAAAAAAACTAGGGTAACTGGTGTTAATGGCCTCTGCCCGATCCAGCATCACATTTCCTTCACTCACTAATAAGGCAGCAATGGCAGCCATCATCCCAATCCGATGGTCTCCAAAGGTCTCTAAGTCAGCTCCATGCAGGGGAGTCGGACCAGTGATGAGCATTCCGTCTTCCGTTGGCACAACATTGGCTCCCATAGCATTGAGGCTATCTGCTACGACCTGGATGCGGTCCGTTTCTTTCACACGAAGCTCTTCAGCATCCGCAATCACAGTTTGACCATTGGCTTGTGTCGCTAGTAAGGCAATAATCGGCAATTCATCAATTAAGCGTGGAATCAACTCCCCATCAATCCGAATCCCTTTTAAGGACGAAGTCTTGACGGTAAGACTTGCCGAGACAGCTTTTTCATCACGATCCTCAACAGTGAGATTTCCCCCCATTTCCTGGATGACATCGAGAATCCCTGTCCGCGTTTGGTTGATGCCAACATTTTCAATCTTGATCTCACTATCTGGAAGGATGAGCCCAGCCACTAACCAAAAAGCCGCACTGGAAATATCTCCAGGAACAATGACTGTTTGACCTTTGAACTCTTGTCCACCCTGGATGTGGATAGTTTTTCCGTCTACCTGGATCTCCCCACCAAATTGGCGAATCATATCCTCTGTATGGTCACGGGTCTTTTCCTTCTCGATAATCGTCGATTTACCCTCAGCCTGTAGAGCAGCAAAGATGAGAGCCGACTTGACTTGGGCCGATGCCACTGGCAAACGGTAATGAATGGGTTGAAGCTGATGGGTCCCTTTTTCATGTAAAGGTGGGCAATCGCGATCTCCCTGACCAGTAATCTCTACCCCCATCTGACGCAGTGGGATCGCGACACGATCCATGGGCCGTTTGGAAAGACTGTCGTCTCCGACCATGGTCACTGCAAAATCCTGACCTGCTAGTACACCTGAGATCAAACGAATAGAAGTTCCTGAATTGCCCATATCAAGGGGAGATGTCGGGGCTTGAAGACCTTGAAAGCCTACTCCTTGAATCCGAATCACATCCCCATCATCCTGGATAGAAACTCCCAAGTCTCGAAACACCTGGATGGTAGAAAGCACATCTTCGCCTCGCAAGATATCATAGACCTTAGTTTCGCCCTTTGCAAGACTTCCAAAAATAATGGATCGGTGACTGATGGATTTGTCACCAGGGACTCGAATGGTTCCCTTTAGACCCTTGCTATTGGTTCTTAATTTCATTGCCATCTCCAGAGTGCTTTTCCACATATTCTATCATAAATAGGACATGAATTCAATTTTTGATCAAAAATTTGGAACAAAAAACGAATGTTTCCAAGCATTTTTTGAGCTTGTTTTCCTCTAGTGGCGAACGAAAATACCAGAGTCGAAATGACAACTCTGGTAGAAATTTCTACTTGTATAAATCTTGAATCGGCTCAAAGATGATCTTTTCAAGATCTGCAAGATAAATAGACAATTGTTGTTGTTTGGTGAAAAATTCATTCACAATCGGACTTGCTTGGATTTTTTCCATATAGTCCTTCATTTCTTGTTGCACAGCTTCTGTTGGAAGTTGACCGGATTGCATCAAGCCTTGCAGTTGATTTTGGAAAGCGACGTATTCGTCAAACAGCGTTTTCGCTTCTGGATTTGCTTCGATCGCTTGCTTGCTTTCTACGACAGCCTTGTATTCAGGAAGGTCTCGCAGGGTCCGAGAGAGTTCGTTTGCTACATCATAAATATTTGCCATTTTCTAGGCTCCTTTACTGATAAGATACTTCTATTATACTGCTTTTCCTTCAATATTCCTAAAATGAAGCGGCCTTTTGACGCAAATCCTTCTTTAGACCTAGCGAGCAAGGACGGTATAAGACGTCGCCTGGCTGATCAATGTTTGAGCCTGCTCCTGATCCTCTGCATTTTTAAAGGTCAGCTGCAAAATTCCGTGGATATCTTCACGATTCTCTTCATTGATGTGAATATTGACCAAGGAAATCCCTTGTAGGAGTTGTAAGATTTCGAGGATCACGCCTTCCTGATCGGGGACATCGATAAAGAGATCATAGGCACTATCGCGGCCAGCACGCTGATGGATCTGCATTTCTTTTCGGTGCTTCCGCCCTTCTTGGAAAAAGGACCAAATGGCCTCCTCGTTATCTGCTTGAATGGTCTCAGCCACCTGATCCAAACGCTCTTTGAAATCTGCAATCCGCTCTAATATCGCTTGAGGGTTGGACAAGAGAATAGAAGTCCACATGCCTGGCTCACTTTCCGCAATCCGTGTCATATCCCGAAAGCCACCAGCCGCAAAACGGCGGGTCATTTCATGCTCTTCCCCATAAGCTACGGCCTGCTCGACCAGTGTCGAGGCTAAAATATGAGGAAAATGGCTGATCTGGGAAGTCACCCGATCGTGTTCCTCGGCATCGACTTCAATAAAGCGAGATCTCAATCCACTCAGAAGCTCTTTCAACTCTTCCATGGCACCCCCCGTGGTCAAGCTAGAAGGGGTAAAAATATAATAGGCATTTTCAAATAAGGTGGCATCTGCTGCTGCAGCACCTGTCTTATGACTACCAGCCATGGGGTGTCCTCCCACAAAGCGTACATCCTTATCTGTAAACACTTTTTCAGCTTGTGCGACAATTTCTGCCTTGGTAGAGCCTGCATCAGTCACCAGTACCTGGTCTTTCAAATTCAGGCCAGCTAAGGTTTCTAAGTAAGACTTGGTTTGCTTGATGGGAAGGGCCAAAATAATGATATCTGCTAAAGGGGCAAAGGCTGCGAAATCATCCGTCACCTGATCCACCATTCCTCTTTCAAGGGCGATGGTTCGAGAGGCTTCACTACGATTGTAACCAAGAATGGTCACATGTGGGTGGGCCCTCTTAATGCCTAGCGCAAGTGAAGCACCAATCAAGCCCAGTCCTGCAATATAGACAACTTTCTTCTCCAAAGGAAAACTCTTTCTCTTAAAAATTCTTCGTAAAGTCCCGGTGCTTAGCAACAGCTTCTTTCAATTCTTCCAAGTTATCGGATGAGAATTTTTCAAGCACTTCTGTAGCAAGGACTGTTGCGACCACTGCTTCCATCACCACTCCTGCAGCTGGCAGAGCCGTTGGGTCGCTGCGCTCAACCGTTGCCTTATAAGGCTCATGGGTTTCAATATCCACACTCATCAAAGGTTTGTAGAGGGTCGGAATAGGCTTCATGACACCACGAACCAGAATGGGCTCACCATTGGTCATGCCCCCTTCAAAACCACCAAGATTATTGGTGCGACGGGTATATCCAGTGTCCTGAGACCAGATGATCTCATCCATGACTTGACTACCTTTTAGGCGACCTGCTTCAAAACCAAGGCCAAACTCAACACCCTTAAAGGCATTGATAGAGACCACTCCTTGAGCGATTTTGGCATCCAATTTCTTGTCCCATTGCACATAGGATCCTAGTCCAACAGGCACACCGCCAACCAAGGTTTCCACAATTCCCCCTATGGTATCGCCATCTTTTTTCACTTGGTCAATATAGGCCTTAACGGCTTCTTCTTGTTCTGGCACAACGATCGAAACTTCCGACTGACCTGCCTTTTCCTTGATTTCTGAAACGGTTAGATTCTCGGGAATTGCAATCTCGATTCCCCCAAAATTCACAATGTGGCTGGCTACTTCAAGGCCGATCTCTTCTAAAATCCGTTTAGCAACTGCACCAACGGCTACACGCATGGTCGTCTCACGGGCAGAAGAACGCTCTAAGGAATTACGGAGATCATCGAAACGGTATTTCATCCCTCCGACTAGATCGGCATGACCAGGACGTGGCTTGGTGATCTTACGCAGATTTTTCTTTTTTTCTTCGACCGGTGCTACATTCATGATCTCTAGCCATTTTTGATGATCCAGATTGGTCACGTTCAGAGTAATCGGACCTCCCATGGTCAAGCCATGACGGACCCCTGATGTGATCTCAACCCGGTCACTCTCAATTTTCATCCGAGCACCACGACCATAGCCACCTTGTCGACGTTTGAGCTCTTTATTAATATCCTCTTCAGATAAAGGAAGGCCTGCTGGAACGCCCTCGATGATGGCTGTTAATCGAGGCCCATGGGACTCTCCTGCTGTTAAATATCTCATACGACCTTATTCCTTTCTTTCTAAAAAGTCCTTCATTTCTTGAAGAGGGATTTGATGAATCGCTGCTTGCCCCAACTCTGGAACAATTACTAATTTCAAGTTCGTCCCACGCGCCTTTTTGTCATGGGTCAAGGCTTGATAAAGGGCTTCTTTATCCCAGTTCTCATAGGTCACCGGAAGGTCAAATTTCCGGCACATTTCTTCGATTTGTTGGCTGATTCCTTTTGGCATCAAGCCCTTTTCTTCTGCAACTCGGGAGAGCTGCACCATGCCCATACTGACAGCTTCTCCATGCATAACTTGACCATAACCAGCTGTCGCTTCAATGGCATGCCCGATGGTATGACCAAAATTGAGATACAGTCGAATACCATTGTCCAACTCATCTGCCACCACATGGTCACGCTTCACCAGGCAAGAATGGGAAATGATGCTCTCTGCATGCTCTAAAATACTCTGGACAGAACCATCCATGGCTTCCAATTCTTCCCAAAGTTCCGTATCTTGGATGAGGCCGTACTTAATGACTTCGCCCATTCCCTCGATCAATTCACGGTGCCCCAACGTGCTCAACACTTCAGGATCAATAAACACACCGTCTGGTTGAGCAAAGGTCCCTACCATGTTTTTAGCAAGTGCTGTGTTGACCCCCGTCTTTCCCCCGATAGAAGAATCTACCTGTGCGGTCAAGCTAGTCGGGATCTGAACAAAGGAAATTCCCCGCATATAGGTCGAGGCAGCAAAACCAGCCAAATCACCAACTACGCCACCCCCAAGAGCAACGATTCCATCACTGCGCGTCATGCCCTGGGTAGCTAGAAATTCATAAACTTTTGAAACAGTGGTTAGATTCTTACTGGCTTCCCCTTGAAGAAACTCAAAGCGCACCACTTGAAAACCAGCTTTCTCAAGGCTCTTCTCTACGATAGACGCATATAGCTTAGCCACGCGGTTATCGGAAATAATGGCGACTTTTTTATCGCTCCAAAGAGTGCGCAACCAGTCTCCAACCTGGTTAAGACCACCTCTTTCAATCACAATATCATAGGAATGTCCTGGAATAGGTACCGATACGTTCATAGGAATCTCCTTCACGTTTTTCTTTGATTCTATCTTATCATGAAATAGGGCACATGTCTCAATCAAAATGAAAAAGAGACTAGAGCAAGACTGTTTTTTAAAAAATCAGTTCCTGTTCTAATCTCATAAAGCTTTTTCAATAGGAAAAGGTAAAACCCTCTCTTAGTCACATACAAATTGGCGATATTCTGTTGTCAATGCTTCCCATACAGACTCTGTAGGAAATACTTTCCCAGTCATTAATTCAAAGGCTGCTTCAGCTTGATAAAAGAGCATTCCCAGCCCATTTTCCCTCTGGTTTCCTTGATTCACTGCCAATTGCAGAAAGGGGGTCACTGCCGGATAGTAAGCCATCTCTACGATTAAGGCATGTGGGGGAAAGGTCAAGTGACTCGCTATTGGAAGAGACTGACCATCCATTCCAACACCAGTGGCATTTAAGATGAGATCAGCTTGATGAAAAAAGTTTTGAACGTCTTCATCTTTCTCAATCGCATACAATTCTATCAAGAAATCAAAGCCTTCTTCAATCAACTGAACTATTGAACGATAATGAACCAATCTTTCCTCTCTCACAAAGACAAGGATACGTTTTACACCTAGATGAATCGCCTGTGCAATAATCGCTAAAGCTGCACCACCTGCACCTAAGAGAACCATTGTTTTTCCCTTAATAGAGAAAGCAGGAGGTAAACTACGAAAGAAACCAATCCCATCCGTATTATAGCCTTTAAGCTTACCATCGCGGTGAACGATAGTATTGACAGAACCGATCTTTCGGGCCATCTCATCCACTTCATCTAAGTAAGGAAAGACCTTCTGCTTGTAGGGCATGGAGATATTGGCCCCAATCATATCCAACTTACGAATTTGGCTGATGGTGCTTTCTAAGTCTTCTTCAGCAATATCCCAAGCTAGATAAGCAGCATTGGTCGCTGTTAATTCATAGGCTAGATTATGGATGAAAGGAGAAATACTATGACGAATGGGATGGGCAATGACCGCTGCCATCCGAGTATATCCGTCAATCTTCATTTAATAACTCCCGAATTCTTCTCATATTTTCAAGAGGAATTTGACCTGGAGCACTTTCATCTCCGACTCTAGCATAAGACCAAGAAGAGCCTGTCAAATCAGCTGTCAAGCGCGAAATCTTCCCGACCTTGCCCATGGAAATCGTTACATATTCTTGCTCAGGGTTCAGTGTCTTGAAACCACGCGTATAATTCATCAAGTCAAGAACATCTTGTTCATTGTGGGCCATGACAGATACTTTGACTAATTTTGGAGAAAAGCTGGTCAATTCCGATAAGATCTCCATCATATTTTCCGGAGTTTCTTGGAAGTTATGGTAGCTGAGAACAAGATTTGAAAATTCCAACATCTCTTCAAAGACTTCACGGTGACTATAATACTCGAAATCGATATAATCCGGATGATAGATGGATTGAATATCTTTCAGGATTCCAACATATTCCTCGTTGGTCAGCTCCATCTCTCCACCTTCAGCTCGAGTCCGCAAGGTGAATAAAATCTCGCGTCCAGCAAATTTCTCAAAAACTGCAGGAGCAACGGTTAAGATCTCGCTTTTTTCTAAAAAGTCCGCACGCCACTCAATAACATCTGCATCCTCGTAACGCGAACTATCTAGTTGTTGCGCCTCTTCTAAGGAGCGAGGCATAATCGAAACAACTAACTTCATACATCCACCCTAATCGTAAATACTTTTAAGTAATTACTACTTTCTTCTTTCTTGTTCCATCGAAAATCACCCGGAAGTCCATATTCCGCTACATAGCGATGCTTACGACCTTGAAATCCCTTTTCGATTTGTTTTTTAAATTTATCTTTGTCGACATTTGCCGCATTGGTACTGAGAATCAAGGTCCCACCTGGATGTAAAATCTCAAGAGCCTCGCTGACCAATCGATGATAATCTTTAGCGACTGAAAATGTCCGTTTTTTATTCCGCGCAAAGCTAGGCGGATCGAGCACGATCACATCATAGCTTAGGTCATGGCGTTTGGCATATTTGTAATAGTCAAAGACATCCATCACGACAAAACGATGAGCATCCAGCGCCAAGCCATTTGCCACAAAATGCGCTTCTGATAGTTCTCTACTTCTCTTAGCCAGATCGACCGATGTTGTCTCAACTGCTCCACCCATTGCCGCAGCCACAGAGAAGGCCGCCGTATAGGAGAACATATTGAGCAAGGACTTACCAGCAGCGAGCCCCTCAACTAAACTTCCTCGGACTTCATGCTGGTCCAAAAAGATCCCCGTCATCAAGCCATCATTGAGAAAGACTTGGTAAGAGACCCCATTTTCAAGAATCAAAAATTCTTGCGGAGCTTCTTCTCCATAGACATGAGCCGATTCATAGTCCAAACCTTTAAAGCGAATCTTTTCATAGCCGCCTCGGACTTCTGAAAAAGCTTCTTGAAAGGCTGCTAGAATGGTTTCCTTAATCTGAAATACGAAGGGATTGTACCAAGAAAAAACAACAAACTCACCATATAAGTCAACCGTAAAGCCACCAAAACCATCTCCATCTTGGTTAAAGAGACGAAAGGCCGTCGTCGTTTCATCCGCATAATAAGAACGACGGTATTGCTTGGCTTTGATGAAAAGCTTTTTAAAAAAGTCTTGATCAAAAGCGACCAACTCTTGTGAAACAAACCATCCAATCCCTTTATTTTGTTCAGATAAGTATCCGACTCCGAGGTATTGTCCATCTCCTGAAAGCAATTGAACCTCTTGATCCAAAGCAGGAAGTGACTCAAAATCTTGCTTTTCAAGAAGGGATTGTCCTTGTTTGATTTTTGTTGCGACTTGGCGACTAACTGTGAGTTTTTTCATATCCTCTATTATAGCAAAAGTCTGCAGTTTTCACAAAGAGAGGCTTTATTTACTGGAACTTTTTTTACCGTTTTATCCTAGCTTTCATCATTTAGCTTCAAATGATATAAAATGCCGGATCTTTCCTATTTCTTTCCTCTCCTTTACAGTCATTTTTTTCTTTCTCCATAAAATTGTGGTATACTTGTATATGAAAATTTTTAGGAAATAAGACAAGGAAGTAACATTTTGTGAAAAAAATTACGAATTCGATACTCAATTTCATGAGTACCAGACTAGGATTTGTCTTGACCCTTCTGTTGCTCTACTGGTTCAAAACCATGTGGGCCTATTCAGTTGATTTTAATTTAGACATTCAGGGACCGTATCAGATTTTTCTAGCAGTGATCAACCCATTGCCGATTAGTCTGCTCTTCATTGGTCTTGCACTTTATATCAAACGAACCAAGCTCTTTTATAGTTTGGCCTTTGGGATCTACCTTCTCTTATTTATTTGGTTGATTTCCAACTCCATCTATTATCGAGAGTTTACAGACTTCGTAACGGTCAATACCATGTTGGCTTCCAGCAAGGTTTCTGCCGGTCTCGGAGCTGCTGCTTTAGAATTGTTCCGACCTTGGGATGTGATCTACATTCTAGATTTCCCTATTCTAGCTTTCTTCTTCTTTAAGAAATGGATTCGAATGGACAATCGTCCCTTCAATAAACGAGCTAGTTTTGCGGTTACCTCTTTATCGGCTATGCTCTTTTCGGCCAACCTTTTCCTCGCAGAAATTGACCGACCTGAGCTCTTGACTCGTGGGTTCTCAAACTACTATGTCGTTCGTGCCCTAGGCTTACCAGCCTTTCTGGGTTATAGCGCTAATCAGACCTATGCTGCCAACAAAGAACGTTCCAAAGCCTCCGAAGCAGATTTAAAACCGGTGGAAGAATATATCCAACAGCATTATGCCAAGCCTAATCCTGAGTACTTTGGAATGGCCAAAGGCCGTAATGTTATCTACATTCACTTGGAAAGTTTCCAACAATTCTTGATCGATTACAAGTTGAAAGTAGACGATAAAGAATATGAAGTGACACCTTTCTTAAACTCACTTTACCACTCGAAAGAAACCTTTGCCTTTTCAAACGTCTTTAACCAAGTCAAGGCAGGGAAAACGTCCGATGCTGAGACCATGATTGAAACAGGCCTCTTCGGACTCAACCAAGGTTCCTTTATGGTGAACTATGGTGGAACTAATACCCAACAGGCTGCACCATTTATTCTTTCAAAAAATGGGTACAACTCGAGCGCTGTTTTCCACGGGAATGCTGGAAGTTTCTGGAACCGGAATACCGCCTATAAACAATGGGGCTACAATTACTTCTTTGATGCCAGCTACTTCACCAAACAAAACAGCAGCAATTCCTTCCAGTATGGTCTTAATGACAAATACATGCTCAAGGATTCCATCAAATACCTAGAAAGATTGCAACAGCCTTTCTATACGAAGTTCATTACGGTTTCCAACCACTATCCTTATACAACTAGCTTGTCAGGAGATGATCTCGGCTTCCCTCTAGCTAAGACTCAGGACGAAACCATCAATGGCTATTTTGCGACCGCTAACTACCTAGATTCTTCGATCAAGGCCTTCTTTGATTACCTGAAAGAATCTGGTCTTTACAAAAATTCCATCATCGTTCTCTATGGGGACCACTACGGAATTTCAAACTCCCGCAACCCAGCTCTTGCCCCTCTACTTGGTAAGAACTCTGAAACGTGGTCAAGCTATGACAATGCCATGTTGCAACGCGTTCCTTATATGGTAGTTATTCCTGGAATGGACAAGGGAGGCATTATCAACACCTATGGTGGCGAAATTGATATGCTCCCAACCTTGGAACATTTGCTAGGCATTGAATCCAACAAATTCCTCCAAGTTGGTCAAGATATGCTCTCACCAGATCATGATCAAATCGTAGCCTTCCGCTCCGCTAACTACTTTGTGACTCCTGAGTATACGAGCTATAGTGGCCGGACCTATTACACCAAAACAGGTGAGGAAATCACGAACCCAGACGAAAAAACCAAGGAAGAACTGGACAAGATTAGGGAGGCTGCTAACCTGCAATTGAAGATTAGCGATAGCATCCAGACCGGTGACCTCCTTCGCTTCTTCAAGGGCAATGATCTTGGAAAAGTCAATCCAGATGATTATTCCTACACTAATTCCTTCAAGGCATTGAAGAAGATTGAAAAGGAAAAAGGTGACAAATCAACCAGCCTTTATAACCAACGTGGCAATCAGTCCACCGTTGATCTCTTCAAGGCACCTACTTATAAAGAATTGCACCCAGAAGACGATAGTTCTTCCTCAACAGAGACCAGTAGCAGTTCTTCTAAATAAAGAGAATCCCTGAGTTTAAAAACTCAGGGATTTTGTGATTTCTTTAAAAAGATTACGCTTTACCTTCATCTAGGACTTCAAAAACAGAAGCTGTTAAATTCTCCACATAGAATGGTCGTTTATGACGACTATTCCCAACCATCAATTTCAATTTATTTGAATTTTGGAGGTAATATGGAAGCCCGCTGGCGTTGAAGATGACCAAGTACTTCTTGTCTCCTGTTAGTTCAAATATCAGAAGTCCACTACAATCAGTTGCAGATTGGATAAAGACTTGTTGATAGATTTTATCATAGCTTTCAAGCCCTAAGACAGGAAGACTTGTCTTCAAATTGATCAAGCTTCGGATATAGGCAATTGATTCCTTGTTTTGACTGACCAGATCCCAGTTGACCTGATTCACAAAATCTGGAGCATTGTAGGAATTCATGGCCCGTTCACGATCCAAAGGAGTGATTTCTCCATCAGGACCTGTCGCTACCAATTTGGTCCTCATGAACTCTTGACCCAATTGCATAAAGGTCATGCCCTGAAAGAGCAGATTCATGGCCGTAGCCAACTCTGAGCGCTTGACCAATCCTGCTACTTTTTCATTCGGATGAAGAGTCTGAAGCAAGTCATAGAGATTATAATTGTCATGAGCCTCCACATAATTCAAGACCTGATTGGGACTTAAATAATGACCCAGCTCCGCACTACCTAGAACAGCACGCGCAACGATATTCTCTGTTGATTTTCGGCTGACAAAGCCACGTTTGATAGAACCATAAACCTCAGCCCCTTTAATAGCATCGCGCTCCGTGTCGTTAAAGAATCCAATACGTGGCAATTGCGCCGCATTGTCTTTCTTAGCCTTATCCTCTGGTGCGAGACCAGTTCCCATGTCCCAACCTTCTCCATAAAGGAGAATGCGAGGATCCAGAGCATCCATAGCCTCCCGAATAGCATTCATTGTCGTCACATCGTGAATGCCCATCAAATCAAAGCGGAAACCATCGATCTGGTACTCTTTTACCCAGTGCGTAAGGGAATCAATCATGTACTTGCGGTACATTTCATGCTCACTTGCCGTCTCATTACCGACACCTGTCCCATTTTGGAAGCGCCCATCTGGCTCCATCCGGTAATAATAATCCGGAACTGTACTTTGGAAAGGACCATTCTCAGTTGAGTAGGTATGATTGTAGATCACATCTATGACTACAGAAATCCCAGCTTCATGATAAGCCCGGATCATAGTTTTAAGCTCTTTCATCGTCTGCTTAGGATTGGATGGATCCGTTGAAAAACTGGTTTCTGGTGCAGAATGATTCTGAACGTCGTAACCCCAATTGTAGGTCACACGACCTTCTTCATCGTACTGTTTATAGCGATCAGATATCGGCTGCAATTGCACGACATTGACCCCTAACTGACGGATATAATCAAAGGCAGTCGCATCGCCATGGCTATTGACAGTTCCTTCTTGGCAAGCCCCCAGATAGGTCCCACGCAAAGACTCGTCCACACCTGATGTCGGTGACTTGGTCAAATCCCGAAGGTGCATCTCATAAATCACTGCTTGACAAGGATTATCCAGGCGCCAGGGAGTCTCATCGGCGCCTTTTTTAGTGCCCCAATCAAACTGACGATCTGTTCTTGAGAGAATGGCTGAGCGCATTCCATCGGCTGTCGTTGCAATGCTATAAGGATCGCGCGTCACTTGAGTCTGGTGTTCAAAATACACACGATATTGATAAGCCATGCCACTTAAATTTCCTAGAAAATCTAGAATCCAAACACCTTGGGTGTTTTCTGGATGGTAGCTAGACTCTTGTTTGCCTCGCATCATCGGAATAGTCTTCCAAATAGGCGCATCCAACTCTGTTGATTGATAGAGCAACAATTCAACTTTCTTAGCAGTAGGGGCCCACAGCTTAAAGCAATACTCCCCTTCTTCGTCACGATAACCAAGCCAGCCTTGATAAGCCCATTTGGTGTCAAATTCCTTGGCATGGGTCGCCATATCGTAGGCATGAGGCTGACGATGGCTATAAGCATGACTCGTCAAAGCAGCTTGCAAAGAATAATAGACAGTATCGTCCCCATCGAGAATCCAAACTTCTCGAACATGCCCTTCTGGTAAGAGTTCGATTTCAAAATCACGGGTTTTGGTGAGCCAATCTCCTTCTTTAACCAAGACATGACCCCGATTCAAGGCATCCTCACTCTCGTATACCAGATTTCCCTCTACTCCAAAATAATCCAACTTGGAGAAAGAGACTGATTTTCCTTCTACTTGATCCTGCCATTGCCACATATCATAGGCAAAATAATTTCCTTTTTGCTTATGAAAATGAAGCTTTACATGGTATTGTCGCATAACATTTTCCTATTTCCAATTTGATACCGAAGGAACCATTCGCTCGTGAAACACGTACATGGTTCCAACTATTTGTTTTTATTCTTCAGATGTGTGAACCAAAGCATCGTTGTTGATTTCATCAATATTCGCAAAGAATTCCAAGTGATTATGAAAGACTTCCAATTCAACTGGAGTATCTCCCCCATATTCGCCATCTAGATTGATGCGGAATGGTTGAGCATTTTTCCCTAACATTTCGATCGACAACTTCTTGGTCTTGAGATATTCTACATTTTCATCGTGCACATGCTTGCCTCCATTAATGGCCTGAATCATCAAGGACAACATGTTAAAGAGCTTAGCAGTTTTTACGATAATCAAGGTGAAGTTTCCATCATCGAGCTTAGCATCTGGTGCGACACTTTCAAAGCCAGCAATAGAGTTGGTCAAAGCCACAAAAATCATCGAAGCTGGACCTTCAAAAACGCCATTATCGTGTTCGATCCGTACCTTACGAGCCTTGTTCCTCGGCAACATTTTAGCTGCTTCAGCTACATAAGCAAAGTAACCCAGGCGAGATTTGACACTACTTGGGACACTGAAGGTCAATTCTGTCATGGTCCCTGCTGCAGCAATATTGATAAAATACTTACTGCCATAAGCACGACCAATGTCCATTTGAATGGTTTGATTCTTTTCGATAATGCGGGCAGCTGCCACTGGATCTCCCATCGGGATCTTCAAGGCACGCGCATAGTCATTGGTTGTGCCGGTTGGGATAAAGGCCATCTGCGGACGATTCTCCAGACCTGCAACTCCATTGACCACTTCATTAATCGTGCCATCTCCACCAGCAGCAATGATTAAATCAAAGCCGGCTTTAGCGGCTCTTTCTGCTTCATTTTGGGCAGAAAATGGTTCTGGAGTCGTTTGATAGGCGCTGGTTTCATAGCCCACGTCTTCAAGTACGTCTAAGACTTCCGCAATATTTTTCTTGATAATTTCTTGCCCAGAGGTCGGATTATAAATTAAACGGGCTTTTTTGATTCGTTCTACCATAAAGATCCTCTACAAACTTTCAAGCCAGGCCTCATCTTCTACCTGGATTCCTAATTCTTGTGCTTTGGTTAACTTACTACCAGCGTCACTACCTGCAACGACCAAATCTGTTTTTTTGGAAACTGATCCAGTTACCTTAGCGCCCAGACTTTCTAATTTTGCCTTCGCTTCTGAACGCGTGAGGCGCTCTAGCTTCCCAGTCAAAACGACTGTCATTCCTGATAGGGCTGCATCAGCAGCGACTTTCTCACCAAGATAAGCCAGATTGACGCCAGCTTCTTTAAGCTCTTGCAAGAGACGCTTGGATCCTTCTTGCGCGAAATAACGCTTGAGGCTTTCAGCCACGACCATACCGAGACTATCAATGCTGGCAATTCGTTCTGGATCAGTTGTAGCCAATTGATCGAGGTCATGGAATTCTTGGAGCAAGATTTGACTAACCTTGCTACCGACATGGCGGATCCCCAAACCAAAGAGTAATTTCTCAGCTGAATTCTCTTTTGAAGCTTGAATGGCTTCATAGAGTTTTTCAGCAGATTTTTCTTTAAAGCCTTCCAAGGTCAATAGATCATCGACTGTAAGACGATAGATCCCAGCTACATCCTCTACCAACTGAGCTGCGAAGAGTTTCTCTACAACAGCTGGACCCAAGCCTGTGATATTCATAGCATCCCGACTTGCAAAGTGGTTCAATCCTTCCTTGATCTGCGCTGGACAGAGTGGATTGATACAGCGAAGGGCCACCTCATCCTCAAAATGAAGCAACTCACTCTGGCAGCTCGGACAATGAGTTGGAATGGCTAATGCTTGATCAGAGACTCGCTTATCTTTAACAACACGCAAGACCGCAGGAATGATATCACCAGCCTTGTAGACAATGACGGTATCATCCTGATGAATATCTTTTTCGGCAATATAGTCCACATTGTGTAAGGTTGCCCGACTAACAGTGGTTCCGGCTAGCTGGACTGGAGTTAGATTGGCAGTTGGCGTCACAACTCCGGTCCGTCCAACCGTCCAATCCACCGATAGGATTTTCGCTTCTTTTTCTTCAGCTGGAAACTTATAGGCGACAGCCCATTTAGGGGCTTTAACAGTAAAGCCTAGTTCTTCTTGAACAGCTAGGTCATTGACCTTGATGACGATCCCATCGATATCGTAGGGAAGATCCTCTCGAAGCTGAGCTACTTTTTGGATGAAGTCCCAAATTTGCTCCATATCCTCAGCCAGCACTCGCTCTTGGTTCACGACAAAGCCTAAGCGGGCTAATTTCTCAAGCACGCCTTCCTGACTGCTTTGATCAGTTGGACTCACTTCTTGATACAAGAAGGTTGCGAGATTTCGCTTGGCCACGATTTTCGTATCCAATTGGCGAAGCGTTCCTGCAGCAGCATTCCGCGGATTAGCAAACTCCGGCTCACCATTTTCTTGACGGATCTGATTGACCCGATCAAAGGAAGCCCGTGGCATGTAGCACTCGCCTCGAACCGTGATGTTCACTGGCTCTGGTAACACTAAAGGAATGTCCTTGACCCGCTTGAGGTTCTCTGTAATATCCTCACCGACAGAACCATCCCCACGTGTCGCCCCCGTTACGAGGACTCCATTTTCATAGGTGAGGGAAATGGACAAGCCATCAATTTTCAGCTCACATACATAGCTGATAGAAGGAAATTCCTTACGGACACGCTGATCAAAGGCTTCTAATTCTTCACGCGAAAAAGCATCCTGCAAACTATAAAGGGGATACTGGTGCTGGTATTTGGTAAAGCCTTTTAAAACCACCCCACCTACACGGTGAGTTGGACTCTCTGGTAAGATCTCATCAGGATGAGCGGTTTCTAGTTCCACCAACTCCCGATACAATTGATCATATTCACTATCTGAAACAGATGGAGCGTCTTTTGTGTAATACTCGTAAGCATAACGATTGAGTAATTCCACTAATTCTTTCATTCTGGTTTTCATGTTCTTATTTTATCATAAAATCTTAATTTAGCCTTGAATTTACTGCATTCTTAGCATTAAAAAAGGAGCCAAAGCTCCCTTTTCTTATTTTGTAAAATCGATCCGTTTAGAAAGTTGATTGATCACAATCGCTCCAAAAATCAAGGATGCGAATTCACCCAATCCCATGGTCAACCAGTTATAGAAGAATGGTTGGCCTTGAAGGTAGTAAAGTTCCAAGGCAATCGTAAACATGGAAATGGAAAAGAAAATCGCAAACAAGAAATGGTCCAAGCGAATAAGACCGTCAAACAAGAACTTGTTTTTAAAACGACCAAATAAAATGAGTCCGAGTCCTAAGAAGACAAAGGTCGAACCTCCACCGACAAAGACATCGATCCATCCAAAACTAAATAAGTTAGCAATCATACAACCAAGAGTCACTCCAATCAAGTACTTCTTATTGTAGAAGGCTAAGAAATTCATCATCTCCGAAACACGGAATTGATAGCCATAGTAGGCCATAGCATTGAGAGGTGGGGTAATGGTCAATACGATATAAATCGCAGCAACAATGGCAATTTGTGCCATATCACGAGCAGTTAACTGTTTCATCTATTCTCCTTTAGCGGTTTTCCCGCGTTTAATATGCTTGGCGAAAGGATTTTAAGCACCAAGGGTCGAAGGTTTGATTTCTTCAACCTTTCAAGTATAGCATATTTTGAGGTTTTATGGTAGACTGAATTTATGAAAACACTAATTAAAAAATTTTTTGATAATGAAATTTTATCCTATCTCTTCTTTGGTGTGGCAACAACCCTTGTTTCCGTCGGAACCCGCCTCTTCATCTATCATATGTCTCGTGATGAACGATTGGCGACAGCGATTGGAAACATTGCTGGGATCCTCTTTGCCTTTGCGACCAACGATACCATCGTCTTTAAGCAAGAAAGAAAGGGCTGGTTTCAGCGCTTGATCCGATTTGCGATTGCGCGCTCTGGGACCTTTATACTAGACATGGTCTTGACCGAGATTTTTGTCAAGCAATTCCCAGGAATCATCGGGCAATTTGTCCACAACAACAAGAGTCAAATTAATCTAATTGAAACCCTCTTTGCGCAAGTTGCTATAGTGGTCCTCAATTATGTCTTTAGTAAACTCTTTGTCTTTAAAAATAAAAACAAGGCTTGAAACATTTGTTTCAGCCTTATTCTTTTAAACTTCTATACTTGCATCCTCTGCACTTAATTGATAGATCGTTCCTTCGACTCCAAAATAATCCTTGGCTAGGTCTTTCAATTCCTGCATAGCTGTTTGTGCACGTTTGGCCTGCTCCTCATCAATGGCTTCAATCACCAAAATAGCATCCTTGGTATCTTCAGTTAGCATGGTTCTTTGAGCTTCTCGCCAATTCAAACAACGACAAACGGCTCCTTCTTGGTCATAGTAGATGATCTCCCCTTCCAAAGCTGGCGCATCTTCTTCGGCTCCTAATGGAAAGAACGGTTCGCCTCCTTTCGCTTGTCCTAGAGAGAGTCCACCCACTAATTTATCCATGTCTTCTCCTCCACAAGGAAGGGCATAAGCCATAGACACACTATTGTATAAATCAACCAAGGGATTAATCGGATAAAATTCACGACCCTGGTGAACCCGTTTTAAGAGTGCTTCGATTGAAGATCGGGCTCCTTTTTTTGTTTTAAACTTGCTAAAAGCTTGGCGCCACTCTTGAACGAACCCACTCTGGGTATAGTTTTCTTCATCGATAAATTCCCATGCTCTCTTGGCACCCTTGTCCAACAATTCTTTGAAATAAGGATCCTTGGCTTCATCTACTGTATTATCAATGCCATACAAGGACATCACTGTAATTCTAGCTGTTGGGAACAAATCCCAAAATGCTTGATCGACTGTTACTTTCATTGCTTTACCTCACTATAATTTCTTTTTTTACCTTTTTTAACTAGTTCCCAATCCAAGGTGATATTCTCACGAACTCGGATGAGATACTCTTCTAACTGTGAGACTTCTTTTTTGGAAAATCCTTTTAAAGCAGTTCTCTCAGAGTAAAGATGCTCCCCTAAAATGAAGGGGTAAATCTGCTTACCTTTTTCAGTTAACTCCCATTCCTTTGTTTTGAGATTTTCACTTCTCGGACGTTGCTGAATCAAGCCACGCTCTTCTAGTTTTTTTACGGACCTTGCAACGGTGGATCGATCTACTTTCAAGACTTCAGAGAGTTCTTCCTGAATCATTCCAGGTTGCTCGGCAATTCGCACCAGGTAAAGGTATTGACCACGCGCCAAATCCAAATCTCGAAATTCAATATTTGCTATAGAATCCAGAGCTCGCGCAATGATGCCGATCTCACGCAAAATACTCATCTCACTCCTCCTTTCCTATTAACAGTAGCATAACATATTTTTGTTGCAAATGCAATAAAAATAAATAAGAAAAAAAGAGGCTGGGACAAAAGTCCTAGCCTCTCAATTATTTTTGAATTGTCGAGCAAGACGCAGTGGTTGAGTGGGCTCTACTACGCTGATCCCATCAGCTTTTACAGCCCTACTCAACTGTGCGGAGGTGGGACGACGAAATCGAATTCTAACGAATTACCGATTTCTGTCCCACTCTCCCTTATTCCGTTTTTTCTTTTTTTATCAAGCGTAACCGACGCTTTAATTTTTGTGAAACTTCTCTATGTCGAAAGTCCACTTCTTCTGATTTTAACTTAGAGACAATTTCTCCACTGCGCGTTTGGAACTTGTCTTCTCTGGCAAATTGGATACTGGCGTTTAAAATACAACCAATAATCATGATTTTTGCCACCAAGATGAACCAGAACATAATGACCGCTAGGACGACCGAACCAAAGAAACGGGCATCTAAGAAATGACTCACATAGCGATCCACATATTTCCAAAAGATATTTAAGATCGCATACAGGACAGCAACAACAAAGGTCGCCCCTGGCAATACATATCTAAATTTTGGAATTTTGACATTTGGAAGGGTGTAATAGAGCAAGACCAGACTAACAAAGAGTAAGAGGTAGATGGTTGGCTCTGTCAAATTCAGTAAGCGCACATAAATCGTCCGATCAAACGAAAAAGTCTGATAGAGATAGCGAACGATCATTTTCCCAAACATGGAAAGGATCAGCGAGAGTCCAAACAAACCCTGCAAGGCAAAACTGATCAGAAAGCTAAAGAGTCGCCCCCAGATAATACCACGCTCCTTTTCCACCCCATAACTCTTGTTATAGGCTTTTTGGAGGTAGGCAATGCTCTGAGAGAAGATCCACAAAGCAGAAATAATCGAGAAACTCAGTAAGCCTGTCGAAGGTTTGGTCAACACACTCGAAATCATCTGTGCCACTATTCGATATAAGGAGGCTGGCAAAACTTTCTGTAAGCTTAAAAGAATCTGAGTGGGACGAATATGAAAGTAGGGTAAAATATTGGCTGCAATCAGCATCAATGGAAAAATGGAGATCAGCAAATAATAGGCCACCGCAATGCTAGTGATATCAGACTCTGCACTCTGATAAAACCGCACGAAGCCCTTTATAAATGGCTGTCCCAGTATTTTTTGTAGGACCTTTTTCATTCGTCACCTCCCCATTTTACTAAAAAAGAGCAAAGAGCGAAACCAGACACTTGCCTTCAGCTCCATTCTTTCCTCTCTATTTTTTAGTATGTTCCTTCTTCACCTTGACTAGTCAAGATCACTGGACCATCTTTTGTAATCACAAATTGATGCTCGTATTGACAAGAAAGGCCACCGTCAAGGGTCTTATGGGCCCAACCAGTTTCCATATCTGTATCAATCTCCCAAGTACCGGTATTAATCATTGGCTCAATCGTCAAGACCATGCCTTCACGTAAGCGAAGACCACGTCCAGCACGACCATAATGTGGGACCATTGGTTCTTCATGCATGGTAGGCCCAACACCGTGTCCTACCAAGTCACGCACCACGCCATAGCCCTTGCTTTCCGCATACTCTTGAATCGCTGCACCAATATCTCCCAAGCGATTGCCAACGACCGCTTTCTCAATTCCCTTATAGAGACATTCTTTGGTCACGTCCATCAAATCTTTGACTTCTTGGGAAACATTGCCAACCGCATAAGCCCAGCAAGAGTCCGCCAAGCCACCACTGTATGACTCAGTGTATTTCTTCATTTGCGCCACATTGTCAAAATCTAATTTCGATACATCCAAAACAGATTTATCCAGTGGTTCTGACAAGACCATGTCTACCTTGAGGAGATCCCCATCTTTGAGAATGACGTGACGTGGAAAAGCATGGGCTACTTCGTCATTCAAACCACAGCAAGTCGCATAAGGATAGTCCATGAGACTACCTTCTACACCGATCTGAAGCGGCAAGACATTGGCTTCTTTACAGCGACGACGGACATATTCTTCAACTTCCCATAGGTCAAGCCCTGGCTTGATCAGGTCACGTAATCCAATATGGATGCTGGCAAGGAAATCTCCTGCACGATCCATGGCTTCAATTTCACGTTGTGATTTTAATGTAATCATTGTCTCCTCATTTCTTTTGTTTAATTAATCTTAATCGTAATGGTTGCTTTCGCGACTAGCTGCAGATCTAAATACAAGCTAAAATCAACCAAAGCCGAACGTCTGGTTCGCCGAACAAGCTGTGGTTCAATGCGGATCACATCATCCACCTGCACAGCCTGTAAAAAATTGATGATCAACTGTTCGACAATCAAGCTACGCCCACTGTGTTGCATCATCTTGCGAATAACCTTCATCAGCACTTCGATCATGACTCCATTGGCCAAAACACCGCTTTTCTCCAGCATACTTGGCTCCACTGTGAATTGGTAATGGTCGTTCTCTGTTTGAATCTTTTGACCAATTTGCTCACTAAAGGTTGGTAAGCTCGAAAACTGCACCTTGCTAATCCGATCCATGACATCCCGACGCGTAATAACACCCAGCAAGGTCTGGTTATTACGAACAACAGGAATCATTTCATAATCTTCAGCGATCATCCGTTGGCTAATCGTCGCAATGCTGGTGGACAAATTAGTGGTAAAAATGGTCCGTGACATCACCTTATCAAGGGTCGTCTGAGGCGCCTTATCTCCAGCATCTCTCATGGTTACGACGCCCACTACCATCTGGTGCTGATTGACAACCGGAAAACGACTAAAGCGATTCTTTCGAACCAAATCTAAATAATCCCGGACCGTATCCGTCTCAGAAAGATAGCCGTACTCATGGAAGGGCCGATAGACCTGCTCGACTGTCAAGATATCCGTCTTGATCTGCATATTAGACAAGGCCTTATTGATCATAGTCGCGACGGTATAGGTATCGTGTGAAGTTCGGATGACTGGGATTTGTACCTGATTGGCCAGATCAATCACATCCTCACTCACTTCAAAGCCACCTGTCACTAAGACCGCATTGTCATGCTTAAGAGCCAATCGTTGGATGCTAGTGCGGTCACCCACGATCAAAAGTCCCCCTTCAGACACATAGTCTAGGACGTGCTTTTCCGTCATGGCACCGATGTAAAATTTATTAAATTCTTTTTCGAGTCCCTCTTCACCTGCTAATATTTCAGAGCCGGTGATTTCTAAAATTTCCCGATAGGTCAAATGCTCTAGTACAGCTTTTTGCGATTTGACACGGATGGTCCCGCTTCTAGGACGCGTTTCGACAATTCCTTGATTTTCAGCTTCTTTAATGGCACGATAGGCCGTCCCATCACTGACATTCAAAAAATTGGAGATACTGCGGACACTGACCCGTTTTCCAATCGGTAATTTTTCGAGATAGTCTAAAATCTCTTGGTGTTTACTCATAGAAGTCCCCTCTACCTAGGCGGAAATCATAATAATCGCGCATTTTACGCGTATAGCGGTCACTCCCTTTGAATTGACGAAAGAGACGAAAACCAGCCTTCAAAGCGACCTTTTGACTCCCTGCATTTTCAACATGGGTGACAATCTTAAGCTCCTTCAGTTGAAATTTCTCAAATGATAGATAGACCAACTCTTTGACCGCTTCTGTCATCAGACCCTTTCCCCAAAAATCTTTGCGTAAAAAGTAGCCTAACTCAGCCTCACCCTTGATTTCATCCAACTTTTCAAACTTGATCGAACCGATCATCTGATTGGTTTCCTGATCACAGATCGCCCAAACCCCCAAAGGATTTTTCATGAAATAGTTGGCTAGTACATATTGAGTTTCAGAAAGATCGGCTTGTGCAGGAAAGATAAATTGTAGGTTATCAGGATTCGAAGCAATCTTATAAAAATCTTCCGCATCCTCAAAGAGAAAAGGTCGTAAATACAACCTTTGTGTTTCAATTAGTGAATAGGCAGCTAAGTGCGTCCAAATATTCATTTCAAACTCCATTGTTCGTGTATCCAGCCGCCACTATCAGATCCCTAGTTCTGTCACTATTCCTCTACCAACTGGATGTCTGCTCCAAGTTGGGTCAATTTATGAATAATATCTGAATACCCGCGAAGGATGTATTCCACATTTGTAATTTCTGTTGTTCCAGAAGCCATGAGACCGGCGATCACTAAAGCCGCACCAGCTCGAAGATCCGTCGCTTTCACACTGGATCCTGTCAATTGATTTGGCCCTTCATAGATAATGTGGTCGTTTAAGGTCGAAATGGTGGCTCCCATTTTAGCCAATTCTGGCACATGGTTGACCCGTTTTTCATAAATCGTATCAACAATGCGCCCACGTCCTGCAGCCGTTAAGAGCAAAGGTGTGATCGGTTGTTGCAAATCAGTCGCAAAACCAGGATAAGGAGACGTTTTAATCTGGATCGCCTTCAAGCCCGTCTGCTTTTCTACAAAGATGCTATCTTCAGAAATGGTCATGCGCACACCCATTTCCTCTAACTTGGCAATATAGCTCTCCAAATGCTCATACAGGACATTATTGATCTGGATACCTTCTCCAATAGCAGCTGCAAGGGCAATATAGGTTCCAGCTTCGATGCGATCTGGAATCACCTGATGTCTAGTTCCATGCAATTGTGGAACACCATCAATGATTATGATATCCGTACCTGCTCCCCGAATATGGGCTCCCATGTTGTTGAGCAAGGTTACCACATCGATAATCTCAGGTTCCCGCGCAGCATTTTCGATCACTGTCCGACCTTCAGCCTTGACCGCTGCCAAAATCGTATTGATCGTTGCACCGACACTAACAGTATCCATGTAGATGTTTGCTCCTTGAAGAGGCTTGCCATCAGTCGCAAGTTTCATACTAGAGCCATCCATGGTCATAGCGGCTCCCATTGCTTCAAAGGCCTTCAAATGCAAATCGATCGGACGTGGTCCAAGGTCACACCCTCCAGGTAGTCCAACAGTTGCTTGACCATAACGTCCTAACAAGCTACCATAGAAATAATAGGAAGCTCGCAAGCTATTGATCTTTCCAAATGGCATAGGCATATTCTTCACCCCACGTGGATCAATGATCAAACTGTCTTCTTTGCGCTCGATCTTAGCCCCCATGATGGTCATGATTTCAATCAGACTCGCCACGTCAGAGATATCCGGTACCCCATCAAGGGTCACGATATCATCCGCCAGAATGGTCGCCGGAATCAGGGCTACTACACTATTTTTTGCACCACTAATGGTCACCTCTCCTTTTAGAGGGTGACCACCATTTATTACAATTTTTTTCATCTTAATAATTTATTAGCTCTTTCAAGTCTTTTTCCTTTTACTATCGTTTTTTGTAACGGAAATAAAAGGGACAACGTATTCAAAATACTGCATCTATTATACCACAGATCGACCTATTTTTCCATCTGTAGGAATTTTCAAAACGAAAAAAAGCTAGGATCAACTTGACCCTAACTTTTCCATTTCAACGAATTATTTTACAGCATCTTTCAAAGCTTCTACCTTGTCCAAACGTTCCCATGGAAGATCGATATCTGTCCGTCCCATATGACCGTATGCTGCTGTTTGACGGTAGATTGGACGTTTGAGGTCCAGCATTTGGATAATCCCTGCAGGGCGAAGATCAAAGATCTCACGCGCTGCTGCTTCTAATTTGCTCTCAGCAACAGTACTTGTACCGAAAGTATCGATACGAACAGATACCGGGTGTGCCACCCCGATCGCATAAGCCAATTGCACTTCTGCCTTCTTAGCAAGACCTGCCGCTACGATGTTTTTAGCAATGTAACGAGCTGCATAAGAAGCCGAACGGTCCACCTTGGTTGCATCCTTACCAGAGAAGGCACCACCACCGTGACGTGAATAACCACCATAGGTATCGACGATGATCTTACGACCTGTCAATCCTGAGTCCCCTTGAGGTCCACCAATAACAAAGCGGCCAGTTGGGTTGATGAAGAATTTAGTCTCATCATCTAGGTAAGAAGCTGGAATCACTTCTTTAATGACCTTGTTAATCACATCTTCGTGGATTTGTTCATTGCTGACATCTGGATCGTGTTGGGTTGAAATAACAACCGTATCCACGCGCACTGGGCGGTCGTTTTCATCGTACTCAACAGTGACCTGCGATTTCGCATCTGGACGAAGATAGCTGATTTCACCTGACTTACGCAATTCTGCCAAGCGACGAACCAACTTATGGCTGAGTGAAATTGGCAATGGCATGAGTTCTTCTGTTTCATCCACCGCAAAACCAAACATGAGACCTTGGTCTCCTGCACCGATCAAATCGAGTGGATCTTGATCCGCATTCCCACGTACTTCTAGGGCTTCGTTTACCCCTTGAGCGATATCAGGAGATTGTTCCACCAATGATGGGTGTACTCCAACAGTTTCAGCAGAGAAACCATATTCTGTATTGGTATAGCCAATTTCTGCAATCGTATCGCGAACAACACGGTTAATATCGACATATGCATTTGTTGAAATTTCACCAAAAACATGGACTGAACCTGTATAAACAGCTGTTTCAGCCGCAACGTGTGATTCTGGATCTTGCTCTAAAATAGCATCTAAAATAGCATCTGAAATTTGGTCTGCAATCTTATCTGGATGCCCCTCAGATACTGATTCAGACGTGAAAAGTTTACGTTCTGACATAAAAATGTCCCCCCTTAAAAAAATATTGTTATAGAGTTACAAAGTACTGATAGAAGATTTCTACCACCTTATCGGGACCATATAACACTTCATTATAACACATTACATATGATATGGAAAATGGTTTTTCAAAAAGCCCATTAAATCAGCTTTTTCAGTCTATGCACTACCCAGTTAAACTGACTTAAACAGTCCTCAAAGTTCCTAAAAAGTTCACAAAAATACCCCGTAGGGTATCTATCAATTGACGAGTTCAGCAGGCAAGATCTAGCACCCTCACACGGTGCTTTTTTTATCTTCAAAAATGGTAGGCTACCGCGCACCTATGGGTGCTCGATGACCTACCACCTACTTAAATGATAACATATCTTTAAAAATTTTCAACCCTATCTACTTTAATAAGTCTCCATTTTTAAATAATATAGTTCCAATAAATACCAAGACCCCAAGAATAAAGGATAAAATATTTGGACCTATCCAATAAGTATCTGGCGTACCTATAATGGAAATAACAAATAAGATAGCTGCCGCATTTAGGAGTCCTTTACTTCCTTTTCTCATACCAATGAAAAGTAATATAGTCGCAATCATAAAACAAATATAATGGATGGCACCAATATATAAGATCAGTAGATACATGGGGTTTCCTAAAAATAAAGGAAAAATCATAATACCAAGGTGACAGACTGCTATTATAAGGGCGCTCCATAACCAGGACGACTGAAGAATAATTCTTTTTGGCAAATTTTCTTTATCATTGTTTGATCGTATCTCAGCATTCAACTGATCGTTTACATCTATCTCTCCTTCTACTTGAGAGTCCGCCATCTCTGGTTTAGTTTCAATAGATGATAGATCTTGTACTTTCACCTTGGACTCCCAGCCATCTGCAACTTTCTCAAGCAAACCAAAAACACGACAAACAATATAAATCGATAGGAGAAGATAAAAGAGACCGTAAAAGCTTATACGAGAGATGAAAGAGTATACTATACCTATTTCAACAAGGGAAGATAAAATGAGTAAAAGAGAAGAGACTTTCTGAAGTTTATCACTTGTACTTGTGATCATAACATTAATCAGAAGTAAAAACATTAACTCCATTACACTGTATCGAAGTGTAAAAGCGTAAATATCACTCGTTCTATCCATACCAATCAATATAAATAGTGGAGAAATATTTGTAGAGGAAACAAATAGTACTAAATAAGCTATCGATGATTTCCAACCATCTTTACTTTTCCAATTGTTTAAAAGCTCCCTCATTTCTACATTCTTTATAAGCAAGCAAATCCATATTAAACAAATGATATTTAGCACAAAGGAAATGTTCATCAGATTTGTTGGGGAGAAAGGTGGTAAAAAAAACATCAGTAGTTGGGTAATTGAGAGGAGAAGAGCAGCTATCAATCCTTCAACATTTAAACGCTGCTTCATGATTCTCCAAATTACCCAGCAAATAATCATTCCATTCCATATAGAAAAAATACTAGAGACAGTGAACAGTGGTGTATTTCCATTTAAATTTTGGGGACTATAGTTCACTACTATACTACTACCATAAGAAACAAAATAAAGAATTGCTTCAAAAATTAACAGTATACCATACCATTTTTTTCTAGACATAGATTCTCCTCCACTTTCTAAGAACAGTATTTAACGATTCATTTATTTAAATTATAACACAATTTGTAACCGTTTTCTTCGTGCGTTATCAGTACTAAATAAATAAAAAAGATAGGATTGAACACCCTACCTCCTATCATCACTCTTCATTTTTTAACAATACAGTTCCAATCAATACCAGCACTTCTACCACAAGCGGTGGTATATGATTAATCACCCAATCCGGATCACCCGCAGCAATAAATGAAAAAACATAAATAGCTACTGCTATAAAAAGAGTTGCTTTATTGGCATTCACTATTCCATTCCAAAGCAGGATGGTTGCAATCACAAAACTAATCATATGGATTCCCAAAAAGTACAAAAAGCCACCAGCCCACGCTCCCATTGAAAAGAGACCTAATAAAAGTAAAACTATATAAACAATGGCCAAAAACAAAGCAATAGAAAGGATTACAGAATTTCCAATTCTCTTCTCTGGCTTCATTTCATTGTTCGGAAAAAGACTTTCATCTGAAGCATATGCTTCATTTTCTTTATCTACTTCAGGATTTTTTTGTTGATCTGTCATAACTTTCTTCTAACATTTTTAGTTATTCTTTCAAATAATAGCGCTTAAAAATAGAGCGGAAGAACTGATTTAACTATCTCTTTGATCGACCCGAATACTTTTTATTGAGTAGAGTTGACCATACCCATTTTTTGATTAAGAGCTTTTCTCTTCTTTAACCAGGAGTGTTCCGATTAAATCCAAAATACCTAAACATAAGGGAGCAATTCGAAATATTTCCCAGTCCGGATCAAAAGCCAAGATGATAGACAGCAGATAGAGTCCAACACTCGCATAGAGAAGACTTTTATTCCTCTTCTTCATCCCTAGTCGAATTAGAAAGGCCCCAATCGCAAGACTTAATAAGTTTGGACCAAGGAAAATCAAAACGACAAATCCCCAACCATCACCCCAAGGTGCAAAGTAAAAGACAAACAATACAAGATAGATAATAGATAAGTAAAATGTCGCTGAAAGAAGAATAGAATGTAAGCTATTTTCTTTTGGAGGATTCTGAACAGATACAGAATTAGGATAATCTTCACTTATCTTACTATGTTCTTTATTTTCCTCAAGATGTTTCTCTTGGTTTGTCATCACTTTCTCCTAACTTTCTTATATTTTTATGTTTTTCCGTTAACACCATTATTCTTGATTCCATCATTCTTTTCATGATAGCCATCTATTCAATGCTATCTCTTAAACATTAATTTGGACAGGTTTCCAGTTAGATTGCTAACATATCATGAAATAGACTGGAAGCCTTCCCTAAATAAAATCAGCCTCTGCAATAGCCTTTTTGACTTCTTCAATCGGCAGATGAACCAGTTCTACTTCTTTTTCGCGGTAGAGGTATTCGGCATATTCATCGATGCGGTACTGATGAATGTATACCACTCGCTTGCAACCGACTTGAAGCAACTGCTTGGTACAATTGAGACAAGGAAAATGCGTCACATAAGCTGTAAAGCCTTTAGGAATTCCACGTTCAGCTCCTTGCAAAATCGCATTGACTTCCGCATGAATCGTCCGGACACAGTGTCCCTCGACCATAAGACAGCCATCCTCTAGACAATGATCTGTCCCAGAAACGGATCCATTATACCCTGTTGCAATGACCTTATTATCCTTAACCAGAACAGCACCTACTTTCGCTCGATTACATGTCGCTCGATTCGAAATCAGTAAGGCCTGTGCTGCAAAATATTCATCCCATGCTAGTCGATTGTGTGTCACCTTTGTATCCTCCATCTCTCCTCATATCGGTTACGATTATTTTCATTATAGCATGAAATCAGCAAGAAAAAAAGACTGAGGAAAACTCCTCAGCCTTATAAATATTATTTACCAAGTTTTGCTTTAGCTGCATCTGCAAGAGCTGTGAAAGCTGCTGCATCGTTAACAGCTAAGTCAGCAAGCATTTTACGGTTCACTTCGATCTCAGCCAATTTCAAACCATGCATCAATTGTGAGTATGAAAGTCCGTTCAAACGAGCTGCCGCATTGATACGTGTGATCCACAATTTACGGAAGTCACGTTTCTTTTGACGACGGTCACGGTATGCATAGTAGTAAGAGTTCATTACTTGTTCTTTTGCAGTACGGAACAAGATATGTTTAGCTCCATAGTAACCTTTAGCTAATTTAAGAATACGTTTACGACGTTTGCGTGATACAACGCCACCTTTAACACGTGCCATTTATATTTCCTCCAATATTTCCTAGAATTCTTTACTTACGAATACGCAATTATTTCAAGCGAGTAAGCATTGCTTTGATACGTTTGAAATCTCCTGAATGCACCATAGATGCTTTACGAAGATGACGACGTTGTTTCTTAGTTTTTCCGTGGAAACGGTGAGAAGTGTAAGCACGGAAACGTTTAAGTCCACCAGAACCTGTACGTTTGAAACGTTTAGCTGATGCGCGGTGTGTTTTTTGTTTTGGCATGATATTTTCTCCTTTTTTTAACTTTCTGACAGATTATTTCTTGTCAGTTGCTGGCGCCAATTGCATGAACATTTGACGTCCATCCATCTTAGCACGTTGTTCGATGATCGCCACATCTTGTGTCGCTTCAGCGAAGTCGGCTAAAACTTTAGCACCAATCTCTTTGTGGGTAATCATACGACCCTTAAAGCGAATGGATACCTTCACTTTATTTCCTTTTTCAAGGAATTTGCGAGCATTGCGAAGTTTTGTATCGAAATCACCCTTGTCAATCACTGGGCTCAATCGAACTTCTTTCACGGTCACAACGCTTTGTTTTTTGCGTTGTTCTTTTTGCTTCTTCTGGTACTCAAATTTGAACTTACCGTAGTCCATAATTTTCGCAACAGGAGGTTTAGCTTGAGGTTGAATGAGAACCAAGTCAACATTAGCGTCGTCTGCAAGTGCTTGCGCTTCGCTAAGTGGTTTGATACCCAATTGCTCACCTTCAAGACCGATTAAGCGAACTTCACGTACACGAATTTCATCATTGATGAATAAGTCTTGCTTTGCTATGGTTTTCACCTCTTTTTTATTATTCGAGAAAAACAAAGAACGGACCTGCAATACAGGCCCGAACTACATGATGTATTTCATTACTGAAACTTGATCCGTAGGGGCCAGGCAACTTGCGTCACAAGGCGAGAAGTTCTCACTTCTGCTTTTCTCAACTTTTATATGATATCAAGTTTTTTATTCTTTGTCAAGAAGTTTTTTTGCTTTTTCTTCAATAAAGGCAACAACATCTGCAATTCCAACACCCGTTGTGTCAAAATGAATGGCATCAGCTGCAGGTTTCAAAGGAGAAACGGCACGGTGGCTGTCCTTATAGTCCCGCTCAGCGATTTCTTTTTTCAACAATTCAAGATCCGCTGTGATGCCCTTTTCAACATTCTCCTTATAACGACGTTCTGCCCGCTCCTCAACCGAAGCAACCAAAAAGATCTTCAACTCTGCATGTGGAAGGACGACCGTCCCAATATCGCGTCCATCCATAACGATGCCCCCCTCTGCTGCAATTTCTTGCTGTAGAGCGACAAGTTTTTCACGGACTGGCGCAAGCGCTGCAACCCATGAAACATTGTTGGTCACTTGGTTATCGCGAATTGGGTGGGTAATATCCACGTCTGCTACAAAGACAAGCTGCTCTCCTTCTTCTGAACGACCGAAACTAATTGGATACTGATCTAAAAGGGCTAAGAGGTCATCAACCTGTTCAGCTGTCAGATTATTTTGCAAAGCTAGGTAAGTCGCTGCACGATACATAGCTCCCGTGTCTAGATACGTATAGTCTAGATCCTTGGCAATGATCTTTGCGACTGTGGATTTTCCACTAGAAGCCGGTCCATCAATGGCAATTTGAATTTGTTTCATGCTGTCCTCAACTCCTACTGAATCTTAACGACATCACCAGGATTCGCATACCATGATCCTGTAGACATATGAGAAGGATTTAACTGTTCCAATTGGGCAATGGAAATACCAGCACGCGCAGCAATCGCTGCTTCCCCTTCACCTGCTTGAACAGTGATCGTACCTTCTTCAGAGTTCTCATCTTTTGAACTATCGTCTTTAGCCGCTTGGTCAGTTTGTGCTGCAGGGGCTGATGATTTCTGTTCAACCTTAGTCTCTCCATTGTAGAAACCAGACATTTGTTTTGATTTGTTGCTGCCACCTGTTGAAAGGAAAATCAACAAGCAGACCATCGCCACTACTACTACAAAGAAAATAATGGCTAAAATCGTCAATAGACGGTCTGCCTTGATTCCGTTTAACTTACTCGTTCTTTTCAATGTTTCTTCTCCATCATCGTAAATATCTTCTTCCCATGGTTCTTTTGCCATGACTTCCTCCTTGTTTTTTCTCGTAAAAATCATTACAATAGAAGTATGAAAGTTACGTTAATTCCAGATCGTTGCATCGCTTGCGGTCTCTGTCAGACCTATTCTGAATTATTTGATTACCATGACAATGGCATCGTTAAATTTGCTGCTGAAGAGGACGACCTCCTTGAAAAGGAAGTCCCTGTCACAAACGATGTTCTCGAGGCTATTAAAGAATGCCCCACTCATGCTCTCTTAAAAGATTAAGAGGGCTTTTTATTTGTTTGCATAATACATCTCGTAGTAATCCACATGGATGAAATTGTCCGTCAGGATTACTTCTCCCTTAAAATAAGGATTTAAGGCAAGTGCATTGATAAAGTATTTTTTCGGCCATTTACGCATACAGAATGTTCGACTGCGCGATCCATCATTAAATATGAGCTTGATCGATTTCTTATTTACTTCGACCTTTTCGATCGAGTCAATCTTCACTTTGATTGGAGTAAAAGGATTGGCTGTAATAATCCGCAAGATCCCATCCTCATAGATCGTGAAGTAACGATGGACCCCAATCGCAAGCAAGACCATAAATAAAAAGAACGAAAACAAAACTAGCGTTGGCACACTAGAACTCTCATACATCAAGGCCAGTCCAATAAAGACCGGAATCACTGCAATGGACCAATAAGTCACAAGAATAGATAAGTCCGGTTGCCAATGATAATGGACCTTTCCAAATATCTTAATCATGAGCGTACCCCCATCTAATAGTTTAGCATAAAAAACAAAAAAAAGGGAGCCAGACAGCCAAAATCACAAAGATTTTTAACTGCTAGCACTCCTTTTAAAAGTTTCATTCTGTCCTAGTTTTTATTTTGAGATACTTTAAAGTATTCATAAACTTTTTCTTTGATCATTTTTAATTCACTTTCAGGAATTTCCTCTACCTTACTCCCTGACGTTTTTTTCAAAACAGTACCTTCGGAGTATATAGAACTGAACATATTGTCATTGTTATCTTGTGAAAATAGGGAGGTGCCTAAAAAATAATTTGTCGAAGAATAATCTAAAAAATCTAGAACAGTTGGTGTCATATTAAGAGAATTTTTCCCATTCACGTCTATTGTCTGAGACGATACACCTTTATAGTATATAAAAAATGGAATTTTATCCAAACTTACATGATCACGGTTTTCATTTGGGAATGCTTTTTTATATTCATCATCAACATACGTCGCATGGTCAGTGGTGAAAATAAGGACTGTATTTTCTGAGATTGGACTTGAATTAAATCGATCCATGAATTTTTTAAACTGCTGATCCATCTCATAGAATCGATTGAGAACTCTATCATTACCATCTCCTAATTTATAATTATATCCATCAGAACCTACATGTGTCCCAAATGTGTACATTGAAATTAGAAACGGAGATTTATTTTTTGAATAATTCTCTATTTGTGAGAACAGTTCCTCATACGCTTCTTTGTCAAATGAGATTTTTCTACCATTTTCCAACTTTGAACTATAAATATTATCAAAACCTAAATCAGAAAGGTAATCTGTAAATTCTTTATTTTTAGGTTCAGTATTTATAAATTCAGTTTTATATCCTTGTCCACTTAAAAATTTAGGAAGAGAAATTAAGTAATTCCGTGAATTATTCTCAATTTGATAACCCGAGAATAATTGACTTTCTATACCTCGGTATGTTGCAAACGTATGATTATAATAATTTCTAAACGATATAGATTTCGACTCATATTCTTTAATTGTTGGAGTAATATTTCTACTGTCATCGATAATATGATGTGAAAATCCCTCAGTAAAAATTAAGATTATATTTGGCTTATCAGGGAGGTTTGATGGTTTTTTAACATAATCTTGAACTCCATCTTTAAGAAATTTTTGTTTAAGCTTTTCTGATTTTATTAGGGTCTCTCGTTTTACTTTTTCAAACTCAATTTTATCTTGTACCAAATTATATGTTGAAACAGTAGGAGACATTTTTACCGATAAAAATTGTAATACAATTAATTCAAATACAAAAATCAAAATAACAAAAATAAGATCTTGGAATTTCCATATTGGGTCATCTTGCAGACTTGCTCTTTTGAATTTTGAGGTATCTAACAATTCAATTTTATTAATCGGTAAAAAACTAAAAAACAATAATAGTAAAATAGCAAAACCATAGATAAACGCTCTACCACCCAATGCTTCCCATGAACTTATGTTATCAACCATAGTCAATGTAACATACGAAGTTCCAAAATTTAACACAAGTATTTGTGTATTATATAACAGCAGTAACACACTATTGAAAATTTGAGTGATAACTTGAAATCTCTTGATAAAGAAATTACTCAGAAAAAAAATTAATGACAATTCAATTAAAGATATGATTGTATAACCAAAATCCTTTGTACTACTGATAGCCAGTAATGAAATTATTAGTGAAAATAAATATTTTATCAAAAATAAATTCTTCAAATAATATAACTCTTTAGCCTTTATTATCTTTCTCTTTAATTCCATTAACTTCTCTCTACTACTCTCTTTAATTTATTAACTACTTTTTTAAAGATACTAATTTTCTCATTTCTCACAATTTCGTTTGAGAAAAATTCTATTGATGAATACACATTTTCCAAGATTTCAGAAGGAAAGTCTGAAATTGATTTTATTTCACATTTTAATTGATTTGCTTGTTCTTGATGTGATTGTAGCGCTTTTATTTTTAAAAATGGTACCCTATGATTCAAGATGTCAAACGGCCTATAGTAAGAAAAATCGGGATGAAGCATATCATCTGATTTTTCCCCTAAAGTATTAAATACAACCTGGTAGTTAAATCCTGTTCTTTTTAATTCAGATGTAAATTTCGTTTCATAATTATCAATAACTTGTCTCACATTATCATAAGATTTTACATTCATCCAAAAACTTTTAAACACTTTTGATGAAACAACTTCTCGGGAATAGGAAACAAAATAACTTTGCACATGTTCTCGAAAATATTTTGTTTTTTTAAAGTTTGTCATTCCCCAAAAATCACAATCTATAGCGGATTCAAATGATCTAAAATAAGGTTCTAATGGCCAAAGAGGACCTATACAAGTGTCATTCATTAATGTCACAGAATCATACTTTTCCAAATGATCAAAACCAACGTAATCCATTCCATCTCGCCAAGCTGCAA
Source organism: Streptococcus parasanguinis (assembly GCF_023109675.1). Taxonomy (GTDB): domain Bacteria; phylum Bacillota; class Bacilli; order Lactobacillales; family Streptococcaceae; genus Streptococcus; species Streptococcus parasanguinis_I. The sequence continues at coordinate 119,158 of NZ_JALDUR010000002.1, read as the reverse complement.
AATCAAATCCGATATTTGCTCTTTGAATAATTTCAGTTATTCCAATTATTTCTAATTTTCGCATGTAATTCTTTTCTAAACGACTGTTGGATATTAAAATTACACGAGAAAAAAGTGGTTTTATTTGCTCTAACTGATAAAGAACATGCTCACTCACCTCATCAAATTTATTATAATGAATGTACAAAAGAATTCTATTCATCAACTAAAGTCTCCCAATGACCATTCCTCTGAATCAATCCAGTAGCAGAGTCTTTTGCAGAAATATCATCATCAGAAATGTCAGTTCGATTTAACAAAATTATAGGTGAATTATTTCCCTTTGCAAATGCAAGCATTGTATTCGAACTATCTCTTACAGAAACTTGAAGTTTTAATTTGATATCATTCAAGCTTGATAAACTACATGAGTAACGGAAATTCTTTCTTCCTTTTCCAGCCGTCAAAAAATCTAAAGAATTATCGTTATATACCCAAAGTCCGCGGTCAATTTCAGTTAGTGAGAAAGCTATGTAAGTTTTAATTTCCTGATTAACATCATATGACACCTCAAACTCAATGGGATCTTCAGGACTTGACATTTTATTCGAAAGCAATTTTATATTTAAATTGCTTACAGCTGAATCCTCAACTATAACATCATCATTCGAAACCCTTTGACTTGATGCATTATCATAACTATATTGATTTGCAACATCGTCAGGGTTTCCAACTACTTTAACCAAGCCATTTTCAATCAAAACAGCTTTATTACAATATTTTTTTACGGCATTCATATCATGGGTAACAAGAATCGTCGTCTTACCTGATTTTTTACGCTCCATAAAGTAATCGTTACACTTGCGTTGGAAGGCTTCATCTCCTACTGCAAGGACCTCGTCCAAAATCAAGATATCGCCTTGGGCCTTAATCGCGACCGAAAAAGCTAGACGAACCTGCATACCTGATGAGTAGTTCTTGAGTTTTTGGTTCATGAATTCATGCAACTCAGCAAAGTCTACGATGTCATCATACATAGCATCAATTTCAGATGTTGAGAAGCCCAGCATGGCCCCATTCATATAGACATTTTCACGACCTGTCAGTTCTGGGTTAAAGCCCACTCCAAGCTCAATGAAAGACACCAATTTCCCATCGATGGTGACAGAACCTTTTTCCGGCACATAGATTTCTGAAATAATTTTTAAGAGAGTAGATTTTCCAGAACCATTTCTTCCTACAATACCATAGAAATCTCCTTTTTGAACTTCAAAGGAAATATCTCGCAAAACTTCTTGCTTTTTGTAACCTTTAATTCCTTTAAAACGGTTTACTAGTGTTGTTCGTAAACTTTGAGTTGACTCTGTTGGTAATTTAAAAAATTTACTTACATGGTCTACCTTAACTGCTACATTACTTGACATTATAAAATCTCCGCAAATCGTTTCGAATTTTTATTGAATACAATCAAACCAATCACAAAAATGAATACTGGAATACAATATGGAATACAAGCTATCATTTTATTATCAAAGATATCCCAACCACGTGGATTAACTGGATCAATAATAAAATGACGCATATCTTGTAGCATTTGAGCTATTGGATTCATCATCAACATTTTAGCAACTGCCAAATGATTTCGTTGCAATAAATAGGTAATCGAATAAATAATAGGACTGGCGTACATACCTGCTTGAAGAACAACTTCCCAAACCGGACCAATATCTCGATATTTAACAAATAAGGCCGATAGGATAAATGCACACCCCATAGCTAAGATCAACATCTCAATAAATAAAGGAATAATTATTAGAGAATGAATACCAAATGAAACATTATTTATGAGAGCAAATACAATTACTACTAAAAGATTAATAGAAAAATTAATTGCAGCTCCAAAAACTGAAGAGACAACAATTGTTTGCTTAGGAAAATTCAATTTGCGTAGCAAATCTCCTCTTGAAACAATAGACAACATTCCCATATTTGTTGCTTCCGTAAAGAACGTCCAAAAGATCATTGATAAAAGCAATCCAACAGCATAATGCGGTGTTCCATCATCAAATCTTAAGAAGCGAACAAATACCACATACATGATACTAAACATCATCAGGGGCTTTAAAATAGACCAAAGATAACCGATCGCTGATCCTTGGTAGCGTAATTTAAAGTCTGTTTTGATTAACTCTCGTAATAAAATTCGATTTTTCTGACTAAAAACGTCAAACATTATTTTTTACCTCGATATGCAAACTTTGTCAGAATCAAGCTGGTAAACACAAAGGTGTGAAAGGCTCGGTTCTTACGATAACCATACTTGCGAATACGAGCCAAACGTTCCTTGAACGGGACGTCCATGATTGTCACAAAGTTTTCAATGATTTCTTTATTTTGGAGACTGACAGGCAGATCCAATAGATTTTTTGCTTGTTCTTGACTGGACTCAATGAGATTCCAGTACTTAGCAAAAAGAATATGAGGGCGAACCCAGTTTTTGACCCGTTTTCTAAGGGTACGAGCACCCAGAACGTTGCTACTGTGCTGCCGGTACAATTCTGTTGGCTGATCGATATAGATGAGCTTCCCAAAGGCAGTTGCCAACAAGGCCAAATACCAATCATGCATAAGGAGCGCATGTTTTTCTTGACCTGTCCATAAGTCAGCCAGCGCGTGGTTAATCATGGCCACTCCGCCAGTTACCGTATTTTCCGTCAACTCTTGAATCAGTTCTGTATTGGCATGATCAGACTGGGTACGAATCATGCTCTCATGTTGAACATTCAAGTTTTCATCGACCACTTTTAAATCGGTGTAGACCAGCAAAGGCACTTCTTGAGGATGCTTGGCCGCTTCTGCTACTTGAAGAGCAATCTTTTCAGGAAGCCAGACATCATCTTGGTCACTGAAGCAATAAAGATCAGCTTTTTCATATTTCAGAAGCGCATGGAAGCTCTTGATAACACCGAGATTTTCGATAGCTCCTTGGTTGATAAAGCGAATGCGCTCATCCTGGGCCACCAACTCTTGAATGATCTCCACCGTACCATCTGTCGATCCATCATCTCGGATCAAGAGTTGCCAGTCTTGATAGGTCTGGTCTTGGATACTTTTGACCTGCTCTTTTAGATACTGTTCACCATTATAGGTGGACAACAAGATATTTACTTTCATGATAAGAATAATTCCTCGTACTCACCTACAATTTTTTCCCAGGTAAAGTTTTGCTTCATATTGTCCTTGGCACGTTGACCCCATTCAGATACATCTTCTAAAGAATCAACCCGATCAATCAAATGCGCCAAATTTCCAGTTTCTTTAGTCCAATATTGAGCCGAATCCTTAGCGACCGTTTGGTTAAAGGAGACTCCTAAAACTAAATTCAGATCTGTGTGAGCAAGAGCCTCTAAGAGACCTGGATTGGTTCCGCCCACTTCATGACCATGGATATAGGCAAAGGCTTCTTTACGGATATACTTCAACAGGTCTTGATCATAGACCGTTCCTACAAACTTAACACGAGGATCCTGATCAAATCCAGTTCGATCTCGGAGCTCCTCAAAATAAGGATTGCCTTCCTGGTTACAAATGATCACCAAATCCCGTTTGGTGGAAGAGGCCATAAATTCACGAATGGCGGTCTCATAATTATTTTCTGGGACAAAACGGCCCAAAATTAGGTAATAGTTTTTTCCCTGAGTCTTCCACTTGTGATAGAATTCTCGGACCTTATTATCCTGACTGTTTAGGCTGGTCGGAGATAGGTCCGTTCCGTAGGCAATATAGGTCGTCTTGGACCAAGGATAGGCTTCCTTTATATAGGACTCAATACCAGGGTTGTCAGAAATCACCAAGTCAGCATGGCGTGTCATGATTTTTTCAGAATACTTGAGATAAGCTTGGATCGGTTTGGTCCACTTGGCCCGCTTCCACTCCAGTCCATCTGGATTGATATAGAATTGACCACCCATTTTATGTATCTTGCGCGCAAAAGGTGCCACAAAGGCTCCGATTGTATTGCCCAAGACATAAAAAATCGGCTGTTTAATTCCTTGTTTCTTAATAAGCTTCAAGGCGTAGTTGATGGCCATCATATCATAGGCAATGACACGCGCAGGCCCAAGCTTCGGAGCTTTAATCGTAAAACAATCGACACCCTTGTAGTCAAAATGATGATAGGCTTGATCATTAGAAAGGCAAGCAACATGGTACTGGATATCTGGAGATACTTGATGCGAGACCAATTGGTCCACAAAAGTCTCAAAACCACCATATTGAGCCGGAAGTCCACGACTTCCGATAATAAAAACGTGTTGCATAGAGTTCCCTTTCAGATCATTCACAGTCTATTCAATTATACCATTTTAAAGAAAGCTTGTATAACCATTTTGTAGTGACGGTATTTGTCTGCAATCATTCTATAACTTTTTTAATACAAATAATTTTTTAATAAAATTTTTAAATACATCAATTTTAGATGATTTTACACCCTTAATATTTAAAAATTTATCTTTTTCTTTTACATTAATCTCTACATCCTCATTTACATGTTTCAATATACACTTATAAGCATTTTCTAAATTGTATATTGCTGTTATTTTTTCTTTATTTTGTACCATTTCATTTTTCTTCATAGAAAAATTTGTCAATAAATTTAAGATATGTCTTGATAAATCAGGTATATCGCCCAAGCAGTACATTTCTCCTTGTATAAAGAGGTCTTTAACAGATCTATATCCCTTGTTATTCGATACAATTGTTGGAATGCTATTTATTAGTGCTTCAATATATACCATTCCAAACGTTTCTATTTTTGACGTAAATACACATATATCTTTATCGGTTAAAAATTCCCAAGGTTTTTCAAGAAAACCTATGAAATGAACATTTTGAATGCTATTATTTTTTACATAATCTTTACATCTTTTTGCATATTCTTCATCTTCTGCACCAATAAATATCAATGGAATATTTGAAATATTTAAATTGTGAAAAGCTTTGATTAATTCCAACTGATTTTTATTTTCAGTTATTCTTCCAATCTGAATAATCCTATGAGAATTAGAGGTTTTTAAATTTGTACCACTTATTTCAGAGTATGGTATAAAACTTAAAATATTCTTATCAGTTAATAATTGTGATAATTCCTTTTGCAAAGAACCAGACACAGCAAAAATTTGATCAGAATAATATTCAATAAATCCAAGTTTTTCTTTATAATAACCAAATTCTCCCTCAGGGAATTCATGAATTAGCCAAAAATGACGAATATTTTCTTCAGCTGCAGCCAAAGCTCCTTGGAAGACATTAGCTGTGTTACTAATAACTAAATCAACTTTATTCTGATTCAAAATATCTCGAATTCTTTTAATATTATCCTCGTAACTTTTTACTCGCTGATAATGTGTCCCAGGTAATCCACCTGGAGCTTCTTCCCACCACCACTTAACTGCTGGAATACCAATAGCTTGAATTCCAGCTTTCTTCATCTGCTCCAAATAATTTTTTTGAACTGGTACACGATAATCAGGGAAAACGTTTAAGACTCGAAAGCCTTTACTAACTAAAAATTTCATTAAATTAAAAATTGAAATTTCGGCGCCATTATCCATTGTTCCAGTAGGTGAAATAAATAAAATTGTTTTAGTCATCGCAACTCCTAAAATACCCAATAAAATGGAATTAATAAGTAAAGAGAAATCAGATAATTGAATAATAAGGTAACTACAGTAATAGTTAGCAACTTATGCTGTTTAATTTTAAGGTTACCTAAATTTGCAATTATGGGCAAAAATAAGATGAGAAATGGAGTGAAATATCTCCCCTGGCTTCCAACAGAAATATTCGCCCCATTTCCTAACACTATAGGTGTCCATTGTAGATACATGACCGTTACAGTTGCAAGCACTTGTATTGGAAACAATAATGAAGAGACAGTTGCAAAATCTTTAGTGAAGAAATATTCTTCGCTTGATAAAAACACAAGAAATAATATGCAAATATTTACAAAAATAAGCCATAATGGAAGCTGAATAGTGAAATTCCCAAAATAACCAAACATACCTATTGTCAAAATAGTATTTAGGTCACCGTTCATATGTTGTTTTAATAATGTATTCGACAACACCCGAATGTAGTGGATTACTCCACCGTTATCTCTCATTAAATAATATAGAACAGCGAAGATTGCAAGTAATAAAACTAAATAAAACATATACTTAAATTTTGAAATAGTCTGTTTAATTACTCTTAAGGGCGTATTTAAAAAACTAAAGACACCTTCAAAATTTAATGGTATAAACGGAATAAGACATAGTAATAAAAAGTTATTTGGTTTAGTAGCTAAAAGCAATAACGATATAGGTACTAATAAAAATCCATCTTTATTTGAAAAAGTCTTTTTGTATGCTAAATTCGTTATAAAACCAATTGCTAGCATGATTTCTAAATAATTCATTACATCATAAGATAAAGAAGATGCTTGTTGAACCATTATTGGTTGTAACGAAATAAAGAATAGAGCTAGTTTACCATATTTAAAATATTTAATTAAACAAAAGACACCTATAATATAAGCTAAGGCATTAAAAATTCTGCCCATATAGATTATCATGCCTACTGTTGGCTTTATCAAACTTCCCAATGTCATACCAACCAACTGAGGAAGAAAGGAAAGAGATTTAAGGTTTAGAGTGACTTGATACGGTTCTTTTTCCATATCAAGTTTTTTATTAAGAACCTTTTCATAGTCAGTAGGGTTTACATGAGCATCACTCGAAATCTCGTTCATCCATTTAAAGGACTGTAGAGTTGGTTTGTGGACAGTTTCCCAAGTCATACGCGCGTGGTTTGTTTCGTCTGGCACACGATTAATTGGAAATACTAACATAAATGAAAAAATAAAAATCGTTGCTAAGATGAAAAATAAATTTTCAACTTTTATTTGTTTAATTTTGTTCAAAATAAGTCACCATTTCATCTTTCTTGCTTAAGGTACAATTTTCAAGGACTGCTCGGTAAGCTGATTCTGCTATGTTTTGTCTTAATTCTGGAGATAAAACTAAAGCTTCTAGCTTGTCAAACCACTGATCATCAGTAGCTAACAGACCTGTTTCACCATCAATAACCATATCCGAGAAAGCTCCTATCTTGCTTGCTACTGTTGGTACTTTCACTAAAGCAGCTTCAATCCACTTAATCTCAGATTTGGCACGATTAAAGATAGAATCCACAAGCGGTGCTAGGTTAATATCAACCTCACTAATCAAGGCAGGCAATTTATCCCAGTCCACATAATCGTGAGTTACAATTTGATTTTCAAAGGGCTTCATATCCTGAGGGATATCGAGAATCCCGACAATATGTAATTGGACATTGCTATATTTTGTAAGCAGTTGCTTAATAGCTGGTTTAATCAATTCAAAATTCTCATTATGACTAATTGAACCAGAGAAATAACCAATCTTAACAATATCAGATGTTTGAGAGTAATCTTTGATATATTGACTACTAATAGCGATTAAGTCATCAGAAGCCAAGTTGCGATTAAGTAAAACCTTACTTTGGTACTTATACAACTCCTCCTGCAATTGGTTAGTCGAAGTAATGGCACCATCACAGTTTTCTAGCATATAGCCATAATTTCGAACACCTGCATCATAGTTTCCTTTTTCAACCGAATTCAACCCTTGCGTATAACTCAATTGATCTGTATAAACCGTATCAAAGACTAAATCATCAATATCATAAAAAATCGGTTTACCATAATCTTGAGCCATATGACATAAGCGCAGTAGTTCAGGCGAGATTGGAGAACGATAGATAATAATATGACTAGCATTTTGGGCCATTGACAATTGAAAATCTGATAAGTTAGTAACCATAACTTCAAAGCCATGCTTACGTAATTGCTCTGCTTTATTTAAAACACGATAGCGCGTACATTGTGGAATAATATTTTCAACACCATCAATCAATAAAATATATTGTTCACGAGGAACAGCTTTGAATTTATTGACAATATCTTGCAAAATTGACACTGGGTAATCTGTCTTCTCAGCAACATACTCTAGCAAATCTGGAACTTCTGACTCACGCTCAAGACCTTGCCACAAGAATTGATCCTCATCATAATTTTTCAAAGCTGTGTATTTGACCAAAGGGCTACCTGCTTTAAGCATCCTCAACGGGTGAATATACATAGCAGAATCTTCGTATTCATGCACCACAGCATCGAAACGATAACCTAAATCAGAAAAATACTTGGTAAAACGTGTCTCATGTCGACCAATAGCCTTATCGCGAGAATCTGTGTCTGTCAAATGTGTCCAATATTCATAAAAAGCATCATCATTTAACATGAGCTTTTCAATAACTAGAAAATACGACTGAAGGTGCTTAGGAATATAGCCGTATGGGTTCTCCTTAGTAACATCTTCTTGCTCTTCTCCAAATGAAATACCCCAGAAATCAAGATGCTTATCAGTCATCTCTTGACAAACTTGAGACAGATCCCTCATCGGTCCAATATTGGTATCATTGACCAAGAACAGTTGATCATAATCTTTAAGCTTATCTTTACCAAGAACAAAGATCCCCTCTCTAAAGGCTGCTGTGTCATATCCCTTATTGTCACGAGTCAAAACTTGTCCATAGGGTTCAAGTGTATTGATATCTTCAACATGAAGCTGACCGTTTACAACAACAATGACATCATCCACCAACGAGAACAAGGCCTGTAAAAAACGTAATTTGTATTCTTGCAACCGATTTTCAGATTCGAAAATGACATAGACTAGCGCTCTTTTACCAGTAAATGACAGAGCAGACCGTTGACTATTTCTAAGACGACGTAACCGACGAACCTTAAGTGGGGTCACATGACGACGTAATCTAACAATTTTATCCTTTGTAGCATTTAAATAAGACTTGATTTTTCGTGGATTTTTTAATAAAACCTTCGTGATTTTAATAGGTTTAATCAGAGAATTCCCTATACGATACGAAAGAGAACTTCGAATCAGTTGTATCTCTTTACGAGCCTCTTTCAATTCTACTACTTGCGTTTGACTCTTACGATTAAGCTGTTTCTGCTTTCTTTGTAATTCTTTTACATATTCAGAAACATCATTATGGTGACTTATTAAACTTTCTAAACGATCTTCTAAAGTCATGAGATTATCACAAACTGCTTGATAAATGTCATGAGGAAGCCTATCCAGATATTTCTCAAGAACTTCGAGATAGATCTCATAATGATATCGTACGGAGTCCCTTTTTGAAATCGAATCTTTCTCAAAAACGCGATAATTAAGCTTGGTATTCGGCTGATATACTGCTTTAGCACCATTATTAATAATGAGGTTCAAGAAAAAATCATAGTCTTCAAGTTTTTTCCCTGAAAGTTTTTCATCATAATAGATACCCTTTAATATTGTTTTTTTTACTAAAGAACAGTTTGAAATATAGTTTGATTCCAATAAGTTATGTAAATCAAACTCTTGTGCTTTTAAATAGGTTTCATCTTTTTCAAAATTGTATAAATCACAATACACTATATCAGCTTGATGATTATTCGCACAATCATATAACTCCTCTACATATCTATCATCCAAGAAATCATCACTATCTACGAATAAAAAATAGTCCCCATTTAAAAGATTGAGTCCTTTATTCCTTGTTCTCACAACACCTATATTTTCGTGAGATTCAAATATCGTCACAAAAGGCGATTCTTTCAAAACCTCCTGAATAACTTCTGAGGAAGAATCTGTCGAACCATCATCAAGAACAATTAATTCAATGTTACGATAGGTTTGGTTAAAAATACTTCGCAAACATTGTTCAATGTAATTTTCATGGTTGTAGCATGTCACAACTACTGATATTAATTTAGTCATTTTTTTATCCATTTCGATATTTATTCTCCTAAATTGTCAAATTAAGTTAGACTTTTCAAGTAACCCAGAAAAACTTGGTAGGGTGATTGATAATTCAATGATTTCCTAGGAATTCTATTTCTTGAGGCTGGGACAAAAGTCCTAGCCTCTCAATTGTCTTTGGATTGTCGAGCAAGATGCAGTGGTTGAGTAGGCTCTACTACGCTGATTTCATCAGCTTTTACAGCCCTACTCAACTGTGCGGAGGTGGGACGACGAAATCGAATTCTAACAAATTACCGATTTCTGTCCCACTCTCATAATTTTGAGAAATATTCGTAAAATCCATTTGTTTCGGTAATCCGTTTCGTCTTAATAAGCCATTAGAATGTTCATTTAGACCTCGTTGACCAGGACATCCTGGATCCGCAAAGTAAATATCAATGTCATGTTCATTCGAAATAGATTTCTAATTAGAAAATTCTTTCCCACAATCAAAAGTTATCGCCTTAAAGAGATGACTGGGAACTTGAGACAACCATTGATTGATGGAGGCTTCAATATCACTTGCTTTCCGTCCATTGGTTTTCAGTGTGATGATGGCTATTGAGCAGCGTTCTACTATGGTAATGACTGCTCTTTTGTGTTTTTCTCCCACAATTGTATCCCCTTCTAGATGACCGAATTCCGTCTTAAAATTAGGATAACTGTCTGCTCTCTCACGCAAATCTCTGCGCAACGCTTGTTTTCCTCGTTTTTCGCTATGACCATTTGGTTTTCTTTTGCCTTTCCAAGGGAGATCCTCTTTCTTTAGAATACCACGGTCTGCTAGTCGATAGAGAGTTCTCATAGAACAAGAAACCCTATCTGGATAAGTTCCTTTAATGACATCAAGGCTCTAATTTTGTTCTAAATGAGTTTGGATAAAATCTATTTCTGATTGCGCAAGACTGGTTTTATTCCTGCCACAGCGTTTCTTATTGATTTTATATCAGTTATAGTAATCATAAACAGAGTGTCCCTCTTTCAGATAGTTGATGACATTGTAGATTGTCTGTTTTGATCTGCCAAGTGAAGTCACAATATCTGAAACTTTTATGTTTTCTTGATAGTAAGCCTCTATCATTAAGTTCGTTTGTGGTAAGATGAGTATTGGTCATTTATGTTAGTTCCTTTCAGACAAATGTGGTGTTTATCTGAGCTTAACATAGATGGCTTTTTCCGTCTAGCTTAATTTTACAAATTGGGAAACTAAAAAATGAAGTTATGATGCCTAAGTTGGTAATCAAACTAATAGGTTTTACAGACTGGCTAGTAATTCCATCCATTATTAGACTATGCACTTTAGAGATTTGATTGTGACTCTCATCTGCTATCCTTTTAAAAATTGTATTGATCCCACTTTCTCTAACCCTTTAGCAGCAGAAGGAATCAAAAGGAGAACATATATGTAAACATATTGACTCTTTGTTTCCCAGAAGATATGGAAAAAGAACCCTCCGAGGAAGAAAATAATTGTAAATAGCTCAAAAGCAGAAAACTTTTTACTTTTAATATTATAGACTACAGAAATCACAGTTAGTAAATAGATTGAAACAGTAAGAACTTTACCAAAAGAATTCAAAAAATAGTATCCACTTTTTTCTTCATAAATACTCTTCAAAATTCTAGAATTCTGGACATTCCCTAAGTCAGGAAGTGGGCCAGTCCATATTGATTGGAAAGTCGGTTCCAACCATGTGGATAGAATTTTTTTATAGAAAAATTCTACTGCATACATTGGTTGATTATAGAAAGTTAGCAAATTTTTTTTAAGATCATTTTTTGCTTGCTCGACAGCTTTAGGTCGATCAAAATCATTATTTTTTAGCAACAAAGAATTGTAACCATCCCACCAGCCTCCGATACTAGGTGCGACAGGACTATCTTGTGTTCCCATGGTAATATAAGCAAGCATAGGTGTCCCTTGAGGAACAGGAACATGAGTAACACTTTGATAATAGCTCTTCAAAAGGAATGATGACATAGGAATACTTATTACTATTAAGAATGTTACAATTAATTTTCGCCAATTAACATTTTCTAAGAAATTGAAAACTTGTATCAATGTAATGGCGATAACGAAAATGAAGTAATTATTTCTAATCAGACATGCTAAAGCAAAACTTAGTATACTATTCATCGCATTAGAATAGTGTAAAGTTTCATTATATTTTAAAAGATGATAGTATCCCAATAAAACAAAAAATAACCCTGGGATAGTTCCATACGCAAATAGTTGAAAGAAAAACTGTGGGAAAAATAAGAATGATAAAAGGATGGTGTAATTTGTTATTAACTTATTCTTAAAAAGTTTGAAACTAATTTTATAAATAAGGAAATTTGTTCCTAGAATAAAGAGGAGGTTAAAAAAGTAAATAAATCTTTCATTCTTAAAGAATAAAACGTATATTCTGTCTAATGTGGTTAAGCCTAATTGATGAGGGTTTACGTACAGATAATCACCTTTTTCAGTTAAACTATTAAAAACACCGTTATTAAAATCTGTTGCAGCATTATAAACAATGGCAGCATCTGCTCTTAATCCACCAACTATACGAATAATAAGAAAGAGTCCTAAAACAAAATAGACAATGGACAGGATTAAAAATAATTTTTTCGATGAAATTTTTTCTATTAAATCTTTACTTTTAAAAAGTAACAGTATAAAAAGCAGAATTAATAGTGGAAAATACCAATTTGAATAAGAAAATTCAATTCTTTCGTTTGCAGATAGGGGCATATACACTGTAAACACTAAAGAAGATAAAATTAGACCTGAAAGAATAGCGGATGTTAAATAGAAGATAAATTTATAAAATAATGATGTTATTTTTTTAAAATTGTTAAAAGTTTTCATTGTATCGACCTTTTTTATGTGTGTTTAACTAAGCCTGAATAATAGACCTTTTCTATTCAAAATTTGGTAAGATATACTTTTTAGAACGTAATGTAAGAAAGATAATAACACTATTTAGCTATTAAACGATTTCATTCCGATAGCATTGACTATTTTAAAGATTTAGATTCGCTTTATTATAAAAATTAATCTTAAATGTACACTAAGTACTTTCTAATACTGTATTGCAAACAACACATTCACAATAAATATATATAAATAAAATCTTTTACTGTTTTTCATTTTTTCCTCCTAATCATAAACAAACTAATTATTTTAATGTTGGCTCTTCAAATATTGTCTCATCAACAACTTGGCAATCCAAATAGGCCAGAAGAATTGGTAGGTCTTCTTTACCACGAGTGTTAAGTGCGATGGTTTTTGATGCTTCAGAATTTTCGTGTATACGATGGCATATAACCTTATCATATAGGCCTTTATACTCACTGATCTAATACCATGCGTACTAATCCAAACTCACTCTCGCTCCTTCATCAAAATAGAAGATTTTCAATTTCTCTCAATATCGATAAAATAACTTTGAGACTGCCTTTGTTATTAAATATTTCACATAGAAATATTTTCAAATAACATTTTTACTTACTACTTTTAATTGTTGGATTGTTAAATATAGTTTGTATAAATTTCAAAACATTTAATAATAAAAACGTTATTAATATAGATTGGCATAACAAAAAGAAAACAATCAAAGGAAATTTCGGTAAAATACTCGCAAAATCCCCCCATTTCGCGAGTATTTTAGGATACCAATATAAATCTCCGATCACAGACAATAAGTAAATAGGAAGAGTGTTCTTTGAGATAAATAGAATAACTCTTTTCAACCACTCATTTTTTATAGAGACTTTTAAGTGTATAACTGAATAAAAGATTAAACTAGACAATAGGAATACCGGAAGAATTCTATATTCGATTCCGAAACTAGTTTCTGATATTGCTGCTAACCCAAAAACATTTAAAATATCAAGAATGAAAATAACAATAACAAGTTCCTTGAAACTCAACTTCTTATTTGATGAAGCGAGAAAAGCTCCAAGAAGATAGTATGTGATAGGCCAGAGTCCTTTCCAATAATCTGGAATGATGTGCGGTAAAATCAAAAAATTTTGTTCATTGTTGTTCAATAATGAAAGAGTAGGTGAAACAATAGTTAGTAAAACTAAAATAGCTAAAACTACAACTTGATTCTTACGGCTAGTTAACGAATTGAAACCTGCATTCAAGAAAGGGATCAACAGGTATAAGCCAATATACAAATTAACATACCACGCATAGTGACTAAAGAAAAAAATATTTTCTAATAACTTCGCAAAATATTCTTCATTGAAAACTCTCATATCAAAGAAAGTATATACTGCTGCCGCGAGAGCATAAATTCCAATTACTGGTAGTAATTTTATAAAGTAAGTTTTACTAATAAGTCTTATCTTTCATTAAATAACCTGTAGTCATGATAAATATGGGAACACAGGTCATAAAAAACATCCAAATAAAAGATGATAAAAATATACTTTTATAGGTATAAGAACGACCATAATAATTGGTATGAAGAAAAAAATGCACAGCTACTATAAATACTATTGCAATACATTTTAGTATATCTATATTTAGTTTTCGCTCTTTCATAAATCTCCTTATTGTATTACCGAATGAAAAGATGGTTTCGCACCATCTTTCCATTTTAATTATTTCACTTCTTGTTTATAAAATTCTTTTAAGGCATCTTGCCAAGTTGGAATGACAAACCCTGTTGCTTTCGCTTTTGCCAAGCTCATCGTTGAGTTAAGTGGACGTTTAGCCTTAGCTGGGAATTGGCTGGAATCCACTGGCTTCACTTCTACATCCGTATCTTTGAGGATCTCAACTGCAAAGTCATACCAAGTTGTATCTTCTTCTGCATCATTTGACAAGTGATAGTAACCATATTCCTTACGATTTTCAGCCAAGTAGGTCATGAACTCTGCAAGAGTACGTGTCCAAGTTGGACGACCATGTTGGTCATTTACAACGGTCAAAGTCTTATGAGTCCTCGCAAGGTTTTGCATGGTGAAGACAAAGTTCTTACCGTAGTTCCCGAAGACCCAAGCTGTACGGATGATATAGAAGTTAGAAACATGCTTCTCAACCAATTCTTCCCCCATACGTTTTGTACGACCGTACTCTGTTTGAGGATCTGGTTCATCGTCTACTTCCCATTCTTGACCAACTGGCTTATTCCCATCAAACACGTAGTCGGTTGAGATATAGACCAAGGTTGCACCGTGCTTTTCAGACGCTTTTGCTACGTTTTCCGTACCAGTCACGTTGATAGCGTAGTCCAATTCTTTTCCTTCATCTTCAGCAGCATCAACAGCTGTGTAGGCGGCACAGTGATATACCAAGGTTGGTTTTACTTCCGCAAATACCTCGTCCACCTTCTCTGCGTTTGTGATGTCCATTTCAGCTACATCAACAGCTACATATTCTTCATTTCGTTCGTCTAACAAATGGCGAAGTTCTGTTCCAAGTTGCCCATTTGCTCCTGTGATTAATATCATGTTAAATTCCTTTCAAATGCTCTTTCCCTATCATTATAGCAAAAAAAGCAGAAGTTTTCTGCTTTTTACTTGCTTTTCTCTTTAATAACATATATTGGACGTTTCTTAGTTTCCATAAATATTTTGCCTATATATTTTCCTAAAATCCCAATGGTTAGCAATTGGAAGCCCCCAAGGAAAAGAATCACTGTCATGAGGGATGGCCAACCTGAAGTAGGATCCCCAAAGACCAAGGTGCGGATTACAATCAAAATCATCATGATAAATGCCAAAATCCAAGATAACAGTCCACCAATAAAAGCAATGTTTAATGGGGCGTCCGAGAAATTGACAATCCCTTCAATCGAGTACTTAAAGAGGGACCAAAAATTCCAAGACGTCTCTCCTGCCACGCGCTCTACATTTTTATACTCTAGATATTCTGTCTCAAATCCAACCCAAGCAAAAATCCCTTTTGAAAAACGATTGTACTCCGAAAGTTCAAGAATCGCATCGACCATTTGACGACGCATCAAACGAAAATCACGCGCCCCGTCAACCATTTCCACTTGGCTAATATGATTGATTAATTTATAAAACATCCGTGCAAAGAAGGAACGAATCGGTGGTTCCCCATCCCGGGTTACGCGTCTCGTTCCGACACAGTCTAAATCCGGCTGTTCCTCCAACTTTTGCTTCATTTCAATCAATAACTCCGGAGGGTCCTGCAGATCTACATCCATGACCGTCACATAATCCCCTGAAGCATGCTGAAGTCCGGCATAGAGAGCTGCTTCCTTCCCAAAGTTTCGTGAAAAAGAAAGGTAGTGCACATTTGAATCTGTAACATGTAGCTTTTGAAGAACAGATAGCGTACCATCTGAAGAGCCATCATTTATAAAAATATATTCAAACTTTTCTCCCATCTTCATCCGAACACGTTCCATTTCTCGATAAAACAATGGAATCGATTCTTCTTCGTTAAAACATGGGACTACAACTGATATAACCATTCATTGCTCCTATTAACATCTGCTACTAAATTATCAGTAAACTGTATATCTTCTAACTACCCTTTACAATACAGTTTTGCAAACAGTTTTAATAAACCGAGCTTTTCAATCAAGTTCATTGTAAAGATAGCTAGTTTAACCATAAACCTCTCATCTCTAATTTCTCGATCAAAAACAGAAAGAGTGGACTTCATTCCATTTATCCTGATCCAATCATTAATTTCTTTATATTGACGTAAAAACTCTGCACTTGTAGAATGTCTCCCACCGTCCAATAACCAATAAAGAGTAAATTTTTTTATAAAAAATTTAATTAATTTAGTTTCAGAAAAATCTTTAGGGATAATCGCTGCAATTTTATCAAGTACATTCTTGATATCTAAATTTGGGTTAAATCCTTTATTTAATGTATTAGAGGCACTATTCTCATTATAAAACCAATTATATCCACAATATGGGATAGTTCTTATATTTTTAGATTTTGTATATACCGTTAAGCTGAATAACAAGTCCTCAGCCAGCGGAATATCTGGAAAAGAAAGTTCGTGATCTACTAAAAATTTTTTTCTATAGATGCGAGCACATGGTGAAATCGATCTATATTTCGACCATTTATCTTTACCCAATTGGATAGAAAATAGTTGTTTACCATCTTGGTTTACTCTCTGAAGACCACCAATAACTGCATCATCTATCCCACTTGATATTTCATCATAAAACACCTGCAAGTAATCTGGGTTTATATAATCATCACTATCGATAAACATGATGAATTCACCTTTTGCAAGCTTGATACCTTCATTTCTAGTATAGGCTGCACCTTTATTTTCTCGACTCAAAGTTCTAATATTTGGAGAAAATTGTTGGTATTCATTCAATATTTTAAACGAATTATCCTTTGAACCATCATCAATTGCAATAATTTCAAATGATTTAAAACTTTGATTCAAAACGGAATCTATACATCTTTTGAGATATAATTCTGCATTATATACTGGAATAATGACACTAATCTTAGGCGCTTCTTTCACAATCTTATCCTTTATATATTTTAATAGAACCCATAGTTTTGCAAATAATTAAGATATTCAAACTTTTATATTTTTATCAAACCTCGAGCACGCAATCTTTAACCATTCGTATCCTGACTCTTTTTATAAAAACGATTTAAACATTTCGCTAATACGTTTGGCCAAAAGAGTTTAAACATCATGTAATCTTCCTTTGTTCGAGTATTGTCACTAATGGTATTACTCGTTTCAGAGTCTTCATGAATACGATGACACATTAATTTCTTTGGAACATATACAAATCTGCCATCAAATTTAGCCAAATGGTACCAGGCAAGCCAATCTAGACTAACTCTCCATTCCTCATCAAATCTAAAGCCCTTAACCAATTCTAAATTATAAGTTACAGCAGGGCAACAAATTGGATTTCCAAAAGCAAGAATCCGATTTCTCCACCACTTAGTTTTAGGGAATAATGAGATTGTTTTTAACATTAATGATTTGATTTTTAGATTTGAAGTCGGTTTAATGACCTCTCCATTTTTTTCTTCAAAATAATCAGAATAAAGAATGATAGCATCTTGATGCTTCTTTATCCTCTCTTGAATTTCCATTAAATAGGTTGGCTCATAATAATCATCTTGATGGGCTATTGTAGCATATTGGGTAGTAACAAAAGATAAAGCATTATTCCAATCTTTCCCAATCCCGCCACCTACAGTTGTATTAAACGGAATGGCATATTTTTGGCAAATACTTTCGATAAATACACTTGGAGTAGAAGTATACAAAATGATATTACTTTTTACGGTTTGGCTTAATAACGAGTTTATACAATCCTCTAAAAAAGGACTATCCCCATAAGCACAGATTACAAATGTATGATCATTCCACTGATTCATATTTTTGAATCTCCTTCCTTCTCATAATTACAAAGACAATCCAACTAGCAATGGTGTAAAACAACATAACAATAACAAAACTAAGCCCTGCTCCAAACAAGCCAAACTCCCTCATCGCTATAGGCGTAAGAATATTCGTCAATAACGCCATTGCGACATAAACATAGAGTAGATAGACTTGTTTCCTCAATATAATTAAAAAATCACCTATGACAGAAGCTATAGAATATAAAAAGCCGGAAAGCACTAAAATAGTAAGTAATAAACTATAATTTGATAAATCAATACCACTTATAATATTCAAAATAGGAATCCCTATCAAATAGGCCAGTATTGATACTACTAGTCCCAAAATCATAAGCAATAATAAAATCTTACGAATCATAGCATTAAATGTATAAAATCTTTTTTCTGACCATTGTTTTGCCAAATCGGTTATTAACGGTCTTAGTGCTAATACAAATAAACTCATAAAGAAAACAGGCATGAATAGAATACTGAAATCCCTTTGAGCACCTTCACGTAATACGCCCTCTACTAGCAATTTATCAATCACTTGTTTTGGATAATTCAATACATATACCAATAAAAAGCCGTTGACAAACAATGGAAGGCAAGTTTTCATGATGCTAATTGATCGCTTAAATGTAGCAGATGAAATCTGATTAAAAGGTATCGTTCTTATTTGTTTGGATTGGATGTAATCACCCCCAAAAACAAAAAGAACATTAAAAAAACATAAACAAATTAAAGAAAAAATTAAAGAATTTGAAAGTAACAAACTAATTAGGAGAATGATTGTGCTTAAACTATAACGAAGCACCATTAATTTCCCTGCAATATCTAAACGTTCATGTTGTTGAAATAACCCTTGGAATAAATCAGAAAAAGCGTCACAAGAACGATAAAGCACGGTTAGTATTATAATTAAAAATAAATCCCCTTTTCCAACATTATTTCCACTAAAAAGTAAATATGGAAATAATGTAACTAACATCAAACAAACTGTAATAACCCTAGTTAACCAGTATTCCAAATACGAGTAAGCTTCTTTCAAGTCAGTCGCCTGATAATTTCTTACTTGAAACATACCAATGACAATCCAGAGATTCCCAATTGCATAAGCCAAACTAAAATTATCAGCATCACTTGCGGAAGTATAACGAGAGACAATAATCAAATACAATATTGAGACTGCAGCTGCTGCTATATTTCCTGCAAAATTCCAAAAATAAATACTCCTATTTACTTTATTGTTCATTTTCATTCTCACTTCTTAATAAAGCAATCGTTTGTGACAATTTCTTAATCTGTACTGATTGTTTTGATACAGTACGAGTTAATGAAAAAATTAAAAATATTAATAAAAATGTACTTAATAAAAAAATAAAGTTACTTAGCGTCTGAATACCAAGAAATAAAGATATTGCTCCAATCAAATTAGGAAACCAAATGACTGGCAACGATAGCAAACAAAGAATGAGCCAAGAAATGACATTTCTCAGTTCAACGACTTTCTTTGCAACTAGGCGTAGAATATAAACGATAAAAATAATTACAATAAGGGTTAACCAAATATTTAACATGTTATTTCTTATATCCTCCACCAATTCTAGCCAATAGCATTGCCATTGTCACTTTGATCATATAGTAGACAGACTTACTGAATGTAATCGATGATTCTCCGTGTTCTCGCTCGTTCATTAATACAGGTACTTCTGCTACGGAATAGCCTGAGGTTAAGAGGGACACAATCGTCTCTGGTTCTGGATAATCACTTGGATATTGTTTAGCAAATTCTTCAATCACTTTTCGATCAGCCACCCGCAATCCTGAGGTTGGATCTGTTACCTTTTGACCGGTTAAAATCTTAATTAATTTTTCAAAAAATGAAATTCCAATCCGTCGCGCGAAGGAGGATTGGAAACCTTGATTTTCAATGAAACGAGAGCCAATCACCATGTTCACATTCTTCTCTTGAAGGACTTGAAGCATCTTTCTGATAAATTCAGGATTATGCTGACCATCTCCATCCACTTGAACAGCATATTGATAGCCATTTTTAACTGCATATTGATAACCAGTCTGGACAGCACCACCAATTCCTAAATTAATCGGTAAATCGATAACATTAAAGTTGTTATTGCGACAAATTTCAAGTGTTTGATCTGTAGAACAATCATTGATAATGACATAATCAAATTCAGGTGTATGTTCTTCAATCATCTTGATTGTTTTTTCAATATTTCCACTCTCATTATAAGCAGGAATAATGATCAGTAATTCTGAATTTCTCAATCCTATGTTTTCCCTTCTAAGCATATCACTTCATTATACAATAATCAGTGCATATTTTCTACTTTATACTGTCCCCTCCCCCTTTTCATGGTATAATAGAGTGAATTGATGACGGAAGGACACCTTATGTTAAAGCTGGGAATTATTGGTACGAGTTGGATTTCACATGAATTTATTAAAGCTGCTCATGAGACAGGCCACTATCACTTGGAGGCTGTGTATTCGAGAAAGATGAAGACAGCTCAAGATTTTTGTGAGTCTTATGGGTCGATCTCTTGCTACACAGACTTGGTCGATTTCTTAGACAGTGAGCTGGATGTGGTCTACATTGCTAGCCCTAATTCTCTTCACTTCACTCAGGCCAAGCTTGCTATTCTGGCAAAGAAGCATGTCATCATTGAAAAACCGGCTGTGACAAAGCCTTCAGAATGGAAGGAACTGGTCAAGCTTGCTAAGGAGCACCAGGTCTATCTCTTTGAAGCTGCCAGAAATTACCAAGAAGCAGCCTTTCAAGTGGTTAAAGACTTCCTCTCTAATCAGGAAATACTCGGCGCCAACTTTACCTTTGCCAAATATTCTTCCAAGTTGCCCGCTCTTCTAGCAGGTGAGATGCCCAATATTTTTTCAGATGTCTATGCAGGTGGAGCCTTGATGGATTTGGGAGTCTACTGCCTCTACCTGGCGATTGGCTTCTTTGGAGAACCGATCTCCAGCCACTACACCGCTCAGCAATTACCCAATTCGGTTGATCTCTATGGTCAGGGTGTTTTGATCTATCCAGATTTTCAGGTTGACATTCAGGCGGGGAAAAATATCACCAGCCATCTACCTGCTGAAATCTATACTAAGACCGGAACCCTAACTCTAAATGCTGTAGCAGCCATCAATCAGGCCCAATTTGTCAGCCATTCCGGTGAAGTCATCGATCTTCCTCTCACGCCTTGCAGTCATGTCATGCAAGAAGAGGCAGAAGCCTTTGCCCATGCCATGACTGGTCAAAAGGAGACTGCTTATCTCGAATGGTTACAAACGGCTGCTCAGGTCCATGAAACCCTCTACCAGATGCGTCAAAGCGCTGGAATACAATTTAAGGATGAAAAAGAATGAAAGAACAATTTCCACAAAGCTGGAAAGACCAGTTAGAAACACTCGGATTTGATACATTCACCGAAATTCAAGAACAAATCTTCACCCCTATCTATGAAGGAGAAAATGTCCTTGGGATCAGTCCTACTGGTACTGGTAAGACACTTGCCTACCTCTTCCCGAGCTTGCTCAAACTCAAACCTAAGAAGGCCCAACAACTCTTGATTCTGGCTCCTAATACGGAGTTAGCAGGTCAGATTTTTGATGTCACCAAACAATGGGCAGAGCCTCTCGGTCTCCAAACCCAACTCTTCCTTTCAGGATCCAGTCAAAAACGGCAGATTGAACGCCTCAAAAAAGGACCCGAAATCCTGGTCGGGACGCCTGGTCGGATCTTTGAACTGATCAAGATGAAAAAGATCAAAATGATGAATGTAGAAACCATCATTTTAGATGAATTCGACCAATTACTAAGTGATTCTCAGTACCACTTCGTCGACAAGATCAGCCACTATGCTCCCCGTGACCACCAATATATTTACATGAGCGCCACAGCCAAGGTCGATCCTGATCAACTAGAAGAAAATACCCTTCGCATTACGGTTGATGGAGTTTCCTTGGACAATATCCAACATTTTTATATGCAAGTGGATAAGCGTGACAAGGTCGAATTGCTCCGAAAACTCGCCTACGTCGAAGATTTTCGTGGTCTGGCTTTTTTCAACAGCCTGTCTGATCTGGGTAGTGCTGAAGAAAAACTACAATACCGTGGCGTTGAGGCCGTGTCACTGGCCAGTGATGTCAATGTCAAATACCGCAAGGTCATCCTGGAACGCTTCAAAGATCATCAGCTAACTCTCTTGCTTGCCACCGATTTGGTCGCTCGTGGAATCGATATTGAACATCTTGAATGTGTGATCAACTACGATATCCCTCGTGACGTAGAGACCTATACCCACCGTGCTGGTCGAACAGGGCGAATGGGGCGTGAGGGCTATGTGATCACCTTTATCACCCACCCAGAAGAACTCAAATCCTTGAAAAAATACGCTTCTGTACGTGAACTTGTTTTAAAAAATTCTCAACTCTTTTTAAATGAATAAGAAAATCCTCTGCTAGTAAATTTACTGCAGAGGATTTTTATGTTAATTTCCATTGTAATAAATGCGATGACTTTCAAGTTGGTAATCCAACAATTCATCCACCGTTACAAAGGTATAGCCTTGCGATTTGAGGTAGTCAAGGACAGTCGGTAGAGCGTCAATCGTGGTTTGATGGATATCATGCATGAGGATAATCGAACCCGGTTTGACTTCTTTTTTCACTTCATTGAGAATAGCCGTCGTATTATGTGTCTTCCAATCTAGGCTATCTACATCCCACATGATGAAGGATTGATCTACACCGTATTGGATGGCATTATTGATGGCTCCATACGGAGGGCGTGTGATCTTGGTCTGTACACCTGTCGCTTTTTGAATAGCTTCTTGGGTATCCAGGATCTCTTTTTTAGCTTTATCCAAGCTCAATTTTGGCAATTGAGGGTGATCCCAGGTATGGTTCCCGATTTGATGACCTTCTTTGCGGACTTGCTTAGCAATATCCGGATTGGCACTAACATTTTTTCCGACCATAAAGAAGGTAGCTTTGGCATTATATTTCTTTAAGATGGCAAGTGCCTGAGGGGTCGTCGTTGGATCTGGTCCATCATCAAAGGTCAGGGCAATCATCTTACGATGGCGTTCTTCAATATAGGATTGGTAAGAAGCTAGATCGTCAGGAAGCAAGCGCTCTGTATCAATCACATCATAGAATTTAGACAAGGGAACAGTGAAGGTATCGTCTCCCTTAACCTTAGTTGGAAATGGAATGGTGAAAATCCCTTTTTCATATTGGAATTCCCATTGGCTCAAATCCAACTCTGCGAAGTGGGCAACCATTTGATCAATGCTTTCCTCATCCAGCTGACGAAAGGCTAGATTCCCCCGTAATTCCCCCAAAAAGATCTGCTTGGCTCCATCTGGGTCCGAAAAAACTTGGCTCAGGGTCAGAGGATTGCCCTCATCATCCAAGTAAAAGAGGGGCAACTTCACCGTCTCATCTTTGATGAATTTCCCTTTTTTGTACTGGTATTCAGCCCGTTTGATTTGGATAGGGTGATAGCCAACAAAAGGCGCCTCTGCTTCTTCACTATGGTAGAAGGTCAGATGCTTAGGCTCTTTGGTTTTCTCATCGGTTCCTAGACGCTGAAGGTCTTCTTGGATCTTCTCTTTCACGATCTCAACAGCTTGTCCATCTTTAGTAGGATAATAAGCCGTCACATAAGAAGTTCCTAAAATCCCTTCCTGAACTTGAACATCTTTCCCTTTTTCAGAGCTTTTCTCGAGTTGGGTGACCTTATCAAACTGATCCTGATAGGCTTTTTGTTCACGAACCCTTTGAATCTTTTGATAGCCAATATACAAAAGACTCAGTAAAAGGAGATTTGTAATGATTAATAAAATAGTTTTCGTGTGTTTGAATCTCATAACTTTATTATAGCAAATTTCTCTCGAAAAAACATTCCTTTTTTGTAAATGGTTTCATAAAAAAGAGAGAGTGGGACAGAAATCGGTAATTTGTAAGAATTCGATTTCGTCGTCCCACCTCCGCACAGTTGAGTAGGGCTGTAAAAGCTGATGAAGTCAGCGTAGTAGAGCCCACTCAACCACTGCGTCTTGCTCGACAATCCAAAAATAATTGAGAGGCTAGGACTTTTATCCCAGCCTCCTATTTTTAGTCCCTCTTATTTTTCGCGAATGACTTCTACTTTATATCCATCCGGATCTACAACGAAATAATAATTCGGTTGTGTTCCCGGAAGACCTTTTGGTTCCGTCACTTCATAGCCTTTAGCCTTGTGTTCCGCATTCAAACCTTCTAGATCAGGAGTACTCAAGGCAACGTGAGCATAGCCATCTCCAATAACATATGGACCATGATCATAATTGTAAGTCAATTCCAACTCATAGTCATCTCCAGGCAAGGCCAAATAAACAATCGTGAACTTGTAGTCTGGGAAATCTTTCCGACGTTTTTCTTCAAAACCAAAAGCATCTTGGTAAAAAGCGATTGACTTTTCTAAGTTTTCCACACGAAGGCAAGTGTGCAACATTTTTGAACTCATAGGTTTTCCTCTTTTCTATTTTTTAAAGATTATGAACGATTTTTTTTACGACTTTCCGTCTTAATGGATAATTTCACTTCAAAGATGGTCCCTTTTGGTTTATTATCTTTGACTTGAATGGTCCCTTTAAAGGCTTCTACGATCTGCTTAGCGAGGGATAACCCCAAACCAAATCCACCTTTTTGACGGGTTCTGGCCTTGTCGACCCGGTAAAAACGATCAAAGATCCGTTTCTTATCCTCATCTCGAATCCCTGGACCATTATCCAGCACTCTCAAAAGAAGATTTTTATCCTTCAATTGGACTTCAAACTGGATCTCGCCATCTTCATCGGTATATTTTAAGGCATTGTCATAGAGAATGGTCATCAACTGCTTGAGGAGCGTTCTATCAGAACAAATGACTTTGTCCACCTGATTGTCTCCTCGGAAGATTTTATCATTTTCTTCCGCAATGATCCCAAAATTCGAGAAGGTCTGATCGAAAAAGCTTGGTTCGATATCTTCCATCTCCGGCTTCAAGCCGTCATCCCTTCGGGCGATATTGAGAAGGTTGGTGGTCAAGAGCTTCATATTTCGAACTTCATCCAAACTGGATGCAATATTCTCACTCGATTCCATAATGGTCGCTTCAGGCTTTCTAAAAAGCGTTTCGAGGCGATTTTGCAGGACTGCTAAAGGCGTCCGCAACTCATGGGAAGCATTCTCCACGAAAGCCTTTTGCTTTTGCATACTCTCAAGAAGGGGCTTAACGCTAAGACGTGCTAAGAAGAGACTAGCGAATAAGGAGATTCCCCAGAAGCAGATCATGACAAGGGCGATTTGACTTTCATGCTCTTCACTAGTCTGCTCTAGCTGACTGATATTGGTCATGACAACCGCATACTTGATGTCACTATCACTTTCATCATCAGATAAACTCAACTCTGCCATATAGGCCCGGTAACTTTCTTTTTTCCCATAGCTATTTGTAATTTGAAGCTGGGAAACCTTGTTGAGGAGCTTTCGACCAAACGTCACCGTTTTGAAGTTTAAAAACCCATTACCGGTTGTCAAGTTTTCATATTTTTTATTGAGCAAAACAACAGTGGTATTGGATGTGACATCCCCTTTAGGTTCTGATTTATCATGATCTGGGGTCATCATCTCATGATCATTATCATCTCCTTTGGTATTTGACTGTCGCTGGTCTCGATAAGCAATCGCTACAAGTGAGTAGGGATCCTGACTGAGAGTCTTGAGGTTTTCATCGACCGTTGTATAGAGACTCGAGCGCATGACCTGGATGATTATCAGGGTCATGGCTGAGAATATCAAAGTAAAGAGCCCAAAATATCGGATGAAGTAGGAAAAATCATCTTCCCCGACGGTTTTCTTAATTCTGGTTAGCATCTTTTAAGATATACCCCACACTGCGCAATGTTTGCAAGTTCTCAACGAAATCAGTACCTTTTAATTTCTTACGGATTTTTGAAACATAGACTTCAACCACTGAGATGGTTGTGTCACTATCAAAGCCCCAGAGACGATCGAAGATCTGGGTCTTTGGAAGGATGACATTTTGGTTTTGAAGGAAATAGACCAAAAGATCAAATTCCTTCCCAAGAAGTTCCACTTCTTTCCCATCCACATAAGTCGAATTGGTAGATAAATTGACCTTCAAATTGCCATAATTAAGGGTGTTTTCATTGACCTTTCCTGAGCGCTTCAAGAGGGCTTGAATCCGCATCTTAAGCTCTTCTAGGTAGAAAGGCTTGGTGAGGTAATCGTCTGCCCCTAGCTCAAAGCCGTGCCCTTTGTCATCCAGACTTTCTTTGGCTGTCATGATTAAAACAGGGGTTGTCACGCCTTTTTCACGCAATTCTTTCAAGACATGGAACCCGTCTTTTTCAGGAAGCATGAGGTCCAGCAAAATCAAATCATAGATGCCACTTTCTGCTTCATAAAGACCTTCTTCTCCGTCAAAGACCTGCATGACGTCTGCAAAATCATCTAAAAAATCAAATACTGAATTTGACAAACCAAGGTCATCTTCGACCAATAGAATTTTAATCATCGTCGTATCCTCTTCTCTTTCGTGAGTGAGTCTTTCTAATCTATTCTTAACCATTATAACACGACTTGCCTTCATTTCCTATAGTTTAGAACCCGGTTTTATGATCAAACTCAGCCTGCCTGAGGAAGGCTAATTCTATGAATTTGTCGTGTTTTCTTTGTTACTTTGACTGTCACTCGTCTTGTTTTTATTTTTTGAATTCTTCTTATTGGACTTTTTAGAGGAACCCTGGTTCCCTTCTTGTCCGCCAGATTGGTTCATGTCATTATCTGGACCATTCCCTTGTGGGCCACCATTGCCTTCTTGTGGCATCTGACCAGGTCCGCCACCTTGTGGGCCGCCTTGTCCTTGGCCACCACCTTGAGGGCCACCGCCTTGAGGGCCGCCATCCTGTGGGCCGCCATTTTGCTGGTTTCCTTGTGAAGCATGGCTATTTTGACTATTTTGTTGCTGATTGGATCCTTGGTTTTGACCCGTTTGGACCGGTTGAGAAAATTGTTGGTTATTGGAAGATTGAGAGGCGATGACACCGACACCAAAGCCACTTCCAGCACCGACCAACAATCCACCAACTGCTGCCATGCCAATCCACCACTTAGGGCTTCGTTTGAGGACAACCATTTTTTCTTTTGATTCTTGCGTTTCGACAACTTGTTTTGTTTCTTTTTGATTCATCTTTTTACCTTTTATCTTTTTGTACAAGTACTTGTCTTTTAAAATTTAAAGGGAGCTCGATCCTTTAGTAAGGCGATTATACTTCAGGAGTCTTAAGCCTGCCTAAATTTTCACTTAAAAAAACCTAAAACAAGCGTGGCTATTGACAGGTTGAGCTCCTTATTGTAGAATAGTTACCATAAAATAAATCAGAGGTTAACTGTTATGAAGAAAATCTTTCCCTTAGTTCTCATCTCCATTGGAGTGGCCATGATCTCCGTCCTATCTCAATTCACCATTCCCTTTGGACCAATTCCTTTGACCCTACAGACACTCATGATCGGGATCATCGGGACCATCTATAAACCCAGCCATGCCTTTGTCACAGTCTGCCTCTACCTGCTTTTAGGCTTCTTAGGCTTTCCAGTATTTGCAGGCGGTGCTGGTGGCGCTTCGCATTTCCTTGGTCCTACTGCTGGTTTCCTCCTCTTCTTCCCATTCCGAGCATGGATCACGTCTCTATTTACCAATGCTAAATCCAGCATTTTCACTATCTTTTTGGCCAATCTCCTCAGTAGTGCTCTCCTCTTTGTGTCAGGAGCTATCGGCTTTATGCTGGTCACGCATACCGATGTCCAAAAAGCATTTACTTTGGTCGTTGCTCCCTTTATCCTTGCCGACCTCATTAAACTGGTCATCATCACGATCACCAGCAAGGCGATTTTTGCCAGCCTCAAACACCACTGGTATTTCAAATAAGATTCAAAGGACGCTAAAAAATCGATACAGAAATTTCTGTATCGATTTTTTTAAATCTATTTTGTCGCAAGGATAGCGGCTTCTACTGCTGCTTTTTCCCGTTGAATCAAATCCACACGCGCTGCGATTTCCTTGATTCCCATGCTGATGTTTCGGCTGATAGCCATATCAGACAATTGTGGTTCAAAGAAGGCTTTGAATTCTGCTAAGCGCTCTGCTGTTTTGAAGGTATTGGCTGGGTAGATGACAAACTTGTCAAAGCTCATGTCTCCGCCAAGGGCTGCTTTGACCCATTCCCAATTTTCACGCGCCCAAGTCCAGGCAGATTCTTGGGTGAACTCATGGTGTAAGAAGGTGAAATACCAACTCATTGCTAAGTCTTGTGGTTTCACAACATCCTTGTTCTTCCACTCTGTCAAAATCTTTTCAACTGTGTCTGCATCGGTTGTATAAGCCAGAGCTGTAGACAATTGACGCTTGAAGTTACCATCTGTCGCTTGAGCATAAGTGTTCAAGTACAAATCAGTCAATTCTTTGCTTTCATGGTGTTTGATTTGGTTAATCAAAATTTGCAAACGAATAGCGGCTGGAAGCTTGCTGATATCCTCTGCATGGGCTGCATAGATTTCACTTGCTTTAGCGCTTGCTTTGGCATCGTCTCCCTTGATCATATTTGAAATAACCAATTGACGGACCATTTCATCTTCATCGGCTTCTCCGGCTTTTGGTTCAAAACCAAGGCGTTCAAAGTTGAATTGGTTGAAGGTTACGAGCAATTTCTTATAAGCTGCTTCTACTTCAGTTCCTTCATCCACAAAGAGGCTGAGACCTTGAAGGATTGATGAAACTGCTGATACAACCAAATAAGAACTTTCTTGGGTCAATTTCTCGATAACTGGTAAGAGGCTTGCATAAGAGATGACACCACTTTCTGCCAAGAGACGGCGTTCTTGAAGGATTTGTTGCTTGCTCAAGTTATCCAAGGAAGCCATGTTGTCTACAATCACATCCAAGAGCTCTCCTTGGTAATCTGTAATGTAGTGGGCTGTATTTTCCGTATTGAAACGAAGCGGTTCATTATTTTCAGTAGCAAGGGCAGCATAACCTGGGATTTCAAGCGTTTCTGTTTCAAGTGTGTCTGGAATACCAGACCAGTTGCTGTTCAATGGCACAACCCATTGGCGGCCTTGGTCTTCATGTTCTCCAATGAAGAATTGTTTTTGGCTGATCTTCAAGGTATCATTTTCCACCACTGCTGTAAGAACTGGATAACCAGGTTGTTCCAACCAAGAATCCATGAAGGCTGCTACATCACGGCCAGATGCATCACCTAGGGCATTCCAAAGGTCACGACCGATGGTATTGCCGTATTGATGTTTTTCAAAGTAAGCTTTAAGACCTTTACGGAAAGCATCATCCCCTAACCAGCGGCGGAGCATATGCATGAGACGGCTACCTTTAGCGTAGACGATAGCTGGGTCAAAAAGAGTATTGATTTCATCAGGGTGTTTAACTTCCACATGGACAGATTGAACTCCATCGGTTGCATCGCGTTTCAAGGCCAATGGAACACCTGTTGTTTGGAAGTCTTCGAAGATATTCCAGCTTGGTTCGATGGCATTGACAGATACATATTCCATCATGTTGGCAAAACTTTCGTTCAACCAGAGGTCATCCCACCACTTCATGGTTACTAGGTTACCAAACCATTGGTGAGCCAATTCGTGAGCGACTACAAGAGCAACTTGTTGACGGCTAACTGCAGTTGAGTTTTCATCTACAAGGAGATAGACTTCACGGTACGTCACCAAGCCCCAGTTTTCCATCGCTCCAGCTGAGAAATCAGGAAGCGCTACATGGAGGGATTGAGGAATTGGATACTTCACGCTATAATAGTCTTCATAAAATTCGATGACACGTACCGCTACATCAAGAGAAAATTCTAAGTTTTTCAACGGATGCGCCTTGGTTGAATAGATACCTACGAGAGTGCCATTTTTTGTTTTGGCTGTGATCCCTTGAAGATCTCCAGCAGCAAAAGCAAGGAGGTAAGAAGACATCCGTGGAGTCGTAGCAAATTTCCAAATGCCTGTTTCTTTGCGGTTCTCCACATCGATTTCAGGCATATTTGAAAGGGCAATTTCACCTTCTTCTTGGTCAAATTTCAAAGAAAGATCGAACGTTGCTTTAGCTTCAGGCTCGTCCACACTTGGAAAGGCTTCACGCGCAAAATGGCTCTCAAACTGAGTTGAAAGGACTTCCTTCTTCACACCATCAATACTGTAGTAAGATGGGTAAATCCCAGTCATATTGTCTGTGATCTTACCAGAATAGGTCAGGGTAACTGTCACTTGACCTGTGCCTTCCAATTCAACATAAACTGCTTCATTGGCATCATCAATCGTAAATGGACGGGCTTGACCGGCTACTTCTACTGTTTCGATGGTCAAATCCTTTTGGTGAAGCGAGATCTTGTCCGCCTTGGCTTGACCTGTGATCACCACACGACCGCTAAAGGTCTTGGTTTTACGACTTAAATCCAAAAACACTTCGTAATGTTCTGGAACGAATGTTTCTACAAAATGTGCAACTGCTTGCATAATTTCCTCCTTTAAATGTTTCATGCTTTCCCAATCAAAAGCCCTAATAAAACTATTTTATCACAAAGTTAAGATAAAAGAAAAGACAAGCATTAGAATGCCCGTCTGATATCGAAAAGACTCCATGATCTTACATTTCGATAATTTTACCTGTTTCGAAGTAAACCACCCATTCACAGATGTTTTTTGCATAATCTCCGATGCGTTCCAAGAAGTTGATCACTTGGAAATAATCCCGTCCGGTCACGATGGACTCTGGATTTTTCCGAATTTCTTCTGTTGCTAATTCTTGGATGCTATCGAAGTAATGGTTGATGACTTCGTCTCGTGAAGCAACTTCATAGGCCAAATCCACATCGCCTTTGAGGTAAACATCTAGTGTCGCTTCGACAAAATCTTTGACTTCACGGCCCATCTTGCTGATCTCTTCCTCAACAGATTGAATACGGACTTCCCCTTTCATGCGAATGGTTGCCTTGGCAATTGATACTGCGTGGTCACCCATCCGCTCTAAGTCAGAGACCGCTTTTAAGACAGTCATCACGACACGAAGGTCTTGTGAAACGGGCTGTTGAAGGGCAATAATCTCAAAGGATTTACGCTCTAATTTCACTTCGTAGTCGTTGATCTCCGCATCATCTTCGATGACCTGGCGGGCCAATTCACGGTCATGGGTCACGAAAGCACGGACCGTACGGTTGATCTGACTCAACACTTCATTTCCCATTGCATAAAACTGGTTATGCAACTTCTCTAAATCTTCTTCAAATTGAACTCGTAACATTTTATTTTCTTCCTATCCAAATTTACCAGAGACATAGTCTTCTGTTTCTTTCTTAGCTGGGTTCAAGAACATTTCATTGGTGTCATTGTACTCAATCAAATCCCCATCCAAGAAAAAGGCTGTTTTATCGGAAATCCGACTTGCTTGTTGCATGGAACGTGTCACCAAGAGCATGGTGTAGCGGTCTTTTAGTCCATACAAGGTTTCTTCAATCTTGCCAGCTGAAATTGGATCCAGCGCTGAAGTTGGCTCATCCAAAAGAATAATCTTTGGACTGGTCGCAAGGACCCGCGCCACACAGACCCGCTGTTGCTGACCACCAGAAAGTCCGATAGCTGAATCATGCAAGCGATCCTTGACTTCATCCCAGATGGATGCGCGTTTCAAAGAGGTTTCAACTGCTTCGTCCAAGACAGCCTTGTCCTTGACACCATTAATCATCAAGCCATAGGTCACATTATCATAAATGGACATTGGGAAAGGATTGGGCTGTTGGAAGACCATTCCGATTTCCTTACGCAATTCGACCGTATCGGTCCGTGGTCCGTAGATATTATGTCCATTGTAGAGGATGGTTCCTGTAGTGGTGACCTCATGGTTGAGGTCGCCCATGCGGTTAATGGCTTTTAAAAGGGTAGATTTCCCTGATCCTGAAGGACCAATCAAGGCTGTGATCTCCTTTGGAGCAAAGTCCAAGGAGACGCTATTTAGCGCCTTCTTTTTATTGTAATAAACCGACAAGTCCTTGACTTGCAAAATTGGTTCTGTCATTCTATTTTCCTTTTTGTTGTCATTTTACTTTATCCAAAGTGACCCGATACATAATCGTTGGTCGATTGCAATTTCGCATTTTGGAAAATATTCGAAGTCTTATCGTACTCGATGAGGTTTCCTAGGTAGAAGAAACCGGTATAATCGCTAGCACGGGCTGCTTGTTGCATGCTGTGGGTCACGATGACAATGGTATAATTCTTCTTCAACTCAAGCATGGTTTCTTCTAATTGCGCTGTCGCAATCGGATCAAGCGCTGAAGCAGGCTCATCCATGAGTAAGATATCTGGCTTCACAGAGATGGCCCGCGCGATACAAAGTCGTTGCTGTTGGCCACCTGAAAGTGTCAGGGCTGATTTATGAAGATCATCCTTGACCTGATCCCATAGAGCCGCCTGTTTCAAAGAA
Source organism: Streptococcus parasanguinis (assembly GCF_023109675.1). Lineage (GTDB taxonomy): Bacteria > Bacillota > Bacilli > Lactobacillales > Streptococcaceae > Streptococcus > Streptococcus parasanguinis_I. Next base: position 86,320 of record NZ_JALDUR010000002.1, on the reverse strand, counting down.
GTTTCGACCAATTCGTCCAAGATCTTCTTGTCTTTCACCCCAGCACGTTCATGCGGGAAGGTGATGTTTTTATAAATCGATTTGGCAAAAGGATTGGGCCGTTGGAAAACCATCCCAATGTGCTTGCGCATTTCATAAACATTGATATCTGGACGATTGACATCGATTCCTTCATACCAAATTTCACCCGTTACACGCGCAATATCGATGGTATCATTCATCCGGTTCAAACTACGGAGGTAGGTTGATTTCCCAGATCCTGAAGGACCGATCAAGGCTGTAATCTTATTCTTTTCAAACTGCATGTCGACGCCTTTAATGGACTCGTTCGTTCCATAATAGACATGCAAATCTTTGGTCGATAGAACCACCTTTTCTTCAGGAAAAGTAATGATGTGTCTCTCATCCCAATTGTATTTTGACATTTCTTCTCCTTTAAGCAGATGTTAGTTTTTTATGGAGGTAACTTCCGAGTTTGCGAGCTCCAAAGTTAAAGATCAAGATAAAGATCAAAAGAACTGCGGCAGAACCAGCTGAGACTTCGATCGAGTCTGGAATAGTCCCTTCACTGTTGACCTTCCAGATATGGACAGCCAAGGTTTCAGCCTGACGGAAGATCGAAATCGGGCTGGTCACACTAAAGATATTCCAGTTTGACCAATCAAGGGCTGGAGCCGATTGACCTGCAGTATAGATCAAGGCAGCAGCTTCCCCAAAGATCCGTCCTGAGGCCAAGACGACCCCGGTGATAATACTTGGAAGAGCTTCTGGTACCACAACATGAATCACAGTTTCCCAGCGAGACAAGCCCAGTGCTAGACCTGCTTCGCGCTGCGTATGGTGAACGTGCTGCAAGCTATCTTCGATATTGCGGGTCATCTGTGGCAGGTTAAAGACGGTCAAGGCCAAGGCCCCTGAAATGATCGAAAATCCGTATTTGAACTGGACAACGAAGACCAGGTAACCAAAGAGACCTACAACGACAGATGGCAAAGAAGACAAGATCTCAATACAGGTACGAACCAAATTGGTCAAGCGACCTTTTTTAGCGTACTCAGAGAGGTAAATCCCAGCTCCAAGAGAAAGTGGGAAGGAAATCACCAAGGTAATGACCAAGAGGAAGAAGGAATTATACAATTGAATTCCGATCCCTCCTCCTGCTTGGTAAGAAGAAGATTTCCCAGTCAAGAAGTGCCAAGATACATGGGGCAAGCCACGGACCAAGATATAAAGGATCAATGAGGCAAGAATCGCAACGATGATCCCGGAAATAGCATACAGCACTCCTGTCGCAATTTTATCCATTCGTTTAGCGTGCATAGTTCTTCTTACCTCTTTCTTTCGTAATCAGTTTAATCACACTGTTAAAGGCAAGACTCATGAGGAGCAATACCAAGGCGAGTGACCAAAGAACATTGTTATTGACCGTACCCATGACGGTATTTCCGATTCCCATGGTCAAAATAGAGGTGAGGGTGGAAGCTGGTGTAGTGAGCGAGGTTGGTACCACTGCCGAGTTTCCGACCACCATCTGGATAGCCAAGGCTTCCCCGAAGGCACGCGCCATACCAAAGACAACCGCTGTAAAGATTCCTGAGCGGGCTGCCTTGAGCGTGACATGCCAAATGGTTTGCCAGCGTGTCGCACCCATAGCCATACTAGCTTCCCGGTAATGACGGGGCACAGCTCGGAGGCTATCGGTCGTCATAAAGGTAACAGTTGGCAGGATCATAACAAAGAGGACAAAGACCCCTGAGAGGATCCCAAAACCAGTCCCTCCAAAGAGACTACGCGTAAATGGGACGACCACTTGAAGGCCAATGAATCCGTAAACAACTGAAGGAATCCCCACTAAGAGCTCAATGGCTGGTTGCAAGAAACGAGCTCCTTTGGGGGAGACTTCTGTCATGAAAACTGCTGCACCAATGGCAAACGGCGTTGCCAAGAGGGCAGAAAGCAAGGTTACAATAAAGGAACCTAGAATCATTGGTAGGGCTCCGAATTCCTTTGCAGCAGGATTCCAAGTACTCCCAAATAGAAAACTAAAGATATTGACTTTATTGACAAAGAAAGTCGATAAACCTTTTTGGGCCACGAAAATCAAAATCATGGCAACGACGACAACAATCAAACTCATACATAAAAAGTAATGGTTTTCCCAAATTTTTCTAGGCGGGAGTTTTTTGATTTCGTCAGCATTTTTTTTGCTACTTCGTTCATTTTTTACCTAATTCTTTTATTTTTTTGACACATTCCCTTTTAAATCACGGGTGACTTTCATGTCATTGATCGGGATATAACCCATCTTACCAACAACCTTTTGCTGAACCTCATCGGTCATCATGTAGTCAATGAATTTTTTAGACAACTCATTGGGTTTTCCTTTGGTATACATGTGTTCGTAGGACCAGATTGGCCAGTTATTGTTGACAACATTGGCTTTGGTTGGTTGATAGCCATTAAGCTTCATGGTTTTGACACTGCTATCCAAATAGGTAAAGGCTAGATAAGAGATGGCTCCTGGCGTTTGAGAAACGATGTTTTTCACCATTCCATTAGAGTCTTGCTCTTGAGCCTGCTTGGGTTGTTTGCCATCCATGATAATGGCATCAAAGACAGCTCGGCTACCAGAACCAACCGCCCGGTTCACAATCGTGACTTCAAGATCTGGACCTCCCAATTGCTTCCAGTTGGTATATTCACCCGTAAAGATCTTTCGCAATTGCTCCGTTGTCAAATTGTCGATTGAGATATTTTTATTGGCAATGATGGCTGTTCCTGCTACGGCTACCTGATGGTCGACCAGACTAGAGGCATCGATCCCAGATTTTTCCTCTGCAAAGAGGTCACTATTTCCGATGTCCACAGCGCCTGATTGAACTTGTGAAAGTCCTGTACCAGAACCTCCTCCTTGTACATTTACAATCTTACCAGGATGTTCTTCAATGTAGCGATCTACTACTCCTTCAACCAAGGGTTGTAAGGCAGTCGATCCGACAGCAGTGATGGATTCTCCGCGATTGATCCAAGAAGCACAAGCAGATAAACTTCCTGCTAATGCGATCGTCGCTAGTCCTAGGATCAGCTTTTTAGACTTTTTCAAATCATGTCTCCTTGATATTTCACTATTTCACTTATGATTTTGACAAGTTTTTTCAAAAAAACCTGTACTCCCACTATATCATAGAACGAGTTCTTTGCCCAGCATTTTACCTAAAACGAAGCCCCTTTGGATAGAAATTTTTCAGGGTCTGTCCGGTCACTTTGGCAAAGCCCAAACCATTGCCTTCGACAAGGACCTGGTACCATCCATTTGGATGCGTTTCCTTCAATTGAACCGTCTCTCCCGCCACATAATGAACAAAGTCTTCAGGCGTGATCGAAACGGTCTCTTTTACCTCACTCGGTTTCAGAGCAAGGCCCAAGGCAAAACTAGGTTCAAATCGATTTTTCTTGAAGGTCCCTAGGTGCAAACCATTTCGGGCGATTTTTACTTTTCGCAAATCTGGTAAATCAAGCGGAACCAAGTAGAGTTCGTCACCAAAGGTTTCGAGGACACCTTCTAGAGTGATCTTCAAGTGTTTCTTAGAAAACTCCTGCCACCATTTCTTTTGCTCCGCAGATAATTGGTCCTTTTTGGAAGGGATTTTGGCAGGACGATTCTCTCCTAGATAACGGAACTTAGCAACAAATTGTCCCTCCCCTTTAAAGAGATGAGGATACATGCGCGCCGTTTCTGGATGGTCAATGCCTTCTGCCATACCATTGATCTTCTCGATCGTTTCCAATTCTAGATCAAAATTATCTAAGAGCCAGGATACGATCTCTTCATTTTCCTCAGGAGCCCAGGTACAGGTTGAATAAACCAAGGAACCACCTGGAACCAACATCTTGAGAGCATCCTCTAGAATTTCTCTTTGAAGAAGACTACACTCTCGAGGATAATCGATGGACCAATAGTCCATGGCATCTGGTTGCTTACGGAACATCCCCTCACCTGAACACGGGGCGTCTAGTACAATCAGATCAAAAAAGCCTGAGAAAACTTTGGCCAGACGATCGGCAGACTCATTGGTCACCAGCACATTTCGCGCACCAAAGCGTTCTACATTCTCTACAAGAATTTTCGAACGACCCTTGTGGATTTCATTGGAGACCAAGAGTCCTTGATTGTCCAAATAAGACAAAAGTTGCGTCGTCTTACCACCAGGTGCTGCGGCTAAGTCTAGAACCTTCATCCCAGGATTTGGCTGGGCGACTTGGGCCACTATCTGAGCTGCTGGTTCTTGTGAATAGACCAAGCCCGTCGCGTGTTCGATGGATTTCCCTGAGACCTTTCCATAATGGCCCCAAGGAGTATTGGGAATCGAATCATCAAATATTTTTTGTGCTTCTTTCAAAGGATTGGTGCGAAAGGCTGCTACTGCTTCTTGATCAAAGGTCGCAAAAAAAGCAGCAGCATCCTCACATAGAAGATGCTGGTATTTTTCTTTAAAACCATTGGGAAAATTCATTTAACTTCTCCCTTTCTTAAGATAGGTTTGAATCTCTGTTAACTTCACCTTTGGAACCATCATAATGGGTTCCACTGACTGGTAATTAGGTTTATCTCCATTTAGATTTAAAACGGTATAGCCCAACTGTTCCCCCATGATCGCAGCTGCGGCATAATCCCAAGGCCAGATATAGCTAAAATAAGCTAGAATCCCACCTGAGAGAATTTTTGAAAAACTAATACCGGCACTGCCATAGACCCGAATGCCAAGAGAGTCCATACCAAGATCGGCCATGCCCCAGTCATTTTTCTCAAGCATGCCGACATTTGAAGCAATCAAAAGGTTTTCCAGAGGTTGGTCCACAAAGGGCGTCAGTTCAACCTCATTGCGATAAACAGGGAATTCTCCACCCCCGTAAAAAAGGTGATCCCGCATCACATCGTAGATCAGGCCAAACTGACCAATTCCGTCTTCAAAATAGGCCACCATCACCGCAAAATCTTCCTTTTGGGTCACAAAATTATTGGTCCCATCAATAGGATCAATCACCCAAACGGAACCTTCTGAAATTGGGGAACGAAGGCCATCTTCCTCCGCAAAAATCCGATCTTCTGGGTAGCGATGTTTGATTTTTTCAACCAAATCCTTTTGAACCTGTTGGTCCATCTGGGTGACTAAATCTGTCGGCCCAGTTTTTTTTGAGATCATCAAGTCATCATGGAGATGAAGACGCAAATAGTCTCCAGACTCTAAAACGATTTGTTTGGCAAACTCTAACTTATTCTTCAAGAGAAAACCATCCTTCCTCTTTTTGCTTTGCAGCCTGGGTCGCACGATAGAGAGAATAACCGCTCACTTCTTCGAACTCCCGTCCGAGACGCTTTTCTTCTCCGATACTAGGTACGACCTTCTTAAAAGCGCGGTAGGCTTCCATGTATTCTTTGGCCTCTACCTTACTTTCATAGGCTTCTTCAACTTTATTGAAAAAAGAAAGCACTGAAGCAAGCTCTTCAGTGCTCCACGATAAGTCCAGTGGGTAACTATAATATTTTTGCATTCGACATACTTCTTAGTTTATTTCTGCTCTTAGAGTGGCAGAGCGTAACTCTTGTTTGCGATAACTCCGTGGCAAGAAGGCCCGAATTTCATCTTCGTTAAAGCCAATCTGCATACGTTTGTTATCTAAAATAATCGGTCTCCGCAAGAGACTTGGATTTTCCTCAATCAGACGGATCAAGGCTGAGATGGATAAATCTTCAACATCAACATCCAATTTTTGAAAAATCTTTGAACGAGTTGAAATAATGTCGTCTGTTCCGTTTTCGGTCAAGGCCAATATACTTGTCAACTCCTGTTTGCTCAAAGGACTTGTCATAATATTGTGTTCTTTAAATGGAACATCGTGCTTTTTTAACCAAGCCCGAGCTTTTCGACATGATGTACAACTCGGTGATAAAAATAATGTAATCATGTGTTTCACTTCTTTTTTATATATAACTATCTGACTCTATTATACAAAAAAAATAGGTGCTTGAAAAGCGCTTTTTTGATTTCTCGACGATTTTTCTGAATTTCAGTGGAAAAAAGAAATCCCTTTCATTTTCCCCAAGAAGAAGCCCGAAAAAAGAGAGTGGGACAGAAATCGGTAATTCGTTAGAATTCGATTTCGTCGTCCCACCTCCGCACAGTTGAGTAGGGCTGTAAAAGCTGATGAAATCAGCGTAGTAGAGCACACTCAACCACTGCGTCTTGCTCGACAATCCAAAAACAATTGAGAGGCTAGGACTTCTGTCCCACTCTCTTGGTCCAGTTTCGTGAAACTGCTTCATCTTCTTTCAATTGAGCCACTAGTTGATCGATCCCATCGAATTTGACCATTTCCCGTATCTTATCCAACCAATGAATGGTCAAAGTATGGCCATAAATATCTCCAGAAAAATCAAAGAGATTGACTTCGAAACGAAGCTCTTTTCCATCAAAGGTGACATTTTTGCCAACAGAAGCCATGCCTCGATAGATCTGCCCTTTAAAATCGACATCAACTACATAAACCCCATCTGATGGTAAATAGGTCCGGTCAATCGGTGCTAAATTGGCAGTAGGATAGCCAATGGTGCGGCCACGCGCATCCCCATGCACGACGATGCCCCGACTGGATAAAGGGTGACCAAGTAGACGGGCAGCTTCTTGGACGCGTCCTTCTAGGATAGCTTGACGAATGCGGGTTGAACTAATCTTTTCCCCCTGATCCAATACAGGAGAAATGACTTCCACTTGACCATCAAAATAATCAGCTAAGTCAGAGGCCGTTTTCTTATCAGAGCCAAAACTATAATCAAATCCAGCAATTAAAACTCGGGCCCTCAAGGCTTTGACAAATTGATCAACAAATTCTTTGGCAGTTTTAGAAGCAAAATCGGTCGTAAAATCAATGAGGAAGAGCTCATCCACTCCTAGTTCGTTTAATTTTTGGAACCGATCCTCAGGACTCTGCAAATGAAGCAGTAATTCTGGTTGGTAGCGAACAAAGGCTAACTTAGGAGATTCAGGAAAGGTTAACAAAGCGACCTTCAAGCCTTTTTCATCCGCGATCTGACGCGCCTTTTTAAAGAGTTCTTGATGCCCCAGATGCAGGCCATCAAAGTAGCCCAGAACCAAAACTGTCTCATTCTCCAAATGGATCTGGTTAGCAGTAGTAATCGTACGAATATTCATGAATTTATTGTAACACACTTTCTGTTAGAAAGACTTTTCGAGGTTTGTAAAGTTCTTCTCTTTTTTCTAAAATGGCTACCAATTTTCCTTGGTAAAAAGCAGCTAACTCTTTGGAGTCACTCTCAACTGGAATAAAGCGTCCCACTTGAACTTCGCCAACCTCTTCTACTGTCAGCTCTACTTTTTCCAGATCCCCGGTGCCAATTTCAAGTGGGTGAAGGAAGCTCAAATCTCCTTGTGCTACTTTTTCAGCCACTTCTTCTAAGGTCAGGGAATCTTCCAGTGACAAACCGGCAGCACTGGTCCGTGTCAGATGAGACATATGGGCTGCATAACCCAGTTTTTGACCCAAATCCACCGACAAGGTCCGGATATAGGTGCCCTTGCTGCATTTAACTCGGAAGCGAAAACGGGCTAGTCCTTCCTCGTAGCCAATCTCACTGGTACGCGTGAATTCATAAATCGTCACCTGTCGGACAGGGCGTTCCACTTCTTCTCCTGCCCGTGCATACTCATAGAGCTTACGCCCATTGACCTTAACCGCGGAGTACATAGGCGGTACCTGCTCGATCTCTCCCACCATTTGGGCAATCATGCGATCGACCTCTTCTGCATCTAAAGGCACTTCCACTGGGGTCCGCTCCACGACATCCCCGCTGGCATCCTCCGTTGTGGTAGAAAATCCCAGAGTGATTTCTCCTTCATAGACCTTGCCTTCATCTTGCATGAATTCGACCATCCGGGTCGCCTTGCCAACTGCTATTGGAAGCACTCCCACCACATCCGGATCCAGCGTTCCCCCATGGCCGATCTTCTTAGTTCCTAAGATTTTTCGCAGTTTAAATACCACATCATGTGAGGTCATGCCTGCTTCCTTTTTTACATTGATAATTCCGTCCATCTGATTTGCTCTTTCTAACTGATTGTGTGACCATCCGGTCCACCGACCCTTTATTATACCATGAAACAAGACTTCTTGTCCCTCTTTCCCCCTTCTCATGAGCTCCTAAAAAATCCCGTAGCAGATTTCAGACTTTTTAAAATGGATTTGATACAATAGAAAGCGAAAGAAGGTGTAACATATGTTAATGTATGATGTTATTGTGATTGGATTTGGTAAAGCTGGTAAAACACTCGCAGCGAAATTATCAAGCCAAGGAAAAAAAGTCGCTCTGATTGAAAAGAGCAAATCTATGTACGGTGGTACTTGTATCAATATCGCTTGTATTCCCACCAAGACCTTGATTGTTGCAGCAGAAAAAGGCTTGGATTTTGAGCAAGCCATGAATGAGAAAAATGCAGTCACTACTCGTCTCAATGGTAAGAACTACGCAACGATTGCTGGAACTGGTGTAGACATTATCGATGCGACGGCTCGTTTCGTTTCTAACAAGGTCATCGAAATTCAAGCTGGTGAGGAAAAGGAAGAATTGACAGCTGAAACCATTATTATTAATACTGGTGCTGTGCCAAATGTCCTTCCGATCCCAGGATTAGCTGAAAGTAAATTTGCCGTGGATTCAACCGGTATTCAACGTTTGGAAAACCTACCTAAACGCCTCGGTGTCCTTGGTGGTGGACCAATCGGATTGGAATTTGCCCACCTTTACAATACCTTGGGCAGCCAAGTAACGGTACTAGACGCTTCTGAAGCATTCTTGCCACGGATCGAGCCAAGCATTGCAGCTCTTGCAAAAGGCTACCTTGAAGAAGATGGCATTCAATTCTTGCAAGGCGTTCATACCCAAGAAATTAAGGATGGCGAAAACAGCTTAACCCTTGTAACCGATAAAGGAAACTTCGAGTTCGATATCCTCCTCTACGCAACAGGACGTAAGCCAAATACAGCTGGTCTTGGTCTTGAGAACACAGACATCCAAGTCACTGATCGTGGAGCGATTCAAGTCAACCGTCATTTGGAAACCAGCGTCCCTGGTGTCTTTGCAGTTGGGGATGTCAATGGTGGTCCTCAATTCACCTATATGTCCCTCGATGACTTCCGCATCGTCTTCAACTACCTCACAGGCGATGGTAGCTACAATCTCGAAACACGCGGAAACTATGCGACAACACTCTTCATTGCTCCTCCTTTGGCCCAAGTCGGCTTGACCGAGCAAGAAGCACGCGACAAAGGGCTTCCAGTTGCTGTTAAAGAATTGTCAGTTGCTGCTATGCCACGCGGACACGTCAATGCAGACCTTCGAGGTGCCTTCAAAGCCGTGGTCAACCCAGAAACTAAAGAAATTCTTGGAGTGACGCTCTTTGGAGAAGCTGCAGGCGAAATCATCAACCTGATCACCATGGCGATGGACAACAAGATCCCTTATACTTACATCGCAAAACAAATCTTTACCCACCCAACCATGGCAGAAAACCTAAACGATCTCTTTGCGATTTAACTAGAATAAAAACGCTGGAATTTTTCCAGCGTTTTTTAGTTTAAGAATCCACAGACAGCCTCTTGAAATGCTTTATTTTCTTCATAAAGAGCATGCCCAGAATGCTTAAGAATGAGGAGTTGACAATCCGAAATCGCTTTTGCTAGTTCCTTGGATCCGTCCACACCAATCACATCATCTTCAAGCGCACCAAGGACAAAGGTTGGACACTGAATTTCCTTTAAGACCTCAATGCTATCGTGAGTAAGGCAAGACTGAGACTGAATGGCAATTCTATTTTCATCTTTGATTCGCCCCAAGCGACCCATGATATTATAAAGGAACCGCCACTTTTGATAGCTCTTTTGCGTATAGGAGTGCTTTGCGATATCCAGCATGAGATGCTTAAAAGTTCCAGATTGACTAAGCTTTTGCCAATGCTCAATTCGCTCTCTAGCAAGTTGACTAGGTTTTGCAGTAGTCACGGCTAAGATGAGCTTTTGAACCTTTTCAGGGAAATCCACCACCAACCATTGGGCAATCATTCCACCTTGCGAAATCCCCATAACATAAGATGTATCTAAGTTCAGCGCCTCCATTGCTTCTGCTACATCTGCTGCCATATCCCGCGTTGTATAGCCCTGTCTCAGCTCATTGATTCGAGAAAAAACATAGATTTTGTAACGTTTGGCAAGTATACGGTATGTGATTGAAAAAGGCATAGCCATACCTTTAACCGTCTGCAATCCATCCCCCAATCCTGGTATGATCACTAATGGCTGTTTACCTTTTCCAAATGTTACATAGTCCATGCTCTTTTTGTTCAAATATAAGGTTTTCCCTTTTGTTGAAGACATTACTTCGTTTTCTCTCCTATTTTATCATGTTTATTCATGTTGAGTTTTTAAATACAGAGCAAAGCCGGCAGTTACTTTTTCAAATCCAACTGCCTGATAAAACTGATGTGCAGCATTTCGTTCAGCGGTTAATCCACTATTTAGAGCCAGCGCCTTAACCCCTTCTTTTACCGCTTGTTTTTTCAATTCATCGATTAGCCTACTAGCAATTCCTTGTCGTCTTGTTTCTTTTGCAACTGACAAAGCTAAAATTCGATAGTAAGACCCATCTGCTTCAAAAAAGAAGAGCTTTGCATAACCTAAGAAACCTAAAATTACTCCGTTTCTTTCAGCTAGAAGACAGCCATAATGTGGCTGAGAAAGTATCATTTCTAAACGTCGAGACAGCTTAGAAGCGGTTGTTGGATAGCCCAAGTCTTCGTATAAAGACAGTAGGGCTTCAGCATCTTTTATGGTTGCTTTTCGTATCTGCATAGGAGCCTCCTAGTCTTCCTTCAAGGCATCAAACTTAGCCTTCATGGTTGGATTCTTCCGAGTCAATTTTTTAACGGAAACATCATCCAACTTGTTGTTAGCGAGGCGGAGTTGGTTTTCTGACGTAGTCAAGAATTTCTTGACTTCTTCCATCCGTTTGATGGCCTTGTCGATTTCATCGATAGCCTTGCCAAAGTTGACAGAAGCCGAATTGTAGTTCTTAGCAAAGGCAACTTTAAATGCATCCAGGTCTTCTTCAAAGTGGGTGATGTCAATATTTTGCTCACGGATAAGTGCTAGTTCTTGCTTGTATTTTAGAGAGTTAAGAGCCGCATTGCGTAAGAGACCAATCAACTGGATAAAGAACTGAGGACGAACGACGTACATCTTCTCATACTCGTGGCTAACATCGACAATCCCTGTGTTGAAGTAGTCATTATCTGCTTCAAGCATACTTACCAAAACAGCATACTCACAGTTCTTTTCCCGACGGTCTTTGTCTAATTCTTTGTAAAAATCAGCGTTCTTATGCTTCTTCTCAGTTCCATCTGCTTCATTTTTCATCTCAAACATGATGGAAATGAATTCCAGCCCATTTTCATCAAAGTCACGGAAGATAAAGTCCCCTTTAGACCCACGTGCAGAGACCTTGTTGTCCTTTTCAAAATAGGCATTAGGGAAGGCAAAGCTACGAACCTTGTTAAACTCACTCTCCGCATACTGCTCCAGACTTTCCCCAATGGCCTTGGTTGATTGTTGGGCCTTGAAATTCTTGTAAAACTCAACTTGCTCATTGGCCGCTTTAAGCTGGGCTTCATAGTTTTGTTTCACCGAAGTCAGAGAAAGCTCGTTTTCTTTTTCTTGTAAAAGGAGCTGATTTTTGATCTGGTCTCTTTCTTTCTCTAGGTCAGAAAGCGTCTTTTGCAGTTTGTTTTCATGCTCCAAGCGCAAGGTCGCCAGCTGATTCTCAAGTTGTTGAACTTCTTTTTCTTTCTCTAGCAGACTTTGGCTAGCGGTTTGCTCCACCTCTTTTTTGGCCAATTCTTTTTCGGTATCAAACTGTTGAATCTGGTTCTGTAACTGGGCAATTTCTTGGTCCTTCTTAGCTAACCTCTCTTGCTGCTCATTTAGGGCCTTTTGCTCTGCCAAAGCCAATTCTTGCCGAATCCGCTCATGAATTTCCTTGTCAAACTCAGCTGTCCGTACCTGTGACAAGAGCTCGCTGTATTGACTTTCATTAACTGTAAAAACTTCCCCACAGTTGGGGCACTTGATTTCGTTCATAGCCTGCCTCTTTCTCTATTCTTAGTATATTATATCATGTCACCTGTAAAATCAAAACCAGCAAACGAGGCTTGCTGGTTTTAACTGAATATTCATTTCTCTATAGAGGTTGATTGTTTATAATCTGAAACAGTGAACTTAGCTTCCTGATCTCCACTTATTTCTTCTCAATCGGCGCGACACTGGCCAAGAGTTTCTTGAGACCCACTTCTGGGAAGTTAATCTTAAGCTCTTGGGTATTGCCACTGCCTGATACTTCAAGCACGGTTCCTTCTCCCCACTTCTTGTGAATAGCAATATCGCCAATAGACCAAGCGACGCTCTCTTTGTCACTAGAACGGTTGCTATTGCCAAAGGGGAGGCTTGATGATGTGAGGGCACTTGGAGCTGCTTGTCTCTTGCGCTCTTGAAGGGCTTGTGACAGACTCATGCCTTTTCCAAAGGTCGTTCCGCCACCATTGCTATAAGAAGCCTTAAAGCTAGTGTTGGCCGGACGCGCTAATCCTTGGTAGGTTAACAAATCTGAGCTAATTTCATTGATAAAGCGCGTCGGACGGTTGTAGCTGGTCCGCCCAAAGAGCAAACGAGAGTTGGCATTGGTCAAGAAGAGAACCTTCTCTGCCCGCGTGATCCCCACATAAGCCAAGCGACGTTCTTCCTCCAATTCATCTGGATCCTCTGCTGCACGACTAAGAGGAAAGACATTTTCTTCCATTCCAATCAAGAAGACGACCGGGAACTCCAATCCCTTGGCTGCATGAAGAGTCATCAAGGTGACTTCTGAAGTTTCTTGGGCCCCATCGTCTGTATCGGCAATCAAGGCCAAATCGTTCAAGAAACGACTCAAGGTTTCCACACCTGATTCGTCTTCGACGGTCTCTCCATTTTCATCAAAATTCTTGGTAACAGATAGGAACTCTTGGATATTCTCGATGCGGGCCTGACTTTCCAAATTTCCCTGATTGGTTAGGGCTGTCATATAACCTGTCTTGTCAAGGACTTCTTCGACCAACTCTGTAATGGTGAGCTGGTCCAATCTTTCTCTCAAATCAAGAATGAGATTGGCAAAGTCCCAGATGGCTTGAGCGGCCTTTCCTTTGATGCCTGAGAGCATGATATTGGCTGAAGCATCCAGGAGTGAAGACTCTTGCATTTGGGCAAAGTCACGAATCTTATCCACTGTACCTGGCCCGATTCCCCGCTTGGGTTCATTGATAATGCGCTCAAAACTGATATTGTCACTGAGGTTGGCAATCAAGTTCAGATAAGCAATGACATCCCGAATTTCCTTCCGGCTGTAGAACTTGGTGCCTCCCACCATGGTGTAGGGAATGTTGGACTTGAGCAGCGCTTCTTCAATGGTCCGTGACTGGGCATTGGTTCGGTAGAGAACAGCAAAATCACGGTGCTTGTAGCCAGCTTCGCGACTGAGCTCTTCAATCGTTTTAGCAACAAAGACTGCTTCATCCTGCTCGTCATTAGCCCGATAATAAACAATATCTTCCCCGTCTTCATTTTGTGTCCAGAGATTCTTCGGACGGCGGTGGCGATTGTTTTTGATGACATCATTGGCTGCTTGCAGGATAGTTTTAGTGGAACGATAATTTTCCTCCAACAAAACGACCTTAGCTTCCTTATAATCCTTCTCAAAGTCCAGGATATTCTGCATATCTGCTCCCCGCCAGCCATAAATAGACTGGTCCGCATCCCCAACGACACAGATATTTTTAAAGCGTGAAGCCAAGAGTTTGACCAACTGGTATTGGGCATGGTTGGTATCTTGATACTCGTCTACGTGGATGTATTGGAACTTCTGCTGGTAATAGGTCAGCACATCTGGATGCTGATCAAAAAGACGCAAGGTCAGCATGATCAAATCATCAAAGTCCACTGCTTCTGACTGACGGAGTTCCTTTTGGTAAGCCTCATAGCACTTGGCGACGATCTGGGTGTACATATCGCCAGCCTGGGCGGCGTAGGCCACTTCATCGATCAGGTCATTTTTGGCATTGGAAATAGTCCCCAAGATTGTCCGTTCATTCCATTTTTTAGGATCCAAGTTCAAGGACTTCAAGATCCGCTTCATCAAGGTCCGTTGTTCTCCTGGATCTACAATAGTAAAATTGCGATTGTAGCCAATATGATCCGCATCTCGGCGAAGGATGCGCACACACATGGAGTGGAAGGTCGCAATCAAGCAATCTTGGGTGGCTGGATTCAATTGATAAGCCCGCTCCTTCATCTCCCGAGCGGCTTTATTGGTAAAGGTAATGGCCAAAATATTCCAAGGATTGACCATTTTTTCATCGATCAAGTAAGCGATGCGGTGGGTCAAGACACGTGTCTTACCAGAACCAGCCCCCGCCATGATCAAGAGGGGACCTTCTGTCGTTTGGACCGCCTCTGCTTGGCGATCATTCATACCATTCAATAAAGGATTCATCTCATACTCCTCATTCATTCAATCGTTCTATTATACCACAAAAACCGGTCTAGCTTCTTTTAAAAAAGGACTCATTTGAATTTCCCTTCCAAAAACGATATAATAGTAGCTTAAAGAAAACAGGATTTCATCCGAGGTCTAGGAGGATATTTTGGATAAACCATACAGTAACTTAAAACTGGCCGAACGTGGCGCTATCATTAGTATTCTAGCCTATTTATTGCTCTCTTCAGTAAAATTGGCTACCGGCCATCTACTTCATTCATCCAGTTTGGTAGCCGATGGATTTAACAACTTATCTGATATCATCAGCAATGCTGCCCTGCTCATCGGGATTCGTCTCGCTCGCCAACCAGCTGACCGTGATCACAAGTTTGGTCACTGGAAAATTGAGGATCTAGCTAGTCTAGTCACCTCCATCATTATGTTTTATGTCGGTTTTGATGTCTTACGCGATACCCTCCAAAAGATCTTCAGCAATGAAACCGTTAGCATTGATCCACTCGGTGTTGGTGTCGGAGTGGTTTCAGCCCTTGTCATGCTAGGCGTTTATTTCTACAATCTTCGCTTAGCAAAACGAGCTAAATCAAAAGCCTTAAAAGCGGCCGCAAAAGACAATCTTTCAGACGTCGTCACATCTCTTGGGACGTCGATCGCGATCGCTGCTAGTGCTTTTAACTATCCAATTGTTGATAAGATCGCAGCCATCATCATCACCTTCTTTATCCTCAAAACAGCCTACGATATTTTTATGGAATCTTCCTTTAGTCTTTCAGACGGCTTTGACGATAGTCTCCTCGAAGATTACGAAAAAGCTATTTTAAAACTCCCTAAGATTGCGCGTGTGAAATACCAACGCGGGCGGACCTACGGAAGCAATATCTATCTGGACGTTGTCTTGGAGATGAATCCCGACCTTTCCGTCTATGAAAGTCATGCGATCACAGAAGAAGTCGAGAATCTCCTGAAAGAAGAATTTGGAGTCTTTGACATTGACGTCCATGTGGAACCTAGCTCAATTCCTGAAGATGAGCTGATCGAAAACGTTGAAAAGAAACTCTTGACCTACGAAAAACGCCTCTATGCTAAGCAAGAGTTTGATACATTGCTAGCGGATAATTATACCTTGATTGACGATACCGGTCACGAACACAACAAGGCAGAATTAATAGAGGCTCTCGCAAGCGACCAAGTTCAATTCCAAAACTTTGAACTGGAGTCCATCAGCCAAAAAACCAAACTCATACGCTATGAACTAGACGGTCAAATCCATACCAGTCTCTGGCGTCGCCACGAAACTTGGCAAAAGATTTTCCATCAAATCACTAATAAAACCGACTAAAAAGCTAGGAATCATTTCCTAGCTTGAGAGAGTATCCAAATCTTATAAAAAAAGTTAATTGATTCTCTAAAAATTTTCTAATTTTTAAAATGAATCAAAAGTATACCAAAACTTTCCGCTGTGAGAAAAGTGCTAGAAACAGTAATGTTTCTAGCACTCGGGAGTTTTGAAACCTTAGGTTCAAAACTAAGTCATGGAACTTCGTAGAAGTTCGCTGACGTCCGTACTCACCTAAGGAAAGTTTTTAAGATAACTTTGTCTTTTATCTAAAGCTAGGAAGTATTTTCTAGCTTTTTTACTTGATATCGTCTGTTGCTACATCAGTTCCGAACCACTTCTTAGAGATCTTTTGGAACTGGCCTTTTTGATAGAGTATTACAAAGGCTTCATCAATTTTTTTCTTCAAAGTTTTATCTGCCTTGCGTACCCCTACTGCAAAGGATTCTGTCTCAAAACCGACAGGAAAGACATTGTAGTCTTTTAAAATTCCTTCTGTTTGTAAATAATAGTTGGCATAGACACGGTCGATTAAAAGACCATCGATCCGATCGTTCTGGAGATCGATCAGTGCCTCATTAAAACTCTGGTATTGGGTAGCCTTTTGATTTTTGACCTTATTTTTCAAGATTTTAGGATTGGCTTCAAAATCCATATAGCCAGACGATCCGGTCTGGGCACCTAATCGTTTCTCTTTCATCCCATCGACTGATTGGATCCCAGATGCTTTCTTTGTAACCAAGACTTGCTCGTTTTTCATATAGGGCTTTGTAAAAGCAACACTTTCCCGACGTTCATCTGTAGCCGAATAGCCATTCCAGATGGCATCAATAGTCCCATTTTTTAGTTCCGTCTCTTTCATGTCCCAATCAATGGGTTGCCAGTTCACATGAATCCCATAAGATTCAAAGACTTGATTGGCCAAATCAATATCAAAACCCGCATAGGTTCCATCTTTTTGTTCAAAGCCCATAGGAACGAAAGTATTATCAAAACCAATCGTGATGGACTGCTCTTTTTGGTATTTTTGCCAATTGTCCACTTTAGGATCACTCACTGTCTGCCCGCAGGCTGTCAGAAAGACAAGACTAAGGACACCTAGCAACCATGGTATTACTCGTTTCATCCTCTCCTCCTATTTAGGCTCAACCTTGAGAAGAACATCCGCAATCGCTTCTGCAAATGGAATATCATGGGTAACAACGATCTGGGTCATCCCCAGTTCACGATTTTGCAAGATTAACTTCTCAACTTCTAATCGCAATTCTGGATCCAAGGCCGAAGTCGGCTCATCATAGCCAATAATTTCCGGATCGATCATCATGGCACGTGCCAATGCCACCCGTTGCTTCTGACCACCCGATAGGGAGAAGGGATAAGCATCCGCATGATGTTCGAGCCCCAAGCGCTCCAGTAAACTCATGGCTTTTTTACTAGCATCTTCCTTACTCATATTCATGGTCTTGATGGGGGACAAAATGAGGTTTTCCATGACCGATAAGTGTGGAAATAATTGAAAGTCCTGGAAGACAAATCCGAGAAGATTTCGTTTTTCTAAGGCATCCAGAGGCAAGTTTTCACCATTGTAGATGATCTGACCAGAGTCGATCGTTTCAAGACCAGCTAGCATACGAAGCAAGGTGGTCTTTCCTCCTCCAGAAGGTCCAACAATGGCAACGATTTGTTTTTCAGGAACGAGAAGATTGAAATCTGATAAGATCTGCTTATCCCCAAAACGTTTCGAAATTTGTTTTAATTCTAACATATGCTTCTCCTCCTATTTATAATATGAAAAGTTCTTTTCAACCCGCTTGGCAATGATGGTCACGATCCCAATGAGGATTAAATAAATAGCTCCCGCTAAAAACATGGGTGCTAGACTGGCATCACGATTGGCTGCCGTCCGACTTGCGAGGATCAAATCACTGATTCCCAGAGCATAGACCAAGGAAGTGTCTTTGATCAAGGACATGACTTCATTGAATACACTTGGAAGAACGATCTTCACCACCTGAGGCAAAATAATGTAGCGAATCGTTTGCCATGAACTCAGTTTTAAGACCTTAGCCGCCTCATACTGACCTGTCGGAATGGCGACAATTCCTCCACGAAAGATTTCCGCAAAATAGGCTGCATAATTAAGGGTGAAGGCCATAATAGCCGCAGGCAAGCGGTCAATCCGAATCCCAATACTTGGAAGGACATAATAAATAAAGATCAACTGGAGCAATAGAGGGGTCCCTCGCATGATCCAGATATAAATCGTTAGGAGTCCATGCAGGATCTTTGAGCGCAATTGAAGCAAAAAGGCAACAACGATTCCAAGTGGAATCGATAAAATCAATACGAAAGCAAACACTTGCAAGGTGAGGCTTGCTCCCTTTAACAAACTTGGTAAAATTTCCAAAGCATACTGCATAGCATTCTCCTCCTAAAAAATTATTTAATGAACATCTTACCACAAAAATGAAAAAAATAACTAGTTCATTTTGATATTTATAAAAAAAATAGCCTTTCGGCTATTCTTCTACTTTTATAAATCCAAATTTATTGAGAGGGTAGAGACGTAGATTCACGACTCCTTCGATCTGATTTTTATGGATATAACCAAACTCACGACTATCTTCTGTATCCCCACGGTTATCATTTAAGACTAGAAAGGTATCGGATGGTACACGACCAGCCTTGGTCCCTTTTAACTCTGATAAAAAGAAATCATCAGTATAATACCCATTACTCGTTGGAGCAGCTAGATGTTTGTTCAGCATTTTATTCAGGTAAGGTTCTGGTGTTGCCTGTCCATTCAAATAGAGGACGTCATCTACGTAGCTGACTTCATCGTTTTCTTTGGCAATAACACGTCCAAGGTATTCTTTTCCACCGACCTTGTATAAGACCAAATCACTGCGATCTACCTGAGCATTTCTAGTCGCTACCACAAGATCTCCATTTTTCACAGAAGCATTGGCCATCTTATCATTGATACTAAATGGATGAAATACAAAGATACGAAGCAAAATCAGTGCTAAAACCAGAACACCGACAATGATGACATTTCTAATTAAATCTCTCCTTGGCATGTATGTCTCCCTTCCTTTTTGTTTATTATACCATTTTTTTGATCTTTAAAAAAGAGAAAGTAAGCATTAGTGAGAATTCTTGTTAGCGCTCTAAACAAGAAAAACCTCGCGGTCAGTCCTTTCAGACCAACCAGCAAGGCTTTAAGATAGAATTGTCTATTAACGTACTGTACGGATACGCATTGTGTTTGTACGAACAGCTTCTCCAACTGGTACACCAGCAACGATAACGATATCATCACCAGATTTAACAAGACCAGCTTCAACTGCTTTACGTTCAGCAATTTCGAACATATCGTCAGTTGATGAAGGAGCATCTGTCAACATTGGGATAACACCCCAGTTCAACATCAATCCACGTTCAGTCAATTCATCAAATGTCAATGCCAAGATATCAGCATCTGGACGGTATTTAGAGATCAAACGTGCAGTGTGACCTGTCTTAGTCAATGTTACAACCAATTTGATATCCATTGAGTTTGTAGCATCTTTAACAGCTGAAGCCATAACTTCTGTCTTAGAGTTACGTTCGAATGTAGCTGGGTTCAAACGACCATATTCTTTCAAAAGTGTTTGAGCATTCATGTCGATTTTCGCCATTGTAGCTACAGATTCAAGTGGGTATTTACCGTTTGCAGATTCACCTGAAAGCATTGTAGCATCAGTACCATCGATAACCGCGTTGAAGACGTCAGATACTTCTGAACGAGTTGCACGTGGTTTTTCAGTCATTGTTTCAAGCATGTTTGTTGCAGTGATAACAACTTTACCAGCAGCATTTACTTTAGAAGTAATCATTTTTTGGTAGACTGGAACCATTTCGAATGGTACTTCGATACCCATGTCACCACGAGCGATCATGATACCGTCAGTAACTTCGATGATTTCATCCAAGTTTTCGATACCTTGTTGGTTTTCGATTTTCGCAAACAATTGAACGTGGCTGTTACCAGTTTCTTCACAGATAGCACGAACTTCTTGAACATCTTTTGCAGTACGTACAAATGAGATCGCAATAAAGTTGATACCTTGTTCCAAACCGAAGCGGATATCGTCGTTATCACGTTCAGCAAGTGCTGGGAAAGGAATCTTCGTATTAGGGATGTTTACACCTTTTTGTTTAGCGATGATACCATCGTTTTCAACTTCAACAACGAATTCACGTTTTGCAGCGTCTTTTTCTACAACGCGAAGACCCAATTTACCATCATCAACCAATACTTGGTGTCCAACTTCAACATCATCAAAGATATCAAGCGCACCAGCAACGTTCAAAGCAATCACTTCACGAGTTGATTTGATACCTTGTTTTGTAGCAACGCGGATACGTTCACCAGTCTTGTATGAATATTCTTTAGCTTCGCCTTCGAACAATTCAGTACGGATTTCAGGACCTTTTGTATCAAGAAGGTAACCAACTTTTTTACCAGCGATTTCTTCTGCACGTTTAACAGTCGCCATACGTTCACCTTGTTCTTGGTGGTCACCGTGTGAGAAGTTGAAACGGAAAGTATTAGCGCCAGCTTCGATCAATTTAGCAATGTTTTGTGCTGAAGCTTCAACGTCAAGTTTTTCAGCCCAGTATCCATCTTCACCGAATTTTTTACCGCCACGGATTTCTACCGCAGGACCTAAAGTTGCAACGATTTTTACACGTTTGTTCATGATATATATGACTCCTTTTTTAATATATCTGTCTTTTTAAGACAAGGTTAACGAATTAATGAAATAAAATTAGATTGAAGACAAGCTACGGTTCAACTCGGCAAGACCAAGATCAGCTTTATGTGGATTGTTTACCACAATCTTACCATCTTCTGTCAAGCTAAAGAGGGCTCCTTCTTCTGCTTTACCAAGGATTGGGTTTTCAACCATTTTTTCATTACGGATACCAACGGCTACACCACCGATTCCTTGTTTCAACAATTTAACAGCGTGTGCTCCCATACGTGAAGCAAGAACACGGTCACGCGCTGTAGGTGAACCACCACGTTGGATGTGGCCAAGCTCAGTCACACGAAGGTCACTTTCATCACCAGCTTCTTTCAAAGCTTTACCAAATTCATCTGCAGACATCACGCCTTCAGCCAAGATGATGATGTTGTGGGTACGACCTTTTGCGTAACCTTCTTTGATGCTCTCAACAACATCTTCGATCTTGAATCCTTCTTCAGGGATGATGATTTCATCTGCACCAGATGCAATCCCTGCCCAAAGAGCGATATCTCCAGCGTTACGTCCCATCACTTCGATAACGAAAGTACGGTGGTGACTAGATGAAGTATCACGGATCTTATCGATCGCGTCCATTGCAGTTGTGACTGCCGTATCAAAACCAATTGTAAAGTCAGTTCCGACGATATCGTTGTCGATCGTACCAGGAAGACCCACAGCTGGGAATCCAAGCTCAGTCAAGCGCATCGCACCATGGTAAGAACCATCTCCACCAATAACGACAACACCTTCGATCCCGTGTTTCTTCAATTGCTCGATCCCTTTTAATTGACCTTCGCGTTGTGCGAATTCAGGGTAACGAGCTGAATGAAGGAAGGTACCACCACGGGAAATAATATCTCCAACAGATGAGGCGTCAAGGGGCTGAATTTTACCAGCAACCATTCCCGCATATCCATCATAGATACCGAAAACTTCCATTCCTTCTGAAATTGCTTGACGAACAACTGCACGGATGGCAGCATTCATACCAGGGGCATCTCCACCACTAGTTAAAACAGCAATACGTTTCATTTCGTTGTTTGCTCCTTTTTTTCTTTTACATTCTACGTAATTATAACACAAAGAAGACTAAAATTCTCGTATTTTTCGCAGTTTTTACCGATAAATCGTTTTCATAACGAGATTCTTTAGTTCATCTTCCAATTCTTTGTTTTTCTGGACTGTATAGCCCTTCAATTGAAGAGTTTTTTTCTCGTCTTCATAGCGTAATATCACAGGATATGGGCCCGGATATTTTTTCAAGATAGAAAGAATCGTTTTATCCTGACGATGATCGAGCAACTGGATCCAGAACTTTTCATTGGTTGCCAGTTGTGCCTCTGCTAGAATCATCTGCAAGCGCCCATCACGCTCTTGTATTTTCCCTGTCAAGTAATAAAAGCCACCTTCTTTTATCAAGGAGGAAAATCGATTGTAGGTTTCAGGGAAAAGGGTCACATCCAATTTTTTCTTGGTATCACTGACTTGTAAGAAAGCCATGAGATCACCTGACTTGGTTCGAATGGTTCGAATGCTTTGTACCTCAATGAGAATGCGTACCTGCTCTCCTTGTATGAGTTGAGAAATTGGTTGGATCTCGTAGGGACTCGTTTGCCCAATCGCAACCAATGGGTGAGTACTGAGCCCGACACCAATAATGGCCTCTTCCTTCTCATATTTTTCAGCCTGGCTAAAGTCTTCTGCTTCTGTCCAGGAATAGTTAGAATCTGCAAATAAACTACCTAGCTCATCGGCAAAGACAAACAAATTCGGCAAATTGTGAAGCACCTTGCGCCTATTTTTTTCAAAAATATCAAACAATCCAAGCTCCACTAAAGGTGTTAACAAAGGCAATTTATGATACTGATTGGGGAGTCGTAAAATAAAATCTTCGACACTTTCAAAGGGACGATTATCAATGATCCAATACGCTAAATCTCTTGGGAGTCCCTTGATATTTTTCATTCCCAAGTAGATTTTTCGATCCTGGAACTTATCTCTGTAAGGGATGGTATTGATGGATAATGGTGCGACTTTAAAATCAAACTGGAGAGCATCTGTCAAATAATCGCTGCTCGAATAATTGAGCATGACATCAAAGAAAACATCTGGATAATGGACCTTGAAATAGGCCATCTGAAAGGCCAAGGCAGAATAGGCATAGGCATGGGAACGGTTAAACCCATAGCCTGCGAATTTTTCCATGATCGCAAAGACCTCTTTAGCTTTTTCTTCCGTATGCCCAAGTTTAAGCGCACCTGAGACAAAATCGTCTTCCATCTTGTGCATTTCAGCTGCATTTTTTTTGCCCATAGCCCGACGTAAAATATCGGCTTTTCCCAGGCTAAAGCCTGCAAAACGTTGGGCAACCTGCATGACTTGCTCTTGATAGAGCATAATCCCATAAGTGGGCCGTAAGATTTCTTCAATAGCTGGATCCAGAATGTCAACTTTTTCCTGGCCATGCTTTCTTTTGACGAAATTATCAATGTAATCACTAGCCCCTGGACGATTGAGAGAGGTGGTCGCTACCACTTCTTCGAAATGATTGGGTCTCACTCGTCTCAAGAGGCGAATGGCTCCAGCCTGTTCAAATTGGAAAATCCCCTTGGTATCCCCAGCAGCAAACAAGGCCAAGGTTTCTGGATCTTCTAAATCAATGGCTTCAATCACGATCTTTTCTTGGTACTTTTCATAGACGGCTTCCTTCATTTTCTGAACAAAGGTTAAATTTCGCAGACCCAAAAAGTCCATCTTTAACAGACCATTGGCTTCAACCGCATGGGCATCATACTGGGTGACAAACATGTCTTCTCCATACTTGAGAGGAATGTGATCTGTCAAATCCTGGTCACTCATCACAACCCCAGCCGCGTGGATAGAGGTCTGTCTTGGTTGACCTTCAATTCTTTTGGCAATTTCAAAGCCACGTTCAAATTCTGCTCGACTATGAATCACTTGCCGAAAAGCTAGGTTCTGTTCATAAGCCGTCGTCAGTGTATCCCTAAAGCCAATCCGCTTGGTAATAGAGGTTAATTCATACTCAGGGACCCCGAAACGTTTAAAGACATCTCGAATGGCTTGTTTAGCCCCAAAGGTTGAAAAGGTCACGATCTGTGCCGCATGGTAACTTCCATAACGGTCTCTCACATAACGGATAAATTCTGGACGATAGATATCTGGAATATCAATATCAATATCCGGCATGGTGTAGCGCTCCACATTTAAAAAGCGCTCAAATAGGAGGTTCTTCTCCACAGGATCAATCCCGGTAATCTCTAAGGCATAGGCTACCAGTGAGCCGACAGCAGACCCACGCCCCATTCCCATATAATAGCCTTGACTCCGTCCGAAACGAAGAAGGTCCCAGACAATCAAGAAATAATCATCAAAGCCCATTTGGTGAATAATGTCTAATTCATACTCCAGACGTTCTTGATAGACCGGACTGGTCAAGTTCTTTCGAAGAAGACCCGCTTGTGCTAATTCTCTCAGTTCCTCAACAGCTGGTTTCTGGGGATTGAAGCGAGGCAATTTCAACTGGGTGTCAATATCATATTGAATCCCTTGGACAAGGTTTTCCAGATTTGTGATAGCTTGCGGAAATCGCTCTGCAAAATCATTCTTTAAATCCTGAGGAGTTTTTAGGACTGTTGTCGGATCAATTGGCCCTGTTTCTGTCAAGCTTTGATTGTCCTTGATGGCTGCCAGCATCTGCATGGCTTCCACATCCCCAGCCTCAAAAAATCGAACGGTATGAAGAGGGAGCACAGGGTGGCTAAACTCTTGGACCGGCGTATCCGCAAAAACTCCGATGAAGTAATCTAGACCAGGCGGCAAGTCTCCACTAGCAAAAGGCGCAGGGACAATGACTGCTACTCCTTCTGTTAGGTGCTTCACATCCTCCCAATTGCTCTTCCCCATCATTTTGACGGTCGACATCTTCATCAGATTCTGGTAGCCCTTCGTTGACAGGGCGATCATTCGAAACGAAATTGTTACATTGTCTACCTCTAGTCCAATTTCTAAACCGACCAAGGGGCTGAGCTTTTGGGCCTGACAGGCTTCGATAAATTCATAGGCACCATACAAATTATCTACATCCATGATTCCCAAAGCGCCATACCCCATGCTTTTAGCCACGTGGACATAATCTTTTATGGTCACAAGGCTTTCCATAAAAGTATAGACTGATTTGGTATCTAGCTGTGCAATCACTTTTTCTCCTCCCTCACTTGTCTATTTTTGGGACTCTTTTTTGTACAAAAAAACACCACTGCTACACAATGATGTCTCAACAACGGAAGACATGGGATTCGAACCCACGCACGCTTTTACACGCCTACCGCGTTTCCAACACGGCCTCTTAAGCCTCTTGAGTAATCTTCCATGAATAAAAATATGGAGCCGGTGGGAGTTTCTGAAAGTTGTTCATATCGCTGTTTTTAGCTTTTAGGGTCTGTTTTAGGTACTGACTCTAAAACTCCACAAGTCCATTGCTCACATTGTTAGTTTAGCATAGCTTTCAAGAAAGTTCAAGTTTTATTTTTTTTATCTTAGAGACAAAAGAAAGTCATTTAATAGGAAAAGATTTTTCGATAATTGTTTGAGGTTATACCGGACATTTCTGAAACTTTCCGTTATAACAGAAAAACCCTCCGATGAGGAGGGTTTCTGTTTCTTATTTAAAAGATCCAAAGTCTGTGATGCGTTGACCGTTTTCGGATTTTCCTACAGCTACATATCTACGATTTCCAGAACCGCCAATGTATGTGATCCAGATATATCCATCATTATCAATCCATCCATCGTAATTGATTTCTTGACCTGTACTGTATACAGCTACAATCTCAGCTCCAAGACCGGCTTCAGTTCGTACATTTAGAGCAGATACTTCAACAGTGAATGTTCCTGTTTCTGGATTGAATCCATTTGATTCAATTGTCAATGGTTCTGATGGTTCTGGCTGTTCAAATGTCACAGATGTGTCATCAGTTGGGAAATAGAACCATCCAACAATTCCATCAAAGTTGCGTGTGTTGTATCGTGCAGGACCTCCAACATAAAGGGAATCAGCATTCCCATCAATGTTCTGTTCAATGGTTTTCATAGTGACTCCATCGCTGTCTTCAATTACAATTCCTGTGTGACCGTAGGGATGACCGCATAGATAAGTTGTGTCCATGACAAAGATGGCTCCTGCTCGTGGATTGACTCCAATTGCGTCATATACTACTTCATATCCTAACCCAGCGGCTGAATTAAGTAGGTCAATAGCATTTCCCCAGAGAGCTTTCCCAAAAAAGTTGATAGAAATTGAATTTGGGAGGTCTACACATTGGGTTCCGTATGCACCATCTGCATCAGCTCCCACACCTTGATTTGCCAAAGATTCTGCATAATTTAGAATGTCATTTAGTGTTGCCATTTTAGAACCTCATTTCTTCCATTGTTCATTTGCTTTTTTCACAGCCGCTTCAATGAATGTGTTTAGTTGGTCATTGGTTAAATTGATGTTATATGCTTCTAGTCCTTCAATCAAGCTAGTTTTAGCATGCTCCATCTTATCCTTGCCGTGGATGTCCAATGTTCCTGCTACTTGTTCAGTGGCATGGACAGCATTGTTTGCAAGGATTTCAGCCACTTCAAGAGCTTTCTTCCCTCCACGAGTCAAAAGATATTTCTTGACTGCTTGAACAACAATTCCAACCAGAATTACAAGAATACTCATTGCGCTACTTGTAACAATATCAGTGATTTGATTCATTTTTCTTTTCTCCTCTTTTGATTAATTTACTAGGCTCTTCCAAGCCATCTTTTAACTGAAATTTCTCATGATCAATATTTTGTTTCACAAGACGATCTAGGCCAGGAATTTCAACTCCTAAAGCTGAGAGACTGGCAAGAATACTGGAACCGTATGCTGCCATCATTGCTACAATGAAGGCATCAACCACAGCTCCAAGATTCATATATAAGGCGAATGGATAGCCAATGGCTACAATTAAGATCATAGCTGTGTGACTTACCAGCCCTTTTCTCCATTTTCGACTTGAAAACTCGTGATAGGCCCACGCTCTAGATACTCCTATAACGATATCTAGAGCAACAATGGCCATGAACATGAACACAATCATGTGTTCATCAATTCCGTGATCATAGAAATCCCGTACTACTTCAATAATTCCAAAGATTCCATCTGGTTCTTGATACATCAATCACACTCCTCTCAATTTATGATTCAGGTTGTGCTACTGGTTGGGTTTCAAGATCTCCTGAAGGTTTTTTCTGATTCTCTTCTTTGGGAACTTCCCAATTGTAGATTGCAAGCTTACCATTTTGGAGTAGTGGGCCTTTCAAGTCTTTGATTGATTCCCCATTGTATGTGAAATCATAGTTAACTTGTACAAGGACACGCTTTCCTTCACTGTATTTTTCAGTGTGATCAGAATCTACGAGGGTGAAGATGTCATGTTGTTTGTAGGTTTTACCTACTTGAGCAGCTTCCACAAGCTCAAGCGCCCGTTTGTAGAGTGTTGGATCAAGTGGATTGTCTTGATTGGTTACAGCTACAAGGACAGACCAATCAGCAAGAGCTTTGTTATTTTGGATTAGGACATCTTTCTTTTCGTTCTCTTGAGTGAGTTCTTGAATTTTCAGGATTGCGTTCTTATTGGCATCAACAGACTTGTCAAGCTCTTTTTTGAGGGCTACGATAGCGCAAGAAGGGTCTAACTCCATTCGTACAAGGTTTAGAACAGCTTCCACAAGAGTTGATTCTTCATCTCCCATGCGGTTGTTTGGAAGGGATTCTTCAAACACACGGTAAGGATAATCTTGTTTGATGGAAACCTTTGTGGCATTCGCTACGGGATCATAGGATTTGAACTGTACTTTATAATTCATTAAGCATTTACCTCATTCTTATTCTTAACTTCTTCAAATAGGTCCTTCAAATCTTTGTCAGATTCAAGGACAGAGCGATAGATTTCTAGCTCTTTGATGAGCTGTTCTTTTTCCTGCTGTGATTCAGTCAATCGTGCCTTGAACTCAGCTTCATTGATTGATTTACTAGCCAATTGATTGGCTAGATCTGTGATGATTGATACATAAGTGTTTTCTTTCATTTATTTACTCCATTATTTAATATGATCCCGTTTGTATCCAAAATCATTGACCATTTGTGTTATTTTTGCATGCATTGCACCAGTCGTAGAAATTTGTCCATTTAAATGCTCGAATAACTTCCACAAAGCAGCCACGCTTTCGTCTAGACGGATAAATTCCGTTGGTACGTCCGTATCTGATTTTGTTTTCTTTGGAATAACAAAATGCCTACACCAAATTTCTGAGTTTTTATTCCAAATACCCGGTGTTAGTATTTGAGTTACTACGCTAAAATTCCAACCTTCGTCAGACGAAGCATGACGCATGTTGTTATAGTCTCCATACTGAAAAACTTTATCAACACTATTGTTCGAGTTGTTATCTATTACGATCCCAGAGAATGATACGGAATTCCAATTTTTTGAGCCATCCCGATTGCTACCAATGATTGTTTTGGAATGTTTTTGTCCGTTTTCAATAGAAGACTCGTAACATATGAATTGGGTTGGATATCCAGCGTCTTCTCTTGATATCGAAGCTGTGTTGTTCGTCATTCTTAATTGATTTTTTACCAAATCAAAAGTTAGTGATCCATCAGAAGAGGCTATTCTATCACCAGTAAAACGATTTGAAGCGATGTCAATAGAGTTTAATTGAGTAATGAATGCCTTCTGTGAAGTCAACTCTCTGATGAATGCTTGATTTGATACAAGCTTGTTAATCATTGCGGAGTCCACCAGTAACTTATCCGCTGTTACTGCATTACTAGCAAGGATCTGAGTGGTTACTGATCCAGACTCCATGTGTCCTGTTCGGACACTTTGAGATGCCAGATGCCTGCTTGTGATTGATCCATCAACTACCATATCACCTTTAACCTTGATCAATTGTGCGATCAAAGCAATGGATTCTGGCTCTTGCACCAGCAAGGAGCTGATGGTTCTTCCGTTGATAGTCTTACCTGTGCCGAATGATATCTGACCAGATGTGATCTGGATGTCTGTTTTTCTCAACGTGTCACCCATTTGATTGGTGATTGTCGTGAATTGTCCATCCACCGTCTGTTTAAATTCAGCAAGTTTAGCTTCAATCACTGGTGAACCGTCATCTGTTGGCGGTTGGTAAGCTCTCTTGATAGATCCTTCATACACATCAATGTCACCAAAAAAGAGACTTGATGGCTGTCCATTTGATGATCCGTTATTGTCAAATCGCAAGAATGCTTCATCGTAGTCTTCAGAGTTGACTGTGAAATAGTAACGTGTGATTCTGTCTTGTGGCACTGTGATCTTATCAGCAAGAGTAAAGACTTTTGTAAAAGTCCCCGTCTCACCTTTTTTTCGTGCTAGGAAGTAGAATGTGGCATTCTTAAGATTATCTGATCCAATTGCATCAAATGAAATTGTGTAAGTTGTATTTCTTTTGATGTTGAAGCGTTGGGATGCTGCTACCTTGACATTATCAGTTGAATTATCAAGTTTGAAGAGTTTTCTTGATTCATTGTAGTAGATTGGATTAGTTGAGACCGTTACTGCTGGACTCAATCCGGGATCATAATACCCCCATCCCTCCACATTTTGAGGATTACCGCTGTTTTTAAGCAGGTTCTCCCCTGCTTGCACGATTTCATCAAATCTTCTTGTGATTCCAGCCACATCTTCCGTATATTGAGATTTAGCAACATACCCTTGTTCTAGAATCTGTCTGGTTGCTTTTAAAGCGTCCACAGCAGCTTTCTCAGAGTATGTCAGCATGCGCTGTTCAAGTTCACCACTTGGACCAGTTTTGGTCTCTAATTTAGTTAATTGAGTGGTTAGGCCTTCCACTGTCTTCTCAAAAGTAGCCTGTGCTTGCTCTACCAGATAATTTTGATCTTCTGGAGCAGGCTGCCACTTGCGGTCATTGGTACCTTCGTAGAAGTCTAGCTCTGTCAAAAATAGGCCGCCCCATTTATTTGGATTGTTTTTATCGTATTCAAATTGGAGATAACCATCATCAAAATTTCCAACATTAAATTGGAATGATTTCTTGATTGCTCTATTTTCATCCAAAATAGGTCCATCTGTCCATCTTGGTTTCCCATCATATACTAGTTGTTTTTCTTCAAAATCTGCTGTTGATCCTTTTCTGCGTTTGCAGAAATAAACCTTGAACATTTTGGAATTGTTGTCAAAACCTAAAAAATTCAATGTATAGTCTGCATTTTGCTTCACAATGAAACGAGGACTTTTAACGACTGCACCAGGTCTCAATTCAAACATTCGTTTTTGACCATTGAAGTAGAATTGATGGGCTGTGAAAGCTAATCTGTTATTTACTTCCGTCCAATATTTCAAACCCTCATCTGCCCTTGAGTTCCTGAGCATGTTAGGGCCACCAACAACACCGATTGTTGTGAACTCTTCTTTGACTCTTGCCACCGTCTGCTCAACAAATGACCGATCAGCCTTGCCATTCGTTACATTGGTCAGGTCAGAGATAGCTTTTTCTGTGGTCTGTTCAAAGCGTGATTGTGCGCCTTGGACTCCTACAAATTGGCTTTGTGTTTGAGCTTTGAAGTCATTGATTATTTTCTTGATATCTGCATCGCTGGTCTTTAATTGGTCAGTTGTATTCTTAAAGCCTTCCATTTTGACTTCAATGCCATTGTATTGAGCCTTAAATTCTTCCACAATTTCATTTTTGTTAGCTTGGTTTGCTGCTTTGATCTTCTCAGTGACTTGAGCTGAGATTTCCTCTTTGACCACTTCAGCTTGTGCTTTGGCTTGCTCAATGCCATCTGTGATCTCTTTCTTCAAAGCTCCTGCTTTGTCTTCAAAGGCTCTGTTGGCATTATCAACCAATATTTTCAATTTCTTGTAGTATTCATCATCCTCTTGAGTCTTTTGGACTGTATCAAGGATTTCAGATGCTACATCAGAAATTCCATTTGATCCTGACATACCTCCACCGTGGCCAGCCTTGTCATCAAATGTAAGAGAGATATACTCTTCTGACAGAGCATCATAGACATAGCCCACAGCTTTTTTCTTCATCATGACATCATGCTTCAAGCTCATGATGGTCACTGTATCACCAAGATGCACAGTTTGACCATCTAGCTCATAGGCTTCAACTTTAATCTGATCAGTGGACTTGTCAATGTCTCCATTCTTGAATTTGGCTTCACCCCATTTTCTCAATTCTTCCTCTGTAGTAAGATCATTATTCTCATACTCAGCTTCATTGATGTAAGGGTAGCTGCCAATGAGGGGGCTGTCCACAGTGACTTTCAGAACCGTGTCTTCTTCTGCTCCCTCTGGCTTGAATGTTGACTTCAGATGTAGCCTTGTGATGATGCTGGAACTGCTCTTGTTTCGTTCATACTGCTTCAAATTTTGATGTGTGGTGATTACCACACCACGATCAATTCCCCGACTTTTAGGAATATCAATCAGGAAGTTGTCACGGATCATCTCACCTTCCCAAGCACCCACGATGGAATGTTTTCCATCCATCAGGATCTTATAAAGCGTTTCATCTTCTGTAGTGTTGAAGGTTCTATTGTCCATGATGTTACTTGTGAAAGAGAACTTCCCAAGTGGTGTCTTGACTGCTGAAATCATAGCATTCAAGGCGATTTGACAGGTTGAGTTTGAAACCTTGATAGGACGAACAGAGCGCTTGAAGATGTCCTCTGTGATGTGCTGGCAAGTCAGACTTACTGTGTCATCTTGCTCGCTGATCTCCTTAATCCGGAACAGTTGCCGGCCAGTTACAGGAGTGGGGGCGATGATGAGCATGTCTTCCTGAAATTTTTTATAAATTTCAGTGTCTGTGATTGGATAGTCAACCTTGAGTGTGTAGCTCACGTTGATTACTTCTTCAACTTCTGCTTTTGTTGCTTCATGGAGTGGCTGGCCATTCCATTTTACTGTTTGAACATTTCTGTCTAATAGATAAAGAATTATAACCACCCCCAATTTGTTTCAAAAATAAGAGATTGAATGCCAGGCCCCAAAACTACACCGACAGTTTTCTGGGCTTGGTTTGCATCAATTGTGATGAAGTCTCCTGACCACTTCACAAGATTCCCTTTCTTATCCAAGAAGCTTGGATTTTGTGGATCATTCACCATCACAGCGCTCTCGGAGAGTTGTTCAAGTTTGATAGTCTGCTTTCCAATTGTGAAGCTGGTCTCAGAAGAGCTGTTTCCTTTGATTGTGATTTTAGGGAACGCTAGTGAACTACCTTGGAGCCTGAGAACACCATTTGAGGCGAGAGTTTGAACATCGTTGTTCTTCATGTATTTGGTGGGGTGACAAACAAATGTCACTTCCACAGAGTACATTTTAGTTTTATCTCTCTGAGTGTCAGACACCTTTGTCTGATAACAGAACCATCTTGTGAGCTTGTTCTGTTGATTCTCAAGCCAGAAATTCCTTTTGGAGAGGAATTGGACAAATTCAAGGACTTGCAGTTCTGTTGGGTTGATGAGTTGAAGAGTGTATTTCTTTTCAATCGCTTCTCTGTGAGGATTCGACTGAACAATATATCCACTCACTCCATCATGGCTCAATAGCTTGTCTTTTGAGAGACCTACTTGAATTGTAGGGCCTTCCAGCACAATCACATCAAATGGAAATGATGAAGTTCCAACTCCATCAATAATCAATTCATTGTACTTTACCATGCAGGCGCTCCTCTCAATTCTTTCTGTCTCCTCAATTCAGCAGCTATCTTCTGAGATACCTTGTTAGCGATCTTCTCAATATCAGCTTCTTCTCTGATGATGTTGTCAGAGATGTTGATGTTGATTACGGTTCCTTGTGGGTCCATTGTTTGGGCGATGCCCCGACCAATGGCGCTCAAGTTCCGTTCATTCAGTGGCAGGACTGCTTCTTTTCCAGCTTCCCCACCAACCATCAGGCTATTTCCATTCATGCCAAATGCTGTGGGCTTGGTTAAGATCCCACCTTTGGCATACCAGTCAATTCCGATACTTGGAATCCCTTTACCTTTCAGCCAGTCCATTGGATTCAGTGATCCACTGGCCTTGAAGTGAGGTAGTGGGATGTGTGGCCATTTGAATTGGAAATTGAAGAAACCTTTAATTCCGTCAATGGCTCTTCCTACGAGATCTTTTGCTCCATTGATAGCTGTGTCAATTGTGTCTTTGATCCCATTCCAAATGCTTGAAGCGGTTGAGCTGATATCATTCCAAACTCCTGAAATTGTGCTAGAAATCCCATTGAATACAGTTGAAACTGTTCCTGTGATTCCATCCCAAATCCCAGATAGAGTTGAGCTGATCCCGTTCCAAACAGTTGAAGCCGTACCGGAAATTGTGTCCCAAATTCCAGATAAGATTTGAGCCATTGCATTGAATACAGATTCACAGATACTTTTGATCCCGTTCCAGATATTTTCACCAATACCCTTGATGGTCTCCCAAGCCCCAGACCAGTCCCCGTTGATGATCTGCATCACAGTCTTAATGATGCCTAATACCACGTTGATGGCTGTTTCTACAACAGTTTTGATGGTCTCCCAGACCGTAGAAATTACGGTTGAAATGTTATTCCATGCTGTTTCAATAAAAGGACCAAGAACATTCATGACTGTTGTCACTACTGCTGAAATAGCATTCCAGACTGTTTCTGCTGTCTGCCTGATCAATTGTTGATTGTCATTCCACCATGTTGTCAGTGTTCCCCAGATTTCCATAACAAAGCTTGAAATGGCTTGGACAACAGTGTTGATGACTGACATGATAGCGTTCCAAACAGTCTCAACAGCGGTTCTGAATCCCTCATTGGTTTCCCATAAATACTTAATAACTACTATAATTCCAGCAATTGCAGCAGCTACTGCTATAACTGTTCCAATTATTGGTAATGCAGCAGCTATCAGTCCACCTATAGTGGTTTCAGCCGCCATTGCTGCCGCTTGTAATGCGAGGAATATTGGGGACAGTACTCCAGCTACTGTCACAATACTTCCAAATACAACTACAAGTTCTTTAATTGGCCCAGGTAATTTATTTACCCATTCTGCGACATTTTTAAAAAGGCCTACAAGTACATCAAGCACTGGAGCAAATGTTTCTGCTATAGCCCCACCGACTTCAGCCATAACGATTTTCAAACCATTTTGGGCTGTCGTGAATTTGTCAATAGGATCCAGAGTGCTTTCATAAGTTTGTGAAACCAAACCGGCTGACACTTGTGAAGTGTAGCCTAAATCTTCCATGTTGAATTTCCCACGCTTGATTGCATCAATCATCTGAGGGGCTTTCTTAGCACCAAAAATCTCCATAGCGATTCCCATCGCTTCGGTCTCTGACTTGCTGTTCTTAATGGCTTCAATGGTTTCATTCAGACCTTGCTTCATGGTCTTTCCTTGCTTGGTATATACACCAGCGGCCTTTGTCAATCCAGAAAGCGCTGAGGATGAATCCACCCCGTTTTTCTCGAATTGGCCAATAAGGGTGACTGCCTCACCAAATTCAAGACCAAGCATCTTGATTTGAGGCGCTCCATCAGTTGCCTTTTTCATCAACTCATCAACAGAAACCCCTGTATCTTGAGAAACATAGGTTACATTATCCAGAATCTCTGTTAAGTCATCAATGGATAAGCCATAGGCTTCCATAGCTTGTTTTGATTGGATTGTTGCGTTTGTTACATCTGTACCATTGATCTCAGAGAACTTGATCATGTCTTCTGAAGTCACTTTCAAAGCGTCTCCAGTTAATTTGAATTGAGTATTGACCTCACCAACAGCGTTCCCGATGGTGCTGAAATCAGTAGGGACTTCAGTGGCTATTCCATTAGCAATGCCTTGCATTTCTTCAAGAGCTTTCCCACCAGCACCAGTTTTGGTGACAATGGTGTCCATTCCCTCATCAATTTCCCGGAATGCATCTAGAGCGCTCTTTCCAAAATCAACCAACTTTTGACTGATCTCAGATAACTTCTCAGAGAATTGATTCAGCAATTCAGCTTTCAGAAGCTTATTTGTCTCTTCTAGACCGCTACTAGCTTTCTTGCCTGACTCACCAAGGTTCTCCATCTCATTAGCAAGCCCGTTGAAGGCAGCCTTGGACTCATTCAGTTGGGTTTCTAGCTTATTGACTTCTGTTGAATTTTCGCCATACTCTTGTTTTGCAATGGCAAGTTGTTTCTCAAGGTTCTCGACCTGTTGAGCAACAATCTCACTTTGCTTTCCAATCTTCTGTTCAGCAAGCGCCAACTTATCCGCTTCACTAGCGTTGGAACCCATTTGGCTTTCTTGTAGTTTGAATGAGCTGACAACTTTATCTCCTTCACTTGCAAGGCGCTGTTGCTCATTTTGAAGTTCTTTCAGTTGTTCACGGTTGGACTTGGTAGCATTTCCATTTCCGTCTAATGCCTTATTGACATTCTCAAGCTTGTTCTCATAGCCCTTCAGGATGTTCTCCGTCTGGACCACTTCACGTTGAAATGCACGGTATTGATCAGCACCAATGTCACCACTCTTGAACTGAGCTTCAACTTGTGCTTGTGCCTGTCTCAATGTTTCAAGTTTTTCCTTGGTTGTTGAGACTTGCTTTTGGAGGACTTCTTGCTTCTGAGCCAATAGAGTCACATTCCCTGTGTCAAATTTCAGAGCCTTGTCAATACTCTTCAATTCCTTTGCTGCTTCAACAGAAGCAGAATTTACTTTTTTCAGGGCATTTTGAAGGGGCTGTGTATCCCCACCAATCTCAATTTTTATCCCTTTAATATTACCGGCCATGTTTCCTCCTTTCACATAAAAATATAAAGAGCGCCTAAAGGATTCTTGTGATCAATCGTCCATCTATTCGATGAACTTGACCTCAGATTCTTCCTCTCAGCACTCTGTTTCAGACTAGAATGAGTCAAAATCTGACTGTGTAGCCTTGCGTGTTTCTGATTTGTTCTCAGTACGCAAATTCACATAATCTGTTTGATAGTCCAAGGCCATTCCAATTGAAATGTGCTTTAGATCATCAATTGTGAGACCAGTTTCTTTACAACAGGAGAGATAAGATTCTACTGTAAAGATTTCATTACTGGCTGATTCTGACTCATCTGGTTTTTTTTTGATGTCATCGTGTCGTTGATCATTTCCATTAGAATTGGAGCGATGTCCTGCAAAGGAAATTCCTCCATTTCCATAAAAAATTGTTCATAAGGCTTGATGTGTGGATTTCCTGATTTTGTGAAAACCCAAAACAAGCGATTGAAGAAGGTCATGTCAAAATTGGCTAACATGTTGATGTCAACTTCATTGTTGCCATTCTCAGCCATTTGCATGATATTTTGGTTTGAGATCATTCCAAATAAATCTTGGAAGAAATCTTTTCCAAATTCGCTCTTATAAGCAATAGGAGTGTAAGCATTTGTTACAAGCTCATACTCCTTTTCACTAATGATCACACTCTTACGCATTTAAGGCCTCCTTAATTACAAAGCTTGAGTAGGTTCATAGACCTTTTCAAACCATTTTTTATAGACTTCTTGATCATCCGCTGATGTGATGGAACGTTTCACCACTTGATCACCGGGACGAGGACTAGCATTGAAGCTCAATTCACGTTCATTCACGTTAGTTCCGTTCTTAGTGGATGATCCACTAGAAGGGCGGCTTGCTGAACAGTAATACATGACATGGCGTGTCTTGTTAGCATCGCCAGCAAATTCAAACATAAGTGCGAAGTTGGTTGTCTTCGCATCTGCTTTTTCTGTGACCACTCCTGTTGTAGAGTCTTTGATGTCGCCCAAAATTTTTGTTGCGAATGCTTCAATGATGTGTGGGACTTTGAATTTACCTTCGTAACCTTCGTTTGAGTTGACGAAGTAATAATCAATGTTATCAGCTTTCACTGATCCTGAATCCCCTTTAGGGTCCAGCGTCAATTCCATCGCTCCAGGGAAGCGGAATACTTGACCATAAGTGATCACTCCTGCTTCACTGATTGATTGGATTGGTGCCACATGGACATTTTCAAGTCCAAATGTAACTTTGTTTTCAGTCATTTCTTTCCTCCTCAATATAGATAGACTTCATAAGACTTCACAAACAGTCTTTCTGATTCAATAAAATTTTCTTCTTGAACATCATAAAAGAGCTTGTGGTCATTCCACAGCTCTTCCAATCGTTCTTCTAGCTCCTCATCTTTTCGTTCAAATGCCAATTCTACAGTGACAGCACGGATCATGTATGATGCTTGATTGTCTGTTCCTGTGATAGATGGCAAGCTTTCAAAATAGACAAGGTAAGGCAGCGTGGGGACATTTCCTTCCCTGAATGCCTTGTAAGTGACAGGCAGGCCAGCCTGTTCCAAAATTTCTGCAAACTCTGACAGCTTCATCTTCCAAGCTCCTTCAATTTCTTTTCAAAATTCTCAATAGCGTGATCTTCTGCCGGTTTGATGTGTACTATTCCGGAAACCCGTCCCCCGTTCCTCTTTAAGTGGCCAAATTCAAGCAAATGTGGGAGACGGTAATTTGTGTTGTGAACCACAAAATTACCTTTCCCCATTTTTGTTTTTTTCCACGATTTGGCATACTTACCACCTTTTGCCCTTGGACTTTTTGGACTTGTGGTTTTTAATTCTTGGACGGCCTCTTCTGCTGTTTCTTCCGCTATCTTGTCCACTTCTTCTTCAACTTCTGTGGAATACTCTGCTAATGCTTTAGCAATTTGACTGGCTAGATCTTGGCTCATGTCATTTTCTCCACCAGAGTCAATTCAAGGATATTGAGGTTGATTGGATATGTCTTCAAAATCCGGTACTCTTTACCGCCAAATTCAGCAAACTCCTGATTGTTGTATTCAAAACTGTGAATATCAACAATCAGATTTGGCCGGATGCCAGCCTGATTGGCTTGGTAAAACTCAGACCGTGTAATAGATTTCTTTTTACAAAAAATTGTAGTCTTTACTTTCTCAGTCAGATCTTGCTTGAGCTTGTCCTTACCTGTAATTTTAAAACCTATCAATGTGATTTCATCATTCCACATCTCACACCTCTTTCTTGGAAGAGATTTGCAGATTGTGCAAGCGCCATTGAAGGTGACGTGGCAAATCAACACCACCTTCATAGCGATAAGCAGCAAAGTCAACAATGAACATTTCATGGTCAGCACGATCTGGAACCAGTTCAACACCCAGATTGTTTGTTAATTCGCTGATGACGCTTGAGACAATCTTCTCTAGTGTTTTATCTCGCAAATTTGAAGCAATTCCTAATTTGATTTTTAGTAATTCCACTAACTGACCAGTGTCCATGCTATTCTTCCTCTTTCTTAGTTGCTTTCTTGCGTTTTGGCTTTTCTTCAGTTGTTTCTTCTACTTCCTCAGTAGTTGTTTCCAACTCTTCAGCAGTTTCTTCCACCTCTTCAGCAGCCTCCTCTACTTTCTTAGTAGCTTTCTTCACTACTTCATCAGTGATAAAAATCGAACCTGCTGAATTGAAGCCTGTCAAGAGTCCTTGAATAAACTCTTGATCAGGTTCATAGCCTTTGCGTGGAAAAACATCATCAATTTTATATTCATGTTGTTCTTTGTCACGCATGTCCTTGAATGGACGGATTACAGTATAGGTCATGTGATACCTCCTTATGCTACAACATCAGTGTATGTGCCAAAGAATCCAGCAGCAGCATCTACTTTCTTCACATCCAAACGGATGAAGAGACCAAGCAATTGGCCATAGATGTCATTGTTCACCCATTTAACAGACACTTGAGAACGGTCAAAGAGTTTTACAAATTCAGAAACATCACCAATGAAGAACTTCATGTCTCCTTCAGCTCCAAATACAGTGTCATCTACTGGGTAGATTGTTTTGCCACCAAATGAATAGCCTGTAGGTGATGCAACATCCGTTTGAAGCATGTAGCGGCCATTTTTGTCTTTCACTTTATCAAGTGCTGCAAACATTGATTGCGTTACAACAATACTTGCTTTGTAGATTGATTTGAGTTTCTTATTGTAGATGTCCTTGATGCCATCGAATCCAGCAGCATCTGCTTGAGTTGCTGATTTGAGGATGGTAGCGACCAATGACAATTCAGTGTTTTCACCTTGGTTGAATACTTCATCTTCTACGATTGACATGATGTCATAGTCTGCATCATCAATCATTTCTTGAGATACAGGAATGTAACCACGGTAAGTCTTGATTGAGTAATCAATTTCGCTGATGCTTGGTTTTCCAAGTTCAGGATTAGCTTTCAATTCATCAGTTGAAGCCATTTTGCTGTCTGTCTTCTTGATAACTGGATATTTACCAGAACCACTATTTACTTTGACACGTTGGACAAGATCCAAGAGTGGATTGCGTGTCTTTTCAAGGAAGTGAGGTTTTAGCACTTCAGTTGGGATCAAAGCAGCGCTTCCAGAGTCAGTTGTTTTAAGACCTTCAATGTCACGAGTCTGACCAGTACGAATGAATTTAGCAATTGCGTCACGTTCTTCCAATTTCTTTCCTCCACGTTGCTCAACATCTTTGAATGTTGGGGCTTTCCGATTTTGTTCATCAACTTGTTTTTGAAGCTCTTCAATTTCTTCTTCAAGTTTTGCTTTTTCTGCTTGTTTCTCTTCTAATTCTTTTTGAAGATCTTCAAGGCTCTTTTCAACCGTTGAAACTTCTTCTTCAGTTTCAGCACGGTCCAGTTTTTCTGCTTCGATTGCAGAACGGTTGTTCAATTCTTCAATTGCTTCTTCCAATTCAACAACCTTATTTGCTTTTGTGCGCATACGTGCGCCCAGAATCAATGCTTTGTTCATAGATTGTATTTCTCCTTAATTTTCATTTTGCGTTCATTTAACGCTTCAACATTGGCATGTTTTAGACATTCAAAGTCTCTCTTGCGTGCAGCAATTTCAGTCTGTGGATATGCTGGGAACGTGCAAGGGCTGACCTCAAAAATTTCAAGCTCTAGCACGGTATCAAGATAAGAACCATCTTCACGCTCAACAGTTTCCACCTTGATTGGCATAAATCCAAAACTGCATCCAACAATATCCCCACGCTGTACACGGGCATAAGCTCCCATAGCGTCTGGATCATTCCTGTTGATGATAATGTCACCATAGAGACCCTTATCATCAACTTTGAGACTCACTGTGCTGTTCCCTGTGCGTCCTAATACTAGGTTATGATCATGGTTAAACAATGCACGGATATCAGCATTCTTGATTGCTTCTTCCACTCCTGCACGTTTGATCACTTCAAAATAGCCTGGCCACAGCTCAGTTTCTTCATCGAACCGGATGAAGTAGCCACTCAGAATCAAGTCACCAGATTCTTGTTCTTCTCGTGTCTCAAATTGAGTAGCGATGTAGGAATTACGTTTCTTCACTGGCATTTCCTCCTTCCTTATTTAGTTTGTTCTGATTGCCTAACTCGCCTTGTGGCAGATAGTTTTCAAGAACGATGATTTCATCCATTTCAGGATCCGGAGTCATACCAACCCAATCTCTCCACTCGTTCCTACGCATTGCGGCGCTGTTTGTCATCTGTTGAGCAACAGTTGAAAGCTCTGTAATGTCGTAAGAATACAGTGAACGTGGATTGAATTTGAAGTAGCGTGTGGTTGAAGTCAGTAGGTCTCTTGTGAGCGTCTGAGTGATCGTTGTTGCGATGCTCATGATGGTAGTATTCACAAAGTTGTTGTATTCTTCTTTGTTGAAATCTCCCACACCCAACACAAAAGCCGGAACACCTAATATTCCAGCTACCGTCTTCTTATCAATTTCTACTGACTCATTCAAAGCGATGTCATTCAAACTTAATGGCTTCACTTGTTCCACTTCCAGCAAAGCTTCTGGAACAATCCAAGGTTCACCGGACTGGCTTGTGGTCAGATATTTCTTAGCGATTTTCTCACGGCCTTCCACTGTTCCAAGTTCCTCACTTGATGAATCCACCTTGATAATAAGGCTAGGAATGTTTTTTCCATTCATGAAGCCTTTCTTGGTCTGAGTAGCCATGTTCAAATTGCGAACAATATCTTTCAAAGCAAATCTAAAACCGGTCCCAATATAAGGCCGGTCTGGATCAGGATTGATGGCGAAGTGGACCACTTCATCTGGATTGAAATCAGTATCCCTAAAATGGATCATGTACGTCAGATCATTACTTTTGAACGACACTTCTGACATTGGGAATGGTCTGAGATTGCTTATGTAGTCAGTCATTGGATCGTATTCCACATGTAGGACAGAATTCCCATCGCCAAACAAAAGCAAGTCTCTGACAATCTTGAAGATCCATGATTTCCGTGTCATGTGAGCACAAGGGTTGATGTCAATCTTACGGGCTAACCCGTCCTTGATTCGTACATCACCGGATTCTGTATTCTCCATGAGCTGGATAGTCATATTTGAAACCATGTCAGCAATTTTATTGACAGCCATGATCACATCTGGATTCCTTGCTAATGGAATATAGCCATCGCCATCATACATGATGCCCAAATCAGAATTGCCAAAGCTTGTGAACATCGTTTGAGACTTGCCACGCTTGAATAATTTGTCAAAGATTCCCATATTTCTCACCTCCTTTCTATCTAATCAAAGTAAGCCATCACATTCTTATTCTTACCAAGGTTAGCAAGTGCCTGTATACAAGCAAAAACGCTCGCATCAAACAAGTCAATTCTTGCTGTACCGCCATCACCATCTAACTTCTCATACTGGACAGCGTCATCCACCTTTTCAATGGCTCTGACATTGCTGACACAATACTCATAAGCGTCCGAATGCACATAATAAAATTCTTTATTCTTCACTTTCAATTCAATTCTTCTGAATCCCTCTGATTTCAAATAGAATAGCTGAGGCTGGTCAATCATTTTGAATTTAGCTTGCTTCATTTTTAGCATGAACTCTCTACCAAATTTCCTATCCATACCGACAGCAGCAATTTTGAAGCCCTTCTGTCTCATCTCTATGAACCATTTAACAATGTCATCATAGAGGACTGTTGGAGTGTTGCTCATTGTCAGCCATCCATCTGATTGCCACCCAAACAGTGGGATGCCATCATCATTGGCTTTCTTCTGAGCGTTGACACGAGGAAAGAAAGCGTGTGTGATACAGATATCAACATCTTTTTCACCATCGTTATATACACCATAGAGGGCAGCAGCGGTCAAGTCATGCAGTCTTGAAAGGTCAGCCCCTCCATACCAGCGAATAGGAAGCCTTGCAAGCTCCTCAATAGTCCAGTCATAACAGTCATCACTAGCAATGAACTCATCAGGATTGAAATAAGCGTTCATTGAGTTGGTAAAGACATTCAGCGTCTTGTTGAAGAACTCATTCCTGGTCTGTGGATCATTCAAAGCTTGTTCTGCTTCAGCTCTCAAAGCAGGCATGGACACCGTGACACCCCAAGACGGATTTGCCATCTTCAAAACATTATCATCAAGATAGTCACCAACATCGCCATCCGTTGTCTGATTGGCTTTACAAATAAATATAAATAAAGCCTCATCCTGTACCAACTGCTTAAGCACTTTCTGACAGTATTTCAAGCGGTTAGCAAGAAATCCAGTAGGAATGTCACCAGCCGTTGAGATAACAAAAAGCATACTGTTTCGGTATGCTGACATTGTTTTCTTCATAAGACCATACTTCTTACTATTCCTCATTGTGTGAGCTTCATCAATGACCGTGACATTACCATTGAGAGAGTCTAAACGACTCTCATCGTTGGCCAAAGCCTGAATATAGAATGACCCATCATCTCCAAAATTAGCTGTGATAGAGTGTTCTTGGTTATTGTCTTTGATACGGATAGATTTGTCATTCCATCGTTCCACGTTGAACTTGATGAAATTAAAGGCTTCCAGCGCTTGCTTGACAGAGTTGGCTACGATATAGCATTTTGAACCACTATCAGCATCCAAAATCTGATAAAGCAGAGCAATAGCAGCAGTAAAACTGGTCTTGCCATTTTTCCGTGCCAGCATTATCAAGGCTTCCTTAAACCTACGCTCATTCGTACCAGCGTGATAGAACCCAAAGAGATTGACAACTGTGAAATGTTGCCACGGTTGTAAAATCAAAGGCTTATTACGGATGGACATGGCAAACATGTCATCTCCTTGCTGATGAACAATAGAGTTCTCAATGAAGTGAACTGCAAAATCAACTATATCCTCATCAAGCTCATATGCTGGATTTTCTAAGTCCCTCAAAAAGCGTTCAGCAGCCAAAATCCGTTCTTCGTTATGTTCCTCTTGATAGCTCAGGACATAATCAACATAGGCATTAGCTTTTCCAAGATTGGTTGTAGCGTGGCGAAAATCGGCAAAACGTTTTTCAAAGTCTTTATCCATCTTTCACTCGCCTCTTTTTCAGTTCATTCTTAAACTTTAGAACCTCTGTGAGAACTGATCCATTATCTTGCTCTACAACTTCACCCAATGACTTAGGATTCATCATCAATTGATTAGAATAACTGAGTATGTCTTTCCGTAGGATTTCCATCGCTGTTAGGATGGGGACCTTACGCTCATTCTCAGCTCCTGCCTTGTTAACGTAGACATCTGTTACAGGATAGCCCATATCAGCATAATCCTGAGCAAGTTTCTGATACTGAAATAGCATTCCTGAAAAGATGTCAATGATCATGTCAAATTCTTTGCGATAAGTCCCAAGCTCTTTCATCTGTTTGATGACTTTTGACTTGATTGACTTAGCTGTGACTGGTTTTGCCAAAAACTAGGCCTCCTTCCCAAAATCCCTTTAGTTTTTATCCCCTTTTTGTCTGGAGGCCTCCGACTTGGAAAAAGTTCCCTTCACCGGTTCCCAGACGCTCGAGAAAAATTTTTTTTTGATGGGGGGGATAATCGAAAAATTCAAAAATTGAAAAATTGAAAATTTCGATTTTTACAAAATTTCATTTTTTCGATTTTTGTAAAAATTTAAAAATTCCCTTTTTCGTTTCTTTTGCCAAAAAATTCCTTGACCAATAACTTTATCATTCTTTCTGTCATGAAAAGTATTGTGTCGTTTGTTAGTGAGAGGTAAACAATTCCATTCTTGGAATTCTAGTTCAGGATATTCGGACACTGGAAAAATATGATGAACCATTTCAGCTGGTTCTGATATTCCATATCTCAAACTCTCTTGACATAGATAATTATATTTCCTTAGAATCTTATCTCTGAACTTCTCCCACTTCTTTGTCTTCAAAGAAGGTCTGACAATTTTGTTATACATATAATCCTCCTCACACAAAAAGGACAGACCAAACTGATTGGCTGTCCCTCTCATACTTGAAAGCTATGCTATCATAATATTTTATTTTATGTGAGAAAACAAGAGTTTATTTTCTCATCTTTTATTTTGGTCTCAATCCTATGAAATGATATTCTAATGTTGGGTTCTCGAAAATGTTCCCAATGATTTCAGCTTTATCCAATACATCTGGTTCATAAGGTGAAATACAATCTGGGTCAATGACATTTAGACATTCAAGATAAAAACCATTTCCAGAGAGTACTTTCTTTTCTTCATAGTAGCGATACTTTCCAAAGCGGACAATAGCTTTTACAAAATCAATTTGAAGAACATCTCCTACAAAAATCTCTCTGCCTTCTTTGTCATAAGTGCGTGTTGACTGAGTGATGCATTTCAAATCTTCGAAGTGCTTCCATCCACTGCCTT
Source organism: Streptococcus parasanguinis (assembly GCF_023109675.1). Taxonomy (GTDB): domain Bacteria; phylum Bacillota; class Bacilli; order Lactobacillales; family Streptococcaceae; genus Streptococcus; species Streptococcus parasanguinis_I. The sequence continues at coordinate 41,757 of NZ_JALDUR010000002.1, read as the reverse complement.
CATAGTAGACTACTGGACAATTACGGTTTTCATCATTTTGATCACAATTGCCTACCATGACCCTGTAAAACATTTTTTGTTTTTCTTCGTCCCATGCTCTAAATTTTGTATTCATTCCGTTACCTCCTCAATCTCAATTCCTGGGCAATCAAACACCCAACCCAATCCAAGCCCTTCAAGTTGTTTGCGTGTAAATCGAGTAGCTAAATCTCCTAAAGAAAAGAATGTTTTCTCGTACATATTATTATAAAATAGCGGTTGCTTTGTTGCACTCATCTTCACTATATACCGTTTCTCTTTCTCAACTGTGTAGCCATTGATCCAAGCGGCAGCAAGCGTTTCTTGATTACGTTCGTGATAAACCCATCTCAGAAGTTCTTCATCTTCTTCGTCTTCTATACCCTTAAATAAATCTTGAAAATCCCAATCATTCTCTATGGCATATTTAATATAATCCGCCACAAACTGCGGGACTGGGACTTCCTGTGGTTTGTCTAGTTGTTCTATAGATTCCAATATCCAATTTCTATTTACTGTGACTATATCTGCTATAGGACCTTCTGAATAAGGCAGCTCCGAAATACGTTTTATCAACTCTTGTTTATTCATTCTTCCATCTCCTTTGGTGGTTTTGGATAACTCATCCAGAATACTGTATCTTCATAAGTGTTTTCAAATCCAACACCGTTCCCAAAATCAATCCAGATGTCAGTGGTTATCTCTTGGGTCTTTGGATTGTATACAAGAACTTCCTCGTCAATTTCTGGAGTTTTACCATTCCAAACAAAATCAAATCCATCCCCAAATATTTCTTTATCGTCTTCATAGATATCTCTGGTTGTCAATTCATTCCATTCATAAAGTGCCACAGTTATATCTGATGTTCTTTTTGCAGTAGCCATTTTTCACCCTCACTTTCACATATCTTATATTTTGTTAAGCTCGCCTTGTTTCTGAAATCCTTTTAGAATATGGCTTTCATTCGTTTCTCTTTTTCTAGCTTATGCTTAACTCATTATGTTAATGTCAAAAATATAAAAAATTAAATAACAAAGTTTCTCAAGGCATCATCTAATTCAGCTTGTTCAATTCCAATGTATCTCAGCGTAATCGCTGGAGATGAATGATTGAACATCTTCTGTAGTGTGCCTACATCCTTTGTTTTGTTATAGTATTTATATCCAAATGTTTTGCGCATCGTGTGCGTTCCCACGTTATCAATGCCCAATTCTTCAGCAGCCTCGTGAATGATCTGGTAGGCTCGTTCACGAGTGATGGCCTTGTTTCCTCCTTGCCTGCTCTTAAATAGAAAATGATGGAATGGCTTCCCTTCAACATACTTCCTCATTTCTCGTTTCAACTCTTTTGTCATCCTACGAGAAATCTGCTTGCCAGTCTTTCTCTCTCGTAGTTTGATGTGCCATCCCTGAACATCTTTGACTTTGAGTGTGAGGATGTCACCGACTCGCAAACCTGTATTGAGACCAGTGATGAATAACATGTAATACATTTCATTCCATTTTCTCAGATAGTCTTTCATGGCTTGGATGTCATCTGTATCTTTTATGGGTGAGACCTCTTCCATACGCTTCCCCCTCTCTATATTAAAATTGATTTCATAAGGAATTGGGAGTACAGGAATCGAACCTGCATCTGCTGTTTTCCGCCAGCATGCTCTAACCTTTTGAGCTAACTCCCTAACCACTATTAGGAGACCCTCTCATCCATGATGTGCTTATCATGAACAAGATTATAGTATTTTATTTTGTGTGAGAATACAATAACTTATATTCTCAATTTATAGTACACCTTTCATTCTGGCATACGTTTCCAAGATGCCAGCACGCTTGCGGTAAATCGTGGCATTGCTGACAAATTGCTTTTCTGCAATTTCTTCCCAATCAAGATTTGCTTGTCCCCATCTTAGGTAGAAGATGTCAAGCTGTTCTCCTGTCAGTTGCTTCTTAAAGGATTCAACAGTCTCTTTGAACAGCTCAAGATTCTTCAGAGTCACATCAGTGGCGAATTTCATCACTGTGTTTTCTGTTGGCTTGCTGATGCCAGACTTACCGCCACCAACAAGATCATCACCGTTCTTTGCCATCAATTCTGCTTTGCGTGTCCAGATTGCCCTGTCAATTCCACGAAAATTAAATAATTCTTGATCAAGGTTAAACAATTCTCTATTGTTTAATTTTTTCATTCAATAACCTCTCTTTGATAGATTTCTACTATCCCTTTCCCTTTTAGTCTTTCACAGTGAGCAAGTGCTTCATGTCTTGTTTCAAATTCAGCTTCAGTGTATTCAGCTAAATGCTTAGGATCAATCCAGCTTGCGTGTCCATGATATTTTCTTACAACATACATCTTCATTTCTTTCTCCTGGTTTTAAAAACTACACTGAAGGCCCACAGGAAGCCAGCTCCCCAAATGATTGAGAAAAGTGTGAATATAAAATCTTGTAATTCCATCAAATACTACTCCGTTTCTGTTATGTGCTCAGTTGTAGTCTCAAAAAATCTTTATAAATTTTTGTAAATATCTCAATAACTAGTTTTTGCGGGATGTTAGAACGTTCATTGTATGATTTGGAAAAATTTCCCCATTCAATTTCTTGCTTGATAATGTCGTTCTTTAAACCTAAATATAGATTGCTTGCAAATTTCGTTGGTTTCTGTAATGGGTAATCATAATTGTTATACCTTGTAAGATTTAGGTAGGGCAGTTTAAAACCTATGACCTCATCGATATATTTCCATAAGCGGCCACTTGCTGGATTTTCAATTACAAAATACATAGGCTTATAACGCTTGATGATTTCAATGGTGTTAAAAGCACATAATTCCCCGTTGATTCTCTTCATGAATTGACGATCATATTTGTAATTGATATAAGCTTCTTCATAATCATAGGCATTTCTTATTGTAAACATACTGGCTTCTTTCTGAGGAGTGAACAGACTGTCTGATAAATCCTCTTGTTTCCAGCAAGCATTTCCTCCGGTCATTGCGCTTGCATTCGACCAGCTTTCACAAGGAGGACTTGCTATGATTAGATCTGGCTTTGGTAGCTTATCCAAAGTATTAAACAAGGTATTATCCCCAAACAGGCGACTATAATCAGCAAGATTCAAATTTATAAAGTGATTATTTCTTTTCTCAATATCTATCCCTATTGGATATACATCAATATTGCATAAACCTTTTTCATTTAGTTCCTTAACCCCTTTTGTATAGCTACCATTTCCACTGTCAAAAAGTGCCCATGTAATCATTTTTTTCAACTAGTTCTCCTTTTCATCTTTCAGGTATGAAGTATCTAGATTGGTATCGTTCAGGCTGTTTCATCCCTCAACCTCCTAAATTACTGAATGGAACTTCCCATTGATAATCAACGTATTCAAGACAAACATCTTTGATAATTTCACCTTTGGAAATTTCAATTTCCTGTGTGAATTCTATGCCACACTCAAACGTAAAAATTTTAATATCAACATCAAACTTACTTGAAATTTCTTGATAATTTTCTGGAATAGCACTCCACGCTTGCTTGAAATTATCCAGTTCAATGGTACAAAATTTTTCTTCAAGCCAAACTTCTATTTGTTTTTGATTGATAAACGCTCGTCTTGTCCCATTGATGTAAAAATAGGGACCTGTGCTGTTGAATATAAGTAGAGTGCCATCATATTCATCTGTTAGTGTTACAGTGTCGCTTAATAGCATTTCTTTCAATGCTGATGCAATATTTTCGCTTCTCCCTCTTAATTTAAGAGATCCTTCGGCCCAATTTGGCATTATCCCTTCACCTCCTCAATCTCAACACCCAGACATTCAAACACCCAACCGAATCCGGCTTTTTCCAATTCTTTGCGGGTGTGGTGTGTTTTAAAAAGTTTGCCATTATCTCCGTTATTGATTAACCACGAATCACTTTGTAAATCGTGATTAAGGAAAGACACATCTCCGACTCGTTTAATCTTCACTAAATACCGCTTTTTCTCAACCTCATATCCATCAATCCATGCACGGGCAAATAACTCAGAGTTATCCCAATACCATTCTGCAACTCTATCAGACATGCATGCATCTATTGAGTAGGATAGTGTATGACCTAGCTTTTTCTGTTCTCTGATAAAATCCGCCACAAACTGCGGTACTGTGACTTCCTCACGTTCAATAGCACCATCAAACTTTCCTTGTTTATACCCTGCATAATATTTATACAGCCCATAATCACTTCCAAGTTTATTCAAAATTTCATTGATCCATACTGCTTTAGTTGCAAGATCAAACTTTTCAATTCGTGCGATAACGTCTTTTAGTTTAATTTTATATTTATTGACCATTTGATCTGCGCTTACAATAAACTCTTCTGGTATTTCTACTTTTTCGCCACCATCAAGAACTACACTAATTAATAGCGAATCATCTGTAGAATAAGCAAACCCGTCAAAGCTACCATACACTAAAACTTTAGTACAATCATCCATTTTATAAATCCTCCTCTTCAATATTTGATTTTATTAGAATGGTAATTTGTCATCTGTGATGTCCATTTGGCTTGCAAAGCTTGGTGGCATCTGTTCTGTCATGCTGTTTTGGTTTGCGGTATTGTCACGTTTTTCAAGAACTTGGAAATTTTCTGCGACAACTTCAGTCACATATACACGTTGTCCTTGCTGGTTCTCGTAACTTCTTGTTTGGATTCGTCCAACAATTCCCACGAGCATTCCTTTTCTTGTCCAATTGCAGAAGCGTTCTGCTTGTTCTCGCCACATCACACAGTTGATAAAATCTGCATCATATTCATCATTTGCGTTTTTGAAATTGCGATTGCATGCAATGTTGAATTGAGCAGTTGCAATGTTGTTGGGTGTGTAGCGTAGTTCTGCATCTCTGGTCAACCGACCAATAAGAGTCACATTGTTAATCATTATTATCCTCCGACATTATTCACTTCAGCGACTTCCTTGAGCGCTTCTGCCTTCTTGCGTTCCTGCATTTGATATTCTTGATTTAATTTATTCAAGATTGTATCTTGTGCAGTATTCTGTTCAGCTAATCTCTGGATGCTCAATTCATGTTCCTGAATCGTCCATTCCATATCTTTGATCTTGTTCTCTTGATCTACTAATCTAGAATTGAGATTGATAGCAATGACCAGTGAAATAACTGCCAATGAGATCAAGTTGATGATCAGCCAATTGATTTTACTTTTCATCTTCAATTACCCTTTCTAGCCTAAACTGAACAGCTTCTCTTCCTGTGATTTTGCTCAATTCTTTTAGTGGAGCTGTACAGATGTACTTCTCTTGATCAAAGAATCTATAATCTGTCAATTCTTCTGGATCTCCCATCAATGCCTTTTCATCAATATTGAAGAACTTACACAATTCATGAACATGAGCTGGTTTTATATTTTTGTTTGTGATCCACTGCTGAATTGTGTTCTGATTTCTATTCAATTTTCTTGAGAGTTCTTTGCGTGTCAATCCTTTACCAAGGATCAACAATTGCAATTGTTGACGGAAATGATCCATCTGATTTCTCGTGTAATCTCTCATGCTGTCACTCCTGTTCATGGCTGGTCTTCAAATCCTCAATAAGCCATTCAAGATATTTCTTAGCTTTATCTAAATCTTCAAGCCCATTCTTTTTCTGGAATCTACATAGATACTTGATAGCATTTCCCCAATAAAATCCCTGAACCCCTTTCAGGTTTCCTGCAAAATTCCGGATGACATCAATGGATTCCAGACCAAATTCACCACAGTAGTGATTTGGCTTATTCACTGAATCATTCATCTCTTCTAAAATCTGTTCAAATGACCGTTCTTTCATTTTAGTCTTTCCTCCTTGATCCAAATTCCGTCAACCAATTTTCCTTTGCGGTCCTTGATTTCTTCATAGGCTTTATTTAAACATTCCACAAAATCATAGTTCAGCATTTGAGAGATTCGCATCAATTCATGCACTACGCTTTTGAGTTGGTAGCCTTGACGGTTGAAATAAGATGCCAGAGCTTGATCCATCATCAATACAAAATAATCTTCTGTTTTTGCAGCTTCTGAAAACAGGAACTGTTTATTGGGTTCTTGAGTGTGTAAGTTGCGGTCATAGAACCATTTTTGAACTTTTGAAATTAGATCCTTTAGTTTGTTGTTTTCCATTTGTTTAATACCTCCGACTTTCCATAGCTTCAGGAAATTTAAAAATGTGCTTGCTTGCTCCCTTGAAGATTCGGTCAGCAAGTGCTTGATTGTAGATTTTTTTGATGTCATTACTTGACAAGTTAGTGTTGAAGAATGTTGTTTGACGATTGTCCAAGATTTTAAACAGCACTCGCTGTCTCCAGTCATTCGCTTCTTTGAGATTGGCGCTCATGCTACTTTCTTTCCCCAAATCGTCCAAGAAGAGAAAGTCAACTTTGCTGAGTAGGTCCACAGCGTAATTCTCTGTGAAGTCTCCTCGACCATTGAAGCTTTCTTCAATCCTATTGAAGAGGGCTGATGTTGAGATGAAGATCACGCTTTTGGGATTCTCACATTCTTTTGATTGCTCATTCAATGCTTTTGCTAACCCAATAGAAAGATGGCTCTTTCCAATGCCAGGCGGTCCACTTAGGATCACATTCCCTGTTTCAAATTTCAGATAATCCCTCAGCATCCGTTTCATGAAGTTCAGAGCTTGCTCATTAGTTGAATTGTCTGCTGTATAATTCTCTAATGTCTTATTGCTCAACTCTTGAGAATAGATGCTCTCTCTTTCAAATACTTTATAAGTGTGAGACAAGAGGGCTTTGATTTTCGCTTCTTGCCTCAAGAGAGATTCCATCTTCATGATTTCTTCTTTTTCACATTCAGGACAAATCTCAATGATCTGTTCTGATCCACTGATCTTCACTTTTGCATGATAGATTTGACAGCCATGTTTTTCACAAGAAGTAATTTCTTCATTCATTAGAATCCCAACCTTTCATCTTGCTTCTGAACATTTGGCTGTTTAGGCATTTGCTGATTGCGGTATTTTTCAAATTTACTAGCATTGAAGAGTGTATCTGGTGTTAAGTATTTAGACATCTTTGTGTTGTCCTTCCATTCGTTTGTCTTAACATCAATCACATATTTGAAATCTTCAATTGTGTAGTTCTCACTCAATCTTCCATTGATTAGTCTTTGAGTTGACTTGCTAGTTGGTTTGAAATGTGAACCAGTTTTCTCATTTAGATATTTGATAATTTCTTCATAGACATCTGTTTGGGGCTTCTGCCCCTTATCTATATCTATATCTATATCTATATCTATATCTCCGTTGCCTTTTGTTGCAGTGGTGTTGCATTGCAACAGTTTTTGTGTCTCTCGATGCTTACGAGATCTACGGGTGCTTGCTGTTTCACTGCCTACCATCTCAGGAACTTGTTCCAGATTGAACTGGTAATTGTCTGATGTTGTCAACAATTTCTTCTTAGTCAAGAACATCAATGTCAATCTGATTGCTTCGGGATCTTCATCAATGATGAGTGATAATTCTTCAGCTAGATCTTCAGCTAATCCTTCAAAATACAATTTCCCTTGTTCGGCAAGACTTGCAAGCATCATCTTCAAATAGATGATTGTGATCTCTTCTCCACCGGGAAGTTTTCTCATCAACTTCATTTCTTTGGAATTGAAGAAGTCATCTTTTAATTGTAACCAGTAATATCTACGGTTCTCAGTTACCATTCATCAGGCCTCCTTGTTTGCAAATTTTGCGTATTCTTTGAGGAAGTATAGTTGGACAGTCCCAAGGCTTCCATGCCTGTTCTTCTCAAGGATGAGTTCTGTCACATTGTCTGGCTCTTCCTGTTCATCACGCTTGTAGTATGCTTCTCTGTACAAGAAAGCTACTATGTCAGCATCCTGTTCAATTGATCCAGATTCCCTCAAGTCTGACAGTATAGGTCTCTTATCGTTTCGTTGATCAACTCCACGAGATAACTGACTGAGAGCAATGACAGGAACTTTCAATTCTTTGGCTATGATCTTCAATTGTCTTGAAATTTCAGAGACTTCCTGTTGTCTATTCTCTCTTCCTCTTCCTTCGATTAGTTGAAGATAGTCAATCACAATCAATCCTAAACCGCCATTTTCTTGAGCCAGTCTTTTGGCCTTTGATCTAATTTCTGAAATTCTGATTCCTGCTGTGTCATCAATGAAGATCTTCCCTTTTGCTAGTCGTTCCTGTGCTGAAATCATTCTGCGCCATTCGCTCTCAGAGAGATTCCCTGTTCTGACATGATACGATGGAATCAAGCCTTCTGCTGACAGCATACGCTCCACCAAGCTTTCTGCTCCCATCTCAAGCGAGAAGATGGCTACTGCTTTATCTGAACTTTTGGCCACGTTCTGAGCAATGTTCAGGGCAAATGCTGTCTTCCCCATTGCAGGCCTTGCAGCGATAATGATCAAATTATCTTCATGAAGGCCTGTTGTGATTTGGTCAAAATCAGTGAATCCTGTTGAGGTTCCTGTCACATCACCAACCTTCTGAGAGCGTTCATCTAGAATTGATTGAGTTGAATCAATCACATCAATGATGGGCCTGAATCCTTTTTTCTGCTCGCTTGAAATTGTTGACAAATTCTGCTCAGTTTGAGAAAGGATCTCATTCAAATCTTTTTGACCATCGTAAACATTTGAAATACTCTGGCTTAGATCTTCGATGACTTTTCTTGCTCTGGATTTCTCAGCGACAACTTTTGAATAATGTTCAATGTGGGCGCTTGTAGGCACTGCATTGATCAGACTTGCAAGAAATGCCATTCCTCCGACCTGCTCGAACTGCCCAATAGAGTCTAGGGCTGATTTGACAGATACGGGATCAATTGGATCTCCTTTATCTGATAGATCCTGCATAATGTTGAAAAGCATCCCATGAGATAGTTTGAAGAAACTATCTTTTGTCAGATATTCGGAAGCAATGTGAATCTTATCAGGATCAAGGAAGATAGAACCTAACACTGCTTGTTCAGCTAAAAGATCATGAGGCAGTACATTCATATTTTCTGCCATTTAGTTGCTCCTATCTACGATAGCCGAAGCGCATTGTTTCCCGTGCTTCTTGGATGCGTTGCTGTTCTTGAATCATTTTCTTGAGTTCTCGTTTTGACTCTTTGCATCGTTCGCTGATTGCGCTGATAATAATCATTTGAAGCAAGATCACCATGATCAATAAAGCGATAATAATTTCTAGTAACATTTCTAATTCCTCCAATATTCATTCAAGTTAACAGCCATGATTGCTGCCAGGTTCTTTTGTTCTGTCAAGATTTGGCGCTTGTAGGGTGCCAATCCCTCATTCCGTTCTTCATCATTTTTAGGAAGGTAATACCCATTGGGCTTTCTCTTCTTTGCAACTATGGGATGTCCAAAATTTACACGCAAGCTTTCAATGATATTTTCTATTGTTCTCTTGCCACAGTGAAATTTTTGTCTGAGCTGAACCGCTGTAACTGGCATTTCGTTTGTTGCGTATTTTTTGATGTAGTTAAGGATATTTGCTTCTGTGGCTGTCATATCTCTAGATATTGCCATGTGCGTCCTCCTTGTGTTATAATTGTTTTAGTAATTTTGTTAAGCGCCTGATTTTTCGGGTGCTTTTTATTTTTGCATTGATTGACAAAACCTCTGAACATCTTCCAGATTGTAAAGGTATTTCCCGCCTTTTCCAGATTGCTGATACTGGAATTTACCTTGATCTCTCCACTCTTCTAATTTGGTTCTGCCCCAACCAGTCTCTTCTTGAAGTTTCTTGATGGGAACCCAAGTGGTGTATCTTGATGATTTTCTTTTAGCTTCATTCAATGCTTTTAGATTTAGTTCAACCAGTTCTTCAAAGAGTCTTTCTTTGAATTCAGTTCCAAATAGTTCTAGTACCATAAAAGCTCCTTTATTCTTCCATCAGTTTATCTATTGAAACGTTCAAATAGTCAGCTACCTTTTTTAAAGTCTGTGATAACGGAATACTTGAGTTCCACTTTCTTATACTTCCATTACTTAAATCTAAATCTTTTTCGATTCTGTAAATAGAAATATTTTTTTGCTCAGCTATATTTTTTATTTTGTCGTATAGCATCCAGGCACTCCTTTCTTTCGAAAATTTTATAAGAAAATAATCTCGTTTCCGTTGACAAATAATAGAAAATATTCTATCATTAGGGTATAGAAAAGAGAGCTATAAAAATAAGTTGTTATCTCGTTGTCTTGGCGGACTTAATAGATATTTTTAACTTACTGTTTTAGCTTTTAAATTAACTTACAAGAATAGTATAATAGAAAATTTTCCTCTTGTCAACAGATAAAATAGAAAATTTTACATTTTTGTAAGTTTTTTTTAAAAAAAGGAGGAAAAAATGAGTCTACTTGATAGAATCAAGTTATTGGCAGCTACTCATCAAATGACCATGGCTGAACTGGAAAGAAAGCTAGATTTCAGCAATGGTAGTTTAAGAAAATGGGAAACCTCTATGCCTAGCGGTGACAAAATAGAAAAGGTTGCTGATTATTTCAATGTCTCTACAGACTACTTATTGGGAAGAACTGATAACCCGAATATCGCAAACTATGGTGATGCTTCTGCACCATTGGATCTGCGTGATATTGCGGCTCAATCCATGCTGTTTGATGGAAAGCCATTGACCGAAGAAGATATTGATTTCATCACTGCTGTCCTTGAGGCTCATTTTAAAAATAAATAGAGGTACATTATATGACAGTACAAGAGCTTTGTGCCAAAGAAGGTGTAAATCTCTGCTACTTTGACGGAAGTAATTGGCACAGCCCTGGATTTTTCAATCCTGCTCTTAATATTCTAGCCCTGGACATTAATTTGTCTGTGGAAGATCAAAAACAAGTAGCTCTTCATGAATTAGGTCATAAAGAACACACTCCTGTTCAATATGAATTGAATAGAGAGCTTTGCGAATTACAAGCTGATAGAAGCATGATTCATCATTTGCTTGAAGAAGAATTGAAGCTAATGGATGATATTAGGGATTTTAATTATCTTCATTTTATGGAAAAATACAGTCTGAAGACCATCGCAAATGAAACGATGGTTAAAGACGAGTTTAATTCACTAATTAGTTAAATAGGAGGATCTAATGAAAAAAAGTAAGCCTTTTTATAAACAAGTTTGGTTTATAATATTTATTATTTTGGTTGTTATTGGCGGTATAAGCTCTCTAACTAAACCAAAATCAAAAACTACAAGTAGTGCAGAAAAGTCTGCTACTATTAAAAACAACACTTTTAAAATGACGGATAAGCTTGGGGAAGAGTTCGCAATTTATTTACGAGAAAATGCGGAAGTCTTGGACAATGGTGATAAAATCGAATTTGTTACAGGTGGAAATGCTACTGCTGTTTCTGTCCGTGTTGGAGAATCGTGGAGTGCTGAAAGTACAAGTCGTAAAATCTATCTTGCTAATTCATTTCTTAAACAAAAAAATGAGTTGTTTAAAAAATGGGCAAAAGAAAACAACTATAAAATTAACCCAGAGAAAGATACTCCTGAATTAATAGTTAAAGTTTCTGATGCAGATAAAACAACAATTGCTCAAGAGCATGGTGGCAAGATGAAGATACTTAATAATTAAATAAGAAAAAAATCCCCACACTCGCCTTCGCCAAAAATTGAGTGTGAGGATTACAGTGTAAGAAAAGCCATTCAAAAGGTCTTTTTCTTATGCCCATTTTATCAAGAAATGAGGTAAAACGCAATGGAAATAAAATCTTATAAAAAGAAGAATGGTGATACAGCCTACGGATTTAGGATCTATGTAGGTAAAGAAAACGGAAAAGATAAGTATGTCAAGCGTCAAGGATTTCCAACCAAAGCAAAGGCAAGGGCGGCACTCTTACAACTTCAGGATGATTTAGAAAACGGGGAGCAAGCAAAGAAAGAAATCACAGTTGAGGAAGTTACAAAGAAATGGCTCAAAGAGTATGCTGATACTGTTCAGGATAGCACTTACATCAAGACTGAAAGAAATATCAAAAATCACATCTATCCCGTTTTTGGTAATCAAAAAATATCTTCCATCACCCCTCTTCAGATACAGGAACAGGTCAATGAATGGTCCAGAAAATTGGTGTATGGGCGCAAGCTGAAAGGTCTGATGAATAATATTTTTAAGTATGCCATCCGTTATGGTTATATTTCAACCAATCCTGTTGATAGCGTGACCACTCTTGTCAAAAAAGAGAGTGATTCTTCTAGTGATTTCTATGATAAAGATGAGCTGAAAGCATTCATGAAATTAGTGGATGACACGGATGATCTGAGAAAGAAAGTCATGTTCCGTCTTCTTGCGTTCACAGGCGCCAGAAAAGGGGAGATTTTGGCTCTCAAATGGACTGACTGGATAGATAACACCTTGAACATAAATAAGGCCATTACAAGAGGATTTGAGGGCGAATCTGTGGGGGCTACTAAAAACAAGAGTAGTGTCCGACTGATTAGCCTTGATCAAAGAACGATTGATCTGCTGTCAGAGTACAGAGAAATGAATCCTACTACCACTTTCATTTTTGAAAGCCCTGAAGGAAAGCCTATTCCAAGTTCACTGCCACGCAAATGGCTCTTGCAGATTGTCAAAGGGACTGAGGTTAGGCCTATCAAGATCCACGGTTTTAGACATACACATGCCAGCTTGTGCTTTGAAGCAGGAATGACATTGAAGCAGGTTCAGCATCGTCTTGGTCACTCTGACTTAAAGACAACTATGAATGTGTACACACATATCACCAAGCAGGCCAAAGATGACATTGGTGAAAAATTTGCTAATTATATAGATTTTTAAACTAATCAGATATCAGGACAGACTCTTTTCAAAAAAGGGTCTGTTTTTGGGTCTGTTAGTTTCAAAAAGTTATGGGAAAGAATAGAAAGTATAAAAATAAAAAACGTTGAAAAATCAACGTTTTAAGAAGTTTTAATAAGTTTCAAGAAGTATATATGGAGCCGGTGGGAGTCGAACCCACGTCCAAACACCTGCCAGCATATTTGTCTACAACCATAGGTTATGTTTTCTTTTAACAGCTACACGACACATAACTCAAGCCCTGTACCTGCGAGTCTATCAATCTCTTATCTAACTCCTAGACAAAGCTAGATCGTATCTCGCTAAAATTAAGACCTGTCATCAAACACGAGCGATTCGAATCGGGTCACGCCTGCTGGTGTTTAGGCAGCTAAAGCGTAAGAATTATTATTTTTTGCAGTTATATTTAACTGGCGTTTTACATCCGCTAGATGAGTTGCAAAATATGCCTCATAATGCCTGTCGAATCCGTATCGACCCCAAAACGAATACAATTAGTATATCAAAATGTAGCCAAAAATGCAAAAGAAAAAAATTGAACAAGAAGGCTTCCACCGGGAAGCTCCTTGCTCAATTTACTGTTATTATTGAAGATTCAACTTGTACTTGCTGATATAGTGAATCGTGAAGTACATAGAAACAATCTTGATGACTTCATAGATAAGACCTGGGATGAAGTTAGGTCCAAATTCATCAATATTTCCATAAACCAATGCAGACCCAACAGCATATGAATCTTTTAATGGATTGAATGCTGTACCGATGATACTTAAAACAATGCACAAGAGAAAGAAAAACAGAATCGCCTTCAATCCACGACGATTTTGGAAGAGTTGGCCAAGTGCGATCGATACATAAAATAGGAAGATCCCTGAAGCTGTGGTAAAAATCCACCAAACGATAATCCAATAAGCAATTGAATGACTAAAAGCCTCAGCGATAATACTAAATACAGGAGAGAGGTCTTGTCCAATGACAGCGCCCATCACAAGTATTGTGATAAAACCACTCAAAAATAGAAGGAATAGGCAGTAAAGACTCGCTACTAAAGCTCCCACAAATTTAGATAAAATGATCGCATGCGGGCTAGCTGGAAGGGTCCAGGTCAAGTAACCTTCGCGTCCGTATAAGTTGGAATAGAAACGACGGATAATAATATAGTAGTTACTAAGATAAAGACCAATGACTCCTCCAAAAATGAGAATCCCAAGAGTCCCCGTTATGATTTGCATACTATTGGTTTCCATATTCACAAAACCGTTTGTAGCACTTCCACCAATAACACCTGTAATCACTGACAAACCTAGTGCGATCAGGGTGATCAATAAATACCACTTAGCTGTCGATTTAAATTCATATTTTAATAATTTACCAAACATGGGTTCCTCCTAATAAACACGGAATTGATCACGGAAGATCTCATCGATTGATTTTCCGTGTTGATTGCGCATAACAGTCGTATTTTCATGCAAGAGGATTCTTCCTTGGTTGATGAAAATGGCCTCATCCAAAACTTGCTCAATATCCGCAATCAAGTGAGTAGAAATCAAGACAGAAGAGTTTGGACGTCTGTTTTGAATAATGGTCCGCAAAATATAATCACGCGCTGCTGGGTCAACCCCACCGATTGGTTCATCAAGAACATACAAGTCAGCTTCACGGCTCATCACCAAAATCAATTGCACTTTTTCCTTGTTCCCTTTTGAAAGGCTGTTCAATTTTTGATTTGGCTGCAAATGCAAATCGTTGAGCAATTGGTAAGCTCGTTGGACATTAAAATCTGCATAAAAATCTTGGAAATAGTTAATAGCATCAATAATTTTCATATTTTCATTCAGATAAGTTGTATCTGGCAAATAGGAAACCACTTTTTTAGAAGCTGGGGATGGTAATTGCCCATGAATATAGATATTTCCAAGGCTTGGTTGCAACAAACCATTAATCAATTTAATGATGGTTGTTTTCCCACTACCATTGGGACCCAAAAGGCCAATAATACGGCCAGGTTGGATGTTCAAACTAACATCCATGAGAGCAACTTCATGCCCATAATTCTTTGTCACATGGTCCAAGTAGACCAAAGGATACTGATTCATGTAAATCTCCTTTATTTTCTATTTATGCTATTATACCCTGTCCCCTTGATGATTGCAACTTTATCTGAAAATTTGCTAAGAATTTGTAAATACTTGTTCAAAAAAATAGGGATAAATAAATCAGAGGTTAGGGAAACCCCAACCTCTGATTTATTTTGATGCATAGAATGTTTAACTAATTCCAAGTGCGATCCGTGCATAACGGCTCATCTTTTCAACCGTCCAAGCAGGGTACCAGACCAACTTCACATCCACAGATGTCACTTCTTCTACTTCTGCTAAAACATCATGAATCTGATCTGTCAGAAGGTCCGCTAATGGACATCCCATGGTCGTTAGAGTCATATCAATGATGGTTGCTCCAGTTTCACCGTCAAAATGGATCTCGTAGACAAGACCTAAATTGACAATGTCAATCCCAAGCTCAGGATCGATTACCTCTTCCAAAGCATTTAAAATTTTATTTTTAATTTCTTCAATTTGCTCAGTTGTATATGCCATATGACTTCCTTTTTCTGCTATTTACTCTCGATAGAATTTCTGGGCTCGGGTTAAAAAGATCCGCAGGATCTGGCCACTCTTTGGTTTTTAGGTGGCCGTTAAAAATGTCCACTGGACCTGGCCACTCTTTGGTTTTTGGGTAGCCGTTAAAAAGATCCGCAGGATCTTTTTAATCCTCTATAAAGTCACGCAATGGTTTGCTTCTGCTTGGGTGGCGAAGTTTGCGGAGGGCTTTGGCTTCGATCTGACGGATCCGTTCACGGGTCACGTTGAAGACTTTCCCCACATCTTCCAAGGTCCGCATTTTTCCATCATCGAGACCAAAACGAAGACGCAAAACATTTTCTTCCCGATCTGTTAAAGTATCGAGGACTTCATCCAATTGTTCGCGTAGTACCACACGAGTGGTGTAGTCTACTGGATTTTCAATCACTTCATCTTCGATGAAATCGCCCAAGTGGCTATCGTCTTCTTCCCCGATTGGAGTTTCAAGAGAAACAGGCTCTTGAGCAATCTTCAAGATTTCACGCACCTTGTCTGGTGTCATATCCATACGTTCAGCGATTTGTTCTGGCGTTGGGTCTTGTCCCAATTCTTGCAAGAGATTGCGTTGTTCACGAACCAACTTGTTAATGGTTTCCACCATGTGAACAGGGATCCGAATGGTCCGTGCTTGGTCTGCAATGGCACGAGTGATAGCCTGACGAATCCACCAAGTAGCATAGGTAGAGAACTTGAACCCTTTGGTATAGTCAAACTTATCAACGGCCTTCATCAAGCCCATATTTCCTTCTTGGATCAAATCCAAAAATTGCATTCCACGACCAACGTAACGTTTCGCAATGGATACAACCAAACGAAGGTTGGCTTCTGCAAGACGTTGCTTAGCTTCCAAATCACCTTGTTCCACTAGGATAGCCAATTCTTGTTCTTCTTCATTGGTCAAAAGAGGAACAACCCCAATTTCTTTCAAGTACATCCGTACTGGGTCGTTGACCTTGGCAGAGTTGCTTCCAAGCAATTCCTCATCTGACAATTCTGGCTCTTCTTCATTGTTCAACACACGCGCACTTGGGTTACCATCTTTATCCGTGATCGAAATTCCTGCATCTTGAATCCGTTGCAAAAGATCTTCAATTCCATCTGCATCTAGTGTGAATGGAATAACCAACTTGTCATTAATTTCATCATCTGTTGCAGTTCCACTTTTCTTGTGGCTACGAATAAACTCTGCAATTTGAACGTCCAATGTTGTAATATCTTTTTGTTCTTTAGCCATTCCTACTCCATTCTTCTTTTTTGAGCGATCAAACGCTCGAGTTCCAATAAAGCTTTTTCCGCATTCCCTGTTGAGGAAGCTTCCTTCACTTTATTTCCAATTTGTTGACTTTCTTTGCGAAGAAGCTCACGATTTCGCGTTTCTTCCACTTCTTCTAATTCACCATCCGCTATCTCTTCTGGCAAATCTTCTTCTAACATCCGGTACCAGGCGTGCTGGACCCCTTCAGGTTGCTCGGACAAATCCTGAGATGTGACTTCTCCATTTTGACAGAGTAATTGGTACAAGATCTGTAACTCCGGTGTGTCAAAGACAAAATCAGGTCGCAAACGGTAATCATTAAGCACCATTGGAAAATCTTTCATCCTACTTAATAAATGATTTTCCGCCTTGATCAAGCGCGTCATCCCACGATTAGGCAGGAGATCGACTGAAAAATTCGACGTTCTTGATCGTCCACCACTTTGATCCTCCTGCCGTTGATGCAAGCGACAATTATTGACAATCTGCTCAATCTGCAAATAATCAAAGTCTGGCAATAAATCTGCCAACTTATAAATATAGGTGTTTTGCGCTGTGATGGAGCGCGTCTGGGCGATCATCGGTGCCAGCTTCTCGACAAACTCAATCTGTGCCTGTAAGTTCTCAATATACTGGGGTTTCCAGTAGTGCATCAAGAATTCAACCTTACTGATCCGCGAATTCTTCAAGAGGGAAGCTAGATCTTCTGGGGAGGTCTTTTTGAGGTACTCATCGGGATCCATCTGATCAGGGATACGGACGATCTCCAACTCCAGATCCTGCAAGACATCCAAGGCCTTAGCGGTTGCTTCAAGTCCCGCCTTATCCCCATCATAGGTCAAAATGACCTTTTTGGTAAAATGAGACAGGTGCTGGACGTGCTCTGGTGTCAAGGCTGTCCCCATAGAGGCGACTGCATTTTCAATCCCAGCTCGATAAGCCGCAATGACATCCATAAAGCCTTCCATGATATACATTTCATGTTGCTTTTTGGCGCTCGTCTTAGCTTGATCCAAATGATAAAGTTCATAACTCTTATTAAATAGACGGGTACTTCGACTATTCTTGTACTTGGCTTGATGACTGCCATCATCCGTTAGTTTCCACAGTCTACCAGAAAAAGCAATGACACGTCCACTATCATCCGTCAAAGGAAACATAATCCGATCCTGAAAGGCATCAAAAACTGTTCCAGCATCTGAGATTGTGAATAACCCCGAATCGGTAATCACTTTCTCAGAGAACCTCTCAGAGAGATTTCGATAGAGATAATTCCCTTCTGCTGGGGCTAAGCCCAATTGAAAATGTCGGATGACCTCATCCGTCAATCCACGTTCATGCAGATAATTTCGCGCTTCTTCTCCCATCTTTGTCGTCATCAGAATCGCCTGGTAGAACTTACTGGCTTCCTGATGAATCTCATAAAGTTCTTGGTTGGGATTGATAGACGTTGGTTGAGCCGGCCTTGCTTGGTACTGAAGCGCAATACCCGCTTTTTCTGCTACGATCTGGACCGCATCCATAAAAGCCACTCCACGGTATTCCTCAATAAACTTAAAGACATCTCCCGAGCGACCACATCCGAAACAATGGTAAAACTGCTTGTCTTCAACGACATTAAAAGAAGGAGTCTTTTCACCATGAAAAGGACAGAGCCCTAAAAAATTACGGCCAGCCTTGGTCAAAGAAACAACTTCTCCAATAACTTCAACAATGTTTACACTGTTTTTAATTTCTGCAATTAGCTCTTTATCAACCATAAACAGTGCCTCCATTTTACCATAGATTATCACTTTATATTTTATACTAAAAGTTAGTAAAAGTAAATTTTTTCCTACCGATTTCACACATAAAAGAAAAGATTTTCAACCTTTATCACTAATTTTAAAAAAATGAGGCATATTCCTTGTCAGTCGAATATTTTTCCGTTATACTATCATAGTAAAAATTATTATGAAAGGACATATTTAGGATATGTTAAAAGATTTGAAAGCTTTTCTCCTTCGTGGAAATATTGTTGACCTTGCTGTAGCAGTCGTTATCGGAGCTGCATTTGGAGCTATCGTAACATCACTTGTTAACGATATCATCACTCCACTTATTTTGAAACCAGCTATGAAAGCTGCTGGTGTTGATAAGATTGCTAATTTGTCATGGAACGGTGTTGCATACGGTAGCTTCTTGAGCGCTGTTATCAACTTCCTTGTTGTTGGTACTGTTCTTTTCTTCGTAGTGAAAGCTGCTGAAAAAGCTCAAAACCTTGGTAAAAAAGAAGAAGCTGTCGAAGAAGAAGCTCCTGCTCCTACTCAAGAAGAGTTGCTTACTGAAATCCGCGACTTGCTTGCAAACAAATAATCAGATAAAAAGATCCGATCTTCTAGCTAGAAGATCGGTTTTTTTGTCTTTAACGGATGAAAAAAACAAAAAACAGACCGAAGTCTGTTCTTGTATTCAATTAGAATTTTTTACGTTTACGAGCTGCTTCTGATTTACGTTTACGTTTTACAGAAGGTTTTTCATAGAATTCACGTTTGCGTGTTTCTTGAAGAGTACCAGCTTTAGTAACCGCACGTTTGAAACGACGAAGAGCATCGTCAAGAGATTCATTCTTACGTACTACTGTTTTTGACATATTTTTCACTCCCTTCAAGCCTAAAATCTTAATAATTTTATCACACTTTAAGGACGCTGTCAAGATCTTTTGAAACTTTTCTAGCCCTCCTAGCCTTCATATCTTTTCTTTTTCCAACTTTTTCATTCTTCCCATTTTATGATACAATGGAAACAAAGAAAACCCTGAAGGAGATACTATGTCAGAAATTTATGATATTACAATTGTTGGGGGCGGACCAGTTGGTCTGTTTGCTGCTTTTTATGGCAATATGCGCCAAGTAAAAGTCAAACTGATTGATTCCTTACCTCAACTGGGAGGGCAACCAGCTATTCTCTATCCAGAAAAGAGTATCCTCGATGTACCTGGCTTTACCAATTTAACTGGTGAAGAATTGAGCAACCGCTTGATCGAGCAAGTCAAACGGTTTGATACACCGATCTTTCTCAATGAAACTGTAGAGGATATTCGAAAAGAAGGCGACCTCTTCACCATCACTACTTCTCGCCAAGTGCATCAGTCTAAAGCAGTCATTATTGCCATGGGCGGTGGTGCCTTTAAGCCACGCGCCCTTGACATTGAGGGAGCCGAAGACTTTGATAACGTCCACTATTATGTTTCGAACATCCAACAATATGAAGGACAGCAGGTGACCGTCCTTGGTGGTGGAGACTCTGCTGTAGACTGGGCTCTTACTTTTGACAAGATTGCTCCAACTACGATCATTCATCGTCGGGATAACTTCCGTGCTTTAGAACATAGTGTAGAAGAACTCAAACAATCTTCTGTCAACATCAAAACACCATTTGTTCCTAGTCGCTTGATTGGCGAAAATGGTCATGCCACTCACCTTGAAATCACAAAAGTTAAAACCGATGAAACCGAACTCATTCCGATTGATCACTTATTTGTCAACTATGGCTTTAAATCTTCAATCGGAAACTTGAAAGAATGGGGTGTAGAATTGCAACGCCATAAAATCAAGGTCAACCAAAAACAAGAAACCAGCCTTCCTGGAATTTATGCTTGTGGAGACTGCTGCTTCTATGAAGGAAAGATCGATCTCATCGCTACAGGTCTGGGGGAAGCTCCAACAGCTGTAAACAATGCCATCAACTACATCTATCCAGATAAGAAAGTCCAACCAACGCACTCAACCAGTTTATAATAAAATAAGTTAATCGATTCTGCAAAGAAGTAAAAATGAGTTCCTATTTTTAGTATGAATCAAGAAAATAAAAAACTTTCCGCTGTGAGAAAAGTGCCTGAAACAATACGTTTCAGGCACTCGGGAGTTTTGAGACATTAGGCTCAAAACTAAGTCATGGAACTTCTATGAAGTTCGCTGACGTCCGTACTCACCTAAGGAAAGTTTTTAAAAAGACTTTATCCTCATTATGAAAGGCCTTTGGCCTTTTTTATTTGTCTAAATCGTCTGCGATCTTATTGATCTTACGCAAGCGGTGATTGACACCGCTTTTTGAAATAGGTTGTTGCAAGCTATCAGCGATCTGCTGGATGGAATAATCTGGATGGTTCATCCGAATATAGGCAACTTCTTGCAAGTCACTTGGTAAACTCCCTAGACCGATCGTATCCACAATTTTACTGATATTATTGATGGTTTTCATGCTGGCCGTGACCGTTCGTTGGATATTGGCCATCTCGGCATTATTGGCCCGATTGAGGTCATTGCGCGTCTCTCTCATGACCTTGATAGCCTCAAATTCCTGCATGGCTTGCATGGCCTCTACTACAATTAGAAAATCAATAATATCTTCCGCTCTTTGCAAATAGGTTACCACTCCTTTTTTCCGCTCGATAGTTTTCGCATCTAGTAAAAATCCTTTCATGAGAAGGGCAATTCCTTCCGCGTGGTCTGTATAAACAGAATGAATTTCCAACTGGTACTTTCCTTTTTCAGGATCCTTGATGGAACCACTCGACAGAAAAGCCCCTCGAAGATAAGCACGACTGGCTACTTCATCTTCTAAAACACTGGCATCAATGCCTGTCTCAATCCCAAAAAAGGCATCTGCCAAATGTAAGTCAGCAAGAATCTCTTCCACCTTTTCATCCAAGAATACTGTGTAGACACGATTTTTTTTCAAATTGGTTTTTTGGTGGTGGCGAATATCCGATTTAGCCTCATAGAAATGATGCAACAATTCATAGATATGGCGAGCGATCTTGGCATTTTCTGTTGTTACCGAGAGCGTCAAGCCGCCCATTGATATTCCGAGGCTCCCAGACATCTTAATAATAGCAGCCAATTCACTCTTTTCAAATCGCTTGAGAGACAATAATTCTTCTTTGACACGAACCGTAAAACTCATTTTCTCACCTGCACGATCTGCATCAACTCTTCGACTACTTTTTCACCATCATGAAAGGCTCCTCCATTGACCAGCTTCAAGAAATCAGAAGAAATCACTTGGGGAACTTGCGAGTGCAACCCCTTGAAATCGTGCTCTACCTGTACCAAGTATTCATCAAATTTGTTACTGTTCATGTAAGCTGCGGGAACCTGATTGATATTGACAAGGACGGTATCGATAAACTTCTCTCCCAAATGTTTATGGAGAACGGCAACGTGGTCACTGTCTGTGAAATGCTCGGTTTCTCCTCTTTGGGTCATGATGTTACAAACATAGGCTACCTGAGCCTTGGTTTCAAGGATGGCTTTCCCAATCTCATCGATCATCAAATTAGGAAGGATCGAGGTAAAGAGCGAACCAGGACCTAAGACGACCATATCACTTTCAAGAATAGCTTCCACCACTTTCTTACTAGCTTTTGGGCGCTCTTGATCAAAGGTATTGGTCACATAAACATGATCAATCATGCCGGTGTAGTTGGCAATGTGGCTTTCTCCTACCACTTCTTTTCCATCTTGAAAAACGGCATGAAGGGTCAAGGGACTATCACTGGAAGGATAGATCTTGCCGGTCGTATGAAAGAACTTGGTTAACAACTGCATGGCATTATAGGTCGAGCCTTGCATCTCTGAAATCCCTGCAATGATCAAGTTTCCCAAAGGGTGTCCGGCTAAAGGGCCATCATCGTCTGCAAAGCGGTATTGAAAGACTTTCTCATAAAAACGAGGCATATCTGACATGGCAACCAGCACATTTCGAAGATCTCCAGGTGGTGTCAATTTTTGGATGTTCTTCCGCAATTCACCTGAACTCCCACCATCATCTGCAACAGTTACGATGGCAGTAATATCGACCGGTTTCTTTCTCAGACTATCGAGGATAACAGAAATCCCTGTTCCTCCTCCAATAACGGTTACTTTAGGTTTTCTCATGAGCGATTCACCGTTTCTTTCCGTCTGTCCTTGTCTCTATGACTGCAATTGACCTGCCAATTTTTTTCTAAATCATGCGCTAAGCGCTCTGCAAAGGCTACTGAACGGTGTTGCCCACCGGTACAGCCCATAGCGATGGTGAGAACGGATTTACCCTCCCGTTTATAGGACGGTAAAATAGGAACAATCAAGTCATGAAGATGACTGTAAAACTCCTCTGATTCAGGGTGATCCATGACATAATCATAGACTGCTGGATCTTGACCGGTTAAATTCCGAAGTTCCAATTTGTAGTAGGGATTTGGAAGAAAACGCACGTCAAACACGAGATCGGCATCGATCGGAAGGCCATATTTAAAACCAAATGACATGACCTCAACCCGAAAATCTGGCTGATTGTCTTGACTGGCAAATTGTTCTGCGATGGTTTTTCTCAGATTACGAGGCGTCAACTCAGTCGTATCTACTACATTTTGACTGATATTTTTTAAAGGGGATAAGAGTTCGCGCTCTAGAGTAATCCCATCTAAAACACGGCCATCTGCAGCTAGTGGATGGCTGCGACGGGTTTCCTTGTACCGCGCTACCAACTCACTGTCCGTGGCATCCAAAAACAAAACCTTAAAATCCAGATCTTCTTGGTTGTCTAACTCGTCTAGAATCGTGCGAATTTCATTGAAAAAGGAACGGCTCCGCATATCCACAACGACTGCTAATTTATTGTTATCTTGGCTGTGGCGCATGAGCTCAATAAATTTCAGCAAAAGCGCTGGTGGCATATTGTCGATGGTAAAGTAACCCAAATCCTCAAACGATTGGATGGCGACGGTCTTACCAGCACCGCTCATCCCCGTTACCATAACCAGTTGAATCTTACTTTTTGTCATTTTTTCCTCCCAAAATAAAACAGAGTGGCCTACAGTTTCCTGCTCTCCACTCTGTTTTTTTGTCTTTGAATGGTTATTAGGCCTTGATTTCCGCAATAACTTCAATTTCAACCTTCACATCACGTGGCAGGCGTGCTACTTCAACAGCAGATCGAGCTGGAAACTCTGTAGTAAAGACTGTTTTATAGACCTCATTAAAAGGTACAAAGTCATTCATATCACTTAAGAAACAAGTGGTTTTCACCACATGGTCGAAGTCTGTCCCAGCCTCTTCCAAAATAGCCCCAATGTTCTTTAAGACTTGTTCTGTTTGTTCTTGGATGGTTTCGCCAATGATTTCGCCAGTTTCAGGTGACAAGGGAACTTGTCCACTTGCAAAGAGAAGATTGCCTACGATTTTCCCTTGAACATAAGGTCCAATTGCTGCGGGTGCTTTATCTGTATGAATTGTTTTTGCCATAGTATTCTCCAAGTCTATTTACTTCTGCTGGTTTTCTTTTGCTAATTTTTCCCTTTGTAGGCGCAACTTGCGCTTAGGATTTAGCGTATTAAAGAGTTCTTCTAATTTTTCAGCATTCCAAACATCAGCTGCTGAAACAAAATTTCCATTTTCATCACGAAAAGATATTGGTTTATCTCCCACTGAAAAAGCCTCATTTCTTATTTGGAATCCTTGATCCGCTCAGGATCACCCTTAATCTACAAACTCAAATTCAAATTTACCGATCCGGACGATATCGCCATCTTTTGCCCCACGCGCACGGAGAGCTTCATCAACACCCATGCCACGCAATTGACGAGCAAATTTCATGACCGCTTCATCCCGATCGAAATTCGTCATATTAAAGAGTTTTTCAAGTTTTTCACCAGACAAGACCCAAGCGGCATCGTCATCCCGACTGATGTCAAAGGCTGGCTGGTCTTCATCAAAGCCATAGTAGACTTCTTCTTGAGCCATTTCGTCTTCTGAATACAAGAGGAATTCTGGCGTTTTATCTAACAATTCTGCCGTTGCTTCTAACAAGTTATCCAAACCTTGATGCGCCAAACTAGAGATCGGGAAGATCTGTGGCAGTTCATCAAACTCATCGTAATTGGCTGCCAATTTCTTCTTGAACTCTTTCAAGTTTTCTTGACTTTCTGGCATATCCATTTTATTTGCCACGATAATCTGAGGTCGCTCCATCAAACGAAGATTATAAGTTTCAAGCTCTTTATTGATTTGAACATAATCTTCGTAAGGATCGCGTCCTTCACTGGCTGACATATCAATAACATGCAAGATAACTCGTGTGCGCTCGATGTGGCGAAGGAACTGGGTTCCTAGTCCGACTCCTTGGCTAGCTCCTTCAATCAATCCAGGAAGGTCTGCGACTGCAAAGGATTCACCTGACGGCGTCCGAACCATTCCCAAATTTGGAACGATGGTAGTGAAATGATAAGCTCCAATCTTTGGTTTGGCTGAAGTGATGACACTAAGAAGGGTAGATTTCCCAACAGAAGGGAAGCCAACCAAACCAACGTCTGCCAAGACTTTGAGTTCTAATTCGAGTTCGCGCTCCTGGCCAGGTTCCCCGTTCTCAGAAATCTCTGGAGCTGGATTCTTTGGAGTAGCAAAACGAATATTTCCACGTCCGCCACGGCCACCGTGGGCGACAATGTACTCTTGTCCATTTTCAACTAGGTCTGTAATGACCTTGTCAGTCTCAGCATCTCGGACGGTCGTTCCTTGAGGGACTCGTACATAGAGATCTTCTGCTCCCCGTCCGTGCATCCCTTTGGTCATTCCTTTTTCCCCATTTTGGGCTTTGAAATGCCGATTATAACGGAAGTCCATCAAGGTGCGCAAGCCTTCGTCTACTACGAAGATGACATTGCCACCACGACCTCCATCACCACCCCAAGGTCCGCCATTAGGGACATATTTTTCGCGGCGAAAAGCCACCATGCCATCGCCGCCATTTCCAGCCTTGACCTTAATCTTGGCTGTATCTAAAAACATACTCATAAATAGATGATTTCCTTTATTTCTGTGTGCGTCTTAGTAAGAAAGAGCACCAATTGCGGTTGCAAAGATTGCACCAACCGTTACAATCAACATAATCACAATGACCACCATCGTGATCATTTCAAATGGTGTTTTTTTACGTTTTCCGTTATCTCCAAAAGCCACTTCTAATACCTCGATTACTATAAATTCATTAGCCCTATTTTACCACGAAATAGGGGATTTTTCAAATCGAGCCTACACAAAAAGACCAGACAGAAGTCTGATCTTTCATTGATCATATTAAGAATCTTTTCTTACACGTAAAACACCAACCGATAGAATTGCTAGGAAGACACCCATGACAAGAACTACCGGTGTCATCTTTTCACCTTTACTTGGAAGAACTTTTTTCTTACCAGGTTTTGGGGCTTCTTCTTTAACAGAAGATGAAGATGATTTCAATGAAGAACTTGATGTGGATGTTGAGTTCGATGTAGAACTGGAACTCGTTGAAGATGATGAACTTGATGAAGAACTAGAACTCGTTGAAGATGATGAGCTTGATGAAGAACTAGAACTTGATGAGGAGGTTGAGCTAGGTGTCGGTGGCGTTTGATCTTTCTCACCTAATCCTTCGCCAGATCCTGTTTCCAATCGCACTTCACGGGTTAAACTACGCGGTGCTGGGAAATTGGTTGCCGTCCATGTTAACGTATTATGGACAATATCGCCTACTTTCGTTCCAGGTGCCACTTTTGTAGAATATTCAATATACATTGGCCAATTGTAGTTATCACCAAATTCAATTGTAAAACCAGTGGTCTTTCCATCTGCATTCTTATTGAAAACAGCTTTTTTAGTAAAGTTATCTAGAACTGGGAGACTTAATATCTGAGCTTCGTTCTTAATCCCACCTTGTACAGGAGCATAACGAACAGCGCGTAAGCTACCTTCAACCAATGTTAAGCCATCTCCGAATTGGTCTTTAATGACCATTCCACGAAGCATATCTTGGCGAGCATTTAAGAGAATCCGCCATTTGATAATGGTTGGATCAGACTTATCTTGGTAGCCATATTTCATCTCATAGTCTCCAGCTTCCCCATCTGTCTTTTCATAATTCAATGAAAAATCCGTATTTCCAAGTTTAAATTGGATTGGGGAGGTTTTAGTGACCACTTCGGAATCTACTTTTACATCAAAATGCAAGGCAACTCGTTTGTTGAGTGGATGAGATGCGAAATAATCATTAAAGGTAACGGTCACTGTTTTCTTAGCTGTATCAACGACAGCTTTCCCAACCATCTGACCATTTGATTGACCTTCCTCAAGAACATTGAATTCCAATGCTGTGTAGAGGGCTAATTCTTTTGGCAAACTAAGAGTTAAGGTATCCCCAGCTTGAATAGTTTGCGAATCTGGAAAGGCAAAATAAATACTTGCTGACAATTTTTCATTTGTCAACACCTTGCTCCCATTTGTTAGCGTGTTACCATCTTTCGTTAGACGTGCTGTCTGTGTATATGATGAGACTTCTGCAGCATGAATTGTTTTAGTCAAACCAACTGTGAATAGAATCGTTAGCACTAAGGCAAGTGCCCATACAATTTGACGAACCTGTTTCATATATACCTCCTCTGCTCGCCTATTTGCGAGCCATGTTTTTTACAAGGTTAAAGTCCGATTTCTGCTTGGACAACTGTAGCAATGGTATCCACATAGTAGTCCACTTCTTCATGGGTTGGTGCTTCTGCCATCACACGAAGGAGGGGTTCCGTTCCACTTGGGCGCACGAGGATGCGACCATTTCCTGCCATTTCTGCCTCCATTTTTTCAATGATTTCACGAATGGCAGGCACTTCCATCGCCTTGTCTTTCATGCTATTTTCAACCCGGATATTGACGAGTTTTTGTGGATAAATGGTTACTTCAGCAGCCAATTCAGATAATTTCTTGCCAGTTTCTTGCATAATTTTAGTCAATTGAACTCCTGTTAATTGACCATCACCAGTTGTGTTGTAATCCATGATGACTACGTGACCAGATTGTTCACCACCAAGATTGTAACCAGACTTGCGCATTTCTTCGACCACATAACGGTCTCCAACAGCTGTGATTTCTTTTTGAATTCCCTTCGCATCTAATGCCTTGTGGAAGCCGAGATTGGACATGACGGTTGTGACGATCGTATTTTTTTCGAGCAAGCCCTTGCTTGAAAGATAAGAACCGATGATGTACATGATCTTATCGCCGTCTACGATCTCTCCATTTTCATCCACAGCAATCAAGCGATCGCTGTCTCCGTCAAAGGCAAGACCAATCGCTGCACCTACTTCTTTGACTTTCTCTTGCAAATGCTCTGGGTGAGTAGAACCAACCCCATCATTGATGTTCAAACCATCTGGGTTTTCACCGATGACAGTCAATTGAGCTCCCAAATCTGCAAAGATTTGGCGGGCACTAGTAGAGGCTGCACCATTTGCTGTATCTAAGACTACGTGCATGCCCTCGAGTTGAATGCCTGTCGATACAAGGAATTCTTGATACTTACGCAAGCCTTCTGGATATTCCATGACCGTTCCTAAACCTTGGGCACTTGGACGTGGAAGGGTATCTTCAGCAGCATCAAGCAAGGCTTCAATTTCAAGCTCGCGATCGTCATCCAATTTGAAGCCATCACCACCAAAGAATTTGATGCCATTGTCCAAGGCTGGATTGTGGCTAGCAGAAATCATAACGCCGGCGCTGGCTTTTCCCGTACGAACCAGATAGGCAACACCTGGTGTTGCAATCACACCCAACTTGTAGACGCGAATTCCAACAGATAAGAGGCCAGCAATTAAGGCATGCTCTAACATTTCACCAGAAATACGCGTATCACGTCCAACAAATACCAAGGGTGTTTCTTCTTCATGTTGGCTCAACACATAGCCACCGAAACGGCCTAGTTTAAAAGCCAATTCTGGCGTTAATTCTACATTTGCTTCTCCACGGACACCGTCCGTTCCAAAATATTTACCCATTCTTCATTACCTTTTTTACTTTCTAATTACTTGAACTGGAAGAGGTCGACGACGAACTGCTAGAGCTTGACGTAGACGAGCTAGTCTTTGTGGTTACTTTAATCCGTGTTTCACTCGGATTTACCAGACCTGGTAGACCATCTCCTTGAGCATCTACCGGATTTAATGAAAGAGTTCCACTATAATTTCCACTGATGATCTCACTGGATGGGAAGACAGCTTCGACATGATCAATGCGACTCAAGGTTTCTTGATCGCTGGTCACTTCTACCTTGGTGGTTTCAAGAGTAATATCCGATACCGTTATTCCATCCACAATTTGATTGTCCGGGATTGTGGCCCTGACCGCAAACGATTTTTTCGCTTTCTTCCCGATTTTTACAGAAACTTTCTGAGGTTCTACGGTTGCGGTCAAACCAGCCGGAAGATCTTCCACAATCAACGGAACTTCTACGGTGCCTTCCTTGGCCTTACGAAGATCTGCTACCACACGAAACTTCCGAGTGCCCGGTTGCATCTCACTAGCAAGAGCAACCCGGTTTGAACCTTTCAGAAAGACCGTTACCTCTGATGTCAACCCACTGACAAAGTATGTCTTGTCATTGTACTTGGCATCAATTGGAATATTGGTCAATGTATTGGTGTAGGTCTCTGAGCTCACTTGTCTAGCGCTACTATTATTTTGAAAATTAAAGGAAGACGCATTGATAAACAAGATAAAGGACAATAAGACGGAGGCGAAAACATAAAGAAATTCTTTTTTCGATCTCATTTTGTCACCCTCCCAAATAGACGCTCTTTCCAACTAATCGTTTTATTCTCTTCAGGAACCAAGAAAGCTCTCAATTCTGATTCGAACTCTTCTAAGGTTAAATCGTGACGGAAGGTTCCATTATAGGTCACAGAGATCCCGCCCGTTTCTTCTGATACCACAAAGGTAAAGGCATCCGAAACTTCAGACAAACCAATGGCTGCGCGGTGACGCGTTCCGAACTCTTTTGAAATTCCAGTGTTTTCTGTCAAGGGCAGGTAGGCACAAGAAACAGCGATTTTGTCATTGCGGACAATGACGGCTCCATCATGCAAGGGAGTATTAGGAATGAAGATATTAATCAGCAATTCTCCTGAAATATCTGCATCTAGAGGAATCCCTGTGGAAATATATTCCTGAAGGGTTCTGGCTCCTTGAATGGCTACCAAGGCACCAATCTTACGTGGGCTCAAATAAGCCACCGCCTTAACATAGGCATGTACCATCTTCTCTTCTTGACTGACTTCACTCGTCATAAAGAATTCTGTCGCTCGACCCAGACGTTCTAAACCGATCCGAATCTCAGGGGAGAAAATCACAACCAGGGCGATAACACCATAGGTAATCACTTGATTGATCAGCCATGAAATAGTCGTGAGGCCTAAGAAATTGGCTAAAAACTGCACCAAGAAAAAGATAATAACTCCACGAACCAAAATCATGATCTTGGTCCCTACGATGGCCTTGATCAAAAAATACAACAACCAAGCCACCAGGGCAATATCAATGATATTGATAATAATACTCCACCAATTCGGGAACAAACTGGTCCAAAATTGTGGATTTGTAAACTGTTGAATATTCATATTCTCAAACCTACCACTTCTCTAAAAGACATCACCTTATTATAACATGTTTCAACAGATTTTTCTGTAACCTTCTGATGCTTTTTATGATAAAATATGATTTATGAAGATAAATACAACCTTGGGCCTTCTGGCAGGAAAGCTTTCCGGCTCTATTCTAGAAAAAATGGGGCGGGGATCAACCCTACCAGGTAAAGTAGCCCTCAAATTTGATAAAGATATTCTCAGTCAACTGGCCAAAAACTATGAGATTGTTGTGATTACAGGGACAAATGGAAAAACCTTGACCACTGCGCTAACAGTTGGTATTCTCCAAGAAGCTTTTGGACCTATTTTGACCAATCCAAGCGGGGCCAATATGATCTCGGGAATCACGACGACCTTCATACGGGCCAAACATTCGAAATCAAATCGACCGATTGCGGTACTTGAAATTGACGAGGCCAGCCTCTCTCGTATTTGTGATTATATTAAGCCCAGCCTTTTTGTGGTCACCAATATTTTCCGGGACCAGATGGATCGCTATGGGGAGATCTATACAACTTACCAGATGATTTTGGATGCCATTCACAAGGTCCCAACTGCGACGGTTCTGTTAAACGGAGATAGTCCGCTCTTTAATAGTCAGACCTTATCCAATCCGATCCAATATTATGGATTTGATACAGACAAATCAGAGCCACAACTAGCCCATTACAATACGGAAGGAATCCTGTGCCCGCATTGTCACAACATCCTCAAGTACAAGCTCAATACCTATGCTAACCTGGGAGATTATATCTGTGAGCACTGTGGTTTCCACCGGCCCCCTCTGACCTATGCCGTATCGGACCTCCTCTCTTTAACCCATCGCTCTTCCCAATTCCGGATCCAAGGGCAAGATTACCACATCAATATCGGTGGTCTCTACAACATCTATAATGCCTTAGCAGCTGTTTCCGTTGCTGGATTCTTTGGGGTTCAACCTGAAGTGATTAAGCAAGGATTTGATCGCAGTCGCGCTGTCTTTGGTCGCCAGGAAACCTTTAAGATTGGGGATAAGGAATGTACCCTAGTCCTGATTAAAAATCCGGTTGGTGCGACCCAAGCCATTGAAATGATCAAACTAGCCCCTTATCCCTTTAGCTTGTCGGTTCTCCTCAATGCGAATTATGCAGATGGGATTGATACCAGCTGGATTTGGGATGCCGACTTCGAGCAAATCACTCAGATGGACATTCCAGAGATCAACGCTGGCGGGGTGCGCCACTCTGAGATTGCTCGGCGACTTCGGGTCACTGGCTATCCTGCAGAAAAGATCACAGAAATGGCTGAATTAAAAGAGGTTTTCCAACGCATCCAGCAACAGGAAACCCCTCACGCTTACATTTTAGCTACCTATACAGCCATGCTAGAATTCCGTGAACTTTTGGCCCAAGAACACCTGATTGAAAAGGAGATGCACTAATGACTTATACTTCCCTAGAATCTTCTGATCAGGCACAGTATCCCTACAGCCTGCGTATTGCCCATCTCTATGGCAACTTAATGAATACCTATGGGGACAATGGGAATATCCTCATGCTCAAGTACGTTGCGGAAAAGCTTGGAGCCCATGTCACTGTTGATATCGTCTCTCTCAAAGACCGGTTCGACCCTGATGCCTACGATATCGCCTTTTTCGGCGGCGGGCAAGACTACGAACAGACCATTGTATCCGAGGATCTACCAGATAAAAAAGAAGACCTCGAACGCTTCATTCATGACGATGGTGTAGTCCTTGCTATCTGTGGTGGCTTTCAGCTTCTAGGCCAATACTACATTGAAGCTTCTGGCAAACGCATTGAGGGACTTGGCATTATGGGCCACTATACGCTCAACCAAGTCAACAACCGCTATATCGGTGATATCAAAATCCATAACGAAGAATTTAACGAAACCTATTATGGTTTTGAAAACCACCAAGGTCGGACCTTCTTGGCTGAGGATGAAAAACCGCTGGGTAAGGTCGTCTATGGAAATGGGAACAACAAAGAAGATGGGTGCGAAGGGGTTCATTACAAGAACGTCTTTGGCAGCTACTTCCACGGTCCTATCTTGTCCCGAAATGCCAATTTGGCCTATCGACTAGTGAGCACTGCTTTAAAAAATAAATATGGCAAGGACCTTTCCCTACCGGCTTATGAGGAGATTCTAAGCCTAGAGCAGCCGGA
The DNA here is from genome assembly GCF_023109675.1 of Streptococcus parasanguinis. Classification (GTDB taxonomy): domain Bacteria; phylum Bacillota; class Bacilli; order Lactobacillales; family Streptococcaceae; genus Streptococcus; species Streptococcus parasanguinis_I. The sequence goes on along the minus strand of NZ_JALDUR010000002.1, from coordinate 9,366 downwards.
AGAATACGCTGATGTGAAAAGCAAGGCACCGACTGAACAATAAGGAGATAATGATGAACAAAAATAATCTACACTACATTGCTTTATTACTTTTAATTTTATTGATTGCTGGTATTTCCCTTGCAAATATGCAAACGGTCACCGTGAATTTCCTCTTGATTCAATTTAAATTGCCCTTGATCATTCTGATCTTGCTCTGTGTCCTCTTGGGTGCATTCGTCATGACCTTGGTTAATTTTTCAAAGGGCTTCTCCCTAAAAAAAGAACTCAAGAGCACTCAAAAGCAACTGGAAGAAGAAAAGAAAGAAATCAAGACAGAAGAAAAAGAAAACAACTAAAAAGCACCGATCGGTGCTTTTTTCATGCTGATGTACCTTCTTTTGCTTGTAATTTCTTGGCGATTACTAGAGCTAGGAGTGAAAAGAGAATGACGCCAGCTCCGAGCAGGAGAAAAGATTCTACACGGACACTTGGCAACCAAGTCATCAATCCTTTAGCTACGGGCATAAAGAGAATAGCTAGGGTAAAAATGGTGCTTAAGACCCGGCCCAGATAATCTCCTTCTACCTTGGTTTGAACCTGGGTAAAAAAGTGGATGTTCAAAATTGTCATAAAGAGTTCACAGACCAAATTTCCAGAAAAGGAAAGAAAAGGCGGAAGGGGCAAGCCCATCATGAAGACCCCTACTCCTGTTAAAATCAATAAGATAAGTAGCATTTCCATGCTTGATTTAAATTTATTAGCAATCAAGGCTCCGATGATAGAGCCAATAGCGCCCAAGGTTAAGATGGTCGCATAGGCTCCTTTGACCCCGTAAAGGCGATTGGAAAATGGGAGCAAAAACTCAAAAGCTGCAAAAAAGAAATTAACGCTGGAAGCCACCAACAAGAGAAAGAAAATCTCTTTCTGATGCCAGATATAGTGTAACCCCTCCTTAATATCCGAAAAAATATCTTTTCCTGTAAATTTTTTCTTCTCTTGAACCTTGGCTTCTTCTTTCGGAAGGAATGCAACTAGGACAAAGGCGATGAAAAAGGTCAGGGCATCCAGTAAGAGGGTCGCATGGAGACTGGCAAATTGTAAAATAAGGAAAGAGAACACAGGAGAGCTGACACCGACCACTTGTAAAACCAACTCCAAGTGGGCATTATAGGTCACAATCTCATCTTTCTCTACGACTTCTGTGATAATGGCTTTATTGGCAGGCCGAGAAAAAGCAAAGGCAATGGCCTGGACAATATTGGCAAAAATCAGGGCCGCAATCATCCAACGATCGTTCCTAATAAAAGAAATGCCCAAACAAAGGAGACCACAAACCAAGTCGGTCATCATCAAAATCTTGCGACGGGAAAAACGATCTGAGATCACGCCTCCAAATGGATTAGCTAGTATAGCTGTCACCAACTCTGAAATTTGATAAATCCCTAATACCGTTTTTCCCACCGTCCCCATCGAGGCCAGCCAGACACTATTCCCATAATCATAGAGCATATTCCCTATTTTATCGATAGCTCCACGAGCAATTAATTGGACTGCATGTCGATTCATAAAAAAACCTCCTTCATCTTCTGAAACTATTGTATCAGTTCATGAAAGAGGTTTTCATTTTGTCCCCTATTTGGGAAAATTAATGGTTCACAAATTTATCAAAGGATCCCTACTGTTCTTTTGATTGAAGCTGCTTAGCTACTAGCTGAGCCAAGAGTGAAAAGAGAATAACCCCAGCTCCAATCAAGAGAAATGATTCCATACGGACGCTTGGCAACCAAGTCATCAACCCTTTGGCGATGGGCATAAAGAGAACAGCCAAGGTATAAATTGTGCTCAAGACTCTCCCCAGATAATCATCTTCCACCTTGGTTTGTACTTGGGAAAAAACGTGGATGTCGAAAATGGTCACAAAAAATTCACAGACCAGATTTCCTGAAAAGGAAAGATAAGGTGGAAGGGGCAAGCCCATTATGAACACTCCTATCCCTGCCAAAAGCAGTAAAAACAGGAGAATTCTCATACTTGATTTCATTTTATTGGCAACAAGTGCTCCTAGAATAGATCCAATAGCTCCCAGCGTTAAAATGGTCGCATAAGCTCCTTTAACCCCGTATAGACGATTCGAGAAGGGAAGTAAAAACTCAAAAGCCGCAAAAAAGAAATTGACGCTAGAAGCCACTAATAAGAGAAAGAAAATCTCTTTCTGATGCCAGATATAGTCTAACCCATCCTTGATATCAGAAAAAATATCTTTCCCGGTAAACTGTTTCCTCTCTTGCACCTTAGCTTCTTCTTTCGGAAGGAAAGCCACTAGGACAAAGGCAATGAAAAAGGTCAGCGCATCTAATAAGAGGGTCATATGAAGACTGGCAAATTGTAGAACTAGGAAAGAAAAAACAGGTGAACAGACACTAACAACCTGTAAGACTAACTCCAAGTGAGCGTTATAGGTCACAATCTCTTCTTTCTCTACTACCTCGGTAATAATAGCTTTATTGGCAGGTCGAGAAAAACCAAAGGCAATGGCCTGAACAATATTGGCAAAAATAAGAGCCACAATCATCAAGCTATCATTTGTGATAAAAGAAATCGCCAAACAAAGGAGTCCACAAACCAGGTCGGTCGTCATCAAAATCTTGCGACGAGAAAAACGGTCTGAAATCACTCCTCCAAAAGGATTCACGAGAATCCCTGTCACTAACTCAGAAATTTGATAGATCCCTAATACCGTCTTTCCTATAGTCCCCATCGAGGCTAGCCAGACACTATTTCCATAGTCATAGAGCATATTTCCAATTTTGTTAATAGCTCCACGACTAATTAATTGGACCGCATGTCGGTTCATAAAATCTCCTTTATCACTGTCCTATTTAGAACATTCATTTTTTACAAATTTATCAAAGTGTTCTTGATAATAGGCCACCTGCTCTGGCAGTCCCAGCACATCAAAAATGTGCATGGCTTCCCTCATTTGCTGCCGCCCTTCTTCTGTTTGCCCCTTCTGATAGAGGGCAAATCCCTTGAGATAATGAAAGACATTGCGTTCGTATAGCTTGATGCTCTTCCCGATAATCTTTTCTACATAGGCTTCAAAATAGCTGGCATTTTCAAAAGAACAGTGTTCTAAACAATGCTGGTAGCAATTCAGAGCAAGAATCAAGACCAGTTTGCGATGGCGACCAATTTCTTTGTAAAAATCTTCACGCTCCATCACTTCTCTCCCAAGCCGTGTGACATAGTCCACATCATAAAAGCTGTAGAGATTGCCAAAGAGGATCAATTCATACATGGTCCATTCTTCCGTTTGAAAGAGATAATCTGCCACCTTGTCCAGATCACTTTGCTTCATCGTGTAGCTGGCATCTCTCTGGCAAATCAGCCCTTGTAACAAAATCCAGTTCAATTCAAAATAAAGGGGATTGGTCGAACTTGTAGCCTTTTCCAGTTGTTCTCTTTGAAGCCTTTGAAAACCAGCAATATCATTTGCATAGTAAAGCGGAATAATCTGAGCCATCAAGGCGACATGCTCATGGTGTTGAAAATTCCTAGCCTTATCCATAAAATTCTCAATCGTCACATGGATATTGTCTAATATTTCAAAGAAGCGCGACGCAGTCAGATCCGACTCCCCCAATTCAAAACGGGATAATTGAGAGGTCGAGCAGGCTTCTCCTGCAGCTTCTTTTAACGAATAATTCTTACTGATTCGAAATTCACGAAAAACTTTGCCAAGATCGTCCATTTATTCCACCTGCTCTGACAGTTCTGCCCACTCTTCCATGATAGCTTCCTGTTGAATAGTCAGTTGGTCTAGCTCGCTTTGCAGTTGGACCAAATCCTCTGCATCATTGGTGCTATGCATGGTTTCGGTGATGGCTTGGATTTTTTGATCCAGCTCTTCCATCTCTGCTTCCAATTGCTCAATGCGACGGGTGATTTTCCGGAGTTCCTTCTGGTTTTGCTTTTGCAGGTGATAGTCATTGCTTGTGACTTCCTCCGTAGAAGAAACAGGCACAGCTTCTGCTTGTGCTGCAGCTAGGGCTTCTAACTCAGCTTTTTTCTCCAGATAATAGTCATAGTCGCCTAGGTAAAGAGTTGAGCCCTCTTCTGACAGTTCCAAGACCTGTGTAGTCACCCGATTGATAAAGTAACGGTCGTGGCTGACAAAGAGCAAGGTCCCATCAAAATCAATCAAGGCATTTTCCAGCACTTCCTTGCTATCGATGTCCAAGTGGTTGGTCGGCTCGTCGAGAATCAAGAAATTGTTATTTTCCATGGACAGCTTGGCCAAGAGCAGACGCGCCCGCTCTCCACCTGACAGCATGCCGACAGTTTTCTTGACATCATCCCCAGAGAAAAGAAAGGCTCCCAGGCGATTGCGGATCTCCACTTCTGGTGTCAGTTTAAAGTCATTCCAGAGCTCATCCAAGACACTGTTGTGAGGGGTTAGCTTACTCTGAGTCTGGTCATAGTAGCCTACCTCGACATTGGCCCCAAAACGAGCTTCTCCCTTGATAAAAGGAATCTGCCCGACAATAGACTTAATAAGAGTAGATTTCCCGATCCCATTTGGTCCTACAATAGCGACCGCATTCATCTTGCGGATATCCAAATTAATTGGCTCTGACAGGATTTGATTGTCATAGCCGACGGCTGCCTCTTCTACTGTTAAGACGACATTTCCCGATGTCTTATCAGAATGGAAGGTCATATGAGCAGACTTAGTCCCAGCTTCCGGCTTGTCTAGGCGCTCCATTTTTTCCAACTGTTTACGCCGAGACTGGGCCCGTTTGGTGGTCGACGCACGCACCAAATTGCGATTAACAAAGTCTTCCAGCGCAGCAATTTCTTTTTGCTGCTTCTCGTAGTTCTTGGCTTCCGTCAGCAGTTTTTGCTCTTTTTGCTCCACAAAACTAGAGTAATTACCGACATAGCGATCTAAAGAATGCTTGGTCAGGTCCAAGGTAATGGTAGCAACTTTATCGAGGAAATAGCGATCGTGGCTGACAATGAGAAGGGCCCCACTATAATTGACCAGATAGTTTTCCAACCAGGCAATGGTCTCAATATCCAAGTGGTTGGTCGGCTCGTCCAGTACCAAGAGATTTGGTTTTTCCAAGAGCATCTTGGCCAGAGCGAGACGGGTATTTTGCCCACCAGACAGCTCTTCAATCTTCATCTGCCACATAGACTCATCGAACTTAAAGCCGTTGAGAATGGCGCGAATATCAGCTTCATAGGTGAAGCCACCTGCCTGACGGAATTCTTCCGAGAGACGGTCATAGTCCTGCATGAGCTTTTCTAAGTCAGCCCCAGTTTTTTCCCCCATCGCAAGCTCCATCTGCCGCAAGGTTTTCTCGGTCTTTCTGAGATCGTCAAAGACATGGAGCATCTCATCGTAGATAGTATTGGACGACTCAAATCGACTATCCTGGGCTAAATAAGATAGAGAAAGGTCCCGCTTTTTATTGATTTCCCCAGAAGTCGGCTCTTCTTCTCCCACCAAGATTTTCAAGAGCGTAGACTTGCCGGCTCCGTTCTTTCCGACCAGGGCAATCCGGTCCCGTTCATCCACTTGCAGGCTGATATTATCAAAAAGAACCTCCCCTGCAAAAGAGCGTTCAATTTTGTTGGCTTGTAAAATAATCATGTCCCTATTTTACTATCTTTTTTCAGATTAAACAAGGAAAGACGAGCCATCAAAAAAATCCTGAGCCCTTGGGGCCCAGAACTTTTCAATGATAAATTGTATTTTATTCTTCCTTGTATAATTGTCGGACTGCTTCCACATCTGTATCCTGAATACTGTAGAAGGAGCCAGCTGGTTGCATGACCGATTCTCCATCAGTGTGGTCCAGCCCAATGGCATGGCCTAGCTCATGCTCAGCTGTATTGACAATCCGATCATAACTATAGTTATAGACATAATTTAAAAGATAATGGCGATTGAGACGCACTGTGATGTGGGTGAAGCGGTTGGTTAAGAGGTTGGTCTGAGAAGCAGTCTCTCCTGCAGCAGAAACGGATGCGTTATCCATTTCCGTCAAGACCACATTAGCCTCTTTTTCATTTGTAACCAACTTGAAGGTAAAGGCGCCTGTTTGGTTCCAAGCCTCAATAGCATCCCGATAAGCTTTTACAAAAGTTTGACTGATATTAGGATCCAGGTAGACCGTGGCCTCCGCTTTTTCCCAGCGAGCACCGCTATGCTCATGATTGTCCGTCTGCGTGGTCTGTGAGCTAGGTGTCAACCCAAAGCGCGATGCAAAGCCCTGATCACCAAATAAATTGCCGACTTGATAGACAACCTTTTGGGCAGCTCGCCCAACCCCATCCATACCAGAACTAGGAGAATCTGTGAAATAGATGATCCCCACAAGGATGAGAAAACTGATCGCAATGGTCCAGAAAAATCCCCAAAAGAGACTCCAAGCCATGCGAAGGATTCCTCTGAAAAACCGAAAAATAGTTCTCATACATTCTCCTTTCTCTTAAAGAAGGTATGTAATTGTAACACTCCATGCTTAAAAATAACTTAAATAAACCTGCTTTTTTGCTTATTGATGGATGGTTACTCTTCCTGTCTGGTAATCCAGGCTCATTCCACTTTGAACATTGGGAACAAAGACATTGAACTCAAGAGTCCCGTCACTCGATTTGGCTTCGATCTGAGAACCTAAAGGAATCAGATCTTCCGGCTGATTGTAGATCAAAGTGACCCGATAGCGGAGCCGCTTGTTCTTATCTAGGGCTTTTCGAACCAGGGTCTCGTAGTAGTTTTGACCAGTGGAATGAGGATCATTGGCTTGATTGGACCAAGCCGTTTGAACGGCGATATTTTTGGGATTGCTAGTAGAGGCGTCAAAGCCTTTAAGATTGCCGATCAAGGCGTAGCCCAATAGATGACCTCTATCCACAGCATGGTCGTACTCGCCTGACAGATTATGAACCTGATGCCAACCTGCAGGTTTCCAATCGGTTAGGCCACTTCCTGTTGCATCGCGATCTCTGTACTGACGAGTCGCCTTAGTCATGATGGCATTGGCCACTGTCGGTACGGTCTTTCCATTGACTTCTTTTGTCTTGTTATCCGCATAGGGTTGACTAGCCACACTGGCATCCAGATCTGTTCGATTCCCCTTAACTACAAAGGCTCCAGCGCCATTCCATTCTATGTCATTTCCTAATTGTGAACGAGCAGATTTCGTTAGTACAGAGCTAGCTAACTCTTTACTGGGTGTTTCTTGTTGGCTACTCGTCACCACCGAAACAACCTGATCCGTCGCTTCTTTTATCGTCGGTTGATTAAAATAATAGCCCCCGATTGCTAGGGCTGTTGCCACCACAAAACCTGCTAAGGTTTGTTTGGTTCGTTTGGTTAACGTTTGTTTTGTCATGCCTCTCTCCAAAAAAGAGCAGCGCTAGATGGGTCACTGACTCGATTCGCTGCTCTCCTTTTTACTCAATGTTATTTAAATCTTATTTGCCGGTTAGCTTCCCAATGATTTCTGACCAGGTATCCGGAGAGAGAATGGACCATGGATTTTTTCCATCTCCAATCACTCCATAGCCAATGACCAAACCAACTGCAAAAATGATGATTCCAATCACAGCCAACAGGAGGACAATTCCTAGCTGTTTTCCAACATAGCGAAGATTAGTTTTCATCGTCTTCTTCCTCTACACGTTTCACGTCTGCACCTAGTGCCACCAATTTCTCATGGAATTGATAATAACCACGATCTAAGTGACTTAATTTGCTGACTTTCGTTTCTCCTTCTGCTACCAAGCCCATCAAGACCAAGGTTGCACTTGCTCGTAAATCGGTCGACATAACCTCTGCACCTTGGAAGCTTTCCCCTCCAACGATACGAGCTGTATCCCGCATAATATCCGAGTGAACGCCCATCCGACGCATTTCTTCCAAATGCTGGAAGCGATTCTCAAAAACCGTTTCAATCATGGTAGACTCACCTTTAGCCATGGCCATCAAGGCTGTGAATTGAGCCTGCATATCGGTTGGGAATCCTGGATACGGAAGGGTTTTAACGGTCACTGGACGGAGCTTACTGATATCCGACTGAATCCGAATTCCATTTTCTTCTTCGGTTACCGTCACACCCATCTCCTGCATCTTAGATAGAAGCGGACGGTTGTGTTCCCAAATGGCATCTTCGATTAAGACATCTCCACCAGTCATGGCTGCCCCAATCATAAAGGTTCCAGCCTCGATGCGGTCTTGCACAACATTGTGGTTTGCACCGTGCAAGCTCTCCACACCAACAATGGTCAAGGTCTCAGTTCCTGCACCCTTGACGTTAGCCCCCATTTTATTCAGCAAGAGAGCTAGGTCAACAATTTCAGGTTCTCGAGCTGCATTTTCAATCACAGTAACTCCATCTGCCAAGGTTGCCGCCATCATAATATTTTGTGTCGCCCCTACTGATGGGAAGTCCATATAGATGTGTGCTCCCTTGAGACGATCTGCTTTTGCTTCAATATAGCCGGCTGTTTGGGTAATTTCAGCTCCCATAGCTTCCAGACCTTTCAAGTGGAGGTCAATCGGACGACTACCGATCGTACAGCCTCCAGGCATGGAAACTTTGGCATGGCCATTGCGTGCCAAGACAGGACCTAGGACAACGATAGAAGCCCGCATCTTGCTCACATACTTATAAGGTGCTTCCTCTGATAATTTTGCTTGCGCATCTACGACAACTGTATTTTCTTCTTCATTGAAGGTCACTTGTGCATTCAACCCACGAACAACATTGTTCATTGTAAAGACATCTGATAAAACAGGCACATTTTTCAAGGTTGTCACGCCCTCGCTTGCTAGAACTGTTGCAGCAAGAAGAGGAAGGACAGCATTTTTGGCTCCTTCGATTTTGACGGTTCCAACCAGTCGATTATGACCACCATTAACGATTATTTTTTCCATACGGGATTGTTCTCCAATTTCTTAAAGTCACGCTTTCTATCATACCATATTTTTTATAAAATATGGCTAGAATTGGCCAATAAAAATCTGCCGACTCATCTCATAAACACTGATAAAAAATGAGCTGGCTAGATAGCCTATTCCAACACTGATCATCAAGATCAAAAAACGGATTTTAACTGCATTTTCAGCACTTACTTTTATAAACTTTTCCCATTGAACTAGGTTCATCAATAGGTAATAGGCAAAAAAGATAAACAATAGATGGCTTGAAAGATTAAAAATCATTTGAATCATACAGCTATTATACCATATTTGGTCCGTACTTTCTTCTTTTGATTCTCTCCCAACAAAAATGGCTCTATAATTTCTGTAGTGGGTAAAAACCACTGTAGAGATTATAGAGCTTTTTGAGTGTACACAAAAAGTCCCAT